>JBKBRE010000005.1:219436-236284 GCA_046292265.1 Pseudolabrys sp. | reverse complement strand
TCATCCTGTGGGGCGTGCGTGCGCACGCGCGCGAGCCTCGACGTATGAACGGCCGGGGCTGTCGCCCTTCGAGGCTCGGCGACTTCGTCGCCTCGCACCTCAGGGTGACGGAGCGCTGCCAGTCGTGGAGCAAGAATCCGATCATGCCGCCTTCTCCGTGACCGGCGCGGCGACCGGCTGCATGTCGCGGATCTTCACGCGCGCGCTGATGACGCCCTTGCGGCCGTCCTCGAAGGTGACCTGCGTCGAGATGTCGGCCTCCTTCGAACCGTCGTAGAGCGCGGTGATCAGCGGCGCGTAGCGTTCGGCGATGAAGCCGCGGCGCACTTTCTGGGTGCGCGTCAGCTCGCCGTCGTCGGCATCCAGCTCCTTGTGCAGGATGAGGAAGCGCCTGATCTGCGCGCCCGCCATCATCTTGTCCTGCGCGAGCGAGCGGTTCACCTCGGCGACGTTCTTCTCGATCATGTCGTAGACGAGCGGATGGCCGGCCAGTTCCTGATAGGAGGCGTAGACCACGTTGTTGCGCTCCGCCCAGCTTCCCACCGCCGTCAGGTCGATGTTGAGCATGACGGTGACGAAGTCGCGGCCGTCGCCGAGCGCCACCGCCTCGCGGATGTTCGGATAGAACTTCAGCTTGTTCTCGATGTACTTGGGCGCGAACAGCGTGCCGTCCTTGAGCCGGCCGACGTCCTTGGCGCGGTCGATGATCTTGAGCTGGCCGGTCTTCTCGTCGAAGAAACCGGCGTCGCCGGTCTTCACGAAACCGTCCGGCGTCATCACCTCGGCGGTCTTGTCGTCGTCCTTGAAGTAGCCGGTGAACATGCCGGGCGACTTGAACAGCACCTCGCCGCTCTCGGCGATCCGGATGTCCACGTTCGGACAGGCCGGGCCGACGGTGTCGGCGTAGATGGCGCCGTCCGGCTGCGCGGTGACGTAGAGGAAGGCCTCGGTCTGGCCGTAGAGCTGCTTCAGGTTGAGGCCGATCGAACGATAGAAGGCGAACAGGTCGGGACCGATCGCCTCACCCGCGGTATAGGCGGTGCGCACGCGCGAGAAGCCGAGCACGTTCTTGAGCGGGCCGTAGACCAGCAAATTGCCGAGCGCATAGAGCAGGCGCCCGCCGAGCGGCACGCTCTCGCCGTTGAGGATGCGCTCGCCGTACTTGCGCGCCACGCCGATGAAATAATGGAACATCTTGCGCTTGATGAGCCCCGCGTCCTCCATGCGGATCATCACGCGCGTGAGCAGCATTTCGAGCGTGCGCGGCGGCGCGAAATAGAAGGTGGGCCCGATCTCGCGCAGGTCGGCCATCGCGGTGTCGCTGTTCTCCGGGCAGGCCGTGCAGAAGGCCGCCACCATGCCCTGCGCGTAGTTCAGGTAATGGTCGCCGACCCAGGCGAGCGGCAGGTAGGCGAGCGCCACGTCCTGCTCGGTGAGCTTGTCGAAGGCCACCGTGTCGGCGGCGGCGTTGATCGAGCGCTCGTGCGTGAGGACCACGCCCTTGGAGGTTCCGGTGGTGCCCGAGGTGTATAGGATGATCGAGGTGTCGCCGCCCTTGCCCGCCTCGATTTCGGCGTCGAGCCATCGGGCGGTGGCGGGATCGGCGAGCGCCTTGCGGCCGTCGGCGATCACGTCGTCGATCGCGGTCAGCCGGCTGTGGTCGTAGTCGCGCAGGCCCCGCGTCTCGTCATAGACCATGCGCTCGAGCTTCGGCAGGCGCTCCATGACCGAGAGGATCTTGTCCACCTGCTCCTGGTCCTCGACCGCGGCGAAGCGGACCTCGGCGTGGGCGAGCACGAAGGAAAGCTCCTCGGCGACCGCGTCGGCATAGACCGGGACGGGAATTGCGCCGAGCATCTGCGCGGCGGTCACCGACCAGTAGAGCTTGGGGCGGTTGGCGCCGACGATGGCGATGGTGTCGCCGCGCTTGAGGCCGAGCCGGGACAGGCCCGCCGCCAGGGCGCGCACCGCCTCGAGCGACTGCTCCCAGGTCCAGCTTTGCCAGATGCCGAGATCCTTGTGCCGCATGGCCGGCCGCGCGCCGTACAGATGCGCGTTGCGAATCAACAGCTTGGGAAATGTGTCCGGCAGCCCGGCGGCGCGCGAAGGCACAGCCTCGATCCTCCCCTCGGCCGCACCGACCGTCCGGCGCAGCGGCGTTTTCCCCTCATGCCGTTCTGGAGAACGGTCTCATTTGTATCGATATGAAAACAGGGGCGGAGGCGGGTCAAGCCTCGATCGCTAGGTACTTAGCCTTAGGCGAAGTTATTCCGCCGCTTTGAGAAACGGGGTTGAACCGGTGCGGAACTGCTCGCGCAGCGCGGCTTCCTCTGCCTTCGCCGCGGCGAGATGCCGCTGTTTGACCGGGCCGAAACCGCGGATCTTCTCCGGAATGGACGCGAGCGCCACCGCGGTCTGGTGGTTGAACGGCGTGAGTTCCGACGCGAGCGTGTCGAGCAGCGCGACGTAATCGGCGATCAGCTTGCGCTCCGTGCGCCGCTCCGCGGTATAGCCGAAGGGATCGAGCGGCGTGCCGCGCAGGAACCTGAACTTCGACAGCACCGCAAAGGCCTTCAGCATCCAGGGTCCGAACGTCATCTTCTTCGGCTCGCCGGTCAGCGGATCGCGGCGCGCCAGCAGCGGCGGCGCAAGGTGGAATTCGAAGCGCAGCTTGCCGTCGAAGGTGGCGTTGACCCGTTCGACGAAGGAGGTGTCGCTGTAGAGCCGGGCCACCTCGTACTCGTCCTTGTAGGCCATCAGCTTGAACAGGTAACGCGCCACCGCTTCGGCCAGCGCGCTCTGGCCCGACACCTTCTCGGCTTCCGCGACGCGCACCTTCTCGACCAACGCACGATAGCGCCGCGCGTAGCGCCTGCTCTGGTAGGCGGCGAGGAAGGCCTCGCGGCGCTCCACCGTCTCGGCGAAGGACTGCGACAGCCTGAGCGCGTCGTTGGCCTGCTCCGGGCGCGGCGCGACCAGCGCGGCCACCGCGGCGGGATCGATCGCGGCGCGGCGGCCGTAGCGGAAGGCGGTGAGGTTCATCGCCACCGCTTCGCCGTTGAGCTCGATCGCCTTCTCGAGCGCCTCGCCCGACAAGGGCAGCGCGCCGAGCTGATAGGCATAGCCGAGCATGAACATGTTGGCGCCGATCGAATTGCCGAGCAGCGCGGTGGCGAGCCGGCTCGCGTCCACGAAGTGGCTGCGGCCGGGGCCGGCCGCGCTGCCGATGGCGCGCTTGAGCCGCTCGGTCGGCAGCGAGAAGTCGGCGTTGCGGGTGAAGTCGCCGGGCAGGAACTCCGCCGTGTTGACGATGACGCGCGTGTTGCCCGGCTTGACCGCGCCGAGCACCTTCTTGTTGCCGGCGACCACGATGTCGCCGCCGAGCACGAGGTCGGCGCCGCCGGCGGCGATGCGGATGGCGTGGATGTCGGCGGGCGAATTGGCGATGCGGATATGGCTGTAGACCGCGCCGCCTTTCTGCGCGAGGCCGGCCATGTCGATGACGCCGACGCCCTTGTTGTCGATGTTGGCGGCCATGGCGACGATGGCGCCGATGGTGACGATGCCGGTGCCGCCGATGCCGGTGACGATGATGCCGTAGGGGTGGTTGAGCAGCGGCAGCGCGGGCGCCGGCAGCGGCGCCCAGTCCGTCGGCTCGGCCACGCCCTCGCCCTTCTTCAGCTTGGCGCCGTGCACCGTCACGAATGACGGGCAGAAGCCCTTCACGCAGGAAAAGTCCTTGTTGCAGCTCGACTGGTCGATGGTGCGCTTGCGGCCCCATTCGGTGGTGAGCGGCTGCACCGACACGCAATTCGACTTCACGCCGCAATCACCGCAGCCCTCGCAGACGAGGTCGTTGATCACCACGCGCTTGTCGGGATCGGGGAAGGTGCCGCGCTTGCGCCGGCGGCGCTTCTCCGCCGCGCAGGTCTGGTCGTAGATGAGGACGCTGACGCCCGGCACCTTGGCGAGATCACGCTGCACGGCGTCGAGCTCGTCACGATGATGGATGGTGAGGCCGCGCGGCCAGTCCGTACCCTTGGGGTACTTCCACGGCTCGTCGGTGACGACGACGACGCGCTTGGCGCCTTCGGCGGCAACCTGCGCGGCGATCTGCGGCACGGTCAGCCCGCCGTCGTGGCTCTGCCCGCCGGTCATGGCGACCGCGTCGTTGTAGAGGATCTTGTAGGTCATGTTCACGCCGGAGGCGATCGCGGCGCGAATGGCGAGATAGCCGGAGTGGTTGTAGGTGCCGTCGCCGATGTTCTGGAACACGTGCGGCGTATTGGAGAACGGCGCCTCGCCGATCCAGTTGGCGCCCTCGCCGCCCATCTGGGTGAAGCCCAGCGTCTTGCGGTCCATCCACTGCGCCATGTAGTGGCAGCCGATGCCGGCATAGGCGCGGCTGCCTTCCGGCACGCGTGTCGAGGAATTGTGCGGGCAGCCCGAGCAGAAATAGGGAATGCGCTGGGCGACCTCGACCGCCTCGTCGAGCGCGCGCTGCGCGCCCCTGAGCCGCGCGACATGCGCGGCGATCTCGTCATTGGCGCCGACGTATCTGAGGATGCGCTCGCCGATGCAGATGGCGACCTCGTTGGGATCGAGCGCGCCCTTGACCGGGAACAGCCAATTGCCTTGCTCGTCCTTCTTGCCGATGCAGACCGGCTGGTTGGCCGTTCCGTAGAGCTCCTCGCGCACCTGCACTTCGATCAGCGAGCGCTTCTCCTCGACCACGATGATGAGGTCGAGGCCGGCGGCGAAGTCCATCAACTCCTGGCGCGCGATCGGCCAGACGCAGCCGATCTTGAACAGGCGGATGCCGAGATCGTTGCAGCGCGGCTCGTCGATGCCGAGCTCGTCGAACGCCTGGCGCACGTCGAGATAGGCCTTGCCGGTCGTGATGATGCCGATCTTGGGCGCGCGGCCGCCCGACGTGATGATGGTGTTGAGCTTGTTGGCGCGCACGAAGGCGAGCATCGCGTCGCGCTTGAAGTCGTGCAGGCGCGCTTCCTGGCCGAGGATGGTGTCGACGAGGCGGATGTTGAGGCCGCCCTCCGGCATGACGAAGTCGGTGGGCGTGACGATCTGCACGCGGTCGAGGCTGCCGTCCACCACGCCGGTCGACTCGACCGTCTCGTGCATGCACTTGAGCGCGGCCCAGGTCGAGGTGTAGCGCGACATCGCCCAGCCGATCAGCGAATAGTCGATGATCTCCTGCACGCCGGCCGGATTGAGGATCGGCATCATCACGTCGACGAAATGGAATTCGGACTGATGCGCCGTGGTCGAGGATTCGGCGGTGTGGTCGTCGCCCATCAGCGCCAGCACGCCGCCGTGCTTCGACGTGCCGGCGAGGTTGGCGTGGCGGAACACGTCGCCCGAGCGGTCGACGCCCGGGCCCTTGCCGTACCACATGCCGAACACGCCATCGAACCTGCCCTCGCCGCGCAGCTCGGTCTGCTGCGAGCCCCACAGCGCGGTGGCGGCGAGTTCCTCGTTGATGCCGGGCTGGAACTTGATGTCGGCCTGGGTGAGCTGGCGGCCGGCGCGCACCATCTGCTGGTCGAGGCCTCCGAGCGGCGAGCCGCGATAGCCGGTGACGAAGCCCGCGGTGTTGAGCCCGGCGCGCCGGTCGCGCTCCTTCTGCATCAGCAGCGCGCGGATCAGCGCGTGATAGCCGGTCACCAGCACGTGTTGCTGGCCGAGATCGTATTTGTCGTCGAGGCTGACGGGGCGGAGCGTCATGGCTGGCCTTGGGCGGATGCCGCGGGAACCGAACAGCGCCCCGCGCACCACTCATATAGTCTCCGGGAAGCGGAGGCAAAGCGGATGCAACCGAATAAAGGCTGACACCTCAAGGGCCTGTGGTCAATTTCGTAGTAGGCCCCGGGTCTGGAAGGAAATTTCAGGTGGCGACAGCCGCGCGCATGAATGCAGCCGGGCGATGCCATAGGCGCGGTGGTCAAATCTTCGCCAGCCTGTAAAAGGAAACGCCAGCCGGGTCCCTCAATGCTGCAATCGCCTCCTTCTTCGTCGATCGAAACCAAGGCCTCATGGATCGTCGCCGCCGTGGCGCTGGTCGCCATGCTGATGTCTTTCGGCTCGGCCTGGATCATCGCCGTCGCGCTCAAGGACATCGCCGCCGAGGTCGAAGGCGCGCGCTCGGTACCCGCCCTGGCCGCCTCGCTCGCCTGGCTGGGCTCCGGTGTCGGCGGAATTCTGATGGGCCGCGTCGCCGACCGCTTCGGCACGCGCTGGACCGTGCTCGGCGGCGCGGTGATGATCGCGCTCGGGCTTTCGCTCTCGACGCTCGGCCCGTCCTGGCCCTTGTGGATCGGCCACGGCCTGTTCATGGGCCTGATCGGCCTCGGCGGCATCAATGCGCCGCTCTACGTCTATGTCAGCCGCTGGTTCGACAAGCGCCGCGGCTCGGCGCTGGCGCTGATCTCGAGCGGCAGCTATCTGGCCGGCGCGATATGGCCGCCGGTGTTCGAAACGGCCATCGCCCAGATCGGCTGGCGGCAGACCATGCTCTGGTACGCGCTTGCCGAGGCGCTGGTGGTGGTGCCCTTGGCCGCCATCTATTTCCGCAGCCCGCCCGAGGTCATCGAGCCGGCACCGGCCGCGGGAGGCGCCACCCAGAACCCGCGCGTGCTGGGCCTGCCGGCCAATCTCGTCTTTGCGTTGATGTGCGCCGCCGCCGTGCTGTGCTGCATCCCGATGGCGATGCCGCAGCAGCATCTGGTCGCCTTCTGCAGCGATCTCGGCATCGCCCGCTCGGTCGGCGCGCTGATGCTGTCGGCGCTGCTCGGCACCGCCTTCCTCAGCCGCCAGATCTGGGGCGCGATCTCCGACCGCATCGGAGGACTTGCGACCGTGCTGATCGGCTCGGCCTGGCAGGCCTCGGCGATGACGGCGTTCCTGTTCACGCAAAGCGAGGCCGGCCTGTTCACCGTCGCCGCCGCCTTCGGCCTCGGCTTCTCCGGCATCATCCCGGCCTATGTGCTGGCGCTGCGCGAGCTGTTCCCGCCGGCGGAGGCCTATTGGCGCATTCCGACGCTGCTCCTGTTCAGCGGCACCGGCATGGCGCTCGGCGGCTGGCTGGCCGGCCTGCTCTACGACCACTACGGTTTTTACGCGCCGGCCTTCGCCGCCGGCATCGGCGCCAACATCCTCAACATCCTGATCGTCGGCTACCTGGTCACGCGCGGCCGCATGCGGCTTGCCCCCGCCTGACGCTAGCTCTGCGGCAGCAGGGCGAACATCTCCTCGCCGTACATCTTGCGCGCATCCGCGAGCAGCGGCTGCACGGCGGCGACGAAGGCCGCGTGTTCCTGCGGCGTCAGCTCGACGATCTCGCAGCCGGCGGCCTCGATCGCCTTGCGCGAAGACTCGTGCTCCTCGACCGCGAGCGTGCGCTGATAGGCGACCGCCTCGGTCACCGCCTTCTGCATCGCCTCCTGCAAATCCTTCGGCCACGACTCGAATGCCGGGCGGTGCAGGAAGATCGGCCGCGAGATGTAGAAGTGCGACGTCAGCGTGTGGAACTTGTGGAAGTTGTGCACGCCGTAGGTGACCGTGTTGGCGAGCGGGTTCTCCTGCGCGTCCAGCGTCCCCGCCTTGATCATGGCGATCGCCTCGGTGAGGTCCATGCGCATGGCGACCGCACCGAGCAGCTCGAAGGTGCGGCGCTGGATTTCGCTCGGCAGCACGCGGATCTTCATGCCCTTCATGTCGGCGGGCGTGTGGATCGGCCGCAGCTCGTTGGAGATGTGGCGGAAGCCGTTCTCGAACCAGCCGAGGATGCGGTAGCTCACGCGCTCCTCGATCTTCTTCACCAGATACTGGCCGAGCGCGCCGTCCATCGCGCCGCGCGCCTGCGCGTTGCTGGCGAAGAGGAACGGCAAATCGACGAAGCCCAGCTCCGGCACGCGGTCGGTGAGATAGCTCGACGACTGATAGCCGAGCGTCATCTCGCCTTTCTCGACCAGCGTCAGTATCTCCTCGGCCTTGTAGCCGTGGTCCATGATGTTCCAGACGTAGTCGATGGCGACGCGGTCGCCGAACTGCGCCTGCAATTTGTCGCCGATGAACTTCAGCGATTTGGAAAAGCCGGTGGAGGCCGGCCCGTAGCCGCCCATGCGGATTTGAATGGCCTTGCTCATTGTTCCTCGCCCGTGACCGCGCCTTCTATACTGAGACGCCGCGGCGCGGCCAAGCGGCGCGGCGAACCGCTTTCACTCGCAACGGGTTTGCACTAGGCTCCGCGCAAAGAACCAGGAGACGCTTCCATGAATGCGCCCAAGCTCGCGACGGTCGGCGGTAAAGTTTCACAGGGTGAATTTTCGCAGGCGGAATGGGAGGCGCGGGTCGATCTCGCTGCCGTCTATCGCCTGCTGGCCCATTACGGCTGGGACGACGTGATCTACAACCACTCGTCCATGCGCGTTCCGGGCGAGCCGCGCTACTTCCTGATGAAGCGCCACGAGTTGCTTTACACCGAGGTGACCGCGTCCAACCTGGTGAAGGTCTGCATGGACGAGGACCTCGACGAGAAGGCCGGCATCAACCGCCCCGGCTTCACGCTGCACGGCGGCGTGCTGATGGCGCGGCCGGACGTGAACTGCGCCATCCACGTGCACACCGCCATCGGCATGGCAATCGGCGGGCTCAAGCACGGCCTGCGCATGGTGTCGCAGCAGGCGATCCGCTTCTACAACCGCATGGGCTATCACGCCTACGAGGGCATCACCGAGGACTTCGGCGAGCGCGAGCGCATCGCGCGCGATCTTGGGCAGAACCGCGCGATGATCCTGCAGAACCACGGTCTGCTTACCGTCGGCAAGACGGCGCGCGAGTCCTTCGTGCTGATGCATCACCTGATCGAGGCGGCCGACATCCAGCTGCGCATCGAGGCGACCGGCTCGGAGGCGATCGAGATTCCGCCGGCGGTCTGCGAGAAGACGGCCAAGCAGTACGAGACGCACGACTCCGGCCGCGGCGCCTCGGACTGGTCCGCCTATCTGCGCATGCTGGACAAGATCGACACCAGCTACCGCAACTGACGTTTCGTCATTCCGCGACGTCCCACCGACGGCGCGGTGGACCCGAAATCCAGAACAGGCTCGATCGGCGCGTCTGGATCCCGGGTTCGCTCGCTCGCGCTCGCGCTCCGGAATGACAATAGGTGCACCATGAGCGCTGCTCCGAACCCCATCACCGGTCCGTTCCTGATTGACGGGGCCCCGCCCGACGTGGTCCACTCTGCCGGCAACCTGTGGTTGATCCGGAGGGGGCGATGCCAAACGATCCGACGCAGGGATTTGGACTCGATCCGGAATTCGCCGCGACGCTGAAAGAGCTGCTGGCCCGGTGCGCCACGATGGGCCTCGACTTCCGCATTGCGCAAGGCCTGCGCACGCCGCAGACGCAGGCCAAGTACTATTGCCAATGGGACAAGCGCTCACCCGCTGATATCGACGCAGCCGCGGCGAAAATGGAAAACGACGGCGCGCCGTGGCTGGCTTCCGTGCTGCTGGAGTATCGCGACATTCCGCGCAAGCCGAACTGGCTGACCAGCCAGCTTCCCGGCTCCGGCTGGCACCAGTGGGGCGAAGCCGCCGATTGCTACTGCTATCGCGACGGCAAGATGGTCGGAAACGGCAGCGACCCTTGCTACAAGCAGTACGCCGACGCCGCAAAGGCGTTGGGGCTGACAGCCGGCTACTACTTCAGGAAGCAGGATTCCGGCCACGTCCAGAAGCGGCGCGAGGACGGCGCGACCAACGTGTACGGTTGGGCCAAAATCGACGACGTCATGAAGGAGCGCTTCGGGGACAAGCCCGGCATCGCGTGAACGCGGCGCCGCCTACCCCCACTGCCAGAAGTCCCGCCCCTCCTCGCGCATGAAGCGCGCGAGCACCATCTTGTGCACCTCGGAGGCGCCGTCGACCAGCCGCGCCGAGCGGGCGTAGCGGTAGATCCATTCGAGGATCGTGTCCTTGGAGTAGCCGCGCGCGCCGTTGAGCTGGATCGCCACGTCGGCCGCGTTATGCAGCGCGTCGGCGACCTGCACCTTGGCCATCGACACCTCCTTGCGCGCGCGCGAGCCCTGCTCGAGCTTCCAGGCCGCGTGCATGGTGAGCAGCCGGCCGATCTGGATCTGGTGGCCGATGTCGCCGAGCTTGACCTGCACGCTCTCGCGGTCTGCGAGCTTGATGCCGAAGCCCTCGCGCCGCTCGACATATTCCTGCGCGATCTCGACGCAGCGCCTGGCGAAGCCGAGCCAGCGCATGCAATGCGTGAGCCGCGCCGGGCCGAGACGAATCTGCGTGGCCTTCAGGCCGTCGCCTTCGGTCATCAGCACGTTCTCGAACGGAATCTCCAGCCCGTCGAACTCCAGCTCGCAGTGGCCGCCGTGCTCCTCCGGCCCCATGATCGGGATGCGGCGCAGGATGCGCCAGCCCGGCTGGTCCTTGTGATAGAGGAAGGCGGTGAGGCCGCGCCGCTTGTCGTCCGAAGTGCGCGCGATCAGGATGAAATGCTCGGCGCCGTCGGCGCCGGTGATGAACCACTTGCGGCCGGTGACGACGTAGCGGTCGTTCTTCTTCTCCGCGCGCGTCAGCATCATGCCGGGGTCGGAACCGGAGCCCGGATGCGGCTCGGTCATCACGAAGGCCGAGCGCACCTTGCCCTCGACGATCGGACGCAGCCACTTATCCTTCTGCGCCGGCGTGCCGACCTTGGCGATCAGGTTCATGTTGCCGTCGTCCGGCGCCATGCAATGGATGGCGAGCGGCCCGAAGATCGAGCGCGCGGCTTCCTCGTAGATCGCCGGCCAGGCGCCCACGGGCAGCCCCATGCCGCCGTATTCCTTCGGCGATTGCGGGGCCCAGAGGCCGGCTTTCTTCGCCTTCTCGCGCACCGGCTGGAGCCGATGATGCGGGATGTTCTCGTAGTCGGCGAAGTTCTCCGGATCGGCCTCCAGCGGCAGCACGTGCTCCGCGACGAAAGCGCGAACGCGCAGGCGGATGTCCTCGATCTCGGGAGAGAGTGTGAAGTCCATGGATGTCTGGCCTCAGTTGGATGAAACGGACTTGAGCGCCTTCAGCATGTGGCGCAGGCCGCTCGACAGCACCTTGTCGCGGCGCATGACGATGACGAGCTTGCGCTTGAGCACGGGCGCCAGCGAGCGGACGACGAAGCGGCGGCTGTCCTTCGCCACGGAAAGACGGGGAAGAATGCCACAACCGAGCCCCGCATTGATCAGCTCCTTGATTGCCTCGACGCTGCCCAGCTCCATGATCGGCCGCGCGTCGACGCCGCCGCGCCTGAACCAGTCGTCAACCACGCGGCGCGTGTTGCCGCCCGGTTCATAGAGCAACAGCGGAAGCGCGGCCAGCGCGGCGGGCGTGACCGTCTTCGGCACATTCATGCCGGAGCGCGGAAACACCGCCACCTGCTCGTCATCGAGCCCGGGCGTGACGCTGAGCGAGCGTCCGTGGATCGGCGCGGTGACGAGGCCGACGTCGATCACGTTGTCATCGATCAGCCGCACGATGTCGGGCGTGTTGCCGGTGTGCACGAGGATCTGCAAAGCGGGGAAGCGGCGGCGCATAGCGCCGAGAATCGCGGGCAAGAGATAGATGCAGGCGGTGGCGCCGGTGCCGACCACGACGCGTCCGACGGCATCGTCCTGATAGGGCGCCATCATCGCCATGGCGTCGGAGACCGCCGCCTCGATGCGCTGCATCTGCGCCAGCAGTTGCTCGCCCGCACGCGTCGGCCGCACGCGGCGGCCGGCGCGCTCGACCAGGCGCACGCCGAACCGTTTCTCCAACTCGCGGATCTGCCGGCTCACCGCAGGCTGCGTGAGGTTCAGCCGCCGCGCCGCGGCGGAAAAAGTGCCCGCTCCCAGAAGCGTGGAGAACGAACGCATCTGATCGAGGTTGGGGGCACGCATATGTCAAACATTACGTTATAGTTTGTATTCGATCAATAAACTTTACTTTGATACCGCGCCCCGCATGATCGCGGTCATGTTGCGAGACTTCCCAAGCCCCGGCGCCCAGACCTCCGCGAGCGGCTTTGCCGCGGCGCTGTCGCGCTGCTGGCGCACGGGCATGCGCGCGTTCAACGAATGGCAACGGAGGCGGATATTGAAGGAGGTCGAGGGCCGCTCGCTCGCCGGACTGAGGGGTAACGGGGATTACGCCATCACGGCGCGGGCCCCCGCCCTGCCAGCAGGCGTTCGCATTCGCGATTGCGGCGACGCCGATCTGGCGGACGTCCAGCGCATCTACGCGCATCACGTGCTGCACGGCTCCGCGTCGATTGAGGAGACCCCGCCCTCGGTGGACGAAATCGCGGCGCGGCGTGCCGAGGTGCTGCGCCATGGCTTGGCCTTTCTTGTGGCCGACTATGACGGCGTCGTCGTGGGCTACAGCTATGCCGCGCCGTACCGCATGCGTCCGGCCTATCGCTACACGATCGAGAATTCGGTTTATGTCGCGGACGGATTGCACCGGCGCGGCGTCGGGCGCGCGCTGCTCGCGGAGCTGATCGCCCGCTGCGAACAAGGCCGCTGGCGGCAGATGATCGCTGTCATCGGCGACAGCCGCAACGCGGCGTCCATCGGATTGCACACGCGCCTTGGATTCCGCGACGTGGGCACGCTGCGCAATGTCGGCTGGAAGTTCAACCGCTGGACCGACAGCGTGCTGATGCAGCGCGACCTTGCGTCCGGCGCGGCTTCCGCGCCGGAATGATCAGCCCTTAAGCCCCACCACCTGCCCGCCGTCGACCACGACGGTCGCGCCGGTGATGTAGCGGCCGGCGTCCGACGCCAGCAGCAAGAGCGCGCCGTCGAGATCGCCCTTTTCGCCGAAGCGGCCCATCGGGATGTCGCGCTTCATGGCCTGACCTGCTTCGCTCTCGAGGTACTTGTCATTGATCTCGGTCACGAACCAGCCGGGCGCGATGGCGTTGACGCGCACGCCCTTGAAGGCGAGCTCGATGGCCAGCGCCTTGGTGGTCTGCATCACGGCGGATTTCGCTACCGCATAGGCGGCCGTCCCCTTGGAGACGCCGAAGGCGAGCACCGAGGCGATGTTGACGATCGCGCCCGGCTTGCCGGCCGCGACCATGCGGCGCGCGGCCTCCTGCGCCCAGTAGAACACCGAGTCGAGATCGACCGAGAGCACGCGCCGCCATTCCTCCGCGCTCACGTCGGTCACGCGCACCGGCTTCTGCGCCACGCCGGCGTTGTTGACCAGGATGGTGACGGTGCCGAAGGCCTTCTCGGCTTCGTCGAAGGCGCGCGTCATGGCGGCGCGGTCGGTGACGTCGGCTTCGATGGCCACGGCGCGGCCTCCTTGCGCCTCGATCTCGGCCTTGAGCGCCGCCAGGCGCTCGGCGCGGCGCGCCACCAGCGCGACGGAAGCGCCGTTGTCGGCGAGCGCTTTGGCGAACTGGATGCCGAGGCCGCTGGAGGCCCCGGTCACCAGCGCCACGCGGTTTTTCAGATCGAATAGTTCGGAAGCTTTCATTGTGTACCTGGCGTTCGCACCCCGTCATGCCCGGCCTCGTGCCGGGCATCCACGCCTTTCTTTGCTGGCATTTTCAAAGACGTGGATGGCCGGGACAAGCCCGGCCATGACGGAAACTACCGGAGAGACGGGAGCGTGTCATCGCGCTCCGCGGGATGGACAGCGAAAAAGATGGTGGCTAGTTTCGCGCACCTTCCCGCAACAGGCGAATCGGCGTGGAACGACTCTGGCGCGCCACCATCAACACCTGGAACGGCCTGGTTGCGGCGGCGCGCTCGGAACAGGCGTTCCGGCAGGAGCTGTGGCTCGCCGCCGTCGCGGTCCCGCTCGCGCTGTGGCTGACCGACGACTTCGCGCGGCGCTTCGCGCTCATCGGCACCATCTTCCTCATCATGATCGCCGAGCTGCTCAACACCGCCATCGAGAAGCTCGCCGACCGCGTCACCATGGAGAACGACAAGGCGATCGGCCGGGTCAAGGACATGGGCTCGGCCGCGGTGGGCCTGTCGCTGCTGCTCGCCGGGCTCGCCTGGCTGTGGGTGATCGCCGAGCGCTTCCTGCTTCAACGCCCGTAGAGCGCCTGCGGCAGCGCGGTCGTCAGCGCCGGCGCGAACCAGAGCAGCACCAGCGCCACGAGCTGGATCGCCACGAACGGGATGATGCCGACATAGATGTGCCGCGTGGTGATTTCCGGCGGCGCCACGCCGCGCAGGAAGAACAGCGTCGGCCCGAGCGGCGGGTGCATGTAGGACGTCTGCAAATTCACCGCCATCATGATGCCGAGCCAAACCGGATCGACGCCTGGCATCTTCAGGAGCGCGGGCGCGACGATCGGCACCACCACGAAGATGATCTCGAAAGCGTCCATCACGAAACCGAGCAGGAACATCGCCAACATGACCGCAAGCACCGCGCCGGCCGTGCCGCCGGGCAGGTCGGTGAGCGCGCGGTGCACCATGTCGTCGCCGCCGAGCGCGCGGAAGACGAGACTGAACAAGGTTGCGCCGATCAGGATGAGGAAGATCATGCTGGTGATCTGCGTGGTCTTCTCCACCACCGGCCGCATCAGCGGGGCGAGCGGTGTCTGCCGCGCCGCCAGCGCAATGGCGCCGACCGCGCCGACGGAAGCCGCCTCCGTCGGCGTCGCGATGCCGAGCAGGATCGAGCCGAGCACCGCGACGATCAGCAGCACCGGCGCGAGCAGCGCTTCCAGCAGACTGCCTTGGTGCGGCGCCGCACCGGCGACGGCGGGGCAGCTTTCCGGCCGCAGCACCGCCATCGTCATCAGATAGGCGAGATAGAGCCCGACCAGCAACATACCCGGCACGACCGCCCCGGCGAACAGGTCGCTCACCGACACCACGCCCGGCGCGAACTTGCCCTGCGCGAGCTGCGCCGCCTGATACGCGTTGTTGAGCTGGTCGCCAAGCAGCACCAGCACGGTCGAGGGCGGGATGATCTGCGCCAGCGTCGCCGAAGCGGCCACCGTGCCGGCGGCGAGCCGCGGGTCGTAGCCGTGGCGCAGCATCGCCGGCAGCATGATCAGGCCCATGGTCACGGCCGTCGCGCCGACCATGCCGGTGGAGGCGGCGAGCAGCGCGCCGACCAGCACCACCGCATAGCCCAGACCGCCGCGCCGGGCGCCGAACAGCCGGCCGACGCTTTCGAGCAGTTGCTCGGCGATGCGCGAGCGTTCGAGCATCACGCCCATGAAGATGAACAGCGGGATGGCGAGCAGCACCTCGTTGGTCATCACGCCGAAGATGCGCTGCGGCAGCGCGCCCAGGATGGCGAAACGCATGAGGCCGAGCGCGTCGCCCAGCACCGCGAAAGCGAGCGAGACGCCGGCGAGCGTCAGCGCCACCGGATAGCCGGCGAGCAGCGCCGCCACCACGGCGACGACCATCAGCACGGCGAGGAGTTCGGCGAAGGGCATCAGCCGCGCTCCCGCAGCGCGACGGCGGCCCTTATTGCCTGCGCCACGCCCTGCAGCGCCATCAGCGCGGCGAACAGCGGGATCAGCGTCTTGAGCGCGAACACCAGCGGCAGTCCGCTCGCCTCCTGCGAGCGCTCGAGGATCGTCCAGGAGCGCGCGGCGTAGGGAACCGAGAGCCAGATCAGCACCAGCGCGAAGGGCATCAGCAGCAAGAGCGCGCCGAGGAGGTCGACGATGGCGCGCGTGCGCGGCGCCGCATGCGCGTAGAACACGTCCACCCGCACATGGCCATTGGCGGAAAGCGTCCACGCCGCCGCCAGCAGGAATAGCGCGGCATGGGCGTAGATCACCGTCTCGGACAGCCAGATCGAGCCGAGGCCGAACGCATAGCGCGCCACCACCAGCGCGAACTGCACCAGCACGATGACGAGCGCCAGCCAGGCGGCCGCGCGACCGATGGCGCGGTTCAGCCGGTCGATGCGGTCGGCGAGCGCGGTCATAGACGAAATTCTCATGGCAGGGATGATGGCACAGGGCGGGCCGTTTTGCTTATAGTACGGCGCATGACCGGGCACGATCACGACCACCACCACGACCACGAGCATTCCGAGCTGACGGAAACCCAGTTGCGCGTGCGTGCGCTGGAGACCGTGCTTACCGAGAAAGGCTATGTCGATCCGGCCGCGCTGGACGCCATCGTCGAGTTCTACGAAACCAGGATCGGCCCCCGCAACGGCGCCCGCGTCGTCGCCAGGGCCTGGACCGACCCGGATTTCAAGAAGGCCCTGCTCGAGGACGCCTCCAAGGCGGTCGGCACCCTCGGCCACGTCAGCCGTGTGGGCGACCACCTGATCGCCGTCGAGAACACGCCGGCCACGCACAACATGGTCGTGTGCACGCTGTGCTCCTGCTATCCGTGGGAAATGCTCGGCCTGCCGCCGGTCTGGTACAAGGCCGCGCCTTATCGCTCGCGCGCGGTGAAGGACCCGCGCGGCGTGCTGGCGGACTTCGGCGTCACGCTGCCGCAGGAAACCGAGATCCGCGTCTGGGACTCCACCGCCGAGACGCGCTTCCTCGTGCTGCCGATGCGGCCCGCCGGCACCGAGGGCTGGAGCGAGGAGCAGCTCGCAGAAATCGTCACGCGTGATTGCATGATCGGCACCGGCCTGCCGAAAGCGCCGGGGCAATCGAAATGAACGGCGTGCCCTTTCTTCCCTCTCCCCGCTTGCGGGGAGAGGGTGGCGAGCAGCACAGCTGCGAGCCGGGTGAGGGGCGGCCGCCGCTTTGCCGTTACGCGAAGAGCCCCTCACCCCCGCGCGTCCCGCGCCCCCACACCCCCCCCCCGGGGGGGGGGGAGTGGGGCGG
>JBKBRE010000005.1:215247-219426 GCA_046292265.1 Pseudolabrys sp. | reverse complement strand
CCCCCCGCGCCGCCCGCCCCCCCGCCCCCCCCCCCCCCCCCCCCCCCCCCCCCCCCCCCCCCCCCCCCCCCCCCCCCCGCCGCTTTGCCGTTACGCGAAGAGCCCCTCACCCGCTCGCTTCGCTCGCGACCTCTCCCCGCAAGCGGGGAGAGGTGAAGGAGACTGCACATGAACGGCGTGCACGACATGGTTGCTGTGTCATGAACGGAGTTCATGACATGGGCGGCATGGACGGCTTCGGCAAGGTCGAGGCCGAGCCGAACGAGCCGGCGTTCCACGAGACATGGGAAGGCCGCGTGATGGCGATGGTGCGCGCCATCGGCGCCAATGGCGGCCTCAACATCGACGCGCAGCGCTTCTCGCGCGAGAGCCTGCCGCCGGCGGTCTATCTCGCCAGCTCCTATTACCAGAAGTGGTTCCTTGCGCTCGAGCGCTCGATGATCGAACGCGGCATGATCGGCGCGGACGAGGCGGCCGCCGGTCATTCGCTGCACGAGAACGCGCCGCTCATGCGCGGCACCTTCTCGCTGAAGGATGTCGAGCGAGTGAAGACGCGCGGCAGCTTCCGCCGCGAGCCGCAGGCGGCCCCGCACTTCGCCGTCGGCGCGCGCGTGCGCACGAAGAACATCAACCCGGTTACGCACACGCGCCTGCCGCGCTACGTGCGCGGCCACACCGGCGTCATCGAGCGCATCAACGGCTGCCACGTCTTTCCCGACAGTAATGCGCACGGAAAAGGCGAAAATCCGCAGTGGCTCTACACCGTCGTGTTCTCCGGCCGCGAGCTCTGGGGCGACGACGCCGACCCGACGCTGAAGGTGTCGATCGAAGCCTTCGAGCCTTATCTGGAACGCGTGTGATGGACCGCGCGCGCGCAGCCGAGGCCGCTAAGGCCGTGCCGGGCGTCCCGCAGGACGAGCAGGGGCCCGTGTTCAAGGAGCCCTGGGAGGCGCAGGCCTTCGCCATGACGCTGGCGCTCTACGAGCGCGGCGTCTTCACCTGGCCGGAATGGGCGGCGGCGCTCGGCGCCGAAATCAAGCGCGCGCAGGCGGCGGGCGATCCCGACACCGGCGAAACCTATTACCTGCATTGGCTCGCCGCGCTGGAACGGCTGGTCGCCGAGAAAGGCGTCGCCACGCGCGAGACGCTTCATCGCACCAAGCATGCCTGGGAGCACGCCTGCGAGCGCACCCCGCACGGCAAGCCGATCGAGCTGCGCGACGACGATTTCCATTAAGTGAAACTATCGTCCCCGCGAAGGCGGGGACGACAGCTTCAGAGAAGTCTTTCGCTCGCCATATAGCCGGTGAGCAGCGCCGCGCCGAACAGGATGATGACGGCGGCGGCGGCGGTTTCCAGCCCGCGCACCAAGATCATGCCGACACCGGGTTTGGCCTTGGCCAGCCGACCGGCGAAATGGCGCGCGCCGACGGCGACCGTGGCGATCGCGGTGACGGTGAGCGCGGTGCCGACGCCCATGGCGAAGGTCGAGGCGACGCCGATCCAGAAGATGCCCTGCGCCAGCGCGAACACCAGCACAATGATGGCGCCCGAGCAGGGCCGCAGGCCTACCGCGACAATGGCCGCGAGCCCGCGCCGCAGCCAGTGGCGGCCGGTGAGTTCGGCCGGTTCCGGCGCATGCGCGTGACCCCAGGCATGCGCCTCGTCCGCGTGGTCGTGGTCCGCGTGACTGTTGCCGTGGCCATGATGATGGTGGTCGTGGCCGTGGTGATGATCGTGGCCATGATGGTGCGCGTGCGCCTGCGCCTTGCCCGGCCGCAGCAGGCGCAGCAGGGCGCGGCCCTTCACCCAGAACAGGCGCAGGCCGATGGCGACGATCAGCGCGTAGCTGACGATCTCGATCACGCGCACGGCGTTGCCCATCGTCTGCGCGGTAGCGCCCAAGAGCGCCGCGGCGATGCCGACGATGGCCACCGCCGTCACCGCCTGAAGCAGCGCGGAGGCGAACGACAGCACCACGCCGCGGCGCCAGGTCTCGTCGTTGGCCACCATGTAGGAAGAGATCACCGCCTTGCCGTGGCCCGGCCCGGCGGCGTGGAACACGCCGTAGAGGAACGAAATGCCGAGCAGCGTATAGGCCGCGCTGCCGTCGGTTTTGGCGGCCCGCACCGCGCCCGAGAGCATGCGATAGAACTCGGCCTGCTTGGCGATGATCCAGCCGGCAAAGCCGCCGGCGTCGGCCGCCGGCGCGGACGGCGGGCGCACACCGAACGGCTGCGCAAGCGCAGCACCGGTAAACACGACGACCGCGAGGCCTGCCAGGACGATCGCCGCCCGGCTCAGGGTGAATTGCCGCATGCGCTATCTTCCCCTCGCCGCCCCTGCGGATCGCGCCTCGTGCGCGCTTACTTGCAGCGGACCAGTATCTTCTGGGCGAATTTGGCGCCCCAGGCCATAACGGTGTTGGGCTGGTCGGCCGGGATCTGGCTGAGACGCAGCGCGTCCTCGCGCGTCATCTCGGGCGGCAGCTCGGTGGCGACCGTGCAGCCGGCCGGCGCGCCGGAGAGCTTCACCGGCTTGTCCTTGGCGAAGGCGAAATCGACGAACATGGTGGCGTCATAGACGTCCACCGTCAGGTCCTTCGCCTTCGCCGGCTTGGCGAAGGGCAGCGTGAAGTTCAGCGTCAGCACCTCGTCCTTGTAGTCGAGATAGTAGTCGGCGAGCGGCTCGCTGAGCTCGGCCTTCTTGCCGTCCACGGTGGCGACCGTGAAATAGTTGAACTCCTTGAGCGACTCGACATTCACCTTGGCGAGCGGCGCCAGCTCCTCGCGGGTGAACTTGCCCTTCTCCTTGCTCTCCAGCCCTTGCGTGGCGAAGGAGGAGAACATGTCGTCGAAGGCCCAGGCGTGGCGCAGCCCGGTCACCGTGCCGTCGGCCGCGTAGACCACCTCGGTAGTCATGGTCACCCAGACGTGCGGATGCGCCTGCGCCGCAGTGGCGGCGGCGAGAGAGAGGGCAGCCAGGACAAGCCGTTTGAACATGTGCGTTTCGACCCCGATAGGCGGCGGGACTATAGAGGAATCTGCGGCGAATTGGAGGCGGCCACCCCGCCCTCGCCCGGCGCGAGCCCGCAGCGGCCGGCGTCGCCACGCTCGATCTGAATGGTGACGTGGCCGATGTCGAAAGTGTGCTGAAGCTCGTCGGCGACGCGATGCAGGAAGTCGTCGCCGGCGTGCCCGCCGGGCATCACGAGATGGCAGGTGAGCGCCGTCACCGTCGTACTCAGGGCCCAGATGTGCAGGTCGTGCACGGTGGACACGCCGGGCAGCCCCGCCAGATACCGCTCGACCGCCACCGGGTCGATCGTGCGCGGCGCGGCGTTCAGGGAAAGCTTCAGCGACTCGCGCAGCAGGTTCCAGGTGCCGACCAGGATCACGGCCGCGATCAGCAGGCTGGTGGCGGGGTCGAGCCATTGCCACCCGGTGAAGTGGATGCCGAGCGCGGCGACGATGACCGCCACCGACACCGCGGCGTCGGCCGCCATGTGCAGGAAGGCGCCGCGTACGTTGAGGTCGGAGCGGCTGCCGCGGCTCAAAAGCCAAGCCGAGAAGCCGTTCACCACGACGCCAAGCGCCGCCATGACGATCACCGTGCCGCTCGCCACCTCGAGCGGCGCGCTGAGGCGGTGCACCGCCTCCCAGGCGATCGCGCCGACGGCTGCGATTAGCAGCAGCGCGTTGGCGAGCGCGGCGAGGATCGAAGCGCCGTGCAGGCGATAGGTGTAGCGGACGCTCGGCTGCCAGCGGGCGACCGCGACGGCGCCCCAGGCCAGCAGTAGCCCCATCACGTCGCTGAGATTATGTCCGGCGTCAGCGAGCAGCGCGAGCGAATTGGCCCAGATGCCGAACACCGCCTGGCCGATCACGAGCGCGACGTTCAACCCGGTGGTCAGCGCGAAGGTCGGGCCGAAATCCTTCGGCGCATGCATGTGGCCGTGTTGATGATGATCGTGCGCCATGGCGGGAACCTAGCCTCGCCGCGGTTGAATACTAGAACATCAGTGTCGTCATTCCGCGAGCGCTTCTTCTCCCTCTCCCCGTTCTTACGGGGAGAGGGTCGGGGTGAGGGGCTCTTCTCGCGCGCTCAGACTCGCGGTGACGGGGGCGGCCCCCCCCCCCCCCCCCCGGCGCGGGAGCGGGGGGGGGGCAACCCCGCCCC
>JBKBRE010000005.1:156352-215237 GCA_046292265.1 Pseudolabrys sp. | reverse complement strand
GGTGTGGGGGGGCGGGCGCCCCTCTTCTCGCGCGCTCAGACTCGCGGTGACGCCCCCTCACCCGACCCACCTTCGCTGACGCTTCGGCGGGTCGACCTCTCCCCGCACACGCGGGGAGAGGTGACGGCAGCCGCTAAACCCCCGCCGCGCCGCCGTCGGCGCGCGGGTCGTGGCCGCCTTCCATGCTGCCGTCCGGATGCAGCACCACCGCGCCGGCGTGGCCCATGGTGTCGGAGTAGCCCTCGTCGAGCACCGACACGTCGTGGCCGGCCGACATCAGCCGGTCGATCAGGTTGCCTTCGAAGCGGCTCTCCATGCGCAGGTTGGTATGCGTCGAACCCCAGGTGCGGCCGAGCAGCCAGCGCGGCGCATCGAGCGCTTTGTCGAGCGGCTGGCGGAAAGTGACGTGGCGCGTGAACAGCGCGGCCTGCGTCTGCGGCTGGCCGTCGCCGCCCATGGTGCCGTAGGCCATCACGCGGCCGTCCTTGAGCGCCGCGAGCGCCGGGTTGAGCGTGTGGAACGGCCGGCGGCCGGGCACCAGCGCGTTCACCGCCTTCGGGTCGAGCGAGAAGCTCGCGCCGCGGTTCTGCATCAGGAGGCCGGTCGCCGGCAGCACGCAGCCGGACCCGAACTCCCAATAGATCGACTGGATGTAGGAGACGACGAGGCCGGAGGCGTCCGCCGCGCCCATCCAGATCGTATCGCCCTCGCCATAAGGCGCCGGCCAGCGCGCGGCCTTGCGCGCGTCGATCTTGCCCGCCTCCTCGTCGAGAAAGGCAGGCGCGAGATAGCGGCCGATGTCGCCGGCGATGGTGTCGGGATCTGCGATCACGCGGTCGCGCACGCGGAAGGCGCGCTTGGTCGCTTCGACAATGGCGTGCACGTGCTCGAAGCTCTCGGGCGTCTCGATACGCAGCCGCGCGAACAGCGCGAGGATGATCAGCGAGGCCAGCCCCTGCGTCGGCGGCGGCGCGTTGTAGAGCGTGTGACCGCCGGCCTCGACCGAGAGCGCCGCCTCGACCGAGCCGCGGAAGCGCTCGAGGTCGGCGCGCGTCACCGGCGAGCCGATGCGCTCCAGGTCGGCGGCGATCTCGCGGCCGACGTCGCCGCGGTAGAAATCGTCGAGCCCGGCCTGGCTGAGATGCTCGAGCGTCTGCGCAAAGGCGCTCTGCTTGAGCGTGGCGCCCGCCTCCGGCGGCTTGCCGTCGGCGAGGAACGCCTTGAGGAAGCCGGGCGCGGTTTCGAGCTCGGCGTATTTCTCTTTCGTCAGCGCGGCCTGGCTGCGGGTGACGGTGTAGCCCTCGCGCGCGTGCTTGATCGCCGGCGCGAGCAGCAGGTCGAGCGGCAGCTTGCCACCGTTGGCCTTCGCGGCGTCGAGCGCCAGCATCCAGGCCGCCACCGCGCCGGGCACCGTCAGCGCGGCGAGCGGCCCGCGCGTGGGAATCTGGTCGTGGCCGGCGTCGCGGTAGAAGCGCGGCGTCGCCTTCGCGCCCGCGCGGCCCGCGCCCATCAGCGCGCGCACGCGGCCCGAACGCTCGCGGACGAGCCAGAAGCCGTCGCCGCCCAGGTGGTTCATGTGCGGATAGACGGCGGCGATCGAGGCCGCCATGGCGATCATCGCCTCGATGGCGTTGCCGCCTTCGGCCAGGATGGCGCGGCCGTCCTCTACGGTCTTGCTGTGTGGCGCGCAGACGACGCCTTTGCGATGGCCGGCGGTGTGGAGGGTCATGGAACGCCTCTTGTCCGGGGCGCAGCGCAGCATGCAACGATGCGCCGCTGCCTGCTGCGCCCCATCCGGGACACAAGGCCCTCACGCTGCATCGGCCAGCCCCCGTTTCTTCAGCAGCGCATCGACCGCCGGCAAGCGGCCGCGGAAGGCTTTGTAGGCCTCGGCCGGATCGCGCAGGTTGCCGGCGCCGTAGATGAACTCGCGCAGGCGCTGCGCCGTCGCCGGGTCGAAGGCGTCGCCGGTTTCCTCGAAAGCCTCGAAGGCGTCGGCGTCGAGCACTTCCGACCACATGTAAGAGTAATAGCCCGCCGCGTAGCCGCCGCCCGAGAACAAGTGCTGGAAGTGCGGCAGGCGGTGGCGCATGACGATCTCCCCCGGCATGTCGAGCCGCGCGAGGTCGTCGCGCTCGAAGGCGGTGACGTCGAGGCCGGCCGGGTCCTTCAGCCCGTGCAGGTCGAGATCGACCAGCGCGCAAGCGGTGTACTCCACGGTGGCGAAGCCCTGGTTGAAGGTGCGCGTCGCCAGCAGGCGGTCGAGCAGCGGCTTCGGCATCGCCTCGCCCGTGCGCGCATGGCGCGCGTACTTCTCCAGAATCTCCGGCACCTCCAGCCAGTGCTCGTAGAGCTGCGAGGGAAGCTCGACGAAATCGCTCGGCACCGCGGTGCCGGCGAGCAGCGGATAGGTCACGTTCGAGAGCATGCCGTGCAGCGCATGACCGAATTCGTGGAACAGCGTGCGCGCGTCGTCGAACGACAAGAGCGCCGGCTCGCCCGCCGCCGGCTTGTTGAAGTTGCAGACGTTAAGGATGACCGGCCGCGTGTCGCCGGTCAGCTTCTCCTGGTCGCGCAGCGAGGTCATCCAGGCGCCGGAATGCTTCGAGGCGCGCGCGAAGTAGTCGCCGACGAACAAAGCGACGTGGCGGCCCTGCGCGTCCTTCACCTCCCACGCGCGCGCGTCGGGGTGATAGAGCGGCACGTCGACGGCTGTGAAGCTGAGCCCGAATAGCCGGCCGGCGGTTTCGAAAGCGGCCGCGATCATCTTGTCGAGCTGGAAGTACGGCTTGATCTCGGCCTCGTCGAGATCGTAGCGCGCCTTGCGCAGCTTCTCGGCGTAATAGCGCCAGTCCCACGGCGCGAGCGCGAAGTTGCCGCCCTCCTCCGCGATCAGCTTCTGCAGCGCATCACGCTCGGCGGCGGCGCGCTTGCGGGCGCGGCCCCAGACCTCGTCGAGCAGCTTGCGCGCGGCGGCCGGCGTCTTGGCCATCTGATCGTCGAGCCGGTAGTCCGCGAAGCTGTCGAAGCCCAAAAGCCTGGCACGCTCGGCGCGCAGGGCGACCATCTCGGCGATCAGCGCGCGGTTATCGGTCGCCCCGCCGTTCTCGCCGCGCTTGATCCAGGCCTGGAACACCTTCTCGCGCAAATCGCGGCGCGCGGAGAATTGCAGGAAGGTCTCGCAGGAAGAACGGATCAACGTGATCGCATACTTGCCCTTGTGGCCGCGCTCCTCTGCCGCCGCGCGCGCGGCCGCGCGCGCGAAGTCCGGCAGGCCGGCGAGGTCGCCCTCCTCCAGGATCAGCGCGTAGGATTTCTCGTCCGCCAGCACGTTCTGGCCGAACTGCGTGCCGAGGGTGGCGAGCCGCTCGTTGATGGAAGCGAGCCGGTCCTGCGCCGGCTTGTCGAGCGCGGCGCCGGCGCGGACGAAGCGGATGTGATAGCGGTCGAGCACGCGCGCCTGCTCGGGCGTGAGGTCGAGCGTGGCGCGACGGGCGTAAAGGTCGGCAATGCGCTTGAACAGCGGGGCGTTCAGATACAGCGCGTTCGAATGCCGGGCGAGCAGCGGCGAGACCTCGCGCTCGACCGCCTCGATGGCGTCCGACGTGTCCGCGCCGGCCAGCACGAAGAAGAGGTTCGATACCCTGTCGAGGTCGCGGCCGCTCTTCTCCAGCGCCTCGATGGTGTTGGCGAAAGTCGGGGTTTCGTCCAGCGCGGCGATGGTCTCGATCTCGGCGCGATGCGCGGCCAGCGCCGCGTCGAAGGCCGGGCGGAACTGCGCGGGCGTCACGGCGCCAAACGGCGGCAGGCCGAAGGCGGCGGTCCATTCCGAAAGCAGGGGATTGTCGGCGGTCTTTGTCATCCGCCCTATCTACGGGCGGGACCCTAGCCGCGCAACGCCCTCAGCGCGTTGAAGATGACCGCCACGTCGATCACCTCCTGGAGGAGCGCGCCCTGAACCGGTGTGATGAAGCCGAAGGCGGCGGCGACCATGGCCAGCATCGACAGGCCCATGCCGGCGGCGACGCTTTGCAGCGCGATCGCGCGCGAACGCCGTGCGATTCTGATCGCGGGGAGGATGCGGTCGAGTTGGTCGACCAGGAGCACCACGTCGGCGGCCTCCGCCGAGGCGGCGGCGCCTTTAGCTCCCATTGCAACGCCGACATCGGCTGCCGCGAGTGCGGGGGCGTCGTTCACCCCGTCGCCGATCATCAGCACCGGGCCGTTCTTGCGCTCGGAGAGCACCGTCAGGATCTTCTGGTCGGGGGTGAGCTCCGACCGCACCAGGTCGAGCGACAGGCCTGCGGCAATGAAGCGGGCGACGTCGTGGCGGTCACCGGTGGCCAGGACGATGCGGTCGATGCCGTCGGCGCGGAGGGAGCTGAGGAGCTGCTCGGTGCCGGCGCGCAGCGCGTCTGCCAGCACCAGCACGCCGATGAGCTTGCCGTCGACCGCCACCGCACTCGCCAGCGCCCCGGGCGTCCGCTCGCCCCCGAGCGCGGCCACCGCCGCGCCGCCGACCTGGCCGGCGACGAAGCGCAGGCCGCCGACGATGGCCTCGCGGCCGTCCACCCGGCCGACGACGCCTTCGCCCGGAACCTCCACGACCTCCGTCGGCACCGACAGCGCGAGCGCCCGCGCGCGGGCCTCCGCCACGATGGTCTGCGCCACAATGTGCTGGGAGGCCTGGTCGAGCGAGCCGGCGATGCGCAGCACCTCGTCCGGCGTCGTGCCGGGCGCACTGCGGATTTCGACCAGCTTGGCCTCGCCGTGGGTGAGCGTGCCGGTCTTGTCGAGCACCAGCGCACGCACGCGCGCCAGGTTCTCGATCGCCTTGCCGCCCTTGATCAGGATGCCGAGCCGGGCCGCGCGCGAGAGGCCCGCGACCAGCGCCACCGGCACAGCCAGGATGAGCGGACAGGGCGTCGCCACCACCAGCACCGCCACCGCGCGGATCGGGTCGCCGGTCAGCCACCAGGCGGCGGCGGCGAGCGCCACCGTGACGGCGAGAAAGACAATGGCGAAGCGGTCGGCCAGCCGCGCCATGGGCGCGCGCGAGGCCTGTGCGGCCTTCACGAGGCGCACGATGCCGGCATAGGTGCTCTCCGCGGCAAGCCGGGTCGCCAGCATTTCCACCGCATCGCCGGCATTGGTCGAGCCGGAGAGCAACGCCTCGCCGGCGGCGAGCTTCACCGGCACGGCCTCGCCGGTGAGCGCCGACTGGTCCATGACCGCGATGCCGGCCGCGACCGTGCCGTCCGCCGGCACCACGTCGCCCCGCCGCAGCAGCAGGCGGTCGCCGGGGCGGATCAGGTCGAGCGGGACTTCCTCGAGCTGGCCGTCGCGGTGGCGCATGGCCGTGCGCGGCACCCGCGACAGCAGCGCGGTCATCTCCCTCCGCGCCGCCCGCTCAGCGTAGCCTTCCAGGTACTGACCGCCGGCGTACATCAGCGCGACGATGGCGGCCGCAAGCTCTTGGCCGAAGACGAGCGCCGCGGTCATCGACAGCGCGGCGACGATGTCGAGCCCGACATCGCCCCGCCGCAGGCTGGTCACGATCTCGACCAGAAGCGCCAGCAGCACCGGCAGCGTCCCGACGACCCAGATCGCTTCGGCGGCGGCCTCCTCCCCCAGGAACCGCGCGGCCAAGCCCGCCGCGAGCCCGGCCGCGGCGAGCGGGGCGAGCCAGTGGCGGACCTGCGTGAAGATGCCGAAAAACCCCATAATTAAAAGCTTTCTCGATTAGCCCGGGCGGCGCCATGAGCAAGATCAAAGGCTGCCGCCGACGCCCTCCGCGCCCCTTGATCCGAACGCCGGATTCGACGACATTGCGGCCGCTCGCGAAGGAGAGAATGCCATGGCCCAATCTGACAAGAACGTTGGCCGCCGCATCGTCTGGCTTAACGTCACCACCGTGGTCAGCGCCGCCATCCTGATCGGCGCCGAGGTGTTCGGCGCGGCCTTCGCCGGCTCCTGGGCGCTCGCCACGCTATTCGAGCTCGGGCTCACCGGCCAGCGCATCCTCGACGGCCTCTTCGTCCTCATCGGCATCGTGGTGATGACGCAGTTCATCCGCCACGCCAACCGCATCGAGCCGTTCGTCGAGCGCCGCTAGCGCGCCGGCGGCGACGCAGGCCGCCTCGCTCAACAAAAGTTAAGGATGATTTTGCGTCGGGCGAACTTATTCGCTTGCACAACGCAAAAAAGATGTTATTTCCGACTTGCCCAATTTCGCACGTGCCTGTGGCCGTGTGTCGATCGGTAGGTAGCCGGACAAGAGGCCGGCCAGCCGCCTGAGGCCAGCGAGCTCCTTCCCCGACGGGAAGAGTAAGTAGCCTCAAGTCTTCTGATCGGCAGCCGGAGGCGAAACCGGCGCACTCTGCTCTCAGCAGGGGACGCGGCTTAAAGCAACGACGGAGCGGGCTTCTTTGGTCTCTGCCGGCCTTCCACCGCCGGCGACGGGTCACCGACGAGGCTTGTCCATCTTGCCAGCAGTGCGGCGGGGTCTCCCCTCCAAGCCAAGGCAGCTAAGCGGTTTAAGAGTTCAGCCCGGGCTGCGTCCCCATCGCGCACCCGAGCGAGGCTCCCAAAACCGCAACATTTGGACGGCGATGCCGTCCCTTTGAGCTGGGAGTGTGCGCCAATGACCGAGCGCATTCGCGAATTCCTGCGCAACCGCCGCGATGACGGGCCCTGCCTCGTCGTCGACCTCGACGTCGTGCGCGACAACTACACCGCCTTCGCCAAGGCCCTGCCGGACACGCGGGTGTTCTACGCCGTCAAGGCGAACCCGGCGCCGGAAGTGCTGGCGCTGCTGGCCAAGCTCGGCTCCTGCTTCGACACCGCCTCGGTCGCCGAGATCGAGATGGCGCTCGCGGCCGGCGCCACGGCCGACCGCATCTCGTACGGCAACACGATCAAGAAGGAGCGCGACATCGCGCGCGCCTTCGCGCTCGGCGTCCGCCTCTACGCGGTCGACTGCAAGGCCGAGGTCGAGAAGGTCGCGCGCGCGGCCCCGGGGTCCCGGGTCTTCTGCCGCATCCTGTCCGACTGCGTCGGGGCGGAATGGCCGCTGTCGCGCAAGTTCGGCTGCGAGCCGGGGATGGCCGTGGACGTGCTCGAGCACGCGCTCAAGCTCGGCCTGGAGCCGCATGGCGTGTCGTTCCACGTCGGTTCCCAGCAGCGCAACCAGCACGCCTGGGACCGGGCGCTCGCTTCGGCGGCGTCCGTATTCAAGGAGTGCGGCGAGCGCGGCATGAACCTCGCCATGGTCAACCTGGGCGGCGGCTTCCCGACCAAGTACCTGAAGAACGTTCCGTCGGTGAAGACCTACGGCAACGCCATCTTCAAGGCGCTGCGCAAGCACTTCGGCAACCGCATCCCGGAGACGATCATCGAGCCGGGCCGCGGCATGGTCGGCGGCGCGGGCATCATCGAGGCGGAAGTCGTCCTCGTCTCCAAGAAGAGCGAGGAAGACGACGTGCGCTGGGTCTATCTCGACATCGGCAAGTTCGGCGGTCTCGCCGAGACGATGGACGAGTCGATCCGGTACCCGATCCGCACCCCGCGCGACGGCGACGTCATGGCGCCGTGCGTGCTCGCCGGTCCGACCTGCGATTCGGCCGACGTGCTGTACGAGAAGGACCCGTACATGCTGCCGGTGAGCCTTGAGATCGGCGACAAGGTGCTGATCGAAGGGACCGGCGCCTATACGGCGACCTACTCGTCGGTGGCCTTCAACGGCTTCGAGCCGCTGAAGACGTACCACATCTGATCGCTCCGCGATCGGGCCACATCTGACCGCTAAGGGAGGCGGTTCGCCGCCTCCCCTTCCCTGGACCTTTGAGCTGACTGCGCCCGAGCGCGCGCCTTCGCGCGCGTGCCGCGGGCGGGGAAGGAGCTGCCGATGATCACGATCCGTCCCGAACGTCCGTCCGACATCGACGCGCGCGAGGCCCTGCTCGACCAAGCCTTCGGCGAGGCGCGCTATCGCAAGTCGTCCGAGCGTCTGCGCGAGGACCGGCTGCCGGCCGAAGGCCTCGCCTTCGTCGCGGCCGAGGGCCGGCGCGTGCTCGGCACCGCGCGGCTGTGGAACATCGCCTGCGGCAACGGCGCGCAGGCGCTGCTGCTCGGGCCGGTGGCGGTCGCCGCCGACCAGCGCGGGGCCGGCATCGGGGCGGCGCTGGTGCGCCGCGCGATCGCGGCGGCGCGCAAGCTCGGCTACGGCGCGATGGTCCTGGTCGGCGACGCGCCCTACTACAGCCGTTTCGGTTTCACTGCCGAAAAAACAGGCGCGCTGTGGATGCCCGGGCCGTTCGAGCGGCACCGGCTGCTCGGGCTCGAGCTCAAGCCCGGCGGACTCGACGGCGCGCGCGGACTGATCGCGGCCACCGGCCGCCATAGCGCGTCAAAGACGCGCGTGAACGCGCTTATGGAGGCCAAGCCCGACCTCGCCGCACTGGTGGCGCAGGACCGGCCCGCCGCCCGCCGCTCGCACCGGGCCGCATAGATCACGACGCCATGACAGTGTACGCCGCCCGGGATACCCGGACGGCGTCTCTTCCGTTTGTCCGCCCCGGCGGATATCACCTGAGTTGAATGGAGTTGCCCGCGATGACCGACTGGCCCGTCTACGCCACCATTACCGGACCGATCGTCATGGTCGGCTTCGGCTCGATCGGCAAAGGCACGCTGCCGCTGATCGAGCGGCACTTGAACTACGACAAGTCGCGCATCACCGTGCTCGATCCCAAGGACGAGGGCCGCCGGGAACTGTGCGAGAAGCACGGCGTGCGCTTCATCCAGCAGGGCCTGACCCGGGACAATTATCGCGAGCTGCTGAGGCCGCTGCTCACCGAAGGCGGCGGCCAGGGCTTCTGCGTCAACCTGTCCGTCGACACCGGCTCGACCGACATCATGGAGTTCTGCAACGAGATCGGCGCGCTCTATATCGACACGGTCAACGAGCCCTGGCTCGGCTTCTACTTCGACGCCTCGAAGGGACCGGCCGCGCGCTCCAACTATGCGCTGCGCGAGACGACGCTCGCCGCCAAAAAGGCGCGCAAGCCCGGCTCGACGACGGCCGTCTCCTGCTGCGGCGCCAACCCCGGCATGGTTTCGTTCTTCGTGAAGAAGGCCCTTCTGAACGTCGCCTCGGACCTGAAGCTCAACGTGCCCGAGCCGAAGTCCAAGGCCGAATGGGCGGACCTGATGCGACAGGCCGGCGTGAAGGGCATCCACATCGCCGAGCGCGACACGCAGCGCTCGAAGAGACCGAAGCCGCCGAACGTCTTCGTCAACACCTGGTCGGTGGAGGGCTTCCTGTCGGAAGGCGTGCAGCCGGCGGAGCTCGGCTGGGGCACCCACGAGAAATGGATGCCCGAAAACGCGCATACCCACGAGGGCGGCTGCGGCGCGGCGATCTACCTGATGCAGCCCGGCGCCAATACGCGCGTGCGCAGCTGGTGCCCGACGCGCGGCGCGCAGTACGGCTTCCTCGTCACCCACAACGAGTCGATCTCGATCTCGGATTACTTTACGGCGCGCGATGCCTCCGGCGCGGTGATCTACCGGCCGACCTGTCATTACGCCTATCACCCTGCGGACGACGCGGTGCTCTCGCTGCACGAACTGTTCGGCGCCGAGAAGATGCAGGACAACCATCACATCCTCGACGAGAACGAGATCATCGACGGCATCGACGAGCTCGGCGTGCTGCTCTACGGCCACGGCATGAACGCCTACTGGTACGGCTCGCAGCTCTCGATCGAGGAGACGCGCGCGCTGGCGCCCTACCAGAACGCGACCGGCCTGCAGGTGACCTCCGCGGTGCTCGGCGGCATGGTGTGGGCGCTGGAGCACCCGAACGAGGGCATCGTGGAGGCCGACGAGATGGACTTCCATCGCCTGCTGGAGATCCAGCGGCCTTATCTCGGCCCGGTGAACGGCTTCTACACCGACTGGACGCCGCTGCGCGGCCGCCCGGGCCTGTTCCCCGAGGACCTCGACACCAGCGATCCCTGGCAGTTCAGGAACGTGCTGGTGCGGTGAGCTTGCTTATCCCTCCCCTGAAAGGGGAGGGATAAAGACCACTACAGCCTCAACACACCCGCGATGCCGCCTTCGGTGCCGAAAGCAAGCTGCTGCCCGCCGGCGTCCCAGCCGAGCGCGCTCACGGGCTGGCCGTCCTTCTCGCGCACACCGATCAGCGCGCTGTCCTCCAGCCGCACCAGCATCGCCGAGCCGTCGGCATAGCCCACGGCGGCCACCGGCTGCTTCGGATGACAGGCGACCACCGTCACGCGCGCCTGTGCACGCGCCAGGATGCGCGGCTGGCGGCCCATGGGGCCGTCCTTGCCGTCGAACGGCCAGAGGATGAGCTGCTCGGAGCCCGAGGTGGCAAGGTAGTCGCCGTCCGCGCTCCAGGAGAGCGAGCGCACGCGCGCGGAATAGCCCGACATGCGCATGTGCTTGGAATCGGCGACGCGCCAGCCGTGCAGCGTCGGCTCCTGCATGGCGGTGACGATGAACTTGCCGTCCGGCGAGATGGTGACGGCGAGATGCGAGCCCTTCCATTCGAAGAACTCGGGCTTGGCGGCGGCGTTGGGAAACCAGAACGAGACGCCGTTGTAATGCGCGACCGCGAGGCGGAAGCCCTTCGGCGCGAAGCAGAGCCCGGCGACCGTCGAGGGTACATCGAGCGAGCGCGTCTCGCCGCGTTTGGTGCGCACATGGGCGGTCTTCCCGGCCGACCAGGCGACCGCCTCGTCCGGGCCGAGCGCGACCTGATCGATCCAGCGCTTTTTCTCGTCGGCGGCGAGTTCGACCGGCGCGGCGTCGGCGGCGGTCGCCATCAGCCTGCCGTCGTCGCCGCCGGTGACGATGCGCTCCCCGTCGCCGGCGCTGGCCAGAATGCCGCCGGCATGGACCGGGACGCGCTTCTCCTCGTCGCCGGCGAAGAGCAGATGCTCCTCGCCGAGCACGAAGACGGGCGTGTGGCCGAGAAAGTGGACGCCGACGACGGCCGCGCCGGCGTCGACATGCCGGACGCGCTCGGACAGGGAAGGAAGCAGGGAGGTGTCGGTCATGCGCCGGTCGTCGCCCAAGTAAAAGATTTGGTCAATGCTTTCGGGCTCTCCCGTCACCCTGAGGAGCGAGCGCGCCTCGCGCGCGAGCCTCGAAGGGTCTGGACGCCAATGAGGGTCCCAGGTCCTTCGAGGCCCGCGCATACGCGCGGTCTCCTCAGGACGACGGGATAGGTTCTAGGCCACGCAGGCCTCGAAGCCCTCGCGGATCTTGTCCTCCGGCAGGTTACGGCCGATGAACACGATGCGGCTTTCGCGCACCTCGCCGTCCTTCCATTCGCGCTGGTGATCGCCGTCTAGGATCATGTGCACGCCCTGGAACACGAAGCGCTCCGGGTCGTCCTTGAACGAGAGGATGCCCTTGCAGCGCAGGATGTTCGGGCCTTCGACGGCGACCAGGTTCTGCACCCAGGGGAAAAACTTGTCGGGGCTGAGCGGCTTCGCGCTCTTGAGCGCGATCGATTGCATGTCCTCGTCGTGATAGTGCTTCAGGCCGCCGTGGTGATGACCGTGGCCATGGTCGTGACCGTGATCATGATGATGATCGTGGTCATGTTCCTCTTCGGCCTCAAGGAACTTCGGCTCGATGTCGAGGATACGGTCGAGGTCGAAGGCGTTGCGCCCGAGCACCTCGCCGATCGCGACCTGCGAGCGCTGGGTCCGGTGCATGGTGGCGTAAGGATTGATGGCGCGGATGCGCGCCTCGATCTCGTGCAACTCCTCGGGCGCGACCAGGTCGGTCTTGTTGACCAGGATGACGTCGGCGAAGGCGATCTGGTTCTTGGCCTCGGGCGCATCCTTGAGCCGATCCTTCAGCCATTTGGCGTCGGCGACGGTGACCACCGCGTCGAGCCTGGTCCTGGCGCCGACGTTCTCGTCCATGAAGAAGGTCTGTGCCACCGGCGCGGGATCGGCCAGCCCCGTGGTCTCGACGATGATGGCGTCGAACTTGCCCTTCCGGCGCATGAGGCCGTCGATGATGCGCACCAGGTCGCCGCGGACGGTGCAGCAGATGCAGCCGTTGTTCATCTCGAATACTTCCTCGTCGGCGTTCACCACGAGGTCGTTGTCGATGCCGATCTCGCCGAACTCGTTGACGATGACGGCGAATTTCTTGCCGTGCGGCTCGGTCAGAATGCGGTTGAGGAGCGTGGTCTTGCCGGCGCCGAGATAGCCGGTGAGCACGGTGACGGGGATTTTTTCAGGGGTCTGGGGGGGCGTCATGAAAAGGGGGAGCTCCGTTCGGGAGCTATATAGGGGGTATGAGACGGGGGTGCAAAAGGGCGCCCTCGGCGCAGAAACGGCCGCTCCAACCCCCAATGGCAAAAGACCGAGCCCCCGGCGCCCGCAGTGCGAGCACCGGAGCAGTTCGGACTTCGTCGCCTAACGGCCGGGCAAAGGCGTCTTACGGTACCGGTAACGCGATCCCAGCCACGCCATCCGCTCCGATGACGGTGGGCGCGGCCAAGCCGGCAAGCAGAGTGCCGACTGCGCCGGTCAGCAGCAGTACGGCAAGCGCAGCCGGAAGCAGCCAGGCGTAGGACCCCAGGCTCGAATACTGATGCCGATGAATAGCGGTGTTGTTCATGGAACCCTCCTTGGCTCGACGCGACCTTGCGGGTGCGCCGTCACAACGAATCAGAGGAAATTCCAAATACCCGCGCTCTATGTGCAGTTTCACTGCAATATCGCGGAAGCTAACAACTGACAGACTGGCGCAATGACGCATTGACTAAGATCAAGTCGCGCCCGCCTGCAAGTATCGATATTGCGTCATGTACGCGTTCTCCGGAGGGAGGCCCAACGCGATCCATGCGACAGCTTTGCCCAACAGCACGGGCAGCATCCGACAAGGCACAAAAAAGGCGCGGCGTGGTCGGTTGACCGCGGGCGCTTTCGCATAACGTCCGGAGGTATCCAGCCATGCCGCACCGCCAGCATCCGACAACCCGGCGCACCTTCATTGCGAGCTTGGGCTTTGGCGGCGTCGCTCTCTATGGCGCGTGGGCCGCCTATGGCGCCGCTCCACTTCCCTTCTTCCCCTCCGGCGGACGAATCGAAGCGACCGAAGGTCACGGCGGCCATGGCGGTCCGAGCATAATGGCACCCGAGGAGTTCCTCCGCCGGCACGAAGAATTCGTGGCACGCTTCAGCCGACCGGACGGCAGCATCGTTCTCGGCGGGGCGGAGACGCCTGCCGCGCCCGCCGAAACGCCGGCTCCGGCCGCAGGTCACGATGCGCATGGCGCCGCTCAACATGGCGCCCTCGACGCGCATCAGCCGCAAGCGCCGACCGACCACGGTCATGGAGCTGTCTTGGCGAATGCCGGCGCGACCGAACCCACGGACCTGTATTTGCTCGCCTATCGCTTCGGTTTTGCTCCCGACGATATTCGACTCGAGCTGGGTAAGCCGTACCGCCTTCGGATGATGTCGCCGGACATCACCCATGGCGCGTCCCTTCAACTTGGCCGCGGCAGCCGGGTCATTCGTTTACGTCCGAATGTTGTCAGCGAGCAGACCATCACCTTCAACCGCCCTGGCCCGGTCCTCGTCTACTGCACAACCTTCTGCGGACCCGGACATGACGTCATGAAGGCCAGGATTCTGGTGGCGTGAGGGAGACGACATGACCCTGACACCCGCGCCTTCGGGCTCCTCGACCTTCAGCGACCGTCTTGCCGCGCTGTCCAGCCCCGACCGGCTGTTATGCGGCCTGCTGATCGGGTTTGCGCTTTTCGCACTCGTGCTCGGGATCGGGTATGGCGTAGCGATGGCGCTTGCTCGATCGGGCGCACTCAGCTTCTTGCCCGACACGGCCTATCGCATTCTCACGCTGCATGGCACGACGGCGTTCTTCTACTGGCTCTACATTGCACAGGCCGCGCTCCTCGTCATCTTGGCCGTCGGCGAAACGGGGAACGACATCGCGCTTCGTGCATTTGCCTGGATCGGAGCGATCCTGATCGCTGCCGGCTTCACGCTGTCCGAACTCAGCGCGCTGTTCGGCACACCGCTCCTGTACGATGCGAACCCCGAACTGGGTCTCGATGATCCGCCGGTCGTCGCCGGGATGGCCGGCGGTTATCTGCTTTTGGCCGCGGGCCTCATGGCTATCAGCATCAGCGGCATCGCCACAATATTGGCCGGGGGGCCGACCGGTGCGAATGGGTTCTCTGCGCTCGCCTTCGGCTTGTTCGCGTTGGCCGGTTTCCTGATCGTTAGCGCCATTGCGGCGGTGAACGCCTTCCTGCCCAATTTGTTGTGGGCGCTCGGCTACGCCGCCTTCCCGAAGGACGCCACCACCGAGTGGCACATCCTGTTTCACAACCTACATTACCTTCCGCTCATGGCAACGGTGCTGGCATGGTACGCGCTCGCGCACGGCTTGACCGGAGCACAATCGATCACGGGGGCGGCGTTCTCCAAGCTCGTCTTCGCCTCCTATCTCGTCTTCGTGCCGCCGACTTCGCTCTATCACATGTTCCTCGAACCGAATCTGCCCGAGAGCATGCGCGTCGCCGGATCGCTGCTCTCGCTGTTCGTCAGTGTTCCGACATTGATCGCATTCTTGATCATCGTGGCGTCGCTCGAGGCACATGCCCGCGCGAATGGCGCCACCGGCTTGTTCGGCTGGATGCGCCGTCTGCCGTGGGCCAATCCGGCCATCGCCAATATGTGCGTGGCGATGGTGACGATGCTGATCGGCCTGGTGTTCGCCTTCGTCTTGATCCAGGAAAAGCTCGCCCCGATGCTGAGCGATACGGTCTTTGTGCCGGGCTACTTCCACTTCTTCGCCGTCGGCACGATCACGCAGACTTTCCTTGCCGCCATGATGGTTGCGCTCCCGGCGATCAGCGGGCGGCCGCTCTGGCGTCCAGTGGTGCTGAGCCGCATGCCCTGGGTCGTCTTGGCAGGTCTGCTTCTGTTCGGCGCCGGCGGCATAATCGCCGGATTTTTGGGCGTACCTCGGCGCGTGATCGACATCAGCTATGACGGTGCGGCGCCGGCGCTGTGGCATCCTCTCATGGCGATGCTTGGCGTGGGAGGCGTCGTCTTTGCGATGGGGCTAACCGTTTCGCTTTATGGAGTCGCACGAAGCCTCGTTCCCTCGCGCACGCCGAAGGCAACGAGTGCCCAGCAGGGCGTGGCACGGATGATAGCGGATGCGACAGCCGCGCCGGCCTGGACCGGCCCCATTGCGGTCCTGACGCTGGTCGTTGCGATGTACGGCGCGACCATCATCGCATTCGAGCTCATGGAGGCGTTGCCTGTCGTCGCCTCCGGGGCCGGCGGTCACTGAAGGGAGGGGCTATGAAACAGGAGCTGCTCTTGCTGCTTGGCGTCGCCATCGTCTGGGCGATTCTGGCCGCTGTGTACGCCTTGGCTCCGGGGCTCGGCATGCCCGGATACGCTCGCGTCTGGGGCGCCGGCGCCATCGTGTTCCTGATTCTGGCCGGCGTTCTGCGCATGGCAAGACGGACGAAAAGCTAACCTGATCCGCCGCACTACGGCGCGCTGCAATCCCGTGGCTGGCCGCGCGACATGCATACCGGAAACACCCTGTCGCCCGCTTGGCCCCCTCCAGCACCTGAGGCTATGCTTCCGCCATAAACGGGAGGGCGGCCAACGCCCAACTTTGGGACTAGGAAGCGCCATGAGCTATTCCACCGACTTTCCGTCGATCAAGGACAAGGTGTCGCCGGAGGAATGGCAGGCGCGGGTCGAGCTCGCCGCCTGCTACCGGCTGGTCGACAAGTACGGCATGACCGACCTGATCTACAACCACATCACCGCGCGGGTGCCGGGCGAGGACGACGTCGTCCTGCTCAACCTCTACGGCCTGCTCTACAAGGAGATCACCGCCTCCAGCCTGGTGAAAATCCACGTCGACGGCGGAATCCTCTGGAAGCCGGACACCGACTACGACATCAACAAGTCGGGCTACGTCATCCACGGCGCGATCCACAAGGCGCGGCCGGACGTGGCCTGCGTGCTGCACACGCACACGCGCGCCGGCATGGCGGTGGCAGCGATGAAGTGCGGTCTGCTGCCGCTGTCGCAGACCTCGATCCGCTTCGTCGGTCACATCGGCTACCACGACTACGAAGGGCCGGCGGTCGAACTCGACGAGCGCGAGCGGCTGGTGTGCGATCTCGGACCCCACGATGCCCTGATCATGCGCAATCACGGCCTGCTCACCTGCGGCGCGACCATCCAGCAGGCCTTCAACACCATGTATCAACTCGAGATGTCGTGCCGCGCCCAGGTCGACGCCATGGCGGCGCGCACCGAGCTGACCATGCCGGGCGAGAACGTGCTCCGGCACACCGCGCACCTCTACCAGCCGGGCGCGCGGCGGCCATATGGCGTGCTGGAATGGCCGGCCATGCTGCGGCTGCTCGCGGCCGAGCAGAAGAATTCCGACTACCCGCCCTATTGGCACTGAACCGCTTCGAAACTCCGGGGGTTTCCATGCGCAAACTGCTGACCTGCCTGACCATCGTTGCGGGCATGTTGCCCGCGCTCGCGCCGGCCGCCTTCGCCGACGACTATCCGAACCGGCCGGTGCGCCTGATCGTCCCCTTCCCGCCCGGCGGCAGCAACGACGTGGTCGGGCGCCTGGTCGCCCAGCAGCTCTCGCAGAAGCTCGGCCAGCAGGTCTTCGTCGACAACCGCGGCGGCGCCGGCGGCTCCATCGGCACCGAGGCCTGCGCCACCTCGGCGCCCGACGGCTATACGCTCTGCATCATCTCGATCGCGCACGCGGTCAATCCGTGGCTGCACAAGCTCAATTACGATCCGATCAAGTCGTTCACGCCGATCACCATCCTGGCGACCGGCCCGAACGTGCTGGTCGTGCATCCGAGCCTGCCGGTCAATTCGGTGCAGGAATTGGTCGCCCTCGCCAAGAAGAATCCCGGCCAATTGAACTACGCCTCGGCCGGCGTCGGCAGCTTCCAGAACCTCGGCGGCGAATTGTTCAAGCTGATGGCGGGCGTGAACCTCGTGCACGTTCCCTACAAGGGTGGCGGCCCGGCCATGCAGGACGTGGTCAGCGGGCACGTGAAGATCATGTTCTCCTCGCTGATCCAGACGACGCAGCTCATCAAGGCCGGCCAGCTCAAGCCGCTCGGCACCGGCGGGGCCAAGCGCAGCCCCGTACTGCCCGACGTGCCGACCATCGGCGAAGGCGTGCCGGGCTATGTGGCGGACAACTGGTGGGGCATCGTGACGCCGGCCGGGCTGCCGAAGCCAATCGCGGACAAGGTCTATGCCGCGACGCAGGCCGCCTTGACGGCGCCGGAACTGAAAGCGGCGTTCGACCGCGAAGGCGCGGTCATCGTGACCATGACCTCGGCCGAGTTCGCCGACTACATCAAGAAAGAAATCGACAAGTGGGGGAAGGTCATCAAGGAAGGCGGCATGACGGGCAAGTAACCGTCGCGCGCGCGCCGCGTCAGTCCAGCACGACCGCCTCGTAGGTCGACAGCGCGAGCGCCATGTCGATGGCGATGTACTTGTCGAGCGTCTTCACCAACTGGCCCTTGGTCACCGCCGGCAACTCCGACTTGATGATGATTTCGACGAAGGCGAGCTTCAGCCGCATGTAGCCCGCGACGTACCACATCGGGCTCAGGTCGATGTCGCGGTGGCGCACGCCGATGCGCCGGATGCTTTCGAAGTACTCCTCGTCGAAGCGCGAACGCAGCAGCGCCATCCAGTGCTGCTTTTGCCGCCGCTTGAGGTTTGCGATGGTCTGCGGCGTGATATGCGGGCTGATGTTGAAATGGGCAACCTTGGCATAGAAATCGTCGATCACGTGGGTGAGCTGCGGAGCGAGCAGATCGCAAAGCCGCGAAGCCAGCGCCCTGGCCTCGTCGTCCACCTCGACAAATTCGAGCAGCCGGTCGAACACTCCGAATCCCGCGCCTGTTCCCATTTAACGACCCTAGTGAACGGAACCGCGCGCGCGAATCCGTCGCGACGCCGCAGGGCCGCGTAATCCCCATCATCGTCGCGTCCTGGATTGATAAAGAATCTTGCTGTGATTTCTTGCGCGCGTTCGGAGCGTGCGCCTCCCGCGGGCGCGGACCTGCCCTTGCAATTGGTATGTTATAATATTACAATACCTGCGCCACCGGTTGCGATGGGAATAGTCAATGAAACCAACTGCTTGTACCTTAATTGTGGGTGTGCTGGCAGCCCTTGCACCGGCCGTGCCAGCGGCAGTCGCGGAGACCGTCGCCGTGGTGGCGGCGCAAAGCTTCTACGGCGACATCGCCAAACAGATCGGCGGTGCGTATATCGCGGCAGCCGACGTTCCCATGACGCCCGGCCAGGATCCGCACCTGTTCGAGCCCTCGCCGGCCATTGCGCGACAGATCGCGGACGCGCGGATCGTCATCATCAATGGCGCCCACTACGATCCCTGGGCGGAGAAGCTGCTGAAATCGTCGCCAAAGCCCACTCGCATCGTCATCGATGCCGCCCGCCTCACCGGCACGAAGCACGGCGACAACCCCCATATTTGGTACGATCCCAAGACCATGCCGGCCGTGGCCCGCGCGTTTGCCGATGCACTCGGCAAAGCCGATCCGGCGCACGCCGCCGAATACAATGCCAATCTGACGACGACCCTCGCCAAGCTCGCCGCGATCGACAAGCGCGTCGCCGAACTGAAGGCCAAGCACGGCGGCAAGCCGGTGGCGGCCACCGAGCCAGTAGCCGGTCCGATGACGAACGCCCTTGAGCTCGTCATGCGCAACGAGCGCTTCCAGCTTGCTGTCATGAACGAAACGGAGCCGACCGCGCGCGATATCGCCGCATTCGAGCGCGATCTCAAGAACCGCAATGTCAAGGCGCTCATCTACAACAAGCAGGTGAACGCGAAGCTGGCTCAGCACATGGTCGCGCTTGCCGAGAAATCGAAGATACCGGTGGTCGCCGTGACCGAGACCATGCCGGCGGACACCTCCTACGTCGACTGGATGCTGGCCACGCTCGATGCGCTCGACAAGGCGCTGAACGGTTCCAACCAATGAGTGTCATCGCGCTCGACCATGTCACGCTGCGGATGGGTAGCCGCACGGTGTTGCAGGATGTGAGCTTCGCCATCGAGCCAGGCGAGTTCATCGGCGTGCTGGGGCCGAACGGTTCAGGCAAGACGACGCTGATGCGCGCCATCCTCGGGCTGCTGCCGCCGGCAGGCGGGAGCATACGCGTGTTCGGCCGCGCACCGGAGCGCGGCGAACCGGCTATCGGCTATCTGCCGCAACTGCGTACGGTGCTGCCCGACCTGCGCGTGCGTGGGCTCGACTTCATCGGCGCCTCGCTCCATGGCCATCGCTGGGGCCTGCCCTCGCTGTCGCCCGCCGATCGTGACGCCATCGATGCCACGCTGGCAGCGATCGGCGCGCAGCATCTCGCGAAGCGGCCCCTAAGCGAGATGTCGGGGGGCGAAAGGCAACGGCTGCTCCTGGCGCAGGCGCTGATCGGCAATCCGAAGCTGCTGCTGCTCGACGAGCCGCTGATCAGCCTCGACGCGCGCCACCAGGAGGTCGCCATCGACGCGGTGCGCAAGGTCTGCCGCGAGCGCGGCATCACGGTGCTGTTCTCGGCGCACGAGCTGAACCAGCTGCTCGGCACGCTCGACCGCGTGCTCTATCTCGGCAATGGCCAAGCGGTACTCGGTACTGTCGACGACGTGGTGACGGCACCGGTGCTGTCGCGGCTCTACGGCACCGACATCCACGTGGTGCGCACCGACGGATACATCTTCGTGATGGCGCGCGGGCTGGATGTCGAGCGTATCCACCACGTACACGACCACGATCATGGGCACGAACATGAGCATCATCACTGACATGTTCGCCTATGATTTCATGATCAACGCCTTCGCCGCCGCCGGCATCGTGGCGGTGGTTTCCGGCGCCGTCGGCTTTTTCCTGGTAATGCGGGCGCAGACCTTCGCCGGCCACGCGCTTTCGCACATCGGCTTTGCCGGCGCGACCGGTGCCGGCCTGATCGGCCTCGCGCCCTTGTGGGGGCTCGTCGGCTTCACGCTCGCCGCCGGTGTGGTCATGGGCTTGTTAAGCGAGCGCATCAGCAACCGCGACGTCGCGATCGGCGTGGTGCTGGCGCTGGCCCTCGGCTTCGGCCTCCTGTTCCTGCATTATCACACCGCCTTCGCGACGCAGGCGACCGCGCTGCTGTTCGGCAACGTGCTGGCGGTGGACCGCGCCATGATCGCGACCCTGGCCCTGCTCGGCCTGGTGACGCTCGCCGGGCTCGCCGCCATCATGCGTCCCTTGATCTTCGCCAGCCTGCAACCGGAACTGGCCGAGGCCAAGGGCGTGCCGCTGCGCTTCGTCTCCACCGCATTCCTCGCGCTCGTGGCGCTGGCGGTGTCGGCCTGCGCGCAGATCGTCGGCGTGCTGCTGGTGTTCACCTTGATGGTCGGTCCGCCGGCGGCCGCGCAGCGCGTCACCACCGGAATATGGGCGGGCCTCGCGGTCGCCGCCGCGCTGGCGCTGGCGCAAGCCTGGCTCGGCATCGTCATCGCCTACTACACCGACTGGCCGGTGAGCTTCTGCATCGCCGCCTTGAGCGCGCTCGGCTATTTCGTCGCGCTCCTCTGGCCGGCGGGTGGACCGCACCAAGCTCACGCCCACTCCCACTAGTCGCGAAAGCAAACGGCCCCGCCGAAGCGGGGCCGTCAAGCTTGCTACAGGCAGCACGCCTCCGGATCTGCGGCGCAACACTTCATGCTCTGCGCCGCGTCCGAGGCAGGACTTACATCTTGGCGCCTTTTTCCTTGAAGTATTTCACCGCGCCCGGGTGCCACGGGATCGGCGAGTAGTCCTTCACCTGATTTTCGACCGAGAAATTCTTCGCCTCGCCGTGGACGGCGACGAGGTCGGCCTTCTTGTCGATGACGGTCTTGACGATGTTGTAGGCCATCTCGTCCGGCATATTGGCGTTGGCCACCAGGATGTTCCACACCACCGTGTTCTTGTTGTCGGCGGTCTGGCCCGGATAGGTGCCGGCCTTGATTGTGCTACCGGCATAGAGGTTGCCGTACTTGGCATTCATCTTCGGCGCCAGGTCGGCGTGGTCGACAAGCTTGATCTTGACGCCCGGCGTAGCGCCGAGATCGGTGACCGCCGCCGTCGGCAGGCCGCCGACCCAGAAGAAGGCGTCGATCTTGCGGTCCTTGAGCGCGTTAACCGACTCGGCGACGCCGAGACGCTCGCGCTTCATGTCCTTGTCCTTGTCGAGGCCGGCAGCTTCGATGACGCGGAAAGCCATCACCTCGGTGGCGCTGCCGCCCGAGCCGGTCGAGACGCGCTTGCCCTTGAGGTCGGCGAACTTCTCGATGCCGGTGCCCTCGATGGTCACGACATGCATCTGGTTCGGGTACAGCACCATCAAGGTGCGGACCGGCACCGGATTGCCCTTGAACTTGTCCTGGCCCTTCTCGGCGTCGAGCGCCGCGTCCACCATCGAGAAGGCGAGTTCGCTGCGGCCGGCGCCGATCAGCTTGAGATTATCGACGGAGCCGCCGGTCACCTCGGCGGTCGCCTGCAGGCCGGGGATCGACTTGGTCAGCACGTTGGCGAGGCCGCCGCCGAGCGGGTAATAGACGCCGCCGGTGCCGCCGGTGCCGATCGACATCGTCTTCTGCTGCGCCTGCGCGCCGCCTAAAACCGCCGCCGCGGCAACCGCGGTCAGCGCAATCTTGAACCATCCCTTCATGGGCATTTCTCCCTTTGCGAACTCTACGAACGACCAGTTGATTGAACCCCGGCTGGCACCGGGCCCTTCCATTGCCATAGCAGCAAAACGGCCCCCAAGGTTAGCCCGAAGGGCGCCGGATAGGGTATGTCTAATCCCGTTATCGCCTCGAGGATGGCCTCGAGCAGGCTTGGGAAGACGAGCAAAAGCCCGGCGGTTCCGAACAGGATCCGCTCCAACGGCGCCGTGCGGCGAATGGCCCCGCCCGGGCGGGCCGCCGACCGGGCAGCCAGGCCCGCGGCCGTCACCGCCGTGATCCAGACGATGTCCATGACCGAGCCGCCCTTCGGCATCTTCATGAGCAGTCCAATGCCCTGCGGGTCGAGCACGAAGACGAAGGGCACGAGGAAGGCCGGCAGCGTGTACTTCCACGCGTGCAGCGTCGTCTTGTAGGGGTCGCCGCCGGTGATGGCGGCGGCGGCAAAGGGCGACAGCGCGGTCGGCGGAGAGACTTCCGACAGCACCGCATAATAGAAGATGAACATGTGGGCGGCGAAATCCGGAACGCCCAGCTTGGTCAGGGCCGGCGCCGCGATCACGGCGCAGATGATGTAGGAGGCGGTCACCGGCACCGCGAGCCCGATGATCCAGACGATCAGCCCGGTATAGAGCGCGGTCAGCAGCAGGCTGCCGCCGGCATAGTCGATGACGATCGCGGAAAACTTCAAGCCGAGGCCGGTCAATGTGACCACGCCGACGATGATGCCGGCGGCGGCGCAGGTGGTGGCGGCGCCGAGCACGCTGATCGAGCCGTCCGCGAGCGCCGCAGTGAGTTTCTTCGACGTCGGTACCGCGCGTTGGCCCGCCGGAAGCAGCCCGATAATGCCGAGACCCGCGATCGCCACGAGCACGAGCAGCGGAAAATACGAGTCGAACACCTTGAGGAAGGCCAGGCTTCCGAGCCCCGGAATGAGCGACCCGACACCCGCAAGCACGCCGATCATGAGCAGCGGCATCAGAAGCACGCGCGGACCGAGTGCCGTTTCGGGCGCGAGCGCGCTCATGGTGAAGGCAAGAAGGGTCGAGAAGAACACCGACAGCATCGGCGAATAGCCGATCACCATGAAGATGACGACCGCCACCAGCGAGACGAAATGGAAGCCGTAGCGGCGCACCATCTGCGCCAGCGGCATTTCCTGCTTGAAGGTCACCTCGCGAGCGCCGAAGCGGAATGCGTCGAACTCGACCATCAGCAGCAGCGAGAAGTAATAGAGACAGGTCGGGATCACCGCCATCCAGATGACGTCGAGATAGCTGATCTTCAGAAACTCGGCGATCAGGAAGGCCGCCGCGCCCAGCACCGGGGGCGAGATGATGGCGCCGAGGCCGCCGGCCGCCAGCAGGCCGCCGGCCGCGTTCTGCTCGAATCCCGCGCGCTTGAGCATCGGCCAGGCCACGGTGCCGATCATCACCGTGGTGGCGACGCCCGAGCCGGAAGGGCCGCCGAGCAGGAACGAGGACGCCACCACCGAGCGTCCCGCGCTCGACGGCTTGTTGCCCATCACCGCCAGTGAGAAGTCGATGAAGAACTTTCCGGCGCCGGAGTGGAAGAGGAAGGCGCCGTAGATCGTGAACATGACGATCAGCGTCGCCGAGACGTCGAGCGCGACGCCGAAGATGCCCTCGAGCGTGATGTACATATGGCCGACGAGGCGGGCGAGATCGTAACCGCGGTGCGTCCACGGCGGCGGCAGATGCTCCCCGAACATCGCATAGAGAAGGAACAGGACGCCGACGATCGGCATGATCGGGCCGGTGGTGCGGCGCGACGCTTCCAGCACCAGAAAGATGAGCCCGATGCCGAGGATGACGTCCCACTGGTCGGGTACCGCGGCACGGTCGGTGAAGTCGTCGCCGCCCAGGAGCGCATAGCCCATGATCACGACGGCGAGCAGGCCGAGGACGACGTCGAACCAGGCGATGCGGTTGCGGAAGCGAGCGGCCAGCGGAAACAACAGGAAACTCAGCACCAGCACGAACGTGAGGTGGGTATAGCGCAGCGGCTGGGTGGGGACGATCTCGTAGGCGGCGTAGAGGTGGAACAGCGTCATCGCCACCGCGATTGCCGTCACGGCGATGCCGACCCAGCCGGCAAGCCGGTTGGCGGCGCCTTCTTCCTGCTGGACGTATTCCTCGGCCTTGCGCAGTCCTTCGGCCGAGATCGCCTCGTCCGCCTTGTTGTCGTCAGCCATCATTCCCCCGAGAAGCGCCGCCGGCCTGCCAGCCGTTGCGCAACAGTATTACGGGCCGGAATCGCTTCCAGCAGCCGTCGATTTGGATTGCCTCCCCGCGCCCCTGCCCGGGACCGTACCACGTTTGGCGGCCGTGCAATATCCGCGCGGGCGGGTTCCCTATGGGGCGCCGCGGGCGCCTATTCGGCCGCCCCGGCCCTCGCCGCCCTGGCGGCGGCGCGCCGTTCCCGCCAGCGGTCGCGGCGGGCCGCCAGGTTGGCGATGCCCATCAGCGCCGCCGGCGTGACTACCAGCGTCAGCACGGTGGCGAAGCCGAGCCCGAACACGATTGCGGTCGAGAGGCTGATCCACCACTGCGTGGCCGGCGCGCCGTGCGTGATCTCGCGCTGGATGAAGTCGAGATTGATGCCGAAGGCGATCGGCAGCACGCCGAGGATGGCGGTAACGGCGGTGAGCACCACCGGCCGCGCGCGCTCGCGGCAGGTCTCCAGCACCGCTTCGTAGGCGTCCTGCCCTTCGCGCCGCAGGCGGTCGTAGGTGTCGATGAGCACGATGTTGTTGTTCACGATCACGCCGGCGTTGGCGATGATGCCGATGCCGGTCATGACGACGCCGAAGGGCTGGCCCATGATCATGAGGCCGAGCAGCACGCCGATGGTGGAGAGCACCACCGCGGTCAGCACCAGGACGACCGAGGTGAAGCGGTTGAACTGCGCGAGCAGGATCGCGAAGATCAGGAAGATCGCCGTGCCGAAGGCCTTCGACAGGAAGGCGCCGGCCTTCTCGCGCTCCTCGTCCTCGCCCTTGAGCTTGAAGGTGATGCCGTCGCCGAGCCCGGCCTCGCTCAGCTTCTGCACGATCTCCTGCTGCACCACCGCGCTCTGCACGCCTTCCGCGATGTTCGACGACACCGTCATCACACGCTGGGCGTTGACGCGGTTGATGTAGCCGACGCGCGGCGCCGGCACGCGCTCGACGAAGTTGCCGATCGGCACATGTCCGGACGGCACCTGTACGCGCAGTTCGTCGATCTGGTCGAGGCTGCGGCGGTCCTCCGGAAAGCGGACGATGATGTCCACCGCCTTGTCGGTTTCGGCCGGCCGGTATTCGGTCACCTTGACGCCGTTGGTGACGAGCTGCACGGCCGTGCCGACGGCGTTGACGTTGGCGCCGTATTTGGCGGCTTCCGCCTTGTCCACCTGGATGCGCCAGTCGATGCCGGGCAGCGGCAGCCCGTCGTCGAGGTCACGGACGGCGGGCATCTGCGACAGGATGCCGGCGACCTTGCGGGCCGCATCCGGCAGCTTGTCGGGGTCGAGCGCGGAGAGTTGAACCTGAATCGGCTTGCCGGTCGGCGGGCCGGCGCGCGGCGCCGTCACCTCGACCAGGACACCGGGGATGTGGGCGGTCGCGCCGCGAATCTGGTCCATGATGGCGTGCGCGGGCGCGCGCGACTGCCAGTCGGCAAACTCGAACTGGATGACGCCGACAGTATCCTCGGTGATCTCGTTGGAACCGCGCGGCTGCTCGCCGACGCGGGTATAGACGGTCTTGAGGCCGTCGGTCTTCAGCACTTCGGCTTCGACCAGGCGGATGGCTTTGTCCTTCTCCTCGAGCGCGAGGTTGCCGCGCGCGTGGACGATGACTTGGCCGTAGTCCGGCTCGACCTTGGGGAAGAATTCGACACCGTTACCGAGCTTGCCGTAGGCGAAGATCACCGCGAACAGCAGGCCGACCGCGAGGCCGAGCGTCGCGCCCGGCCGGGCCAGCGCAAGCCTGACCGTTCGCATGTAGAGCCCGCGCTCGGAGGCGCGCTCGTCATGCGGCACCGGCGAGGCCTTGCCGAGCAACGCGCCGAGCGTCGGCGTGAAGAACAGCGCCACCGCCAGCGATGCCGACAAGGTCGCGATCAAGGTGATCGGCATGTACTTCATGAACTGGCCGACGATGCCCGGCCAGAACAGCAGCGGCGAGAAGGCGGCGACGCGGGTGAGCGTCGCCGCGATCACCGGGCCGGCCATGCGGGTGGCGGCCTGCGCATAGGCCTGCTTCGGCGGCATGCCTTCCGACATGCGGCGCTCGGCATATTCCGAGACGATGATGGCGTCGTCGACCAGCATGCCGACGGCCAGGATGAGCGAGAACAGCACGACAATGTTCACCGTCAGGCCTGCGAGCTGCAGGCCGAGCACGCCGGCCAGGAACGATGCCGGAATCGCGATGCCGATGAACAGCGAGGCGCGGAAACCGAGCGCGAACAGGATGATCACGGCGACCAGCAGCACGCCGGTGGCGACCGAGTTCTGCAGGTCGGCCAGCATCTGGCGGATGATCTTCGACTTGTCCTGGGTGAAGGCAACCTTGACGCCTTCCGGCCAGGTCTTCTCAAGCTGCGCCACCACGGCCTTCACGCCGTCCACCGTCTCGATCAGATTGGCGCCGGTGCGCTTGGAGACCTCGATGGCGATTGCGGGCTTGCCGTTGACGCGCGTCACCGAGGTCGCGTCCTTGAACGTCGGCTTGACGGTGGCGATATCGCCGAGCGTGACGGTGGCGCCCGCGGTCGACGCGACCGGAATCTTGAGCATGTCCTGCGGGCGCTCGATCAGACCCGGCACTTTCACCGCGAAGCGGCCGCTCGCGCCTTCCAGCGCACCGGCGGCGATCAGGCTGTTGGAGGCCTGCGTGACCGCGATGAGCTGGTCGAGCGAGATGCCGTAGCTCTTCATCAGCATAGGCTCGGCGACGACCTCGACCGCCTCGTCGCGCGTGCCGCGCAGTTCGGCGGACAGGACGCCCGGCACCTGCTCGATGGTGTTCTTGGCGTTGCGGCCGATGCGCAGCAGCGTGCGCTCAGGCACGTCGCCGGCCAGCGTCACGACCAGCACAGGATAGAGCGAGAGGTTGACCTCCTGCACCGACGGCTCGTCGGCGTCCTTGGGCAGGTCGCGCTTGGCCTGGTCGACCTTGGCGCGCACGTCGGCGAGCGCGGCGTCGGAATTGAAGCCGGCCTCGAATTCCAGCAGCACGTAGCCGCCACCTTCGTAAGCGGTCGAGCGCATCTCCTTGACGTTGCCGACCGACTTCAGCTGCGTCTCGACCGGCCGCAGCAACAGGCGCTCGGAGTCTTCCGGGCTGATGCCGCGCTGGGTCAGCTGCACGTAGATGATCGGCACCTTGACGTCGGGCTCGGCTTCCTTGGGGATGGTCGTATAGGCGACAAGGCCCGCGACCAGCAGGAAGGCGAGCGTCGCCAGCGTCAGGCGCGCGTGCTCGATCGCGTAGGTGATGAAACGGGACATGGTTTCGAAACCACCGTTGTGCTCAACGCTCCGCCGTCGCGCTGCTGGCCTCGACCGGCGACACGCTCTGGCCGTCGCGGACGAAGTCCTGCCCGCGCACGATCACGCGGGCGCCGTCGGCCACGCCCGACAACCACATCGTGTCTTGCCGGTCCTCGACGACACGCACCGGGACGAAGGCGACCTTGTCGCCCTCGGCCACGACACGCACGCCGATGTCGCCGGCCGACGAAATGGTGAGCGCCGAACGCGGAACCTTGGCCGCGGGCACCGGCTGCAGCGACACCGCTACTTCGGCCGTGATGCCGTCAGGAATCCTGCCGTCGGCGTTATCCATCTCGACCTCGACGCGATAGGTGCGCGTGGTCGGCGATGCCGACTTCGCCACATAGCGCACGCGCCCGGTGATCGTCTGACCGGAGATCAGGCGCACCTGCGCGCGCTCGCCTACCTTGATCCCGCTCAGCTTGCGCTCGGAGACCTCGACCACGGCCAGCATCGGATCGAGCGCCACCAGCGTGGCGATCTCCTTGCCGGCCATCGAGAAGGCAGCGCCGCCGACCTCGGCGGGCAGGTCGGTGATGACGCCGGCCCAGGGCGCGCGCACCAGGCCGCGGTCGAGCTCGGCGCGCGCGGTGGCGAGCGCCGCCTGCGCGGCCTTGTGCTGCGCCTCGAGGTTGACCAGGTCGAGCTTCGGCAAGGCGCCGCTGGCGATCAGCGTGCGCTTGGCCTCGAGCTCGGCCTTGCGCTGTTCGACCAGCGCCTCGGCTTGGGCGACCTGCGCCTCGCGCGCCTCGTCGGAGAGCCGGGCGATGATCTCGTCCTTCTCGACGTGCTGTCCGCGCTTGACGCGCAGCTCGGTGAGTACGCCGCCGGTGCGCGCCGTGATGGTGACTTTGTGGTCGGCCTCGGTGCGGCCGGACAGCGTGAGCGTCGGGCTGTGCTCGACCACCGACACCGCGGCAACCGAAACGCGGAAAGCGGGCTGTTCTTTCGTCTCATTCGGACGGATGGCGGCCTGCCCCTCCCCGCTGTCGTGCGGCATCAGATGCCCGGACGCGATCCAGAGGGCCGCGCCGGCAACCAGTCCGACGGCGGTTAGACGACTTGCCTTCATGACTGAGCTCCCTCGGCCTTGCCCGCGCAGTTCTCTGGCTTTGCGAGCAGGCAGTGCACCATTTGCAGAATCATCGGCAGCACGCGCTCCGGGTCGAAGCTCTTGTCGACCGAGCGCCGCCACGACATACCGTCGCCGAGCACCATCAGCGTGGTGGCGGCGGCATCGATGTCGATGTCGCGGCGGATTTCCCCGCGCTCGGCGGCATGACGCAGCATGTCGGCAATGCGACCGTGGATTTCGCGTTCGATGTCCTGATAGAGCCGCGCGATCTCCGGACTGCGGCGGCTCTCGGCCATGATCTCGGCGCAGAGGCCAACTTCGACATCGGTGCGCTCGATGAAGTGATGGCGCGCCAGACCGGCCAGACCCTCAAAGAAGGCGGGCGCCTCGTCGACTAGCGCAAAGCTCGCGGCGGCCTCGGCGCGGTTGCGCTCGGAGATGCCGACGATCAGCGCCTCCTTCGAGGGGAAATAGCGATAGAGGTTTCCCGGGCTCATCCCGGCCTCGGCGCAGATCTCCTGCATGGAGGCGCCATGGAACCCCGAGCGGGCGAAGCAGCGTTCGGCCGCCTCGAGAATCTCGGCGCGGCGGTCGGACTGGCGCTGGGCTTGGATGGCGGGCATCGCTGTTTCCTCGTTCCGCTCCGGGACCTGCCTGTTAAGCTATTGACCTAACTTGACTATCGGTCTGAACCGAAGGCCGTCCGGATCGCGACGGAATGTGAATGAACGTTCGCTCTCATCTATGTCGCAGTGCAACGCGAAGTCAAGACGGTAGCAGGAGATGTGATAATTGACCCCCGCCGGACCGCCCCCTAGGTTGCACGTGATGGGGATGGGGTTCCCCCGATAACCGCCGGATTCCCAGTGGGATGAGGGCTGATGACTCCTACCGCGCAAACCTGCGGTAGGACTCCGTCCGCCGCCGAGCGGCTCAGCCGCTCCAACCTGGGGACCGGTTCATCATGGGCTATCTCATCGTCTTTCTCGGCGGCGGCATCGGCGCCGCACTCCGCCACGGCGTCAATCTCGGCGCGGCGCGCCTGTTTGGCACGGCCTTTCCCTACGGCACGCTGACCGTGAACGTGGTGGGGTCGCTCGCCATGGGCCTTCTCGCGGCCTACTTCGCCTTCAAGGGCGACGCCACGCAGCACTGGCGGCTATTCCTGACCACCGGCGTGCTCGGCGGCTTTACGACGTTCTCCGCTTTCTCGCTCGATGCGGCCCTGCTCTACGAGCGCGGCGCGGTCGGGCTTGCCGCGCTCTACGTGCTGATCTCGGTGGCGCTGTCGATCGGCGGATTGTTCGCAGGGCTCGCGATGGTGCGCGGCCTCACCTGAGGCCGGACGGCCCCTACTCCATCGCCTTCAGGCCGAGCTTGTCCAAAAGCGCCATGTCGCGGTCGCGGCCGGGATTAGGCGTGGTGAGCAGCTTCGGGCCGTAGAAGATCGAATTGGCGCCGGCGAGGAAGCAGAGCGCCTGCGTCTCCTCGCTCATGTCCTCGCGGCCGGCCGACAACCGGACCATCGACGCCGGCATCGTGATACGCGCGACCGCGATGGTGCGCACGAAATCGAGCGGTTCGATCGCCGCCGTTCCTGAGAGCGGCGTGCCCTCCACCTGCACCAGCATGTTGATCGGCACGCTCTCCGGATGAACGGGGAGCGTCGCCAGCGCGGCGATCATGCCGACGCGGTCTTCCTGCGCCTCACCCATGCCGACGATGCCGCCGCAGCAGACATGGATGCCGGCCTCGCGCACGGCGTCGAGCGTGTCGAGGCGATCCTGGTAGCAGCGCGTGCTGATGATCTGGCCGTAGAATTCCGGCGAGGTGTCGAGATTGTGGTTGTAGTAGTCGAGGCCGCTCGTCTTCAGCCGGCGCGCCTGCTCGCCCGAGAGCATGCCGAGCGTGACGCAGGTCTCCATGCCGAGCGCCTTCACGCCTTCCACCATGGTGCAGACCTTGTCGAGGTCGCGGTCCTTCGGCGAGCGCCAGGCCGCGCCCATGCAGAAGCGGGTAGCGCCGCCGGCCTTGGCCGCGCGCGCCTCGGCGAGTACCGCCTCGATCTCCATAAGCTTCTCGGCCTTCACGCCGGTGTCGAACTTGGCCGACTGCGGGCAATAGGCGCAGTCCTCCGGGCAGCCGCCGGTCTTGATCGACAGGAGCGTCGAGATCTGCACCTCGGTCGGATCGAAATGCGCGCGATGCACCTGCGCGGCGCGGAACACGAGTTCCGGAAAGGGCAGCGCGAACAGCGCCCGGATTTCGGCGCGCGTCCAGTCGTGGCGCATCACGATCGCGCCCACACCCGAGGTCACGTCGGCGTTCGCAAGGGACATCCGGTCAGCCTTCCGCGTTGAAACCGCGCCGGTTCCGGCGGCTACAGCCAGTCAAAGCGCCGGAGCCGAGCCCGGTCAAGTCCCACCTTCCACCCCGCCCACCGGCGCGCGTGCAGTGGGCCGGCTCCGCGGTTTCGTCGCGGCATAGCGCCGCCGCCGCGGCGATTCCGCAGGAACGCCTGACGGCGTCAGGTTGCATCTGATAGGATTGCACGCAGCCCCCGATCAAGTGGGGTCAGCCAAAGGGAGGACGTCATGAGAATTGCCCTCTATAGCGCTGCTCTCGCCGTCGCCGTTTCCTTCCCCGCCGCCGCGCAGCAACCCACCGCCGGCAACCTCGAGAAGCTCGGAGAATTCAAGACCACCGGCACTCCGATGGACATGCCGACGGTGCCGCAGAGCGGCGCCAAGGCCGAAGCCATCAAGAAGACCCTGGCGAAGATCAAGTTGCCGCCGGGCTTCAAGATCGACCTCTATGCCATCGTGCCGGATGCACGCCACATCGCCGTCGGCCCGCAGGGCGTCGTCACCTTCGTCGGCACGCGCAAGACCAAGGTCTGGTCGGTCACCGACCGCGACAAGGACCGCGTCGCCGACGAGGTGAAGGAGTTCGCGCCCTCGATCCCCTTCGCCGTTCCGAACGGCGTCTGCTTCTCCAAGGACGGCTTCCTGTTCATCGCCGAGCAGAACCGAGTGCTGGTCTTCCCCGCCGCCGAATTCTTCTACGAAGGCCCCGACGTCGCCGCCTTCGTCGTGGTCAAGCAGGGCGAGCTGATCCCGAAGGCGGAAGAGTCGTATAACCACACCGCGCGCGTCTGCCGCATCGGACCCGACAACAAGCTGTACATCGCGCTCGGCCAGCCGTTCAACGTGTTCGCGCCGGAGAAGATGGACCTCTACAAGAAGGAAGGCATCGGCGGCATCGTCCGCATGACGCGCGAGGGCAAGGAGCGCGAGGTCTTCGCCTGGGGCATCCGCAACTCGGTCGGCATGGACTTCAATCCGGCCGACCGCACGCTGTGGTTCACCGACAACCAGGTCGACGGCATGGGCGACGACATTCCGCCCGGCGAGCTCAACCGCGCCGACAAGCCGGGCATGAATTTCGGCTTCCCCTATTACGGCGGCGGCAAGACGCGCACCAACGAGTACAAGGACCAGCAGGTGCCGGCGGGCGTGACCTATCCGCAGGTCGAGATGGTGGCGCACGCCGCCGATCTCGGCATGACCTTCTACAGCGGTCAGATGTTCCCCGAGCGCTATCGCGGCGGCATCTTCAGCGCGCAGCACGGCTCCTGGAACCGCACCAAGCCGGTCGGCGCGCGCGTGATGTTCACCAGCCTGAAGAAGGACGGCACGGCCGACAAGACCGAGCCCTTCGCGGAAGGCTGGCTGACCGACAACGGCGAATATCTCGGCCGGCCGGTGGACGTCGCGCAATTGCCCGACGGCTCGCTGATCGTGTCCGACGACTTTGCCGGCGCGCTCTATCGCATCTCGTACCAGGGCCGATGAACGCGCAACGCGCCAGCAGCATCGCAATCCTTGCCGGCGTGCTGCTGGCGATCGGCATGCCGGCCGCGCAAGCGGCCGGAGACGCCGCGGCCGGGCGGCGCAAGGCGGTGCAGTGCCAGACCTGTCACGGCCTCGACGGCCTGTCCAAGCAGCCCGAGGCGCCCAACCTCGCTGGCCAGCCGCTGCCCTACCTGGTCAAGTCGCTCAACGACTTCCGCCAGGGCGTGCGCAAGAACGAGCAGATGACCATCGCCAGCCAGGGCTTAAGCGACGCCGACGTCGAGGACCTCGCCGCCTTCTACGCCAGTATCGAGATCAGCGTGAAGCCGCCGCCATGACGAAGTGCGGCCTTTTCGTGGCGCTTTTTCAGAGCGATTTCAGTGCCTTGAGCAGATTTGCTGCCGGTGCTAGGCTGTTTTTTGTATAGCTTTCGGGGACGCAACGATGCGACGCTTCTTCACCAGCTTCATCATTGTGGCGCTGCTGGGCACGACCGCCTACGCGCAGAAGCGCGGGCCGAAACCGCCGGACCCCGAGGAAATGCAGAAAAAGCGCGAGGCCGAGGCGATCGACCGGGAATACAAGTCGACCCTGGAAAGAACCCAGAAACAGGGGGCGCCCGCGCGTACCGATCCCTGGGCCAACATGCGCGGAACCGACAATCCCAAGCGCTAGCCGGGATTTGGCCGCCGCACGCGCGGCGGTCATGTGGCGCGGCGTAGCGCGCAGCAAGTCGCCGCCGGTTGGTGGTGCGCTAACAAACAAATTTGGACCCCAACTATTTCCCCCGCTTGCGCTCGCGGCGGCGGCGTAGAAAACTGCCGCCTACGGACGTCCACGCCGCCCGCGCATCATGGCGCGGCCCGGCGCGCCGAACGGTCAACGAGGCGTCCGCAAGGGAGGACGACAATGAGGCTCTCGTTGTGCCTTCGCGGCGGCATGCTGACGGCCTGCGCCGCGAGTTTCCTGATCACCGCTCTGCCGGCATTTGCGCAAGACGAACCCAAGCCCGGCACGCCACTCTACGGGCGCCCGAACCAGCCAGGCGCCATGAAGCTTGCGCCGGTGGCGCCGCCGCCGCTGCCGACCGCGGCCGACAAGCTGCCGCTCGCCAAGCTCAAGCTGCCGAAGGGGTTCAAGATCGAGGTCTACACCAGCGGCATCCAGAATGCGCGCACCCTGCGCATGGGCGAGAAGGGCACGCTCTTTGTCGGCAACTGGCAGGCCAACAAGGTTTGGGCCGTCACCAACAAGGGTGGCAAGCGCGAGAACAAGGTGCTCTACCAGGGCCTCGACTGGCCGAACGGCCTCGCGGTGCACAACGGCACGCTCTACATCGCCGAGCACAAGAAGATCTCCAAGATCGACAAGATCGAGGACAACCTCGACAAGCCGCCGCAGCCGCAGATGATCTATGACAAACTCGGCGACGAGCGGCCGCACGGCTGGCGCTTCATCGCGGTCGGGCCCGATAGCCGGCTCTATGTCGCCAACAGCGCACCCTGCAACATCTGCATGCCGCCGGAGACGCACGCGCAGATCCGCAGCATCAAGCTCGACGGCAGCGACGAGCAGGTCGTGGCGCGCGGCGTGCGCAACACGGTCGGCTTCGACTTCCACCCGAAGAGCAAGCAGCTCTATTTCACCGACAACAACCGCGACTGGATGTCGGAAGACCTGCCGAACTGCGAGCTCAACCGCGTCTCGCAGCCGGGCAAGCAGCACTTCGGCTTCCCCTATTGCCACCAGGGCAATATCGCCGATCCGGAATTCGGCTGGGGCCATGACTGCAAGGACTACACCCCGCCGATCGCGCTGCTCGGGCCGCATAGCGCGCCGCTCGGCATGCGCTTCTACACGGGCAAGATGTTCCCGAAGAAGTACCAGAACGCGATCTTCGTCGCCCGCCACGGCTCGTGGAACCAGACCAAGAAGTCGGGCGCTGGCGTCGTGGTCGTGCATCTCGACGACAAGGGCAACGCGAAAGGCCCGCCGGAGGATTTCCTCACCGGCTTCATCGAGAACAACACCTATGTCGGCCGGCCGGTTGACGTCGAAGTGCTCAAGGACGGCTCGATGCTGGTGTCCGACGACTGGAACGGCGCGGTCTATCGCATCACGTATGCGAGGTAGGCGCTGCCACATCCTCATGGCCGGGCTCGTCCCGGCCATTTCCTTTTCCTTCGGCCGCTGACCGCACCGGCCGGCACAAAGCCGGCCGGTGCGCGTTCATCCTGCGGCAAGCCGCGACTGTCGCCCATGCTCCGTTTCGTGACCGTGCTCGGATTCGTGCTGATGGCGGGCGCCGCGTTCGCCGACACGTTCGCCGAGCGCAAGCCGCAATGCCTGCAATGTCACGGCGAGGCCGGCGTCTCGCCGACGCCCGAGACGCCCTCGCTCGGCGGCCAGCCCGAACTGTTCGTGCTCTATCAGCTCGTCGGCTTCCGCGAGGGCCAGCGCAAGGCCCCGATCATGAACGACATGATGAAGGGCATGAGCGACGACGACCTGCGCGCGGCGGCCGCCTTCATCGCGACGCTGCCGGCGCCGAAGCCGCCGGCCGAGCCGGCCGATGAAGCCCGCATGGCGCGCGGCCAGGCCCTGGCCCAGAAGAACCGCTGCAACGTGTGCCATCACGCCGACTACGCCGGGCAGGAGCAGATGCCGCGACTGCGGAACCAGCGCGAGGACTACCTCCTGAAGGCGTTGCGCGACTACAAGAGCGACAAGCGATTCGGCGGCCGTGCCGAGATGAACGAGGTGCTCTATCCGCTGAAGGATGAAGAGCTCGCCGACCTGGCTTATTTCCTGGCGCATATCCGTTAGACTGGCGGGGTGTTGCGCTCCGAGGGAGACCATGCCGTGATTACCCGCCGATCCTTCACCGCCGGCATTGCGCTTTCATTGGCGAGCCCGGTACTCGCGCAGCACGCCGGGCACGATCCGCTCTATTCGGGCTTGCGCGATCCAAATCTCAAGGACATCCCCGAAGAGGCGTTGAGCCAGCGCGTGTACGACTCGCCGGCGCCGAAGGCGGCGAACCAGGGCCGCTGGATCGCGCGCGCGCCGCTGCCGGTGCCGCGCAGCGAGATGGCCTGGGCCACCGTGCTCGACGGCCGGATGCACATGATCGGCGGCTACGGCGAGCAGCGCGTCGACCGTCCCTATCACCACGTCTACGATCCGCAGAACGACAGATGGCTGAACGCCCCGCAACTGCCGCGCGGCGCCAACCATGTCGGCGTGGTCGTGGTGGATGGCAGGCTCTACGCCATCGGCGGCTTCACCGAGCAGAACCGCAAGCCGGACAATCTCTGCTTCGTGCTCGACGGCCAGGCCTGGCGCGAGATCGCGCCCTTGCCACGGGCCTGCGGCGCCATCGGCTGCGCCGCGCTCGACGGGCTACTGCATGCGATCGGCGGCGCGGTGGGCGACACTTTCGCCGACAAGAAGTCGGTCGACTGGCATATCGCCTACGACCCGAAGGCCGACAAGTGGAGCGAGCGGCGGCCGATGCCGACCGGGCGCGACCACACCGGTACGCTCGCGGTCGACAACCGCATCCACGTGGTCGGCGGCCGCGTCGACAGCTTCCATACCAATTCCAACCTGCATCACGCCTACGACGCCAAAGAAGACAAGTGGTACGCCCGCGCGCCGCTGCCGACCGCGCGTTCCGGCCATGGCGCCGTGCTCTACCGCGGGCAAATCTTCGTGATGGGCGGCGAAGGCACCAACCGCGTCTATGGCCAGAACGAGGCCTACGATCCCAAGACCGACCGCTGGACGGCCTACGCGCCGATGACCACGCCGCGCCACGGGCTCGGCGCGGTGACGATCGGCGACTTCATCCATGTCGCCGGCGGCGGCCCGGTGATGGGCGGCAACATCCAGAGCGCCGTGCACGAGGCCTTCACGCTGGGCTGACGCGCGGCTTGCGCGCGGGCGCGGGCTTGTGGGAAAAGGCGCGCATGACAGACGAAAATGACACCCTGCCCGACCGGCTCTCCACCGACCCGCGCAGCCCCTATTTCAACGCCGAAATTCTCCAGCGTGACGTCGGCATCCGCTTCAAGGGCCAGGAAAAGACCAACGTCGAGGAGTATTGCGTAAGCGAGGGCTGGATCCGCGTCGCCGCCGGCAACGCCAAGGACCGCCATGGCAACCCGCTGACGATCAAGCTCACCGGGCCGGTGGAGCCGTATTTCAAAGACAAGAAGGCGGAGTGAGCGCGTGCGGCGAGTCTCTTCCTTTGTCATGGCCGGCGTTATGCCGGCCATCTCGCTTAGGAGGGCACCGTGCCAGCCTTAGCGGAATGGCCGGGTCAAGCCCGGCCATGACAGAACAAAAGTCATGACCGACGTCCGCGATGACATCGCGCATCTGGAGGAGCGCATCGAAACCTTACGCGCCGCCATCGAGCGCTGCCGCAAGATCTCGCTCGCCGCCAGGATCGCCGCCGTCGCCGGCCTGGCGTGGCTCGCGCTGACGCTGCCGGGGATCGTCCCGTTCGCGCCCGCGTCCTTCTTCGGCGCGATCGCCGCCGTGCTCGGCGGCGCGGTGCTGCTCGGCTCCAACAAGACGACCTGGGAGCAGACGGAAATCGCCCTGCACGACGCCGAGACGACGCGCGCGCAGCTCATCGGCAGTATCTCGCTGCGCGTGGTGGGCGAGGAGCGGCCGACGATTCATTGAAATTCTGCCGTCCCGGCCGAGCGTAGCGAGGGCCGGGACCCATACATAACCCGCAGCCTATCGAGATGCTACCGCCTATGGGTTCCCGCCTGCGCGGGGACGACAGCTATCCTACTCCGCCGCTTCCATCGTGCGCGGCACGGCTTCCACCTTCGCCGCGCAGAACTTGAACTCCGGGATCTTGCCGAAGGGGTCGAGCTTCGGATTGGTCAGGAGGTTCGCGGCCGCTTCGACGTAAGCGAAGGGGATGAACACCACGCCATCCGGCACCGCGTCGTCCTGGCGCGCGGCGAGCTCGACCGAACCGCGCCGCGTAGTGACGCGGATCATGTCGCCGGCCTCGATGCCGAGCTTGGCCAACGTGCCGCGCGACACTTGCGCGATCGCCGCCGGCTCGATGGCGTCGAGTACTGCGGCGCGGCGCGTCATCGAGCCGGTGTGCCAGTGCTCGAGCTGGCGGCCGGTGGAGAGGATGAACGGATACTCGTGGTCCGGCACCTCGTCCGGCGGCTGCAGCTTGGTGGCGACCAGCTTGGCGAAGCCGCCCGGGCGCGGGAAGCCCTTGTCGAACACGACGTCGCGGCCGGGCTTGTCCGGCGCGTCGGTCGGATAGGTGACCGCGTCCTCGCGCGCGACGCGCTCCCAGGTGATGTTCGCCAGCGCCGGCATCATCGATGCCATCTCGGTGAACACCTCGCCGACATGCTTGTAGTTCCAGCCGCAGCCCATGCGGTTGGCGATGTCCTGGATGATCCAAAGGTCCTGGCGCGTGTCGCCCGGAAGCGGCAGCGCCTGGCGGCCCATCTGCACCTGGCGGTTGGTGTTGGTCACCGTGCCGTCCTTTTCCGGCCAGCCGGAGGCCGGCAGGATGACGTCGGCATAGACCGCGGTCTCGGTGAGGAAGAGATCCTGCACCACCAGGTGCTCCAGGTGTGCCAACGCCTCGCGCGCGTGGTTGAGGTCGGGGTCCGACATCGCCGGGTTCTCGCCCTCGATGTACATGCCCTTGATCTCGTCGGCGTGCACCGCGTCCATGATCTCGACCACGGTCTTGCCGCGCTTGGGATCGAGCTTGACGCCCCAGGCCGCCTCGTACTTGGCGCGGATCTCGGAGTTCTCGACCGACTTGTAGTCGGGGAAGAACATCGGGATGAGGCCCGCGTCTGATGCGCCCTGCACGTTGTTCTGGCCGCGCAGCGGATGCAGGCCGGTGCCCGGTCGGCCGACCTGGCCGGTGATGAGCGCGAGCGCGATTAAACAACGACAATTGTCGGTGCCGTGCGTGTGCTGCGACACGCCCATGCCCCAGAAGATGATCGACGACTCGGCGCGGGCGTAGGCGCGCGCCACTTCACGAAGAGTCTCGGCCTCGATGCCGCAGATCGGCGCCATCTCCTCCGGCGTGAAGTCCTTGATGTTCTCCTTCCAGGCGTCGAAGCCTTCGACGTAGGTCTGGATGTACTGCTGGTCGTACAGCTTCTCGGTGACGATCACGTTGAGCATGGCGTTGAGCATCGCCACGTCGGTGCCGTTCTTGAACTGCATCATCTTCCAGGCGTGCCGCTTCATGGCGGTGCCGCGCGGGTCCATGATGACCAGCTTGGCGCCGCGCTTGGCCGCCTGCTTGAAGAAGGTCGCCGCGACCGGGTGGTTCTCGGTCGGGTTGGCGCCGATGACGATGATGACTTCGGAGTTCTTGCACTCGTTGAAGGTGGCGGTCACCGCGGCCGAGCCGACACCCTCGAGCAGCGCCGCCACGGACGAGGCGTGGCAGAGGCGCGTGCAGTGGTCGACGTTGTTGGTGCCGAAGCCGGTGCGCACCAGCTTCTGGAACAGATAGGCCTCTTCGTTCGAGCCCTTGGCCGAGCCGAAGCCGGCCAGCGCCTGCGGGCCATCGCGGTCGCGGATTTTCTTCAAACCGCCGGCGGCGCGGTCGAGCGCCTCCTCCCACGTCGCCTCGCGGAAGTGGGTCCACGGGTTCGACGGATCGATGAACTCGTGCGCCACCTTCGGCACGCCCTCCTTGCGGATGAGCGGCTTCAAGAGGCGCTGCGGATTGTGCACGTAATCGAACCCGAAGCGGCCCTTCACGCACAGACGGTTCTCGTTGGCGGGACCGTTCTTGCCGGTGACGGCGACGATCTTGTCGTCCTTGATCTGATAAGTGAGCTGGCAGCCGACGCCGCAGTAGGGACAGACCGAGTCCACCGTGCGGTCGGGCTTGCCTTTGTAGACGTTGTTCTCGTCGACCATGGTGGCCGGCATCAGCGCGCCGGTCGGGCAGGCCTGCACGCATTCGCCGCAGGCGACGCAGGTGGAAGCGCCCATCGGGTCGTCGAAGTCGAACACGATCTTCTCGCCGTGGCCGCGGAAGGCCATGCCGATGACGTCGTTGACCTGCACTTCGCGGCAGGCGCGGACACAGAGGTTGCACTGGATGCAGGCGTCGAGATTGACCGCCATGGCCACGTGGCTGCGGTCCGGCGGCGGCACCTCGATTGCATCGCGCTTGGGGAAGCGGCTTTCGACGAGGCCCTGGCGGTCGGCGACCTTCCAGAATTCGGAATCCGGATCGCGCGCGACGTCCTTGGCCGGCTGATCGGTGAGGAGGAGTTCGGCGACCATCTTGCGCGCGGTCTTGGCGCGGTCGGTCTGCGTCTTCACCTTCATGCCGGGCGACGGCGTGCGGATGCAGCTCGCCGCCAGCACGCGCTCGCCCTCGATCTCGACCATGCAGACGCGGCAGTTGCCGTCCGGGCGGTAGCCGGGCTTCGGCGTGTAGCAGAGGTGCGGCAGCTTGATGTCGAGCCGGCGCGCGGCGCGGAAGATCGTCTCGCCGTCGCGGATGTCGATCTCGCGGTCGTCGATGAAGAAGGTCTTCGACGTCGGCGCCTGGCCCTCGCCCGCGGACTTATCCATCGGCGCGGTGTGCGCGACGCCGGGCTTGCCGTCGCCATAAGCCTTACCGCCCGCTGCGCCCTTGTTGTCGTGCCCGTAACCGGCCGGTTTCTGATTGTCGCTCATGGCACATCCTCGCCGCTTGCCGCAGCGTGTTCCCCTCCCCCTTGTGGGGAGGGGTTAGGGGTGGGGTTCTTTTGCGCCGCTGCAAGAATGGCTTCGCCAACGCCGCGCGGCGGCTTCAACACATCGTTGTTCCAGAAACGGAGAACGCGGTAGCCCTGAGATTCCAGCCACGCGGTACGTTTGATATCGTAAGCTAGTTGCGCCTCGGCATGTTGCGAGCCGTCGGGCGTCTTGCGCAGCGCGCGGGCTTGGCCGCGCGTTCGTTTTGTAATCGCACTGTGAGGCATCGCAGACCACCACCCCGGCGCGCTGACGCGCGCCACCCCTCCCCACAAGGGGGAGGGGCGAGCCTGCGTCTGTTGCACCGTTTGCATCATTACTGACGTCCTAATCTCTCACCACTTCCCAAGCGGTTTCGTGAGCTCTTCGGGGAAATACTTCAGCACGCACAGCAGCGGGTTCGGCGCCGCCTGGCCGAGGCCGCAGATGGAGGCGTCGCGCATGGCGGTGGACAGCTCGGTGAGCAACTCGGCATTCCACGGGCCCCGCGCCATCAGCGCGGCGGCCTTCTCGGTGCCGACGCGGCAGGGCGTGCACTGACCGCAGCTTTCGTCCTCGAAAAACTTCATCAGGTTCAGCGCAGCAAGCTTGATGTCATCCTTGTCGGACAGGATCACCACCGCGTGCGAGCCGACGAAGCAGCCGTATTTCTCCAGCGTGCCGAAATCGAGCGGAATGTCGGCCATCGAAGCCGGAAGGATGCCGCCCGAGGGGCCGCCCGGCAGATAGGCCCTGAACACATGACCCTCGGTCATGCCCCCGCAATATTCGTCGATCAGTTCGCGCATGGTGATTCCCGCGGGCGCCAGCTTGACACCGGGATTCCTGACGCGGCCGGAGACAGAGAAGCTGCGGAAACCCTTGCGCTCGTGACGGCCCTGTGAGGTCGCCCATTCCGCGCCCTTCTCGACGATGTCACGGACCCAGTACATCGTTTCGACGTTCTGCTCGAGCGTCGGGCGGCCGAACAGGCCGACCTGCGCGACGTAAGGCGGGCGGTGGCGTGGCAGGCCGCGCTTACCTTCGATCGACTCGATCATCGCCGACTCTTCGCCGCAGATATAGGCGCCGGCGCCGCGACGGATGTGCAGTTTGGTGTGCGGCGTGAGCCCGGCGTTCTCGATGCGCTCGATCTCCTCGAGCAGCATCAGGCGGATCTCGGGATATTCGTCGCGGATGTAGATGTAGGTCTCGCGCGCCTCCACCACGAAGGCGGCGATCAGCACGCCCTCGAGGAAGCGGTGGGGATCCTTCTCGAGGTAATGGCGATCCTTGAAGGTGCCTGGCTCGCCCTCGTCGGCATTGACGGCGAACAGACGCGGCGCGGGCTCTGCGCGCACCAGCGACCACTTGCGTCCTGCGGGGAAACCGGCGCCGCCGAGGCCGCGCAGGCCGGAATCGCTGACGATCTTGATGAGGTCGTCGGCGGTGCGTTTTCCGGCGAGACATTCCCTCAGCAGCTCATAGCCGCCGTCCTTGAGGTAGGCGGCGAAATCGACGGCCGGATGCCAAGCTTGGGGATGGGGCTTCGCTTTCACCGCGGCTGCGACGCTGTCGAGCGTCGCCTTGACCGTCTGCATATGGCCGACCGCGACGGCGGGCGCGTTATCGCAGGCGCCCATGCAGGGCGCGCGCACCACGCGCACGCCCGGTCCAAGGTTGGCCGGCAGGTCGGCGAGCAGCTTGTCCGCGCCCATCATGCAGCAGGTGAGCGAGTCGCAGACGCGCACGGTGACCGGCGGCGGCGCCGTCTCACCTTCCTTCACGACGTCGAAATGCGCGTAGAAGGTCGCGACCTCATAGACCTCGGTTAGCGCCAGCCGCATCTCGGCAGCGAGCGCGGCGAGATGGGCGGCGGACAGGTGGCCGTATTTGTCCTGGATGAGATGCAGATGCTCGATCAGCAGGTCGCGCCGACGCGCCCGTTCGGTGAGCAGCGCGCGCACGTCGTCGAGCGCGGCCGGGTCGACCTGGCGCCCCTTGGGCGTGCGCGGCGGACGGCGGCGTTTCGGCTCGGCCCCATTGCCCGGGCGCGGCGGCGGAACTTGCATATTCATCGGCTTCTCCCGGCCCTGATTTGAAGGCGTTCCAAGCTGGAGACAATCCCTTGATCGATATGGCTTGATAGGATTTTTCTATCGAAAAACGGGGGTTGCTGTTATTTGTTTTAGCGAGCAGAATGCCCGCCGAGATCGCTCAATCAATTGATATATCAGGATTTATTGTGATCGACCGGCTGGAATTCCTGCTCGCCCTGGCCCGCGAGAAGCATTTCGGGCGGGCTGCCGAAGCCTGCGGCGTGACGCAGCCGACCCTTTCGGCGGGGATAAGGCAGCTCGAGGAGCAGATGGGCGTGCTGCTGGTCAACCGCGGCTCGCGCTTCCAGAGCTTCACCCCCGAGGGCGAGCGCGTGCTGGACTGGGCGCGACGCATCGTTGGCGACAGCCAGGCCATGCGCGAGGAGATCAATTCGCTGCGCCACGGCCTCACCGGCCGGCTGCGCATCGCCGCCATCCCGACCGCGCTGGCCATGGTGGCGGCGCTCACCACACCCTACCGCGAGCGGCACCCGAACGTGCAATTCACAGTCTGGTCGCGCACCTCGATCGAGGTGCTCGAGCTGCTGGAGAATCTCGAGATCGACGCCGGCATCACCTATGTCGAGAACGAGCCGCTCGGCCGCGTCAGCACGGTGCCACTCTATCACGAGCGCTACCGTCTGCTCACGTCCGCCGACGCGCCGCTCGGCAACCGCGACAAGGTCACGTGGGCGGAAGTCGCGCAAGTGCCGCTCTGCCTGCTGACGCCCGACATGCAGAACCGGCGCATCATCGACCGGCTGCTCAAGAGCGCGGGCGGCGAGTCGCGACCGACGCTCGAATCCGACTCGATGATCCTGCTGTTCAGCCATGTGCGCACCGGCCGCTGGGCGAGCGTAATGCCGGCCAAGCTCGCCGAGACACTCGGCCTGACCGACACGATCCGCGCCATCCCGATCACGGAGCCGGAAGCGGTGCAGACCATCGGCCTAGTGGTACCGGCACGCGAGCCGATGACGACGATCACGGCTGCGCTGGTGGAAGAGGCCAAGCGCATCGCACCGGAACTCGACCGGCTCGAGAAGCTGGCGCCGGTCGACACCGCGCGCACCCGCTGAAGGGTTCTCTCGTTTTACCCTCCGGAACGCACCGGCCTCCCGTTCGTTGACGGGGGAACGATCGCATTTCCCCTGCTACGCCGAAGATCTGGCGCGGAAGGAGGCTCCCCATGGCAGCGGCCGCGCTGAAGGTTTTCGGCTTCAACTGCAGCCTGAAAAGCACCGCCTCTGGCGAACGATCCTCGACCGACGGATGCTGGCATCGAACACCGCGCACCTGGCGCGGCTGCTCAAGGCGCAGCCTTATCCGGGCATCGAGAGCGAGTAGCGCCGGGCGCTCCATCCCTCGTCATGCCCGGGAGGAGCCCGGCCATGACAGCGGAAGAGCTACCGGCTAGGACGCGGCCTGCTCGAGGATCTTCGCCGTCTCATTCGGCATGTCGAGCATGACATGGTGGCCGCAGGCGAGCGCATGCGCGGTCCAGGCCGTATCGGCGCTCGCGCGGTCGTAAAACCCCTTGAATGGGCTGGGGCGTGGAAGCACGGTGCCGTGCACGTAGGTCTTCCTGCCGCGAAAGTTGCCCGCCAACGCGATCCGCTCGGCGAAGGCGCCGATCGGGAACGGTGTCGCCAGGGCATCCACCCGCGGCGCGTCCTCCGCGTTGACGTTGAAATAGGCGACCGCCGGTGGGGCCGGCACGGCAAGGCCGCCGTTGTCGCCCGCGCCGGCAATGAAGCGCTGCGTGTTGGCCGGGACGTTGATATCGAACAGCGACTGGCCGCTCTCCGGCACGAAGGCGTCGAGATAGACCAGCGCCGCGACCTTGCCGGGGATGCGGTCGGCGACGCCGCTGATGACCATGCCGCCGTAGGAGTGGCCGGCCAGAACCGCCTTCTCCAAGCCCTCATAGTGGAAGACGTTGAGGACGTCGGTGATGTGGGTGGAGAGGTTGACCGTGCCGGTGAGCAGGTGCGCGCGCTCGCCCTGCCCGGTCAGCGTCGGCGTCAAAACGGTGTGGCCCCTGGCCCGCAGCAGCGCGGCCACCTTGTGATAGCACCAGCCGCCCGACCAGGCGCCGTGGACGAGGACGAATGTGGTCATTTGCTCTTCGCTCTTTCGATGGCTTCCATGATGATCTTCTCGGCGTCGGCGGTGTCGAGCCATTTAACGATGGTGACCCACTTGCCCTTCTCCAGGTCCTTGTAGTGCTGGAAGAAGTGGGCGATCTGCTCGATCATCACCGCCGGCAGGTCCTTGTAGCTGGCGATGCCGGTATAGAACGGATGCAGCGCATCGACCGGCACCGCAAGAACTTTCTCATCGCCGCCGGCTTCGTCCTCCATCATGAGCGCGCCGACAGGGCGGCAGCGGATCACCGCGCCCGGCACAACCGGCACCTGCGAGATGACCAGCACGTCGCAGGGGTCGCCGTCCTCCGACAGCGTGTGCGGGATGAAGCCGTAGTTTCCCGGGTAGAACATCGCCGTGTGCAGGAAACGGTCGACGAAGATCGCGCCCGACGTCTTGTCGAACTCGTATTTCACCGGCACGCCGCCGAGTGGGATCTCGATGACCGCGTTCACGTCCTTCGGCGGATTGCGGCCGGCGGGGATGAGCTTGAGATCCATGGGCGGCGCCTCCGTTCGCCTGCGAACAGCGGGGCACTGTAAAACGTCGCCGCCTGCCATGCCATCGCCTGCGGCCGCGTCCAGAAACGAAAAGGCCGGGCGAACCCGGCCTTTCGTCGGTATCGCCGGCGGCGAAACCGATCAGATTGCCTGCGCCATTGCCGCCTGCGGCGGCAGCACGCGGGCCGCCGCCTTTCCGGCAGATCGCCGCTTGCCCGGCTTGCGGCCCTGGAACGCCACGATGCTGATCGCGGTCTTCTGGCTGAGCTTCCGGTAGCGGGCAAGCGCCCGCGCCAGATCCTCGGCGCTCAAACCGCGGTTGGCCGCATACATGGTCAGGAGCTCCCGGGTGGTCGTCCACGTGCAGCCCGCCGCCTTGGCGAACAGGAGGACCATGTCGCCGCCCTCGTCGAGCAGCGCGCGCTCGACCTGATCGAGCGGAAAGCCACCGAGGCGCGAAAGGGCGAGCGCCGTCTTCTCGAACTCCTGCGCACGCGCGGGCGCGTGCACGGAGGCCTCCGTGAGCGGTTCTACCCGCGCGCGGCGTTCGGTTTCGCGGACGGCGGTGGCGTGCTCCTGCGAAGCCTCGCGCACCTCCTGCCGCACTGTGGCGGTGACCGCGTCGAGCGCATCGCGAACCGCATCGACTGCCTCCGGATTGGCCGCCTCGAGCCTGGCGCGCACCGAGGCGGACGCATTCTCAAGGAGCTTGAGGAAGAACTGGCGCGGAATGTCACTGCGCCGGCCGAGCGCCAGCGTTAGCTTGTGATCGTTGTAGGCGCGAATCGTCAGCATCTCGTGGCCGGCCAGCGAGAAACGCGCGCCGGTGTTTTCCACGATCTTGTGTACGACGCGGCGGTCGCCCCGCCGCACCAGGACGTCCGTGACGGCCTCGCTCACGCTCAATCGCTGCGCGATGGCCAGAAGGTGTTCCTGGCTCTTGCTTGTTGCGTTCTCGACCAGGTCGGCGTCGGTAAGCTGCAGCGAATGCACGAGCACCGGTCCGGCCACCGCGATCTCGTCGTCGAAGGCGAGCGTGCGAACCGTCTTCGGCGGCGCGTTCTCGATCCCGGCGAGCGTGTGGGAAAGCCTGGCGCGCGTCTTGATCTCGATGTCGGCGGTGAGTTCCTGCAACACGTCATCGAACAGCGCGATCTGCTCGCTCGTATAGCGGCGCGAGCCGGCGCGGAACAGATCGGCGATGCGCAGAAGGATTTGCGCGCGCCGTTCGGCGTTGCCCTTGGCGGGCGTCTTGAGCAGTTCGTCGATGAGCGAAGCGCTGTCGGCGAGGCCTTCGGCCTCGCTGGTTCGTTGGGCTTTGGACATGGGAAATGCGCCACCAGGACAAGATACGATACGTCCGATGCATAGCGGCAAGCTGCGAAAGTTCCCTGTACGCAAGGCCGGGAAAATGTCGAAAATTTTAACGATTCCTGCGCCGGCCCGGTGCAAAGCGAAGGGGCCCGCCTTGCGGCGAGCCCCGAAAACAACGGCAAACCGGCCGATACCGGCAAGGATCAGAACAGGCCGACGACCTTGCCGTCCCTGACGTCGATCGAGTCGGCCGACGGCACCTTGGGCAGGCCCGGCATGGTCATGATCTCGCCGCAGATTGCCACCACGAACTCCGCGCCGGCGGAGAGGCGCACCTCGCGCACCGGAATGTTGAAGCCGGTGGGCGCGCCCTTGGCGTCCGGGTTGGTGGAGAACGAGTACTGCGTCTTGGCGATGCAGACCGGCAACTTGCCGAAGCCCATCTCCTCCCACTGCTTGAGCTGATCCTTCACCGACTTGTCGGCGGTCGCGTCATCGGCGCGGTAGATCTCCTTGCAGATGGTGCGGATCTTCTCGAACAGCGGCATGTCGTCCGGATAGAGCAGCTTGAGGTTCGCCTTGCCCTCGTCGCAGATCTTCGCGACGGCCTTGGCGACGTCGGCGGCCCCCTCGCCGCCCATCGCCCAGTGGTCGGCCATCAGCGCCTCGACGCCGAGCGCCTTGCACTTCTCCTTGACCAGCGCGATCTCGGCGTCGGTGTCGGCCGAGAAGCGGTTGATCGAGACCACGGCCGGCAGGCCGAACTTCTTGATGTTCTCGATGTGGCGCTGAAGGTTGGACATGCCGGCCTCCAACGCCTTCAGGTCCTCCTTCTTGAGGTCTTCCTTCTTGACGCCGCCGTGCATCTTCAGCGCGCGGATGGTCGCGACGATGACGACGCAGTCGGGCTTGAGGCCGGCCTTGCGGCACTTGATGTCGAGGAATTTCTCGGCACCCAAGTCGGCGCCGAAGCCGGCTTCCGTCACCACGTAGTCGGCAAGCTTCAGCGCGGTGGTGGTCGCCGACACCGAGTTGCAGCCGTGCGCGATATTGGCGAAGGGGCCGCCGTGGATGAAGGCGGGCGTGCCTTCCAGTGTCTGCACCATATTCGGCGCGATCGCGTCCTTCAGGAGCGCGGTCATGGCGCCATGGCCGTTAAGTTCCCTGGCGCGCACCGGCTTACGCTCGCGCGTGTAGCCGACGATGATATTGCCGAGGCGGGTTTTGAGGTCCTCGAGGTCCTTGGCGAGGCAGAAGATCGCCATGACTTCGGAGGCGACCGTGATGTCGAAGCCGGCCTCCCGCGGGTAGCCGTTGGCGACGCCGCCGAGCGAGCAGACGATCTCGCGCAGCGCGCGGTCGTTCATGTCCATGACGCGGCGCCAGGCGACACGGCGCGGGTCGATGCCCAGCGCGTTGCCCCAGTAGATGTGATTGTCGATCAGCGCCGAAAGCAGGTTGTGCGCCGAGGTGATGGCATGAAAGTCGCCGGTGAAGTGGAGGTTGATGTCCTCCATCGGGATCACCTGGGCGTAGCCGCCGCCGGCCGCGCCGCCCTTGACGCCGAAGCAGGGGCCGAGCGAGGGCTCGCGCAGCGCGCACATAGCCTTCTTGCCGATGTGGTTGAGCGCGTCGGTGAGGCCCACCGTGGTCGTGGTCTTGCCCTCGCCCGCCGGCGTCGGCGAGATCGCGGTGACCAGGATCAGCTTGCCGTCCTTTTTGCCGGCGAGCGACTTCACGTAGTCCATCGACACCTTGGCCTTGTAGTGGCCATAGGGCTCGAGGTTCTCCGCCGCGATGCCGAGCTTGTCCTTGGCCACGTCGACGATACGGCGCGGTTTGGCGGTCTGGGCAATTTCAATGTCGGATTTCGGGGACTGGTGCTGCGAAGCGGGCATGGTGCGTTTCCAATAATACGGTGAGCCGGTGGTTATGTTCGGTTGTCATGCCCGCGAAAGCGGGCATCCAGTAAACACCGACGATTCCGTGATTACTGGGTCCCCGCCTTCGCGGGGACGACGCATGAGGATCAGGAGAGGATCGCCCCCTTGGCGAGGTTGGCGGACTTGGCCCATTCGGCGGCGTCGATCTTCTTGCCGTCGGCGGGCTGGACGCGGGTGATCTTGAAGCGGCCGTCTGCGCAGACGACGGTGATGCCATCGGCTTCCACGGCGACGACTTCGCCGAGCTTGCCGCCGATGCCTTTCGGGTCGCGCGCGGGCAGCGGCTTGGCGTCGAACACCTTCACGGTGGCGCCGTTGAGCGTGGTCCAGGCGCCGGGCGCCGGATTGCAGCCGCGGATCAGGCGGTCAATCTGCTCCCAGGGCTTGCCCCAGTCAATCCTGGCATTGCCCGCGCCGCACTTGCCCTCGTAGGTCGCCTTCGACTCGTCCTGCTTGATGCGCGGGGCCTTGCCGGCCTTCACCAGGTCGACGGATTCCAGCATGGCCTCGACGCCCATCGGGAACAGGCGGTCGAAATAGACGGTGCCGAGCGTGTCAGTGCCGGAGATCGGCGTCTTCTTCTGCAAGAGAATATCGCCGGTATCGAGGCCGTTGTCCGGCCAGAAGATCGACAGCCCCGTCTCCTTCTCGCCCTTGATGATCGGCCAGTTGATGGCGGACGCGCCGCGATAGGCCGGCAGCAGCGAGGGGTGATACTGGATCGAGCCGTGCGTCGGTATGTTGAGGAAGTCCTCCGGCACGAACAGCGTGACGAAGGCCATGACCTGCAGGTCCGGCTTCAGCGCCTTGAACTCCTCCCACACCTTCGGGTCCTTGTAGGACGACGGCTGGTGCACGGGCAGACCGGCGGCGATCGCGGCTTCCTTGAGCGGGTCGGCCTTGGCGCCCGGCTTTTCCGGCGCGACATAGACGGCGATCACGTTTTCGCCGCGCTTCAAGAGCGCTTCCAGCACCGCCTTGCCGAAGGCCTGCTGGCCGTGGACGACGATACGCATGTGACTTCTCCCCAAACTCGAGCTGCGTGTCCCGGGCGCAGCGCAGCGCGAAGCGGTGCGCTGCAGAACCGGGACCCAGCCTCATTCAAACCGTGGTCCCGGATCAGCGGTGCATCACTTCGTGCTGCACCGCGTCCGGGACACGAACAGCTATGCCGCCTTCTCTTCCTTCGCCGGAGCGCTGAGCGCACCGGAACTCTTGATCTCCGCCACGTCCTTGGCCTTGAAGCCGAGCACGTCGGTGAGGATCTCGTCGGTGTGCTCGCCCAGCAGCGGCGAACGCTTCACCTCGGTGACCGAGTCCGACAGCTTGATCGGGTTGCCGACGGTCAGGTACTTGCCGCGGGTCGGATGATCGACCTCGACCACCGTGCCGGTCTTGCGCAGCGATTCGTCTTCGGCGATTTCCTTCATCGACAGGATCGGCCCGACTGGAATATCGACCTTGTTGCACAGGTCCATGACCTCGAACTTGGTCTTGGTCATCGTCCATTGCTCGATGCGGGCGAAGATCTGCTTCAGCTTCGGCAGCCGCGCGCGCGGCGTGGCGTATTCCGGATCGGTCTTCCAGGTCGGCTCGCCGATCAGGTCGCAAATCGCCTGCCAGACAGGCGCCTGCGTAATGAAATAGATGTAGGCGTCGGGGTCGTCTTCCCAGCCTTTGCATTTCAAAATCCAACCCGGCTGGCCGCCGCCGGAATCGTTGCCGGCGCGCGGCACGGCGTTGCCGAACGGCACACCTTCGCCGTACTGGCTGTATTCGGTCAGCGGGCCGGCCTTCAGGCGCTGCTGGTCGCGCAGCTTGACGCGGCAGAGGTTGAGCACGCCGTCCTGCATGGCGGCGAGCACTTTCTGGCCGCGGCCGGTGCGGTTGCGCTGATAGAGCGCGGCGACGATTCCGAGCGCGAGATGCAGGCCCGTCCCCGAGTCCCCGATCTGCGCGCCGGTGACGAGCGGCGGCCCCTCACGGAAGCCGGTGGTGGACGCGGCGCCACCGGCGCATTGCGCGACGTTCTCGTAGACCTTGCAATCTTCGTAGCGCCCGGGGCCGAAGCCCTTTACCGAGGCGACGATCATGCGCGGGTTGATCTTGTGGATGTGCTCCCAAGTCAGCCCCATGCGGTCGAGCGCGCCGGGCGCGAAGTTCTCGACCAGCACGTCGCACTTCTTGATCAACTCGTTCAGCACGCGCTTGCCCTGGGGGTGCTTGGAGTCGATCGTGATCGAGCGTTTGTTGTGGTTGAGCATGGTGAAGTAGAGCGAATCCGCGCCCTTCACGTCGACGAGTTGGCCACGCGTGATGTCGCCGACGCCGGGGCGCTCGACCTTGATCACGTCGGCGCCGAACCAGGCGAGAAGCTGCGTGCAGGTCGGACCCGACTGCACATGAGTGAAATCGAGGATGCGCACGCCCTCCAGCGCCTTGCCGGCCTGGCCGAAGGGCTTGTTCGACGGCTTCGGCACGCCGTTCGCCTTCTTGGCGGACTTCTTCGCGGCGAGCTTCACGACCTTGCGCGCCGGCTTCCTGGCCGGTTTCGTCTTGGCTTTCGCCTTTCTCTGCTTCTTGGCCATTTCGGGTTCTCCACTATCTCGGTCTCGTGTCCCGGGCGCAGCGCAGCACGTAGCGAAGCGGAGTAGTGCGCTGCAGAACCGGGACCGTGATTAACTCATTCCTTTGTGCGATCCCGGATCAGCGGTGCACCACTTCGTGCTGCACCGCATCCGGGATGACGCTTCGCGTCATTTCTTCTTCAGCTTGCTCTGCGGGTTGAGGTTACCGATGCGGCCGGACTCGCTGCCGGCGGCAGGATCGAGCACCGCGTTGATGAGCGTCGGCTTCCCTGAGTCCATCGCCTCGTTGACGGCGCGCTTCAGCTCGTCCGGACTCGTCGCGTTCACGCCGATGCCGCCGAACGCCTCGATCATCTTGTCGTAGCGCGCGCCCTTCACGAACACGGTAGTGGCCGGATCGCTGCTGGCGTTGTTGACGTCGGTGCCGCGGTAGATGCCGTCGTTGTTGAAGATCACGACGCAGACCGGCAGGTTGTAACGGCAGATGGTCTCGATCTCCATGCCGGAGAAGCCGAAGGCCGAATCGCCTTCCACGCACAGCACCTTCTGGCCAGTTTCGACCGCGGCGGCGATGGCATAACCCATGCCGATGCCCATGATGCCCCAAGTGCCGACATCGATACGCTTGCGCGGCTTGTAGACGTCGATGATGCCGCGCGCGAGGTCGAGCGTGTTGGCGCCCTCGTTGACCAGGATCGCGTCGGGCCGCTCCTTGACGATGGTCTTCAGCACGCCGAGCGCGCCGTGATAGTCCATCGGCACGTTGTTGTTCATCAGCCGCGGTGCCATCTTGGCGACGTTCTCGTCGCGTTTCGAGGTCACCGTCTTGATCCAGTCGGCGGGCGGAGCCGACCAGTTGCCACCCATTGCCGCATTCAGCGCGGCGACGCACGAGCCGATGTCGCCGACGACCGGCGCGACGATCTCGACGTTGGAGTCCATCTCCTTCGGCTCGATGTCGATCTGGATGAATTTCTTTGGCTCCGTGCCCCAGGCCTTGCCCTTGCCGTGCGAGAGCAGCCAGTTGAGGCGCGCGCCGATCAGCAGCACGACGTCGGACTGCGCCAGCACGGTGGAGCGGGCCGCGCCCGCGCATTGCGGATGCGTGTCGGGGAGCAGGCCCTTGCCCATGCTCATCGGCAGGAACGGCGCGCCGCTCTTCTCGACGAAGGCGCGGATCGCGTCGTCGGCCTGCGCGTAGGAGGCGCCCTTGCCGAGGATGATCAGCGGGCGCTTGGCGGACTTGAGCGCGTCGAGCGCGCGCTTGACCGAGTCCGGCGAGGGGATCTGCGCGGGGGCCGCGTCGATTACCTTTACCAGCGATTTTTTGCCCTTTTCGGCGTCGATCACCTGGCCGAACAGTTTCGCCGGCAGATCGAGGTAGACGCCGCCGGGACGCCCCGACACCGCCGCACGAATAGCGCGCGCGATGCCGATGCCGATGTCTTCGGCGTGAAGCACGCGGTAGGCCGCCTTGCACAGCGGCTTGGCGATGGCGAGCTGGTCCATTTCCTCGTAATCGCCCTGCTGCAGGTCGACGATCTCGCGCTCGGACGAGCCCGAGATGAGGATCATCGGGAAGCAGTTGGTGGTGGCGTGCGCCAGCGCGGTGAGGCCGTTGAGGAAGCCCGGCGCCGAGACCGTGACGCAGATGCCCGGCTGCTTGGTGAGATAGCCGGCGATCGAGGCCGCATAGCCGGCGTTCTGCTCGTGGCGGAACGAGAGCACGCGCAGGCCGGCGGCCTGCGACATGCGCAGAAAATCGGTAATCGGGATGCCGGGGACGGCGTAGAGCGTCTTGACGCCATTGAGCTTGAGGGCGTCGATGATGAGATTGAAGCCGTCGGTCAGCTCGCGCTCCGTCTCGGCCGCGGTTGTTTCCGCGCTCTTTGCTGCTGCGTCAGCCATGGCGAACTCCTTCACATTCGGTTCGGACGGTCAGTCCAGGTAATCGGCGTATTTGGCGACATGCTCGGCGAGGCCGAGCGCATGGTCGCGTACAAGGTCTTCCGCGCGGTCGGTCGCCCGGCCTTCGAGCGCCTCGATGATGGCCATGTGGTCCTTGATCGAACGGTCTGCGCGGTCCTTTTCGCCGATGGTCTTGCGGCGGATCATGCGCATATGGGTGAACAGGTTCTGCGCGAGGTCGATCAGCACCGCGTTGCGGCTCATCCGGATGATCGCCTGGTGGAACTCGATGTTGGCGTCCGAGTACTCGTCGAGATGGACCCGCAGCCTGCCGTTCTCGAAGGTGGCGAACATCTTGCGCAGGCCGGCGATCTCCTCGTCGCTCGCCACCTTGGTGATAAGGCGCGCCGCCATGCTCTCCAGCGCCGCCCAGGCGGTGATCATCTCGATCACTTCCTGCTTGGTCTTGCGGACCACGTAGATGCCGCGGCGCGGCACCGAGCGCACGAAGCCCTCGCTCTCGAGCTGCGCCATCGCCTCGCGCACCGGCGTGCGGCTGATGCCGAAGTCCTGCGCGAGCTTGCGCTCGTCGAGGCGGATGTCGTCGCGGCTGCGGTAAATGTCCATCGCCACAATCGCGCTCTTCAGGGCGGTGTAGGCCTTGTGCTTGAAGCTCGGCGTGGCGTCGATCGGCTCGAGAGTCGGTTGCGATGCGCGCGGCGCCCGCGCGGTGGCGGGGCTGCGGGCCCGCAGGCCAGAGCGGCGGGAATTACGGTCTCGGCTCATGTTGGTATACAATATGCCAGACGCGCCACGTCGCGCAACGGAATTGGTTTTCAGCCTCACGTTCGGCCGGCGCGCCCGCCGGCCCCATTGTGCAGCGCACAATCCTCCCGCGACTTAGCCCGCAGCCTGGACGCCGGCGTTGCCGCGGACGCGCGTCCAAAGGCCCTGGATGATGGGCCAGAAGAGCGCGATTAGCCCGAGCGTCATGATGGTCGAGACCAGCCCGTTGGCCCAGAAGGCACTGAGGCTGCCCTGCGACCCGAGCAACGATTGGCGGAACGACTCCTCCGCCTTGTCGCCGAGCACGATGGCCAGCACCATCGGAGCCAGCGGGTAGTTGGTCTTCTTCATAAAGTAGCCGGCCACCCCGAACACCAGCATCATCACCACATCGAACGAATTGTTGTTCACGGTGTAGGCGCCGATGGCGCAGAGCACGAGGATGATCGGCGCGATCACGCTGAACGGGATGCGCAGGATGGCCGCGAAGATGGGCACGCAGGTCAGCACGACGATCAGGCCGACGATGTTGCCCATGTACATCGAGGCGATCAGGCCCCAGACGAAGTCCTTCTGCTCGGTGAAGAGCAGCGGGCCGGGCTGCAGACCCCAAATCAGTAGGCCGCCGAGCAGCACCGCGGCGGTCGGCGACCCGGGCACGCCGAGCGAGATCATCGGCAGAAGCGCGGCGGTACCGGCGGCGTGTGCCGCCGTCTCGGGCGCCACCACGCCTTCGATTTCGCCCTTGCCGAAGTTGTTGCCACGCTTGGAAATGCGCTTGGCGATGCCGTAGCTCATGAACGAAGCGGGCGTCGCGCCGGCCGGGCTGATGCCCATCCAGCACCCGATCAGGCAGGAGCGCAGCGACAGCAACCAGTAGCGCGGCAGTTCCTTCCACGTCTGGAAAACGATCTTCAGATTGATCTTGGCCGCCTTGCCGCGGAACGAGAGCCCCTCCTCCATGGTGAGAAGGATTTCGCCGATGCCGAACAGGCCGATGACCGCGATCAGAAAGTCGAAGCCGCTGAGCAACGACTCGAAGCCGAAAGTCAGGCGCAGCTGGCCTGTGACCTGGTCGAGGCCGACCGCGCCGAGCCCGAACCCGATCATCATCGAGGCCAGCGTCTTGAACGGCGGTTCCTTGCTCAAGCCGATGAAACTGCAGAATGCGAGGAAATAGACCGAGAATATCTCGGCCGGGCCAAAGCGCAGCGCGAAGTTGGCGACCAGCGGCGCCACCAGCGTGATCATGATGACGGCGAACAGCGCGCCGACGAAAGACGAGGTGAAGGCGGCGGTGAGCGCCTCGCCGGCCTTGCCCTGCTGCGCCATCGGATAGCCATCGAAAGTGGTCGCCACCGACCACGGCTCACCGGGTATGTTGAACAGGATCGAAGTAATGGCGCCGCCGAACAACGCGCCCCAGTAGATGCACGACAACATGATGATCGCCGAGGTCGGCGACATCGAAAATGTCAGCGGCAGCAGGATCGCCACGCCATTGGCGCCTCCCAGACCCGGAAGCACGCCTACGATGACACCGAGCACGATGCCGATGAACATCAGCATGATGTTGTACGGCTGCAAGACGACCGAGAAGCCGTGAAACAGATTAGCAAGCTCTTCCATTGTCGCGTCTTTCCCGACTCAACTGGCAGCCGGCAGCGCCGGCGAACTTCGCCAATTTGCGCTCAAAAACCCAGGTATCGTTCGATCGGCCCCTTCGGCAGCGGCACGAGGAACCACTTCTCGAACATGAGGAAGGTCAGGATCGGCACCAGGATTCCCACCCCGATCGCGACAGACCAGCGGTAGCGGCCGAGCCATCTCATGAAGGTGGCGATCAGGAGCGCCGATGCGAGGTAAATTCCGATATAGGTCAGCGCCACGACGTAAACCGCGGTCGGAATGACGACCGACATCACCTTGCGCAGCTGGAGCCAGGATGCGAATAGCGCGCCATCGTCCGACTTGCGGAAGGTCTGCACCAGGTTGACCACGCAGGAGATCAACACCAGCAGCGAGATGTAGAACGGAAAGAACCCGGCCTGCGGGCCTTCGTCGGCCCAGCCGATGCCGACCTTCAGGCTGCCGTAGACCCCGATCAGCGCGAGCGCGGCCATGAAGACCGCCACCCCGATCTCGACCCCCCGGTGGGACGGACCCGCCCCACCGGACTCGTTTAGCGCGTTGCTCATTAGTGACCTCGAGTGGCTGCGGCTAACGCATCCGCAAGACTAATTCGGCTTGGCGAGGAAGCCGGCCTCTCGCATCAGGCCTTCGTGCAGCTTCTCCGCGTCTGCCACCCACTTGGTGTACTCGGCGCCGGTCATGAAGCTCTGGTTGAACGCACCATCGCTCATGAGCTTCTTCCACTCGGGCGTCTCGCGCACCTTCTTGAACAGGTCGACGTAGTAGGCGACCTCTTCCGGCTTCACGCCCGGCGGCATGAAGAACCCGCGCAGCATCACGTATTCGACGTCGAGGCCCGCCGACTTGCAGGTCGGAATGTCGTTCCAGGACATGTCGCCCGCGATCTTGTCCTTGTAGTCGAGCTTCTTGGAGTCGAACACGCAGAGCGGACGCAGCTTGCCGGCGCGCCAGTGCGCCACCGCTTCGATCGGATTGTTCACGCTCGAATCGACGTGATTGCCGACCAGTTGTACGGCGACCGCGCCGCCGCCGCTTTGCGGGATGTAGATCATCTTCTTGCCGGTCGCCTTCTGCAGCGCGACGGTGATGATCTGGTCTTCCTGCTTGGAGCCGGTGCCGCCCATCTTGAACGTATTGTCCGGCTTGGACTTGATCGCGTCGACATAGTCCTTCACCGTCTTGTACGGCTTGTCGGCATTGACCCAGAGGACGAATTCGTCGAGCGCCATCATCGCGACCGGCGTCATGTCCTTCCAGTTGAAGGGAATGCCGGTAGCCATCGGCGTCGTGAACAGGTTCGACAGGGTGATGATCAGCTTGTGATTGTTGCCCTTCGAATTCTTAACGTCGAGAAAGCCTTCGCCGCCGGCGCCGCCGGCTTTGTTGATGACCACAACCGGCTGCTTCGACAGGTTGTGCTTGGTGATGATGCCCTGCATCGTCCGCGCCATCTGGTCGGCGCCGCCGCCAGTGCCGGCCGGAACGATGATTTCGATCGGGTGGGTCGGCTCCCACGCGCTAGCGGGAAGCGAGGACAGCGCGAGCAGGCCGCCGATACAGGCGACGCCAACGCTCAGGGTTTTGATGGTCGTTCGCATAAATCCTCCCTTGGGTGATTTTCGCCGGCCGATCTTTTGTCGGCTTACAGCGTGTCGTCATTGGCCGGCGGCTTCGAAAGCCTACACTAGTCGGACGCACCAACCACATCCGCGTGAACGCGATTGGTATACTTAATACAAGAGCGCGCGCCGGCCGTTGTCTACCTAAATTTTCCAATATTCTTGCAACAATTATCTGCTGCAGAGCACAAACTTATTGCGCAGTGCGCAATCGTCTACAGCCCCACCGCCCATCCGACGAACGCAATGTGCGATTCCGGGCTGATCGTTTTGGCGCGCCCAACTCCTCTTTTTCCTTGATCGCGCTAGATCTCTTGATCCCTCCTGGCGCCTTACGCAGCACGGCGCGCTTTCGCCGTATCCTGGGGGACTTAAATCCGCATGTGGCGCTGCACGCGCCCGGGTCGCCACGGCGCCCAAAACGACAAATGGCCCGCCGGGTAAGGACGGGCCCTAAGTCGTGCGCTCGATCGAGCCCTCGGGGTCCCCGCCTGCGCGGGGACAACATTCGCGCCAGAACGACTTAGGGCCCGGCTAAAAAAGCCGGGCCCTAAGTCGTGCGCTCATGTTGGTTGCGGGGGTAGGAAACGGCCGGCCCCACGGACTCGCCTTTGCCGTCCGATTGCGCGGCTAGCGCCTACACTATAATGAGTGATCATGCCCCGCGACGGCGCCTTGCTGCTGGCCGACTATCCGGGCGAGCTGGTGCGGCTCGCCTGCGACCGCTGCGGCCGGGCCGGCCGCTACCGGAGGGCAGCGCTGGCGGCCCGCTTCGGCCCCGACGTGACCTTGCCGGACATGCTGGCGGCGCTGGCCGCCTGCGACCGCCGCGGGCAAATGCACGATGGCTGCCGCGCCCGCTACCCCGATCTGGCCGCGCCAGGCAGCGCCGAGCCCCAGACAAAAAAAGGCCCAGGGTTGCCCCTGGGCCAGTTCGGAAGATGAAGATACACAACAGTGCGCCGTGAAACGCCCACCAGGGAGGAAGGCAAAAACGGCGGACACCGGACCGCGCCTTGGCGCGGAAGCCCGTCGTAACTAGCCGACCGGGGTAAGGTCGACGTAGTATTCCTTGTTAAGCTCGAACACTTGGGCCGTCTCCAGCGAGATCATCGTGAACTGGAATTGCCCGGCCGGGGTCGCATTCCAGAACTTCGTATTCTCGTGGTTCGGGTCGCCGTTGCCGTAAACAGGATGCAGCTTGATCGTCCGCTGCTCGGCCGGCACCCAACTTTCCTTACCAGTCGCCTTGTCGATCACTTTCTTGCTGCCCATCGATCTCTCGATGCCGCAGACCACCATCTTGCAACGTACCGTCATCGTCTTCTCCTTCGAGTTTGAGAAAGCGATGACGCACCGACTCTATACCCGCATGCGTCAGTCGCAGATTGCCCGGAGCCGCCGGGCGCGGTTTTTCAAAAACCGGCGCTTTACCTACCTCACGCACACATAGCTCGACTGCCGCATGCCAAGCGCCTTCGCCGCGCCGCGTGATAGATCGATCCACGCAATTGTGGCCGGCCCGAAATCGTTGTGCCGCACTGTCACCGCCCGGTCGTTGTGCGGATTGATGACATGCAGCCGCTGGCCGAAGGCGCGGGAGCGCAGCGCCGCCGTCAAGCCGTCCGGATCGAAGCGCTCGCCGTTGGCCGTGCGCGTACCCTGCCAATAGAAAGTCGCCAGACGCTCGGTGTATCCGGCCGGGCACTTGCCGGTCGGCTTCACCCATCGCCGCAGCTTTGCATTGATGGTGGCGACCAGCGCGCGCAGCTCGGCCCCACGCTCAGCTTGAGACTTGGCTTCCGCAGCCCCGCCGGCGAGCACAAGCATGCCCGCGAGCAGGGCTACGCCGAAATGGCGCAGTCGCATATGAATCTCCGAGCTGAAAGGAGAACGAGCTAGGGAAGCTTGGCGACCAGCGCCCGGACGTATTCCCAGAGGACGTGCAGGGCACCAAGCACCGCGAGGCCGACGGCCGTTGTGATCGCTTTACCAACGACGCCCTCACTGCGCCGCCGACTGCGCCGCAGGTAGCCCATGTCGGACTTAAGTTCGTCGTCGTGCACCAGGTCGCGCAGGAAATTGAAATCGCGCTGCGCCTGAAGCGGCTTGCAGGGATCAAGACCCATGCCGATAAAGGTCTTCTTCACAGCAGTTTCAGCCGCCGCCTCGGCGATCAGGGCCCGCCGCGCCCCAACCCCCCCCCGCAAGCCCGCCAGA
>JBKBRE010000005.1:112500-156342 GCA_046292265.1 Pseudolabrys sp. | reverse complement strand
CCTGCCCTTTCTTGTTCTTCTCACCTGCTTTTTCCGCCGCCCCCGGGGTTTTGTCGCGCCCCCGCGCCACATCGCCCGGCTTCAGGCCGTCAAGATAAATTCTGCTTTCGCCCATCTTTCACCAGCCAGCCGGCCAGAGGATCGGAACGAGCACAACGAACACAACCAGACCGCCGATGATCCAAGGTAAGAATTCCATGGTGCCGATCCTTATGTGGTGACCGGATGAATGTCAGCGCGCCGGCCTGATTTGCGATTCGCAGGCCGCCGCCTCTGTGCTCGTGCCGGCGGAGCGCACACAGGTAATCCAGTCGCGGCCGGCGCTGATGATCATGTTGGCGCGCCGGCGACCGTGCTGCTCTTCCTTGTGTTTCACAAAGCAGCTGTCCGCGCGCGTCTCGGCCGGCACATCGACCGGCCGCAGGAAGGCAGGCGCCTCCGGAAAGGTCGGAGCGAGCAACGGGAGCTTAGCGGCGCACCCCGCCAGCAGCGCCGCCGGCACGATTGCCAAAACGGCACTGATCGACCTCCGGCAGCCGCGCCACCTGCTCGCGCAATGCGGAAATTTCGGCATCGTCCATCACCTTTCGGTTTTGCAGATCGTTCAACACCTGTTGCTCGATGGCGCGCGCCGACCGCTCGCGCGCCAGCTCTATCTGCGCCTTCGCCAGCTCGGCTTGCGCGAACAGGTCGTCGCATTGCCGGTCGCCATGCGCATCGCCTTTGTAGAAGCCGAGCGCGAACAGCCCGACGCCGACGGCCAGCACGGCCCCGGCGCGGCCGAGCGGCGTGGCAAGGAACGCCAGCGCCGGCCCGAGCACGGGCACGGCGGCCAGCCCGCCGGCGGCCGCCAAGCCGCCGAGCGCGCGAAGCAGACCGGCGATCATGTGGTTTTGCCTGTCTGGAAATTCTCGACGTCGGCGCGCCGCACCCTGGCCGCCTGCCAGAGCACGTAAGCGGCCAGCGCCAGGGCCGCCAGCCACCAATACGCGGCGATGTAGCCGTGCAGGGCGCGGCCAAACGGCCGCAACGGTTCGACGTAGCCGCGCAGCGTCTCGAATTGATCGGACAACCAGGCCAGCAATCCGCCGCCGCCCGCGATGCCGGTCCACCAGCCGGCCGAGGCCTGCTTTTCCGCGCCCTTCACAATCGCGCTGTCGGCCGGCTCGCCTTCCGCCCGCTCCGGCGCGATAGGCCGGACGAAGCCTTCGCGCTCGGCGCGCGCGATCTCGTCCAGCAGCGCGCGGTCGACGGCCGGTTCGCCATCGATCCCTCGGTCATGCTTGAAAGCCGCCACGGCGGCGATGGTGCGCGAGCCGACGCCGCCAACGCCAGGCATGCCGGCCTCGTGATAGCCCATCGCCTTGAGCCGGTATTGCGCGGCGGCGATCTCCGGCTCGCTCAAGGCGCCGCCGTCATCGTTGGCCGCCTCGTCCGGCTGATACGGCGCCAACTCCGCCTCGGCGCCGGCCGACAGATCATCCTCCTCCGGCGGTTGCGCAGCATCAAGCGCGGCAAAGCCGTGCACCTGCGCCGGCGTGAACACCGCCGCCGTCACCTCGTCCAGGGGAAAAAGCGGATTGGTATCGACCTTGCGGCCCGGCGAAATCTGCCAATGCGTGCCGATGAAGGTCACGCCATAGGTGGCGCGAATGGCATGGCACAGCTCGGTCACCGTCGCGATCTGCGCGTCGGTATAGGCAAGCCAATAACCATCGCCGTGCGCCTTGGTTTTGGCGCGGCGCACGTCGTAGTTTGCCGGCACCTTGACACCCTTGGCGCCGCCGTTGCTGTAGCCCGCGCCAAATTTCGCCATGCGGCCGGGATTGACGATCTCGATGCCGATGGTGAAGGCGTTGCAGAACCGCCGGCCCTTCCAGCTCGACTGGCCCGCGTGCCAGGTGCGCACATTGAGCGGCGCCAGCTGCGTGATGCGGCCTTCCCGGTCGATCACGACGTGCGCGGAGGCCTTGGCTTGACGGTTGCACAGCCAGGAGACCGAGCCGGCGCCGGCCAGATCGCCGGCCGTGTCGTGCAGGATGATGCCCTCAGGTTTGAGCGCGCCTGACACGTTCGGCGTCGGCTTGTACGGCACAAGCCGGCCGCTCACCGCGATGCGGTGATTGCGAATTTCGATCATGTGGTGGACTCCGGGTAAGCTAAGGAGAGAGAGCGGGTCTAAGCGGCCGGCGCGTACTTGAACGGCGACTCGGCGAACGCCAAGTGCAAGATTGTTGCACCGCTGCCATTGAGCGAGGCGTCCGTGCTCCTGATCTTCACGCCAGTCGAGAGAAGATCGAGCCAGTTTGCTGACGCGAGATCACCAACATCGGAATCAATGTTCTGCTGGTTAGTCGCCACGTTGTACGGGTCGCGCGACTTGTCATACATGCGCCAGCTCTCATTAGCCCCGCGGTTCTTCTGGATCGAGAGTTCGGGCGCGAAGCCGAGCCATGGCGCGGGTCCGTCTGCGGCGGCGTTGCCCGTGTGCGTCGCCAAGCTGCTGAACCCCGGAATTTCCGCGATGGCGATGACGCGATAGGTGCCGGTCGGTGCCGAACTGGCGATGGTAATATTGGTGCCGTCAATAGACGCATAGACGGTTGAGTTCTGCTGCGCAGCGGACGTGTCGAGCAGGATGTTGTAGCCGCTGGTGAGGCCGGGGTGGCTGACGTACCAAGACCCTGTTGTGTTCACGATCTTGACGATAGCGAGGTACTTGCCAGTCGGGCTGGTGAGGCCGTGCGGGGTGCTGGTAGCCACGCCGTTGGTGTGGGACACCTCGTCGGAGAACACCCCGTAGGTCGCCCCACAGCGGATGGCGTAGCCCACGTAGTTGTCGCCGCTGGTGAGAGTAGTGTTGGCCCCCTCGGCGGCAGTGCTGTCGAAGTGCATTTCCGAATTGGCTTCGTCGGAAAAGCGGACGTACCACTCCTGAGTGTTGGCGCGGTTCTTGTAAATCTGGATGTTCTGCGACCACCCTGAGATCAGGGCCGCGATGGCGCTCTCGATGTTCGCCCCTGTCCCGACCGCTGACACGAAGCCATCGGCCGACTTCCGAACAGCAGGCGTCGGCAGGTTCTGCGTGCAGAGGGCTTTGAAGCCTGACACGCCGAGCGTTGCATTGCTGTAGGCCCACGGCTGCTGACCGAAATTGAACACCAGCCCCGCAGCGCCGTTACCAGCGACAGAGCCCGCCGGGCAGAAGCTCACTCCCGCGAGGCCCGAGAATGCGGTCCCCAACGGCGAACCATTCTTAGCGAACTCGATTGTTCCGTTGTCGGCATCGATCAACACATCTACAACGTCGCCATTCGTGACGGATGATCCGTAGGCCGTGGACGAATTGTTGTTCTGTTTGTTGCCGTCAAAACTGTTGAAGGCGTACCCCGAGGCGATTTTTCCGAGAGGGTCGGCGCTGGCAAAATTCGTGGCATCGGTGCGCACCACCCCCACTTGATGGACGATGCTGCCGCTGGTGGTGCCGAGGACCGTGGCCTGAAATCGCCACTTGCCTGTCGGCGGCGTTGCGAACCAAGAGCGGGCCGACGACCACTGCGCCGTCTGCTGCGCCAAGATTTTGAGATTGCCCTCGCTCATCGCGAAGGTGCTGCCACCGCCCGGAGTGGCGATGTCGGCTGCGAACGGGGACAGCACCGCGTAATTCCCCCGCACCTCGCCGCCCGCCCCGGTGTCAGTGCCGTAGGGAGTCGGCGTGTCCACAAGGCTGTCGTTGCCGACGCCGGCCGTGACGCTGAAGCCGTTCGGTGTCCAATCGTTGTTGTTGCCTGAGCGATCCTTGCCGAGCGTCGAGGACGTGGTGTTCGAGTTGTCCGACACGTCGAGGTAAAAGCCATTGGCACCATAGACGCCGCCGTAGGTCTTGGGAACAGATTGCCCCGTAATCAAGTCGGTCGCGCTGAAGGCGGAACCATCAACGACCGCCGTAACCCCATCCAACGAGCGGGCTTCTGCGACGTAGCCACTAAAGAAGGCAACAGCTGTGGAATAGCCATCCGCGCCAATGCGATGGGTTGCAGTCGAGGTGCCCCAGATCGCGAGCGCCAAGCTGGACGTTGGTGACGTCGTGATCGTGACGCTAACCCGCACCTTGTTCACATAGATGCGGATGCGATCTGCGGCTGTTACGTTGGCCGAGTCATAGATGACAGTCAGGTCATACCAGGCGGACACGTCCCGAAAGAGCATATCGGTATCGACGCGAAAATTCGTAACGGAGCCAGCGGCATTGTTGCCATAAACGCGAAGTTTGTCCGACACCAGCACGACCGCGTCTTCAGCGCCGCCAGAGTTCGTTGCAGAGAACAGGTACTGCGTGCCACCTAGGGCACTCCGCTTAAACCGGATTGACCAGACGACGTAGGTATTGCTTGCGTTAGCCCCAGCGAAAGTCTTGCTAAGGTTCGCCGCACCGTCACATCGCAGCGAACGAGCAATGCGATGCGCAACCGGCGCCCCGCGCAGCCCCGGCATGAATTGGAACGCCAGCGCGGTCGAACCGAGCAGATCGGCGGCAGTTTGGTAATGGTGAAGGTCAAACATAATACGTAAGCCTCCGTTAAGCCGTCAGCGCGCCGAACAGCCACCACTCGTCGGTATCGACCTTGAGGGCCGAGGCGGCGGCATGCTGACCCGCCAGCTTCAAGCCGGCGAAGGTGCGGATGGTGACGCCGGCGCCGGCGACGAAGGCCACCTCGCCCGCGCCTTTCTGGCCGAGGTTGAGGTAGGTATCGACCGGGAAGGCCACGCTTGCATTCGGTGGGATCGTCGCCGTCATGGCGCTCGCCTTATTGCCGAACACCATCTTGCCCGCGTCGGTCAGGACGAAGGTGAAGCTGTCCGTTTCCGTCCGGTTGCCGCGCGCAACGCCCAGCCGCTCGGCGGCAATGTTGGCGCGCGCGAGCGCACGGCCTGCGTCATTCAGAATCGACGCCTGATCGATATCGGCCCGCACGAACAACTTGGCCAGGTCGATCTCGTCCGGCGGCAGGAACCGGATCTCGGCGGCGCCCGCCAAAGTCATGCGCGTGGTGCCGAGCGTGCCGGCAATCATCGACTCCAGCACCGCGTCGATTGTGAAACTCCCGCCGGCGGCCGAGTTGAAGGTGGTATCGACGATCATGTAATCGTCGCCTTCCTGCACCAGCAGCAGCGGCCGGTTGGTATTGGCAATCGTCGTCTCGGACGGCACCTTGAACGACGGCCCCAACCGGCTGCCGATGGCCAGGTCGCCGGTATTGCCGGTCGACGGCGTCGAGAAGCCAACGCGCTTGGCATAGAAGCGAATGGTCATGGAGTTTGTCCTTTGATGGACCGGCCGCCGCCGGTCAGTAGCTGATCACGTTGATAATGCGCCGGTGCAGCCGCTCTTCGGCGCGCGCATCGGCCTCATCGATGCGCGCGGCAGCCTGGTCGGCGCGCGATAGCGCCGACAGCAATTCTGGCGTTGCGGCGATTTGCACGACCGCCGCGTCGGCGCGGGACAGCCGCGCAAAGATTTGCAGACGCTCCCTGATCAAGTCCTCGCCGTGCCGGTCGCGGTAATGCTCGGCCATGGCGAACTCTGCCATCGACCCGAACATCGCCCCGCGCGCCAGCCGCTCGGTCGTAAGCAGAACCTGATCCGTCCGCTCCAGCGTCACCACAATGGGCAGCGCCACGCCCTCGCCCAGGTCGACCGCAAGCGAGTCCGTTCGCAGCTGCGACACCGCCACAGCCGAGGCGTCATCCAACGCCACCAGGACGTCATCGCCGCGCGCCAGCGCCGCCACGATCTGCGGCGTCTCGGTGACCGCCAGCAACACGCCGTCGCCGCGCACCACGGCCACGGCCAGGCCGGCAAGCGCGCCGGCGACCGTGACCGCCAGCGTGTCCGCTCGGGCAAGCGCGGCCAGGACGGCGGAGGCATCCGCCAGCTGCGGTGCCAAGCCATCGCTGCCCGCGATGGCAACCGTTTCCGGCGCATCGTCAGCGTGCTCGCCGAGCGCGAACTCAGCGAGCGCGCCAAAGCCCTGGTTTGGCATGGTGCGGAACGATCAGCGCGTGGCGTTACGCGCCGATGGCGACGGTCAGGTCGACCGTCAGCTGCCAGCTTTGCGTGGACGCTTTGGTGCCGAGGTTCTCCACCTTGCGGTTGAGCATGACGCCGCCGGACCCGGCGTTGAAGAGACCCCATTCGTTCCAGTTGAAATTGCCCTCCGAGGTGCCGAACAGGGACCGGAAGGTCAGCACGTTGCCCGTGCGCTGCGGATAAGTAGCCTCCATCGCCTTGCGCAGCTTGTTCGAGGCCGCCTGCAGGTCGGTATCCGCGGCGTCGAAGGCGGCCGTGGAATCGCCGGCCCCCAGCCGCGCATTGGCATTGGTGAAAAACGTGGGCGAGTCGTTGATGATCGCGGACGCAATGAAATCGCGCCCGGCTTCGGTGAGCGGCATGGGAATCTCCAGAGTGTCGAGAAAGGAAAACGCGGGTTGCGAAAGCGGAAAATCGACCGCTGGGCTTTACTTGCGGCGAGCAGCCTTCGGCGCCGGCTTGGCGCCCGGCGCGCCGGCGGCAAGCGCCGCCGAATGATAGCGCGCCTGCTGTGCCGCATCGGCGGCGATCTTTTCGGCCGCCTCGTCCAGCGGCTCGGCGTGGCCGTTCACCAGCATGCGCCGCGCCCACTCGCCGTCGCCGTCGTATTCATCGCCGACCTTGTAGGAGCGCGTGCCGTCATTACCGGCCGTCAAGATTCTCATCTTCATTGCATGTCTCCGATGGTTTGCTCGATGATGTCGTGGCTTTCGATCACTTCGACCGGCCGCTGGCCGGGCGCGTAGTTGCCGTCGAATTTTTCAAGCCGCATGCGGATGCCGACCTTGACCTTGAGATCCCCGGCCGCCGCCGGGCCGCCGGCGGGCTGCTGCGCGAGCAGCGCCTCCACCTCGGCGGCCTTGTCCGGAAAGCGCGCGCGCAGCCAGGCGAGCGTCACCACCTGCTGTTTCGGCTCGCTCATGCCAGCGTTCCCACCATGCGGATGTTGAGATCGGAAATGCCGGAGACCGGCGGATCGGGCGCCTGCACCTCCAGAAATTTAGCGCCGGCGACCGTGACCTCGCTGCCGGAAAACACCGCAACCTTTTCGCCTTCCGCAATGGTGGCGGAGCCGATCACGGTGCCGACCGCGTCGTTGATGTCATCCTTGCGGACGATCTGATAGACGGCGTCCTCTTCCACAGCCGTTTTCGATGTGATGCGGCAGCCGACAAAATCGGCGGCGAACAGGACGTCCGCCTCCATTTCGTGGCGCAGCAGGGCTTCCCCGCCGGCCGGCGGTGCATCGCCGGGAAACCAGCCCGAGATCACCCAATTGTTGCCGCCGCGGTCGCCAGTCGGCACGAACAACAAGGCCAGATCGTCAAGATTGGCGAAGGCCGAGGGCGTTCCCTTGACCGCGACCGGCAGCCTCACGAATGCGCCGGCGCCAGCGAGAATGGGAGCGCCCACCAGCCGGAACTCGAATGCCGCGCTGGCGTCGAGCTTGGCGCCGAAGACGCGCGCCCGATTGAGCAGCGTGGTCGAGTCGCCATAGGCAACGATGCGCGCGGCGTGATTGAGCCCGTTCACATCGAGCGCCGACACGGCAAGCTCGGTGACCAGCGCCAGGTTCGCATTGTTGCCGGTCACTTTGCCGGTGCCGGGATCGACCGTCGTATCGGTTGCCGTCGAGAATCGGTACTGCAAGCCGACGCGGCCAGCCGCGTCCAGCAGCGTGCGCGCCAGCGTCTTCACGCTGCCGGTAGCACCGCCCAGGTCGACGGTGCTCTCCACACCGGTCGCCGGGCCACGAATGGTCGCGTTGGCCTTTGCCGTATCCGCCACCAGCGTATCGCGCGCGGCCTTTACGTCGTCGGCGGCGGTCAGGATATCCTGCAGCACATTGCTCATGGGGCCTGCCTCTTAATTGACGTGGACGCCGTCATCTTCGAGCACCACCTGCACCGAACAGACCGAGCCCTGGCGCGGGCGCATGCCACGAAACAAAGCGCGCCGCGGCGCATCGCTCGCCTGCCCGATCAGGACATGGAGCAGCTCCGTATCCGACAAGGTGAAATCGAACGGCGATCCGTTTTCGTAAACCGGCGCGGTATGCAGCACGATGGACGTGCTGGTCGGCGCATCATCGATCAGCACCTGCGCCGACAGCCGGCCTTTTCTGTCGCGAATCCGGGCGTACCAGGCGCCACCATCTGCCGGCTTGGCGAACGTCCAGAGCGGCGGCGAAAACAGCGTGACCGTGCGCGTGCCGGCGTTCCAGTCGATCACGCGGTTGGACAACCCCCAACGCGGCGAGTCGTGCGCGAGGTAGACCAGATCGCCATAGGCCGGCCACATGCCCTCGCGCTCGGTATCGAATTCCGCGCTGATCGGCCGCAGATTGTATTCGGCCACATAGTAGTCCAGCTCTTCCTGCGCCGTGGCCACCTCGATGCAGCCATCAAGCGCACGCGCTATCGGCCGCAGCGGCGCTCCACTGCCGGCGAATTTTTTGCGCAGGGTATTGAAATTCCAGGTGCGCTTATCAAAGTATTTGACCTCGATGCCGTCCGCGTCGTCGTCGGGCTCCGGCAGCCGGTAATTGATCCGCAGCGTATGCTGCACGATGTTCTCCCGCGAAAAGCCGGTCGCGCTCAAGGTCTGCGGCGCATCGCGATAGAAGCGCACCTGGCTGCCCTGTCGGAAGGGTGTGGCCCGACCGCAACGCAGGATCGTCTGCAGCATGTCCCACAGCTGGCGCGGCGCGCTGGCGTAGTAGTCGAAATAATTGCCGCGCTCCTCCCAGACCGCGTGCAGCGCCAGCAGGTGCTCCAAATCGAACTGCGAGTCCACCAGCCGGCCGCCGTTCAAGCCTCGCAGCACATGGGCGACCGCCCAGGCAATCGAGCGCGTGGCCACAGGCGCCGACCACGTTTCGGTTTCCGCATCGTAGACCGGCAGCTTGCGCGTGCCGGTCACCGCGATCTGGCGCGTGGTACGGTCGTTAACCGAGGCCGTAGCCAGAATGGCCATCTGCAGCACGGTCACGTCGCCATAGGTGCCGCCGCCCAGAAAGCCGCGCAGGCCAGCCCAGCTCACATCGTGACCGGCGAGCGCCGACAGATCCTTGTTGTCGAGCCGCCGCATGCGGCACTCGTAGCGCGCTGCGTCGGCCAGCTCGTAGCGATAGGAAACCGTCAGCGGCGAATTGAGCTTATTCGCAGCGGCATAGCCTCCGCCGCGGAATTCGCCGGTAATGCCTGCCTCCGGCGTCGACGTATTGGTGGCGCTGGGCGAAGCGTTAAAGGTCTCGTTGGCGACCGTGAACCAGGAGCCGAGCGGCGCGCCACCATCATCGATCTTGCGCGCCTCCAGCCGCCACTGCGCGGTCTTGGCCGACAGGCTCCCTCCCGACTCTGACAAATAGAGCCCGCGCGGAAAGTGGATATCGACGCCGATCCGCCGAGTCTGCTGGCCAGGCGGCAGCACCGCGAAAGGACCGTAGATCCCATCGTCGGGCGCCACCAGATCATTCGGCGCATTGAGCGTAATGCCCGCAACGTCCGGGGCTTGATAGACCTCGGCCTCAAAGAGATCGGCGACGTCACCGGGCTCGAACAGCGCATGGTCGATTTGCTCGAAACTGTCGATCGGCGTGCGGCCCAGCTCGATCTTTTCGACGTCGAGATAGCCTTTCGTAAGGCAGAGCGTCTGGTAAAGCGTCTGCCGGCCATCGGCCCATTCCCACCAGGCGGTCGCGGCCAAGTCGGGAATGACGCGGTGATAGCCGAACCACTCCGGAATCTTGCCGCCCAGGCGCGGCAAGTTCTGCTGCGACGACACCGTGAAAGCATAGGTCGGCGAATTGGCGTCAATATCGGACAACGAGGACGAAAGGCCCGGCGCGTTCGGCGCCGGCAGCGGCAACAGCGCGTTGACGGCATAACTACCGGCAATCGCCAGGGCGGCCGTCACTGAGGCCGTAATCGCACCGGCCGCTAAGCCCGATGCACCCAACCCTGCGGCAAGCGGACCGGCGATATAGGGTGCGATCACAGCGGCGGCAATCACGACGGCCACCATTGCGATGGTGCGGCCGGTCTGCCCCGTCGGCATGATCACAAACGCCACCACATCATGGCGGCCGACATACGTATGACGCCAGTCGCGCTGATAGACCCAGCGACCGTTGCGTTGCGCGATCAGCGCCTCGCGCCGCGGGTCAAGTCCGGAGCGCCGCGCAAGCGTCGACAGCCGCAGCCGGCGCCGCTCGACGCGCGACACGCGCCGGGGCTGCTCCGTTTCCATGTTCGACCAGATGTGAACCGTGCTCATGCCCGTCGCACCCGCATGATCCTCATGATCCGATAATCCGACGCCGCCAGATCGGTGCGGCGCTGGAACAGCACGCCAGCGCCCTCGACCGCATGCAACACGCCACCGCGCGCATCCGGCGCAACCCACATTCCGATATGATGCGGCCAGCGCGCGGCGGTCATGTAAACCGCATCGTATTCGACCGGCGCCGCTACCTCATCCGCCATCACCTGGCCGAAACCGACCGAGCGAAAGGCTCTTACCCGCGCCGCCAGGCCTTCCACTTGAGCGCCGATATCCGGCACGCTAAGGCCCAGCTGCGCGCGCCAGATGAATTGCAACAAGCCCCAGCAATCGAACGCTTCCGGGCCGCGACCGCCAAGGCGATACGACTTTCCGATCAGGGCGTCGGCCCAATGCGGCGCGCGATCAGGCATATTGCAGCGTGCGGAAGGTTTCCGGCCGGTAGCTGTCGAACGGATAAGCGCGGCTGCCGATATGCAGGAACATCAGGCGCCCCTGCACGCTGGCGTTATTGCCGGTCACGCCCGAAAGCAGAAACCGCCGAGGCGGCAGCGACTGCGGTCCATCCGCCTCTAGCCCGACCACATACGGCCGGTAAGTAACCTCGATGGCCTTGCCGCCCTTGGCCGCCGCCTCAAGCAGATCGTGCATTTCACGATTGACGCTGTCGATGGAAAGCTGCGCGACAGCAACCGGCTCGTTCGTCATCGGCGGCATCGTAAGCGCGAACGGCACGCCCCTAAATGTCACCATCTGCCCGGCGTTGCGCGCCGCGGCGGCCTCTATGCGCGCGAGCAGCAGCGGCACACCATCCTCGGTAATGCTTGAATAGTTCTCGCCCTTGAACAGATAGACCTCGTCCGGCTGCTCATCGTTGTTCACCAGCCCATCGTAATAGAACGACAGGGTATCGATGATCACCTTATCGACCGAGGCAGACGCGTAAGCCTCCTGCAGCACGTCGTTGAGTGTCGGATCGCCTGGCATGGATCACGCAGCCGGCGCAAAGCCGTCCCAGGCCGTGAACCAGACCTGCAACGATGTATCTTCCATCGCTGCAGCCATCTGCTGCACGCCATCCGCACCGAATTCCAGCACCAGATCGACCGTGCCGTCCGGCAATATCACCGCGTCATGAATCTCAAACTCAATGGCGACAGTCGAGCGCCCGCCGCCGCCGCGCGGCCGGCGCGGCGGCACCGAGGCCACGCGCGCCATCACCTGGCGATAAGTGTCGCCTTCCAGCGGTAGCCAGATTTTGAACCAGGCGGCGCCGCGCTTGGCCTTGTCCTGTAGCCACGCCTCGAACAGCGCCACCTGGAATTCGCTCCAGGCAAATTGGCACGGCACCCGCGCCGGCGGGTTGGCGTTGAACAACCGACCGCGCGCAAGGCCCGAATCCATTTCGGTGCGCTCGACGGCCTCGTTGCGCGAATACTGGAAGCCCTCGCGCAACACGGCGCGGCCGAGGATAGACTCGGGAAATTCGGAGAGCGCCATTAGCGGAATTTCCTCTCGACGCCGAAATCCTGCTTGAGCACTTGCGCATGCGCGCCCGTGCCGTCCTGTTGCCTTTGCGCCAGACCCTGGTCGACGCTATCGATCAGAATTCCCATATCGAAACCGGCCGGCGCCGAACGCCGGGTGATGGATACGCCTGCGCGATCTTCGATGAACATGCGCACGGTCGGTGCGCCACCCCCGCCATAGGCGCTCACGCCAAGCCTGCCGTCGCCGCCACGCCGCAGCGGCAGGATGCCCTCTTCGCCGGCCTCGCCGGCCAGCCCCATGCCGTTGGCCATCGGGAACAGAATCGGCCGCGTGATCACCCCGCCAGACTTGAACGGGATAATACGGCCATCGTTAAACACGTTGCCGAGCGCGGATGGCCATACACCGCCCTGCAGGTTTGGTCCGCTCGTCGTGACCGGCGCGGCGCCGGGAATAAGGCCGCTGATCGCAGACGCAAACGGACCAACGATGCGCTGCATAATAATCGCCTGCGCCGTTGCCTCCGCAAGTCGCGCGGCAAGATTGCTGGCGCCCTTCCCCAGCGTCTCCGTACCGGCAAACATTGCGTAGAGATCGGACGTGGTACCGCGCAACGCGCCGGCCAACCCGCTATCAAGCGACCTGGTCAAATCTCCGGCCTCCTGCGCCAGCTGCGTGAGCGCCGGCGTGGCCGACTTGCGCACCTCCAGCGCCTGCACTGTCTCGCGCACCTCCTTGCGCACCAACCTCTCGGCATCCGCACGCTCTTGCGCGTTCCGAATCCAGCCTTGAGCCTGCAATTCGTCTAGCTCAAAGAGGCGCTGGCGCAGCATACTCTCTTCATTCAGAACACCGATCTGCTCGCGGATGGCAAAGCCCGCGCGTTGAAATGCGACCGCAGCGCCGAACGTCGCCCTATTGTATGTCTCTTGCGAAACACCGCCTTTCTCGGCCGCCGCGTTTATCTCCGCGAGGCGCAATTTGTATTGCTCGGCCGGCGTTGCCGCGGCGCCAAGCAACGCGATTTCGTCGCGCAGCAGCTTCAGCCGCGCCTCCGCCGTTACAGGCGCTTGTGGACGCGCCGGCGCCGACGTCGGCAGCGGCACGTCGCGCAGGCCAGGATAGCCCTGGGGCAGCGGCGTGGCCGGCCGACCGCCGCCCTGCTCAAATCCGGGCGGCAACGGCGCATCGCTGATGCTCGGCCGGTCGCCACGGGCAGCGGCTTCGCGCTCAGCTTCTAGCCAATCCTTCCGCGCTTTCGCCGCGCGCTCTGCCGCCTCGGCGATCTCCAGCATGAATTGCGCGGAGCGCCGCTGGTTTTCCAGCACGTCGGCCGCAAACATACCGCTCCAGATATTCGCCGTCCGCTCTTTTATCTGCGCAATCTCGATGCGCAGCCTCGTGACCTTTTCAATCGTCTCCGGCGGGATAGCTTCCAGTGAGAAGGTATTCGCAAACGCATTGACGCCGCCGGCTGCATGGATCTGCTGTAGCAAATTGCCGAAGGCCGCCGCATCCTTGCCGAGCAACTTGGCCAGCTCCGCGCGCTGCGCGCCGGTGCCAGCTTTGGCATAGGCCGCCGCCAGCAAATCGAGCGCCTGCGCCTGGTCGGTCGTACGCAGGAGCTGATCGGCCAGCTCCGGATTGATCCGCCGCACCGTCTCGAAAAAATCGCCCTGCGCCTTGCGAGCGTCTTGCGTAAGGCCGGCAAAACGGCCCATGGCACGCGACATATCCTCTTGCGTCAACGAGGCCCTGCCCCCGGCATCGTTCAACGCCTGCACCTGCAGCGTGGTCAACCCCAGCACGTTGGCCAGATCGCGAATACCCTGCGCCTTGGCGGCGAACTCTTCGCTCGCCTGCATCATCTTGGTGATGGCGACGGTCGCCGCGCCAAGCCCTGCGCCGGCGGCCAGACCCGCCGGACCCCAGCGCGTAATGGCAGAGGCCACACCGCCACCCTGCGCAGCCAGACCCGCCGCGCGGCCGCGCACCACGTCGATGATCGCGCCGAGTGCATTGAGCTGCTCCTGCGCCGGCTGCGCCGACGTGTCGAACTGCGTCAGCGCCTTTTCGCCATCCTTGCCGAGCGCGATCAGCGCCTGCCGAACGACCTCGGCATTCGCAATCGTAAAGCGAACGGCAACCACGCCGGCGTCAGCCATCGGTCTTGTCCTTTCGTTTGCGGTAGAGCGCGGCGAGAAACGCCGGCTCGGCGATAATCAACAGGCGCCGACACAGATCCCGGTCGAGGCCACCCGGCAGCGAAGCCAAAGCCTCACGCAGCTGCAGTCCAACCGGAACTCCCTCAAGCCCGGCACGCAGCCACACACCCGCGCGACCCAGCACACCGAGCACAGCGCGCCCTTCGCGCGTGCAGGGCGCATGCTCATATTCCGGGCAGCGCTCGCCTTCGATCCGACCGCCCGAAGCGCAGGCTAGGCCTTCGGCACGGCAGCCCCGGCAGTATTCCGATCCGCCGCCGCCACGCCACTGCGCGAGGCGGCGGATGCGTTTCCCTCGGATATCTCCTCGTGAACGCTGGAATAAATGCGCACCGACACGCGCTCGCGCAGCACCTGATCCTGCAGCAGCAGGGCGAGCGAGCCGATATCGGGAACGGCAATATCGCTGCCGTCTTCATCGCTCACACCTTTCCAGCCGTCGTGGCAGACGGCCGCAAGCTCGACCAGCATCAGCCACTCGACCAGGCGCTCGACGCTGGTTTTCAGGTTGAGCGCCACGCGCAACGGCTCGCCGGCGCCGGACGTGGCCTGGGCCTGCGCGGCCAGCGCGGCCAGCGCTTTCAGATCGAATTGCGGCGCCAGCGCAGCCAGCGCATCCGCCGCCTGGCCGCCCAGGAACAGTGCTCCGACGTACTCGCCGGCGCGCGTGGCCGCCTCGTCCACCTCGGCGGCCGAAGCCGCCCGCAGGCGGATACTGGCGCCGCCCAGCAGCGCGACCGGCGCGAACGGCGCCGGCCCCTTGCGCAAACGCATGCCCATGTCAGGACTCCCTGTGAAAAACGAACCGGCCCAACCCTTACAGGCCGGTGTAATCGGCGACGGCGCCCTTGAGCGTTACGGTCAGCATCGGATCGTCGGCGTCCTGGTGGGCGCGCAGGTTGAAGGTCACGTCGATGCCACCCGGACCCTCGTTGTTGATCTCCGGCCGCTCCAGCAGGACGTTCGGCATGGCGAAGGAGAGCGAGCGGGTCGCACTCTTGGCAAACAGCAACTCGCCGGCATGGGCCGTCTTGGCCAACGCCGCGTCCACCAGCGTCATGTCGCGCAAGCGCATGCGCAAGCTGCCAGACAACCGCTTGTCGCCGGGATCGTAGCCGCCCATGCGGTCGTCGCCGATTTCGCCGCGGCCATCGAGATTGTTCGAGTAAGTCAGGTTGCACTCCAGCACGGCCGCCGCCGTACCGTTAACCTTGTAGACGCCGAGCGCCGCGGCAATCGGATCGCGAGCCCACGCCGCCGCCGGCGTGCCGGCGCCGGTCGAAACGAGCGGCGCCTCGTCATAGGCCATGCCCTGCATGGCGATCCGCGCGAAGCCTTCCTGCCGGGACGCCTGCAGCGTCAGCTCGTTGATCATAAGGCCAACGGTCTGCAGCAAAATGCTGCCGGAGGCCTTTGCGATCTTGCGCTCGATAGTGCGCGCCGGCAGCACCGCGCCGCCCGACGTAAAAACGTGCTCGTATTCGCCCACGTCGCCGGTCGTAACCGGCTCGCCAAATGCCGAAAACAGCCACAGGCCGAGGTGCGCGAAATCGAGCGGCGCCACCAGCGGCCCGCTCACATCCACCAAGCCCGGCCCCGGCTCGGTCTGATCGAGGCCGTTTTGCTTGGTGGTGCCGAGCAGCGGGTCATCGACAAGCGGCGCCTTGCGGCCGACGGCGAAGCTGTAGAGCGGCGTCGGCACGTAATTGCCGCTGGCCGCCGTCTTGAACGCCGACTGCTGCTTGGTAAAAAACTGCGTGTTGCTGCCACGCGGCAGGTTGGCCGTGGTCATGGAGATCGCTCCTGTTCGGCGGGAAGGTCGTTAAAGCCCGGCCATGCGAGCCGGCGGTGAAACGTCAGAATGGCGCGTCGGATACGTACTGCAGCTCGATCAGCCACTCGGTAGCCTTCACACCCGGAAGGCCGTCCGCGTTCGATTTGTCCTGCGGCAGCATATCGACCAGCTGCAGACTGCTAACCGCGCCGCCGAGGTAAGCCGGAATGCCGCCCGACACCTGCGGCTTTATCGCATTCCACAATTCGACGCGCATGGCATCGAACAAAGCCTCACGGTCGGCGTCCGCGCCGCCGGCGGCGCCGAATTCAATGCGCGCGCGCCATCGGATATCGAAGCCGCCGGCAATCATATCGGCACCCAGCAGCTCGTCGGTATTGGCACGCTCGCCGTCAAGCACGTTGACAAACTGCTCAAGGTTCTGCCCGCCGCTCGCCTCGACGAGGCGGGTAAGCATATCGCCGTTGCGCACCGGCGCCGGCAGCTTGCTGCCTTCCACCTGGCTGGCCGTTACGATGGCAGCGACCAGGGCAAGCAAGGCGGCTTCGGTTTTCGACGTCGGCATGATCTAGCGCTGCTCCAGCTCGCGCCGAATCTCGTCGGCTACGTAGCGCGTCCATTCCGGCGCGAGTTTCTGCGCGATCTCGTCTACATTGATCCGGCGGCGCAGCGTCACCTGCCGCACCAGCACGAACATCAAAGTCAGCTTTGCTCGGCGCGCCTCTGGTGCGCGGTCGCGCGGCGCACCCTTTTTGCGCCAGCGCTTTAACCGGCCCCGCAACCCTTTATCGACAAAGGCCAACAGTACGCCCGGCTTCCTTTTCGACGGCCGCACGATCAAGTCTTGATCGTAATAGGCCTCGACCTCGACCGGCGTCATCGCTCTCTGTTTGCGAACGGGCACGTCCTCAGTCGGGATCGCCAGCATCGCCGCCTTTTTGGCGACGATAGTCGCGCCTTCCGCGTGCGCTTTGATCGGCACCGGCCACTTGGAATAAATCACCACGGCCGGATGCCACGACTGCGTGCGACCCTTCGGATAAAGATCGTCGCGCCATGTATTGGCCGCGCGGTCGCCCAGGGCGCCGCGCGTATCGCGGCGAAAATCGAGCTTGGCGCGCGCCCGAAAGCGCTCGGCGCCGCGCATCGCGCCGCGCCGGACGCGCTCGCCGGCCTGCCCCACGAATTTCGGCAAATCGTGAGCGACGGAAATTCCAACCCGCAGGCTCATTGCTTGCGCACCGTCATGCGCCAGAGCAGGCCGTCGACGTCGTCGGGCGGCGAGCGCGGGTCATCGATCACCTTAAACACATCGCCTCCGGCAGTCAGCGTGAACGTGCCGTTTTTGACCGGCTGCGCTAGTTCGGCACGACGCACATCGATCACATCGACGCGGGTGAACTGGCGGCCAACGCCCAGCTCGGCATCGGCCTGATCGCGAATAACCGTGCACGACACAGCTACAGCGCCATCGCCCGGCGGCAGATAGGACGCAGCCTTGCCGAACATCGGATCGGCAAAGATAGCGTCCAGGGCCGCTTGGGCGATGGCATTGCTCATTGGTCAGACCTAATCAGGTGCCGATAGCCCACCAATTCAGCGACAGATTGTCGGTGAAATCGGTCGCGGCAGTCGGCGTGACGTTGTCCACCGCCGTCGGCTTGAACGTCTTGAGCAGGATCGAACCGGCCGCCGGCGCGCCGGCCTGGTCGCCAATCGAGGCGGAGGCAAACAGCTGCTTGACGGTCGGCCCATCGCGGAACGTAACGCCGCAGGCCACGACGTTCGCTAGGCCGGTGACCACGGTATCGCTCGCCGCCGCCTGCTGGTGCACGCCGCGCGCGATCTTGTAGCCGGCGCCAACGCCGGCGATGGCATTGGCGATACCGCTCGGCACCTCGTCGAGAATGACCGAACCTTCCACGTCGTCGGCGCCAGCCGCCACGGCCGCGATACCGACCGGCTTGTTGCCGGCAGCGGTCGTGGTGAACTTGCCAGTGCCGTTGTTCCAGAACATCTGCTGGCCCTGCGTCCAGGCCTCGGTGGTCGTTTTCGGCAGCGTGAAGATGCCGTCGCGATGCAGCACGTTGGTTTCGCCTTCCAGCGTGGTAAGAGCCGCCACGCCGTAAAGCGCACCGACCAGGTAGAAAACGCCGGCGGTCATGCCGCCAGACGGGGTCACGACGTCGACCGTGCGGTCGTGCTCCTGCACATTGTTTTTCATCGATCAGCTCCGGGTTGGAGAGTTTGGAAATGGCTTGCGCCGCCATGCAAGGCGCGCGGCTGGTGTTCCCGCGCCGCGCCGGGCATTGCGATACGGCGGGCCATCGCGAGACGGCCCGCCGCTCCTTGCGTTGAGCGCTTACGCGCCGGCGTTCTTGTAGCCGCCGCGATAGTCGATCCCGGACACGCCGAAATCGTGCTCCAGCTGCACCGCGATGCCCTGCACGCCGAACATCTGCTCCAGCGTGAGACGCGGCCCCTCGAAGCCTTCGAGCAAGGCGTACATGAGGATCGGCGCCACGGCCGGATCGGCCAGCAGGTACCAGGCATTGCCGGTGAGCTTGCCGCTCGACAGCGGAATGATCCGCTTCATCGACTCCGGCACCGCGTCGGCGCTTGCCGCCGGCGTGATGGAGGTGAGCAGCTGCTCGGCAACGGTGCGCTTGTCGGGGCTGGTGAGCAGGATCGCCGGCTCGATATCGAGATCGAGACCGTCCAGGCTCTTCTGCTTGGCCAGCGCCGCGCGGCCGATACCGACGCTCGCCACGGCAATCGCCGTGCCGGAGCTTGTGTAGTTCTTATGCGCGGAGGCGTCGAAGATCGCCGTGTTGTCCGTAAGCAGCACGGGATTGGCGACCAGCTTGTCGAGCACCATGCCGTTTTCCCAATCGGTCACGCGCTCGCCATAGGAGCCGAGCATCTGATCGATGGCGCCCAGGTTGTCGTTGATGATCATCTGGCGCGACAGATTGAACTTCACGCCATAGGGCTTGACCTGGATGGTCTCCTTCGACTCGCTGAACTTGCCGGACTTGATCTCGCCCGATTCCTGCACCTCCTGCAGCTGCGGGAAATCGCCGGCGCGCACCACGTTGGCCACGCGGAAATCGGCCGCCGTCCAACGCGCCGCAATGCGCCGGTAGACCGCCGCCGCCGCCTGGTAACGCGAAAGCAGGCGGCGGTTAACCGCATCCTGCAGGATCGCCGGGAAATCCGACGTCGTCATCATGGCGCGCTGGATGATGTCGTCGACTTGGCGCGACCGCAGCACGCGCGAGCCGCGATAGTTGATCAGCTCGGCCGCCATTTCGACCAGGCCCATCTGCGCATAGCGCCGCGCATGCTCCGGCATTTCGACCGGCCGCCCCGAACGGGTCGGATTGTCGTTGTGCATGCGCGTGACCAGCGCATCGGTCATCGCCGTGCGGCGGGCTTGCGCCTCATCGCCGTCCACCTGGGCATGAACGCCCGTGGTGTGATTGCCGGCCGAGCGCGTGGCCAACAGATCGAAGCAGGCCGTGCGGAACGCCTCGACCGTGGTGCCGCCGCTGATCGCCTGCTGCAGCTGCTCGGCCGGGGCACCGGCGCGGGCAGCAATGTCCGAAAGCTGCGTCACACGCTCGCGCTCGGCCCGCGTGGCCTGCTCAACCGCCTGCGCATTCGTCGGCGCCGGCGGATTGGCCTGCCGCTCGGCAGTGGCGATGGCATCGTTCACCTGCCGCAAGTTCGCGGTGATGGCCGCGTGTTCGCTCTCGATGGCGCGCACCTGGTCGGCCGGCAGGCCGTCCACCTGCTGCGCCAGCTTGGCCGCCGCATCGCGGGTCAGCTGGTCGCGCTGGGCACGCAAATTGTCGAGCCCAACCGCCAGCGCGAACTGCGCGGCGTACAGCCCTGCATCCGCATGATGCAAGGCGAGATCCTTCACCGCGCCGGCGGCGGCATGCGCCTCCGGCACGACGAGCAGTAGAGTCATAGCGGCCACGAGGCATGTGCCGACGAGGCCGCCGATTTTCAGCATCTTCATTGCTGATCTCCGTTGTGAAAGCGCGAGCGCAAAAAACATCGCAACCTGCGGCTCGCGCGAGCGCAGGCGGCCGTCGTCAAGACGGAAACCGAAAACGGTTCGGCTTTTAGAGCTGGGCTTGCCGCATGCGCATGCGCGCCAGCGCGGCCGTGGCAGCCGCCGGCGCCCGCATGATGCGGCAGGGATAGGTGTCGAGCTGGTCAGCGCCTCGCACCTGCGCGCCCTTGTCCGCCGGGATGGTGACGAACGAAATCTCGTGCGGCGTCCAGCGTGTGATCTTGTGGCGCTCGATCTTGCCGTCGCCGGCGGGCGTCACCTCGACCTCGTCGATGGAATAGCCGACCGAGACATTGCGGATGATCCGTTGATCGACCATGCCGAACATGCGGTCGGCGGCCTCGTCGGTTTCCGGCGTCGGAAAGCGGATGAAGGCGAACGCCTTGCCATCGGCAATGCGCGGGCGCTCGGTGACGCCCACCTGCGAATAGGTCGACCACATTGAATGTGAATCGAGCGCCGGCGCGCCGGCCTCCAGCCGCTCCAGGTTGATCGCATCGCGCGAGACGACCAGCTCCTCCTCGAACGGCACCAGCGTATCCCAGCCGACCCAGCGCCGGCGGTGCACCACGGCGCCGGTCGAAAAGCACACCTCGATCACGCGCTGCTGGTTATCGACGGCGCCGATGGGCGCCACGCGCACCTGCATCGGCAGCGCGGTCGGATCGATTGCGGGTTTCATTCGTCTTCCCCTTCGGTTTCGGGCTCGTCATCGTCGATGTCCTCGCCCGGCTTTTTTCCGTCGCCGGGCTTGCCGACCGCCGGCGCACCTTGGCCGGACAGCGGCTTGCGCGGATCGATATCAAAGGTCAGCTTGGCCTTATCGACCGCCTTCCAATACGCCTCGGTATCCGCGATCACGGTTTTCCAGTCGTAGCCCCAGAGCGCCACGAAGGTCTGCGGCGTCATGCGCCCGGCGCGCACGGCCGCAATATCGGCGTCCAGCTCGCGCTTCGGATCGACCGGCTCGTTCGCCGGCGGCACCCAGCTGTGCCGATAACCTTCCGCGCGCGGACGCAGCGAGCCGGCGAGAATGCAGCGGTCAATGAACCGCTGCGTCACGGGTTGGCACAACCGCGGAATGATCTGATTGAACTGGACCTGCTCGATGAATCGGCGATGCTCAATCCGCCCCATGCGCAGCGACGTGTAATTGGCCTGCCGCAGATCGCCGGTCACCTGGTCGTAAGTCAGGCCCGCGCCAATCGCCATCGTGCGCAGCGTGGCAGTCGCCACAGCCTCGAACTGCGTGGCCGTTTTCGGCTCGGCGAACTTAATATCCTGGCCGGCTTTCAATTCGGCCAGCGCGCCAGGCTCCGGCAGATACTGCTTCGCGCCGTCCTGCTTCGATTCCGTAACCGGCAGCGGCGTCGGCAAGCCCATGCCATTGGTGATAAAGCCAGCGAAAGCCGCCTCGACGCGGGTCTTGACGATGGTGTTCTGCATCAGCTCGGCCAGATCATGAGCCGACAACAGGATCGGTGCGAGCCAGGTCACGCCGCGCACCTGGCCGATGCGTTCCGGGCGATACAGCAACCGCATGTCGGCGGCCGGCACGAAGCGGCTTAACGAAGCCGAGGCAATCGACGCCTCGCCCGGATGCTCCGGATACACGTAATAGCCCAGGCGACGGCCCCATTCACCGAGCGCCACACCCAGCCGCACGTTGCGCCCGTCATAGGTGCCCGTGCGGCCGGCATCGACCTGGTCGCCCTCCATGAGCTGCAGCCGCATCGGCGTGCGCCGGTCGAACGCAAAGCGCTGGTCGATGAAGCGCAGCGCCGCATCCCCGCCCTCGATCATCGAGCGCACAGCCAGCTCCTGCTGCGCGTAGTAGTGCAGCTCGCCCTCAATATCGCTGCGCGCAACTTGCTCTTCCCAAAGCAAGCCGATTTGACCATCCACGCGGTCGCTGCCGGTGTTCCATAGCGGCGTGATACCGGTGCCGATCAGGTGGCGAACCGTGACGTCAACGATGGCGTGCGCATTGCCATTGTTACGAACCATGTGCCGCGCGCGGTCGCGCAAAGTGGAAAACGCGCCGCCGAGCGTCGAATTAGCGCTCGCGCCCTTCGGTCCGAAACCGGTCTTGCGCTTGCCGCTCGCGGCGCCGGCGTAAGCCGACGCGCTGCCGATGGCGGCACGGAACAGACCGCGCGAATAGGCGCGCTCCGGATCGAAAAAACCGATGGCGCGGTCGAGCGCGTTCAATTTCAGCATTCGAGCCGCCCCGCCGCGATGACACTGCCGGCGCCATCGTCCTCAACCTCGGCCTTCATCACCGCGCGCAACCGCAACATTTCGTCAAGCGAGTGGTACTCCGTCTCGCCGCTGGAATACCGCACGCGCTTGACGCCGCGCTTGAGCGCGGAGTCCAGTGCATCCAAATCGCTCTGGGTCCAGGCCATCAGCCGCGCTCCCACCAGCCGCCGTCGCCGCCCGTCACGGGACGCTCAACCGGCTCCTGCCGCTCTGAGGATTCCGCAACGGGCTGCACGGCATTCAACTCGCCGGCCGCCGCCAGCTTGATCGGTTCGGCAGCGAACAGGTCGCTTGCGATAGCCTCGGCCGGCATACCGCGATGGCGCGCCAGCTCCGCCCACTGCGCCTCGGTCATGCGGGTAAGGCCCATCATTTCGGCTGCCGCCATAGCGTAGATGCGGCAGTCGAGCAGATGGTTTGGCCCCGCCTCTTTCCAAACCCGCGTCGAGCGCCCGCGCACCGTTTGCGTGGCGAGGTATTCCGCGGTCACCTGCTTGCAATAGCGCTCGTCGTTGCCTTCGTGCAGGTGCACGTAGCCAGGCGGATCGATCTCGGCGCCGGTGCGGATGCCATCCTTGCGCAGATTCGAGTACCAGATCGCTTTCAGCGACCAGGTGCCGACCGGCCACAGCGTGGCGCCACCCTTATATTTGCGACCATCGACCGTAACATCGACCTGCGAAGGCGTGCCGATGGAGGGTGCAGTCCAGCCGGACGCGCCCTTGATCGCGAAAGCCTTCGCGCGACCGCGACAGAACGCATAGACTTGGTTCGACCGACCGCCGTCGCCGGCGTCCACGAACATCGCATCGTGCTCGCGCATACCGCCAAAGGCGTCCGGCAGCTTGCGGTCGTAGATCGCGGACAACTTAAGAAACGCACCGCGCGTGGAATCAGTCGTGTCGCCTTCCAGAAACTCATGAAACACCGACCAGCTCTCGCCGTTCGGCGCGAAGGCAACCCCTTCGACCCATATGCCGGTGTGCTGGACGTCGGCACCGATGGTGTAGAGCAGGCCGCGCGCCGGCACATGCCCGTCGCGGTAAGTCTCGCGGCGGTCGAGCAGCCGCTTCCAATCCGGCGCATCGCCGCGCATTTCATAAGCGAGGCCGAGGGTCAGATTGTAAAACGTCTTTTCCTTTGCCGGATTGCCCTTTGAGGTAATAAAGCGCTCGGCAATCGTGTTCCACGGCACAAAGGGCGACGACAGCGCGTCGAAATGGTAGCTGCGCGCGCGCCCCGGCTCCGGCTTCGTGGCAATCCAACCGCCGCCATCCGCCTCGGCGGATCGCATCAGGGCGCCGCGCTGGTGCTCTTCAATCGGGCAACCGCAGCACTCGGTCACATAGTGCGCGTTGTAGGGATAGGCCTCGTTGAAGATAAAATACTTGCGGTCAAACTTGAAATGGAACGGCGCGCGGCAATTCGGGCAGACGTGGTGCCAATGCCGTTGATCGCCCGCCTCAAATTCGGCGTCGATATCGCACTCGCCCTTGACGACCGGCGTCGAAATCTTCAGGTGCTTCCATGTGCCGGCCTTGAGAAACGTCTCATAGGCGCCGGTGATCATGTCATGGGGCGAGCCCTGCCCTTCCAGGTCGGCGGCGTATTCCGACGCCTCGTCCTCGATCACCTTGCGGCGCGTCTTGCCGCGCAGCTCGGCGGTGGACGACGCGGTCGCCAGCAGCAGCGAGCCGCCCTTGAAACGCTTGGTGTACGTGGTCGAGCCCTTGCCCGACCGGGACACCTGCGGACGCAAGGCGGCGGCAAAGGCCGGCGACCCATCGACGGTCGGCTGCAGCTTTTCGTCGATGAAATCGCGCAGCGAGGAATCGGTCGGCTCGATCAGAAACAGATCGCACGGCTCTTGCGCCGCCGTGTAGCCCGAGAGGATGATCGCCGCCGTGCTGAAACCCGACTGCTTCGACTTGCGAATCGATGCCTTGTTATCCGGACAAGCGTCCGCAAAAAAGTCGAGCACCTCGCGCAGGTAGGGCGTGCGCGATAGATCGAAGCGCTCGCCTTTGTTCGGGCCATCCGCCAAGTTGATGCTGCGCTCGGCCCAGACGGACGGCGCGACCGGCACGGGCGGCCGCATGACAGCGGCCAGCGTCGCAGCCATCACCATCAAGGCGGTACGTTTAAGTTTGATCGCCATAGGCTTCCGTTCGGCTTTCTGCTTGTGCGTCCGCTTCGCTGTCGTCCTCAGCGGCGGCGGCGGCGGCACGCGCCGCTTCGCTCGCCAGCTGCGCAAACGCATCCGATATGGTGTTGAGCAACTCGTACTCGATCTCGGCTAGGGCCAACCGCACGCCGGCTAATCCATTCTGAATCGCCGCGGCGTTCAGCACCTCTGCCTTGGAGCGCAACGTGCGCACCGCGCGCACCCCCTTTTCACCGCACAAGCTCGCCGCACCGGCGATTCCGCGCGCCGCAACATATTTGCCGCTCGCGACGCCGAATTTCAGCTCGTCCATGCGCGCGGTGTAGACCGCGCCAGCCGCGCGCGCGCGGGTCAGCAGCGCGCCGGCGCCGCCGTCCTCGCGCGCGGCCCCGACCGGCGCGAACGGCGCATCGGCGGGCGTATTCACGCGCTCAATCGTGTTCGGCCAGGCCAAGTCGGCGGCGGCGACGTCGATCTTGCCATCGGCCAAAACCGCGCCAGCCTCGCGTAGCTTGGCCATGCGCTTGTGGACCGCCTGCTTTTTGACGCCGCGATGCCGCGCATAATCGGCCTGCGACATGACGAGAATGTCGGACATAGGCGGTTAAACGGCCAAAACGGCGCGAATTCTCCCTAACTTGCCGATCATTTTATGATCCGGCGAATCCAAATTGAGCAATAAGAGTGCTCCGATTTTGCTCGATCTTTCCCGGCGACAGAGCGTCAATCTGATCGCTAAAGGAGTCGAAACATGACCAAGCGCATCCTACAGAACCAACACCTTCGCATCCTCCCGACGCCTGAAGGTGATCAGCCGCAAGTTCTGATTCCTGAGAACGACTATGGAATCGAGCCGGGCTGGCGCGACGTCGTAAAACTGCTTCGGCAAAACAAAGAAAACCCTGACGTCGTGCAGTTCATCGCCGACATGCTCGAACTTTAGCGAGCCAAACCACACAAACCGAACCGGAGCATCAACCCATGAACTACAGCCAGCACTTCACCGTGAAATCGAATGCCCGCCGCGCCGCGCGCAAGGCTGGACTCGATCCGAACACCGTCGAACGTCACGCCGGCGGTTTCCGCTTCCCCATCGCCGACGCCGGCTCGCCGAAGGCCACCAAGCCGAAGACTGCGAAGGCGAAGCACGAGGACGGCAAGGCCAAGGCCCGCAAGAGCACGACCAGCCCGCGCAAGGCCGGCCTGGTCGAAAAGGTGCACGGCATGATCACCGCCAAGGGCGGCGCCACCATGCCGGAGATTTGCCGGGCGACCGGCTGGCTCGAACACACGGCGCGCGCGCGCATCAGCGGCATCGCCAAGAAGCACAAGCTCAAGATCGCCCGCAGCCGCGAAAACGGCATCACCACTTACGCGGTGGAGTGAGGCGACCATGGCGATCACAAAAGAGCAGACCGAGGCGCTTGCGACACTCGAAGAAAATACGCACGTCCTCTGGTCAGTCGAAGGCGCGCTAGCCCTCACCCGCCCGTTCGGATTCGACTGCCGCACCGAGACTTACAAGGCCAACCCGCGCGATCCGAAAGGGCTGGCCCTGAACAACGGCGAAAAAGAAGCCGCCGGCGCCGCCAGCTGGGATATTTTCGGGCAGATTGCCCGGCACGTTGGAGCAACACGGCAGTCTTGTTTGGGGCGCGGCTTCCAAGTTCGCGCAGACTGCGAAGCCATCCGAAAAACGATCAGCTAATTAGCTGAATCCGCACCCTCAAACCCCGGCCCCGCGCCGGGGTTTTTTTACGCCGCTGCTTGGCGCGCCGCGCCCGTTTCCGCAAAGCTTGTCTGGCCGAAGGCCAGAATCGCGCCCAAACCCGTGAAAGCCTCCCATCGCCGCACGGCGACGTCGACGTAAGCCGGATCAATTTCAATCGCGAGGCAGCGCCGGCCGGTCTGTTCGGCCGCGATGATGGTGGTGCCGCTGCCGCTGAAAGGCTCGTAAACGAAATCGCCCTCGCGCGAATTATTGAGGATCGGGCGCTTCATGCACTCGACCGGCTTTTGCGTGCCGTGGCCGGTCTCGCTCTTGCGATGTTCGATCAGCCAAAGCGTCGGTTGCGAGCGGTCGCCGGCCCAATGCCCGCTGCGACCGTTGCGCACCGCGTACCAACAAGGCTCGTGCTGCCAGTGATAGTGGCCCCGTGAAATGACAAAGCGATTTTTACCCCAAATGATCAAATAGCGGATTTCGAAATCAGCCGCCTCCAGACTGGCCTGTACAAGGCTAGTATTCCAGGAAGCGTGCCAAACATAGGCGACATCGCCTGGAAAGTGTGCCCACGCTTCCCGCCAGTCCGCAGAATGATCGTTCGTAACCCTCCCGACCGCGCGCTCGCTCGTACCCTGATCCCAGCCCAGCTCTTCCGCGTGGTTTCGCCAGTCGGGATCGTAATCGACGCCGTAAGGCGGATCGGTCACCATGAGCAGCGGCTTGTCGGCGCCGAGCACAGTCGCCACGTCCGCCGCCCTGGTGCAGTCGCCGCACAGCAGGCGATGCCCGCCCAGCAGCCACAAGTCTCCGGGCCTCGTCACGGCCGGGCCGCCCGCCTCCCGTTCCGGTGTTTCGTCCGGATCGGTTGCGCCCGGCCGGTCTATCGGATCGAGCAGGCGGTCCAGTTCGGCTTGCGAAAAGCCCAGGCCAGGCACCTCGACGTCGGGCATGGCGGCCAGCGCGTTCAATTCGAGCGCCAGCAGTTCCTTGTCCCAGCCGCTCTCGGCCAGGCGATTGTCCGCCAGCCGGTACGAGCGCTTTTGCGCTTCGCTCCAGCCGCGCGCCACCATGACCGGCGCTTCGGCCAGGCCGAGCCGCTTGGCCGCCATCACGCGGCCGTGCCCCGCAATGATTTCGCCCGCCTCGTCCACCAGCACCGGGATGGTCCAGCCCCAGCGCGCGATGCTTTCGGTCAGCAGGTTTATCTGCTCGACCGGGTGCAGCTTGGCGTTCGCCGCGTATGGCACCAGCTTGGCGAGCGGCCAGCGCTCGACGCTGTTCGCCGGCCAGGCCGCCGGGTCAACCGCCAGCTGGGGAACGGGACGCGCAACGTCGAGTCTTTTCCGGGGCTTACGCGCCACCTGTCACCCTCCGCCGTCAACCGCGTCAACCGCGTCAACCTTAGATTTTTGATCATCGGCTACCGCGAGATCGGGCCGTTGCCGCCCGCATTACAGTTTAGCCGGGAAGAACCTACCCGCCGGGGGTACCCCCGCGTGCCACGCGATCATTTCAAGATGCAAATTTGCATCTTGAAACGATCAGGCCCGCCAGAGTGGCGGGCCTCAATCATGATCGTATTTTCGGCAGGGTTCACCAATGGGGGTGACTCGATATGCCGAGCCACACTCGGCATTAGGGCCGGCCGAGCTGTGCAGCTTGTAATACGATTCGGACCTGGCGGCCAAATAGCGCGAGCAGGCAATGAACAGCCGCCTCTTCGGGCACGTCGCCCGCCTTAATGGCTTCGACCAGCGCTTCAAAGCCCGCGAACGGCCCCTCCTCAACCCGCACCGTCTGGCCCGGAGCAAAGGCCAGCTCCGGCGTGGCTTCGGAAATCCCGCAATTCTCGGTCGACCGAATACGTTCAATGATCTGGTCGGGAACGCGCCCAGGTAGTTCGCCCTCGATGAGCATCCCCTTGACCCCTTGGCAGCTAAACGCCCGCTTCCAATCATGCCCGCGCAAAACAGCGCGCATGAACAAATAGCCTGGGAACAGCACGCGCGTGACGGTTTCGGTCTGGCCCCGCTGTTTGCGCGACCTATTCTTTGATCGCTTCACGCGGCAGGAGTATTCCGGCAGGTAAGTCTCAAACTCCTTTTCCTGCAGCGCACCTTTTGCAAGCCGCTCGCGCCGATGCTCCGTCAGCACCACGACCCACGCCGGCTGTGTGCGCCAATCGACGCTGCCCGCCTTCGCCACCTTCGCCGTTCGATCAAGCATTGCCGATTGTCCTTTTCTCTGATCGCTTTCCGAAACGGGAGGGTTAAAAACTTGAGAAAACCCTCCCATAAACCCTCCCACCAAAAACAACGCCAACAGACTCAACGACATAGAAACTTGATCGGGAGGGTTGGGAGGGTTGGGAGGGTTGGGAGGGTTATCCCGTACATGCATATCGCGCACGAGCGTATGTGATGTGTGTGCGGCAAAAACCCTCCCAACCCTCCCGGAGTTGCTCAAACGCAAACGGGCTCAAGCACTTGAACAAACAGCAACCCTCCCACAACCCTCCCACAACCCTCCCGAATGGGAGGGTTACAGCGCTACGAAGTCGTCATCAGCCCCCTTCCCACCGGCAGCGCCGGCGCCGTAGTCATCGATGGATGCCGGTCCCCCATCACCGGCGGCAAGCGATCCAGTTGAAAAGTCCTTGACACTTTTTGTCAGAGCGATGCCCAGCCACCAGTTCACGTCGCTGTGCTTCGATTCGTAGCCGCGCTCACGGAGCGCGCGGCCGAAGCCGGTCGGCGTCCACTCGCGCTCGCCGTTCGCCTTGCACCAGGCAATGAACACCTGGTGTAGCTGCGACGACTGCACCCGGCCGCCTTCCGCAGCCTCCGTGCACGCTTCCAGAAAGCGGCCGAGGGGATCGCTGTCGCTGCGGTAGCTCTCGGTCGCTGCAATCACCTCCTCGGGCAGCTGCAGCCCGTGCTCAATCCAGTCGGCCAGGCCGGCGAGCAGTCGGTTCAGGATGCCGGCCGCCTCGACGCGCAGCTTGTCAGGCAGCTCCTTGTCTATTTTCTCTTCCGGAATAGTGACGGTCCACGGCACGAGCGTCATGCGCCGCCAGATGCCGGACGACTTTTCGCCGCCGCTGATGTTCGGCTTGTGATTGCCGCACATGGTGAGGGTGAATTGCGGCCGCAGATCGAAAAAGCCGCCGTATAGATCGCGCACCGGCGTTTCGTCGCCGCCGGTGATAAGCTTCACCAGGCCCTCCGACAGCTTGGTGCCCTTTTCCGGCTCGTTGGTGTGCACGAAGCGCACGCCGCGCAGCATGGCCAAGTCGGGTGACGGGCCACCCGCCGAGCGTGCGCGCCCATCATTGAGGAATGTCTCGACCGGCGCCGCCTTGCCGTAGTCGCCTGTAATTCCCTGCCAAGCCTCCAGCGCCGTCGTCTTGCCGTTGCGGCCCTTGCCCCACCAGAACGCGAAGCGCTGCTCGGAAATATCGCCGGTCAGCGACAGCCCGCCCCATTGGTGAATGAAGCGCCGCAGGGGCGGCGATGGCTGCACGAATTCGAGAAATTCATCGTAGATCGGGCAGCGCGCCTCCTCGTCGTAATCGACCGGCGCCAGCTTCGTGATGTAGTCTTCCGGATCGTGCACCTTGAAGGTGAACGGCTCCGCCTTGTTTTTCGGATCAATCAGCAGCGTGCCGTTGTTGAAATTGATCGCCCACTTGTTGGCGTCCAGCTCGCGCTCCAGCTTGGAGAGCATGCCTACGCCGCGTTTCTGAATGGGCGACATGCGCCGCGCCTCTTCCGACGCGCGCCCCCAGTGTCGCAGCAGCGCCGAGTAGGGCACCTCTTCCTCGTGCTTGGTGCCCTTGTATTTGATCTCCGCGACGTGCTCGAACTCGCTTTGCTCGTACCAATCGGCCTCGTGCTGAATGGCGCGCACCGTTTCGTGTTCGGCCATCAGCACCTTTTCAGCGGAGGCCTCGCGCGCCCAGCGCTTGCCGTCCCAGGCGAACCAGCACTTTAACCCGACGCACCATATAAAGCGCCCGCGCTGCCGGATGGCGAAGCGCTCGGCGTTGCCGAGATCGGTAAGCGGGAAATGCGCGCAGGTGGCGTCGAGCGAGCGCTGGTAGGCCTCCTCGTCCTGATCGCGCGCGCGGCGCGACGTCGAGCCCACCTGCCGCCGCGCCTTTACCCGCCGTTGCGGACGTTCCGCGCCCGCTGCGCCATTCGCTCCCGTCGCCGCCTGCTGCCCCCCCGGCCGGGAGGGTTGTTCGGTTTGCCGCCCTGATGGGAGGGTTGCCGACTCCGACCCATAGTCGGAAAAATCGGCGGGCGGCGGCGCGGGAAGGTCGGGCGGCGAAGCGCCGAAGGAAGGATCAAAAGAGGTAATGCGCGCGCGCGCCTGCGCGCGCACATTTTCGAGATCCCGCGTCGGCTTCGCCATGCCCGCCTTGAGGCCGCGCTCGACGGCACCGCGGCTCTTGGCCACGCTTGGCCATTGCGCCACCACCTGGTCGAGCCCGTCGCGCGCTTGCGACTCCGTAAGGCCGCCTGCAGCCACCAGCTCGCCCAGCTTGAAGGCAACACGGTTGATTTCATTGTTGCGGTTGCCGGCGGGCGTCGACGCCAGCTCGGCCAGCGCAGCCTCCAGCGCGCCTTCGCAATAGCGCCGCACCGCCTCGTCCTCGGCCGACAAGGCCGCAGCGGGAACGTTCGCAGGCCGGGCGGGTGCCGCTACCGGCCGCGCCGGCGCAGGGCGGGCGGGCGCAAAGGCGCCCTCGCGCGCAATGCAATCGAGCAGCGCCGCCGGCGCTTCGGCGGGCGCCGTCTCGCCTGCTGGCTTGGGCTTGGTAAGCCATTCATAGGCCGCGCCATCGGCCCGCTGCGACGGCGGCAGGATGACGTAGCCGGCCTCGCCGCGCACGTCGAAGCGCACCGGCAGCGCGCCCTTGCCGTTGCCGAAGCCGGGCCTCGGCTGCTTGAAATAGTAATGCCGGCCGCCGCGCGGAGTCTTCACCGTCCAGGTTGCCGGCAACTCGATGCCGAGCGCGCCCAGCTGCGCCAGCAGCTCCTCCAGCGTCACCACGGCGCCCGATTTGTCAGGCCCGGCATCGACGTCGAACATGAACACGCCGGCACGGTCGCCGGGGCAAAAACCGATCATCGCGCGCGGCCAGCGCGCCCACCAGGCGCGTATCTGCGCTTCATCGGTCGTGGCCTTTTTGAGGCCGCCGCTGCCCTCGACCGGCTTGCCGTCCGCGTCTTTGTCTTTCGGCGGCAGCGGGCGCTTGGTGCGCGGGTCGCAGGGAAACACCGGCCACCCCTGCCGCGCGTAAGTGAGTGCCCATTCGAGCAAGTTCATGCTTCGCGCCCGCCCGTTAGTAGTGCCATAGCCAACGCCTTTCCGGTCCGGCGCGGCACGGCCTGCCCGATCTGCCTGACAACATCGGTCTTGTTTCCGGCAAAGTGATAGGGCCGCTTTTTCGTCGAGATACTCATGGCCGCAGCCAACTCATGCGGCGCGAGCATCCGGAAATAAATGTCGAAATCCTTGCCCGGCGTCACGAGCGCCTGCTCACCGCGCTTAGCCGTGGTCAGGGTCGGCAGCGGCTGCTTGATGGAGCGCGCACGGTTGCTCGGGTCGTTGTGCGTCACCGGCATCACAATGCCGAAGCGGGCCTTCGTGGTCGCAGTCGGCAGCGGGCGTTTGATCGTTGTGCACGTTCGCCCGGAGCCGGAACCGTAATAGGGCGTGATCAGCGCATGCGCACCGCCGCAGGGAATAGTTGGCAGCGGGTTGCTTGTCTTGCGCGGCGCGCCACCGGATGCCTGGGACAAAACGAACGGCTGCACCAACGCAATATGCTGGCCGCCCGCGCAGAGCGCGGGAAGCGGGAGGCTGATACCGCGCGCGTCGGCGTGGCGCCGCAGCACGATCAGAAACGGTTCCGGCCAGCGAAACTTGGATATGCCCGTCGCGATTCGCGCCAGCGTCTTAGGAGCGAGAGGCCGCTTCCGCGTGAAGATGGACTCCCCCGGTAGGCTCCAGTCGACACATTGATCGAAGCCGCGCCATTCGCGCCTGGCATTCGGTCCGTAAGTGGCAACCGGCCAGAATATCTTGCCGTCGCGCCGCGTGCGGTCGGCCAACATGAAAAGCCGGCGGCGGGTCGTCGCGTCGCCATAGTCGGCACAGTTCAACACCCGCCATTCGAGCTTGAAACCGATAGCTTGCAGCGCATTGACCCAGGCGCGAAAATACTCGCCTTTCCGCTCTTTGATCGGACGCCCCGACGCAGTATCGACAGGCCCCCAGTCCTGAAACTCCGGCACGTTCTCAAGCAGCAACCGCTTAACGTCCAGCTCTGTGCACCACCTCACAACATGCCAAGCGGACATGCGCTGCTGATCCGTTACTGGTTTCGCACCTCGCGCTCGCGAAAAGTATGTGCACTCGATGCCGGCCATGAGCAGATCGAGCGCCCCTTTCTCCACCAATTCACTCGGTGAAGCCGCATCAAGACTCACGCAATGAACGCTCGCCCCTGGGTGATTGCGCGCATAGGTGTCAATCGCAACAGGCCAATGATTGACGGCCACAAAATGCGGTTTCCGACCCAGCTCCAACAAGGCATCGTGCGCGCCTTGCGAAAGCGATCCGGCTCCACAAAATAGATCGGCAACTTTGAAGGACCGGCGCGTCATAGCACCCAATCCTCAACGCGCTCGCCCGGCGCCAACAAGGGTGCCGGCTGATCGTCCGGCGCCGGCAGCGCGATCTCGGCGGTGCGCGCCATGGTGCGCCGCTTGCGCACGTTGTTTTCGTTATGGCTGACCGGCTCCAGGTGCGCCGGATTCACGCAGCGCCGGTTAAGCCAGGGATCGAGCGACCAGGCCGCGCACAGATGATCAAGCTGCTGGCCGTAGGGGATCGGCCCGACAAACTTTTCGTAGACGTAGCGATGCGCCGCCATGGCGTTGCGCGTGCCGGGCCGCAGGATGCGGCCGTAACCCGCGCCGGCCTTATCGCGATCCGTACCGCTGTCGCCGCCGGTCCATATCCAGCAGCCCGAGGGGCACACCACCACGCGGTCGAGCAGCTCGTCGATTGTTTCGGGCTGGCGCGGACGCGGCATTAGGATCGCACCTCCGCCGCAAACCAGCATCGGAATTGTGCCAGGTTGAGCAGGTATTCCAGCTGCGCCGCCTGATCGCCCTCCAGCCGCATCCGCATGATCGTGCCGCTCATGACCATTTCCAAAACAATGCCCCCCCCCCGGCGGGATCAGGACGACGATGCGGTGACCGGGCGCGCCATCGATGCGTCCGATCACGCGCGCGTTCACGGCTGCCTCCTTGCCAACTCGGCGCCGATGCGCGTAAGGAGCGCGCGGTCGCCCAGAATGACGTCGACCAGCGCGATCAGCGCCTCGGCGTTGGCCTTGGCCTTCACATCGTCCGCGTCCGGTTTGATCCGCTCGGCCCCGTCGAAGCGTTCGACGCAGAGTGGCGCCAGCAGCTCAGCCTCGCCGCGCGCCTGCACACGCATGGCCACGAGTTGCGCATAGCCCGGCAACTCATTGAGCGGCGCCGGCGCCGGGGCCATCGGCATTGCCGAGGCGAAAGGAAGCCGCTCGCTCATGCCGCACCTGCCTTAGCCGCGCCGGCCGTCTTGCGCAGCTGCGCCATGATCACGCCGTCGCCGGCGCAGCGCTCCGCCAGGCGCGCCAGCGCCTCGAATTGCCGCGACCGTTCCAGCTCGCCCGCGTGCCGCGTGGTGCGCGCGCAGACGATCACAAGCGCCTGCTGCGTTTCGAGAATGCGCACGGCTTCATCGCGCGCCACCTTGGCCAGCGCCGCCAGGCTGTAGCCGCCCGCCGCCTTGCCGCCATCGTCGGCGCTATCGGCCGGCTGCACCCGCACGTCGGTCACCTCCGCGCCTGGAAAGGCCGCCAGCACCGCCGCCAGCACCGGGTCTGGTTTTGCCGCCGGCGTCATCGCGAGCCCTCCACTGGCAGGTGCGCCCCGCCAACGATGCGGAAGGCCCGCACCGAGGAAACCCGCTCGCTCGCGAAAGCCAGCTGGCCCGCATCGACCCATTCGCGGATCGTCCGCTCGAGCGCGCCCCGCGCCTGATCCTCATCGCCGCCAGACGACACGCGCCGCGCGGCGCCGCTCAAGCCCGGCAGGAAGACGCGCCAGTACGTCGCTCCGCCAATGGCGCCGACGCAGCCAACCTCCCAAACGCCCAGCTTGGCGAGCAGGTGACCGCCGCGGCGCTCAAACGTGATGAGGCCAGGCTCGCTCATAGGCACCACTCGCTTTTCGGCGTGACCTGCGCCAGCAGACCGACGACATGGCCAGCGAGTCCCATGGCCGAACCGCGCACATCGCGCGTCAGCACATGGTGCAGATCGGAAAGCGTGACGCCGTGTTGCAAGGCTAGGCTGATCAGAATGGCGCTATCGCGCGCCAGCGACTCGACCGCCGCGCCGATCTTCGGCGAATTCAGAAACACCTCGGCCGGCCGCCCGTCGCTGTAGTATCCGACGCCGGCGGTGTAGCCCTGCCCGTCGAACTCGAACTGGAAGGTCATGTGAAAGCGCCGCTCGGGCAGCCGCTCGCGCGCCGTCATGCCGCCCGCCCTTGCGCGCGCGGCGCCTGATTGCCCCACACCACGAAGCCCGGCCGCGTCTGCCGTTCGAACAGCGCCAGCAGCAGGCCGGCCTTGGCATAGGCCGGGTACATCTTGACGAGGTCGGCATAGATCTCGGCCGGCTTTTCAGAGTGCTCCAGTTCGCCGCGCGAGCGGATGTGATAGACCGAGCGCGGCTTGTAGTCGGGCAGGGGCAGCCCGCCGCGCGTCATGACCACGAGGCACTCGTGATCGGTGCGCCAGTAATGCCCCATGCCGAGCGGCCCGCCGCTTTTCGCGATATCGGCCGGCGAGCGCTTTTCCCAGACCGCCATGGCGCGCGGGATAAACCAGCGCTTGGGCTGGCCGCGCTTCGCATCGTTCCAGTGCGGATCGCCCCAGGCGCGCCCCACCTGGTGCGCATAGGTGAGACCCAACGGCGAAAGGCACAGCTGCAGCGGCTGCGGAATGTGCAGGTAGATCGCGGAGGCGTCAGCCATGTGCTCGTGCACCGGCATCGCGCAAATATCGTTGAGCGACATGGTCGGATATTTGTTCTCGATGGAGCGGTCGCAGTCGCCGATCAGCGGTTGCTCATAGCGCCACGGCGGGTCGGCCGAGGCCACCACGAATTTGACGCCGCCGAACTCAAGCGGCGCATTGCCTTTGTTGATCTCGATGATGCGCGCCACCTTGGCGGCCTTGCGCTCGGCATTCTTATCGGCGCGGATCGCCTTGGCCTTGGCCAGAATTTCTTTCTCCCCGCGCGCCACCAGCGCGTCCTGATCGCCCGGCGGCAGCTGCACCGCCACCTCCGCCGCCGTCGATACCGCGACCTTGCCGGCCGCCACCGCATCGTTGAGCCGCTTCGATCCGTGGTCGCGCACCGCCGCCGCATCGGCCACCAGGCGCGGCGACACGTTGAGCAGATCGGCCGCCTTGAGCCGGCCGATGGCGGCGGCCTGCAGCGCACGATCCCAGCGCTTGCCGCCGTGCCCGAAGCTTTCAATGCGAGCGGCCGCAAGCGCGCGCTGCGAGGCGTCCATGTGGCGCCGGCGCAGATTCTCACCGATCACAAAGCCGACCGGGTCGCCGCCCTTATAGGTCTCGGTCGGAGCCTTGACCTTGGCTGCGCGCGCCGCGCGGTAACGGTTGCGGCCGTCGAGGATCATCCCATCCAGCAGCACGATCTTGTGCGTCACGCCGCGCGCCTTGACGTCGGCCACCAGCGCCGCGAATTCCTCGCCTTCGATCAGCGGAAACGCATCGGCCAGCGGATGGAATTTCAGCGGCTTCATTCCGCCGCCTCCAGCGGCAGACACCGCTGCGGCGGGCGCTCGTGCGCGGCCACCCATGCAATCGCCGCCTTGGCCGCGTCGAGATAAGCGCGCGACGGGGTTTTCGTGCGCTCCTGCCCCGGCCGGTAGGCCGCCCAGACCGCGTGCTGCAGGCGCAGCGGCAGCATCTTCCAGTGCCGGCCGCACATGAGCAGGCGCGGCGGCACCTCGACCAGGCAGCCGTGCGCGTGGCAGGCGTGCATCATGGAGCGTCCTCCGGAGGGCGAAGGCTATCAACATGCGTCCCACAACGACCGCAAACCTTCGCATCGCGCTCAGATGCAACGTGACCCGGACAAGCCTCTTCGGTGAATTTCACAGTCCGAGCGGCTGCCGCTGGCGGCATAGATGATTCAACCTCGACCGCCGCCGGCCCCCGGTTGATCACCTGTGTGGCGATCTTCATGGCAACATCCCGAGCGCGTGCATGTAGGTTTCCAGCACCGCCTCTTGCTCGCGCCGCTCGTCCACATCGAGTTTGCGCAGATTGATCACTTTGCGCAGCGCGCGCACGTCGAAGCCGTTGCCCTTGGCTTCCGCGAACACGTCGCGGATATCATCGGACGTGGCTTTCTTTTCCTCTTCGAGCAGTTCGATCCGCTCGATGATGGCTTTGAGTTGGTCCTTGGCGAAGCGGGTGGCGGGCTTGGCGGCGGCCTCCTCGGCCGCATGAATGGCGGGCATGGCGGGCCGCTCCCTAGAATGGAATTTCGTCGTCGGGCTTGCCGTCACCCGCTGCGGGCGGCGGCGGATCGTCGCCTCGTGGCGGCGGTGTATCCTCGCGCTCATCGCCGGTGCCGTAGTCGTTGGTGCTGTCGGCGCCGGGCTGCCGCTCGCGGCGGTCGAGCAGCTTCAGTTCGGCGCCGAACGGGCCGAGCACCGTTTCCGTCGTGTAGCGCTCGACGCCGTTTTTATCTTCCCACTTGCGCGTCTTTTGCGCGCCGATCAGGAAGACCTTGGAGCCTTTTTTCAGGTACTGCTCGGCGACCTTGCAGATCGCCTCGTTGAAGATGACCACGCTGTGCCAGTCGGTGCGCTGCTTGCGCTCGCCCGTGGCCTTGTCGCGCCAGCTCTCGCCGGTCGCCACCGGGAAGGTCACCACGGGCCTGCCGTCCGCCGTGCGGCGCACCTCCGGGTCTTTGCCCAGGTTGCCGAGCAGGATCACTTTATTGACGCTGCCGCTCATATCGGCCTCCGCTTGCGTTGCGCCGCCGCGATGATCACGCCGGCAACCGCGCCGCCGAACGCCGCGGAAAGGAGAATGAGGAAGACCACCAGGGCGACCGTCATGCGCGCACCGCCTTCCTGCTTTTGCGTCGGCCAGGCTTCGCGCGCGCGCGCGCTGGTTTTGCCGCCGGCCCTTGCTCGATGATCTTGTTCACTGATTGCAGCGCGAGGTGCGGGATCGGCGGCAGCGGCGCTGTACGCCGGCCGCGCAGCGAGCGGTCCATTTCCGCCAGCACCAGCGCCACGCCGCGCACCAGGTCGCGCCAGTGGCCCTTGGGCTTCCACCACTTGGCCTCCCACGGCCACAGCGCCGGCGGCCGCGGGCCGCCGAACGCTGCCGGGTAGACGCCGGCCAGGATGTAACAAACGCCGGCCTTGGCCAGTTCGCCGGGCTCGTGCGCGTCATCGTGCGCGGCGCTAAATGCTTCGCCCTTGATCTGGCGCGCCCGTTCCGCGATCACGGCCTGCATCGCGACCGACAGCACGGTGCGGAGGCCGGCCCACTCGAACAGCCGGCGGATGGTATAGCCGCGCGCGAGCGACACCGCCGTCATGATCAGCGCGAAGGCAACGTTTTGCGAAATGTGAAGCGGGAAGCCGAGGAACAGATCGAAATAGACCCACTGCAAGGCCAGCGACAGGCCGAAGCCTGCCGCCGTCGAGGTGGCCGTTTCCGCAAACGATGCCCAGCGCGATTGTTTCACGGTCAGCGCGCCTCCGCCGTCAGCAGTTCGCGAATGCGCACGTCCTGCCCGCGCAATTGGAACGTGCGAACAAGGCCGGCTTGCGCGCCTTCGCGCGCCAGCGCCCGACCGGGCAATTCGACCGTATGCCCGACTTGCTTGGCGCCGAGCTGCTCCAACAATTCGATCAAGTGAGCAGCCAGCCGCGATTTGCCGGTCGCGCCCGCGCCGCGAATGGTGACGGTGATCGCTTTGCCCGCCCCGCCGACCGACACCTTGACGCGCATGCCGAGCAGCAGCCGTGCCCGCGCGGTCGGAACAAGCGCGGCCAAATCCGCGCGCGTGAATCGCTTCATGACGCCTCTCCCCGTTGTGCTGAATCGGAAACGGCCAGTCGCGTCCCGAATTCGGGAAAGCCAGGCAGGTGACCGGCGGCGGCGGATGCGGCAGCAGGAACACCGCCGCCGGTCTTCTCCACGCTCGCGCGGAGGGTGGCCTTGCAATTTTTGATCAACAGTAAGGGACGAGTCCGCATCGGCGCGACGGTGCGCGTGGCAACGTAGGCACTCAGCTCGCGGTCGCGCTGTTCGAGCGCGTCGAGCGTGTGCGAGAATCGCCGCACCACTGGAAAGATGATCAGCTCTGCCTTCACGGTAAAACTCCCCCGTCGCGGAACCGCCCCGCGTCAAACGCAAACGCAACGATCAAACGAAACCGATCACTCTTGCGCGGCGACCTCCTCGTCGGCCAGCGCGCGTTGAATGTGTGCAAGCTGCTTGCGCAGCGCAGCGGTGCGGTGCTGTCGCTTCAGGCGCGCCCACCAAGCCGGAGCGTGATCGCCCATCGCCGCTTCCAGAAAAGCGAAGCCGTGCTCCGAACGCAGCAGCGCGACGAACTTGTCGGCTGAAAACTGCGACGTACCAGCGAGCTGCCGCTCGGATGTGCTGACATGCTGTGACGTGAGCGCCGCCAAAAACTCGGCCATCTTCCGGCCGCCGGTCAGGCCATGCACAGCGCGCAACGGCTCAAAAAAGCGCCCGCGAGTTTGCGGGAATCGACCCGCAACCTTGCGGGCGCCGCTTTTTGTTGATGCCGGCCCTTTTTGCGAAGCTTTCATCGCGCCAGCACCTTTTCTCGGCGCGCCGGAGTACGCGATGCATGTGTGCGTTTAACGAGCGACCGTGCCGGGTACAGATCGGGCCGCAGCTCATGGCAAGAAACGCCCGTCGCCGCCTCAACCTGCAGCACCCGACCGGCAGGGACGCGGTCCCATTGCGAAATCGCTTGCGGCGTGGGCTTGCCCCCCAGCGCCCGCGAAAGGCCAGACGCGCCGCCAACCCCATCCTTGGCCCGCTTGAGCGCGGCGCGCACCCGAATCAGCAAATCGTCCATGCGCAATTGAAAGCGCCGCTTTCAACTTTCTGCAAGCAATTCTTTCAGTGAATTCCTCTCTTTTTGTAAGCAAAGCTTTCACCCAATGCAGCCCCAGCAAACCCGCGCCGAACGAATCAGGCTGGTCCGAACGACCAACAACCTCTCGCAGGAAGCCTTTGCCGCGCGCCTCAGTTCGCCGCGCCGCACGATCACTCGCGGCGCCATAGGCAACTGGGAACTGGGGCGCGGCATCAAGGGTGATAACCTGGCCCTCATTGCCGAACGCTTCGGCGTCTCGCTCGATTGGCTATCGAACGGGAAAGGCCAGGCGCCCACTGCACAGCCGCACCATCGCGTGCCAGCCGGCGAAGAATTCACCGACAGCGCGAGCGAGCAAGCGGCGGTGTTCGAGGGCGGCCAGGCTCATGTACCAGCCGGCGAGATCCCCCAGGTTGCCGCCCGGCTTGGGCTCGGGCACTCGGAGGATGTGCAGACGATCACAATTCCGGCTGGGCATGATTCCATAGCAGCCGTCCCCGTCGTCGACACCTGGAAGGTGCCCCTAAGTGTGCTACAAAGGCGCCTGCGCGGATCGATCCGAAGCGTGCACATTATCGAATGTGAGGGCGACTCAATGGAGCCCCGGATTCATGACGGCGACTTCGTATTTATTGACACCTCTCGGCGCACGCCATCGCCGCCCGGCATCTTCGCCCTTAATGACGGCTTCGGACAAACCTTGAAGCGGCTGGAGATCGTCCCAAACAGCGATCCCCCGCGCGTAAAGATCATTCCGGAAAACAGCCGCCACGATTCCTATGAACGCGGCCTCGACGAAATTGCCATTATCGGACGATACCTATGCCGCCTCACCATGGACTAAGCCGCCTGGGCATTCTGCTCACTCTCGGCATTGCAGTCACAGGCTGCGGTATGGACTCGCCCACCTATCGCAACTCCTTAATGAAAAATGGCGAACTGCAGATCAACAAGGCCGCCGGCCCAAGCGGCGCCGACTACGTGGTGACGGTGCGCAACGTTTGGGATTTCGGATACGACTTAGAGATCAAGGCCGACCGCGACCGCATGGCAATTGCTGCAATGCTTGATCAGTGCCCAAAGGCCAGGATTGTTGACGAAAACAAGATCGAAAACGGCACCACCGGGCTGGGGCGACAGCTGCGCACTTACGAAATCCTGATCAAATGTAGCTGACGGCCCTCTCTGAAACTACTGCTTGCAATTAATTGAAAGCTTTGCTTTCATCGGCACCCTTATAGCCCAGGGTGCCCGATGCGCCGGTCGATCTACAGCATACGCCGCCACTCACGAATTCACGGCCACCGGCCGCTGCAGCTGCCCTACGGCCTCGGCCCGGAAACGCCGCTGGCGCGCGCCCTGGCCTATTCGCCGAACTTAAACCGCGCCGCCCTGACCGGCGCCGCCGCCGTGGCGCGCATGGCCGAAGACTTGCTCGACCGCGGCGGCCTTGCCACCACGACCGACGATCTGGAATTGCTCGGTTGGCGGCCGGGACAAATCGCCGAGCACGGCCCTGCCGCGCGCCAGCGCGCCTTGGCACAGAGTAGCCGTGACGTGAGCGCCCATCACCCTGCGCGCCGACGGGTGAAGCCATGAGCACTCTAATGGCCCGGCTTTCCGGCCTGCTCGACCGCGTCCTCCGCCGCCCTCAACGCAGCATCGACGCGCCCGGCGACGGCACTGATCGGCCCGACGAGCTGGGGCGCTTTCTCGCGCTGTGCTGCCAAGTCCCGCGCGGCAAAGGCCCGCAGCTCGGCTACGGCGCCGCCGGCCGCCGCTCGGTCGATGCGCGCGAAAGCAGCGGCGAGATCGGCCAGCCGCAAGGCCAGCATGTCGGCAACCCACCAGTTGGCGATGAAAGCGGTTTCAAGGTCGGCGCGGGTGAGCTTTCGCAGGTGCTCCGAGGGTGGCAGCGGCGGCATGGCATCGATCCCTCTCTGTTGGACGACACCATCCTCGCATGCGGGCCGCAAGCCGGCCAAGCCACGCCCGAGGAACGATCATGAAGGCCCTGCGCCCAGATCGCGGCGTCCCGCCGATTGGCGCCCACACATTGTTATCACCCCGCACCGCGGCCCTGGTCGCGCGCCTGGCGCTGGCCTTTACCGCTGCCGCCGTCGTGGTGGCCGCCATCGGCCTGATCGCCGCGCGCGAAGCGGCCCACATCGAACCGCGCGCCAAGCCGCAGCCGCCTGCAAAGATCACCGAACGCTGGCACGACGCCAACGGCAACCCCGTCGAGCGCGCACCATGAACCTCACCATCGATCAAACCCGTTTCCGCCTGCGCCGGACCGAAGGCGCCATCGTCGACCGCAAACGCCACATCCGCGCACAGCTCGCGCGCGGGGAACCGGTCGAGGCGGCACTGCAGATGTTGTCGCACTACAAGCGCGAAGCCGCCGACGTTCGACAAGTGCTCACACAAGCCGAACAAGCCTCGGTCTAGAGGGAAAGCGTCGATGTCCCGAACTTTCTTTCAAGATTTCACGCGAGACAACGGCCTTCCGATCACGGTCGAATACGCCGCCGACGGTTCCTATAGCCCGACGACATACTCGCCAATGTACGGGGCCGATGGCGGGGACTTCCCCGAGTTTGCGATCCTCAGGGCTTGGCCGAGAACACCGTTCAGCGAATGGCTCGCCAGCATTTCAAACCGCCTCTGGTCAAAATCCGCATTGCCGTGGCGAATTGCTCATGCGGTGGTGCGCGGAGCCATGCGGTTTAACGATTGGTGGCGCGCCAGCCTCACAGATGCGGAACGCGAGCGGATGGAAGCCTGGATCGCCGAGCATTACGTCGATGAACCTGACGACGATTTTGAATCGCGTTGATGACGCGCGTGCCACTTTCCCAACCGTAACGGAGTAAAGCGAATGCCAAAAAGACAACCCAACCCCATCGACTGCCACGTCGGCTCGCGCGTGCGCATGCGCCGCATGATGCTGGCCATGAGCCAGGAGAAGCTGGGCAACGGCCTAGGCCTCACCTTCCAGCAGGTGCAAAAATACGAAAAGGGCACCAACCGCATCGGCGCCAGCCGCTTGCAGCAGATCGCCAGCATCCTGGGCGTGCCGGTCGCATTCTTTTTCGAAGGCCAGCCCCGCGCCGGACATGCGCCGGCCGGCGACGTGCGCACCATGGAGCTGGTCACCTTCACCAGCTCGCGCGACGGCCTCAACCTGATCGCCGCCTTCGCCCGCATCCCCGACCCGAAACTACGTCGCGCTATCGTACAGCTGGCCGAGCAGGCCGCCGCCAGCTGTGAAGCGCTCGCACCTCCGGCCCGGCGCAAGGTGGCCTGATCAGTGGGCGCGCGCAAAAAACCAGCGGATCAGCAGCCGCAGGCCCCTATCCCCAGCGGGCTGCTGGACTTTGCGCGCGCCCTTGCCGAGCGCGATTTTTACGACGACCATGCCGCCACCTTGAACCTGGATAACGATCATGGCGGCGCTACGCGCGGCGAGCTACGCCCGCTTTTCAACCGATAAGCAGACCGACCGCTCCATCGAGCGCCAGCATGGCGGCAACGCCGAGGCCTGCGCGCGGCAAGGTTTTGCCCTGGTCGCCCGCTTCGAGGACCGTGCCGCCTCCGGCGCTTCGACGCTAGGCCGCCCCGGCTGGCATCGCCTGATGGCCGCCGCCGTGCGCGGCGAGTTTGACATTGTGATCGTGGAGGACATTGACCGCGCCTTCCGCGACGAGGCCGACTACCACGCCGCCCGCAAGCGCCTGGAATTCATCGAGGTGGCACTGCACACGCCGGCCGGCTTCGTCTCGCGCATCGAAGGATCGATCAAGGCGCTGCAGGGCGCCATGACCTTGGCGCACCTAAAGGAGCGCGTGCACGGCGGATTGAAGCTGGTCGTGGCCGAGGGCCGCCACGTTGCGGCACCGGCTTACGGCTACCGGCTGATCAAAGGCGAAGACGTACCACCCGGCACCCTGGGCATCGACGAAGCCGAAGCCGCCATCGTGCGCCGCATCTTTTCCGATTATGTCGCCGGCGCCGCCTCGCGTGACATTGCCAGCGCGTTGAACACGCTAGGCCTCGCCGGGCCGCGTGGTGGCATCTGGCACGCCAGCGCGATTCACGGCAGCCGCAAGCGCTTGAGCGGCATCCTACAAAACCCGCTCTATGACGGCCGCGTTATCTGGAACCGCCAGCGCTGGATCAAAAACCCCGACACCGGCCGCCGCATCAGCCGCCTCAACGCGCCAGCGCAATGGGTCGAGCACGCCGCGCCGCAGCTGCGCATTGTTGAGGCCGCGCTGTTCGCCAAGGCCCAGGCCGAAAAGGCGCGCCGTGGGTCGCCGCACGCCCGCCCGATGGCACGCCCGAAGCACCTGCTCACCGGCCTGCTCAAATGCGCCTGTTGCGGAACAAGCTACGCCGTCGCCGGCAGCGACCGCTTCGGCCGTTACATGCAGTGCTCGCGCATGCGCGA
>JBKBRE010000005.1:0-102500 GCA_046292265.1 Pseudolabrys sp. | reverse complement strand
TCATCGACGACCTGGTCCGGATCTACTCGTACGACGTCGACTTCCAGCGCAAGGTGCAGCCGGGCGACTCTTTCGAGGTGCTCTACGCCGGCGAGGACGAGACGCCGTCCGCCGACACCCGCAACGACGTGTTGTTCGCGGCGCTCACTGTCGGCGGCGAAACCAAGAAGTTCTACCGCTATCAGTCGCCCGACGACGGCCTGGTCGACTACTACGACGAGGGCGGCAAGAGCGCGAAGAAGTTCCTGGTGCGCAAGCCGCTGGCGGAAGGCATCATGCGCTCCGGCTTCGGCCTGCGCCGCCATCCGATCCTCGGCTACACCAAGATGCACACGGGCGTGGACTGGTCCGCCCCGAGCGGCACCCCGATCTACGCCGCCGGCAACGGGACGGTCGAGAAGGTCGGCTGGGAGTCCGGCTACGGCAAGTACATCCGCATTCGCCACACCAACGGCTACGAGACCGCCTATGGCCACATGAGCGCCTATGCGCGCGGCATCGAGGAAGGCAAGCGCGTGCGCCAGGGCCAGGTGATCGGCTTCGTCGGCTCGACCGGTCTGTCGACCGGCTCGCACGTGCACTACGAGATCCTGGTCAACGGCCGTTTCGTCGATGCGATGCGCATCAAGCTGCCGCGCGGACGCGAACTGACCGGCGCCATGCTGGCGGGCTTCGAGCAGGAGCGCGAACGGCTCGACAGCATCATGGCGCGCAAGCCCTCGCGCATGGCGTCGACGCGCTAAATCCGCCGTACCGGCTGCGCATATCCCGCCAAACAGTTCTCTCCTGCGGACAACAGTCTGGGCTGCAGACCGAGTTCCTTTAATGGAACCTACAATCATAAGTTGCTATTATTTTACTTTATTCCTTAGCGTGCAAACAGTGCGCTCAGCAGTGAGGGGCGGGCCATGTTCTTCGATCTGCAATTCTCCGAAGCCAAATTTCTCGAACTTCTGCGTGATCAGGTGCAGCGCGCATTGCCGCTGATCGACGAGGAATTCAGCGGCTTGGTCATCGATCATCTCGACGTCACGTCCGTCGCTGTGGACTCGCTTGTCCCCGCGACGATCGCAATCGCGGTACCGGGCGGAACCCAGAACATCCAGGGCAATAAGGTCCGCATCAAGATCGACATCACCGCGAAGACGACACTCCTGCAGAACATCATCAATGCCGGTCATCTGAACGGGCTTGCGTCATATCTGCCCTTCCCGGTCTGGGTGAAAGCCGACATCAGCGCATCGGCCAAGGACGGCGAGATACAGCTGGCCATCGTCCCGGTCGAGGCCGGCGGCCTGGATGCCGATCAGAACGCCAGCCTGCTTGCCGCTGTCGAACCGCTCGTACGCGCTCTCCCGCTGCCAAACGTCGCCGGCAAGAAACTGCAAGTCTTCAACGCCGGCGTCACGTCGCACAACGGCGTCATCGCCATTCAGGCCGAACTGACCGCGCCGGCCGGCTCGTCGGCGGGCACATGGCAGAGCTTCTTCGCCGGCAACTTCCTGCCCCGTCCGGGCGATTGGTCGATCGTGCTGCCATCTGCTCTGATCGTCGATATCACCGATCAGGCGATCACCGATGCGGTCAAAGCAATTCCGAAAGATGAACCGAACGTGGAGATCGTCAGCTTGCCGGCGACCTCATGGGCCGGTTCGGGCATCACGTCGACGGCGACGATCAACTCCGTCGACGCCTGTCCGGTATTCGATTCCGATATCGAGGCCGATCTCAATTTCTTCGTCACCTTCTCGCTCGATAACGGCGCCATCAAGGTAACCGTCGACGTCTCGTGGGATCTGAACGATTGGGATGTCTTTGTCTGCGGCGCAGCAACCGTGCTCGTTCCCGGCGCCGTGGCCACGCTTGCCGCCGGCGCCATCTTTGGTCCGGTTGGCGCCATCATCGCCGTGATCGCCACCATCGTCCTGTTCATCGTCGGCATCGTGAAGATCAGTGACGAAGGCCACGCCAAGCTTAGCGAAGGCGTCAGCGGCATCGATCCCGGCGCCATGAACCTGCACACGGTGACAAAGGATAACAGCCACGCCGTCATCGAGGGCAGCGTCAAGCTCGGACAGTTCATGCTCGGCATGACGCCGACCTCGGTTACCGCCGTGCCGGCCGGATTGCAGATCGGTGGCACGCTCGACGTGCCCGAACACAAGGAACGCAGCCTTCATCTCGTCGGGCAGAACGGCTTGGGCTATGATTCCGGCTATTCGTGCTCAAGCTACTCCTGGCAGGTGGATCAGATCGAAGCGCAGGTCGGCATGACGGAGCCGGCCAACTACCCGGTGCTGGCCAAGGCCCAGATGCTGACCGTGCCGGCCGGCGCCTATGATGCCAAGATCAAGCTATTCTCGCCGGTGACAGGCTTCAGCCTCACCGTCCATTCCAACCTGCCGCCCGATACCGGGCCTGATTGCGAGCTGATCATCTGGACGAATTCGGGCGTTCGTTACGCCAAGTTCGCGCATCTGCCGAAAGCGCCGGACCCGCCGAGCACGGAACAACTCATCAAGGGCAAGGTAGACTGCATGAAGCAGCAGTTGCCCGGCCCGAAAAAATGGCTTGAGGCGCATTGGCTTATCGACCCGCCGCCATACGAACTGGTCATCGATCAGGTCCGCATGTGGGACGTTATCGCCGGCAAGCTCCATCCCGGCGTAAATGTTGAGGTCGCCGTCGTTGGTGCGCGTGGCGACGTGCGGACACTGGCGAAGATGCCGGCCGGCGCCAACGGCCAAGCCGCCTTTCGCTTCCTGACCAAACGCGGCGAGTCGATCGCGGTCAGCGCCGAGCATGGCATGGAAAACATGATGTTGTTCCGCGGCGGCGTCACGCTGGAGCCGGTGGCGCGCTTCGTGCCGCTGTCGAAAGCGACCGCAGCCACCGTCTCCGGCACCGGCGCACAGGCACGGGTTCACATCGACACCGCGACCGAGGCGTTGCAGTTCGGCATGACCGGCAAGCTGCTCGGTCACGCACCGCTCGCCGCGGCAAAGTCGCTGTCGCTGGCGCCTGACCTGAGCGAAATATTGGGGCTGCAGGAGATCATGGCGATGCCGGCCGCCACGGCGATGGCAGCACGGATGAACGTAGTTTCCGAAACGACGAAGCCGATACAGGCGCCATTGAGCCTGGCGACGATTCAAGCGCCCACCGCATTTGCCACGCGGGACACCGGCAAGGGTCTCGACGAACGCAGCACGCCGGAACGAACGAACTCCCGGCGCGCGCGCTGGTACGCGGAGCCCTGGATGAAGACGCCGATCCGGCCCGGCAATCTGGCGGCCCGCGTCGAAGACGGTGCGGTAACCGTCTATCAGTACATGCGAAAGCGCGTGTTCTGACCGATCGTAGTCGGCAACCAAAAATGTCATGCCCCGCTCACGCGGGGCATGACTGCATTTGCAGCGACGGACCGAGACCTACGCCGCCTTGGCGACCTGGCCGTTGAAGGTCAGCCCGAGCTTGTCGCCGGACACGACGACCGTCTCGCCATCCTTGATCTTGCCGGCGAGGATCATCTCGGCGAGCGGGTCCTGCACCGACTTCTGGATCACGCGCTTAAGCGGACGCGCCCCGTAAGCCGGATCCCAGCCCTTCTCGGCCAGCCAGTCGCGGCCGCTCGGTTCGAGCGTGAGTGTGATCTTGCGCTCGTCGAGCAGCTTCTGCAGCCGCTTCATCTGGATGTCGACGATATTGCCCATCTCGTTCTTCTTCAGCCGGTGGAAGAGGATGATCTCATCCACGCGGTTGAGGAATTCCGGACGGAACGAGGCGCGCACCACCGCCATTACCTGATCGCGCACCGCGTCGGTATCCTGGCCTTCCGGCTGGTTGACCAGGAAGTCGGCGCCCAGGTTCGACGTCATGATGATCAGCGTGTTGCGGAAGTCGACCGTGTGGCCCTGCCCGTCCGTCAGGCGCCCGTCGTCGAGCACCTGCAAGAGGACGTTGAACACGTCCGGATGCGCCTTCTCGATCTCGTCGAACAGCACGACCTGATAGGGCCGGCGGCGCACCGCTTCGGTGAGCGCGCCGCCCTCCTCGTAGCCGACATAGCCCGGAGGCGCGCCGATCAGCCGCGCCACCGCGTGCTTCTCCATGTACTCCGACATGTCGATGCGGATGAGCGCGTTCTCGTCGTCGAACAGATATTCCGCCAACGCTTTCGTCAGCTCGGTCTTGCCGACGCCGGTCGGCCCCAGGAACATGAACGAGCCGATCGGCCGGTTCGGGTCCTGCAGGCCGGCGCGGGCGCGCCGCACCGCGGTCGAGACCGCGTGCACCGCCTCCCGCTGGCCGATGACGCGCTTGGCCAGCTCGTCCTCCATGCGCAGCAGTTTTTCCTTCTCGCCCTCGAGCATCTTGTCGACCGGCACGCCGGTCCAGCGCGAGACGACCTGCGCGACATGGTCGGCGGTCACGGTCTCCTCGACCATGGCGGTGCGGCCTTCGGTCTCCTCGACCGCCTCGAGCTTCTTTTCCAGCTCGGGGATGCGGCCGTAAGCCAGTTCGCCCGCCTTCTGGTATTCGCCCTTGCGCTGCGCGATGGCGAGCTCGTTGCGCGCGTCGTCGAGCTGCTTCTTCAGCTCGGTGGCCGAACCCAGCTTCTCCTTTTCCGCTTTCCAGCGGCTGGTGAGGTCGGCCGATTTCTTTTCGAGATCGACAAGCTCCGCCTCGAGGTTCTTCAGCCGGTCCTGCGAGCCGGGATCGCTCTCCTTCTTGAGCGCTTCCTGCTCGATCTTCAGCCGCACGATCTCGCGGTCGATCGAATCGAGCTCCTCCGGCTTGGAGTCGACCTGCATCTTCAGCCGCGCGGCGGCCTCGTCGATCAGATCGATCGCCTTGTCGGGCAGGAAGCGGTCGGTGATGTAGCGGTTGGACAAGGTCGCGGCGCCGACGATCGCCGAGTCGGCGATGCGCACGCCGTGGTGCTGCTCGTACTTGTCCTTGAGGCCGCGCAGGATCGAGATGGTATCCTCGACCGTCGGCTCGGACACGAACACGGGCTGGAAGCGGCGGGCGAGCGCGGCGTCCTTCTCGACGTGCTTCTTGTACTCGTCGAGCGTAGTGGCGCCGATGCAGTGCAGCTCGCCGCGCGCCAGTGCGGGCTTCAGGAGGTTGGAGGCGTCCATCGCGCCGTCGGCCTTGCCGGCTCCGACCAGCGTGTGCATCTCGTCGATGAACAGGATGATGCCGCCCTCGGCCGCCGTCACTTCGTTGAGTACGGCCTTGAGGCGCTCCTCGAACTCGCCGCGATATTTCGCGCCGGCGATCAGCGCGCCCATGTCGAGCGCGAGCAGCTTCTTGTCGTTCAGGCTCTCCGGCACGTCGCCGTTGACGATGCGCAGCGCGAGGCCTTCGACGATGGCGGTCTTGCCGACGCCGGGCTCGCCGATCAGCACCGGGTTGTTCTTGGTCCGGCGCGACAGCACCTGGATGGTGCGGCGGATTTCCTCGTCGCGGCCGATTACCGGGTCGAGCTTGCCCTCGCGGGCGGCCTGCGTGAGGTCGCGGGCGTATTTCTTCAGCGCGTCATAGGCGTTCTCGGCCGAGGCGGAATCGGCCGTGCGGCCCTTGCGCAAGGCGTTGATGGCGGCGTTGAGGCCCTGCGCGGTGACGCCCGCCTTGGCCAGAATCTGGCCGGCCTCGTTGTCCTTCTCGAGCGCCAGCGCGAGCAGCAGCCGTTCGACCGTGACGAAAGAGTCGCCGGCCTTCTCGCCGGCCTTTTCCGCGGCGTCGAAGACCCGGGCGAGCGCGGGATCGAGATAGATCTGGCCGGCGCCGGCGCCGGAAACCTTCGGTCGCTTGGCGAGCGCGGCTTCAACCTCACGCAGCGCCTGCCGGGAGTTGCCCCCGGAGCGGTCGATCAGCCCGGCCGCCAAGCCCTCGGGATCGTCGAGCAGGACCTTAAGCAGATGTGCGGGTGCGAATTGCTGGTGGCCCTCACGGAGAGCCAAAGACTGGGCGGACTGCACGAAACCGCGGGCACGGTCCGTGTATTTTTCGAAGTTCATGTTTCGACTCCCTCGGCCCGTTGCGGCGCCGGATTGCACGGCGGGTCCCGAAGAAGGCGGCCCGCCGGCCATTATGTGGGGGTATTTATTGCCGTTTGAAGAGCCCTTCCGCTTGATATAGGTCAGCCGGGTCGAGCGACCGTTAACGAGTAGCGGAAGTCCCATGGCCAGCCAGCCCGCCATCCTCCAGGCTCTCTACCGCTATCCGGTGAAGGGCCTGTCCCCCCAGGCCCTCAGGCGGACCCGGCTTTCGCCCGGCCAGACCGTCCCCGCCGACCGGCTCTACGCCATCGAGAACGGCCCGACCGGCTTCGATCCCGCCCATCCGGCCTATTTCCCCAAGCAGCGCTTCCTGATGCTGATGAAGAACGAGCGGCTGGCGGCGCTGAGGACCGACTATGACGAGGCCAGCCACACGCTCACCATCCGGCACGAGGGTGGCGAAGCGGCGCGCGGCGACCTGCGCACGGCGGAGGGCCGCGCTGCGGTCGAGGCCTTCTTCGCGCGCTACTGCGCCGACGAGTTGCGCGGACCGCCGAAGGTGCTCCACGGCGAGGGCCACAGCTTCTCGGACGTGGCCCGTAAGGTGGTCTCGATCATCAACCTGGCCTCGGTGAACGAGCTCGAGACGGTGATCGGGGCCCCGGTCGATCCCCTGCGCTTCCGCGCCAATGTCTACGTCAAGGGCTGGCCGGCCTGGCACGAATTCGACCTGCTCGACCGCGAGATCGCCATTGGCGGCGCGCGGCTCAAGGTGGTCAAGCGGATCGTGCGCTGTGCGGCGACCAACGTCGATCCGCATACCGGCATCCGCGATCTCAGCATTCCGCAGACGTTGATGCAGAACTTCGATCACATGGACTGCGGCGTCTATGCCGACGTCCTCGCCGGCGGCAAGATTGCCGTCGGCGACAAGCTCGATGAGGCCGCGCCCTCGCTGTTCGACGGGCGCGGCTAATCCGGCGTCAGATCACGCCCATCGCGCGCATGGCCTCGGCGACGCGCACGAAACCCGCGATATTGGCGCCCAGCACATAGTCACCGGGCGCACCGTAGTGCTCGGCGGTCTCGGCGCAGGTGTCGTGGATGTTGCGCATGATGGTGGCGAGGCGCGCCTCGGTCTGCTCGAAGGTCCAGCTGTCGCGCGAGGCGTTCTGCTGCATCTCCAGCGCCGACGTGGCGACGCCGCCGGCATTGGCCGCCTTGCCCGGCCCGAACAGCACGCCGGCCTCGCGGAAGATGTCCACCGCGTCGGGCGTGCAAGGCATGTTTGCGCCTTCGCCCACGGCGAGCACGCCGTTCTTGACCAGCGTTCGCGCGTCCTTGCCGGTGAGCTCGTTCTGCGTGGCGGAGGGCATCGCGACCTCGCAGGGAACGTCCCAGATCGAGCCGGCCTCGACGTAATGCGTGCCGGCGCCCTTGTGCCGCGCGTATTCCGAAATGCGCGCGCGCCGCACTTCCTTGATCTCCTTCACAAGGGCGAGGTCGATGCCACTCTCGTCCACGACATAACCGTTGGAATCCGAGCAGGCGACGACCTTGCCGCCGAAGGCCAGGATCTTCTCCATGGTGTAGATCGCCACGTTGCCCGAACCGGAAACGACGGCGCGCTTGCCCGCCATGTCGGTGCCTTTGGTGGCCAGCATGCGTTCGACGAAATAGACCGCGCCGTAGCCGGTTGCTTCCGTGCGCGCGCGCGAGCCGCCGTAAACGAGGCCCTTGCCGGTCAGCACGCCCGCCTCGTAGCGGTTGGTGAGGCGCTTGTACTGGCCGAACATGTAGCCGATCTCGCGTCCGCCCACGCCGATGTCGCCCGCCGGCACGTCGGTGTATTCGCCGATGTGGCGATGCAACTCGGTCATGAAGGACTGGCAGAACCGCATGATCTCGCCGTCCGAACGGCCGCGCGGATTGAAGTCCGAGCCGCCCTTGCCGCCGCCGATCGGCAGGCCGGTCAGCGCGTTCTTGAAGGTCTGCTCGAAGCCGAGGAACTTGATGATGCCGAGATTGACCGATGGGTGGAACCGGATGCCGCCCTTGTAGGGGCCGAGCGCCGAATTGAACTGCACGCGGAAACCGCGGTTGATCTGCACCTGGCCTTTGTCGTCGATCCACGGGACGCGGAAGATGATCTGGCGCTCCGGCTCGCAGATGCGCTCGATCAGCGCGTCACTGGCGTAGTCCGGATGTTTGGCGATGACGCGGCCGAGGCTTTCAAGGACCTCCCGCACCGCTTGATGGAACTCGGCCTCGCCCGCGTTGCGGCGGAACACTTCGGCCAGGATGGGTTCAACCTTCTCGTCGATCTGAATCAAAACGAAGCCTCGTTGTACAGGGAGCGGTGCACGCACGCATCCACTCGGAATGCCTGCGCGCTTCCTATCGTTCGAGGCTGCGAAGTAAAACGAGGTGCGACATTTCGCGTCGGCATGAGAGCACTGCGCAACGCGCAGGGCACCTTCGCGTAACTGCTGAGAATTGGTTCGCGCGCGCTCGGCGCACGAACTAGCGAATGCCGCGTCCAGTCTCGGCGGCGGCAATGTGGCCGCGCACGGGCTCCGCTCGCCCGCGCTCGAAGCGGCTGAACAGCTCCGAGAAGGGATCTCCGGCCGCGCCACGGGCCCCCGGCTGCGCATGCCCCGGAATCGGCTCGGCGCTCTGCTGCACCACGCGGTGCGGCACCGGCGGCGGCGCCTGGCGCTGGGGCTGGACCGGCTGCTGCTGCGCTTGCGGGGCGGCCTGCGGACGCGGCCGCTCGGGGCGCGCCTGCTCGGCCTCGATGGCGGCGAGAAGCTCGGCGATCGGCGATTCGATGCCGAGCTCGGGGAGCGGGCTGCTCGCCGGTCCGCGCGCGGCAACCTGCGTCGGCGTCGCGCGCCGCTCGCTCGGCATGACGTAGGCGATCACGCGCGAGCGCGCGTAGACGGCTTCGCCCACGCGCTTGTTGTGATTGCCCGAAATGATGACCGGATTGCCCTGCTTGTCGACGCCGGAGACGACGCCGACATGGCCGCCGTTCTTGCCGCGCGTGAGCACGGCGATGGCGCCGACGCGCGGCTCCGAGATGCGGCGGCCGTAGTAGGCGAAGGACTTGGCGGCATCTGAGTTGGTGCCCGTATAACCGACCTTGGCGAGGACGAAGTTCATGAAGGTCGCGCACCACAGCTTTTTTCGGTCGGTCGGATTGGTGCCCATGTATTTGCGGGCTTCGGCCACCAAGTCCGGCGTTCCGAAGGGCGGCTTCATGCGCGCGCTGAACGAAATGGGTTCGGGCGCGGGCCCGCGTTCGATGACGGCCTGCCGCTGCACGGGCGCCGGCGCGCGCTCGACGGTGGCCTGCCGCTGCACGGGAATCTTCGGCTTGGCGCGCGGCGTCGGCACGGCGCTCGTATCGGCGCCGTTCGGCAGCGGCCGGCTGAAAGCGGGAAGATCGAACGCCATGAAGACGGCGCAACCGGCGGCGAGCGCGAGATAGGTTTTCGAACGCATGATCGGGCCCCGTTACCCAGTGTTCTTGTGTTTGCCGCCACACGAGGCGGCGGACCTTGGGGACGTAGCACGAAGATTTTCGTTAAATTGATCGCATTGAATTAACGGTGAAGTGCTTAAGCGTTAAGGTTATGCGCGCGAGCGTGCAGGCAAAAGAAAACCGCGCCCCGCCGGCGGCGGGACGCGGTTTCCGCTCCAAACGTTCGAGCGGATCAGCCGCCCGGCATCACATAGGCGATGACGCGGCTGCTCGGATAAACCGCCTCGGCCACCGTGCGATTGTGGTTGCCCGATACGACGATCGGGTTGCCGTTCGCGTCCACGCCGCTGACGACGCCGACATGGCCGCCGCCACGGCGGGTCAGCACCGCTATGGCGCCGACCTGCGGACCGGATACGCGCCGGCCGTAATTGGCATAGGCGCGGGCCAGGTTGCCGCCGCCGGCATGGCCGGTGCGCTTGAGCACCAGGTCCATGAAGGCCCCGCACCACAGGCTCGCGCGCCCGGTCGGGTTGGTGCCGAGATACTTGCGCGCTTCCGCCACCAGCGAATTGCTGGTGAAACCGCCGAAGGCGGACTGCGAAGCCTCTGCCGTCATGCGCGCGCGGCTCGTGCGCGAGCGGCCCTGGCGGCCACGCGCTGCCGGCGGAACCGCAACGTCGGTCGCGCCCGCGGCAATCTTCTGGCGCACGGTAAGGCCCGGATAGCGAGGGTCCTGCTCCGGCCCGGGCGAAACCGGCGCCGCCGCCGACGTTGCGGTAGCGGCCTGCCGATGTGAACCTTTTTTGACGGGCCGCGCGTCAGCGGCGCTTACCAACGCCACCATCGCGACCGAACACAGCATAACCGTCGCCCGTCTATTCGTAAGTCTCATCTCGTCTAGTCCCCTTGTATCTAAGCAATTCTTATCCGCCCACGAGAAGATCGAGGACGTGTTGGTTAGACTTACTGCCGTCAACAGTGGCAGTTTCGTGATGGGACAGAGGAAATTTCGGGCCGGGTTGTCAAGCAAGATGCCGTTAATACCTGTGGCAGCGATTACTATACGAATACTAGTACTTTTATTACTCAGATATAGCCTCGGTTCCTGTAACGGTTACACCGAGTACTTGGGCTCCAAGTTTTCGACCCACACCGGCCAAGTTTAGCTGCGGTGCAATAAAATGCCGGCGTGCGGGGTGGCCCCGCGCAAATGCATGGCTCTGGCCAGAAAATTCGGTCCTGTGATACCGCGCGCGCGGTCAGGACTTGCGGCTGAGCAGAAACACCGCCTGCTCGCCGAACAGATTCCAGAACCACCAGGGGGCGTTGAGCCGCAACGGCGAGCCCCAGGCATTGAGCGCCACCGCCTTCTCCATCTTGGCCCCGACCGTCGTGCAGAGCTGGCGGAAGTCCTTGATGGTGCAGTGGTGGATGTTCGGCGTGTCGTACCAGCTGTAGGGCAGGATATCGGTACGCGGCATGTGGCCGGCGAACAGGAGCTGGAAACGCACGCTCCAATGCCCGAAGTTGGGGAACGAAACGATGGCGTGGCGGCCGATCCGCAGCATGTGCTCGAGCACCACGCGCGGGTTGCGGGTCGCCTGCAGCGTCTGCGACAGCACCACGTAGTCGAAGGCGTCGTCAGGATAGTCGGCGAGATCGGTGTCGGCGTCGCCCTGGATCACGGCGAGGCCCTTGGCCACGCATTCGTTGACGCCCTCGCGCGACAGTTCGATGCCGCGCCCGTCCACGCCGCGCGTCTCGCCCAACAGCCGCAACAACTCGCCGTCGCCGCAGCCGACGTCGAGCACGCGGGCGCCGTGCGCCACCATGTCGGCGACCAGCACTAGGTCGACGCGCGCCCCGCCGGGCGTGCGCGCGATGTTGGCGACCGTCAATTTCGGATCCGTCCGCGAAAGCATGCTCACGGCGCCCCCGCCTGAGTGGAGAGCCCGCGGGCCTTGCCGGCGCCGTCGAGGAAGCCGCGCACGATGGCGAACAGCTCCGGCTCGTCGAGCAGGAAGGCGTCGTGGCCCTTGTCGGTGACGATCTCGGCGAACGACACGCGCGCGCTGCCGGCGTTGAGCGCGTGCACGATGGCGCGCGACTCCGAGGTCGGGAACAGCCAGTCGCTGGTGAACGAGATCACACAGAAGCGCGTCGGCGTGCCCTTGAAGGCGTTGGCGAGCACGCCATCGTGGTCGGCGGCGAGGTCGAAATAGTCCATCGCGCGCGTGAGATAGAGATAGGAGTTGGCGTCGAAGCGCTCGACGAACGAAATGCCCTGATGGCGCAAGTAAGATTCGACCTCGAAATCCGCGTCGAAGGAGAAGGTCGGGTTCGTACGGTCCTGGAACTTGCGGCCGAACTTGCGGTGCAGCGCGGCGTCGGAGAGATACGTGATGTGTGCGCCCATGCGCGCGACCGCGAGGCCGCGCCGCGGATTGGTGCCTTCCAGATGATAGCGGCCGCCGCGCCATTCCGGATCGGCCATGATCGCCTGGCGGCCGACCTCGTGGAAGGCGATGTTCTGCGCCGAATGGCGGGTCGCGCAGGCAATCGGCAGCGCGGCGAAGACACGCTCCGGATAGCTCGCCGCCCATTGCAGCACCTGCATGCCGCCCATCGAGCCGCCGACCACCGCGAACAGCGTGTCGATACCGAGATGGTCGAGCAGCATCGCCTGCGCGCGCACCATGTCGCGGATGGTGATGACGGGAAACTCGAGGCCCCACGGCTTAGCCGTAGCCGGATTGGTCGACAGGGGGCCGCTGCTGCCCATGCAGCCGCCGATGACGTTGGCGCAGATGACGAAGTAGCGGTCGGTATCCACCGGCTTGCCGGGACCGATCATCGTATCCCACCAGCCGTTCTTGCGCGTCACCGGATGCACGCTGGCGACGTGCTGGTCGCCGGTCAGCGCGTGACAGACCAGCACCGCGTTGGAGCGTACGGCGTTGAGCGTGCCGTAGGTCTTGTAGGCGATCTGGAACGGCGTGAGCTCGACGCCGGCGTCGAGCTTGAGCGGCTTGTCCGGACCGAAATGCGCAACGGCGGAATCGCGCGGGAAATCCGCGTCGCGCACGACCGGGTCCTGCGCCGTCCCGCCATGCAGCGGCTGAACTGTCACCATCGAACCATGGCCTCCGCGGAGGTCTCCCGGACCGCTCGACGACAGGCCATAAAAAAAACCCGGCCTGAACAAAGGTTCGGCCGGGACCCATACATCCCCGGCCTGTTTAGCGAGTTCTTTAACGTGGCTGCAAGCCGGCCGGCTCAAATGACCACGGAACGAGGAAAGACTTAGTCCGGACAGGCCTTTGCGTCAAGCAGCCGGGCCAACTGGGGCCTGAGGCCCACCGCCCGCGTGGGCCGGAACGCAAGCGTTTGATTTCGACTTCGGGCCCACCTATCAATGCCGCCCATGAGCAAGGCCCCGCAAGCACCCTCGCTGGACGAGCTCCGCAAGGAGATCGACCGCATCGATGAGTCGATGCACAAGCTGCTGATCGAGCGCAGCGAGATCATCGGCCGCCTGATCGCGGTGAAGAAGAGCGGCGCCACCGGCTCCGCCTTCCGGCCCGCGCGCGAGGCCGACATGATGCGCCGGCTGGTCCGGCGCCATAAGGGCATCCTGCCGCTCGACACGGTCGAGAGCATCTGGCGCGTGATCATTTCGACATTCACCTACGTGCAGGCGCCGTTCTCGGTGCATGCCGACCTTTCTGCCGGCGACGCCCTGATGCGGGATTCCGCCCGCTTCCATTTCGGCTTCACCGTACCCTTCGTGCCGCACATGGGCGCCTCTGGCGTGGTCGCCGCGGTATCGGAATCCAAGGGCGACCTCGGCCTCGTGCCGGCGCTCGCGGTGGCCGGTGCCGGCGCCTGGTGGACGGCGCTCGAGTTCGACACTGCGCCCAAGATCATCGCCCGGTTGCCCTTCGTCGAGCGCGCCGACCATCCGGCCGGCCTGCCCGTCTTCGTGCTCTCGCGCGTGGCGGCGGACGCCATGGCGACGGAAGCCGCGGTCTGGAGCGTTCGCGTCTCCGGCTGGGGCGCCAGCGCGGCCCAGGCGCTGGCCACGCAGGCCGACTACATCGCCGTGCCCGACCGCGCCTTCGATGGCGCCGCCCTGCTGGTGACCTTGCCCAAGGAGACCGGCCTGGACGCGGTCAGCGAGATGCTGGTTAAGGCTGGCGCGACCGTGCGCTCCTCGGCCCTCGTCGGCAGCCACGCAACCCGCTATACGGTGGCCGCCGAGAAGTAAGCCCAGACCGTGAGCGATGGCTGGAGGGCCCTGCGGGGCTGCGCCGGCCTTGAGGAATTGAAATGACCACCAACCGTCCGCAACCGCGCCCCGGCGTGCTCGACATCTCGCCCTACGTGCCGGGCAAGAGCACCGCGCCGGGCGTCGCCAAGGTGTTCAAGCTTTCCTCGAACGAGACCCCGCTGGGCCCGAGCGAGAAGGCGATTGCCGCTTACAACGAGACGGGCAAGCACCTGGAGGATTACCCGGACGGCGCGGCGACGGAATTGCGCGAGGCGATCGGCGCTTCGCTCGGCCTCGATCCGGACCGCATCGTCTGCGGCGCCGGCTCCGACGACCTGCTCAATCTGATCGCGCGCGCCTACCTCAAGGACGGCGACGAGGCGATCCACGCGACGCACGGCTTCCTGGTCTATCCGATCGCGACGCTCGGAGCCGGCGCCAAGCCGGTCGTGGCGCCTGAGACCGACTACACCGCCAATGTCGACCACCTGCTTGCCGCGGTGACGGCGAAGACCAAAGTCGTATTCCTCGCCAACCCGAACAATCCGACCGGGACCTACATCCCGTTCGACGAGGTGAAGCGCCTGCACCGCGGGCTGCCCGCGCACGTGCTGCTCGTGCTCGACGCGGCCTATGCCGAATACGTCGACCGCAACGACTACGAGTCCGGCATCGAATTGGTGGCGACGTCGGAGAACGTCGTCATGTGCCGCACCTTCTCGAAGATCTACGGCCTCGCGGCGCTGCGGCTCGGCTGGATGTACGGGCCGGCGCATGTCGTGGACGCCATCAACCGCATCCGCGGGCCGTTCAACGTCAATGCTCCAGCCATCGCAGCCGGCATAGCCGCCATCCGCGATACCGCCCACGTCGAGAGGGCGCGCGCGCACAATAAGCAATGGCTCGACTGGCTCACCGAGGAGATCGGCAAGCTCGGCCTCAAGGTGACGCCGAGCGTGGCGAACTTCGTGCTTATCCACTTCCCCGAAACGCCGGGCCGCACCGCCAGGGAGGCTGACGCGTTCCTCACCAAGCGCGGCCTGATCCTGCGGCAGGTCGCCGGCTACAAGCTGCCCAACGCGCTGCGCATGACCGTCGGCAGCGAGGAAGCCAATCGGCTGGTGGTGCAGGCGCTCAAGGATTTCCTGGGGCAGAAGGCGTGAGCAAGACCCTGTTCAACCGCCTGGCGCTGATCGGCGTCGGCCTGATCGGCTCCTCGATCGCGCGCGCCGCCAGGGCGCAGAACGCGGTCGGCTCGATCGTCGCCACCGCGCGCTCGCCCGAGACGCGCCGGCGCGTGGCAGAGCTGGGCCTGGTGGATCAGGTGGTGGAGACGAACGCGGCCGCCGTCGAGGGCGCCGACCTCGTCATCGTCTGCATTCCGGTCGGCGCCTGCGGCGCGGTCGCCAAGGAGATCGGCCCGCATCTGGCGCCCGGCGCCATCGTGTCCGACGTCGGCTCGGTGAAGGGCTCCATCGTGCGCGACATGGCCCCGCATCTGCCGGGCCACGTGCATTTCGTGCCCGCCCATCCGGTCGCCGGCACCGAGTATTCCGGCCCCGACGCCGGCTTCGCCGAGCTGTTCGTGAACCGCTGGTGCATTCTCACACCGCCGGAAGGCGTCGACGCGGCGGCGACCAAAAAGCTCGCGCAGTTCTGGTCGCTGCTCGGCGCCAATGTCGAGACGATGACGCCGGACCACCACGACCTGGTGCTGGCGGTGACGAGCCATCTGCCGCATCTCATCGCCTACACCATCGTCGGCACCGCCGACGAGCTGCAGAACGTGACGCGCTCGGAAGTGCTGAAGTTCTCCGCCGGCGGCTTCCGGGACTTCACCCGCATCGCGGCCTCCGACCCGACCATGTGGCGCGACGTGTTCCTGGCCAACAAGGACGCCGTGCTGGAAATGCTCGGGCGATTCAACGAGGACATCTCGGCGCTGACCCGCGCGATCCGCAACGGCGACGGCGATACGCTGTTCGAGCACTTCGCCCGCACGCGCGCGATCCGCAAGGGCATCGTGCAGATCGGCCAGGATTCGCCGGCGCCCGACTTCGGCCGTCCGCATCCGGACCTGCCGCACACGCCGCTGCCGAAGCCCTACGCCGCCGACGAGGGATAATCGTTGCAGCGGCGCGAGCAACCGGCGAAGGGCAAGGAGACCTGGCAGGCGCTGTGGCCAAGCCGGAGCCCGGAGAAGTCCGTTCCGCTCCTGCAAGCGCTGCACATCCTCACCCGCGACGCCAGGCTCAACGCCGACTCGCGCCGCAAGCTCACCCAGGTGCTGCATCTCACGCAGCTTCTGCGCCCGCCGCTCGAACGGCTGCTCGCGCAGAACGAGGAGCCGGTGCTCGCCGACGTCGGCGCCGGCAAGTCCTATCTCGGCTTTATCCTTTACGACCTGATCTTCGGGCCGGCCGGCAAGGGCCGCGTCATCGGCGTCGACGTGCGCGAGAAGCTGATCGAAGCGTCGCGTGAACTTGCGGCACAATCCGGTTTCGACCGCATGTCCTTCGTCGCCGCGCCGATCGCGCAGGCGACGCTTCCCAGCGGCCGCGCCGATATGGTGACGGCCCTGCACGCCTGCGACACCGCGACCGACGACGCCATTGTCTTCGCGCTGCGCCACGAAGCGAAGGCGATCGCGCTGGTACCGTGCTGCCAGGCAGAAGTGGCGCGCCTGCTGGAAGGCAAATCCGGTCCGCTGCGCCAGCTCTGGCGGCATCCGATTCAGCGGCGCGAGTTCGGCGCGCACGTCACCAACGTCATCCGCGGCCTGTTCCTGGAGGCGCACGGCTACAAAGTGCGGGTCACCGAATTCACCGGCCTTGAGCATACGATGAAGAACGAGCTCATCCTCGCCGAGCGCCATCAGTTGAGCAACGCGCAGGCGCGCGGCGAGCTCGACAGGCTGATCGACCAGCTCGGCGTCAGGCCCGCGCTACTGGACGCACTGGCGGCGTAAGCAGTGCCGCAAATCTACTTGGCCGAGCGGCCGGAAAAGCCGAATTGATCAGAACAGCGCCGGCGTATTGCCGATCGGCACCGGGCCTAGGAACGCTGCCCCATCCTGGAAGCGCAACGGCACCGTCACCGCGCGGCGGCCTTCGAGCGTCGCCTGCTCGCCAAGCATGTTGATGCCGGCCGACAGGTTGGCGCCGGCCTGCTGGCGCGCCGCCTGGCCCAAGCCCGGCGACAGCCGGTCGAGCATGCCGGCGAGCCGGTCCACCGCCGGCGAATTCTGCACGATGCGCTGCGCGCCGATCTTCTCCAGGAACTGATCGAGCCCGGCAACGGTGACCTTCAACTGGCCATCGAGCCGGCCGTTCGCATTCAAGGTGAGGCTGCCGGCGCCGACGGCGAGGATGTCGCCCTGGCGCAGCCGCGCCTGGGCGATGTCGATGCGGCCGCCGGCCGCCTGGATCTCGCGGAAGCGCGCGGCCCAAGGCTTGGGCGCGAAATCGCGCAAGCCGCGCAGCAGGGCGACGATGTCGGCGTCCATTGGGTCGGCCGCGGCGGGATGCAGCAGCGGCGCGATGGCGCCCTCGACGTTCAGCGCCGCCTCGATAACCGGGTTGTCAGCGACGGAGCCCTCCGCCATGCGACCATGCAGCTCGACATGCTTGGCCTGCACGAGACGATCGCGGTTGGCGCCCGACAGCGCTTCGAGCATGAGCCCGTCGAACACCAGCGACACGCGCTCCGGTGCCGCAGGCGTGCCGCGCACGCTGGAGCGGCCGAGCGTCCAGCTCGCGCTCAGGCTGGGCCGCTCGCCGGCCGCGGCCACGGTGAGCGGCGCGGTGAACTCGCTGATCAACAGATTGGGCTGGTAGATCTGGGCCGCGACCAGAATCCCGGCGCTTCTGATCTCAAGCGCCGGTTGGAAGGCGCGGAAGACGGCCGATGCCGGTTCGCAGGTCACCTCGATGCGGAAGGGATAGCCGGCCAGCGACTCCGTGCCGCAGGCATAGACGCGCCCCGCCGCGGCCTCGCGCGCGCGCCAGCCGGCGATCGTCTCCTGCGCGATCCCGGCCGCGTAATACCAGACCGCGCTCCAGCCGCCGAACAGCAGGCCGACGAGCACGAGCAGAATGACGTAGCGCCGGTTGCCCCGGCGCGGGCCGCTACCAGTCATCGTGTTCTAACAACCTCCGAATGCGGCGTTTCTGCGCCCGAATCGATGCGAGTTGCGCCGCAGGCGGTGTCCTGTTACGAGCCCGGCCGCCGGCGCCCTGTCAACGACGGCGGCGGCAATACCGCAGTGATGAACACAACATTCGACCAAGGCGAAGGCGACCTCTGGGTCTTCGGCTACGGCTCGCTGATCTGGCGGCCGGGCTTCGACTATCTGGAGCGGCGCACCGCCCGGCTGGTCGGCGCCCACCGCGCCCTGTGCGTCTATTCCTTCGTCCACCGCGGCACGCCGGAGAAGCCCGGCCTGGTGCTCGGGCTCGACCGCGGCGGCAATTGCCGCGGCATCGCCTACCGCGTCACGGCCGGCAAGCGCGCTGAGACGCTGCAGTATCTGCGCGGGCGCGAGCAGGTCACGATGGTCTACCGCGAGGCCCGGCGCGCGGTCTGGCTCGACGACGATCCCAAGCAGCGGGTCGAGGCGGTCTGCTACATGGTGGACCGCGGCCACGAGCAGTTCGCCGGACGGCTCACTCTGGAGCAGCAGTTGCACCATGTGCGCCAAGGCCATGGCCGCTCCGGCAACAACCGCGACTACGTGCTCGAAACGGTGCAGGCGCTCGAGAAGCTCGGCTTCCGCGACCGCGAGCTGCATCTCCTCGCCGAGCGGCTCAAGGGCGTGCACGAGGCGGCCCATTGATTTCCGTCCTGGCCGGGCTTGTCCCGGCCATCCACGCCTGCTTGGAAGAAAGACATGGATGCCCGGCATAAAGCCGGGCATGACGGCTGCGCCTATTTGCGCTTCTGCGCCTCGGCGAGCAGCCGGGCGGTCGCCGGTTCGATGGCGTCCTGCAGCCGCGCGAAGAATTCGTCCTTGCTCAGCCCAGGCGGGATGGGATCGAGAATCTCCACGACCACCTTGCCCGGCAGGCGGCGCACCGATCGCCGCGCCCAGAACAGGCCCGAATTGAGCGCCACCGGCAGGCACGGCACGCCCTCCGCGGCGTAGAGATGGGCGACGCCGAACTTGTACTTCGGCTCGGCCCCGACCGGCCGCCGCGTGCCCTCCGGGAAGATGATGAGCTGACGGCCGTCGGCAAGTTCGACGCGGGCGCGCTCGGTCATCTTGACGAGCGCCTGCGCGCGCGCCCCCCTGTCCACCGGCACCATGCGGCCCTTGATGGTGAGCCAGCCGAAGATCGGGATCCACTGCAGTTCGCGTTTGAGGATGTAGACCGGATTGTCGAACAGCGGCAGCAGCGCGAAGGTCTCCCACGCCGACTGGTGCTTGGCGGCGACGATGATCGCGCCCGGTGGGATCTTCTCGCGCCCCCGCACCTCGTATTCGATGCCGGCGATCATCCGCAGCAGCCAGAGATTGGCGCGGCCCCAGGCCTGCGCCACGCGGATGATGGCGCGGTAGGGCATGAAGAAGGTCGGCAGTGCGATGAGCAGCCAGACCAGCGTGTTCAGATAGAACGCCGCGTTGAAGAGAATGGACCGGAGAAGGATCAACGCAGGTTTCCTTTACGCGCCGCCGTCCTGGTCGAAGCGCATGCGGACATGGGCGAACAGATACTTCAAGTACTCGGCAAACAACAGCCGGGCGGTGTCGGCATATTGCCACCAGGGCTCGGTCTTCACCTTCTCGGAAATCACCGGATAGGCCACGAGCTCAACCTCGGGCAACTGGTGCGCGAGCTCCGCCATCGCGCGCGGCATGTGCCAGTTCGACGTCACCACGATCAGCGAGGTGAAGTTGTGCGCGTGTGCCCAGCGCCTGGTCTCGAGCGCATTGCCGAAGGTGTTGAGCGCGGAGCGGTCGAGGTCGATGCAGCAGATGAAGTACTTGGAGTAGAGCGGCGTCAGCCGCGCAATCTCGCGCGCGCCGATGGTGTGATGCACGCCGGTGATCAAGAGCCGCTTGCCGCGTTCGCCGGCCAGCAGCTCGATGGCGTCGGGAATGCGCGCCGCCGCGCCGGTCAGCACCACGATGCCGTCCGCCTCGCGGTCGATCCGCACTTCCTCGTTCGGGATGCTGAGCGAGAAGAACACGAAGCCGACCGCGAGCACCAGCGCGCCGACGATCGCGGCGGTCATCGTCAGAAAGCCGATCCAGCGGACGAGGCCTGCAAACATTCTAGTCGATGGCTTCCAGCGTGCGGTTGACGGTATGGCGCGAGGTCAGCGCCGTCACCCCGGCAATCAGTATGATCTGCACAAACACCGCAAAATAGCCGATCGGCCCGATCGAGAACGAGCCGAACAGCGCGGAGGTCTGGTCGGCGCCGGCGGTGCCGGCGAACCAGCGGGTGATGATCGATGCGAGCGCGAACAGCACGATGGCCGCGCCGCCGCCGATCGCGCCGCCCTGCAATCCGAGCAGCAGGAAATGCCGCTGAAAGTTGCCGGCGATGTAGCCGTTCTTCGCGCCGACGAAATGCAGCACCTCGATCACCGTCTTGTTGGTGGCCATGGCGCCCCTGGTGGCGAACGTCACCGAAAGGACGGTGGCCGCGACCATCAGCAGCAGGATGGCGATGCCGGCCGCCACCGCCGTGCCGGCCATGGCGCGCATGCGCTCGATCCAGCCGCGGTGATCGTCGAGCGTCGCCCCGGGTACCTGCTCGGCCAGCATCCGGCGCAGTTGCGGCAGATCGGGCGCGGCGCCCGCGGCGATCTTCACCACGATCAGCCGCGGCACCGGCAGTTCGTCGAGCGTCAGCCCACTGCCGAGCCAGGGCTCGAGCAGGCGCGCCGACTCCTCCTTCGAATAGGGCCGCACGTCGGCGATGCCGGGAAAGGCGCGCGCCACCGAGGCGGCCTTGTTCACCGCAGCGTCGAGATCGCGGCCGGTGGCGGGAATGAGCTGGATCGTGATCTCACGCGAGACGTCCGCCTGCCATTCGCTCGCCGCCTGGTTGACCAGCACGACCGCGCCGGTGGTGAGCGAGGCGAGAAAGGTCATGATGGCGACGACGGCGACCAGCGCGCGGCCGGAGATCGACTGGCGCGGCACCAGCGCCGACTCCGCGCGCGGCGGCGGGCTGGCCGCGAGCGGCGGCGCCAGATCGTCCCTGTCCTGATCGGCCATCACCCTTCCCTAGCTCCGCACGCGAACCCGCGGACTGCGGGCCGCACGCCCTCACCGCGATCAATCATAGATGTGCAGGCGGCCCTCGTGCAGCACGAGCCGGCGCGCATCGTACTGGTCCATGAGGGCGATGTCGTGGGTCGCGATGATCACCGATGTACCCGATTTGTTGAGCTCGATGAACAGCCGCAGCAGCCGCTGCGCGAGCGAGGGATCGACGTTGCCGGTCGGCTCGTCGGCGAGCAGCAGTTGCGGCCGCGCGATCACCGCGCGCGCGATCGCGGCGCGCTGCTTTTCGCCGCCCGAAAGCACCGGCGGCAAGGCCCACATGCGTTCGCCGAGGCCGACCCAGTTGAGCAACTCGATCACCTCGTCGCGGTAGCTTTCCTCCGGGCGGCCCATCACGCGCAGCGGCAGGGCCACGTTCTCGTATGTGCTCAAATGATCGAGCAGCCGGAAATCCTGGAACACGATGCCGATGCGCCGGCGCAGCGTGGCCACCGCGTCGCGCGAGAGCGTCGCCACGTCGTGGCCGAACTGGGTGATCAGGCCGCGCGTCGGCTTGAGCGAGAGGAACAGGAGGCGCAGCAGCGAGGTCTTGCCCGCCCCCGAGGGGCCAGTGAGGAACTGGAAGGAATGCGGCTCGATGCGGAACGTGAGGTCGCGCAGGACCTCCGGCCCGAGGCCGTAGCGCAAGCCCACATTCTCGAATCGGACCAAACCCCTCTCCGATCGGTAATTCCGGGTGGGTGCTTCCCCATCCCCGGCGGCCACGCCCCCGCAGACCCCTGCAATTGGGTTTTTTACAGCATTATCAGCGCTTCGCCAGTGCCGGGGGGAAAGTCCGCCGGCCCAGGCCGCAAGCCCCATGGTTTCCGGTCCATTAACGGACGGCTGGTAGGGTTCTCCCGCCATGCTGATCGTCTGTCCGAGTTGCGCCACGTCCTACATGATCGACCCGGCTTCCGTCGGCACGACCGGGCGCATGGTCCGTTGCGCGCGCTGCAAGGAAACCTGGTTCGCCGGCGCGCCGGCCAAGGACGTCACGGCCTATGTGGACAGCGTGATCGCCGAAGCCGAGGCGGAAACGAACCCCGCGCCGCCTCCGCCGCCCGAGCCGCCCGCTGCAGCGGACGATTTCCGGGCTTCCGCCATGCCGGCCATGCCGCAGGCAAGCGATTTTGTCGTGCCCGGTTCCGAGGCCGGCCAGTACGAGGAACAGAGCCCGCCACCCGAGCCGGTGGCGATTTCCGACGCGCCCTCGCTGGTGCCGCCGGTCGAGCATCCCGACCTCGGCCCGCCGGCCCACGCCGAAGCCGAGGCGGAGGCCGAGGACATCGAGACCTTCGCCGCGCGCCGCCGCCGCCTCCAGAGCAGGCGCAAGAAATCGCGCCGCACCTCGCGCTGGACCGCGCTCGTGCTCGTGCTGTTCGCCTTCAACGTGGCGCTCATCGGCGCGCGCCACGAGGTGGTGCGTTATCTGCCGCAGACCGCCTCGCTGTTCGCCGCCATCGGCCTGCCGGTCAATCTGCGCAACCTGAACTTCGAAGGCGTGCGCATCGCCAAGGAGACCGAAGGCGGCGCATTGCTTCTGGTCGTGGAAGGGCGCATCGTCGCCGCCGGCAGCAAGCCGGTCGAGGTGCCACGCCTGCGCTTCGCCGCGCGCAATGCGGCGGGGCAGGAAATCTACGTGTGGACCGCGCGGCCCGAGCGCAGCATTCTTGCGCCCGGCGAGAGCATCAAGTTCTCCAGCCGGCTCGCCTCGCCCCCGGCCGACGCCAACGACGTCATGGTCCGCTTCTTCACCCCGCAGGACGCGATGGCGGGCGGGCACAAGTAGCGGCCCCACGCACAACCGGTTGCCGATCGATGTCATGGCCGGGCTCGTCCCGGCCATCTCGCTTAGGAGCGCACTGCGCCATCCTGGGCGGGTCACCGGGACAAGACCGGTGACGACAAATGGATAAGCGTGCGGCGTAGTGAATCGTCCGCTTTCGCGGACGATGACCAGCGGAAGATGGGGGATAGCTCTCAGAAGTCCTGCAGCAGCCGCTCGATGTAATCGAGCTCGAGCTGCGGACGGAAGCTCTCGCCGAAGCGGCGGCGCAGCTCTTCCAGAATGCGGCGCGCGCGCTGGGCGTCGATCTCGCCCGGCACCTTCACCGTGGTGTCGTCGCCGTAGTCGCGGCCGCGCAACGGCCGGCCGAGCGGGTCGGTGTCTTGCTGAGCGCGCTCGCGGCCACGGCCGGGCCGGCCGTTCGGGCCCGGTCCGTTCGGACCCTGCCCCTGCTGCATCTGCTGCGCGAGGCCTTGCGCGCCCTTGCGCATGGCGTCGAGCGCGCGGCCCTGGCTGCCGACCGCCCCGTCGGCGTCGCCATCGCCGAGTTCGCCTTCCGCCTGGCCCATGGCGTCGCCGGCATCGCCGAGCTGGCCCATCTCGTTGCCCTGCTGGCCGCGCTGGCCCTGCTGGCCCTGCTGGCCCTGTTCACCTTGCTGGCCCTGCTGGCCCAGCCCGCGCTGGCGCAATTGCTCCATCAGCTTGTTGAGCCGGTCGCGCAGGGCCTGCTGGTCCTGGCGCAGATCGCCCATCTGCTGGTCGCCCTTCCCGCGCTCGCCGCGCTGGCGCTGACGGCGCTGGTCCTGGCCCTCCTTGAAAGTGCGGTCGCGCAACTGCTGCTGCTTGCGGATCATGTCGCTGAGCTCGTCGAGCGCCGACATCATGTCGTCGTCGCCCTCGTCGCCCTGCGCGCCCGGCCGCGCCATCTGCAGGTTTTCCATCATCTGCTGGAGCTGTTCGAGCAACTGCCGCGCCGCGTCCTTGTTGCCGGAGCGCGCCATCTGCTCAAGCCGGTCGAGCATGCTCTTGAGGTCCTGCTGGCTCAGCGTGCGCGTATTGCGGTCGAGCGGACGCGAAAGCTGCTGCGGATTGCGGCGCATCTCCTCGGCGAGCGCCTGCAGGAACTTGTCCATGGCGGCGCGCAGGTCGTCCATCAGCTTCTTGAGCTCTTCGTCGGTGGCGCCGCGCTCGAGCGCCTGCCGCAAGGCCTCCTGCGCCTGCCGCAGCGCCTGCTCGGCCTGGCTGACGTTGCCGTCCTCGATCTGCAAGGCGTAGGCCCACATGCGCGCGACCATCTCGCGCAAGTCGTCGTCGCTCTTGGCGTTTTGCAGGCCGAAATAGATGCTGCGCAGGCCGAGAAAAGTGCCGCTCTCCGGCATGAAGCGCTCGGGCGCGATCGAGAGCGCTTCGAGCGCCGTCAGGACCAGCGGCTTCGCCCCGGCGTCGAGCGCGAGGTTGCGGCGCTGCTCGATGATCGCGCGCGCCAGCGGCTTGACGAAAATTCGCTGCGGCAACTGCAGGTCCTGCGGCGCGCTCGTGCCTTCGTTGTTGGCCTCGTCACGCGCGGCCAGCGTCAGCGTCACCTCGGCGCCCGCCCACGGATGCTCGGTGAGATCCTGCGTGGTCTGCGCGGCGCCCGCGCGCGTGCGCGCCTGCGGCAGCGTCAGCGCCATCTCCGGCGCGCCGAACAGCGAGCGGCCGCCCGCGGCCTTGTCCTTGAGCGCGAACCTGCCCTTGGCTTCGATCACGCCGTAATCGTCGTCCATCTTGTAGTCGAGCCGCAGCGCGCCACGCGCCTGCCGCTCGGGGTCCTTGGTCAGCGCGATGGTCGGCGGCCGGTCGGGAATGGCGTTGAAGGTCCACACCAGATCGGTGCGTCCGACGCCGTGCACAGCGACGGCGCCGTCGGTCTTGATGACGAGGCGATGCTCCTCGGTTCCCGCCGGCAGCGGCGTGCGCGCTTCCGCCGGCGCGTCCTCGACGCCGCCCTTGCGGATAAGCTCGAAGCGCACCTTGCCGGTGGAGCGCACGACGAGCTGGCTGCCCGCCGGAACGGAAACGGGCGCCGCGGCCTGCGCGGTTTCGCCGGGCCGCATGCCCGGCAGCATCACCGGCGGCCGGCCCGTATAGAGCGGCGGGGTCACCCAGGCGTCGATGCGGTAGTTCGCGGGCGCGACGACGCCCTTCCAGTCGAAGGCGGCGGCGATGCGCTTGGCGCGCTCCTCGCCCGCCGCGAAGAAGCTCGCCACCAGCAGGATGAGCGCGAGCGCGCGGAACGCCATCGGGTCGCGGAGCGACAGTTTCGGCGAAGGCCAGCCGGCCCTGAGCCGGCGCGCCGACAGCAGCGCGCGCTCGACATGCGCCTGCCAGAGCGCCTGCGCCACCGGGTCGGTGCGGTTGGCCGCGATCGCGTCGGAAACGGCGGTGGCCGGGCGGTGCTTTTCGCCGCTGCCGAGGTCGAGCCGGCGCAGGCCGTCGGCGATGCTCGGCATGCGCAGCCGCACCAGCGGCAGCGCAGCGGCAAGCGCGATAAGCACGAACACGGCAAGCCCGATGGCGCGGCCGATCGGCGGCAGCACCAGCCACAAGCCGGCCCAGGAGAAGGCGACGAACAGCGCCAGCGCGGTGGCGAGGGTAGCGAGCGCCGGCCACAGCCGTTCCCACAACAGGCTACCGCGCGCCCGCTTCAGCGCGCGTGCCAGGCGAAGCCGGGTTGCCTGCTCGCGGTCGTTCGCCTGCTGGTCCATGCCGTCCAAAAAAACCGCTCCGTCAGCCGGCCGGGAATCTCAATTCATAACACGCTAGCACGCCGGGATTTCCCCGGCCACGCGGGGCTTTACGCAGGCCGGGACAACCCGGCATGCAGTAATCCAGCAAAATCAATGGGTCGGATTGATGGCGGACGGCGTCGCACCGTCCCGATGACGGCTAATTGATCCGGCTCAGGCGAGCCAGTCCGGCAGACGGTCGAGGGCGATGAGCTCCTCCACCTCCACACGCGGGCGGATGAGCGCCCATGCATCGCCGTTGACCAGCACTTCGGGCACCAGGGGCCGCGTGTTGTAGGTGCCGGCCTGCACCGCGCCATAGGCGCCGGCCGACATCACCGCCATCAGCGCGCCGCGCCGCGGCTCGGCCATGTCGCGATCCTTGGCGAGGAAGTCGCCGCTCTCGCATACCGGTCCGACCACATCGGCCTTGATGCGCGGCGCCGCCGGCGGATGCTCGGCCACCGGCCAGATCTCGTGATGCGCGTCGTACAGCGTCGGCCGGATGAGGTCGTTCATCGCGGCGTCCACCACCACGAAGTTCTTCGCCTCACCGTGCTTCACGAACAGTACGCGCGTGACCAGGATGCCGGCATTGCCGACGATCAGCCGCCCCGGCTCGAAAATGAGCCGGCAGCCGAGGTCGCGCGTGGCGCGCTTGACCACCTCGGCGTATTGCTCGGGATGCGGCGGCGGCTCGTTGTTGTCGTGATAGGGAATCCCCAGGCCCCCGCCGAGATCGACGTGGCTGATCGTGTGCCCGTCGGCGCGCAGCTCCTGCACGAACTCGGCGAGCAGCGCGAAGGCGTTGCCGAAAGGATCGAGGTCGGTGATCTGGCTGCCGATGTGCATGTCGACGCCGGACACCTTGATGCCCGGCAGCGCAGCGGCGTGCCTGTAGACTTCGCGCGCCCGGCTGATCGGAATGCCGAACTTGTTCTCCGCCTTGCCGGTGGCGATCTTGTGGTGCGTCTTTGCATCGATGTCCGGATTGACGCGCACCGAGACGTGGGCGCTGCGCCCCTTGGCGGCGGCGATCGACGACAGGAGATGCAGCTCGGGCTCGGACTCGACGTTGATGCAGAGGATGCCCTCGTCGAGGGCTATCGCGAGCTCGGCCTCGGTCTTGCCGAGGCCGGAGAACATGATCTTGTTCGCCGGAATGCCGGCCGCGAGCGCGCGCTTCAGTTCGCCGCCGGAGACGACGTCGGCGCCGGCACCGAGCCTGGCCAACGTCCTGATCACCGCCTGGTTTGAGTTCGCCTTCATGGCGTAGCAGACCAGCGCATCCACATCGGCGAAGGCGCCGGCGAATACGTTGTAGTGACGGGTCAGCGTCGCGCTGGAATAGCAATAGAACGGCGTGCCGATGCTGGCCGCGAGCGCGTCCAGTTCGACGCCCTCGGCGTGCAGCACGCCGTCGCGGTAAGCGAAGTGATGCATCGTCGGAGACTCAGTTCAGCAGGACGTCGAGCGGGATGTTCTTGCGCGCCGGCGTCGGAGCGCCGGACTGGGCAGCCGTGTCGCCCGCGGCGCCGACCCCAGCCGCCGGGGCGCCGGCGACGGAAGCCGCAGGCGGGGGATCGAGCGGCCCTTTGCGGCCGCAGGCGGCCAGCCCAAGCGTTGCGACAAGCACGCCGGTCACGGCTAGGCGGGAATATTTCGAACGGATCACGGGCAACTCCAAATTGACTCGCACCTTAGCAGATCGTTCGCACGCAGAGAAAGGGTGGCGCCGGCGGGCGCGAACGGCATGCCACTCAGCGTGCGAACAGAAGCGGCACGAGCGGATAACTGATCAGAACGATCACCGCCACGCCAATGAAGTTCAGTATGATGCCGGCGCGCGCCATCTGCACGACGGTGATCCGCCCGCTGGCGAAGACAATGGCGTTCGGCGGCGTCGCGACCGGCAGCATGAAGGCGCAGGAGGCCGCAACCGCCATCGGCACCGTCAACGCCAGCGGATCGAGACCGAGACCGACGGCGACCGCCGCCGCGAACGGCAGAAAGGTTGCCGCGCTCGCCGTGTTGCTGGTGATTTCAGTGAGGAAAATCATGCCCAAGCTCACGCCGGCGACGATCAGGATAACCGGCCAGGCCGATAACCCGGACATCGCCGAGGCCAGCCAGGCCGCCAGCCCTGACGTGTCGATCGCGGCGGCGAGCGTTAGACCGCCGCCGAACAGCAGCAGGACGCCCCACGGCACGTCCTTAAGATCCTTCCACGCCAGGAGGCGGCCGCCTTCCGGCATTCCGGACGGCAACAAAAACAGCACGACGCCGGCTGCGATGGCGATAATCGTATCGTGCAGCGCCGGCAAGAACGACGACAGCAGCGGGCGGAAAATCCACCCAAGCGCTGCCGCCAGCAATATGCCGATTACCCGCAACTCGGCACGCGTCACCGGTCCCAAAGCGCGCAGGTCGTCGCCGACGACGTCTTTCCTGCCGGCCACGTCCGTCAGCGCGACCGGATGCAGACTGGTCAACACAAACCATGCCGCCATCAGCATCACGGCCGATACCGGCACGCCCAGCGCCATCCATTGCGCAAAGCCGATCTGCACCCCGTATTCGCGCGCCATGTGGCCGGCGAGCAGCGCATTCGGCGGGGTGCCGATCAAGGTGGCCAAGCCGCCGATGCTGGCGCCGTAGGCCACCGAAAGCACCAACAGGACGCCGAAGTTTTCGCGCGAGCGTGCATCGGTCAATTCGCTGTCGAACAGCGCAAGCACCGCGGTCGCGATCGGCAGCATCATAATCGCCGTCGCGGTGTTGCTGACCCACATGCTGAGAAAGGCACTCGCGAGCATCAGGCCTGCCGCCAGCCGGCCCGGCGAAGTGCCAACCGACGCGATAATGCCAAGGCCGAGTCGCCGGTGCAGCGACCAGCGCTGGGTGGCGGTGCCAAGCATGAAGCCGCCGAGGAACAAAAAGACGATCGGATCGGCATAGGGCGCGGTCGTAGCCGCCAGGGGCGCGATCCCGACCAGGGGGAACAGCACGATCGGCAGCAACGCCGTGGCAGCGACTGGAATGACCTCGGTAATCCACCAGGCTGCCATTAGCGCCGCAACGCCGGCAACCCGCAATGCTTCCGGCGAAAGTCCCGCGGGCGGCGGCGTCACCAGGCTCGCGGCGAAGGCGGCCACGCCGATCAGTAAGCCGATCAACCGGGCCTTATCGAGCAGCACCGCGGAGCCATTAGCCTGAGGCACTGTCGAGGACCCGCAGCCATTTCTTTGCCTGCGCGCGCACGTTCTTCGGCGCCGTGCCGCCGTAGCTGACCCGGCTTTTCACCGAATTGCCAACCGAGAGCACGCTGCACACGTCCTCGGTGATGCGCTTCTCGACCGCCTGCATGGCGGCCAGCGGCAGCCGGTGCAGCGGCACGCCCTGCTCCGCCGCCGCCGCGACGATGCGGCCGGTGATGTGATGCGCCTCGCGGAACGGGATCTTCAAGGACCGCACCAGCCAGTCGGCGAGGTCGGTGGCGGTGGCATAGCCTTCGCCCGCCGCCTTCTTCATGCGTGTGGCATCGGGCTCCAGGTCGGCGACCATGCCGGCCATGGCGGCGATCGCCAGCGAGAGGGACGAGAGCGCGTCCATGACGCCCTCCTTGTCCTCCTGCATGTCCTTGGCATAGGCGAGCGGCAGCCCCTTCATCACGATCAGCAGGCCGGTGAGCGCACCGATGATGCGCCCCGTCTTGGCGCGCACCAGTTCGGCCGCGTCCGGATTGCGCTTCTGCGGCATCATCGAGGAGCCGGTGGTGAACTTGTCCGACAGGCTGACCAGGCCGACCAGCGGCGAAGTCCAGATCACGATCTCCTCGGCGAGCCGCGACAGGTGCATCGAGGCGATCGAGGCCGCGGCGAGCGTCTCCAGCGCGAAGTCGCGGTCGGACACCGCATCGAGCGAATTCGCCATCGGCCGGTCGAAGCCGAGCGCCTTCGCCGTCATGTCGCGGTCGAGGTCGAACGAGGTGCCGGCGAGCGCGCCGCTGCCGAGCGGCGACTCGTTGAGCCTTCTGCGCGCATCGGCGAAGCGGCCGCGGTCGCGCCCCGCCATCTCGACATAGGCGAGCAGATGATGGCCGAAGGTCACCGGCTGCGCGGTCTGCAAATGCGTGAAGCCCGGCATCACCGTGTCGGCATGCGCCAGCGCCTTCTCGGCCAGCGTCTTCTGCAGGCCGGCGAGCGCGGCGTCGAGCGCGTCGATCGTGTCGCGCACCCAGAGCCGGAAGTCGGTCGCCACCTGGTCGTTGCGCGAGCGCGCGGTGTGCAGGCGTCCGGCGGCGGTGCCGATCAATTCGGCCAGCCGGCCCTCCACGTTCATGTGGATGTCCTCGAGCGCGCGCTTGAACGTGAACTTGCCCGCCTCGATCTCTGACAGGATCGTGTCTAGACCGTGAGCAATCGCCTTTGCATCGTCCGCCGCAATGATGCCTTGCTTGGCCAGCATGTCGGCGTGGGCCTTGGACGCGGCGATGTCCTGCCGGTACAGGTCCCGGTCGAAATCGATGGAGGCGTTGATCTCCTCCATGATGGCGTCCGGCGCCGCGGCGAAGCGCCCGCCCCACATCTTGTTGCTCATGTCGCAGCTCTTGTCGTAGCTCTTGGGCTAACCACCGGTGACACCGATCATGACCGAACGACCCTCGAAAACTCACGCCAAGAAGCGCCTTGCCATGGTCCTGGCGGGCGGCGTCGCCGGCGTGGTCGTCGGGCTGGCGGCGGTATACGGGATTACGGCCCTGACTCGCAATGTGGCCGGCGACAAGACCTGCCAGCCGGCGGTGGCGCTGGCCAAAAAAGCAGCCCCGCTCGCCCGTGGCGAGGTGGCCGCTTTCAACGTCGCCAAGAGCCCGTTGAAGGTGCCCGACCTCGCCTTCCAGGACGCCGCGGGCAAGCCAGTGACCCTGGCCGACTGGCGGGGGCGTACTGTGCTGGTCAACCTGTGGGCCACCTGGTGCGTGCCCTGCCGCACGGAAATGCCATCGCTCGACGCGCTGGAGCAGAAGCTGGGCGGGCCCGACTTCGAGGTCGTGGCGATCAACATCGACACCCGCGATGCCGAGAAGCCGAAGGCCTTTCTCAAGGAGATCGGCGTCAAGAAGCTCGCCTATTACGCCGACGGCAGCGCCAAGGCCTTCCAGGACCTCAAGGCGGTCGGCCGCGCCTTCGGCATGCCGACCACGCTGCTGATCGATCCGCAGGGCTGCGAGATCGGCAACGTTGCCGGGCCTGCCGAATGGGCGAGCGACGACGCGCTCGCGCTGATCCGGGCCGCGCTGGGGAAGAGCTGAGCGCCGATCCGTCATCCTGAGGTCGCCGCGCAGCAGCCCTCAAAGGGTGACGGTCTGAGGTCGTGCGAAGGGTTCGCTTAGACCGTAATATCGAGATTGCGGCCGATGCCTTCCGCCAGATTGGCGAGGCGATTTGTCGTCTGTTGCGCCGCGTCGAGCAGGGTCTTGGCCGGGCCGGTGAGAGCGCCGTCGGTCTGGAGCATGCGCACGGCCGCGACCCGCTGAATGGCGGCCACCGGCGCGGTGACGATCATGCCTGTAATGGCGGAGATCGGATCCATGGCGGCGCGAGCATGGCGGGCGCCGGTCAACGAAGCGCGAACGAGCATGATGAACGAAGCGTTAAGGCGCGACGCGGGGCGCAAGCGGTCGTGCGGTGATACCAGCGGCCGATAACCGTTCCGTCGAAATTCGACCGGTGGCGCCGCAAGCGCGCGCGTCCCTGCTCTATACTTCGACATCGCTCGCCAACTCGTCGTCGCAACGTCGGAGAACGTCATGACGCAAACGTGGGCGCACGGGCATTTTCGCTGGAACGAACTGCTGACCCGCGACGTCGAACGCGCGAAGGCGTTCTATGGCCAGAGCGTCGGCTGGACCTTCGAGCCAGCGCCCGGACCCGCCGGCATCTACTGGATCGCAAAGGCGGGCGAGGCGCGGGTCGCCGGGCTGTTCCATCTGACGAGCCCCACCTTCGACGGCGTGGCGGAAGGCTGGATGCCCTATCTCGCCGTGGATTTCGTCGATGCGCGCGTGCACCAGGCCGTCGTTCTCGGCGCGCAATTGATGCGGCCGATATTCGAGGTGGCGGGCGTCGGGCGCATCGCGATCCTGCGCGCGCCGGGCGGCGCGGCCATCGGCTGGATCACGCCGGCGAAGGTGTAAGCGCGCGCGCCACTCTAGCGCGTCGGCACCGGCTTCTCGCCCCGGTAATCGTAGAAACCGCGCTGCGTCTTGCGGCCGAGCCAGCCGGCCTCGACGTATTTCACCAGCAGCGGGCACGGCCGATACTTCGAGTCGGCCAGCCCTTCGTACAGCACCTGCATGACCGAGAGACAGGTATCGAGACCGATGAAGTCCGCCAGCTCCAGCGGCCCCATCGGATGATGCGCGCCGAGCCGCATGGCGGTGTCGATCGACTCGACGTTGCCGACGCCTTCGTACAGCGTGTAGATCGCCTCGTTGATCATCGGCAGCAGGATGCGGTTGACAATGAAGGCCGGAAAGTCCTCGGCCACCGCGATGGTCTTGCCGAGCTTCGACACGAAGGTCTTGCTCGCCTCGAAGGTGGAGTCGTCGGTCGCGATCCCGCGGATGATCTCGACCAGCTCCATCAGCGGCACCGGATTCATGAAGTGAATGCCGATGAAGCGCTCGGGCCGGTCCGTCGAGGACGCCAGCCGCGTGATCGAGATCGACGAGGTGTTCGAAGCCACGATGGCTTCAGGCTTCAGAGTGGCACACAGATCGGCATAGATCTTGCGCTTGACGTCTTCCTTTTCGGTGGCGGTCTCGATGACGAGGTCGCACGCGGCCAGGTCTTCGTACTTTTCCGCCGGCTTGATCAGAGCGAGCGCGTTCTTGCGCTGATCCTCGGTGATCGTCTTCTTGGCGACCTGGCGCGCCATGTTACCGTTGATCGTCGCCATGCCGGCCTTGATGCGGTCGGGAGCGACATCGTTCAGCATCACGGAGAAACCCGCCAGCGCGCAGACATGGGCGATACCATTGCCCATCTGTCCCGCGCCGATTACCCCGACATTCTGAATGGTTACGGCCATGTTGCGATCCGGCTTCTCGGTTCTCTATTATATCTACGCCGAACCGCCGTGCGACACCATCGGCGGAACGGCAATTTTAATGCGCGGTCAGCGCTTGACCTTGTCCAGTTCCGCCGCCAGCTCGGGCAGCGCCTGGTAGAGGTCGGCCACCAGGCCGTAGTCGGCCACCTGGAAAATCGGCGCCTCCTCGTCCTTGTTGATGGCGACGATCACCTTGGAGTCCTTCATCCCGGCGAGATGCTGGATCGCGCCGGAAATACCGACGGCGATGTACAACTCGGGCGCGACGACTTTGCCGGTCTGCCCGACCTGCCAGTCGTTCGGCGCATAGCCGGCGTCCACCGCCGCGCGCGAGGCGCCGACCGCGGCGCCCAGCTTGTCGGCCACCGGCTCGATATACTTCGTGAAGTTTTCGCGGCTCTGCATGGCGCGGCCGCCGGAGATGATGATCCTGGCCGAGGTGAGCTCGGGCCGGTCGGACTTCGACAGCTCCTCGCCGACGAACGAGGACAGCCCGGGGTCGTTTGCCGCCTGGACGGCTTCCACGCTCGCGGCGCCGCTCTGCCCCGCCGCCTGGAAGGTCGAGGTGCGCACGGTGATGACCTTCTTGGCGTCGGTCGACTTCACCGTCTGGATGGCGTTGCCGGCGTAGATCGGCCGCTCGAAGGTGTCGGGCCCCACCACCTTGGTGACGTCCGATATCTGCATGACGTCGAGCAGCGCCGCCACGCGCGGCATGACGTTTTTTCCGCTCGTGGTCGCCGGCGCGACGATGGCGTCGTAGGAACCGGCGAGCGACACGATCAGCGCGGCGAGCGGCTCGGCGAGCTGGTGCTCGTAGGCGGCGCCTTCCGCCAGCAGCACCTTGGCGGCGCCGTCGAGCTTGGCGGCGGCATCGGCGGCAGACTTGGCATCCTTGCCGGCGACGAGAACGTGCACGTCCGCACCCAGCGCCTTGGCGGCGGTGAGCGCCCTGTTGGTAGCATCCTTGAGCGACTTGTTGTCATGCTCGGCGAGAAGCAGGGTCGTCATGTCAGAGCACTCCCGCTTCGTCTTTGAGCTTGGCGACGAGGTCCGCGACGGATGCGATCTTCGCGCCCGACTTGCGGCCCGCCGGCTCCGTCGTCTTCACCACCTGCAGGCGCGGCGCGGTGTCCACGCCGTAGTCGGAAGGCTGCTTCTCGTCGATCGGCTTCTTCTTGGCCTTCATGATGTTCGGCAGCGAGGCGTAGCGCGGTTCGTTCAGGCGCAGGTCGGTAGTGACGATGGCCGGCGCCTTCAGCTTCACCGTCTGCAGGCCGCCGTCGACCTCGCGCGTCACTGTGACGCTGTCGCCGTCGAGCGCGAGCTTGGACGCGAAGGTGCCCTGCGACCAGCCGAGCAGCGCGGCCAGCATCTGGCCGGTCTGGTTCGAGTCGTCGTCGATCGCCTGCTTGCCCATGATGACGAGGCCGGGCTTTTCGGCTTCCACAACCGCCTTGAGGATCTTGGCGACCGCGAGCGGCTCGACCGTGCCTTCAGCCTTCACCAGGATGCCGCGGTCGGCGCCCATGGCGAGTGCGGTGCGGATGGTCTCGGACGCCTGCGCCGGGCCAATCGACACCGCCACGATCTCGGTCGCCTTGCCGGCCTCCTTCAGGCGGATCGCCTCCTCGACGGCGATCTCGTCGAAGGGGTTCATCGACATCTTGATATTGGCGAGCTCGACGCCGGAGCCGTCCGGCTTCACGCGGATTTTGACGTTGAAGTCGACCACCCGTTTCACGGGCACGAGAATTTTCATGATCCCCAGTCCAGATGGGCTTTTCGGAAAATGCGGCCGGAAGCTAATGGCGGCAGCCGCGCACTGTCAACTTTCGTGCTGCGCTGCACCGTTCCGCGCAAACGCAGCTTAGCGGTTCTGCCCCGGTTGCCAAAGCACGTCGCCCTCGCCCCGATCGTTGGCGTACCGGCCGGCGACAAAGAGATAATCCGACAGCCGATTCACGTATTTCAGCGAGGGTTCGGACACTTCCTCCCCCGGCTGGTCGCGCAGTTCGACCATGATGCGCTCGGCGCGCCGGCAAACGGTTCGGGCAAGGTGCAGATACGCGGAAACCGCGCTGCCGCCGGGCAAAATGAAGGATCGCAGCGGCTGGAGCTGGTCGTTGAGCCGGTCGATCTCTTCCTCCAGCCATGCCACCTGGGCGTCGGTGACCGTGAGACGGGCGCCGCCCGGCCCCTTTTCCGACAGGCAAAGGTCGGCTTCGACATCGAACAGGTCGTTCTGGATGCGGCCGAGCGGCTTATCGAGCGCGGGATCGCCACCCGTGTGCAGGCGAACGAGCCCGATCACGGCGTTGACCTCGTCGAGCGTGCCGTAGGCGTCCACGCGCAGGTCGTACTTCTTGCGGCGCTCGCCCGAGCCGAGCGAGGTGGTGCCGTCGTCGCCGGTGCGGGTATAGATGCGGTTCAGCACAACCATGGCGACCTCTTTGGCGCTTCGCCCCAGGCGGGTTTCGAGCTAGCCTCTATCCTAACGGATTTTCCAGTCAAACGAGGGACGACCGATGACCCGTCTATTGACCGCCGCGGCCGTCGCAGCGCTGCTGTTCGCGCCTGCCGCGGCGAGTGCCTGCTCCGCGGGTAAGACTGCGCAGGCCTCAAACGCCGAACTGTCGGCCGCCGCCAAAAAGCCGGCCAAGAAAACGGCCGCCAAGAAGAGCAGAAAGCCGAAGGTCGAGTACCTGCGCGCGGCCCCGATGTAGGCGCCGCGGTCGCCTCAGCGCTGCATGAAGTAAATGGCCGCCATGATGACGATGATGGCGACGAACTGCAGCAGCACGCGCATGCGCATCAGCTTCTGCGACAGATTGGGCGAGCCGCCGCGCAGCATGTTGCCAAGGCCTAGCACCAGCACGACCGCCACCGCGATCACGGCGATCGGCACGAGGTAAAGCGTCATGAAATTCGACATGGCGGGGCTTCTAACACCATCGGCCCGGCGCGGGCCACCCAGCCACCGATACAATTTCTGGTAGCATACAGGTTGTGCCGGCGGTATCATTCTCGCTCTGGGCGAGGGTGTAACGGGGCATGGCGCCGGGAGTTCTTAGCGAAACGCGCCCGGCGCGGGGCGCCCTTGGTACGCCGGAGACCTTCCCGCGGTCTCACCGCCCGGTGTCGGCCGCCGCCCGTTCGGGCGCCTTTCCTGAGCTGGATTGCATGCGCCCATTGCTGAGCCGTGCGGTGGTCGCCGAGGCCGAGCGCCGCTCCGAACGCACCGGCGTCAGCGCGGACCGCGCCCTGATCGCCGCCGGCGCGCTCGACGAGGAAACCTACCTGCGCGCGCTGGCCGAAGCCGTCGGCATCCCGTTCGAGCCCCTCGACGGCGTGCCACGCACGCAATGTCCCCTCGACGACGACCGCCTGATTGCCTGCGCGACAACCGGGCTGCTGCCGCTGCTCACCGACGGTGAAGAGGCCGGCATCGTGGTGGCGCCGCGCGGCATCGCTGCACGCCGTATCGTCGAACTGGTCGCCGGCGACCCCGCCTGGGCACGGCAACTACGCCTCACCAGCGGCGATCGCATGACCCGATTCATCCTGCGCGGCACCGGACGCACGCTGGCGGCGCGCGCCGCCGAGGACCTCAGGCGCCAGGCGCCCGACCTGTCGGCGGCACCGCCGCGTCATCGCGGCCTTGCCGTTCCGGCCGCAATCGGCGCCGCGGTCCTGCTGGCGGCTCTGCTCGCCGCGCCGGGCGCGACCGTGCTGGCGATCGAGATTTTCCTCGCCAGCATGTTTCTCGCCTGGGTCGGTTTGCGGCTGACCGCCGCCGCCGTCGCAGTCGCGAGAACGAAGACCACGCCCCTGCCCGCCCTCGCCGACGGCACATTGCCGGTCTACAGCGTCGTCTGTGCGCTGTATCGCGAAGCGGCCTCGCTTGACGGACTGCTGCGCGCGATCGAGCGGCTCGAATACCCGCCGGAGAAGCTTGACGTGATCCTGGCGGTGGAGGCTGACGACCGCGAGACGCGCGCCGCCATCGCCGCGCGCACCACGAAGCGGCCCGTCACCGTCGTCACCGTTCCCGCCGGCTTGCCGCGCACCAAGCCGAAGGCGCTCAACGTCGCGCTGCCTTTCGCCCGCGGCACCTTCATGGTCGTCTACGACGCAGAGGACCGGCCGGAGCCCGACCAGTTGCGGCGCGCCCTGCAGGCATTTCGCACCGGCGACGACAAGCTCGCCTGCGTGCAGGCGCGGCTTTGCATCGACAACCCTGACGACGGATGGCTCGCGCGCCACTTCACGGCGGAATATGCCGGCCAGTTCGACGTATTCCTGAGCGGCCTCACTGCGCTGCGTCTGCCGCTGCCGCTCGGCGGCTCTTCCAATCATTTCCGCACGGCCGTGCTGCGCGAGGCCGGCGGTTGGGACGCCTATAACGTCACCGAGGACGCCGATCTCGGCATGCGCCTCGCCCGTCTGGGCTATCGTTCGGAGCTGATCGCGTCCACGACGCTCGAAGAGGCGCCCGCCCGCTTCGGGCCTTGGCTGCGCCAGCGCACGCGCTGGTTCAAAGGCTGGATGCAAACCTGGCTCGTGCACATGCGTGCGCCGCGGCGGCTCCTGCGCGAGCTGCGGCCCGGCGGATTCGTCGCCTTCCAGCTCGTCGTCGGCGGCAATGTCCTCGCCGCCCTGGTGCATCCGCTGTTCGTCGCCGGGTTCGTCTATGCTGCGGTGCTCGGCTTTCCGGGATGGGTCGGCGATGACGAGGCCGGCGCGCTCGCCGTCCTCTATGGCAGCAGCATCGTCGTCGGCTATCTGACCTCGGCCTTTCTCGGCTGGCTCGGCCTCGCCCGTCGCGGGCTGCTGGACATCAGTTGGGTGCTGCTGGCGACACCGCTGCATTGGATACTGCTGTCGATCGCCGCGTGGCGCGCGCTCTGGCAGCTCATCGTTGCGCCCTACGCCTGGGAAAAGACCGAGCACGGACTGGCCCGCAGTTCCCGACGCGCCGCGCGCGCGGCGCAGGCGCTGATCAAGCTCGAGCGCCATCTCGCCGCGCTGGACGAGGCCGGCGAACTGCCGACGTTGACAGACGGCGCACGCCGCAGACCGCGGGCGACGGCGGATGGACGGTCGCGCAGCGCCGCGCGAGAAACCGGGCTACATGGGGGCGCCCTTACGAGTAAGTGGACTTGGGCGAAGGGCCCGCACCCAGGTCGTCCTTGATCGCCTTGATCGACAATTCCAACAGGTACGAACCGGTCGGGCTCAAGGCGCGCACGTCCTCAAGCGCGTAGGAAAGATAGGCGACGATCGCTTGCGCCCGCGCCTTGCGATCCGCCTCGTGTTCTGAAGCGACGTGGCCTTGCCAGATGATCGCCATGATCCCCCCTTGCCCTCGAGCCACGCCGCCCCCGCGGCGCGCTTCGTAATGCCTCGACCGACTGTCGCACCGCATCCTGCGGCCGGACGGCGAGGCAGGTTGCTGTCGCTACACTCTGTGTCGCTGCTTGCGCCTGTGGCTGAACGATTCCTCGCGGTCGCGCTCGGTGTCGATCTCCACCGCCTTCGCCATGAACTCGTCGCTCAGGCGTTTGAGCGCCGTGGCCAGTTCGCGGTTCTCACCGGCGAGCCGGCTCAGTCCGACGCACAGGTCGGCCTTTTCCAGGAAATATTCAGCCTTGACGACCATGCTTCACGCCGCAGTGTGATGCGCGAGGGCCATTGGCACCGGCACCCGCGGACGCAGGCGCATCCGGATGCGCGGCGGCAACAGCGTGACTGCCGGCGTCGGTTCTGGCGCCGGGACTTCGGACAGGACCTCGACCTCGCAGGCCGCGGCCATTTCCAGTGCAAGCAGCTGCAACTCGAGCAGGCCGAGCCCGATGCCGACGCAGGCGCGCGGGCCGAGGCCGAACGGTAGGAAGGCCGGCGTGTTGTAGGTACGGTCGATGCGGAACTTGTTGGGCTCGTCCCAGAAGCGCGCGTCCCGCTGTATCTGCCAGGGACTGATGATGACCGACGTGCCCTTGCTCAGCTTCATGCCCGCGACGTCCACCGGCGTGCGCACCTCGCGCGAGAACCAGTAGAAGGGCGGATAGAGCCGCAACGCTTCCCGCGCCAGGCGCAGGCTGTATTCGGCGCGCGGCAAGCGCAGCGGATCGATTTCGCCGGACTCCGTAACGAGCGCAAGGTTCTCCTTGCGGATCTTCTCCGCCAGTCCCTGTTCGGTGGCCAGGAAGTAGAGGACCCAGGCCGCTGCGTTCCCGGTCGTGTGATGGCCGGCGAGCAGCAGCAGCAGGATCTCATCGCGCAACTCCTCCTTGGTCAGGTTCAACTGATCGAAGGCGCGCAGCAGGCTCGTCGAGGTGGCGCGGCTGCGCACTCTGTCCACGACGATCCCCATGATTTCCCGGCTTTGGCGAAGCTCGCGGCGGTCGCGCAGCGCCTTCCAGGGCGTGCGCGGAATGATGCGGAAGAGGCTGTCGGCCATGTGCTTCTCGGCCGTGTAGACCGATTCCACCAGCGCGGCCTCGTCGCCCTTCGACAGCACGTCGCGCCCGAAAAGCAGCGACGTGATGACACGCAGGGCGAGCGGTGCGGTCACGTCGTGAGCGGCGAACTCATCCTCGCGCACGAGGAACGCGGCGTGGCGCCGGATCATGCCCGCAATCTCGGGCACGAAGTCATTCATGATGCCGCGCGCGAGATGCTGATGGATGATGGCGCGCCGCTTCTGATGCGGCTCGCCGCTCATCGTGATCGAGCTGGTCCCGATGACCTTGCGCAGCTTGTGGACCAGGTAGCCCTTGTCGATCTGCGCCTCGTCGGCCTTGAGCACCGCACGCGCGATCAGGGGATCGGTCACCAGATAGACCGGCTTGAAGCCGAGGTTCAGGCGCACGAAGGGCTCGCTCGCCCCGAAGCCTTTCTCGGCGAACAGGCGGAGAGGATCATGCCGAAAGGCGCTGACGTCCGAAAATTTCTGTCTCATCACGGATTTCCATTTCGCGGGTGAGATGAATGATGCGGTTGAGATTGGCGGATTCCTGCGCGTTGATCGGAATCTCTCCGGCGACGCCAAGAATCCACGTTCCGTCGTCTTTGAAACCGACGATCTGGGTCTCGCCGTAGCGGACCGTTTTGAGGCCGATCTTGTTGAGCAGCCGCTCGTGCGACAGCTCGACCAGCGCGACCAGGCGGCTTGCGTTGGTGTAGACGCCGAAGCGGATCATCAGGCTGTAGAGCAGGACGCTCGCGGTCGAACGGCCAGACTTGACCCCCAGGCGGCTTATTTCGGCGGCATCCGGAGAAACCGGGTAGCTCTCGAGGGTGGCGAGATGCGGAAAAATCGTTCTTGCAAGGTACGGATGGGTGCACGAAATCGCGCGGAAGCTGCCGATCAGCTCGCCGTCTTCGATCAGCGCGCAATATACAGCGTCCGACGTGTCGAATTGGTCCCGCTCGATGCCGCCCTGCATCGGCACCGACCAGCCGAGCTCTTTTACGAATAATTCGGTGCGGAAATCGAACATCTGCCGGGCGAGCCCGGGGTTCGATCTCTCGGTGAAGAATATACCTTTATAGGAGCGCATAATACAAATTTTCTACTGCGGGTTGTTTTACTCCCTCGCTGGGATCGTGTGGAATCGAAACAAATCGAACAATTGGGAAATTTCCTAAGATTTGAGCGCATGTCCCGCCTCGAACAACAACTCAATTCGATAGAAGGCTGCCACTCGGTCGCAGAAGTCAGGGTTGTCTTCCAGAAGATCATCGAGGACTACGGCTTCAGCTCGTTCGGCTTCATGGATGCGTCGCAACCGTGGGAGGAAGACCCGCTGCTTGTGACCACGCACAGCCAGAAATGGATCGACACCTATCGGTCCGAAAACTTCCTGAGCACGGATCCCTGCCTCGATGCGGCAAAACGCACGAACGTCCCTTTCCACTGGGGCGCCGTGAAGCTGCCCGCCTTCAACGGGAGGCGTAAACCCGGCGCGGTCAAGACCATGGAAGCGGCGCGCGATTTCGGCGTGCTGGAGGGGCTCACCATCCCCGTCCACTACTGCGACGACCTCGGACGGCGCTATTCGAGCGTGTGCGCGCTGTTCTGGAAGGACAAACTCACGGCGTTCTTCGAGAACCTGAAATTCAACCGCGTCCAGATGCACATGATCATCCTCTACATGGTGCAGAAGATGGTCGAACTCTACGCGATCGAGAAGAACGTCAAGCCGCGCTACGATCTCGTCAACGGCGACCACCTCACCGACCGCGAGAAGGAAGTCTTGAAGTGGGCGGCGCTCGGAAAGACCGCTGACGAGACGGCCGACATCCTGTCGTGCAGCCGCAAGACCGTCGAAGCGCATATTCAGAACGCGATGATCAAACTGGGCGCGACGAACAAGACACAGGCGACGGTACAGGCCGTCAGCCTCGGCCTCATCATCCTGTGAACGACCTACATGTATTTGCGCAGTTCGGCCGCCGATTCCTCTGGCGTGCGCTTGATCTTGAACGGCGCAACGAAGCGACCCTGCTTGTCCATCAGGTAGATGAGCGCGGTGTGGTCCATGCTGTAGTCGCCGTTGCCGGTCGGCACCTTCTTCGCGTAGACGCGGAACACCTTCTCCGCCGCCTCGATGGAGGCGCGATCGCCGGTCGCGGCGCGCAGGTGCGGATCGAAGCTCGACAGATAATCCTTCATCACCGCCGCCGTATCGCGCTCCGGATCGACGGTGACGAACAGTGCGTTCACCCGATCGGCGTCGGGGCCGAGCGCCCGCAGCGTTTCAGACACGTCGAACAGCGTGGTCGGGCAGACGTCCGGGCAGTGCGTGTAACCGAAGAAGATGAGATACGGCCGGCCCTTCAGATCCTTATCGCTGATCGGCTTGCCGTCCTGGTCGGTCAGGTTGAAGGGGCCGCCGATCGCCGACGGCGCCGGCCCGTTTCGGCCGAACTGGCCGGTGGCGAAGAAAAACACCGCGAGAAATATGACCAGTCCCGCCATGAAGGCGGACACGATCAGCAGGACGTGGGACGTGCGTGCCGTCATGGAACCTCGAACTTGACTAAAATTAGAAGCAAGCGGCCCAGCCCACGCGCACCATCTCGAAAAACACCGCCGTACCGTAGTAAGCCCACAGCGCCAGCGTTGCCGCGATCAGGAGGCCAAAAATCGCCAGCAAGAGCAGCGCGGGACGCGACAGCGCAACGACGGTTCCAATCGCGGGCACGTTCGGCCTCCTTTACGTCTTAAAGCTCAAATAGGCCCGTTCCCGGTCTCGGGCAATGCAGCGCGCATGCGGCGGAGCGCCGCCGTTTTTAACCATGTTACCACCAAAAGCCTCATAATCCGGGCCATAGTCGGCAACGCGTTGACTCACATGGTTAAAGTCGCGATGAATAGGCAACTTCACCAAGCACACGAGACGGGTAGGAGAACGGCATGCGTAGCGTTTTGACCGCGGCGGCGGCAATCTCGATCTGGGCTGCGGGCGCGACCGCTTGGGCGCAGTCCGCCCCGCCCGCCACGCTGGACAAGTGCGAGAACCCGAATGCGCTCGGCGTCTCGCGCATCGTCGAGATCGACACCACCGGCGGACCGGGATTCGGTTTCGAGCACTTCAAGGCCTATGACTTCCTGCGCGACCGCGAGGTCGTGCTGACCTTCGACGACGGTCCTTGGCCGGGACACACGCAGGCGGTGCTCAAGGCGCTGGCCGAGAACTGCACCAAGGCGGTGTTCTTCCCGATCGGCAAGCACGCCGGCTGGTATCCCGACGTCATCAAACAGGTCGCGGCCGCCGGCCACACCATCGGCTCGCACACCTGGTCGCACAAGGACCTGTCGCGCATGTCGACGGAAGACGCGAAGGCCGAGATCGAGAAGGGCATCGCCGCCGTCAGCCTCGGGCTCGGCGACAAGCCGATCGGTCCGTTCTTCCGCTTCCCCGCGCTGAAGCATCCGCCGGAACTCGTGAAGTATCTCGGCGAACGCAACATCGGCATCTTCTCGACCGACCTCGACTCCTTCGACTTCAAGATGCGCAAGCCGGAGCAGGTCATCGCCTCGGTGCTCAAGAGGCTCGAGAAGCACGGCAAGGGCATCGTGCTGATGCACGACTTCCAGCAGGCGACCGCGAATGCGGCGCCCGCGCTGCTCAAGAAGCTCAAGGAGAACGGCTACAAGGTCGTGCAGATCGTCGGCGCCAAGCCGACCGAGCCGGTCAAGGAATACGCCGAGATGGTGAAGAAGGAGATCGGCGGCGGCCTCGAGGCGGCGCGTCCGATGTCGAGCGTCATCAAGACCATCGGCGGCAACTGAGCCGACGGCATTTGAAGATCGGGCCGCGCGGGGCAACTCGCGCGGCCGTTTTTTTGCCTGCTGCATTTCATCATACGCGCAGCGATTGCTTGAGCCGGCGGTATCCCGTTCAAGAAGAATTGTTGACTGCGGCGCAAAAGCGGCGGCGCTCGCCGCAAAACCACCTTATCGCCTTAACGCTTCCGTAAATCGGTCCGCTTCTGCCCCGAGAAGCGAAATTCAATTCGGGGGGAATCCTCCTCACTGACAAGACACAAGAGCCGCAAAAGTTGCGCGGCCGAGGGGAAATGATTTTGATTCGGAAGCTGCTCGTTACAGCCTGCCTTTGCTTCGTCACCCTTACAGCCGCCAGCGCCGCCGATCCGACAATGACGCCTGCGGAATTCGCCAGCGCCCCTACGCGCGACCGGAAAGCCATGCGGCTCGCGTCGCTCGAAGAGCTGCGCGACGGCGGTGCTGCACCGGCGGCCGGATCCGTCATCGCGGTTCCGGATGCGAAGGCCGCCGAGAGCAGCGAGGCCGGCAGTGCCGCGCCGTCGGCCGAAGCTGCTCCGCTGCCAAAGCCGAGGCCGGAACCGAAGCCTGTCGTCTGGCGCACGCACGAGGAGATCTGCGACACGCTGACCAGGTCGGCTGCGGCGAACGACCTGCCGGTTCCCTTCTTCATCCGCCTTCTTTTCCAGGAAAGCGGTTTCCACCCGGCGGTCGTGAGCCACGCTGGCGCGCAGGGGATCGCACAGTTCATGCCCGCGACCGCCGCCGAAATGGGACTCGAAAATCCCTTCGATCCGCTCCAGGCTATTCCCGCTTCGGCGCGCTTGTTACGCAACCTGTTCCAGCAGTTCGGCAACTTCGGCCTGGCCGCCGCGGCCTACAATGCCGGTCCCGGGCGCATCCAGAATTGGCTGCGCAGCAAGAAGGGCGTGCTGCCGCAGGAAACGCAGGGCTACGTAAAAGTCATCACCGGCCGTCCGGCGGAAACCTGGCGCGGCGGCAAGCGCGGCGAACTTGCCACGACGGTGCCGAAACGCGCGCCCTGTCAGGAAGCCGCGAAGGTATATGCCGCAAACGAGCCCAAGCAGGTGCCGACGCCGGCCGCAGCGCCTGGTCGAGCACAACGCGCGCTACGCACGGCGGCGCGGACCATGAAGCCTGCCAAGCCTGCGCAGCAGGCGAAAGGTTCGCTCCAGCTCGCCGCACGCAAGAACGCCAAGGGCAAGCTTCGCCTGTCGAGCGCCAAGTAGAGCGCCCTGCTCTTCAGCCCTGCACCACCGTCACGGCCGTGCCGACCGACACGCGATTGTAAAGGTCAATGATGTCGTGGTTGAATAGACGGATGCACCCGCTCGACACCGCGCCGCCGATGCTTTCCGGCTCGGCGGTGCCGTGGATTCGGAAATAGGTGTCGCGGCCGCCGCGGAATAGATACAGCGCGCGGGCCCCGAGCGGGTTGTCGATCCCGCCAGCCATACCGCCGGCATAGGAGCGATAGCGCGGGATCGCCACCATCATGGTTTCGGTCGGCGTCCAGCGCGGCCATTTTTCCTTGCGACCGATCACCGCACTGCCGCGGAAATTCAGCGCCTCGGCGCGCCCCACGCCAACCGCGTAGCGCAGCGCACGTCCGCCTTCGCGCACGAGGTAGAGCCGCCGTTCCGGGATCGAGACCACGATGCTGCCGGGCCGTTCGCGTCCGCGCCAGGCGACGCTCGTGCGCAGCAGCGCCGGGTCGATGGTGGTGAGGTCGAGCGCCGGAACCAGCACGCCGTTGTCGGAGATCGCCCCGTAACCGCCGCCGATGCCGGGAAACCAGCCGTCAGCGTCGGGCGCAAGGCCGCAACCGGCGGCGAACAAGGGAAGGCCGACCACGAAGGCGCGGCGGCTGATGCGATTGGGATTTCTGGATGCCATGTCGGGTCTGCGGTGGGTGGGAAACGGATTATCTATATCGCACGCGGCGCCGCAACCATGCAGGGGCCATATGACGCATTCGCGAACGGCTCATGGAACCGCGCGGACGGAAAAGCGGTGAGGATCGAGGCGGCCGAGCCGACATGCTCGACGGCGATGCGGCTCGCCACGACGAACAGCGTCGCCGCCAGCACCTGCCGCAAGGCGGCGCTCGGGAACGCATGGCGGATTGGCTGCATATGACGATGCGGAACAGTGTCCCGCCGGTTGAGTTGAGCTCCGCGAAGCGTTGCCTTGATGCAGCGTAATCGTGCAATATTCCACTGCGAACAGACGCCCTGCGACAAAATATTGTCTGGGGTTGGCGGCATACTTCGCCGAGAAGCGATACGAGAGCGGAAATCCCCAACGTGCCGGACATTGTTACCCTCACCATCAATCCAGCGGTCGACATCTTCGTGAATGTCGGACGCGTCGAACCGACGCGGAAGATGCGCTGCTCGGCGCCCAAACGCGATCCCGGCGGCGGCGGCATCAACGTCGCGCGCGTGGCAAACCGTCTCGGCATCGGCGTGGCGGCGATCTATCCGATGGGCGGCGCCATCGGACGGCTGCTCCTCCGACTGCTCGAGCGCGAGGCAATCGACAGTATCGTGATCCCGGCGCACGTGGAGACGCGCGAAAACTTCACCGCCTACGAAGAGGAAAGCGGCCAGCAGTACCGCTTCGTCCTGCCCGGTTCGGCGCTGCACCGCGCCGAATGGGAAGCCTGCCTCGACCAGCTCAGCGCGCTGACCGAGAAGCCGCGCTACGTGGTCGCCAGCGGCAGCATCGCGCCCGGCGTGCCGGTCGATTTCTTCGCCCAGGTCGCGCAGCGCGCCAAGGCGCTCGGTGCAAAGATCGCGCTCGACACGTCCGGGCCGGCGCTCGGCGCGGCGCTGGAGGAAGGCGTGACACTGGTCAAGCCGAACCAAAACGAGTTGAGCGAGTTCGCGGGCGTGTCGCTCGACAGCGACGAAGCGCGCATCGCCGCCTGCCGCAAGCTGGTGGACGATGGAAAGGCCGAGATGGTCGCGCTCACCCTCGGCGGCGACGGCGCGATGCTGGTGAGCAGGTCGCGCATCCTGCGCGCGAAGCCGATGGACATCGAGGTGGTGAGCGCCGTCGGCGCGGGCGACAGCTTTCTCGGCGGGCTGGTGGCGAGCCTGACCCGGGGCGACGCGCTGGACCAGGCGTTCCGCATAGCGGTGGCGGCCGGATCGGCCGCGGTTGCGAACCCGGGAACCGAGCTATGCGGCGAGCAGGACGTCAATAAATTGATGCCCTGGGTCGAGATCAGCGAGATCGCGTCGGCGGCGGCTTGACGTCCGCGACCGTCTGCGGCGCGCAGAAGCGCTGCGCGTAGCGCTCGGCCAGGCTCCGCATCGTAGCGGCGTAGCGCGCATGGCCGCTGCCGGTCCATATCCGCGCGAGATCGTCGAACGTGACCGGCCGGCGCAGCCGGCGCATGCTGTCCTGCACGTCGTTCTGCACGAGGCGGGTGCGCTGTGCGACCGGTTCCGGAATCGGCGTGGTCGAATACATCAACACGTGCTGGAGATGGGCGAGCACGCCGGTCTCGACGTCCTTGAACCGCTCGCCTGGCTTGCCGGAGATCGCCGCGCCGACTCCGGCGAAGTTGTTGTCCATCGGCACGATCGAGGCGGGCGTGCCGTCCGGCCGGTGGAAGGTGAGATAGCCGGTCTCGATCAGCATCTGGAAGAAGGCGTAGTCCCAGCGCACGCCGACGCACTGGCCGGGCGGGCGGGCGACGCAGCCGCCGATGCGCTGGTAGCTGCTGGCGATGTCGGTAAAGCGCGGGTCGATGCTGCGCGCAGGACGATGCGCGGCGTTGCGTTCCGCGACGAACTGCATGAGCCGGGCGGGCGTGACGCAGGCCGGCACTGCGTTGCGCGCGTCGGCGACGATGGGCGGCAGGCCGGCGGCCTCGACCGGCGCGGATACGAGCAACAACGCCAACAACAACAACAACAACAACGCACGCAACATCACGATACACCCGGCACAGAGGCGCCGGGCTTAGGGCATTTTGGTTAATTTCTTCGTTAAGGATGCGCCGCCGGCGCCCGCCATGCTGGACAGCGCTGATTTCGCTGGAATAATGGCGTCACAACCTATGGTAGCCATCCGCCGCGACGTACGGCGAGACCGGCGGTATGAGGCGCAGCCGAATGGTCCCGCACACCCAGTTCATCGCGCTGGCGGACAAGCATGGCACGCCGCTCTTCGTCTATGACGCGGCGGATATCCGCGCGAACACCGAACGGCTGCGCGCGGCGATGCCGCCCTTCACCCTCATGTTCTACGCGCTGAAGGCGAACCCCGCGCCCGCTGTCGTCCGCATGCTCGCGGCCATGGGCCTCGGCGCCGAGGTTGCCTCCGGCGGCGAGCTCGAACTGGCGCTGGCTTGCGGCGTGCCGCCGGCGCGCATCGTCTTTTCGGGACCGGCCAAAACCGACACCGAACTGCAAGCGGCCGCACGCGCGGGCATCCATGCGATCCAGGCCGAGTCGGCGCAGGAGATCGCACGGCTGGACTCGATCTGCCGCCGGCGGGACTTGCACGCCCGTGTCGCCTTGCGTGTGCAACTTGCGCCCGGTCTCGCCGACCGGCGCAGCGGCTGGAGCGGCGTGTCGCCGTTCGGCATGGACGAGAGCGAACTGCACGCCGCCATCGCGGCGGCGGCGCAATCGGAACGCGTCACGCTCATCGGCGTACACAATCACCAAGGTTCGAACAATCTCGACGCGTCGCTATTGATCGCGCGCTACACTGCCTTCGTGCATGTGGTGAAGGCGCTGCGCACACGGATCAACATCTCCTTCGTCAACTTCGGCGGCGGCTTTGGCGCGCCGTTCTATGCCGACGACTCTCCGCTCAATCTGTCGCCGATACAGGACTTTTTCGCCGAGCTCAGCCAAATGCTCGACGGCGTCACCTTCGGCATCGAGCCCGGACGCTACCTGGTCGGGCCGGCCGGCTACTACGTCACGCGCGTCGTGGAAGTGAAACGCTCATTCGGCACGCGCTTCGCGTTACTCGACGGCGGCACGCACCATGTGCTCGGCCTCTCCGGCACGCTGCGCGTGATGCGTCGTCCGGTCAGCGTGTTTCGGCCCGGGACGCCGCCGGATGCCGCGACGGAGCCGACCGAGCTTGCCGGCCCGCTCTGCACGCCGGTAGACCGGCTGGCCAGCGCGGCGGCGCTGCCGCGCGATCTGGCGGCGGGCGATGTGCTGGTCTTCGCCAACTGCGGCGCCTACGCCAAGCACGCCAGCCCCCTCACCTTCCTCGGACACGATTGGCCGGCGGAAGTGCTGGTGGAAGGGCCGCAAGATACGCCGATCGCGCCGCCCGCGCGCTGCATGGACCTACCCGGCTTCACCGATCGCGGCACGCCGAACTGCACCAGCAGATACCAAAGGTGATTGAGATCCTTGACCGCCTCGTCGAACAGTTTCCCGGCCCGGCGGTCGAGCGCGGCGACGGCGCGGCCAATAATGGCCGCATCGAGCACGCCCTCCGGCTGTGCGACCCGCTGCGCAAGGGCAGGCATACGCGCGCCGCGGACGCGGTCGAACAGCGGCCCTTGAAAATCGTCCGGCACACTCGCTGCCGGCAACGAATACCCGGCATGCCAGCGCAACGGAATCCTGTGGCGATCGCACATCGCCGCCAGCACGCGGCCGACAGAGGTGCCGCAATACGACGGATCGGCCACCAGCGCGGCGACGTCTCGCGCCAGCTCGATCGGCCCATGCACCTGCGCCTCGACATAGTGCTCCAGAATGCGCCCGAGCCGCCGGCTGGCCGGGGCGCGCGAGCGAGAACGACGGGCAAGGCGCGCGATTAGTTTATCGATCGTCATCCGGTCCCCGGTGAAGCTGTGGCCGTCCTCGACGAACTTCATCATGGCGGCGGCGACCGAATGCATCTCGCCGACCACGCCGGCGCACTCCGCTTCGCAGCTGTCGCCGAAGGTGAATGTGCACCGGGGAAACACACCACCATGTAATACGAGATAGCAGGAGCCGAAAAACGGCACCGCGCCGTCCGAATAGCCGAGACAGTCGAGCGCGCCGTATTTCGGACGTTCGCCCGCCGCCGCGGCGCGATAGGCATTGCCGAAGAGGCCGGCCTCCCAACGATCGCGATCGCCGCCGGCAAAGCCGGTGAGGCTGCCGTTGGAAATCCCCGTCTCGAACTGATTGCGATAGCGGCCCTCGCGCAGCAGCGCCTCGGCTACGGTCGATCCGTCGGTGGTGAACCGGTCGGGGTGGAAGTGCACGACCACGCGCGCATTGCATTCGAAGCCGGCGATCGCCCCGTCAAGCCGGCCACGTGCGATCGACGCGCGCACGGCAATTTCATCCAGCGTCGCCTGCGCTTTGGTGCGTTCGCGCACCGCCTGCGCCCGCACGAGCGCAAGCGCACGGCATTGCGCCGACGACAAGCCGACAACACGACCATTCCCTCGCACGGTGAATCCTCATCCCTCCCTACAAGTATAGAGTTATTTTTTATAAAAAACACGTATAAAGTGTATCATCCGGGTCAGGCGCGGGACCGCCTATGCGATATCTGCACACGAGCCTACGCGTCCACGATCTCGACGCCGAACTCGGCTTTTTCCGGGGAAGCTTGGATATGGTCGAGATCCATCGCCTCGAAAGCACGGAGCACCGTTTCACGCTGGTGATGTTGGCAGCGCCGCAGGACCAAGGCCAAGCCGCCGCAACCTGTCCGCCGTGTGTCGAACTGACCTTCGACTGGGATGCGTCGCCGCCGGACACGCGCGGCTTCGGCCATCTGGCCTACCGGGTCGACGACATCTATGCCCTTTGCGCCCGCCTGCGCGATCAGGGCGTAACGATCAATCGCCCGCCGCGCGACGGGCGCATGGCATTCATCCGCTCGCCGGGCGGCACCTCCATCGAACTGCTGCAAAGCGGCGCGCCGCTCCCGCCGCGCGAGCCCTGGGCTTCAATGGAGGACGACGGCGCGTGGTGAAGGCGGTGCCGGCTGCGGAAGCCGATGTCATCGTTGTCGGTGCCGGCAGCGCTGGCAGTGCCGCCGCCGCCCGCCTCGCCGACGCCGGCCGTTCGGTCCTGCTGGTCGAGGCCGGCCGCGGCCGCTGGCGCGTCGTCACCAGGATGCCGGGCGCGGTGATCGGGCTGGTCGGGCGTCCGGGATTCGACTGGTGCCATTTCAGCGAGGAAGATCGGACGCGCCATGGGCGCCGCGAACTGTGGTCGCGCGGCAAACTGCCGGGCGGATCGTCCGCGATCAACGGCATGGTCTTCGTGCGTGGCGCCGCGTCGGACTTCGACGCCTGGGAAAGACTGGGCGCGCGTGGCTGGAGCGCCGCCGATGTGCTGCCGATATTCCGCCGTCTTGAAAGGACCGACTTTGACGACGCCACGCGCGGGCGCGATGGCCCCATTCCCGTATCACGCCTGTCCTGTATGCATCCGCTGACGGCATGCTTCGTCGAAGCCTGCCGCTCCCTCGGCATCCCGCTCAACGCGGACCTGAACGGCATCCGACAAGAGGGCGTCGGCTATGTGCAAGCCAATATCGCGCGAGGCCGCCGCGTCGACGCCTTCGACGCCTATGTGAGGCCGCGGATCGGATCGAAGCTGCGCTTTCTCGCAGGCCACCGCGCCAACCGCATCGTCTTTGACGGCAATCGGGCGGTCGGCATCGAGATGGACCGCGATGGCGTGACCAGCTTTCTGTCCGCACGCGGTGGCGTCGTGCTGTGCGCGGGAGCGATCGGGTCGCCGCATCTTCTGATGCTGTCGGGCATCGGCCCGGCGCATGATCTGCGTGCGTGCGGGATCGTCCCGCGCATGGACATGCCCGAGGTCGGGCGCAATCTGATGGAACATCCAGCCGTCTTCGTGGACGTCGAGGTCGACTGCGCGACCGGCAATAGCGATGCGCAGCTGCCGAAGGCGCTCTTGCACGGCGCGCGCTGGCTGCTGCGCGGCGATGGGCCCGCCGCCAATCCCGCCGCGCAGGCGCTCGCTTTCTTTCGGTCGTCGGCCCGCGCGGATGAGCCGGACCTGCAATTCCAGCTTTTCGCCTTTGCGCGCACAACGGCGCGCTGGCTGGAGGACCGCCGCCTGATGTCGCTGAGCGTCAGTCTCAGCCATCCCGAAAGCCGCGGCTTTCTCCGTTTGAGAAGCGCAGACCCGGGGAATCTGCTTGAAATTCATCCGCACTTGCTCGCGGCAAGGCCGGACGTGCATCTGCTGGCGCGGGGATTTGACTGGGCCAGGCGCGTGATCTGTGCGGCTCCTTTCGCCGCTCACGTCGTGAAGGACCTCACGCCGCACGCCGGAAGTACCGAAGAATTGGAAATCTACATCCGCAAGGCCGCCGAACCGCTCTACCATGTCGCCGGCACTTGCCGCATGGGCTCGGACGCCGCCTCTGTCCTCGACCCGAGCCTGCGCGTACGCAACACGGACGGAGTGTGGGTGGCCGATACGTCGATCTTTCCCCGCCACATCAGCGGCAATACGCATGCGACCGCGTTGATGATCGGCGAGCGGGCCGGTGAACTGATCGCCGCGGCCACGCGCCCTTAGGATGTCACCAGCGCGCGCAGCGTTCGCGACAGCACACAGATCTCGAGTCCGAACATCATGACGACCGCGACTTCCGCGGGGTAATCCCAGGATGCGTCGTGGAACGGCATGAATCGCGCGGCACGACCCGTTTCGTCGGCTGGCCAGCTCCATTGCCGAGGCGGAACCGGCCAACGCGATCCGACTTTTACGGCGCCTGCCCACGCCGGACAGTCGAGCTCGTCGCCGCGCAGTTCGATGCCGGCGTGCGAGATCGTCGCGGCGATGTCGTGCCGCTCGGGTCGATCGGCTATGACTTCGCACCGATTGCAGATGATGAGCGCGCGCGGCCGCGCGTTTCCCGCCACCAGAGCGCGGTAGCAAAGTGTCTGGCTGCCGCAATGCGGGCAGGCGCTTTCGCCGGAAGTTTCCAGTTTGACCGCCGACGGCAGCCAGAGATCGCGAATGGTCGCGCGATGAGCGGCATAAGCCCCGAAAGCGGCGCGCAGATTGTCGTCCGGTTGAGCGCCGGCCCGGATCGCGTCCAAGGCTTCGCGCGCCTTGTCACGCAGCACTAACTCGCGTGCGCGGTCGCGCGTGACGGTGTGCCCGGCGGCCTCACCGGCGAGGCAGGTGGCGATGAAACTGACCTGTGCAGGCTCGCCGGCCGCACGGATCTCGCGCGCACTACGCTTGCACGTTTCGCTTTTGAGCGCGAGCGGGCGGCGTCGCCGGTCCGGCACCGGCGGCGCAATTCGGGTGTCGGGATCGCCGAACAGGCACAGCCTGTTACCAAGGCGGCGCGCCGCGCGCGAGGCATTGTAGCGTGCGATCGCGCGGCCGAGCGGTTCACCCGTCATCATGTCGTCCATCAGGGCCGCGCTCAGCGCCGGCGGCATGATGGCGATGCGCCAGGTGGTGACGAAGGCGCCGAGCGATGTGCTTGCCGCCAGCCGGCTGCCGACGCCCCAGCGCGGATGGATGAACCCGCGCGGCGACGGGTAGCCGATGCAGGTATTCCACAACAGCACGCGCGCGGCGATCTCGGCCGGATGGAGGCGCGCGGCGGCGTGGGCGCGCGAGGCGATCGCGATGTCGCGCCGGTGGCACAGGCCCGTGCTTTTGCAGACCGGCGCATGCTCGGCGTCGCCGCGCCGCCAAGCGCGGTCGACCGGGCAAAGGACCAGCGCGCCCAGATCGCCGTCGATGCCGTCGCCGTGACCGTGGATCATGACCGCCGTGTCGCCGCGGCCGAGCGCCGTGCGGATATCGTCAGCAGTCGCGTGTCGGCCGAGCAGGGTGTGGTGCGCGCCGCGCACGACGCCGAAATCGAGGCCCGGCATCACTTCGACCCGATCCGGCAGGGATGACGGCTCGGAGGTCGCCGCCGACGCGCATGCGAGCGCGCGGCGGCGCAGGTCGGCAAGCGTCGCACCGACGATCAGGCCCGGACAGACGCGGCGGCCCGGGACGTAGATGCGCTCGAGCAGTTCATCGTCGATGCGTTCGGCGAGCGCCACAATGACCTTGCAGCCGTTCAGCCGCGCCAGCGCTGCGCTGTCGGGCGCGATGCGCCAGTGGCGTCCGGTCAGACGCGCGTAAAGCGCTGCAACCGAGGCCGCCTCCGCGCCAAGCGCAACGACCGATGCCCGATGCGCCTTTCGGATGTATTTGTCCAATACACAACCTATACTAGTGTCCAGGGCCGGCCGGCGGTAACATGCAAGCCCCGCACGCTTGCCTGGGCGGACCGATGACCTATCGCTCGCTGGAACGCGCCAATGCCTATTTCTACGACCCGGTAAGGCGCCCCGCGGTCATGAAGCGCCACGGCGGCATCGCCTATCTCTCGTCCGGCGTGAACCACCTCAAGGCGCCCGACGTGCTGCTCGACATCGCCGGCCGCGAATTGAAGGAACGCCGCCTGATCGAGAACTACACCTCGCCCGGCGGCGCGCTCGGGGTCGCCGCCGCCATCAGCTTCGAGCTGCACGAGCGTCTCGGGCGGACGAGCTTCGACACCATCGGGCCGGCCAATGTCTGCCTGACCGTCGGCGCGACCGGCGCGCTCGCCGGCGCGTTCCGCTATCTCGCTGCCGTCGCAGGCGCGCGCAGCGCGCTGGTGCTTGGGCTGAACTACAGTTTCTTCTCCACCATCTGCGACGAGGTCGGCATCGCCTATCGCACCGTGTGCTCGCAGGAGCCGGGCCGGCTGCTGCCGAGCGCCGCGGAAGCCTGTGACATGATATTCCGGCAACGGCCCGCGATCGTGGTGCTGTCGCAGCCGACCAATCCATCGGGTGAGCTTTACGACGAAGCCGACCTGCGCCGCGTGGTGGAAACCGCCGACGCGCACGGCTGCTGGCTGGTGTTCGACGAGGTGCCGAGCCTCGCCTCGCCGGCGGAAGAGGACCTGCCCGCGCCGATCGTCGGCGGCACAGAAAATTTTCCGCCGCGGCTCATCTGGATCAACAGCTTCTCGAAGTCGCGCAGCCTGGCGGGCCTGCGCGTCGGCTACATGGCCGCCACCGCGCCCATTGTCGACTATGTGCGCAAGGCCAACGAACGCCTGCTGTGGTCGCCGGTCAATGCCGGATCGAGCGCGCTGATCGCCGACATGGTGCTGCGCGCGATCTGCCGCCGCACGAAAGGCGTCGCCGCCGCGGACACGAGCCGCACGATCGCGGAAACGGTCAGGCGCGCCGGCCGCTATCTTCGCGTCTTCGCGCCGTACAGCGACGACTTCGCGCGGCTGGAAGGCATCTGGGATTTCATCGACGGCGCGACCGACTGGTCGGCGGCTCATGCAAGCTACCGGGCCGACCTCGACGATGTCGCGCGTACGTGCCGGAGCAACTGGCGCACGTTCAGCGAGCGCATGGCGCCTTATGTGAGGCAGGCCATCGCGCTGCAGTCCGGCTTCAACCACTGCGTCAAGCTCGACACGCGTTTGAGCGAATGGGATTTCGTCACGACCGCCTTCGATGCGGCCGGCGTCGATTTCTATACCGAGTCGGTCTTCTCCGATCACGACGACGCCACTTCCCCGGATTTCTGGCTGCGCGTGTCCTGCGCGGTCGAGCGCGAGACGTTCACGCACGGCACCGAACGGCTCGCGGCTTTGCTTGCGCATGGCTCACACAGCCATTGACGCCGCCGGGCGGCGATCCTGCGCCAGGATGAGCGCCTGCACCTCGCGGATCGCGGGGTCGCCGTGCCTGGAAAAAAACAGATCGAAGCTGGCGTCGAAGGTGCTCAGCGACTTGCCACGCGGATGATCCATGTGCGCCGAATAGATGCCGTCGGCGGCGACGAAGCGCGCGCCCATGCGCCAGAGGCGATAACCGAGTTCGATCGCCTCCGCGCCCCAGGTCAGCGCGAAAGCCTCGTCGTAGCCGCCGGCGCGCTCGAACAGCCGCCGGCTGAGCGCGACGCCGGAGCCGGAATAGCCGAGCCAGGGATAGCGCGGCGGCCTTTCCTTGAGCGTTTCGGCCACCAGCCGCTCGAAGCGGTTCTGATGGCGGCACTTGCGCGCGACCGCCGGCCAGTCGTTGAGGATCGTCGCGCGGCTGACGCGCTCGGCGGCGAGCGCGCTGAGCGGCCGCTCGGCTCCGCCGTAGGGTATGCCGCGCTCGGGGTCGCGAAAGGCCGCCAGATAGCGCAGGAGATAGACCGGCGCGCGCACGACCGTGGCCTCGTCCGCGCGCAGAGCGAGGCAGGTGCGCAAATAATCGGGCGACAGCAGCACGTCGTCGTCCATGAACAGCAGCAGGTCGCCCCGGGCCTGCGCCGCGCCGAGATTGCGGGCGGCGGCCTGCCCGATGCGCGGCGTTTCGATCACCGCGATGGGAAGGCCGAGCTCACGCAGCGGCCGCACAGCCTCGCGCGGATCGCTCGAGCAGCCGTCGGCGACCACCAGGACCTCGAAGCCGCGCGGCTCGCCGGTGCTTTGCGTGACCAGCGAATGCAGCGCCAGCACCAGCCGTTCCGGCTTGTCGCAGGTGGGGACGACGACCGAAATGAGCGGCGCGGACGGCATTGCGGTCACACATGCGCGGCGATCGGCGCGACCGGCGCGAAGCCCTGCACCCAGGAGCGCTGGCCGTGCGCGCGCAACGCGTGCTCCAGCCCTTCGGGAAAGAAGCGCCGTTCGCGCGCCGCGATGAAGCCGTCGACGAAGTCCCAGGATGCCGCCCGCGCGCCGCCCTGCTGCTCGAGCGCGACCGCACGGTCGATGAGGAGCCGCATCAACTCGGCGAGCAGCGGTCCGATGCCGCGGCGGAAGGCCGCCAGCCGCTGCACCAGCGCGAGATGCTCGGCCTTGCTGCGATGGCGGTCCTGCCGCAACGTCTTCAGAAACTGCGGCACCACCTCGTCGAGCAACAACGACCAGCGGTTGGCGGCGCCGTTGAGCGCGCGCCAGAACGCGGCGACCAGCGGATCGTCGATCGCGACCCCCTGATAGGTGACCGTCGCGCACCAGCGCCGGATGGAAGCATCATCGGCGAAATCGACCGCCGCCGGCCGCGGACGGCCATGCACGTTGTCGTATCGGCGCGCCGCAGCGGTGCCGCAATGAACCTTGAGCTTGTTGACCAGCCAGAGCGGCTGGCCGGAGCGGTAGAGTTGACTACGCTCGATGAACGCGACCGTCTCCTCCACCTCGGCGAGCGTGGATTCCCAGTCGAGCAGAATGACGCTTGGCATAAGGTCGAATCCGAGCCGTCGCGCCAGCGCCACGGCGGCCTCGTTCTGCGCCACCGTCTGCCCCTTGCCCCAACGCTTGAGCGTGCGCTGCGACCCCGACTCCAGCCCGAACAGGATCTGGTCGAAGCCGGCCGCCTTGAGTCTGACTAGCGTTTCCGGCACCAGCGAATCGACGCGGCATTCGGCATGGAAGTTGATCTTCAGCCGCCGCTGCACGATCTCGTCGGCGAGCGCCAGCATGCGCCGGTTGCTCTCCTCGCCGTAGCCGAGGAAATTGTCGTCGGCCATGTAGAAACGCGTGACGCCGAGGTCGCGCACGATCTCTTCCATCTCGTCCACCACGTCCACCGGATCGCGCATGCGGTAGACGCCGGACTTCATGCCGCGCACGATGTTCGGCACCGTGCAGAAGGTGCAGAACGCCTTGCAGCCGCGCGACGTCGTCATGTAGGCGCTCGGCACCGGCAGGTCGCGCGCGCGGATGGAGGCGATCACGTCGCGCGAGGGGTGCGGCAGCGTGTCGAGATCGACCGGCTCGCCGCGCGGATTGCGCACGATTCGTCCCTCTGCACGGTAAACCAGGGCGGGCACCGCGCAGAATTCCTCCTCACCGGCCACCGCCTCGACGAGGCGCGCGAGTGGGCGCTCGCCTTCTCCTTCGACCACGCAGTCGATGAACGAAAAGGTCTCCAGCAGCAGTTCCGCGATGGCCGAGCCGAGCGGCCCGCCGAAAACGACGGTCGCCTCCGGCCGCGCCTGCTTGAACCGGCGCGCAAGGATGATCGCGCTGGCCAGTTGCAGGTCGTAGAGCACCGACAGGCCGACCACGCGCGGTGCAAAGGCGGTGAGCGCATCGAGCACGGCGTCGTCGTCCAGGCCCTCGTTGCTCGCGCCGATGACCTGCACCGTGTGGCCGGCGCGCCGCAGCGTGGCGGCGAGATACTCGATACCGAGGAATTCGCGCGAGGCCGTATAATCGGAACCGAAGGCGGCGATGCCGCCGACGATCTCCGCATAGCTGCGCAGCATCATTTCGCGGTGCTCGAGATCGGCGTCGCCGCGGAAAGGCTCCTCGTGCGGGCCGACCAGCGCCACCCGCAACCGCTCGCCCGCGCCGGCCGGCGTCATGCAGGCCCGATCGCCGGCGTGCGCAGCCGGTCGGCGTGCTCGCTCAGCCACGCCGCCCAGCTCTCGACCGAGGTGAGCGCGGGGTCGAGCAGCGCGTCGTCGGGGATGTCGATGTTGAGCTCGGCTTCGACATTGAGGACGAACTCGAGAAAATCGACCGAGGTCAGGCCGAGCGAGGAAAAGCTGCTGGAGGCGAGGTCGTCGCCGGCGGCGGGACCCTCTCGCAGGGCGGTGATGTCCGTCAGGATGGCCGTGAGACGCTCGGTCAGGCGCGGGTCGATCTGTCCCATCTTTTTTCTCGTTGCTGCGCGGCGGGGCAGGCACGCGGCGGCGCGCCCGATCCAGGGCGGCGCTCGGGGGGGGCATCGGGAGATGATTACCCAAAGTTGTATTTTATCTGATTTAATCGTATTGGTTACACCGGCATTGTCAAGCGCGACGCGCGCGTCGAGGGGGTTGCCGTCGATGAGACCGGCGCCGCATCGCGGCCGCGTCCGCGAGACATCGTTGCAGGGGCATGGTCTGCGCGCGCGGATGAACGAGAACCTGTCCCTGCGCGCCTGGGGCCGCAGCATGCTGCTGGAATTCGCCGCCAAGCAGCAGATCGTACCGCTCACCCACATGTTCACCGACGCGATCACCCCGCTCGACGAGCAGCAACTCGGCGCGCTGGTGCGCACGGCGCGGGCGCTCGAAACCGGCAAGGCCGACTGGGACGGATTTCACCGCCTCCTCCATTTCAACGGCGGTCTCGAGGGCGCGGCTGCGCTGCTCGGGCACGCGGCCGGGCCGCTGACGGCGGAGGAGGCCGGCATGGCGCTCGCCTTCGCCTACGTGCCCTTCGAAGTCGCCGACGCCTTCGCGGTGAACGTGGTGACGGGCGCCTCGCTCAAGCGCCTCGCCAGGGCCATCGACCCGCTCGCCTGCCTGCCGACGCGCACGCGCCTTTTCGTCGCCGACAGCTTGATGCGGGACGAGAGCATGCGTGGACTGGTGGCCTGCACCGCCTCGGTCGCGGCCCTGCGGCACAACGCCTTGAACGGCAAGGGCACCGCTGCCGCGGCCGCCTATGCGCGCGGCCGCCTGCGCCGGCTCGCGGCCGCGGCGGCGGGCCTTCACCAAGCGCCCTCGCTGATGGCGGAAGCGCTGCGCTGCTGCAGCACGAGCGACTGGTGGAATGCGCAAGGGGTGATGCGGCACATCGCCGCCGACGCCGGCGTCCGCACCGGCGAGGATTTCCGAAATCCGCCCGCGCTGGCCGATCTCCTGGCGATCTCGCTGATGCCGACCTGCGATACCATCGATGCCATCGAGCGCTTGTTACGGGCCCGCGAGAGCGTGGCCGGTGTCGCCCGCTGAAAGGGCAAGCGGCGCTGCCGCCCGCCCGCGCGCGGCGCGCAGCGCCTTGAGCCGCGCCCGCGCCGGCTGCGAACGGTACATCGGCATGCGCGCGATCTCATCGAGATCGATCGCGCCCTCGATGTAGAGGTTGAGCACGTCGGCCTGGCTGAAACAGTTGCGGCAGACCGGAACGCGCGGGCGATCGCGCGTGAGCAGATCGTACATCGTGTGGACGCCCACCCGCTGCATCACCGCGTCGGCCCCCTCCTTCTTCATGTTGCCGATCTCCGCGGTCCAGCCGACCGGACACGGCGTCACCGCGCCGGTGTCGAACAGCTGGATCGCGGCCGCCGCGAGATGGCAACGCTGGCGCCGCTGGCTCTGCTGGTGCTCAAGGAAATCGGCGAGCGCGCGGCAATAGGCGGCAGGGCCCAGTACGTCGTCGTAAGCGCCGAGATCGCGCAGCAGGCGGGCGAAGCGCACGCGCGTCTCCTGCGTGAACAATCTGTCGGCATGAATCCCGCGCACCGGGATCGGGATGACGACGAATTCGGCCGGCTGCCGCTGAAGATGGGCCAGAAAATCGGGAAAGGCGCCGGCATTGGCATCGCTGATCACCGAGGTGATCTCGACGCGATCGCATTCCGCCACCATCGCGGCGAAGGCGTCGTCGACCCGCCGGCCGATATTGGCGGAACGCCAGCGCATCGCATTCATCGCCGGCGTGTGGCCGTCGAGCGATAGATTGAAGCTGACATTGCCCAGCGCGGCGATGCGGACGACGAGGTCGCGCGTGAGCTCGGTGCCATTGGTGAGCACCTGCACGTGCGCATAGCGCGTCGACAGCTCCTCGATCAGCTCAAGCGCGTTGGCGAGGAGGAAAAGTTCGCCGCCGCTGACCTTCATCACCGGCGCGTCGACATGGCGGCGCATGCCGTCCACCATTTCGAGCACGTCGGCGACCGCGATGGTGGCGCCGCGGCGGCTCCGTGAGGCAGAGGTGTCTTTGCCGTAATAGTCCGCGTCCGCCACGCTGGTGCAATAGCTGCATTTCAGGTTGCACCAGTTACCGGCGATGATCAGGTCATGATAGAGAAACCGCTGCATGGCCGGCCCTCCTCTCCTGCGGCGTCGGGCAGACGAACATGCGCTCGGCCGCGCCATGGCCGCCTGCGATGCGGCGCGCATGCGCCAGGCACAGCGCGACCTGCGGCGCGCGCAGCCGCGTCCTGAACACAGACAGCGCGGCGCGCTTGTCCTCGATGGCGGTGAAATGCTCGGCACGCATAACGCGCCCTTCGGCGCCGATGCCGCCGCCCATGTGGCCGGCGGCATAAGGCAGGTCTTCATAAAGAGACACGCCGCTCTGCGGGACGCCGAGTTCGGCGGCGATGCGCGGCGCGGCCAGCGCAACGAGCACATGGTCCAGGTGGCCGCCGATCGCCGCCGGCGCGAACAGGCGGTCAATCGGCTCGGCGGCAACCGCCGTCGTAATGGCCTCCGCCAGCATTTCAATCTCGCGGCGGAACCGCGCCGCGACGTCACTGGCGCGCCAGCCCATCACCTCGCGCAAGGCAAGGCCGAGCCGGTCCTGCGCGCCGGCGAGGCCGAGCGCACGGCGCTCGTAGCCGAGGATACGGCCGGCCAGCCGGTCCTCGGCGCGGGCGATCTCGTCGAGGCGCGCGGCCGGCGCGCGCAGGCCGCTCTGGTAGGACTGACGCGAGAAGACGTTCAGCACCAGCGGCGGCGGAACGCGGCCGCGCCGCGTGGCGATCCAGCCGCCGAGCGAAAGTGCCGCGTCATCGATGTGCGGCGACAGGACGAGCGCGCGCGGCCCTGCCAGCGCGGCCGTTGCGGACGGCAGCCGCGCCAGATAGCCGGCGGCGACAAGTCGATCGGCCGGCGCGCCAGCGATGTCCGTCCATGCCCGCTCCTGCACGCAATGTGCGGCGAGCGCGCAGTCGTCGGCGCCGAGCGCGATGATACGCCCGCCGATGGTTTGCAGGCCGTCGCAATGCGGCTTGAAATGCGGCAGCAGCACGACTCTGCCGCCTTGCTGCGGCTGGAACGCGAGAGCCGGCGCCACGGCGCTCATGACGCCTCCGCGGCGAGCCTGCCGCCCAGCCGCGCGCGCGCGAGTTGCTCAAGCGCCTGCCTGTCGGGCTTACCGGCGACGGTGCGCGGAAAGCGCGACACGGTGACGAGCTGGAGCGGCATGTCTGTCCGCAGCAGCTTGTGCAGGACCACTTCCTCTTGGTCGGATTCGCAAAGCAGCACGACGTCCTGGATCTCGGCCCGGCCGGCGCGCGGCAGCGCGAGCGCGACCGCATCGCTGACATTGGCCAGCGCCCGCGCGCGCGCCGCCAATTCCCAGCCGTCGATCGAATGGCCGTTCACTTTCAGGCGGTCGTCCGCCCGGCCCAACAGAACGACGGTGCCGTCGTGCCGATGCTCGGCGATGTCGCCGGTGCGCCAGAGCCCGGCGGCATGCGCCGCGCTGGGCGCGCCGCCTTCGAGCCCCAGCACGGCATGCGCGACATCGAGCACCAGTTCGTCGGCCGGCGCGCCGGCTAGCGGCGCCTGCACCGTCACGCCGACGAAGGGGCGGCCGAGGCATCCCTGCGGCAAGGAATCGGCCGCACCGAAGGTCGCACCTGTTTCCGAGCAGCCGTAGTTGCGCGCCAGTCCGCAGCCGAAGCGTGCGCGAAAGGCGTCGTCGAGTGCGTCCGGAACCACGCCGGCACCGGTGATGACGATGGGCGCCTTGGGACGGGCGCCCGCACTTTCGCCCGCCTCGAGCGCAAGCCGCGCCATCGGCGGCGTCAGGACGACCACGTCCGCCGCGCCGCCGTCGAGCTCGCGCGCGAGCGCGCGCGGGTGGAAGACCGACGCGAGGCGCGCATGCGCGCCGGCGGCAAGAACACCCAGCAGCGCGCCGAACGCGAAGGAATGCTCGATCGGCGCGGCAACGAAGGCGCGCTGGCCGGCATGCAGTCCGTAACGTTCGACATAGCGTTCGGCCTCGAGCAGCAGGCTTTCGAACGAGCGTTGCGCGAGCTTCGCCCGCCCGGTCGTGCCGGAGGACGCATGAATGACCGCCGGCGCCGGCGCATCGGCCGCTGCGCCGTCGCGCACGCGGGCGCCGTCAGCGTAGCGCCAGACCGCCGTCTTTCCCGGCCACTGCTCCGCATCCTCGAGGCGCGCGCCGAGCACCGGCACGCCGCCGCGCTTCCAGATCGCCAGCACGGCCATGAACAAATCCGCGCCGTATAATCCGGTGACGATCACGCGATCGCCGGGACCCCAGCGCGCTACGGTCGGCTCGGCGTCCCAATGCGCCCCGACGCGGACGTCGCACGTGGCGAGTTCAAGCCGGCCGTCGCCGATCGCGGCGACAAGCTCGGCGAGCGTGCGCGGGCGGTTCATGCGCTCGACATCGCCTGCCGGACGGCAGCGTGCCCCTTCGGTTGGCGCAAGGCGCCGACGGCCGCGGCGACATCGGCGAGCAATTCCTCGTCGCCGAGCAGCAAGGCGTGCTGGAACCAGACCACTTGGCGCGCCGCGCGCTCCGCCACCGGCGTGCGGATGTCGGCATAAGCCGGCGGCGGCCGGTTGGAGCGCGCCGTCTTGCGCAGCATGTCCGGCGCGAAGGCACCGGTGCGGTGGATTTCCGGGAAGCAGCGGTAGGCCGGAATGCCGAGCGCGCGCAGCTCGGCCGCCAGCGCGCCGGCGTCACGCCCGCCGAACTCGTCCGGGCTGAACCAGGCCATGGTCATGTAGCGGCCGTGCACCTCGACATAGGGCTCGCGCGTCAGCGGCGTCAGGCCCGCTTCGCACAGGCGTTGTTCGAAGAACGGCCCCATGCGCTCGCGTTGCGCGCACTGCTCCGGCAGACGCGCGAGCTGGCCGAGCAGCAGCGCCGACTGGAATTCGGTGAGCCGCATATTGGTGGCCGGCATCTGATGGACGTAGTCGGTGTCGCCCTTCGGCCGTCCGCAGGAATGAAGCGCGAAAGTCCGCTCGGCGATCTCGGGATCGTCGGTCGCCACCGCGCCGCCCTCGCCGCAGGTCATCAGCTTGCCGGCCTGGAAGCTGAAGATGGCCGCGTCGCCGATAGTGCCGGCCGCGACACCGAAGGCCCGCGCGCCGTGCGCGTGCGCCGCATCCTCGATCACCGCCAAGCCATGCCGCTCGGCCAGCGCCATGAGCGCCGGCATATTCGCCGCCTGCCCCGCCATATGCACGGGGATGATGCAGGCGGTGCGCGAGCTGATGGCCGCTTCCGCCGCCGCGATGTCGAGGTTCAGCGTGTCACGCTCGACGTCCACCGGCACCGGCCAGGCGCCGAGCCGCAGCACCGCCGATGCGGTCGAGATGAAGGTGCAGGCCGGCACAATGACCTCGTCGCCCGGCTCGACGCCCACGGCGGCGAGGGTCAGCTCGAGCGCGAGCGTGCCGTTGGCCACCGAGCGAACGTGACTGACGCCGAGCTGTTCGGCGAAGGCCGCCTCGAAGCTGTCGCCGACCGTGCCATTGCCGCGCCACCATTTGCGCGAGCGCAGCACGTCGATGAGATTTCGCTCGTCCGTGTCGTCATAGCGGGGCCACTGCGGAACGCGGCCGGCGAAGTTGCTCTGCATGCGAATGACCCTTCCACTTTACGAACCGGAACCGCGGCGCCGCAGGTCGAAGCCGATCGCGGCGCCGAGCAGGCCCGCATCCTCTCCAGCCGGGTGCCGTGCGAGCGGGATCGCGATCTGCCGGTCTTTCAGGGCGCCTTCGATCCGCCCGTACAGTCGCGAGAGGCCCAGACCGCCCGCAACTATAACGCGAGTAGAATTGAATAACCTATCTATAATTGCAAGCGTCTCGGCCAGCGCCACCGCCGCGCGTGCGATCGCCGCGGCGGCGTCGCTATCGTGCTGCCGGAAGATGTCGGTCTCCGCGCCGGCGAGATACCGGCGCAGCGCCCGGCCCGACGCCGCCGCCTGGACGCAGCCGACGCGGCCGCAACGGCACGACAGCCCGGCGGCTGCGGGCACGGGCATGTGGCCGACATCCATCGCCGCACCCGAACGGCCGAGCAGCGGCACGCCGGCAACGACGGCGCCGCCGCCGACGCCGGTCCCGACCGTGACGCACACTGTGCTCGACCGCTGGTCGCCGCGCGGGTGACCGGAGATGGCGGCGGCCGTGGCATCGTCGAACAGCGCGGGCGCGCATGCCGCCAGCGCATCGCTCAGCAATCGGTGCCCCTCATAGCTGCGCCGGTTCGGCCAGCGCCGCACGACGCCGCCGGGCGCGAGCTCCGGCGCGGTCGCGAGAGCCACCGTGCGTGGCGCACCGGCGCACCGCCAGGCTGCGTCGAGCAGCGCGCACGCTTCCGCCGCCGTCTCCGGCGTCGGCACCGCCGATCTCGCTTCGATCGCCTCGTCCGCCGGCGACACCAGCGCCGTGCGCAGCCAGGTGGCGCCGAGATCGACGGCGAACACGCGTGCGCTCATGGGTTCTTTGCCCGCAATGCGCCCGCCAGCCGGCCGACGAAGGTCAGCTCGGGCGGGATGGCCGCGCTGCCCGCCCGCACGGCAGCGTGGAAGTCGCGCAACAGGTTCTCGAAGGCTTCGAGCTGCAGCTGCGGGCCTGCCGGGAAATGGGTTTCGCGGATCGCCCCGTCGCCGCGCAGCAGGACGCGCTGCTCCGCGGTGCGCCTGTTGTCGGAAAAGCCGAACAGGCCTTCGAGCACCGCCTCGCCGCGCGCAGCCCGCGCCGCCAGACGCACCAAGTCGCCCGGCTCGTCATCCACCCAGTTCACGCGGATACGCAGCGTGCATCCGCCGATCGCCGCCGCCGCCTCGAAACGGTCGTCGGTGTCGTAAGCGACGGCCTGCGTCTGCCGATACCAGCCGGCGGCGACCGCCTGCTTCTGCGAGGCGCTGCGAACCGACAGGACATCGATGTCCGCGCCGGGCCAATGCAGCGCGGCGCCCGCAAGATCGAGCAGATGGTACCCGAGATCGGCGAACACGCCGGTCCAGCCGCCGTCGCGCCGCAGGTGCCAGGGCGTGGCCGGCACGCCCTGCTCGCGCGTCCAGGTGAGGTCGAGCGCGGCGAGCGGCCCAAGCGCGGAGACTGCCGCGAGCCACGCCTGCGTATCGCGGCGATAACGGCTGGCGACCGCGCTCATGAGCGTCGCGCCGGGCTTTCGCGCCGCGAGCAAACGCGCGACGTCGGCGGTGTCGCGCACGGCGGGCTTTTCGACGAGGCAGGAGATCCCAGCGGCTAGCGCCACGGCGGCGTGGTCGACGTGCAGCGCATTGGGCGAGGCGACGATCAACGCCGCGGGCCGCACCGCGAGCAGCTCATCGAAGGTCGCGCAATAGCGCGCCGCCGGCCAGGCCTCGGCGGCGAAATGCCGCGCAACGGGTGCTGGATCGAACACGGCGGTGACGTCGAAGTCGGATTGAAGCCGCGCCAGCGCCGGGCGGTAACAGTGGCGCACCACCCAGCCGCAGCCGCAGAAGCCGAGCCGCACGCGCTTCTCGGCGGCGTCGGAAGCGCTCATCGGCCCGCCCTTCGAATTGGCGGCCGCACCAGGTCGGCGACGAGCGCCACTGCCTCGGCGGGATCGGCGAGCTCGATCAGTTCGGCGCGGCTCGGCAGACGCGGCCCGCCGCCCCACGTCGCCAGCACCGGCAGCCGGCCCGCGTTCTCGGCGGCCGCCACATCCACGGCGGTGTCGCCGATATAGGCGAGCGCCGAACCCGCGCCGAGACGGCGCTCGCATTCCCAAAGCCCATCGGGCCGCGGTTTGCCAGGCGCATCGTCCGCGGTGATGACGCTGTCCACCAACCTCGCCAGGCCGGCCGTCTGCAGAATGGCGAGCGTGCGTGGCCTGTCCTTGCCGGTGACGACGCCGATGCGCAGACCGAAGGCGCGCAGGCACACGAGCATGGCCGGCACGCCCTCGAACGGCCGTACGTGGCGGTCGCGCAGCCGCGCGGCGCGGCGGAAGCGCTCGACGATTTGCACCGGCCAGCCTAGCTCGGCAACGATGGTCTCCAGGGGCATGCCCATGCGGGCGCGGAAGCCGGGAAGACCCGCCATGCAATCGAAACCGATCTCCTCGGCCGCCGCCAGCAGGGATTGCTCGACCTGCCGCCAACTGTCGATCAGCACGCCGTCGAGATCGAGCAGGATCGCGCTCATGAGGCCACCGCGAGCGGCGCGCCGGTGAGATGCGCGAGCAGATCGTCCATGCGCGGGCATTGCGCCGGCGCGGCGGAGAAATAGGTCTGCCGGAACACCTCGAACAGAACGAGATCCTTCTTGCCGGCGAAGCAGACGCCGAAATCCGAGCGGCGCACGTCGTCGTCCGACAGCATGCGCTCGCACAACCGGTCGAAGTTGGCCGCGTGGCGGCCGCCCGCGTCCGGCATCATCCATTTCGAGCGCAGCGCCATGTCGGCGATCGGCTCGCCATAACGGCGCAGCGCCGCGCGCCGCAGCACGCGCTTGGTGATGCCGAGCGCGGTATCGACGAGATCGTCGGGCGCGAGCGCACGCGCCACCGCCTGCACACCCGAATCGAGATAGGGCACGCGCATTTCGACGGCGGAGGCCATGGAGATGTGATCGACCGGATCGAGCTGCGCGCGCTCGAGCAGTTCGCCGAGCTCGACATCGAGGATGCCGCGGATGCCGTTCCGCCGGTCCTGAGCTGCGGCGACGAGGCGTTCCCGTATCTCGTAGGCGCGGTCGGATGGCGTGAGCCCGCCGGCCTGCGCGCGCCGGAAGCCGTCGCGCAACGCCGCCAGCGTGGCAGGCGGATTGAAATAGCCGCCGAGCGTCTCGTCGGCGCCCTCGCCGTTCAGGCAGACTTTGGCGCTGCGGCCGATCTCGCGGCAGAGCAGGTGGAGAAAGGGGCCGGCGTGGATGTCGGGCGCTTCCACCGCCGCGATGGTCGCAGGAATCGCCGCCAGGTAGTCGTCGAAGCCCGGCGTCAGCAGCCTGTGTTCCGCGCCGATCGCCTGGGCGACCCGACGCGCGGCAACGGCGTCCGGATGGTCGGCGGCATCGGCAACGGTGAAGGCCGTGAGCCGCTTGCCGGACAGTTCGGCCGCCATGAAGGCCAGGGTCGCGGAATCGATGCCGCCGGAGAGCAGCAGCACGACCTCGGTGTCCGCCTGAAGATGGCTCTTCACCGCGGCGAGCAGCGCTTCGGTGAAGACCTCCTCGGCCGCGGCGGGCTTGCCGCCTTCCGCCGGCGCAATGCGGGCGTAAGGCTTCGGCTCCGACACGCGCAATCCGTCGTGCCAGGTGACGGTCAGGCTGCAGCCGGGCGGCAGTGTCGATATGCCGGCGAAGAATGTACGGGCCCCGGTCGGATAGCCGAGCGCGATGAAATCGGCGAAGGCGTGCTCGTCCAGCAGCGGCGAAAGCTGCGGATGGCGCAGCAGCGCCTTCGCTTCCGACGCAAAGAGGAACGTGCCGGCGGCGCCAAGATGCGCAAAACGCAGCGGCTTGATGCCGAGCGGATCGCGGACGAGCGTCAGACGCTCGTCTTCGAGCACGGCAAAGGCGAACATGCCGGAGAGACGGCCGGCGAGCGCCGGGCCCCATTCGATCCAGCCGCGCAGCACGACCTCGGTGTCGCAGGCCGTCCGGAAGCGATGACCGCGCGCGGTCAGGGCATCGCGCAAGCTGGCCGCGTTGTAGATTTCGCCGTTGAACGCGAGACACACGCCCTTCTCGCCGTCGACCATGGGCTGGGCGCCGGCGGCCGGATCCATGATCGCCAGGCGTGCCGCGGCGATCTCGCAAGCGCCACGGCGAACCCACCCGGAATGATCGGGACCGCGATGGCGTATGCTTTCCAGCAGCCTCCTCGCATCGGGCGCACCGGACAGCGCCACCAATCCCGTGATTGCGCACATGAATGGGCCCGCCCTTTCCCCCTCAACCCGTGTTCGGCGCGCCGGCGCGCAGGCAGGCCCGGATGCCGACGAACACCTCGCGGATGGCCTGCGGATAACCGGCGCGCGGTTCGCCGGCGGCCGCGCAGCGCCGCGCGTGAAGGGCCGGCAGTCGGTGAAACGGCAACTTCGGAAACAGATGATGTTCGACGTGGTAGTTGTCGTAGTTGACCAGATAGTCCCAGAGCAGCGCCCCGGCATAACTGCGCGTGTTCTCGCGCAGGTCCGGAGCCAGTCTTGCGCGACCCAGGTGCTCGGCGGCGGTCATGAAGAAGTGAACGACCGGCGCGATCACCAGCGCGGGCACGGCCCAGCCCCAGAGGGCGAGACGCGGATCGAGCACCAGCATCGTGGCAAGCAACAGCACCGCCGCCACTGCCGTTGCGACGAACTCGTTGCGAGCACGCCGGCGCCACGGTCCCCGCAATGGACCGGCATACGTCCCGCGCATCAGGGCCATGCCGGTCGCGGCGAAATCAGGCAGATTGCGCACGCCGCACACATGCGCGATCAGCGCACGCGCGCCGGTGAAATCCCCGCAACTGCGGTCGTACACGTCCTTGACCGTGCCGACATGGCGGTGATGGCGCAGATGCCGCGCGCGCGTCTCGGCAAAAGTCGTCAGCATCGCGAAGCCGAGCAGCGCACCGGCCGCCCGGTTCTGCCGCGCGGTTCGGAACAGGATGCCGTGCAGCGCCTCGTGCTGAAGTTCGAGCCCGTGTGCATAGACGACGCCGAGCAGCAATGCAGCGGCCAGCGAAGCCGACCAGGCCTGAGAGGCGATCAGCAGCGCGAAGCCTGAAGCAACCGCCGCCAGATAGATCGCAAGCTTGAACAGCGAGCGCACGACGTCGATGTGACCGTGCCCCGGCCCACGGCGAGCAGGCGGGAAACCACGACCGCGTGGTTCATAAACAGCAGACATGTTTGTGTCCTGGGTAAGCGGCAGCCGCGCAGCCGACGTCCCTGCGCAGATATGCCGCGCTCGGCTGCTGGCTCCGAGACGGCGGCTCCGCGTCAACGCGGAGCGCCGTCAGGCGCGCCCCGGACAATCCGGCGACCTCGAAGCCGGTGCGCGGGGGCGAAGCGTCCGCCAACCTCCAGGATGAGGACGACGCGCGGACGCCTGGCCAGCCCGTTACCAGTGCATGGATTCGCTGATGTCCAGACGCACGCCCTTCCTGGCGAGATCGCCGCGCGCGCGCGCGACCTCGGCCTCCGCCAGATGCAGCTTCTCGAGGGCCGAGTTCAGCCGCTGCAAGCCGGACTTCTCCTTGGCGCTGAGGGGCTGCTTGGTCATCGTTACTGGAGTGCCGCTCATGGGGATCCTCCCTGGATTACTGGGAGCCCGACTGTAATACGGGAAAAATCCTTCTGCAACTTAAAAGAGCAATTTAACAACATGCAACCTGATGGCCCGTTACGGCTGCATGGCGATCATGCGGGGCACTTCGTGCACCACCATCCGCCCGTCCGGGCAGATGCGCTCCTTGATGCGCGCGGCGACGCGGTTGTGGTCCATGGTGGGATTGCATAGTAGAACGTCGAGCAACGTCAGACGAAATTCGGGCCACGTCGTCAGCACGATGTGCGATTCCGCCAGGAACACGGCGACGGTCAGACCATGCGGCACGTACCGCAATTCGTAATTACCGATCACGGTGGCGCCCACCTCCTCCGCAGCGGTGCGCGCGGCGGCCACCAGAGCGCCCTCGTCCTCCATAGCGGAATTGCAGCCGTAGAACTCCGCGAGCAGGTGGGTCATCAACATCGTCACACCGTTTCCTTGGGCGCAGTGTCGCGCCGCTTTTCATTGGGCGCAGGATCGCGCCGCGCCGGGCGATAATGGCGGCCGCAACCGTGGTTGAGCAAACGATATTAGAGAAAGTCGCACAGGCGACGAAACTGCGCGAAGGCCCGGCCGGCGTCGCCACCGTGCTGCGCGCCGTATATCGCGCCGGCTCGCTCAGGCTGCAAGACGCCGCGCGGCAGGCCCGCCTGCCGCTGCCGGTGACCAGCGCGGTGCGGCGGGAGTTGGAGAAGGCCGGCCTGCTCGAACGCAAGCACGGGCTCTCGCTGACGCCCGAGGGCCGCGACTTCGTCGAGCGCGGGCTCGGCCTCGGCAAGAGCGCCGACCTCGCCTGCCCGGCCTGCGACGGCCGCGGCCTCGTCATCCCGGGCGACTTCCAGCCCGTGGTCGAGCAACTGACCGCCATCCTCGCGCGCGCGCCCTCGGCGGACGTCAAACTGGATCAGGCGCCCTGCGCGCCGGAAACCGCCGTGCTGCGCGCGCTGCTGATGCTGCAAACCGGCGCCCTCGAGGGCAAGCGCGTGCTCATGCTCGGCGACGACGACTCCGTCTCGCTGGCGATCGGCCTGGTGGCGCGTGCGCTCGGCCGCAGCGACCTCACCCGCCGCCTGACGGTGCTGGATGTCGATGCGCGCTGGCTGGGCTTCCTGCGCGAGGCCGGCGCCGGCGAAGGGATCGCCATCGAGACGATCGAGCACGATCTGCGCCGGCCTTTGCCCGCGGGCCTCGCCGCAGGTTTCGACACGGTCGAGACCGATCCGCCCTATACGCTGGAAGGCGCGCGCCTGTTCCTGACCCGCGCCGGCGAGGCGCTGGCCGGCGACGGCCAGTGCTTCTTCTCCTTCGCCCAATGGCCGGCGGGTCAGATGCTCGAGTTGCAGCGCGTCTTCACCGACCTCGGTTTCGCGGTGCAGGCGGCACGGCCGGGCTTCAATCGCTACCCGGGCGCCACCGTGCTCGGCAATGTCGGCCAGCTCATCGAACTGGCCTACGTCAAGCAGGGCGCCGCCGGCGCCGAGGCCTGGAGCGGGCCGCTTTACACCGCCGACGTCAATCCGCGCATCCGCAGCTACGTCTGCGCCCATTGCGGCACCCGCACCGTGCTGGGCGAAGATAATGCGCCCGACACCATCGAAGCGCTGAAGGCGCAAGGCTGCCGCCAATGCGGCGCACACACCTTCCGCCGTGAATCCGGCACGCAGGGCCGCTGAGCTTAAATCTTGCGAAGGCCGCCTTTGGGCGCTATCGCCTCCCGGTGGAGAAGCCCATGACCGAGAAATCGCCGGCCCGCCTGCGCCGCCTGGAAGACAAGGACGTCGAGACCGTCGCGGGTTTCGAGCGCGAGATCGCGAAAATCTCCTTCCCCGACGATCCGATTACCGACCTCAAATTTTACGCCAACAAGGTGGAGCGGCTGGTGCACGACGACCGGGCCGCCTGCTTCGTCGCCGAGGACGACACGGGCGTGGTCGGCTGGGCCTATGTGAGCGAGCGGCGCAACTTCATCACCAAGGAGCGCTACGCCGACTTCCACAGCATTTATGTCGACCCCTCGCAGCGCGGCGGCGGCGTCGTCAACATGCTGTGCAACGCCATCTTCGACTATTGCCGCGAGCAGAAGTTCGGCCACGTCGTGTTCCGCACGCGCGCGACCAACGAGCCGATGAAGAAGGTGCTCGCTCGCGTCGGCTTCGTGCCGACGCAGATCTATTACGAAAAGCACTTCGACAAGAACTAGCGCTCCGTCATGAAGACGTCGTAGCGCACGGTCTTTCCCAAAATCTGGTGCGACGGCTTCGGCAATCCGGCCAGCGGCGGCGCATGCCGCGGCCATTTCAGCACCACGCGGTTGCGCGCGACCGCGAGCGCCGCCTGCATCAGCTCGAGCGCATCCGGGTCCGGCCCGACCAGCGTGCGCAAGAGGCGCATCTCCTTCTTCACCAGCGCACTCTTGCGCTCGGGATGCATGGGATCGACGAGGATCACGTCCGCCGCCATGGTCGGCAGCAGCGTGCGGGCGTCGCCGTGCACGAGCCTCATGCGCGCGACAATAGCTGCGAATTCGGGGCCGGCCTCCGCCGCCCTGGCGAGACCTTCCTCGAGCAGCGCGTGCACCTGCGGCGAGCGCTCGATCAGCGTGACCTCGGCGCCGAGCGAAGCGAGCAGGAAGGCGTCGCGGCCGAGGCCGGCGGTGGCGTCGATGACGGTCGGCGCATGGCCCCTGCCGATGCCCACTGCGCGGGCGAGCGCGGAACCGCGCGCGCCGCCATGACGCATGCGGTAGCCCATGGCGCCGCCGACGAAGTCGATCGCGGGCGGCTCGGACGCGCCGTTGCTGTCGTCACGGACGCGCGGCATGGCGCTGGCCTGTGCGGGCGGGAGTTGGAGCGGGCGAAGGGAATCGAACCCTCGTATGCAGCTTGGGAAGCTGCCGTTCTACCATTGAACTACGCCCGCATTGCTGGGCTTCTAGCACAGCCGCGAAAATATGGCTCCCATTTTGTTCGGATTCAACAACCGGACGACATCGAACGAAAAAGGCCACCCCGTTTCCGGAGTGGCCCTCTTCGTTAAAGCAGCCGCAAGATGACTGCTACCATCGAGGCCAGATTCGGGGGCACGAAGCACCCGAGGCCAAGGCGGTAGCAAGCACCGCTCGGCTGACTGGCTTCGAGAACAAGAAATACACCCATCTAGGTGTCTCCTTTTCCCGTGCGTGGGGTCCCTTGCTGTAGTCGGTCCACGCATTAGGCCAGCAGTGTTGGGGGTGGCTTCGCCTGTGCCTGTCGTCCGGTCTGGTGGCCCCCGCCACGCTCCGACTATTTCGGTACAGACCAAATGGGAAACCGGGCTGCGACTTTCAAGGGGTCAGGTTGCGCCGCGAGATTTGCGATAAAGGCCAATGGCATACCCGATGAGTGTCGGGATGGCCAGCATGGTGAGTATGTATGGGAGGTCGTATTCGGTCACGCCGGTCAGCCCGCGCTCAGCAACCCGCCAGATCAAATGGGCAAGAGCGACCACGAATCCAATTACAGTGTACCGTACCGTGATGGGCCATTTGTGCATGACAACCTCAAAGGTTTCCCAGAAAAACATGACTGCGCGAATGCCGCCCCGTATTATTTCAGACAGTTCGTGCTACGGAACCTCGCTCCCGTTTTCCAAAGCGTGCAATCGCAGTCCACGGCAAAGTATTTTCCGAAGGTCCAAGCGCTATTCCACTTTCCGCAGTTCGCACATTGAAGGCGAACGTACTCTCCAATTTGCGGCAGCACCTTTCCGTCGCGCCATTCTTTCATGAGACGTCTACGAGAATGTACTCTCGCGGATGTTCGTGAACGTCGGGATAGACAAGGTACCTCCCTGTCCATTGGAACGTACCGACCTTAGAGATGGGCGTGTCGGGTAAAGATGACCCGTCCATCGTTGGCGACGCCCGCAATACGTCCATGTCCATCGGCAGCCGAAATCTGTCTGTTGTATTCTCCGGCAACTCGATGACCCCGCTTCTAAGTTTTCCTCCAAACGCTAAGAATACGACTTTCATATTCTGCGCTCGTACGTGCGCCCGCTAGCCGCGAGGCGCACACACGAACGGGCTAGCTGATATGCCCTCATTGAATCACGCCCTGGCCGATCCGCAAGCGACGGGTGGGGACAGCAAGAACGACAGCTCAAAGAGCTGCGTGTGAATAGGAATACGGTCTGGCTCTTTTTGGCTCCGAAATCGTCTGCGTAAGGGTGAGAAACGGTGAGCAGCCGTGAGGTGGCATTTTGGCGGAAAGCGACTCGGCTTCAACAGCTTGGCGGGAAATTTGAGCAGCGATGAAAAGCAGTGAGAAGGCGCGTCAATCGCTTGGGAAGCTGCCGTTCTACCATTGAACTACGCCCGCGCGCCGCGACCATAGCCAAGGTCGCCACCCGGCCGCAAGCCGCGCCTCAGTGCGGCACCGAGCGGATCTTCTCGTTGTAGAGCGGCACGGAGAGCCCGCAGGAACCGAAGCGGGCCAGATAGCCCATCATGAAGTCGTTGACGCCCATGTGGTGAAGCGTCGCCACGTCGCCGGCGAGCAGCGCGCGGCGCTCCTCCGGCGTCAGGTCCCAGCCTTCGAGCGCCTTGGCCGGGTCGTCCTTCATGGCGGCGCGGAAGGCGTGGTCGCGCAGCACGGTGAGGCAGATCTTGTTGATGGCGTAGACGGACATGGCGTGCTCCCGGCTCAGCCCCAGCGCCAGCCGGCATAGGCGTGGCCGTTTTCCATCTGCTTGTGCAGGAAGTCCGGTTTGCGGTTGTCGGTGAAGGCCAGCATGGCGATCCAGTTCAACAGCTCGCCGCCGACATTGCCGGCGGCGAGCATGCGGTCCTCGCTTGCCTTGGCGATGATGGTCTCGGTGTCGCCGGCGGCGAGATAGCGGCAGAGCTCGTGCACCCATTCCGGGTCGACCACGCCGTCGGTCTTGCCGGGATCAATGCGCGGGCCGAACACTTCGAGCGAGAAGCTCCCCGTGCCGATGATCGCGACGCGCAGGTCCTCCGGATAGGCCTCCAGCGCCTTGCGGATCTCCTGGCCGAAGGCGAAGCAGCGCTGCGATGACGGCAATGGCGGCACGTGGCCGCTGATGAAGACCGGCACGACGGGAACGGCCATATCGGGATTGCAGAAGTGCAGTGGCACCATCACCGAATGGTCGCAGGAGAAGTCGCGCAGCGAGGCGACGTCGTAGCCCGCGCGCACGCTGTGGTTATGCAGGTACTCGGCAAGCTTCGGGTTCGACGGCACCTTGTAGATCTTCATGCCCCCGCGCGGCTCGTCGTTCGGGCCGGTGAACTTCTCGTCGATGCCGATCGCCAGGATCGGGAAATTGTCGAAGAAAAACGTGTTGTAGTGGTCGGTGTCGAAGATGACGATGACGTCCGGCTTGGCGGCGACCAGCGAGGCGCGCGCGTCGCCGAACATCTTTCCGGTGGGCGATTGCGGCCCTTCCTCATCGACGCGGGACGGAAAAAAGGGCGTATGGGGCAGGCCATACGCCGCGACGATCTTTGCCAACCAATGCCCCCTTCGTTTCCTGCTGCCGGCGCCTTGCACCGGCGCGATGTTCTCAGCGATCTCTTCGCGACCGTCTTGAATTGCCCGGCACTTTTAACATGGGCCGTTGCCTTGGCAATTGACAGACCGACGCGGCATCGCCGGGGCAATTCCGCCCGCGGCGGCGACGCCGGGCCGCCACGGAGTCCTGGCCCGCCAGCCGGTGCGGGAATTGCGCTTCTCCCGATTGTAGATTGGCCGGACCGTAAGCACCGTCGTGTCGGCCCATTTCGGCCGGTCCTTCACAGGGTTTAATAATTTTTCAGATGCCGTATTAATCCGGATTTACGATTGTGCCGGTAGTTTGCGCGCGATGCATGCTTCGGCACCCTCGGGGGTTTCCAGCGAACCGTGCTCCCTTGCCGCTCCGGTCTCACCGGAACGCACGTGGTTGCGCGTATTCCGCCTGTCGCCGACCGGCGCGCTGCTGCTCGCCGGCCTGTTGCTTCCCAACCTGCTGACCTTTGCGACGCTCGGCTCCTTCCTCGACGTCGGCTTGCCGCCGCGCACCGGCTGCATTCTCGCCTATTGCGTGCTCGCGATCTGCGCGCGGCGGATTCCCTTCGCGCTCACCGCCGTGCTGTTCGCGCTCGTCCTCGCCTTCGACCTGGTCTGGACTCTGTCGCTCAGCTTCGGCCTGCGGCCGCAGGAACTGGTCGCCGCGATCAACCACGCTCGTCACGTTCGCGTCTTCGACTCGGCGCTCTATGGGGTGGTGATCGTCGTGCTGGCGGCGACGTCGATTGGCACGCTCTACATCCTTGCGCAGCGTGCCAGGCTGCAACACGCCAGGATCGGCGCGCTGTTCGCCGCCGCGCTCGCTTTCGCCGGCGTCGATTATGCCTCCAACGTGTCGCCGCATTATGCCTTCGGCGCACTGCTCGGACGCAATGCGCCGATGGAGTCGGCCGTCAACAGCTCGGGATTCAGCACCGTGGCCGGCAACAACGGCCGCAACGCCGTGCTCGTGGTGGTCGAGAGCCTGGGCTACCTGAACGACCCGCACGCACGCGGCCAAATCGACTCGCCGCTGTTCGACCCGCGCATCACGCAGAAGTACACGGTCACCGAGGGCAAGGTCGGCTATTTCGGCTCGACCACGTCGGCGGAAATGCGCGAGCTCTGCGACACGCGCGAGCCCTACGACGAGTTTGCCCGCGCCGACGGCTACTCCTGCCTGCCCAAGCGCCTGAACATGCGCGGCTACGCCACCATGGCCGTGCACGGTTTCTCGCAGGAATTTTTCGAGCGCGACGAGTGGTATCCGAACGTCGGCTTCGACAAGGACCTGTTCGGCGAGGACCTGCTGGCCGGGAGCAAGCGCCTCTGCGGCGGCGCCTTCCGCGGCATCTGCGACGCCGACCTGCCGCCCGTGATCGCGCGCGAAGCAAGCTTCAGCACCAAGCCGAAATTCATCTATTGGCTCACGCTCAACACGCACGTGCCGGTCGCGCCGGGCGAGGCCCTCGCCGACTTCCGCTGCGGCAAGAGCCCCGGCGTGTTCGGGCATGGCCAGGTCTGCAACATGGCCGAACTCTGGCACGACGTCTTCGCCTCGGTGGCCAAGCTCGCGCTCGACCCCAAGATCGGGCCGGCCGAGATCCTGGTGGTCGGCGATCATGCGCCGCCGCTGTGGTCGCGGCGTGCGCGTGCGCAGTTCGAGCCGGGCAAAGTGCCGTGGTACCGGCTCACGCCCCGCGCCGACACCGTGGCCTCAGCCGCGCACGAACCCGCTGCCGCGGCGCGCTAGCTCCTGAAATGCTTTGACAGCTTGAGCGTCTGGGCCTGGTAGGTCGAGCCGATGTCCTGCCCGTAGAGCCGGCTGGGCCGCTCCAGCATCTTCTCGTAGACCAGCCGGCCGACGATCTGCCCGTGCTCGAGGATGAAGGGCACCTCGCGCGAGCGCACCTCCAGCACCGCACGCGAACCCTTGCCGCCGGCGCCGGCATAGCCGAAGCCGGGATCGAAGAATCCGGCATAGTGCACGCGGAATTCGCCGACCAGCGGATCGAACGGCACCATCTCGGCGGCGTAGTCGGGCGGCACCTGCACCGCCTCTTTCGACGCCAGGATGTAGAATTCGTTCGGATCGAGGATCAGGCTCTTGTCGGGACGCGCCGCGATCGGCTCCCAGTAGTCGGCGATCGCATAGCCGGCGCGGCGCTCGACATCGATCAGTCCGGTGTGCCGCTTGGCGCGATAGCCGACGAGGCCGCCGGGCCCGAGGCCCGACAGGTCGACGCCCACGGCGACGCCTTCGCTCACATCGGCATTGTCGGTGTCGACGAGCCGCTCGCGCGCGTGCAGGGCGCGTAGCGCATCGCCGCCAAGCAGCGCGTGGCCGTGGCGGAAGCGGATCTGCGACAGGCGCGAGCCCTCGCGCACCAGGACCGGAAAGGTGCGCGGGCTGATCTCGGCATAGAGCGGCCCGTGATAGCCGAGCTCGATGCGGTCGAAGCCGCGGATCTGGTCGCAGATTACCCGGGTGAAGACGTCGAGGCGTCCGGTCGAGCTTTTCGGGTTGGCGGCGGCGGCGATGTCGTCGGGCAGCGCGAGGCTTTCCAACAACGGCACGATATAGACGCAGCCGGTCTCCAGCACGGCGCCGTCGGTGAGCGGGAATTCGTGTAGCTTCAATTCGTCGATGCGCTTGGCGACCGTGGTGGAGCCGGGCAGGAAGCTCGCCCGCACGCGATAGGCCATCTCGCCCAGCCGCAGGTCGAGGCTTGCCGGCTGGATCTGGTCGGGGGCGAAGGCGTAGGCAGGCAGGATCGCGCCTTGAGCGGCGAGCTGCTCGATCATGCGGTCGGGCAAGATGCCCTTGTCCTCGACGGCGAGGGAAAGTGCCACGTTTTCAGGCCCCGGATAGACGGCCGATCTAACCCGACGAGCGCCTTGACGGGAAGCCGCCAGCCCCGCTACATAAGGCTTATCCCGTGGTCATTTGAGCCGGCCGGCTTGCAGCCACGTAAAACAAATTGCTAAAAGGCCGGGGACGCGTGGGCCCGGCCGAGAATTTTTCTCCGGCCGGTTTTTTGTTGGCTCAAAGGAGGGCCGCATGTCCGCGTCCGAGAAGAAATACCGGCCCGAAACGAACCTGGTGCACGCCGGCACCCTCCGCTCTCAGTTCAACGAGATGTCGGAGGCGCTCTTTCTGACGCAGGGCTACATCTACGAATCCGCCGAGGCCTGCGAAGCCCGCTTCTCCGGCAAGATCCCCGGCTACGTCTACTCGCGTTACTCCAACCCGACCATGAGCATGTTCGAGGGCCGCATGGCCGCGCTCGAAGGTGCGGAAGCGGCGCGCTCGACCGCGACCGGCATGGCGGCGGTGACCACCGCGTTGATGGGGCTGGTGAAGGCCGGCGACCACGTGGTCGCCGCCAAGGCGCTGTTCGGCTCCTGCCGCTGGGTGATCGAGGACTGGCTCGGCCGCTTCGGCGTCACGTCCACGCTGGTGGACGGCAAGGACCTGAACGCCTGGAAAAACGCGGTCCGCAAGGAAACCAAGGCGCTCTTCATGGAGACGCCGACCAATCCGACCCTGGAGGTCTATGACATCCAGGCCGTCGCCGACATCGCGCACAATGCCGGCGCCAAGCTGGTGGTCGACAACGTGTTCGCGACGCCGCTCTACCAGAAGCCGCTCGAGTTAGGGGCCGATTGCGTGGTCTATTCGGCGACCAAGCACATCGACGGACAGGGACGCGTGCTCGGCGGCATCATTCTCGCCTCCGAGAAGTTCATCATGGACCACGTGCACCAGGTGATCCGGCAGACCGGCCCCTCGCTGTCGCCCTTCAACGCCTGGGTTTTGCTGAAAGGGCTCGAGACGCTGTCGATCCGCGTTGCCAAGCAGACCGAGAACGCGGCCGTGGTCTCCGCCGCGCTCGACAAGCACAAGAAGCTCACCCGCCTGATCTATCCGGGGCGCAGCGACCATCCGCAGGCCGACATCATCAAGAAGCAGATGAGCGCCGGTTCAAACCTGATCGCGTTCGAGATCAAGGGCGGGAAGGAAGGCGCGTTCCGCTTCCTCAACGGGCTCAAGCTCATCGGCATCACCAACAATCTGGGCGACGCCAAGAGCCTGATCACGCATCCGACCACGACGACGCATCAGCGGCTGACGCCCGAGCAGCGCGCCGAACTCGGCATCGGTGACGGCCTAGTGCGGTTGTCGTGCGGGCTCGAGCACCCCGACGATATCATCGAGGATCTGCTGACGGCGCTCGACAAGGTCTGAGGTTCTGGCGGGCGGCCGACGCCCCGCCGCCTACCAGTCGCCGTGGGCCAGCGCGCCCGCGGCGGCCGGCATGGCGGTCGCCGAAATCACCGGCCGCTTCACCGCCTCGGCGATGGCGACGCCGAGGCCCTTGGCCATGCAGGCGTAGCTCCAGTCGTTGAGATGCAGCCCGTCGGGATGCACGAACGTCTCGAACGACAGCTTGTCCTGCTCGTGCCAGGCCTTCATCACGTCGAAGCGGCGGAACAGGTCGACGTTTTCCAGTTTGGCGGTGGCCGAAATCAGGTCGACCATGCGCTGCGCATCGGGCTTGACGATAACCTTCGGCGCGAACTGCGGATCGATCAGGACGATGTCCGCGCCGGTCGCACGGATCTTGCTGATGCCGGCGCGGATCGCACGGCCGTGGTCGTCGATCATGTGATCGCGGATCACCGAATTGGTGCCGAGCTGCCAGAGCACGAGGTCCGGCTTGGCGGCGACCACCGCGCTGTCGAACCGCTTGAGCATGTCGGCGATCTCTTCGCCGCCGACGCCGCGGTTGAGCATCTTGAACGAATTGCCCGGGAACTGACGGCCGAGCTCTTCGGCCAGCCGGCTCGGATAGCTCGCGCGGGGCGAGCTGGCGCCTGCGCCCTGGGTGGAAGAGGACCCGATGGCGACGATCGTGATCGGCTCGCCGGCGTTCAGCTTCTTGGCGACGCGGGCGAGCGGATGCGCGAGGCGCAGGATGTCGGCGCGTTCACGGCAAGGCGGGGCCTGGTCGGCGCGCGCGGTCGGCGCCAGCGCAACAAGCAGAACGGCCACGGCAAAGAAGCACGCCGCACGTCGTGCAAAACCGCGATGATTCACGATGAAAGCCCCCGGCCCAGATCGCTCACTCGTTCCGCTCGATCGCTTTCGAGAACCGGCTCAGGACTCATCACCACGCGGAACACACCTTCGTGCAAGCGTCCGATACTAGCGCCCCGGCAGATTTTCCGGGGTCTCCGGTTTGGCGGCCTCGACCACGAGGTCGGCCAGCAGCCGCCCAATGCAATCATGAACGCGCTCGGCTGTGTCAAGCTTTTTCGTGGCAGAGTAGAGGTCGAACGTGCTGAGATCTGCCCAGGTCTTCATGATGCTGAACCGGTCGAAAACCGGCACTTCTTGCTGCACCGCAACCCAACGCATGGCCTCGCTATAGGCGCCGAGCGCGATCATGGATTCGGTGCGCGGGCTGTACTGGGAATTGACGAAAACCAGGTCGCTGCCGGCGGACCGGGCCGTCCGGAGCCCCCGCTCGAGCGCCTGGCTGTATTGATCGAGGTCCACGGACAGCATGGCGTCGACCGTTCCGGTCTGCCAGACCACCAATGCGGGCTTTCCGGCTGCGAGATCGGCTGGCAAGACCTGCATCATTTCAACCGCCGTGCGGCGGGCTTTGACGTCGGTCGTCACGGTGACCTTCACGTCCGGCAATTTCTCGGCCAAGGCCGACTGCAGGCGCGCGGGATAGGCGTTCCTGCCGCCATTGGGACCCGGCAACACCGACGATCCCGCCCCCAGCACCAGGATGTCGAGTTTCCGGTTGGCAATGGCGCTGGCAACGCGCGGCAGCCGGATGCCGTTTTCGATCAGATGCTGGGCGACGCGGCATTCGGCCGGATGGCCGGCAAGAGCCGGTCCGGCCAGCACCAGCAATGCCAACAGGCCTGATACAGGCCCCCTCATGCGTCACCCCCCGCGTATCCCGGCTTGGTCGACGGCGGTCGCGGTCCCTGCCGCTCCACCCGTTTATACCATGAAAGGAACGCTGCTGCGCCCACCATCAGGGCTATGCCGGCCACGCTGACCATGATCTGGACGACCATGCGGTTGGAGAATTCCATGAAGACGAAGTGCCCCGCGAAAGACAGGAACACCCCCAGGCAGAATATTTCCAGGGAATGCTGGCCGCAGACGATGGCCGGCCAGAAGACGCGCGAGCGCAGGCCGTTCCAGCCGCGCGGCACCAGCCAGACGATCACCACCGCCAGCGCCAGGAAGTGAACGATGCGCAGCACGTCGAGATTGGCCTTGTCGATCGGGTAGATCACCTCGCCGACCAGCCGCGGCACATAGGCGCCGAACCGCGGAAAGTACCAGGTCATGGCGATGCCGAACGCGAACAGCAGGTAGGCGACGGCGAAGGCCAGCGTCACCGGCGAGTTGACCGCCCGCGCCAGCCGCTGCGCGCCGCCCAGCGCGCACCAGCCGCCGAACGTGAAGAGCAATTGCCAGGCGAATGGATTGAACACCCAGGTCCCGCTCGGATAGGCCGGGAAGTTCCAGCCGAAGGCCCAGGTGACGGCATAGAGCCCGGCGGAGGCCAGCAGCGCCACCGACGGCGAGCGCAGCAGCAGCCACAGCATCGGCGCAAATCCGAGCAGCAGGACGATGTAGAGCGGCAGCACGTCCATGTTCACCGGCTTGAACTTCAGGAGCAGCGCCTGAAGGATGGTGACGTCCGGCTCTTTCAGGAAATCGCGCACGCCCATTTCCTCGGTATAGAGCGGGTTGTCGAAGGACTGCGCGATATAGGCGATCTCGGCGAGATAGATCGCGAACAGGAACACATGTGCGACATAGATCTGCCAGGCACGCTTGAGCACCCTCGCCGACGCGACAACAAAGCCGTGGTCGCGCATGGCGCGGCCGTAGACGAAGGCGGCGGTATAGCCGGAGATGAAGACGAAGATCTCGGTCGCGTCGCTGAAGCCGTAATTGCGGATCGTGATCCAGCTCACGGCGTTGGACGGAATGTGATCGAGGAAGATCAGCCACAGCGCCAACCCGCGGAACAGATCGAGGCGCAGATCGCGGTCGGTCGGAACCGGCGGCATGAGCGTCTTTTCTTTCGAGCGGCGTTTCGTCCATAATCCCGGAGCGCGGGGGAAGCACAAGGCCTTGTCGCGTAAAATTTACCGCCAGGGCAACGGAGCGGTCGTCAAATGTATCGGGCGGTCACCCGCAATATCGAAGTCAAGGTCACACCCCGCTTCATGTCCGAGCGGTCCTCGGCGGCAAACGGCTATTACTTCTGGGCCTATACCATCGCGATCACCAATCACGGCGGGGAAACGGTGCAGCTCAAGACGCGGCACTGGCGGATCACCGACGCGCTCGGCCGCCTCCAGGAAGTCAGGGGCCCGGGCGTGGTCGGCGAGGAGCCGGTGCTCGAGCCGGGCGGCTCCTTCGAGTACACCAGCGGTGTTCCGCTGCCGACGCCGTCCGGCTTCATGGTGGGCAGCTATGGCATGGTGAGCAACGCCGGCGAGCGCTTCGACATCGACATTCCGGCATTCTCGCTGGACGCGCCCGAGGCCGCGCGCACGCTGAACTAGCGCTGCGGCAGGCAGCCCTTGAATCGCGCCAGCGCCTGGCGCGGCAAAATGGCGAGCACGGCGCCGTCGCGCGCGAAGTCCTGCAGGGCGACGAGCTGCGGCTCCTGCAAGGCGATGCAGCCGGCCGTGCCGGTTTTGCCCGGCAGCCAAAGATGGATAAAGATGCAGGAGCCGCCGCGCGCAGGCCCGCTGCTCGGATAATCGACCAAGATCCCGCGCCGATATTCCGGTACGCGCGACATGTTCTCGCCATGCACCGCCTTGCCGACGCGGGCGCGCTCGGTGATCGTGTTGTAGGCGGGATGGCCCGGATCGTCCACGCACACCGCGCCTTCCTGGAGGCGCAGATAGCCTGGCTGCTGCGAGGCCGCGAAGCCGAAGCTCGCGCCGATCCGGTAGAAACCGACGGGCGCGCGCTTGTCGCCCTCGACCTTCACCGGCTCGCCCTTGCGCGCGAGGTCGCGGAACGCGAAGCCCCAGGCCATGCCTTTGCGGCCGACCAGCGCATTCACCGCCTCGCCGTCCGGCTGCCACGGGGCAGCGGCGTTCGCGCGCGTGAAACGCTGAAGCCGGGCGGCGGAGGTAGTCAGGTTATCGGCGGTGACCAGCACCAGCCGCTGCGCGGACGCGAGCGGCTGCGGGCAGGATTGCGCGAGCGCTCCGCCGGACACGATCGCGAAAGCAAGACTGGCCAGCGCAAGGCGCATGATGGCTCTCCGGCCCCGACTCAGGGCGCGCGCGATAGAGAGATATCAGCTTTCCTTGGCTTCGACCTCACCCGGCGCGAATTCGTACGTGGTGGCGCAGAATTCGCAGGTCACCGAGATGCGGCCGTCCTCGACCATGTAGTCGCGGTCATCCTGGGAGAAGCTGCGCAGCATCGACTCCACGGTCTCGCGCGAGCAGGAACACTGCGCGCGCACGTCGCCGGCCGGGAAGACCCGTACGCCCGGTTCGTGGAACAGCCGGTAGACCAGCCGCTCGCTCGACAGCGCGGGATCGATGAGCTCGACGTCTTCCACGGTCGAGACCAGCGTGCGGCCTTCGACCCAGGACTCGTCCTCCGGCAGCGTGTGCGGCTCGACGCCCTCGGGCGCGTCACCCGGATGGAGGTCGGCCACCCGCGCGCGCTCGGGCGCCTTCGGCAGGAACTGGAGCATGATGCCGCCGGCGCGCCAGCGATGGCTGGCCCCGCCTCGGCCCGCACGCAGCTCCTCGGCGACCGCGAGGCGCACCCGCGTCGGGATCTGCTCGGAGCGCAGAAAGTATTCATGCGCGGCGTCTTCCAGCGTGCCGCCGTTGAGGGCGACGAGACCCTGGTAGCGGTTCATGTCCGGGCCCTGGTCGACGGTCATGGCCAGATGGCCCTCGCCCATGAGCGCGCCGACGTCGGTCTTGCCCGCCGCGATCGCCTCGGCGACGCGGTTCTTGTCGTAGCGCGCGCAGCCGCGCACGCGGCCGGGCGTCGTGAAGTCGACGACCAGCATGCGCACCGGGCCGTCGGTCTGGGTCTGCAGGATGAACTTGCCGTCAATCTTAAGCGCGGAGCCGAGCATCACGGTCAGCACGATCGCCTCGCCCAGCAGTTTGGCGACGGGCGCGGGGTAGTCGTGCTTTTCCAGGATTTCGTCGACTACCGGGCCGAGGCGGACGACACGGCCGCGCAGGTCGAGGCTCGAAACCTCGAACGGCAGCACGATGTCGTCGACCGTGGCGGCCGACGGGGCGCGGACAGGGATTTGGGGCTCAGGCGTGTTCATGAGGCCTTATGTAGCGCGCAAGCGGCGAATTTCGAGCCCCCGCCGGCGAGGCCTCAGGCGTCGGCGTGCATGCACCAGGCAAGCAGGCCCTTCTGGGCGTGCATGCGGTTCTCGGCCTCGTCGAACACGACCGACTGCGGCCCGTCGATCACCTCGTCGGTGACCTCGTCGCCCCGGTGCGCCGGCAGGCAGTGCATGAACACGGCGTCCGGCTTGGCGCGCGCCATCAGCCGCGCGTTCACCTGGAACGGCTGCAGGATGTTGTGGCGGTGCTTGCCGTCGCGGTCGCCCATGGAGACCCAGGTGTCGGTGACGACGCAGTCGGCGTCCTTCACCGCGGCCTCCGGGTCGTCGCCGACCTCGATCGCCGCGCCGGACGTCTTCACCCAGTCCATCAGCCACTTCTTCGGCCGGAGCTCGGCCGGCGTGGCGACGCGCAGCGTGAACTCGAACCGCTCGGCGGCATGCATCCAGGAGGCCAGCACGTTGTTGGCATCGCCGGTCCAGGCCACGGTGCGGCCGCGGATCGAGCCGCGCTTTTCCTCGAAGGTCATCACGTCGGCCAGCACCTGGCACGGGTGCGAGCGCCGCGTGAGCCCGTTGATCACCGGCACCGTGGCGTAACGCGCGAGCTCGGCCACCGCCTCGTGATCGAGGATGCGGATCATGATCGCGTCCACGAAACGCGACAGCACGCGCGCGGTGTCGGCGAGCGTCTCACCGCGGCCGAGCTGCATCTCCTGTGCGGTGAGCATGATCGCCTCGCCGCCGAGCTGGCGCATGCCGACGTCGAAGGAGACGCGCGTGCGCGTGGACGGCTTGTCGAAGATCATCGCCAGCGTCTTGCCGGCGAGCGGCGCCGACTGAACGCCCTGGGCGCGCGCGGCCTTCATGGCGCGGCTGCGCTCGATCAGTTCGCCAAGCACCGGCTTGGGGATGTCGATCAGGTCGAGGAAATGCCGGACGCGGCTGCTCATGACGCCGCCCCCGCCTTGGCCGGCCGCGCATGCGCCTGCGCAAGCCGCGTGCAGGCGCGATCGATCCGCGCGACCGCTTCCGAGATCTCTTCCTCGCCGATGATCAGCGGCGGCAGGAGCCGCACGACATTGTCGCCGGCGGCGGGCGCCAGCATCTTCTCGGCGCGCAGCTCGTCCACCATCTCGGAAACCGGCGTCACCATGCGCAGTCCGATCAGCATGCCCTCGGCGCGCACCTCGGCGATAACCGCGGGATGCCGGTCCTTGAGCTCGGCGAGCCGCTGCTTCAGCAGCAGCGCATTCTTCTTGACCCGGTCGAGGAAGCCGTCGGCCGTCACCACGTCGAGCACGGCATTGGCCACCGACATGGCGAGCGGGTTGCCGCCGAAGGTGGAGCCGTGCGTGCCCGCGGTCATGCCCTTGGCCGCTTCCGCGGTGGCGAGGAAGGCGCCGATCGGGAACCCGCCGCCGAGCGCCTTGGCGAGCGCCATGATGTCCGGCTCGACGCCAGTGCGCTGATAGGCGAACAGCTCGCCGGTGCGGCCGATGCCGGTCTGCACCTCGTCGAAGATCAGAAGCATGCCGTGCTGATTGCACAGCTCGCGCAGCGCGCGCAGGAACGCGTGCGGGACGATGCGTACGCCACCCTCGCCCATGACCGGCTCGATCAGGATCGCGCCGGTGTGCGGGCCGATCGCCTTCTTCACCGCATCGAGGTCGGCGAAAGGCACCTGGTCGAAACCTTCGACCGGCGGGCCGAAGCCTTCGAGATACTTCTTGTTGCCGGTGGCGGCGAGCGAAGCGAGCGTGCGGCCGTGGAAGGCGCCTTCGAAGGTGATGGTGCGGAACCGCTCCGGCCGGCCGGACACCGCCTGGTATTTGCGCGCCAGCTTGATGGCGCCTTCCATCGCTTCGGTTCCGGAATTGCAGAAGAAGGCGAAGTCGGCGAAGGAGGCCGCGCACAGCCGCTCGGCCAGGCGTTCGGCGCCGGGGATGCGGTACAGGTTGGAGACGTGCCACAGCTTCTGCGCCTGCTCGGTCAGGGCCGTGACCAGCGCAGGATGGGCATGTCCGAGCACGTTGACGGCGACGCCCGAGGTGAAATCGAGATAGCGCTCACCCGCCGCCGTGAACAGCCACGCGCCCTCGCCGCGCTCGAAAGCGACGTCGGCCCGCGCATAGGTCGGCAACAGGTGCGAGTTCACGGCCCAAATCCATCGAAATTGGGTGCTTGCGCATGATGTTATCCGAAAAGCGGTTTCACTTTTCGGGCTCATGCGCGGCCCGAAAATGAAATGTGCCGCCTCCACGGGCGGCACGGTTCGGCATTTTATTGGTGCGGCGGACCCTGTCAACCGGCGGGCGGACGGGCGATTCGCGACTCAATTCTGCCGCAAGGCCCGATTCTAAAGGAAAACCTGTTGGTAGGTGGGAATTGCGCGCATGCAAATGCTTGCGGGCGAGTCAACCGGTAGTGTAGTTTTTCAATCAGCTAGTACGACATCTCGTGCTGCTGAGATTCCTGGTTAGCCCTGGCGTGTAGGCGTTCAGGTGGCCCGAAAGGCCGCCCGGCGACGGGGTTGGATTCCGACCAAGGCATTGAACTGCCGGGGAGAAAACGATGGGCTGGACCGACGAACGGGTCGAATTGCTGAAGAAGCTGTGGGCGGACGGCCTGTCGGCCAGCCAGATCGCCGCGGAACTCGGCGGCATCACCCGCAACGCCGTCATCGGCAAGGTCCACCGGCTCGGCCTGTCGGGCCGGGCCAAGAGCCCCTCCTCCGCGGCGCCGCGCCCGCGCAAGGCCCGCTCGTCCGGCATGCTGCGGGTGTCGCGCCCGGCGATGCGGGGCAATACCGCGCTGGCCTACGAATACGAGGTCGAGCCGGAACCGGAGCTGGTCGAGATCCCGATGGAGCAGCGCAAGACGCTGCTGCAGCTCAACGAGCACACCTGCCGCTGGCCGATCGGCGACCCGGGCAGCGGCGATTTCTTCTTCTGTGGCGGCGAAACCGCCGCCGAGCTGCCCTACTGCGCCTATCACAGCCGCGTCGCCTACCAGCCGGCGACCGAACGGCGGCGCGAGAAGCGGCCGTTCAGGGGCTGAGGGGTAAGCGTTCCGAACGAGAAAGGCCGGGCACGCCCGGCCTTTTTTTGTTTTTGCGTCGCCCGTCGTCCCGAGGTCCGCGTCGCAGGTGCGCCTCGAAGGACCCGTGACTCAGGGACCCTTCGAGGCTCGGCGCGGTCCGCGCCGAGCGTCTCATGGCGACGGGAAATGGTGTGCCTAAAACGCGCGCCGATTCATCAGTTCGTCCGGCCGAAGCGGTCGTCGAGCGAATAGCCGGCGCCGCGCACGGTGCGGATCGGATCGGCGAGGTTGCCGCGGTTTATCGCCTTGCGCAGACGTCCGACATGAACGTCCACCGTGCGCTCGTCGATGTAGATGTCGGAACCCCAGACGCCGTCGAGCAACTGCTCGCGCGAGAACACGCGGCCCGGACGCTCCATCAGGAACTCGAGCAGGCGGTACTCGGTCGGGCCGAGGTCCACGGGGCGCCCATTGCGCGTCACCCGCTTCTTCTCGCGGTCGAGTTCTAGGTCGCCGATCGTCAGCACCGTGGCGACGCGCTCCGGATTGGCGCGGCGCAGAAGCGCGCGCACGCGCGCAAGCAGCTCGGGCACCGAGAACGGCTTGACGATGTAGTCGTCGGCGCCGGTGGCGAGCCCGCGCACCTTCTCGCTCTCCTCGCCGCGCGCGGTGAGCATGATGATCGGCAGTTGGCGCGTTTCCGGCCGGGCGCGCAAGCGGCGGCACAATTCGATACCGGAAAGGCCGGGCAGCATCCAGTCGAGCACGACCAGATCGGGCGCCGCTTCCTTGAGCCGGGTGTCGGCCTCGTCGCCGCGCGCGGCGGTGTCCACCTCGTAACCCTCGGCCTCGAGGTTGTAGCGGAGCAGCATTGTCAGCGGCTCCTCGTCCTCGACGATCAGGATGCGAGCGCTCATGCGGGTTCCGTTATCTCGCGCCGGCCATCGGCGGCGCGGCGATCGTGGTTGTGTCGCCCTTCGGCCGCTCGTCGTCGAGCTGCCGGCCCTCGATGATGTAGTAGACCGACTCGGCGATGTTGGTGGCGTGGTCGCCCATGCGCTCGATGTTCTTGGCGCAGAACATGAGATGGATGCAGAAGGTGATGTTGCGCGGGTCTTCCATCATGTAGGTGAGCAGCTCGCGGAACACGGAGGTGCAGACCGCGTCCACCTCCTCGTCGCCGCGCCATACCGACATGGCCTTGCCGACATCGCGGTGCGCATAGGCGTCGAGCACGAGTTTGAACTGTTGCAGCACGAGGTCGGTCATGTGCTCGACGCCGCGGATGAGCTTGGGCGGCGGGAACTCGCCGTTGAGCGCGACCACGCGCTTGGCGATATTCTTGGCGAGATCGCCGACGCGCTCGAGGTCGTTGGCGATGCGCAAAGCGCCGACAAGCTCGCGCAGGTCCACCGCCATCGGCTGGCGGCGGGCGATGGTCAGCACCGCCTTCTGCTCGATCTCGCGCTGCAGGGCGTTGATATGGGCGTCCGCGGCGGAAACCCGCTGCGCCAGGGCGGTGTCGCGCTTGGCCAGCGCGTCGACCGAGTCGGCGACCTGTTTTTCGGCGTGACCGCCCATCTCGGCGACCATGCGCGCGAGCTCCTGGAGGTCGGTATCGAACGCCTTCATCGTGTGGTCGGTCATTGTCTTTGTCCCTCGAGCCGCAAGCGCGGCGGCGTCAGCCGAAGCGGCCGGTGATGTAATCCTGGGTGCGGCGGTCGCTCGGAGTGGTGAACATGCGCGATGTTTCGCCGAATTCGACCAGCTCGCCGAGATACATGAAGGCGGTGAAGTCGGACACGCGCGCCGCCTGCTGCATGTTATGGGTAACGATGGCGATCGTGTAGTCTTCCTTGAGTTCGTCGATCAACTCCTCGATCTTGGCGGTGGAGATCGGGTCGAGCGCCGAGCAGGGCTCGTCAAACAGGATCACCTCCGGCCGCACCGCCACCGTCCGCGCGATGCACAGGCGCTGCTGCTGGCCGCCGGACAGCGACTGCCCGTTGGCGCCGAGCTTGTCCTTGACCTCCTCCCACAGCGCGGCGCGCTGCAGCGCGTGGCGGACGCGATCGTCGAGCTCCGACTTCGACAGCTTCTCGTAGAGCCGTATGCCGAAGGCGATGTTCTCGTAGATGGTCATCGGGAACGGTGTCGGCTTTTGGAACACCATGCCGACTTTGGCGCGAAGCAAATTGAGGTCCTGGTTCGGCGCTAGGATGTCCTCGTTGTCGAGCCTTACGTGGCCGACCGCGCGCTGGTTCGGATAGAGGTCGTACATCCGGTTGAGAATGCGCAGCAGCGTGGACTTGCCGCAGCCCGAGGGGCCGATGAAGGCGGTCACGCGGCCGTGGTAGAGCGGCACGTTGATACTCTTCAGAGCACGATGATCGCCGTAGTAGAAGTCGAGATCCTTGACGGAGATCTTCTCGACCAGAGAGGAAGCGTCGATCGGCGCGTTGGTGACCTTCGGCGTGGTGAATTCTGCTACGCTCATGACATTTTTCTCTGGGCCGAGAGGACTCGGGCGACGATGCTCAACGCAAGCACCGTCAGGGTGATGATCAGCGCGCCAGTCCAGGCCAGCTGTTGCCAATCCTTGTAGGGGCTGAGCGCAAATTGGAAGATGACGACCGGCAGGCTTGCCATCGGCGCGTTCATGTTCGTGCTCCAGAACTGGTTGTTGAGCGCGGTGAACAAGAGCGGCGCCGTTTCGCCGGAGATGCGCGCGACCGCCAGCAGCACGCCGGTGATCATGCCGGCGCGGGCTGCGCGGTAGGCGACTTTTCTGATCATCAGCGAACGCGGCAGGCCGATCGAGGCTGCCGCCTCGCGCAGGGTGTCGGGTACGAGGATCAGCATGTCTTCGGTGGTGCGCACGACCACCGGCACCACGATCACGGCAAGCGCCACCGCGCCGGCCCAGCCGGAGAAGTGGCCCATCTGCGCCACCATGATCTCGTAGACGAACAAGCCGACCACGATCGAAGGCGCGCTCAGCAGAATGTCGTTGATGAAGCGCACCACGGCGGTGAGCCTGTCGTAACGGCCATACTCGGCCATGTAGGTGCCGGCGAGGATGCCGAGCGGCGTGCCGATCAAGACCGCGAGCGTGGTCATGAGCAGGCTGCCCATGATCGGGTTGAGCAGGCCACCGTCGGACCCCGGCGGCGGGGTCATCTCGGTGAACACCCTGAGCGAAAGTCCGCTGACGCCATTCCAGACAAGTACCACCAGGATCAGCACCAGCCAGGTCAGGCCGAACGCGGTCGCTCCGAGGGAAAGCCCCATCGTGATGGCATTGCGCCGACGGCGCCGAGCGTAGAGCGGAGACGTTCGCACGCTCGCGGTCATTGTCATGCTCCGACCTTCGCGTTGAGCCGCATCAGCATCAACCGCGCGATGGCGAGCACGACGAAGGTGATGGCGAACAGGATGAGGCCGAGCGCGATGAGCGAGGACGTGTAAATATCGCCGACCGCTTCGGTGAACTCGTTGGCGATCGTGGCCGAAATGGTCGTGCCGGGCGCCAGGATCGAACCTGATATGCGGTGTGCGTTGCCGATCACGAACGTGACCGCCATGGTCTCGCCGAGCGCGCGGCCGAGGCCGAGCATGACACCGCCGATGACGCCGACGCGGGCGTAGGGCAGCACCACGTAGCGCGCCACTTCCCAGGTGGTGCAGCCAAGCCCGTAGGCCGCTTCCTTCAGCACCGGCGGCACCGCTTCGAACACGTCGCGCGAGATCGAGGTGATGAAGGGCAGCACCATGATCGCCAGGATCAAGCCGGCAGTCAGCACGCCAATGCCGTAAGGGGGGCCCGCGAACAAAACCCCGACGATCGGGACATTGCCGAGCGTGTCGATGAGCAGCGGCTGCACGTATTGCTGAAGGAAAGGCGCGAACACGAACAGGCCCCAGATGCCGTAGATGATGCTGGGGATGCCCGCGAGCAGCTCGATCGCGATGCCGATCGGGCGGCGCAGCCACATCGGGCACAGTTCGGTGAGAAACAATGCGATGAACAGGCCGATAGGAACCGCGATCAGCATGGCGATGATCGACGTGACGATGGTGCCGTAGATGGGCGCGATGGCGCCGAACTTCTCGGTAACCGGATTCCAGGCCTCCTCGTATAGGAAGCTGAAACCGAAAGCGCGCAGCGCCGGCCATGAGCCATAAACCAGCGAAATGATGATGCCGCCGAGGATCAGCAAGACCGTGATCGCAGCGGCGCGGGTCACCCAGCGGAAGCCGAGGTCGCCGAGGCGCAGGCGCTGAAGAACCTTGGCGCGGTCGACCTGTTCGGTCAACTCGGCTGTTCCGCCTTGCAACGCTACATCGACCACGGGTCGCCTCCGGGTATTCATCCGGCTCTCCTCGGCTTGCCGACCGCTCGGGTCTACGACTCAAGCCATAAGAGAGCCCCAAGACAAGCCGCCCTTTCGGGCGGCGGTGGACAAAGGAAGGGCGCCGGTGAAGGCGCCCTCCCCTGTGTCCCGGCTTACATTGCCGCGAAAATGGGCTTGCCGCTGGCGTCCTTGATCTCGGACTTCCAGTAGTTCTCGATGTCCTTGACCACGTTGGACGGCATCGGAACGTAGTGGAGTTCGTCGGCCATCTTGTCGCCCTTCTCGTAGGCCCAGGCGAAGAACTTGAGTGCCGCGGCGCTGGCGGCCGGGTCCTGCGGCTTCTTGTACATCAGGATCCAGGTTGCCGCGGTCATCGGCCAGGACTTGTCGCCCGGCTGGTTGGCGAGGATCACGCCGTAACCCGGCTTCGACTTCCAGTCGGCGTTGGCGGCGGCGGCCTGGAACGCTTCCAAGGTCGGCTCGACAGCCTTGCCGGCCTTGTTGATCATCTTGGTGTGGATCAACTTGTTCTGCAGCGCGTAGGCGTACTCGACATAGCCAACCGAGCCCTTGGTGTTACCGACGTTGTTGGCGACGCCTTCGTTGCCCTTGGCGCCGATGCCGACCGGCCACTGCACCGAAGTATTGACGCCGACCTTGGACTTCCAGTCCGCGCTCACCTCGGCCAGGTAGTAAGCGAAGTTGTAGGTGGTGCCGGAGCCGTCCGAGCGGTGCACGACTGCGATCGCCTGGCTCGGCAGCTTGGCATTCGGGTTAAGCTGCTTGATCGCCGCGTCGTCCCACTTCTTGATCTCGCCGAGGAAGATTTTGGCGAGCGTCGGGCCGTCGATCGTGAGTTCGCCCGGCTTAATGCCGTCGAGATTGACCACCGGCACGATGCCGCCCATGACGGCGGGGAACTGCGCGAGACCGAATTTGTCGAGGTCTTCGCCTTTCAGCGGCGCATCGCTGGCGCCGAAGGTCACGGTCTTGTTCTGAATCTGCTTGATGCCGCCGCCAGAACCGATCGACTGATAGTTCAGCCCGATACCGGTCTCCTTCTTATAGGCGTCGGCCCACTTGGCGTAGATCGGGTAGGGGAAGGTCGCGCCGGCACCCGAGATGTCGGCAGCGGAAGCCGGCGTGATGGCGACGGCGGTCAGAAAACCGGCGGCGGCCAATGCGGTCCAGTGTTTCACGGGATATCTCCATGTTTGCGACCAAAGACCACGCGAGCGCGCAACCCGCATGTGCTGGCTTGTCTTCGCGCCCCAATCCTCGAAGGGCGGTCGCTGTTGCTCGAAATGACGCTCTCCAGACTGCGCTTCGGGCGCCTCGTCGTTCTTGCGATAGCGCAAGACTGCCCGAAGACGAGGGCAGCCTTAGGCCCCGCACGTCACCGTTCTATGAAGCTTCCGTGACAGTCGGATGACAGGCTAATTGCCTGATGGAGCGTCGTTTTCGGCGCCGGCCATAGCCTCGCCGGTGCGCAAGGGCAGGTGCATCGTGAAGCTGGCGCCCTGCCCGAGCGTGCTCTCGATGGTGAGCCTTCCGCCGTGGCGATTGAGCACGTGCTTGACCAGCGCCAGCCCCAGCCCGGTACCGCCCTGCGAACGGCTGTCGGCAACGTCGACGCGGTAGAAGCGCTCGGTCAGCCGCGGCAGGTGCTCGGGCGGAATGCCGGGACCGTAGTCCCGCACCGTCAGCCGCGCTTCCGGCGCCCCGGCCCGGGTCGGCACGCGCGCCAGCGTGACATCCACGCGCTTTCCCGCCGCGCCGTACTTGAGCGCGTTCTCCACCAGGTTCTCGCAGGCGCGAATTAGTTCGTCGCGGTCGCCGAGCACGCTCAGGGGCTCCTGCGGCGCCGTCACCCGGATCTCGACGCCGCGGTCGCGCGCCAGCGTCTGCAAGCCGTCCACCACCTGGCGCACGAGCGGCATCAGCTCCACCACCGTGTTCGGCTGAAGATGGGCGTTGAGCTCGATGCGCGACAGCGACAAGAGATCGTCGATCAGGCGCGCCATGCGGGTGGCCTGGCCGCGCATGATGCCAAGGAATTTTTCGCGCGCGGCGGGATCGTCCCTCGCCGGTCCCTGCAGCGTCTCGATGAAGCCGAGCAGCGCGGCGAGCGGCGTGCGCAGTTCGTGGCTGGCATTGGCGACGAAATCCGCGCGCATTTCCTCGACGCGGCGCAGCGGCGTGAGGTCGTTGAAGGTCATCAGCAGGATGTCCGAGCGCCCTTCGCCGGTGTCCGGCAGCGTCACCGGCTTGACGAAGGCCTCGAACCAGCGGTCGAGCGGAACGCGCTCGAAGAACTCCACCCGCTGCGGTTCGCGCCGCTTGGCGGCGCGGCGGATGGCGTCCACCAGTTCCGGCATGCGCAAGGTGATCAGCGCCGGCTCGCCGCGCCGCAGCGCCGGCGCGATCGACGTGGCGGCGGCATTGAAGGCAATCACCCGGCCGTCGCGGTCGAGCACGATGGCGGGCGCGGCCAGGCCGCCGACCAGCGCCTGGATCAACGGCGCCTGCGCGTGCGTCTCGACCGGCGCCTGCAGCGGTGCAACGCCGGCGAGAACGCCCGTCCCCGGCTGACCGCGCAAGGCGCGCCAGGCGCCGCGCAACCGGCTGCGCCAACCGCCCTCGCGGAGGTCGCCTTCCCGCTCCTCGTCGTTCGCCATGATCAACCGGCGCCGGTTTTCTCGTTCTCGTTCTCGTTCTCGTTCTCGTTCTCGGCCTCGAACTCGCTGATGATCGGCTTGGCCGTCTCCACCCTTGCGAATTCGGGCTTCGGATGGGGCTGAGGCAGCTTCTCCGCCGCGCGCGTGTTGAGCCAGACCTCGCGCGCGCCGAGTATGAGCAGCGCCAGCGTGAAGGGCACAAGATAATAGAGTACGCGGAAGATCAGCAGGCCGGCGAGCAGCTCCTCCTTGTTGAACTGCCAGAGCGCGACCAGCATGGCGGCATCGAAAACGCCGAGCCCGCCGGGCGAGTGGCTGGCGAAACCGAGCAGCGTGGCCGACACGAACACCACCGCCAGCGTGATGAACCCGATGCTGGGCTCGGCCGGCATCAGCATGTACATGGCGATCGCGCAGCATCCCAGGTCCACGATGCCGATGCCGATCTGCAGCAGGGTGAGCGGCCCGTTCGGCAGCGTCACCTTCCAGCCGCCGCGGCCGACTTCGCGCGCTGCGCTCCACACCCAGCCGACGTAGCAGGCGAGCACGGCGAGGATGCCGAAGGCGATGATGCGGTTGATCCAGTCGGGAAGCTGGGTGATGGGGCTCGCCGCGTGCGGCGTCGAGGCGATGCCGAGGCCCAGCACCGTGGCGTTGCCCAGCCAGAAGGTCAGGCCGGCGACGAAGCAGATCTTGGCGACCTCGACGGCGTCGAGGCCGTAGCCGGAATAGATACGGTAGCGCACCGCGCCGCCGGTGAAGACCGTGGCGCCGACATTGTGGCCGACCGAATAGCTGGTGAAGCCGGCGAGCGCGGCGATCCGGTACGGTACTTCGTGGCGGCCGATGGTCCGCAGGGCGAACAGGTCGTAAAAGGTGAGCGTGAAATAGCCGCCGGCGACGAACAGCGCGGCGATCGCGATGTGCGTCGGTGACGTGGCGTGCAGCGCGCGCACCACCTCGTCGTAGTTGATGTCGCGCAGCATGTTGAACAGCACCACCGCCGCGGTGCCGATGATGGCGAGGCTGATGAGGAGGCCGACGCGATTCCAGCCGATGTATTTATGAAAAAGACGCGCTGCCGCGCGCAGTTTATCCAGCATCGTTCCTCCGGGCCGGCTGGTGGGCCGGACGCCGCGCGTTCGCCGCGCGCTTGTTGGCTCGACCCCTAGCAGAACTCCGTGCAGCGCGCGAGGGGACGCAGGCGGCCGGGCGGCAAGGGCCATGCCGGGGAGCCATTCTCGGACGGGTCTGGACACCCCTCATGGCCGAACCATGGCCGGCCTATGGGTTCGGACCGGCGCCGAAGAACGCGGCCAGGGCCGCGGCGGTCTCGCCGGGCGCTTCCTCGGACAGGTAATGGCCGCAGGGCAGCGCCTGGGCGGAGACGATGTCGGCGGCATAGCGCCGCCAGATTTCGGCCGGGCCCGGCCTGGAGTTGCGGCCGACGCCGCCGGTTGCGCCCCACAGCACCTGGACCGGGCACGCGATCCGACGGCCGGCCTCGAAGTCCAACGTGTCCATCTCGAGATCCACGCCGAAGGTGGCGCGGTAATCCTCGCAGATGGCGTGGATGGTGCGGGGATCGCGGAAGCAGCGCTTGTAATCGGCCAGCGCGGCGGGATCGAAGAACGAGAGGCCCTGTGCGGTCTTGGCAAGCTTCTTCTCGATGAACCAGTCCGGATCGGCCCCCATCATGCGCTCGGGCAGATCGTAGGGCTGGATGTTGAAAAACCAGTGCCAGGAGAAGGTGCCCCACTGGCGGGTGACATTATTAAGCAGATGATGTTGCGGTATGATGTCGAGCAGCGAGGCCCGCGCGACTTTTCCGGGGTGATCCAGGCACATCCGGTGGAGCACGCGGGCGCCGCGATCGTGGCCGGCGGCGAAGAAGCGCTCGAAGCCCAGCGAGGACATCACCTCCACCTGGTCCTGCGCCATGGCGCGGAAGGAATAGGCGGAGTGGTCGCCGCCGCCCGGCGGCTTGTCCGAATCGCCGTAGCCGCGCAGGTCGGTGCAGACCACGGTGAAGTCGCGCGCCAGCGCCGGCGCCACCTTCAGCCACGACAGATGGTTGAACGGGTTGCCGTGCATCAGCAGCAGCGGTGGCCCCTTGCCGCCGACCACGGTGACGATGCGGGCGCCGCTCGTCTGGACATCGCTGCGGGTAAAGCCGGGGATCACGGACTGCCCGAGAAGGTGAAGCGTTTCGGCGCCAGCCTAGCGCAGATTTCCGCGTTCGGAAGAGTCATGGAGACAGCCGCGCAAAAAAGCCCGCCCGGGTCCGCCGCTTCAGTTGCGCGGCCGATCCGAACGCTCATTCCTCGAAGCTACCGCGCTCAGGCGGTGGTGCGCGGATGGTGGTCGTGCAGGAACGTCGCGAGCGCGGTGCGGAAGCCGTCGTCCTTCTCGGTCGCCGCCTTCTCGAACAGGAGCTGCTGCACCGGCTGCGGCAGCTCGCCCCAGCGGTCGAGCGCCGCGCGGCCGAGCGCTACGGTGAAATCGTGCTCGCGTTGCTGTGCGGTCATCGGTGTCGCGCCTTTGTTCAATGGCGCGCTGTCAACGCAGCGGCGACGGACGCGGTTCCCGCGCGCGGCTACTGCTGGATCGTGAACAGATAGGCGCGCACCGCGCGGGCGTCGTCCTCGCTGAAGCGGAACTCCGGCATGTCCGGATGGCCGGAGGAGATACCGCGCTCGAGCAGGCGCGGAAACTGGTCGAGGTCGAAGCTGCGGCCGAGCGTGCGGAAAGGCGGCGCGCCCACATGCGGGCTTGCGCCGCTGCGGCCGATGGCGTGGCAGCGCGCGCAGAACTCCTGCAGCAGCGCCCTGCCCTGCGCCGTCATGTCCTGCGCCGGCGCGGGCGTGCCGGCCGCAAGCAGCACCGTCAGCACCGCACCCAGCGCCGCCAACCCGCGATGAAAGACCTGCCGCATGATCCCGCCCATCGCTCTTCCTGGTACCGCGCCGCAGCCCAGCGCCGGACTGTGGCTGAAAAAAGTTCGGCCACAGACGCCCGCGATTCGCAATCGTGGCGCCTGGCCCCGGGCCGACCTCGACGCCGTCGGTCCCGGGCCGCGGCGCACAATCATCACGTGCAAGCTTTCGCCCCGCCGCCCGCCCATTGTCAACGATGCGCCGTCGACGATAGAAAGATGCTGCAAGCCTCCACCCGTGAGGCGGGAGGACAACGCCATGCAGCAGCCCGGCCTGATCGTTGCGCCGCTGACGCCGTTCACCGACGCCCTCCGCATCGACGAGCCGGCCTTGCGGCGCGAGATCGACTACGTCGTGCACGACTGCCGCGCCACCATGGTGGTTGCCGCCGGGGTCGAGACGCAGGAATACACCTATCTCAGCTTCGAAGAGCGCAAGGAGCTGATCCGCCGCACCGTCGAGCTCGTCGACGGCCGCGTGCCGGTGATGGTCGGCATCAGCCATCCGTCCTTCAGAACCTCGATCGCACTGGCGCACGAAGCGGAAAAGCTCGGCGCCGCCGCGGTGCAATTGTTGGCCCCGCTGCGCCCTTTCGCCGGTCCGCCGACGCAAGGTGACCTGATCGCCTACTTCGAGGCGGTCGCGAAGGAAACCAGGCTGCCGATCACGCTTTATCTCAATCCCGGTCCCGGCGCCGATGTCTCGATCCCGGACACGATTGCGCTCGCCAAGCTGCCGTCCATCCAACTGATCAAAGAAAGCTCACGCGATCTTGCCCGCGTCTCCCGCCTGATCGTCGAGGTCGACCGCGCCGGGCATGCGCGCTACCACACCACGATGCAGATGCTTCTGGCGACGCTCCAGCTCGGCGGCTCCGGCGCCACCATGCCGCCGCCGGGATCGGAAATCGCGCGGCATGTCATCGATGCCTTCGTCGCCCGGGATTACGAGCGCGCCGCCGAAATCCAGCTTCAGTTCGCACTGTTCCCCGCGAAATGGATGCATCGCGGGCTCGCGCCTGCGATGAAGGCGGCGATGGACCTGATCGGCATTCCGGTGGGCACACCCTATCCGCCCTACCAACCCTGCAGCCGCGAGGAGATCGAGGCGATGCGGTCGGTGCTTCGCACGACCGTGTTGAGCGACCGGCTCTCGGTAACCGCCGCGGCGTAGCTCAAAGCGAGGACAACAATGGCTCAGCAGCAGGTCGCACCGCCCAGCACGCCTTATGGCGCTCCGCTGAATCTCGCCGCAGCCAAGAAGGCGATGGCGGCTGCGGAAGCCGAGGCAATGAAGAACGGCTGGGGCGTGGCCATCGCCATCGTCGATTCGGGCTGCAATCTGGTGATGCTGCAGCGGCTCGATAACGCGCAACTGTCGTCGATGCGCATTGCCGAACAAAAGGCGCGCACCGCCTGCGAGTTCCGCCGGCCGACCAAGGTGCTGGAAGACGCGGTCGCCGGCGGCGGCATCGGCTTGCGCGTGCTCACCTTCGGGGCCTCCGTCGCCGAAGGCGGCGTGCCGATCGTCTCGGCCGGCACCATCATCGGCGCGATCGGTGTTTCCGGCGTCGCCTCGCACGAGGACGCGCAGGTGGCGATGGCGGGCGCCGCGGCACTGGCGTGAGTTGGCGGCCGCAGCATTCCCCCGCGGGTGGAATGCTGGCGCGCCGGAAGGGATTCGAACCCCTGACCCCCAGATTCGAAGTCTGGTGCTCTATCCAGCTGAGCTACCGGCGCCCGGTTCCGTCAACGCCGGATGGTGCGCCCGACGGACCTTCGAAGTCCGCGCACTCTAAAGGCAGGCGCCGATTTTTCCAGGGTTAAATGGGACAGCGCACGGCATGGCAAAGCTGGCGCAGCCGGCGCGCGGCCGTGCGCACGATGCGCTTGCCGTCAGTCCTGGCGGCGCGCGGGCGGCGACTCGTCGGGGCCGACCTTGGTTGGACCGTCGGGTTGTGCGTTCTTGCAGCGCTGTTCGAACACAAACAACCGGATCGCCGACGACAGATTGCCGTGCTGCCGCTCAAGATCGATTCGCGCCACCAGTTGCGAGAGATGCAGGCCGAGACTCTGCGCGATTGCACGCAGCTCATTCCAGAAAACATCTTCGAGGCTGACGCTGGTCTTGTGCCGGCCGACGACGATCGATCGCTTCTGCACGCGCGATCTGAGATATCCGCCGTGATTGCGACCGTCGATCTTTGTGGTCAAGCTTGCGGAATGGCCTGCATCAGCCATGGTGGCCGCTGTTTGTCTCGTACGTCCCAATCGCTCGATCATGGGCGTCATCTTTCATTGGAAGAAAGAATATCACGGAACCCGCAAAACTTGTGGTATAATTCTGCGGAAAAATTTCTGTGGTGAACATTCATTCGAGTACAAATTTCCGAAATTGTTATGAGGAGATAAGATTTTCTTTTTTGTGCAGGGTAACACAGCGACGTGTCGACGGCATGAGAAAGGGCCGCTGGAATGCACACGGATGTTACCCGTGTGACGTTTCAGGCTTCTCCACGATGTGCTCCGTGCACCGTTTCAGACAACGGCCAATTCGCATTGCAACAGCAGGATGTCTGCCCGGCTGCATTGCGGCTAGTACTTACCTACCATCGGTGCGCAGCCACATGCCTCGACTCGCTTTTGTCGGGAGTCGCAAGTAGCATTATTGTGATTTCAGGCGCGGACGGCTGCGCGCGGCTCGACGGCTTCACGCGCCCATTACGGGACCGGCCCCTTTTGACTGCCGTCAAACGAACGGCAGCCACATGCGTCTAGTCTTGTTGCATCAACGAAGCCGCACAGCACGGCGGCTTGCCGAAGCACAAGCAGGTCGATGCAGGACAAGGCCCAAGGCGCCGCGGACCTCGCCCGCGCGGATGCAATTACCGGCGCCATCGCGCAGAGCGCGACGGCGCTGGCCCGCTCTTTGGAGCCCGAGCAGACCATCCCGCACATCCTGGCCCTTATCGGCGCCGCCTGCGGCGTCAGCCGCGTGCAGATCTACGAGAACGAATGGGTGCGCGAGAACAGCCTGCGCGCCGTCCAGCGCTACGAGTGGGTCGCGCCCGGGGTGAAGCCGGCCGCGCAGATGCGCATGCCGCACGGCGCCGGCGAGGCGGCGAAAGCATTGACGCCATTGCTGCCACGGCTCGCCGAGAAACAAGCCCGCAGCGCCGTCGCGCGCACGGTGGAGGAGCCGTTGCGCGCCTTCCTGATGGGGATGGGCGTGAAGTCGGCGCTTGCCTTTCCCATCTACATCGGCGGAAAAATGTGGGGCGCCGCCGCCTTCGAAGATTGCCGGGACGAGCGCGACTGGTCTGCTCTCGAAACCGACGCGCTGAAGGTCCTCGCCGCGCTGACCGGCGCGGCGATCGCGCGCGCGCGCGACGTCGTCGCGCTCGCCGACGCAGGCCGCATTGTCGAAGGCAGCTCGACCATCCTCTACCGCATCGCCGCCCAGGCGCCGCATGCGATGATCTACATATCGCGCAACGTGAGCCGATACGGCTACGCGCCGGAGCGGATGGTGGGGTCCTCCGACTACATCAACCTGTTCCACCCGGACGATATCGCGCCGATCGCGTCGGACATCGCGCGCGTGGCGGGCGGAAAGGTGGCGGAAGCGGTGCGTGACGCGCGCATCCGCTCCGCCGACGGCACGTACATCTGGTTCGAGTGTCGGACGTCCCCCGTGCGCGACCGCGACGGAAGCATCGCCGCGATCGAAGGGCTCGCCATCGACATCGACCGCCGCAAGACGGCGGAAGTGCAGCTGCAGTACCTCGCGCGGACCGATCAGCTGACCGGCCTGGCCAGCCGGGTGGCGTTCCTCGAGCAGATACGGACCGCCTTCGCCACCGCCAAGCGCGGCGCCGGCTCCTTCGCGGTGCTCTACATCGACATCGACCATTTCAAGGACGTCAACGACGTGCTGGGCCACGGCAAAGGCGACGAGCTGTTGAAGCTCGTGGCCCAGCGCCTCGACCGCGTGCGCCGGACCAACGACCTGATCGCCCGCTTCGGCGGCGACGAGTTTGCAATCCTGCAGGTAGACGTCGACGATCCCTCCGACGCCGGCACTTTCGCGATGCGCATCCTGCACGAGCTCTCGGACCCGCCCTACAACATCGACCCGCCGGTCGAAATCACCGCCAGCATCGGCATCGCCGTCTACACGCCGGATATCCGCAGGCCGGAGGACATGCTCAAGCAGGCCGATCTCGCGCTCTATCGCGCCAAGGACTCCGGCCGCAATCAGTTCCACTTCCATTCCGAGGCCCTCGACGTCGCCATCATCGAGCGCGTGACCCTGGCGGGCGACCTGCGGCACGCGGTCGAACGCGGCGAAATCGAGCTCTACTACCAGCCGCAGGTCGAACTGCCTTCGGGCCGCATTTTCGGGCTGGAGGCGCTGGCCCGCTGGCATCACCCCAAGCGCGGCCTACTGCACCCCAGCCAGTTCATTCCCATCGCCGAGCGCGACGCAACGATTGTGGCGTTCGGCCGCTGGGTGCTCCAGGCCGTGTGCACCCAGATCGGCGCCTGGCGCGCCGCAGACCTTCACCCGCCGCCGGTCGCCGTCAACGTCTCGGCCATGCAGATAAAGGCCGCCCCCGATTTCGACGGCGACCTCATGCTCTACGTCCAGAAGTGCGGCCTCACACCCGATGCGATCGAGCTCGAACTGACCGAATCGGTGCTGATGGAGACGACGCGCGAGAACAGCGCCCTTGTCGATCGCCTTCGCGACCGCGGCTTCGCGATCGCGATCGACGACTTCGGAACGGGCTATTCGTCGCTGGGCTACCTGCGCACCTACCATGTGAGTCACATCAAGATCGCGCAGGAATTCGTCCGCGGCATCCAGGAGGACACCGGCGACATGACTATCGTGCGCGCGACCTTGAGCCTCGCGCGCGAGCTGGGCATCAAGGTCATCGCCGAGGGCGTCGAAACCGAACGGCAGCTCGAACTGCTCACCGCCGCCGGCTGCCGCTACATCCAGGGACACTATTTCAGCCCGCCGGTACCGGCCGCGCAGGCAGGCGCGTTGTTGCGGCAAGGCGTGCTGCGCGGCGGCGGCAAAGACCTGCCTCATGCGGCCGGATAGACGGCCGTCATCCGCGTCCTGGCATCGGCAGGACGCGCAGGCCGCGAACATGCCTGGACCCGTCGCTCAGCGCGTGAAGATGTCCAGCTCGCGCGCGGTCCAGGGAATCTCGCGGGGCGGCGCCGGCTTGATGGAGCGCGCGGGCACGGCGTTCGGCGGAGCGGCGCATAGGCGCGGCTGTGGGTGCCGGGCATGGCGCGGATCGCCGGCGGCCGCGCGCGGGTGACTTTCGGCGCGGCGACGCTGCGAGGGCTCACCGTTTTCGACCGCACATACGGCGAACGCGCGCGCGCGTCAGTCGCGACCGGCCGGGGCGGCGGTGCGGTAGTGCGCGCGGCCGCCGGGACTGCCGCGCTGGCGTTCGCCGCCGG
>JBKBRE010000004.1:0-243831 GCA_046292265.1 Pseudolabrys sp. | reverse complement strand
GCTGGCGGGTCGCGCCCAAACTGTGGCCCCCCCACGAGCGATGCGCTCCGCGCCAGGGCGATCAAGATGATTCAGCCGCGCGCGGCATCCCCCCGCGCCCCGCCCCTATTTCCCCCCAATTTGCATTCACCTTGGCCACAACTTGGGCCTCCGCGAGCGTGGCCGCCCGCCCCGCCTTCGGGTAAGGTCGGGTCTGGCGGGCTGACGCCGCCGCCCCCTTGATTCGAAAGCGAAAACGCCCTTGCGCGACCTGTTTCCCGAGGACTGGAAGCCCAATCTCAAGCGCCGGCTGCTCGGCATCGACGCCTGGGTGGACTTCTCGCTGTTCCGCTCGGCCAAGGGCGCGCGCGAGGCCTACGAGCGCTTCTCCACCTTCATGGACCGCTTCCACGTCGCCGGCTGGCGGCGCTGGATGACCGAGCTCACCTCGGAAGGCGCCACGCTCGGCACCGCCGGGCTGATCCTGATGCTGGCGCTCGCGGTGCCCGCCTTCCGCGAGACCAACGACGACGACTGGCTGAAGAAGTCGGAGCTCGCCGTCACCTTCCTCGACCGCTACGGCAACGAAGTCGGCAGTCGCGGCATCAAGCACAACGACTCGGTGCCGCTCGATGAGTTTCCGGACCACCTGATCAAGGCGGTGCTCGCCACCGAGGACCGGCGCTTCTACGAGCATTTCGGCATCGACCTGCCCGGCACCATGCGCGCGCTGGTCACCAATGCGCGCGCCGGCGGCGTCGTGCAGGGCGGCTCGTCGCTGTCGCAGCAGCTCGCCAAGAACCTGTTCCTGTCGAACGAGCGCACCATCGAGCGCAAGGTGAAGGAAGCGTTTCTGGCCATGTGGCTGGAGGCGCGGCTGACCAAGAACGAGATCCTGAAGCTCTATCTCGACCGCGCCTACATGGGCGGCGGCGCCTTCGGCGTCGACGCGGCGTCGCAGTACTATTTCAACAAGTCGGCGCGCGACGTCGATCTCGCGGAGGCGGCGATGCTCGCCGGCCTGTTCAAGGCGCCGACCAAGTTCTCGCCGATGGTCAACCTGCCGGCGGCGCGCGCCCGCGCCAACATCGTGCTCGACAACCTGGTCGAGACCGGATTCATGACCGAGGGCCAGGTGTTCGGCGCCCGCCGCCACCCCGCCACCCCCGTCGATCGCCGCGACGACCGCGCGCCGAACTATTATCTCGACTGGGCCTTCGACGAGGTGAAGAAACTCGTCGACCGGCTGCCGAAGTCGATGACCGAGCGCGTGTTCGTGGTGCGCACCGCGCTCGACAGCAATCTGCAGAAGGCCGCCGATGCGGCGGTGGAGAATTCGCTGCGCCAGTACGGCCAGGAATATCACGCCAAGCAGGCGGCGGCGGTGCTGATGGACGTGGACGGCGCCGTGCGCGCGTTGGTCGGCGGGCGCGACTACGGCGCCAGCCAGTTCAACCGCGCCACCGACGCCATGCGCCAGCCCGGGTCGTCGTTCAAGCCCTACGTCTACGCGGCGGCCTTGCAGCACGGCTTCAAGCCGTCGTCGATCGTCGTCGACGCGCCGATCTGTCTCGGCAACTGGTGCCCGCACAACTACAGCGGCGGCTATGCCGGCTCGATGACGCTCCTTGCGGCGCTCACGCGCTCGATCAACACCATCGCCGTGCGCCTGTCGGTCGCCATCGGCGACGGCAACCCGCGGCTCGGCCGCAACCGCATCGTCAAGCTCGCGCACGACATGGGCATCAAGAGCCAGTTGCCCGACACGCCTTCGCTGCCGATCGGCGCCGACGCCGTCACGGTGCTCGAGCACACCGGCGCCTACGCCTCCTTCCCCAACCTGGGCAAGGCGGTGACGGCGCATGCCATCCTCGAGCTGCGCAGCGGCACCGGCGAGCTCATCTGGCGCTTCGACCGCGACGGGCCGAAGCCGCGGCAGGCGATGACCGCGCAGGTCGCGCAGGACATGGTCACGATGATGACCAACGTCGTCGAGAACGGCACCGGGCGCCGGGCGCGGCTCGACGGCATCGCCGCCGCCGGCAAGACCGGCACCACCAATGCCTACCGCGACGCCTGGTTCGTGGGTTACACGGGCAACTTCGTCTGCGGCGTCTGGTTCGGCAACGACGACTACACCTCGACCAATCGGATGACGGGCGGCTCGCTGCCGGCCATGACCTGGCACGCCATCATGAACTACGCCCACCAGGGCATCGAGGTGAGACAGCTGCCCGGGGTGGCGGTGCCGCCCGCCCGCCAGCAGACCGTCACGGCGCAGGCCAAGGCCAAGAGCGGCGAGCAGACGCCTCCGCCGCCCCGCCCCACCCTTCTCACCAAGCGCGGCGCCGAGGTCCTCGTGCGCGTCGAACGCCTGCTGGAGGAAGCCAACCGCGCGCTCAGCCCGGTGCGTCCGAGCGTTTCCAGCGACCAGAAGAAGCAGGCGGCCGCTCCCGGGAAACCCGACGCGCTCGTGTCCACCCTTGAAGGCCGCACTTTCGGCCGAAACTGATTAGCCGTGCGCGAACGGGCGGCGTAGTCTGCCCCTCCGGAATCACCTTCTTGCCCCTGCCAGCGGATCGATCGTGCGGCTGCTCCTTGGAACGTTGTTTGCCCTTGCCATCGCAGCGCTCGTCGGCCTCGGCCTGACCTATCTGGCGCTGACGCGCGGCGCCGCTTTCGGCGCGCTGACGATCGGAAGCTGGACCGCCTGGCCGAAGACCGGCACGCTCGACGCCGACCCCTATGCGCGCGCGAGCATCGCGCGCAGCGGGCAACTGCCGATGGCGCTGGGCGACGGCGTGTCGTTCACCGCGCGCACCGACGACAACGGAAGGCCGCTCGACGGCCGCTGCGACGTGGTGCTGTCCGGCGTGACGCCGGCCGCACGTTTCTGGACGCTCACGCTGTACAGCCCGACCGGCGAGCTCGTCGCCAACTCGGTCGGCCGGCACGGATTCACCAGCCAGGAAATCGTCCGGCAGGCCGATGGCAGCTTCCAGATCGTGGCGGCGCCGCGCGCCAATTCCGGCAACTGGCTGCCGACCGGCGGCGTCGATCGCTACAGCCTGGTGCTGCGCCTCTACGACACCGCGGTCGGCGTCTCGACCAAGGTCGGTCACGAAGTGCCGATGCCCGCGATCGCGACACGGAGTTGCCCATGATCCGCTGGCTGCTTCTGCTCTTCGGCGGCGCGCTGCTCGGCGGCATCGTGCATCTTGCGACCGTGATCATCCTGCCGCGCACGGCGACGCGCGACGCCTATGCGCGCCTGGAGCCGATCGCAGCGGTGAACACGGTCGTGCCCCTGCCCGCGCCGACGCCCGACCAGGCGACCATGCCGCTGATGGATCCCGCCTTCGTCACCGCGATCTGCCGTTACGACCTGTCGCAGGGCGCGCTCAAACTCACGGTCCCGGTGAGCCTATCTTACACATCCGTGTCCTTCTACACGCGCCACGACGTCGCCTACTACGCGATCAACGACCGCGCGGCCGGCCGCCGCGTCATCGAGCTCGACCTGATGACCAGCGACCAGCGCGCCGAGATGCCCGAGGAAGAGGACGTCACGGCCGCCGACCGGCTGATCGTGGAATCGCCGACCGAAACCGGCCTGATTGCGATCCGCGCGCTGGCGCCGGAGCCCGGCCTCATGGACAAGGTCAGGAGCGCCGTCGTTGCCGCGCGCTGCCGGCCGGCGGCAGAGGCGCAGCCGCACGGCCCCGCGTCGCCGGGGCGCTGAGCGCATCCGCGAACAACACGCCGCCGCCGCATTCAGCGGGTGTCCGCTTCGCTACTGCCTTTGGCCAGCCACCGTTCGATCCACACCGCCACGATCAGCAGCAGCAATGCGATGACGACGGCTGTGCCGGCGGTCCGCCACATCGCCAGGCCGCAGGCGATGCCGAGCGCCGCCGCGACCCAGACCGTCGCCGCCGTGGTCAGCCCCTCGACGCTCTGGCTGCGCACGTCGCGCAGGATGACCCCCGCCCCGATGAAGCTGATGCCGGCCATCAGACCCTGGATCATGCCCTGGATGACGCGGCTGGCGGCGTCCGGATTCTCGGCCATGCCCGGAAACTGGATCGTCGCCACGCACACCGCGGACGTGCCGAGCCCGACCAGGCCGAGCGTGCGCGCGCCGATCGGCTTGTTGCGGACGTCCCGGTTGATGCCGAGGGCGACGCCGCCGGCGGCGGCCGCGCCGAGACGCAGCAAGATGTCGGTCCATTCGAGCATCATGACATTGCCTCGGGCACGGGACATGACGAGGTGGCGCTGAGCCCGCCGTCAATGCGCATGGCGCGGCACGGTTCCATCGACGCGCGGCCGCTGGATCGCCGCAGCGGCCCGGTCGCTAAACACCACTCAGATCGAGAAGATTTAGCAATGTGAAACACAGCGTCTCGATCTTCCACAGCACCGCGACAACGACACTTTCTTTCGGGCTCGCGTCCGGCGAAGATACATATTCAACGCTTTGTAACTGAGGGCTGGGAAATGCGGACGCTGACGGCTTGTACCATCGTGGGTGCGGCGATGCTGTGCGCGAGCACATTCGTCGAGGCACAGACACCGAGCCTGGTGCTCTATAACGGCAAGATCGCCACGCTCGATGCGAAGTCCAGCGTCGTCAGCGCTGTGGCCATCGCCGGCGAAAACATCGTCGCGGCGGGCGACGACAAGTCGGTACGCGCGCTAGCCGACTCCCGCACCCGGAGCGTCGATCTGCAAGGCCGCACTGTCATTCCCGGTTTGATCGATTCCCATCTGCATGCCATTCGCGCGGGCGTCACGTACCGCAGCGAGGTCGACTGGTCGAGCGTCAAGTCAATCGAAGAGGGCCTGGCAAAGATCGCAGACGTTGCGAAGGCGCGCCCCGGCGAGTGGGTGCTGGTCCCAGGCGGCTGGCACATGACGCAGATGAAAGAGCAGCGTGCGCCGACCGCGGCGGAGCTTACCAAGGCCGGCGGCGACAACCCGGTCTATGTGCAGCACCTGTACGACTTCGCCGTGCTCAACCCGAAAGCTATGGAGCGGCTCGGCATCACGAAAGAATCCAAGGTTCCGCCCAACGGCAAGGTGGTGCTCGACGACAAGGGAGAGCCGACCGGGCGGATCGACGGCGACTTGCCGACTCTGTCGGTGCTGTTCGGACGCACCGTGAAGCCCGATTTCGCCGAGCAGGTGGCGGGTACGCGCGCCTTCTTCAAGCACCTTGCTTCGGTCGGCCTCACAGGCGTCATCGATCCGGCCGGCGGCGGCATGTCGCCGGAAGCCTACCAACCCATGTTCCGACTCTGGCAACAGCGGCAATTGCCGATCCGCGTGTCGTTCTACTTCAACGGCCGTCCCGGCCATGAGGTTGCCGACCTCAAGCAATATGCGCTGATGTTGCCGCGCAACTTCGGTGACAACTGGCTAAAGGCGCTGGGTCTCGGTGAAGTCATGGTCTGGGGCTTCCATGACGGCCCACTCGGCCGCCCTCCGGGATTCAAGCCGCGCCCTGGCGCCGCCGATACATTGCGGGAAATCGCGCATTGGGCGGCCGAACGCGGCCTGCGCATCCAGATTCACGCCACGCAGGATTCGACCGCCAATCAGGTTCTCGACATCTTCGAAGAGGTTGACGCCAAGAACTCGATCAAGGACTTGCGCTGGGCCATCGCGCATCTCGAAGACGCCTCGCCGCAGTCGCTCGATCGGATGAAGAAGCTTGGCATGGGCTATCTGGTGCAGAACCGCGCCCTGTTCGAGGGCGAGAACTGGCCGAAGCTGGTCACGCCGCAGATCGTGAAGCGCTCGCCGCCGGTGCTCGAAGCGCAGCAGCGCGGCATCGCCGTCGGCCTCGGCACCGACGGCACCCGGGTATCCACGCACGCACCATTCCAGACCCTGCAATGGATGCTCGATGGCAAGACCGCCAAGGGCACCCCGTTGCGGGCAAAGGAATTCACGCCGAGCCGCGAGCAAGCACTACGCCTGCACACCGCCGGTTCGGCTTGGTTTTCCGCCGACGAGGACAAGCGCGGATCGATCGAGGCCGGAAAATGGGCCGATCTCGTCGTGCTCGACGCCGACTACTTCTCCGTGCCGGAAGACCGTATCGCGACGATCAAGCCGCTGCTGACCCTGGTCGGCGGCAAGGCCAGCTATGCGGCCGGTCCCTTCGCGGCGCTCGAGGAGCGGTAAGAAAGCCCTGCCCTAATTCGTCGACGCCAGGCTTTTCTCGCGCTGCCAGGTCGGCGCGAGATGGCGCTGGTAATACGCGACCTGCGCCTTGAGATAGCCGAGCGAGCGTTCGGCCTCGATCGCCTGCGGCGACGGGACTTCGATCACCAGCCGCTCGAGCGCGAAGCGATAGGCGGCGGCGCGCTGCGCGATGCTGGTGCGCACGATGGCGACGACGTTGGCGTTCTCGCGGTTGCGCACGAGCGCGTTTTCCGGCTCGCCGCTGACCGGCGAGACGAAGCGGAGGCTCTTGCGCCGCTTGACGTCGATGTCGATCACGCGGCCGGCGACCTCGAAGAATGGCGCCATGCGCGTGCTGTCGTTGCGGATGTCGTCGATCAGCTGCGCATAGCGCGACGAGGGCGAGCGAAAGTGCGCCGACATGAGATGATTGGCATAGGCGATGCGGTCGTTGCGCAGGCTCGGTTCGCGCAGGCCGTACTCGCCGGCGATCGAGTACCAGCGCTGGCGGTCGTGAGGCGGCTCAATCAGCGGATAGGCGAGATCGCGCAGCAGGCGCTCGTCGTCGGTGTAGGGGAAGGCTGACGGCGCCGGCACCGTGTCGCGGCCGACCCAGTCGTGAATCCTGTCGGTGACGAGATAGTCCTGCACTTCGCCGAAGTCGCCGTTGGCGCAGCCGGCGAGCAGGAGCGCCGGCCCGATGGCCAGAAGCAGGCGCCTGACGGGCGGAATGCGCATCGGCGCGTCGCCTTCTGCCGTCAGCGCAGCAGACGGCGACGACGGCGGCGGCCCGGATTGTTGCCGGTGTGCGGTTCGATGCCGTTGGAGCCGTCCGGATCGCGCTCGATGCGGATGACCGGGAGAATGATCACGGTAGCAGGCTCGCTATTGGCGCCGACATATCTGCCGCCGCTACGCGCGTAGCCCGACTCGTCTGGAAAACGGATGACTTCGCCCATTGCAGTCCCCTTTTCCGTTCCGGCGGACCTGCCGGATCGGCAGCCTTGCTGCAATTAAGGGGACGCAAGGTTAACGGTCCGCTAACGGGCCCGTTCTAGGGTGAGGCATTCCGCGTCTGGTGAAGCGTACCTGCAATGCCGAAAACGTCCGCCTGTTCCCCGCTCGATGGCCTGCTCGATCTCGCCTGCCGCGACGGCGTCGATATCCGGCCGACGTTGCTCAGGGTCCTCACCGACCTTTATGTGCAGAAGGCGGTCCATACCGCGGACGAGGAAACCCAATATGTCGAGCTTGCGCTCGGCCTGATCGGCAGCGCCGACCAGGCGACGCGCGCGGCGGTCGTCGCGGCGCTGCGCGGCTATCCCGGCGCGCCGCGAGCGGTGCTCGACAAGCTCGGCGCGCCCGCCGCAGCCGCCGCCCCTGCCCCCAAGTCCGAGGCGCCGCCGCAGCCCGCCCGGGACGACCTCACCGACCTGTTCCTGTCGGCGACGCCGGACGAGCGCCGCCTGATCCTGGCCAACATCGACGTCGGCGCCGCACCGCCGCGCGCGGCGGGGCCTGCGTCGGCCGAAGCGGTCGCCGCGCTCGAACGCGCGGCCTTGCAGCGCAATAGCGCCGCCTTCTCCCGCGCGCTCGCCGGTGCCCTCGGCGTTTCGCCCGCGCTTGCGCAGCGCATCACGACCGACGCTTCCGGCGAGCCGCTGGTGGTGGCCGCCCGCGCGCTCGGCATGAAGGCCGCGGTGCTCCAGCGCATTCTCTTGTGCCTCGACCCATCGATCGGCCAGTCGGTCGCGCGCGTCTTCGACCTCGCGCAGCTGTTCGATGAACTTTCGCCGGAGGCCGCGCGCACCATGGCGGCGATCTGGCAGGGTCAGGGCAAACGCGCACGGCCGCCGCACGAGCCGGCCACCTGGGACGACGAGCGCCGCAGCGCCCGCTCCGCCGCAACCACGCGGGCCTATCGCGCGCCGCGCGCGACCGGCGCGCCTGCCGGGCGCGCCCGCAACACCCACTAAGCCCTGCAATCAATTCAAGCAGAAGCGTAATTCGATCTTTAATCGTCCTATTTTCCTATCAACAACTTTTGCGCGCGAAAACGGAGGCGACGAACTATTGGGAGTGCGCGATGTTCACGCGTTTTCTTTCCGACAAGTCTGGCGCCACTGCGATCGAATACGGGCTGATTTGCGCGGGCATTGCCCTGGCTATCCTCGCCGCGCTCAACACCACGGGACAAATTCTCGTCGAGAAGCTGACCTTCCTGCTCGGCGCTTTGAAGTAACCGGCCGGCCCGGCGCCCGCGGTCCACGCGCTTGCGCGCGCAATGCTAGATGAGCGCGCTATCGAGGAAGTGCCGGCCGCCGCGGTCCTCGACCTCGACGATCCAGACGTCGGGATCGAAGCGAATTTCGCGCACCAGCCGCCCCTCGATGTCGGCCTCGGAAGCCGGCGCTTCGCCGCCGAGTACGACCGTGAACAGGCGCTCGGCCGGCCGATCCTCGTCGAACATGGCCTGCGGCGCCGGCCCATAGAGCGTGCCGGTGCCGTCCAGCCGATTGAGCTTGATGAAGACGGCGCCGGCTTCCTCGGCGCCACGCCGGCGCACCGCCGCGAACGCGCCCTCGAGATGGCAGCGGCGGACATAGGCCGCCACCCAAATGCCGGTCTTCAAACGCATGCGGTTCTGGTAGCAGAGCGCCGGCGCGCGCGCCAACTACTCGAGCGGGCGTCCGGTCATACCTGAGAGGGTGCGCACGAAGCGGTCGGAGATCTGACCGGTGACGGGCAGCTTGTGGTCGCGCTCGAAGCGCTCGATCGCCCTGCGCGTCTCGGGATCGTAGACGCCGGTCGGCTTAAGCTGACCGTAGCCGAAATCCGTGAGCGCGCGCTGGATGGCGGTGACGCGCGGCGATGGCGCGATCAGGGCGGCGATCGGGTCGTTGACGCGCGCTGCCGGCTGCGCGCGCTTGGCCGGCGCGGCCGCGATCGCGCGGCGCAGCGCCTCTCCGGCTTCCGGCGCAACCCTGGCGCCCGTGGCGTCGAGGAAATCGCGCACCGCGCTGTCGGTGCGCGCGCCCCAGACGCCATCGACGGCGCCGTCGTAGAATCCCTTCTGAGCGAGCTCGCGCTGGATTTCGGTAATCAATTGCGTACGGCCCTGCGCGGCCGGATCGGCGGTGGGCCGCGCCGGCTGCATTGGCTGCAACAACGGACGCGTGGCGAAGATCGGCGCCGGGTGCGGGCCCTTCTGCAAAAAGAGCGCATTGGCGCAGATGGCGAATGTGGCGGAGGCCGCCATCAGCATGCCGACGAACTCGCGCGGATGGCGGCTGATCAAAGCCGCCGCGCGGGCGGCGCGCCCCGGCGCGATCTCCTCGTTGTCGGGAATTCTTTTACGCACTCTTCTTGATCCTGGCATTGGCGACAACGGCAAGTTCCTTGGCACGCTCGGTCACGAGCTTGACGGGGTCGGCGGGCGGCCGCTTGCCCTCGCAATCGAGCGGCAGACGGATCGTGATGCAGGTCCCTTTGCCCAGGCGGCTGGCGATGTCCATGTCGCCGCCATGCAGTTGAACCAGGCCCTTCACGATCGATAGGCCGAGGCCGGAGCCGTCGTGGCGGCGGTCGTAGGAAGCGCGCGCCTGGAAGAAGGCCTCGCCCAGCCGCGGCAGGTCCTCCTCGCCAATGCCGCAGCCGGTGTCCTCGACCGCGACCGTGAGGCTGTCGCGGTCGGCATCGCCGCGTATCGTGATGCGGCCGTCGCGCGGCGTGAACTTGATGGCGTTGGAGATCAGGTTGATGAGGATCTGGTTGAAGGCGCGGCGGTCGGCGACCACGTCCGGCAAGCCGGACGCAATGCGCGTCTCGATCGCGACGCCGGCCTCGCGCGCCTTCAGCGCCAAGAGGTCGCAGCAGCTGGAGATCGCCGCCGCGGGCGCGAAAGGCTCCGGCGTGATCTCGAAATTGCCGGTCTCCATCTTCGACATGTCGAGGATGCCGTTGACCACCGACAGAAGGTGACACCCGGATTCGTTGATCAGCCGGGCGTATTCGAGCTTGCGGGAGGGGTCGAGCACCAGCGACTCGTCGCTCAGCATCTGCGAGAAGCCGATGATGGCGTTGAGCGGCGTGCGCAGCTCGTGGCTCATCGTGGCGAGGAACCGGCTCTTGGCGGCGTTGGCGCGCGCCGACTCGGCCTGCGCGATCTCGATGGCGCGCTGCTGCGTCTTGCGCTCGCTCACGTCGCGCAGGACGGCGACGACCTCGCGCTCGGGCGTTGCCGCGCCGGCACGGTCGAGCGGCTGGCAGCGCATCTCGACCCAGACGAATTGGCCGGCCGCGCCTTCCTTGTCGCCCTTGCGGAGGCGGAACTCGACCGAGCGGGCCTCGCCGCGTGCGGCGTCCGCGAGCGCGGTGAGATAAGCCGGGCGGTCGCCGACATGCACGCGGTCGAACATGCCGTGGCCCATGAGGCCGCCGGCGCGCACGCCGAGCAGCGGCTCGGCCGCCGGCGAAACGAACAGCACCGCGCCGTTGCGGCCGTGGCGCGTGATGACGTCGGTCATGTTGCGCGCGAGCAGGCGGTAGCGGTCCTCCTCGGCGTAAAGCAGCCAGAAGCTCGTGCGCGCGAGCTGTTCGGCGCCGAGCGCGAGGCCGGTGGCATAGAGCGCGGCCGAAATGATGCCGAGCGCGACCAGCGCGCCGTGCTCGCTCGCCAGCGAGGTCGCCGGCGGCAGGAGGTCGAGCGCGCTGACGCTGGCGAGCATGCCGGCCGCCGAGAGCGCGAAAGTGGAGGCGAGCGCCACGACGCGGCGCGAGGCCGAAAGCGCGGCCTCCAGCGGCACCACCACCAGCCAGATCGCAGCGAAGGAGCCGATGCCGCCCGTGCACCAGGCGACCGCCGAGACCAGGCCGGTCAGGGCGAGCGAGGAAAGGACGTGCGCGCTTTCATAGCGGCCGGTGCGCGACAGGAAATAGGCGATCAGGATCGGCGCCACCAGCCAGGCGAACACGCCGACTTCGAGCGCGCTCGGCACGCCGCGGAAGGCGAGATAGACCGGGAAGCTCGCGAGCGCGATCAGGCTGCCGACCAGGCGCGGGGCGATGAAGGCGCGGTGACGCGCAGCCGTCAGCGCATCCTGCTGCGCGGCCGGATGCACCAAGGCGTCGACATAATTCCACACTGGCGTGAGGAAACGCACGTCCCTGTCCCGCGTCTTGCCGAACTGCAGCGAACTGCAAGGAGCCGACGCGCCCCTTTTTTCGAGTACGAAAGCTAGTCAGCCGAACTTAAGCGAACGCTAAGGCCGCCGCAGGCGCGGCCCGGATTGTCCCGCAGTGGCACGGGTCGTTGCATTTTCCGCCGCCCATTCGCGGAGCATGGTGAAATATTCATTGCCGCTCCATGGGCCGCATCGGTGCGGGAGCACCCTCAAGTTACGTCGCGGTAACCATGCCGCGACGGCAGGCCGCGCAAGCAACGAGAATGCGATCATTTAAAATTTTAATCGAATTGAGTTGTCTCCAATTCGAGGAAAATTCGCGTCGAACTTGCCGAAAACTGCGCGCGTATCGCGAACGACAAGTTCAGCCCTGTCTGCTAGGGTTTGTTTCAAAGGCGGCGCAAAGCCGTCGGGGACGATAACGGGTAGGGTCATGTTCTTCCTCTTGCGAATGGCGTTTTGGTTGGGCGTCGTTTGCGTGCTGCTGCCCAATGGCGGCGACAAATCGAGCACGCCCGAAGCACAGATCGACGCGGGCCAGGCGGTGACGCTGGCGAGCGCGGCCGTGTCCGACGCACGCGGCTTCTGCGAACGGCAGCCGGACGCCTGCGCGGTCGGCGGCAAGGTCGCGGTGGCGATCGGCCACAAGGCCGAGGCGGGGGCGCGCACGCTCTTCGACTTCGTCACCGCGGTGCTGGCCGACAAGCCGGCGCCGGCCGAGAAGCCGGCCCGGCTCATCCCGGCTTCGGCGCCCGGCCAGGGCACCTTGACCGAGGCCGACATGGCGCCGTCCTGGCATGCGCCGGTTCCGTTGCCGCCGCGGCGCGAGGCCCGCGCCGGCCGGCCGTCGGTCTAGACGCCTCATCCTGCCGGCAAAGGCGGCGGATGCGCGCCGCCGCCCGATTTTGGCATTGCCAGCGCCAGCCTATATATGTGCGGCGGGACAACGGACCGGCGCCGCACGATGACAGCCATCGACGACATCGTTGAGAATTTCAGCCTGCTCGACGAGTGGGACGACCGCTATCGCTATCTCATCGAGCTCGGCCGCACCTTGCCGCCGCTGGCGGATGCCGACCATAGCGAGGCGAACAAGGTGCGCGGCTGCGCCAGCCAGGTCTGGCTGGTCACCCATGTGCAGCCGGACGGCGCCGGCGGCCCGCTGCTCTCGTTCGAGGGCGACAGCGACGCGCATATCGTGCGCGGGCTGATCGCCGTGCTGTTCGCGGTCTATTCAGGAAAGCCGGCGCGCGAGATCCTCGCCGTCGACGCGCTCGCCTTGTTCGAGAAGCTCGGCCTGCGCGAGAACCTCACGCCGCAGCGCTCGAACGGCCTGCGCTCGATGGTCGAGCGCATCCGTGCCGACGCCGGCGCGGCGCTCGCGGCGATCGCCTAGGCGCCAGCTTCATCGGCAAGCCAGGTCCGGATCGCCGCGCGGGCGCGGCCTTCGGCCTTTGCGCCGAAGCCGTAATGGCGGGCCAGCCGGTCGAGGCCGAGCAGCAACACGACCTTGGCCGAGCGCGCCGGCCAGACGCGCTCGCGCTCGATGTCCTCGAGGCGCTTGAGGAAGCAGCACACGTCGAGCAGGAGGCCGGAAAACTCCGGGCCGACCACGTCGAGCGCGCGGTGCACGCGCTGGCGCGCCGCGATGGCGGCGTCGCTGGCACCCATGGCGCCGCTATGCGCAAGGCCTCGGCGCGCGCCTTGGATCGGGTTGTCCCAGCTCGACGTCGTGCGCGGCATGAGATTGGCGAGGGTGAAATCGGCGCGCAGCCGCTCACCGGCCAGCAGCTGATGCGGCTCGATCAGGGCCTGACCGTCGCGTCCGCGCCGCCGCGCCAGCCACACCAGCGGGCTTTCCGCCTCGTCGACCAGCACGCGCGTGCGGCCGAGCTCGGTCTCGATCTCGGCCTGCGCCAGGGCCAGATGCCGGCCGCGGAAGGCGTCGACCTGCGGCTGCGCCGCCTCGGGTTGTCTGGCTTTGCGGGGACCGGAGATTGGCATGAATTATAACCTCGATATAGGATATATTAGAGAATTATAACCTTGACAAAGCAGCCCGCTAAACATAGTCAGGACACCGCCCCGGCCATCATCGGGGATGGCGCGCCCGTGGTTACTGCTGAGATGGTTGAGGCCGGGGTTCTTGAATTTTGTGCAAGCGACCCTGAGGCCGACGAGCCTGAGGTGATTGTAAGGGCGATTATTACAGCGGCACTGGCCAAGTCTCAGTAACAAGCTCAGTTGCGGCTAGATCGCTAACCTCTGAATAGTTTTTTGACGCGTTAAAATCTCGCACTTGGTGGGCTAGTTTCTGGATGTTCTCTCGTACAATTGAGACGGAGGTGGTGCTAACGAAATAGGCCTTTCCGGCCCCGACCCCGCGGAAAGCCGTCCAGCATGGCACTACTTTGTCGGTCTCTTTGAGACGCCAAGCTCCGTGAATGACGCCATGGACAATGATATTGCGGTCGCGAGTTACAGTTCCAACTTTCTTGTTCATCTCCTTAAGGGAGATGATGTCATCTTTACTGTGTTTCTTAGGGGCATGATCCAAGATCATTTGCCACCTGGTTCTCATATCCAATCGCCAAGTGAGCAGTGGTCCAAGTTTGTTAGATTTTGTTATATCTAATATCCCCCATAGGGTTTGTTCGGTCATCAGTTCTAGGAAGGCCCAAGCTGCGCACAGCCGTCCCACCTGTTCGTGAGTGGCGGGGGTGGGTTCGTTTGAATGAGTGCCCGATGGATCGAGAATAACAACCATGGCAAGGAAGCCCACTAAAGAAGTCGAATTTGAACCGGACGCATGGCAGCGCTTTGAGCGCGCCGTTGGGGTAGTGGCTAAGAGCCCGCCGCAGCACAGGACGAAAAAGAAGAAAGCGGTGAAGCGTATTCAAAAGAAAAGACTTCGCAAATAAGCGAAAGGGCCGCATCCCCTAATGGGAAGCGGCCCTCGGACGGTCTAAGACCCACCGCCACCTAGCTATTCGCTAGAGCACGAATGGCACATCTCTTGCGAGATGGTGACATTGCCATCCGCAAGAAAGATATAGGCGATTCATGAACGATTTTCAAACAGACTACAGAGAGGCCTAGGTGTGAGCCTAGATGACATACCTCCCGTAGTCCGACTCCCCTGACGTTCCGTTAGCCGTCAGAGTTGTGGCGGTGGGTGAGGGATTCGAACCCCCGAAGCGATGTCACTCGCCTTACGGAACCTAAATCCGCCGCCTTACCGCTCGAGCCAACCCACCACAGTACGGCGTGGAATCTAGGGTTCCTATGGAACATTACGAGACAGCAATGTTGACCTATCTTCACTTTTTTGAGGGAAAAGTGAGTCAAATCAATGGGGGGCGCGACTGCCAATAACGCACGCGCTTGGGCTTCTTTGGCTTCCAGACCTTCTTACGCCAGCGCGAAAAGCGCGCGGCCTTGGCCTTGAAATCAGGCTTAGTGAGGCCGTCGATAAGTCAGGCGCTTGCCGCTGATGCCTTTGGCCAGCTCTTCGGCGCGCATGAGGTCGTTAAAGCCGACGCTGGTGCGGGTGTTGTGACGAAAATCGAATTCCGCGAGATAGCGGTGCAAGTGCTTTTCCTTGCAGTGCTGGTACGTCCCGCGCATGCCGCGCTTGAACACTGAGAAATAGCTTTCGACCGAATTGGTGGTCACGTCGCCGCGCACATACTCGTTGATGGTGTGCGTGATCGTCTCATGGGCGGCAAACTCGCGGCCCACTTTCGGATAGAGGCGGCTTTCATCGGTGTGCAAACGGCTCTCGCGGTGCACGTTCGCGCGCACCACGGCGGCCACGCTGGCGGCATCCGCGACCGGGACATGGAAGGAACGGACGCTACCGCCGCGCTCAACAAGGGCGACCACAGGGCGCTTGTCCTTGGGGCCGCGAGAGCCGCGCGGATTGTACGGGCGGCCTCGGCGCTGCGGAGAGACGCGGGGCGTTTCGGTCTTCCCGAAATAGGTTTCGTCGGCCTCTACGACCTTGCCAGCGCCGCCTAGGGGCTCAAGGCCGCCAGTGCGCATAGCTTCGCGCAGGCGGTGCATCATGAACCAAGTGGACTTGTAGCTGATGCCGAGCATGCGGTGCACCTGATGGGCGGAAACGCCCTTCTTGGAGGCCGTCATGAGGAACAGCGCCGCGAGCCACTTGGTCAGCGGGATTTTGGAGCGCTCGAAAACGGTTTTCACGGTTACCGTGAACTGTTCACGGCACTCCGCACACTGATAGAGGCCCGGACGGTGAGCCTTGCCCTGAAGGCTACGGATTTTGGCTTGGTCCACATTGCCACAGTGAGGGCAAACCGGACCTTTCGGCCAAACCCGAGCCTCAAGCCATTCACGGGCTTTGCCTTCGTCTTGGAAGATTGGGTTTTTAAGGAGGTCTGTCATGGCAGAATCAATTCGTGAGTGGCGTTTAACCGAGGCTTTTCTATCAGGCCTTGCCGCCCTTCACGCGGGGCAGCATCCAACTGTCGATGGTTTCGACGGCCTTGTGGATGGCGACGGTGTTGCCGTGCGCCCTGAGCTCGTCCCTGGCGCTGATTATGATCGTATTCGCGTCGTCTTTCGTAAGGACGCCCCTCTCAACAAGGGCCTCCATAAGGGCGACGGTGAGCGCAGTTCCGATTAGCCCGGCTTCCATTCCGCTATGCCCGAACATGGCGCGTCTCCCTGTTTATGCGCGGGATACTATGGCATGTGGCCTGCTTTGTCAAGGTTATAATGCTCATATATTACCCATATCATGGCCCGAGACGCAAGCCTCTCCGGATAATTTTCTTATGGCGGCCGACCCTGCGCGCGCGCGTCGAAACCGGCCTCGCGCCGGTGGCGGCGCGGCCGGCCGCAGCGTCCCTGTTCGCGATGCGGCTATTTCGAACGGCGCCGGCGCTGCTGGCCGAGGCCCATCTGCTTGGCAAGCTGCGAGCGCGCCGCCGCGTAGTTGGGCGCCACCATCGGATAGTCGGCGCTCAGGCCCCATTTCTCGCGGTACTGCTCGGGCGTCATGTTGTACTGCGTGCGCAGGTGCCGCTTCAGCGACTTGAATTTCTTGCCGTCCTCGAGACAGACGATGTACTCGGGCGTGATCGATTTCTTCAGCGACACCGCCGGTTTCAGCGGCTCCGCGGGCCCATCGGCCGGCTTGCCGGAGACGCGGGTCAGCGCCGCGTGAACCTGGTTGATGAGGCCGGGAATCTCGCCGGCCGGAACGGTATTGTTGCTCACGTAAGCGGAAACGATCTCCGCCGTCAGCGCAATGAAGTTGCTGTTGCTGTCGGTCATATTATGCCCTGCGTATGCCCTGCCTGGCGCGGCCGCCCCCGCGCGCCGCCGCATGCAGTCGTCCCGGCCCGGAACGTCTACGAATTGGAATCTAATCTTTGAACTTTACTAGCGTCGTTTAGCGCCGGCAAGAAAAACCCCGCCGGTTTTTGAATAGACTTTTGGCAATGCTTGCCGCGGAACAGACTCCGGCGCCCCCCGGGGCGATCGAAGCGGCGGACGTCCGGCGCTCAGGCGTTCTTTTCGATGTGGTTGCGCAATTCGTCGATCGAGGAGAAGTGCAGCGTCCCTTGCGGCAGCTCGGCGTCGATGGAGCCGTCCACGTAGAGGGTATAGGCCATGCCGTCGACCACGCCGGACTTCAGAACGGCGACGGCCGGCCGTTCCGGTTCCTCGGCCGGCGCCGGCTCGGAGGAAGCCGGCTCCCGCTGCGGCGACTCGGCCGGGCCCGCGGCGGACTCCTTCGGCGTCTTGCTCTCCGCCGGCCAGACGGAGTCGAAGTAGCCGCGCGGTTCGCGCACGGGCGCTTCCGGCGGCCGCCAGCCGGTATCGAGGGTCGGCTCCTGACGCGGCTCGACTGGAGGCTCGACCGGTGGCACGACCGGCGCGGGCGCCGCCTCGGACGGCGACAGCGGTGAAAGGCTCGCCTCCTCGGCCGCCGTCACCGGCGGCACATCGGGGTTGCGCAGCGCCGGGGCCGGCATCGCCTCGATATCGGCCGGCAGATCGGCCTCGAGCGACGGGGCTGGCTGCGACGCCGGCGCCTCGCGCGGAACGGGTTCGAGCTTCGGCCTGGGCGGAAACGGGACGCGACCCGCGGCGGGAGCGGCGCGTGACGGGGCAGCGGCCTCGAACGCTTCCATCGGCCGCAGGGTGCCGGCCGGAAGCTGGGTCCCCAGGGTGTCGGCGATCTGCCGCAGCTTCGACACCACCGCGCCGAGGCCGATCAGGATCAGGCCACCCGTCGCGACGGTCGCGCCTGAGATGATGAGCGTGTTTCCGAAGCTGAATTCGCTCACCGGAAGACCGAACGCCGCCAGCAGAATACCCGCGGCGAAGGCGAGACCGCCCAAAATGAACAACACGATCGACATGGCCGCGATCCTCTACGCTTGACGGTGCGGTTAAACCATTACGGCAACTGCGAATTCTTGCCTTTTTCGGGACCGTCGGCAACGCCGATGTAAAATACGGCCGGGCGCCTTCAAAGTACATTAATGCTGAGGGAGGCCGGGATGGTGGGCCCATCGGCGCTGGCCCCGCGCGCGTGGCCGGTTTCAGGCCGTTGCCCCCGCCCGCGCTTGCGCCTAATTACCTACCTTGAGGAACTCGCCTGGGACATCCTGGTTTCACCCCGAACCCAGGTAATTCCATCTGTTTGTGGATTGAGGAGCACCCCGATGTCTTTCAAGCTGCCCGACCTGCCCTACGCCCACGACGCGCTCGCGCCCTACATGTCGCGTGAGACGTTGGAGTATCACCACGACAAGCACCACAAGGCTTATGTCGACAACGGCAACAAGTTGCTCGAAGGCTCGGGCCTCGAGGGCAAATCGCTGGAAGAGGTCGTGAAGGGCTCGTTCGGCAAGAACCAGGGCCTCTTCAACAACGCCGGCCAGCACTACAACCACATCCATTTCTGGAAATGGATGAAGCCGAACGGCGGCGGCGACAAGATTCCGGGCAAGCTCAAGGCCGCGATCGATAGCGACCTCGGCGGGGTCGAGAAGATGAAGGCCGATTTCGCCCAGGCCGGCGCCACCCAGTTCGGCTCGGGCTGGGCCTGGATCGAGGTCAAGGGCGGCAAGCTCGCCATCTCCAAGACGCCGAACGGCGAGAACCCGCTGGTGCACGGCGCCACGCCGATCCTCGGCTGCGACGTCTGGGAGCACTCGTATTACATCGACTACCGCAACCGCCGCCCCGACTATCTCAAGGCGTTCCTCGATCACCTGGTGAACTGGGAATACGTGGAAGAGATGTACGCGGCGGCCACCAAGTAAGCCGTCCGGAACAGAGATCATGGCCACGCGGCCGGCGACGACCATGTCCGACCGCGTGGCCATTCTGATTCTGGCGGGGCTCGCGCTCGTCGCCGCCCTCACCTTCCGCGACTACGGTCTCGGCTGGGACGATTACACGCACTCGGAATACGGCGACCTGCTGCTCAAGCTCTACGCCTCCGGCTTCGCCGACACGCGCGCGCTCTCCTTCGTCAACCTCTACAAGTACGGCGGCGGCTTCGACCTGGCGGCGGCGCTCGCCGCCAAGGTGCTGCCGTTCGGGCTGTTCGAAACCCGCCGTCTCATCGGCGCGGCGGTCGGGCTGATCGGGCTGTTCGCAACCTGGCGGCTGGCGCGCCGCGTCGGCGGACCGCTGGCAGGGCTCGCCGCGCTGATCCTGCTGGCGGCCTGCCCGCTCTACTACGGCCACATGTTCATCAACGCGAAGGACGCGCCATTCGCGGTCGCGATGATCGTGCTGCTGCTTGGCGTGGTGCGCGCCTTCGACGAATATCCCAACCCGAGCGCGCGCAGCATGGTGCTCGCCGGCGTCGCCATCGGCGCGGCCTTCGGCACCCGCATCCTCGCGGTGGTGGCGGCGCCCTATGTCGCCTTCGGCCTGCTACTGATCGTGAGCGCGGACGTGCGCGCCGTCGGCCTGCGCGAAGCGGCGCGGCGGCTCTGGCACTTCGTCAGCCGGATGCTGCCGGCGCTGGCGATCGCCTATCTGATCATGGCGCTGCTGTGGCCCTGGTCGATCGTCGAGCCGCTCAATCCGGTGCGCGCGGCGATCTATTTCGACAGCTTCTTCGAGAAGCCGTGGCGCGAGCTGTACCAGGGGCTGGCGATTCCGGTGACGCAGATGCCGGCCGATTACCTGCCGCGCATGTTCGCCTTCAAGCTGCCGATCGTCATGCTCGTGCTCGGGCTCGGCGGCCTGGTCGGCATGGCCATCGCCATCCTGCGCCGCGACACCGCGCCGACGCGGCGGGCGAACTTCCTGGTCATCGCCTGCGCCGCGCTGCTGCCGATCGCCGTCGCGCTCGTCTCGCGGCCGGCGCTCTACAACGGCATCCGCCATTTCGTATTCCTGGTGCCGCCCTTCGCCGTTGCCGGCGGTCTCGCGGCCGCATGGGCGGCCGAATGGCTGAAGGCGCGCGGACGCCTGGCGCAAGTCGCCGCGGCGGCGACTTTCGCCGCCGGCGTCGCGCTGCCGGTCGTGGAGATGGTGCGGCTGCACCCCTACCAGTACGTCTCCTACAATCAGATCGTCGGCGGCGTGCCCGGCGCCCACGACCGCTTCATGCTCGACTACTGGGGGCTCGCCTTCAAACAGGCGAGCGAAGCGCTGCGCGCGGCCGTCGATGCGCGCAACGAGGCGAAGCCGCAAGGGCGGCCCTGGCGCGTGGCGGTGTGCGGGCCGCAGCGCGGGCCGCAGGTCGCGCTCGGTCCCGACTACGAGACCACGGCCGAGCCGGCCGGCGCCGACTTCGTGATGTCGCTCGGGGCGTTCTACTGCCGTGTGCTGGATGCGCCGCTCGTCGCCGAGATCGAACGCGAGGGCGTGCCCTTCGCGCGTGTCTATGACATCCGCGGCCGCGACGTCGGCGATCTCCTCGTGTACCGCGCGCCGTGAGCGGGCGGCCCGCCCGGCTCAGCCGTGCGCGAAGGCCCAGTACAGCTCGCGCGCCTTGCGGTAGAGCGGTCCCGGCTGGAGCGAGCGCACGTCGATGCGGGAGACCGGCATCACCTTGGAGTAGTTGCCGGTCGAGAAGATCTCGTCGGCCGTCTCCAGGTCGCGATAGTTGAGCGCGGTCTCGATCACCTGCACGCCGGACTCGCGCAGCAGCTTGATGACGCGCTGGCGGGTGATGCCGTTGAGGAAGGTCCCGTTCGGCGCCGGCGTCAGCACGACGCCGTCCTTGCCGATAAAGATGTTGGCCGTGGCAAGCTCCGTCGCGTTGCCGAGCATGTCGAGCATGACGCAGTTGGCGAAGCCGCGCTTGTTCGCCTCGATCAGCGCGCGCGCGTTGTTCGGATAGAGGCAGCCGGCCTTCGCGTCGGTCGGCATGCATTCGTTCGACGGCTTGCGGAACGGCGACAGCGTGATCGCGAAGCCTTCCGGCGGCCGCATCGGCGCCTCGTAGAGCGTCAGGCACCATTTGGTCGAAGCCGGGTCGGGCGCCACGAGCAGCGGGCCGTTGCGTTCGGCCCAATAAGTCGGACGCACGTAGAGCGCGGCATCCTTGTCGAACCGCTTGATGCCGTCGCGGGTCAGCCCCATCCAGGTGTCCACGGTGACGATGGGATCGAGCATCATCGCGGTGGCGGAGGCGTTCACCCGCGCGCAGTGCAGGTCGAGGTCGGGCGTCACGTTCTCGAAGGTGCGGGCGCCGTCGAACACCGAGGAGCTGAAGCAGGCGGCGTGCGACCGCGTCCCCATGATAGGGATGTTGCCCTCATGCCAGTCGCCCTCGTAGAACGTCCAGGTCTTCGACCAGCCCTGCCCCGCCACGCCGTCCACTCCCTTGAATTTCGGCCCGGGCTTCATTGACCCAGCCCCCGGCACTTTGCAAGCCTAGCACCCGCACAGGAGAAGCGTATGATCTTCGTCTTCGACGCCTACGGCACATTGTTCGACGTCCACGCCGCGATCGGTCGTTTTCGCGCGGAAGCAGGCCCGGACGCCGACAGGCTGTCGGAGATCTGGCGGACCAAGCAACTCGAATACACCTGGACGCTGACGCTTGCCGGGCACTACCAGGAGTTCTGGACCCTGACCGAGCGCGCGCTCGACTTCGCGCTCGCGCGCGTGCCGTCGGTGCCGAAGGCGCTGAAGCCGAAGCTGATGGAGTGCTACTACACGCTGGACGCGTTTCCCGACGCGCGCCCGGTGCTGGCGGCGCTGAAGGCGAAGGGCTGCAAGAACGGCATCCTGTCGAACGGCTCGCCCGCCATGCTGAACGCCGCCGTCGAGGGCGCCGCCCTCGCCCCGCTGCTCGACGCGAGCCTGTCGGTCGACGTGCTGAAGATGTTCAAGCCGCGGCCGGAGGTCTACCGGCTGGTCACAAATCATTTCAATTGCCAGCCGTCCGACGTCTCGTTCGTCTCGTCGAACCGCTGGGACGTGATGGCGGGCACCTCGGTCGGATTCAAGAGCTACTGGATCAATCGCGCCAAGTTACCCGACGAATATCTCGACTTTCCCCCGGTCCGGACGCTCGACTCGCTCACCGCGCTCGCCGATCTCGTCCCCTAGGGAATTATGACCGGGGGCTGGCGTCGCGCGCGCGCGGGGCCTATATCGCGCGCACGTTGTCCGCAATCGCCGCGACTCATTCATGACGTCGATCATTTCCATCAAGAATCTGACGAAAACATACGCCTCGGGCTTCCGGGCGCTCAACGACGTAAATCTCGAAATCCGCCGCGGCGAGATCTTCGCGCTGCTGGGGCCGAACGGCGCCGGCAAGACCACGCTGATCGGCATCGTCTGCGGCATCCTGCGGGGCACCGGCGGCAGCGTCACCGTGGACGGCCACGACATCGTGCGCGACTACCGGGCCGCGCGTGCGCGCATCGGGCTGGTGCCGCAGGAACTTCACACCGACGCCTTCGAAAGCGTGTGGGCGACGGTCAGTTTCAGCCGCGGGCTGTTCAACAAGCCGAAGAACCCGGCCTATATCGAGAAGGTGCTGCGCACCCTGTCGCTCTGGGACAAGAAGGACGCCAAGATCCTGACGCTGTCCGGCGGCATGAAGCGGCGCGTGCTGATCGCCAAGGCCTTGTCGCACGAGCCCGACATCCTGTTCCTCGACGAGCCGACGGCGGGGGTCGACGTCGAGCTGCGCAAGGACATGTGGCGGCTGGTGCGCGAACTGCGCGACTCCGGCGTGACCATCATCCTCACCACGCATTACATCGAGGAAGCCGAGGACATGGCCGACCGCATCGGCGTCATCAACAAGGGCGAGATCATCCTGGTCGAGCGCAAGGACGAGCTGATGCGGAAGCTCGGCAGGAAGCAGCTCGTGCTGCACCTGCAGGCCCCGCTGGGCAAGGTGCCGGCGGCGCTCGCCGCGCACGACCTGGCGTTGGCGGACGAGGGCAACGAGCTGGTCTTCACCTACGACAGCCAGGGCGGGCGCACCGGCGTCACCGACCTGCTCGCCGACCTCAACGCCGCGGGCATCCGTTTCCGCGACCTGCACACGGTGCAGAGCTCGCTGGAGGACATCTTCGTCGGACTGGTGAGCGAGCGCAAATGAACTGGCGTGCGGTCAACGCGATCTACTATTTCGAGATGGCGCGCACCGGGCGCACCATCTGGCAGAGCATCGTCTCGCCGGTCGTATCCACCACCTTGTACTTCGTCGTCTTCGGCGCCGCCATCGGTACGCGGATAACGGAGATCGACGGAGTTCCCTACGGCGCCTTCATCGTGCCGGGGCTGATCATGCTGACGCTGCTGACCCAGAGCACCATGAACGCATCCTTCGGCATCTACTTCCCGCGCTTTACCGGCACCATCTACGAGATCCTCTCCGCGCCGATAGCGCCGTTCGAGATCGTGCTCGGCTATGTCGGGGCGGCGGCGACCAAGTCGATCATGCTCGGCCTCATCATCCTGGCCACCTCGTGGTTGTTCGTGCCCCTGCGGGTCGAGCATCCCGTGTGGATGATCGCCTTCCTGCTGCTGACCTCGGTCACCTTCAGCCTGCTCGGCTTCATCATCGGTATCTGGGCGGAGGGCTTCGAGAAGCTGCAGATCGTACCGCTCCTGGTCATCGTCCCGCTGACCTTCCTCGGCGGTACCTTCTATTCGGTCAATGTGCTGCCGCCGGCATGGCAGGTCGTGGCCCTGTTCAACCCCGTGGTCTATCTGGTGAGCGGCTTCCGCTGGAGCTTCTTCGAGGTCGCCGACGTCAGCCACGGTATCAGCCTCGCCATGACGCTCGTCTTCATGGCGATCTGCCTCACCGTGATCTGGTGGATGTTTCGCACCGGCTACAAATTGAAGAAATAACCACGGATATTCCGCCCACGGATGGCTTTGCGGCCGCCGAATGATTAGCTAAACCCTCGCCGGGCCATCGTGGCCCGATTCATCGGAGTACGAATGAGCAGTTTCTCTACCCCCGACCTGCAAAAGCGTCGGGAAAGTGCCGCCGCCGCCAAAAAAGCCCTCCTGGAACGCTTCAAAGCCGCCGCCGATGACCCTACCCGCGCCGAGCGCGACGCCGCCCGCGCCGCGATCGATGCCGCGCGCAAGCAGCGCGAGGCCGAACGCGAAGCCGCCCGGCGCGCGCGCGAGGCCGAACTCGCCGCCGAGGCCGCCCGGCAGGCGGAACTCGCGGCCAAGGCCAAGCGGGAGCAGGAGGAGATCGAGGCCATGATTGCGGCGGAGAAGGCCGAGGCCGAAGCCCGCCTTCTGGCCGAACAGAAAGCGGCGCGCGACGCCCGCTATGCCGCCCGCAAGGCGGCCAAGAAGGTCCGCCGGCGCGGATATTGATCTCTGATGCCGTCATCCTGAGGTGGCCGCGCATAGCGCGGCCCTCGAAGGATGACGGGCAAGCCGTTACCCGCGTCAAGGGCTCACGGTTATTGCTGCGCCAGCGCGTCGAGGATGCGCGCCCAGGAGCGGATGCCCTTGTGGTAGCAGGTGAGGTCGAACTTCTCGTTCGGTGAGTGCACGCGGTCGTCGTCGAGCGCGAAGCCCACCAGAAGCGAGTCCATCCCGAGCACGTTTTTGAAGTCGGCCACGATCGGGATCGAGCCGCCGGCGCCGACCGTGACCGCCTTCCTGCCCCACTCCTCGGCCAGGACGCCGCGCGCCTTGTTAAGCGCGGGGTTGTCGAATGACAATTGCAGCGCCGGCGCCAGGCCGAAATTGCCGAACTCGACCTTGCAGTCGGCCGGCAGGCGTTCGCGCACGAAGGCGCGGAAGGCGTCGCGGATCTTTTCGGGATTCTGCGCGCCGACCAGACGGAAGGAGACCTTGGCCTTGGCCTCGCCGGGGATGACGGTCTTGGCGCCGTCCCCGGTATAACCGCCGACCATGCCATTAATCTCGGCGGTCGGCCGGGTGCTGATCTGCTCGATCAGCAGGCGGCCCTTCTCGCCGGCGGAATGCTTGAGGCCGACGGTGCCCAGAAACTTCTCTTCGGTGAGACCGAGGGCGGCCAGATCGGCCTTGATGTCGGCCGGAAGCTCGCTGACGCCGTCGTAGAAGCCCGGGATGGTGACCCGGCCCTGGTCGTCCCACATCGCGCCGAGGATTTTCGCCAGCAGGCGCAGCGGGTTCTGTGCCGCGCCACCGAAAAGGCCGGAATGCAGGTCGCGGTCGGCGCAGGTGATCTTTACGTCCTCGTAGACCAGGCCGCGCAGCGAGGTGGTGATGGCCGGCGTCTTCTGGTCCCACATCGCGGTATCGCAGACGAGCGCCAAGTCGAGCTTGAACTCGTCGGCATTGTCGCGGACGAAGCCGAACAGGTTCTTGGAGCCGCACTCCTCCTCGCCCTCGATCATCAGGGTGATCGGCAGCGGCAGCTTGCCGGTGACCGCCTTGTAGGCGCGGCAGGCCTCGATGAAGGTCATCGCCTGGCCCTTGTCGTCGCAGGCGCCGCGCGCCACGATGATCTTGCGGCCGTCGGGGAGCGTTTCGATGCGCGGCTCGAAGGGCGGCGTCGTCCACAGTTCGATCGGATCGACCGGCTGCACGTCGTAATGGCCGTAGAACAGCACGCGCGGGCCGCTTCGGGCCGCGGTCCCGTTGGCCTTGCCGACCACGATCGGATGGCCCTCGGTCGGGCGGACGTCGGCATCGAATCCGATCGACCGGATGTCGTTCGCGACGTGTTCGGCCGCAGCGCGGCAATGTTGCCTGTAGGCCGGGTCGGTCGAGATCGAGGGAATGCGCAGCAGCGCGAACAGCCGGTCCACGCTGTTGTCGATATCCTGGTCGATGCGGCTCAGCACCGCGTCAAGAGTGCTCATGCTGTCTCCAAATGTCGTCGCGCGAGGGCGTAGCGCCACGCTAGCAATGGCGACGATGCATGAAAAGTGCCGCAAAAGACGCCTTTCGAACGCCGCGCCCGCGGGATTTTCCGGTTTTCTTTCAGAATTACTTAGGTATAGCCCGCACTCTCTGTTCCTAAAACGCAAAAATCGACGATCAGGATTAGACCTTCACGCGCAATCGCAATAAGGAACGGCTGTCCTGCTTTCGCGTTGTTCGACTTCCACTCCGGATTTTCCACCAAGCGATACACCGACCTTTACACGGCAGACACGCGCGCGCGACGCATAATGACAACCAACGTGCTTGTCTTCCCCGTGGCCCGCGTTCAAAATGTCCGTAACCTGCCGTCAGTGCGGGAAGCGAGGGGATCATGGATGAATTGATTGCACGCCTCGTTGCCAACGTCGGCATTGACGGCGCGACCGCGGAAAAATCCGTCGGCATCATTCTGGAGTTTCTCCGCAAGGAGGGGCCGCCCGACAAGGTGCAGGCCATCATCGACAGCCTCCCCGGCGCCGAGCAGCTTCTGAAATCCCAGGAAGACATGGGCGGCGCCAGCATGTTCGCCATGGGCGGCGTTATGGGCGCCGGTACGAAATTGATGGGTGCAGGCCTCAACATGATGCAGGTCCAGGCCGTCACCCGCGAGGTCATTGCCTATGCCCGCGAGAAAGCCGGCGAAGACGCGGTCGGCGAGATCGTCGGTGCCATCCCCGGCCTGAGCCAGTTCGTTTGACCGTTTCGTTCGTCGCAGGTTGCCAGGGACGGACGAGGAGGCGCGTATGACCTATCCCATCACCGCCATCGGGGAGATCGACGGCCGGCTGGCCGCCGTCCTGAAGTCGGTGGGGATCCGGTCGACGGCCCGGCTGCTGGAATCCGCCTGCACCGTTCGCCAGCGCAAGCTGCTGGCGGAACGGACCGGCATCGATCCGGCGACGCTGCTCTGCTGGGCCAATTGTGCCGACCGCATGCGGGTCAAGGGCGTCAGCCGGGAATACGCCGAACTGCTTGGCGCCGCGGGCGTGTTCACGGTGAAAGAGCTCAAGTACCGCAATCCGGCCAATCTCGCCAAGGCGATGGCCGAGGCCAACAAGAAGCGCAAGCTGGTGCGCCTGCTGCCTTCGGAGACGGTGGTGGCGCGCTGGATCGAGAGCGCGAAGGGCCTGCCGCTCAAGATCAAATACTGAACGCGGCGGCGCCCCTGGGGGCTGCTTGACAGTCCCTGCCCGACCGCGCAAAGCGACGGCCATGGGTTTGCCCCGGACCACCGCCGAAACGGCACCGCCAGCGCCGGCGCGGTTCTCCGCGCTGCTGGAATTGCGGCGCCCGCTGGTCATGGGCATCCTCAACGTCACCCCGGACTCCTTTTCGGACGGGGGCAAGTTCGACGACCCGGCGCGCGCCATCGCCCACGCCCGCGCGATGGCCGATGATGGCGCCGACATCCTGGATATCGGCGCTGAATCGACCCGTCCCTACGGGGGCGCCAGGCCGGTCGCGGCGGACGAGGAGAAAGCCCGGCTCGCGCCGGTGCTGCCGGCCGTGGTCGGGCTCGGCCTGCCGGTATCGATCGACACCATCAAGGCCGGCATCGCCGCCTGGGCGCTCGACCAGGGCGCCGCCATCGTCAACGACGTGTGGGGCCTGCAGCGCGATCCGGACATGGCGCCGCTTATTGCCGCGCGCGGCGTCCCGGTGATCGTCATGCATAACCGCGACGCCGCCGACCCGGCCATCGACATCGTCGCCGACGTGCTCGCATTCTTTGACCGCTCGCTCGAGATCGCGGAACGCGCCGGCATCAAACGCGACCTGATCGTGCTCGACCCGGGCATCGGCTTCGGCAAGACCCCTGAGCAGAGCATCATCTGCCTGGCGCGTCTCGACGCGTTCAGGCGTTTCGGCCTGCCGCTCCTGGTCGGCGCCTCGCGCAAGCGCTTCATCAATTCCGTGGTGCCGTCGCAACCGGACGAGCGCCTCGGCGGCTCCCTCGCCAGCCATCTGCTGGCGGCGGCAAAGGGCGCGGCTATCCTGCGCGTGCATGACGTGAAAGAAACCGTACAGGCGCTGCGGGTGACCGCGGCCATCGAGGCGGCCCGATGAACGACCGTATCTTCATCACCGGACTTTCGCTACACGCCTATCACGGCGTGATGCCGCACGAGGGCAAGGTCGGGCAGACCTTCACCATCGACATCGAGCTCGACATCGACCTGTCCGACGCCGCGCGCTCCGACAAGGTCGTGGACACCGTCTCCTACGACAAGGTGGTGGACTGCGCGCGCGCGGCCTTCTGCGGCCAGCGCTACCGGCTGATCGAAGCGGCCGCAGGCCGTGTGGCCGATGCCGTGCTCGCCGCCTTCCCGCGCGTGCGCGCCGTGCGCGTGACCATCCACAAGCCGCACGCGCCGATCGCCGCGACCTTCAGCGACGTCGGCGTGACCCTGCTGCGCGCGCGCAAGCCCTGACGATGGCCGAGGCTCTGCTCGCGCTGGGCGGAAATGTCGGCAACAGCCGCGCTATTCTCGACCGCGCCATTGCGCTCTTGTGCGACGGTACCGATGTGCGGCTGAAGGCGCGCTCGTCCGACTACAAGACGCCGCCCTGGGGCTTCAAATACCAGCCGCCCTTCATCAACCTCTGCATCGTCGTGGAGACGACGCTCCAGCCGCGCGACCTGCTGGCGCGGGCGCAGGCGATCGAGCTCAGGCTCGGGCGCGATCGCGCGCACGAGAAGAAGAACGGCCCGCGCACCTGCGATATCGACATCCTCGCCTATGACGATGTGTTGCTCGATGAGCCGAACCTGACCCTGCCCCACCCGCGCCTGTTCGAGCGCGCCTTCGTGCTGGTGCCGCTGGCCGAGATCGCCGGCGACCGGATCGTCGCTGGACGGCGGATCGCGGACGCCGCGCAGGCGGTCGATCCGACCGGGGTCGAGCGGCTGCTGCCCCTGACTACCGCGCAACCCTGAAGCGCGTTTGCGCCCGCGCAACCTGCCCGGACTGGAATAGCGGCGCGGGGGCGGCTATGGCATTTTGCACCGATGACCCAAGACCTTGACCAAGACCTTCCGCTCGCCGCCGAATTCCCGGCAGCAACCGAAGCCGAATGGCGCAAGCTGGTCGACGCCGCGCTGAAGGGCGGCGACTTCGAAAAACGCCTCGTCAGCCGGACCTATGACGGCCTGCGCATCGAGCCGCTCTATCCGCGCGCCCACGCCAAGCCCGTCGCCGGCCGGCCCGCGACGCCGTGGCAGGTGATGGCGCGGGTCGATCACCCCGATCCTGCCGAGGCCAACAAGCAGGCGCTCAACGATCTCGAAAACGGCGCGACCGGCCTGACGCTGGTCTTCGCCGGATCGGCCGCGGGATATGGCTATGGCCTCACCGCCACGGCGGATGCGATCGCGCGCGTGCTCGAAGGGGTCTATCTCGACGGTGCGTCCATCGAGCTCGAATTGTCCGCGGCGGCGAGCGAAGCGCCGGAGGTGATCGCCGCCCTGCTCGCGGAGCGCGGCATCGCTCCCGAGAGCACCACCATTCGGCCGGGCCTCGACAATCTCGGCTTCATGGCGCAGCAGGGTTTCAGCCCTGCACCGTGGAAGGACCTGCTTGCTGGCATCGCCCACCGCGCCGCGCGCTTTACCGCGCAAGGCTGGCACGGCCCGCTGATCGCCGGTGACGGTCGCGCGGTCCATGCCGCCGGCGGCTCGGAAGCGCAAGAACTTGCCTTCGCGCTCGGCAACGCAGTCGCTTATCTGCGCGCGCTCGACGCCGGCGGGGTTGCGCTCGACCACGCACGGCGCATGATCTACTTCCGGCTCGCCGCCGACGCCGACCAGTTTCTCACCATCGCCAAGTTCCGGAGCTTGCGGAAGCTGTGGGCGCGCATCGAGCAGGCAAGCGGCCTGACGCCGCAGCCGGTCTTCGTCTCCGCCGAGACGGCCTGGCGCATGATGACGCAGCGCGATCCTTACGTGAACATGCTGCGCGCCACGATCGCGGTGACCGCCGCCGGCATCGGCGGCGCCGACGCCATCACGGCGCTGCCGTTCACGCAGGCGCTCGGCCTGCCGGATGCGTTCGCGCGGCGCGTCGCGCGCAATCTGCAACTCATTCTGCTCGAAGAGTCGAACCTCTTCCGCGTCGCCGATCCCGCCGCCGGCTCGGGCGGCATCGAGGCGCTCACCGCCGAACTGTGCCGATCGGCCTGGGCCTTGTTTCAGGAGATCGAGGCCGCCGGCGGCGCACCCGCCGCGATCGAGCAAGGACTGCTGCAGAAGAAAGTCGCCGCCACGCGCGCCACACGCCAGGCGGCGGTCGCCCGGCGCAAGGACCCCCTCACCGGCGCGAGCGACTATCCGAACCTGGGCGAAGCGCTGCCGAAGGTGCTCGACGTGCCGCGCATCAGCGTGCCGCCGCTGCCGGCCGTCATAACCTTCGAAGCGTTGCCGGCGATCCGCCTCGCCGAGCCGTTCGAGGCCCTGCGCGACAGGTCGGACGCCATCCGCGCGAAAACCGGAGTGCGGCCGAAGGCGTTCCTCGCCAATCTCGGCAAGCTCTCGGAATTCACCGCCCGCGCGACCTTCGCCAGGAACTTCTACGAGGCGGGCGGCATCGAGACGATCGGCAACGACGGCTTCCCCGACCAGGCGGCGATGGTCGCCGCCTTCAAGGCCTCCGGCGCGAAGCTCGCCTGCCTCTGCTCGTCGGACAAGGTCTACGAGGCGCAGGCGGCCGACGCGGCCAAGGCGCTCGCCGCCGCCGGCGCGACCGTGCATCTGGCCGGCCGGCCCGGAGAGCACGAGGCGGCCTGGAACGCCGCCGGGGTGAAAACCTATGTCTACGTGGGCTGCGACGTGCTTTCGACCCTACAGGCCGCCTATGCTATTCTGGATTGAGCCATGAGCCAGATTCCGAACTTCGCCACGGTCGACTTCGCCGAAACGCCGCGGCCGGCGGGCAGCGGCCCAGCCGAGCCCTGGATGACACCGGAAGCGATCCCGGTGAAGCCGCTCTACGGCGAGGCCGACCTCGACGGCCTCGATTTCCTCGACACGTATCCCGGCAAGGCGCCGTTCCTGCGCGGCCCCTACCCCGCCATGTATGCGGCGCAGCCCTGGACCATCCGGCAATATGCCGGCTTCTCGACGGCGGAAGATTCCAACGCCTTCTACCGGCGCAACCTCGCCGCCGGGCAGAAGGGCCTGTCCATCGCCTTCGATCTGGCCACGCACCGCGGCTACGACTCGGACCATCCGCGCGTCGCCGGCGACGTCGGCATGGCGGGCGTCGCCATCGATTCGATCTACGACATGCGCACGTTGTTCTCGGGCATCCCGCTCGACCAGATGAGCGTGTCGATGACCATGAACGGCGCGGTGCTACCGGTGCTCGCGCTCTACATCGTCGCGGCGGAAGAACAGGGCGTGCCGCACGAGAAGCTCTCGGGCACCATCCAGAACGACATCCTCAAGGAATTCATGGTGCGGAACACCTATATCTATCCGCCCGCGCCCTCCTTGCGCATCATCTCCGACATCTTCGCCTATACCTCGGCGGAGATGCCGAAGTTCAACTCGATCTCCGTGTCCGGCTATCACATGCAGGAAGCGGGGGCGACGCAGGACCTCGAACTCGCCTACACGCTCGCCGACGGCCTCGAATATGTGCGCGCCGGCATCAAGGCTGGCCTCACCGTCGACCAGTTCGCGCCGCGCGTGTCGTTCTTCTGGGCGATCGGCATGAACTACTTCATGGAGATCGCCAAGCTGCGCGCCGCGCGCATGATCTGGGCGAAGATGATCAAGCCGTTCAAGCCGGACGATGCGCGTTCGCTCTCGCTGCGCACGCATTCGCAGACCTCGGGCTGGTCATTGACGGCGCAGGACGTGTTCAACAACGTCGCGCGCACCATGATCGAGGCGATGGCGGCGACTCAAGGGCATACCCAGTCGCTGCACACCAACTCGCTCGACGAGGCGCTCGCCTTGCCGACCGACTTCTCGGCGCGCATCGCGCGCAATACGCAAATCGTCTTGCAGCAGGAAAGCGGCACGACGCGCGTCGTCGATCCGTGGGGCGGCTCGTATTACGTCGAGCGCCTGACTTACGAACTGGCCAAGAAGGCCTGGGGCCATATCCAGGAAGTCGAAGGCCTCGGCGGCATGGCGAAGGCCATCGAAGCCGGCATTCCGAAGCTGCGCATCGAGGAAGCCGCCGCCAAGACACAGGCGCGCATCGACTCAGGGCACCAGTCGGTGATCGGCGTGAACAAGTATCCGCCGACCGTCGAGGATCCGATCGAAGTGCTCAAGGTGGACAACACCGCCGTCCGCACCATGCAGCTCGACAAGCTCAAGCGGCTGAAGGCCGAGCGCGACCCGGGCGCGCTCAAGGAAGCGCTCGACGCGCTCACCCGCGCGGCCGACGGCGGCAACGGCAATCTTCTCGAACTGGCGGTCGAAGCGGCGCGCGCCAAAGCCACCGTCGGCGAAATTTCCGCGGCGCTGGAGAAGGTCTATGGCCGTCACCGCGCCGAGATCAAAGCCATCACCGGCGTCTACAAGCGGGAGGTCGGCATGACCGGGGCGGTCGAACGGGTGAAGACGCTGGTCGAGAACTTCGAGGCCGCGGAAGGCCGCCGCCCGCGCCTGCTGGTCGCCAAGATCGGCCAGGACGGCCACGACCGCGGCCAGAAGGTGATCGCGTCCGCGTTCGCCGATCTCGGCTTCGACGTCGACATCGGCCCCTTGTTCGCGACGCCGTCGGAAGCTGCGCGCCAGGCGGTCGAGAACGACGTTCACGTGCTCGGTGTCTCCTCTCTGGCTGCTGCGCATCTCACGCTCGTTCCCGAATTGAAGGCCGAGCTGAAGAAGCAGGGCCGCGACGACATCATGATCGTCGTCGGCGGCGTGGTGCCGCCGCAGGACTACGACGCGCTGATGAAATCCGGCGCCGAGGCGATCTTCCCGCCCGGCACGGTGATCGCCGAGGCCGCTGAGAAACTGTTGAAATCTCTGGCGAAAAAGCTCGGCCACGGCCAAGAGGCGGCGGAGTGAGGCACCTGCTTCTCGCATCGGCGCTGCTCGCCGCGCTGCCGCTCGGCGGCTGCATCGATTCGGCGAGCCCGATCTTCGCCGACGCCGAGCCTGTGTTCGGCCAGCAGATCCGCCTCCAGCTCTACAGCCTGCGCAAGGGCTTCGCGCACGAGCCGCAGCAGGCGACCTACCGCTGGAACGGCGCGCTCTATGCCCATGCCGGCGGCGGGCTGCGCGACGTCACCGCCTTCTCGGTGCATCCCTTCGAGTCCGGCGACTACATCGTCCAGGCGGTGCCGGCGAAGCGCGCGAGCATCACCGACTACGCCCTGCTGCACAAACTCGCCGAGGGCGTCTACCAGGTGATCCCGATCGATGAAGACGACGCCGACCAAGTCACCCGCACGACCTTCTGCAAGAAGGCGGACAAGTCGTCGTGCCGCATCGAGACGCGCGAGCAGCTGTTCGCCTTCGCGCGCGCCACCGCCGCCCTGCGCAAGGACGACGGCGGACTGGCCATCCGCCTGCCCGACGGCGGCAGGAAACGGTCGACGCGACAGCAACGCTAGCACCATGCCTTAAACCTGCGACGGGAGCACGGCCATGCTACGCAGGACCTTATCAATTCTCGCCGCCGCCGCCTTCGCCGGCATGCTCGCCGGCACGCCGGCATTCGCACAGGCAACCGGAGAAGCCTGCGTCGACGAGCGCGCGCGAGTCGCCGCCGCCGAGCGCTATGTCGCCGTGCTGAAGGAACGGGTCGAGGCGCTGGAAAAACACGTGGCCTCCGCCGAGGCGCACGCCGAAGCCGCGGAGAAAAGAGCCAAGTCCGCCGAAGAATCCCGCGACGCCATGCAAAAGCTGGTGCAGAGCGCGGAGGAAAAGGCAAAAGCCGCTTACGAAAGCGGCGCGACGGCGGTCAAGGCCTACAGCACCGCGGTCGCGCGGGCCGAATCCGCCGAGCGCGCCCACAAGGCGGCGACAACAAGAGCCGAGAATGCGGAGCGGGCATTCAGATCGGCGCAAAGCCTTGCCCAATCGACCGAGAAGCGGGCCGAGCTTGCGGAGGCGCGGACAAAAGCCGCCAATGACAGGGCGCAAGAGGCCGTGACGCGGCTCCTGGAAAGCAGCCAGAAACTGTCCGCCGTCGCCAAGAGCCTGAATGAATGCGTCGTCCGGCTGAAGGCACAGCGGCAATAGCGACGAAACCGCTCAGGCGGCGGTTCGGTATCGGACTCATGCTCGCGGAGTTCTGCCTCGACGCCTCGCGCGCCGCGCGACGACAATCCGAACTTGCTCACGAAGACGAGCGGCGGCGCTTTCTAACAGCGCGAGAACCAAATATCGCCGCGGCAGAAAAATTTAAAATTTTCACCCCCGCCAACGATCAACAAAAGAACATGGTTCCATCCACTTCACGCGCTGCCAATATATCATTGCAGCTTGTTTCGATCTCAGACAACGCTGAGGTAGAAGTATGTCGTCGACATATAGCTCCGTACTGCAAGCCAACAACGAATATGCGGTGAATTTCGGCGACAAGGGAAAGCTTGCCCTGCCGCCTGCGCGCCGTTTTGCGATTCTGACCTGCATGGATGCGCGGCTTGATCCGGCTAAATACGCCGGCCTCGCTGAAGGCGATGCCCACGTGATCCGCAATGCCGGCGGCCGCGCGAGCGACGATGCCATCCGCTCACTGGTGATCTCGCACAAGCTGCTCGGCACGCTTGAATGGTTTGTCATCCACCATACCAATTGCGGCATGGAGCTGTTCACCAACGAAGTCATGGGCACGCTGCTCGAGGACAATCTCGGCACCGCGAATTTTGACGGCAAGTCCTGGTCCAATCCCGCGCACGGCGGCGGCTCCGTCTGCGGCCGGTTCGTGCACTGGCACACCATCGAGGACCAGTCCAAGAGCGTCCTCGAGGACGTGCAACGAATCCGTACCCATCCCTTGGTGCCCGGCAACATCCCGATCTATGGATTCATCTACGATGTGGCGACCGGACGGCTCAACGAGGTGAAAGAGGCGAGCACGGCCGGCCGCCCGGTCGCGTAGCGCGAAATCGTCGGGGGCTGGCACGGGCCCTCGCGCAGGTGACGGCTTCGGTGTAAATGGGCGTCATGACCGCGCCCATACCCCGCCGATCGTCCCCTTCCGTCGCAACTCTCGCTGCCGCCATCCGCGCCGGCGACCGCGCCGCGCTCGCCCGCGCCATCACGCTGATCGAGAGCAAACGCGCCGATCACCGCGCGCAGGCGCATCAGCTGGTGCAGCAGTTGCTGCCGCTCACCGGCAAGGCGGTGCGGCTCGGCATCACGGGGGCGCCGGGGGCCGGGAAGTCCACCACCATCGACGCGCTCGGAACCTATCTGACCGGGCAAGGGCACCAGGTGGCGGTGCTGGCGGTGGACCCCTCCTCGACCCGTACCGGCGGCTCCATCCTCGGCGACAAGACGCGCATGGCGCGGCTCTCCGTCGACCCGCAGGCCTTCATCCGCCCCTCCCCTTCCTCCGGCACGCTCGGCGGCGTCGCCGCCAAGACGCGCGAAACCATGCTGCTGTGCGAGGCGGCCGGCTACGACGTCATCCTGGTCGAGACGGTCGGCGTCGGCCAGTCGGAGACCGCCGTTGCCGACATGACCGACTTTTTCCTGGTGCTGATGGTCGCCGGCGCCGGCGACGAGTTGCAAGGCCTCAAGAAAGGCATTGTCGAACTCGCCGACATGATCGCGGTCAACAAGGCCGACGGCGACAATGTCGAGCGCGCCAAAGTCGCCGCCGCCGACTATCGCGCCGCGTTCAACATCCTGCAGCCGCGTTCGCCGAACTGGTCGCCGCCGGTCATTACCTATTCCGCACTCACCGGCAAAGGCGTGCCGGAGCTGTGGGCGCAGGTCGTCGCGCACAGGGAAAAGATGGCTGCCTCGGGCGAACTCGCCGGCCGCCGGCGCGAGCAGCAGGTGAAGTGGATGTGGACCATGCTCGAGGAGCGGCTTACCGCGAAGCTGCGCAGCGACCCCGCCGTGCGCACCAAGGTGCGTCACGCCGAGGCGCAGGTGGCGGCCGGCAAGCTCGCGCCGACGCTGGCGGTCGAGGAGATCGCCGCGCTCATCGGCGCATGACGACGGTTCTCGTCACCGGCTTCGGCCCCTTCCCCGGCGCGCCGTTCAATCCGACCGAAGCCGTAGTCAGGCATTTGTCGCGCCTCAAGCGGCCGGCGCTGCGCGACGTCCGCATCGTTGGCCACGTGTTCCCCACCAGCTATGCCGCGGTGGACCGCGATCTGCCGGCGCTGATCGCGAAACACAAACCCGATGCGCTCCTGATGTTCGGGGTGGCGACGCGCGCGAAGCACCTGCGCGTCGAGACGCGCGCGCGCAATGCGCTGGCGCTGCTGCCGGACGCCACCGCCGCCGCGCTCGCCCGCCACGCGATCGCACCGGGCGGCCCGGGCGCGCTGCCCCTGCCCGCGCCGTTCCGCCGACTCATCGCCGGCGCGCGCATGGCGCGCGTGAAGCTCGCCCCCTCGCGCGACGCCGGCCGGTACCTCTGCAATTACCTGTGCTGGCGCGCCGCCGAGGCCGCCGGCCGGCCGGGCGGCCCACGCCTTGCCGCCTTCGTGCACGTGCCGCAGGTCGCGCGCGACAGCCGGTCGCGGCCCAAACACCGGCACACCGACGCGGACCTTGCCCGCGCCGGCGCCGCCATCCTGATGGCGATCGCCGCGGCAGCACGGCGTTAACCTGCAGGGGCCATGATGGCCTCCACGATGACCCCTGTGCAATTCGACCGCCGCCAACTGCTCGCCGGTACGGCCGCGACGCTTGCCGCCGTGCCGGCCTTCGCCGCGCCCGGCCTCGACGCCGCGCAATTCGGCCTCAAACCCGGCGCGGGCGACGACCAGAGCGCCGCGCTCGAGCGCGCCATCGCCCAGGCCGCGCGCAGCCGCGTGCCGCTGTTCCTGGCGCCCGGCGTCTACCGCGCCGGCGGCGTAAAAATCGCCTCCGGGGCGCAGGTCGTCGGCGTGCGCGGCGCGACGCGGCTGACGCTGACCGCGGGTGCCTCGCTGCTCACGGCCGAAGGCGGCGACGCGGTCACCCTCTCCGGCCTGACGCTCGACGGCCGCAACCTCACGCTGCCGCAACGGCGCGGGCTCCTGCACCTTTCCGGCGTGAAGGGCCTGCGCATGAGCGACTGCACGGTCGTCGCCGCCGGCGGCAACGGCGTCGCGCTGGAAGGCTGCGACGGCACGCTGAGCGGCAACACAATCCTCGATTCGGCCGACAACGCCGTCTCCAGCCTCGACAGCAAAGGCCTCCTGATCACCGGCAACCGCATCGGCAAGGCCGGCAACGGCGGCATCCGCATCTGGCAGAGCGCCAAGCGCCATGACGGCAGCATCGTCGCCGACAACACAATCGAAGATATCGGCGCGCGCGCCGGCGGCAGCGGGCAGAACGGCAACGGCGTCAACGTGTATCGCGCCGGCGGCGTGATCGTGCGCGGCAACGTGATCCGGCGCGCCGCCTTCTCCGCCGTGCGCGGCAATGCGGCGTCCGCCTTCCAGGTGATCGGCAATAACTGCGCCGACCTGAAGGAGACCGCGCTCTACGCCGAGTTCGGCTACGAGGGTGCGGTGTTCGTCGGCAACATCGTCGACGGCGCAGAGAGCGGCATCAGCGTCACCAATTTCAACGAAGGCGGGCGGCTCGGCGTCGTGCAGGGCAACATTCTGCGCAACCTCGGATCGCGCGCGCCTTCGGGCGCGCAGGGAGTCGGCATCGGCGTCGAGGCCGACATCGCGGTGAGCGGCAACACCATCGAGGATGCGCCGGTCGTCGGCATCCGCGCCGGCTGGGGCCCCTATCTGCGCAACGTGGCGGTCACCGGCAACGTCGTGCGCAATTGCGGGCTGGGCATCGGCGTGTCGGTGGCGCGCGGCGCCGGCGATGCGAGCGTGAGCGGCAACGTGATCGCGGGCGCGCGCGGCGGCGCGGTGGTCGCGATGGAATGGGACAAAGTGGTCGCCGACCTCGACAAGGCCGGCACGGCGGCCTACCCGCAGCTTACGGTGGCGAACAACCAGGTGCGGTAGGCTCCGCACGCCAGCCCGCCCATGACAAATTGGTAAGTTGTCATTCCGGGCGAGCGAAGCGAGACCCGGAATCCAGCACCCCAATGCCCTATCGATAGCTGGGGCGTACTGGGTCCCCGCTTTCGCGGGGACGACATCGGAGATCGCGGCGGTAGCCCTTGCCACCAAACCGCCCCGAACCCATCTAAAAATAAGTCCCATGTACTTCCGTTCGCCCCGGCTCACCGTGCTCCTTGCCATCATCCTCCTCTTCCTCGGGCCCCTGATAGCCCGCGCCGCGCTTTACGCTGCCGGCAGCGACCCGCGCTCCTGGCGCGACGCCGACTGGTCAACCGCCGGCCTGCTCAAGCCGGCGAACCAGGAGAAGGAGGCGCGCGTCGTCTTCTTCACCGGCACCACGGGCGCCTGGAAAGGCATCTTCTCGGTGCACAGCTGGGTCGTGCTCAAGCCCGCCAACGCGCGAGGCTGGACGCGCTACGACGTGGTCGGCTGGGGCATGCCGGTACGCACCAACGGCTGGGCCGCCGACGGGCGCTGGTACGGCAACGCGCCGATCGCCATCGCGGACGTGTCCGGCGCAGAGGCGGAGCGGCTGATCCCGAAGATCGAGGCGGCCGTGAAGGAGTACGCCTACAACAAGGCGGGCGACTATCGCATCTGGCCGGGGCCGAACAGCAACAGCTTCGTCGCCGCCGTGCTGCGCACCGTGCCGGAACTTGGCGTCGCGCTGCCGCCGAATGCGGTCGGCCGCGATTTCCGCGATCGGCTCTACGCCGGACTGACCGACAGTCGCACCGGGATCGAGGTCAACGTCTACGGCCTCGTCGGCCTGAAGCTCGGCTGGGTGGAAGGCGTGGAGGTGAACCTGCTCGGCCTGGTCGCCGGCCTCGACCTGCGCCATCCGGGCGTCAAGCTGCCGGGCTTCGGCCGCGTCGGCGTGCCGGCGCCGATGGCGACGGCGCTCGCACGCTAGCGCGTCACTGCAGGCGGATCAGCACCAAGCCGCAGAGAATCAGCACGGCCGCGACGACGCGCACCGCGCGCAGCGGCTCCTTCAGCACGGCGACGGCGATGGCTGCGCCGAACAGCACGCTGGTCTCGCGCAACGTGGCGACGATGGCGATGGGCGCCAACGTCATCGCCCATAGCGCGATGCCGTAAGAGAAGAGCTGCATGGCGCCGCCGATGAGGCCGCGCCGCCAGTAGTGGTGCATCGCCGCGAACACGCCGCGGCCTCCGCGCCAGACCGCGTAGGGCGTGAGCACCAGCGCGTTGCCGACGAACATCCACATCGTGTAGGCCGCCGGATTGCCGGAGAGCCGCGCGCCGGTGCCGTCCACCACCGAATAGGCGCAGATCGTAAGCGCGGTCAGCAATGCGAAGCCGACCGCGCGGGGATCGAACCGGGTGAATTCCCCGCCGCCGCGCGCCGACAGCATGATCACGCCGGACACCAGCACGACGATGCCGGTCCAGCCGAGCGGGCTGAGATACTCGCCGATGAGCAGCGCGGTGGCGCCCGCCGTCATCAGCGGCGCCGAGCCGCGCGCGATCGGGTAGACTTGGCCGAGATCGCCGGCGCGGTAGCTCTCGATCAGCGCCGCGAAATAGAACAGATGGATGACGACCGAGGCGACCAGCCAGGGCCAGGAGGCCGGGTCCGGCAGACCGAAGAATGGCGCAAAGGCGAGAGCGACCAATCCGGAGCAGATCGCGATCAGCGTGGTGGTGGAGAGAGGATCGAGCCCGACCTTGATCAGCGCGTTCCAGCCGGCATGGCAGAACGCCGCGAACAGGACGGCGAGGAAGACGAAGGATTCCACTATCCCTCCCCCCGCTTGCGGGGAGAGGGTGGCGAGCCGCGCACGCGACGAGCCGGGTGAGGGGCTGCATCAGCACGCTCAGGCGAGCGGATAAGCCCCCTCACCCGCCGCCTCGCTCTCGCTCGGCGTCGACCTCTCCCCGCGCGCGGGGAGAGATGAGCCCCGGCGCGCGGCGCAAATCTCACGTTGCCTTCGCCGCCGGGGCCCACAGCTTCGGGCCGGCGCGGGCATATTGCGGCGGGCGCGGGATGTCGTCGCCGAGCGCCTTGGCGGCGTGCCAGCCCCAATGCGGATCGTCGAGGAAGGCGCGGCCGATGGCGACCATGTCGGCCTCGCCCTTGGCCACCACTGCCTCGGCCTGCTCGGGCGTGACAATGAGGCCGACGGTGCGCGTCGGGATGTTCGCGTCCTTCTTCACGCGCGCGGCGATCGCTACGTTGTAGCCGGGCTCGCTCGGATTGCGGATGTCGGCGGCGTTGCCGCCCGACGACACGCAGAGGAAGTCGATGCCCTCGGCCTTGAGCATTTTCGCGAGCGCGACCGCATCGTCGGGCGTGAGGCCGCCCTCGCGCCAGTCGCTGCCCGTGATGCGGGCGCCGAGCGGCACGCCCTTCGGCACCACCGCGCGCACCGCGCGCGCGACCGAGAGCGGGAAGCGCGTACGGTTCTCCCAGGAGCCGCCATAGGCATCGGTTCGTTTGTTGGACAGAGGCGACATCAGGCCGTGCAGGAGATAGCCGTGCGCCATGTGCAGCTCGATGGAGTCGAAGCCGATGCGCAGCGCGCGCCGCGCCGCGTTGACGAAGCAATCGCGCACGCGGTTGAAATCGGCCTCGGTCGCCTCGCGCGGCGTCTGCCAGCCGTCGCCGAAAGGCAAGGGCGAGGCGGCGATGGTCTCCCAAGGGTCGTCAGCGGCCTTGAGCGAGGCGCCGCCCTCCCACGGCCGCTGGGCCGAGCCCTTGCGGCCGGAATGGGCGAGCTGGATGCCGAATTTCGCGTTGCCCGCCCAGCGAGCCGCCGCCAGAGCGCGGGCGAGTGCGGCCTCGTTGCGGTCTGAATAGAGCCCCAGGCAGCCATGGGTGATGCGGCCGTGGCGCTCGACATGGGTGGCCTCGACTACCACCAGGCCGGCGCCGGAATTCGCCAGCATGCCGAGGTGGATGAGGTGCCAGTCGTTGGCGCAACCGTCGTCTCCCGAATACTGGCACATGGGCGAGACCACCAGCCGGTTGGACAGGTCGAGCCCGGCCAGATTGTAAGGCGAGAAGAGAGCACTCATGGGATTTGTCTCGGGATTTGTCTCGGGAAGGCAGCGGAAACCGGCGCGCTGTCGGAACGGGGTGTTCGGCTTTCGACGGGCGCGCCGGATCAGCGCTGCTGGATGGAGTTCAGGTAGGCGATAATGTCACCGACATCGTCGGCGTCAAACTTGAATTCCGGCATGTCGGGATGACCGGCCATGATGCCCTCCCCCAGCGCCTCCTCCAGCGACTCGATCGGATAGCGCTGGCCGAGCGTGCGGAAGGCCGGGGCGAACTTGTGCGCGCTCTCGCCGGCGCGCCCAATCGCGTGGCAGGAGGCGCAATTGCGCTGAAGCAGTTGCTCGCCGTGCTTGGGATCGTCGGAGGCAACGGCCGGCAGTGCCGCCGCCAGCAATACCGTGAACGCGATACTTGAACGCATGGTCATGCCGCCGGGCGGAGGTCTTGCGCGCGTGCCGCCGTCGTACCGGCGATGCCGGCGATGCCGGCGAACGTCTTGGCGGCCTTGATCACTTCAAGCATGCGTGCCGCGAAGTCCTGCTCGCTGGCGAAGTAGCGCTGCCAGCGGCCGCTGCGATAGAGCTCATCGTAGTAGGCGATCCGCCGTTCAGCCAGATCGAGCCATTTGCGCGCGATCGCGTTCGGAGACGTTGCGCTGTCGTTGGCCGGCATGCGTATCCCGTGGCAGACCGGCGCTGCGCGCCGACCGAAGCAGAAACGGGATCGGCGGCCACCGGCAAAACGCACTCAGACGCCACCGCACGGAATCGAAATTGATTCTTCTATCTACGCTGATTCGCGAATCGCGAAAAGCTTCGCCTGTGCACATCGCGGCCAAGCGCGGGCCGCTACGGGCGCTTGATCCGGTAGAGCTGGAAATTGGTCCCGTCTTGCAGGAGCTGCAAGGTATCGGGGTCCGGATTTTCGGCGTCGCTCTCCGTGAACAGGAGATAAACGTAATCGTAGTTCTGCGGCCAGTAGTCCCAGTATTTCGGGCTGTCGAGGCTGGGGCCGTCGGCGGCGACCAGGAGGCGCGCGATCGAGGGCGGCGTGCCGTCCTCGGTATCCACGATGCCGCGATAGTCCGGCCGCACCGAGAGGATCTGCTTGCCCTTGACGGTGAAGGCCGTGGTCACCAGCGCCGAGCGCTCGATGATCGCGAGGCAGGCCGCGTGCACCAGGCCGTAGTCGGCGACGTCATCGCCGCCATCCGGCTTGGCGTAGGCGACCAGCACGCGCGAGCCGGGCTTGATGCGCTTGACCGAGGCGCGGAACTCGCTGGTCGAGGTCGAGAGCGAAGCCCAGGTCACGTCCACCTCGATCACCCGCACCAGCAGCGTCACCACCAGCAGCGCGAGAAAGCCGCGCCGCACGATGCGGTGGCGCAGGTCGATGTCGATGCAGGCGACCAGCAGGAAGGTGAAGGCGATCGGCAGGCGCTGGTCGGTCATGTAGGTTGCGAACATCACGCGCGGCATGACCAGGTAAACCAGCCCGCAGACCGTGAGCATGACGAAGATCATAGGGTGGAAGCGCAGCACGTTGCGCCGTACCGCCCAGACCGCGCCGGCGATGACGATCGCGAGCAGCGCGAAGGCGACGAGGTCGGAATAGACCTGGATGGCGTAGATCAGCCCGTCGATCTTGCCGAGCCGCTCCCAGTAGAACTCTTCGGCCAGCCGCATCGTCGGGCTGACCATGAGCAGCGCGACCACCGGCAGGAACGGAATGCCGGTGGCGACGAAGTCGACGACGCGCCAGGGCAGCGGCTCCGAGCGCCGCGACCATAGCCGGTAGGATTCCGCCGCGAGCAGGCCGACGGCATAAACGCCGAGCGCCGACAGGTGGCAGAAGAACAGAAGCACCGCGAACACGGTAGACGCCGCAAGGCGAAGCGCCCAGTGCCGCTCGCGCAGGAACGTCCAGACCGCCAGGCCCCACAGCGCCAGCCCGATGCCGAAGATGTAGTTGGTGAGCCCGACCAGGAAGACGTGATTGTAGAGCAGCGGGAACGCGACCAGCGGAAAGGCCGACCAGCGCCCGAACAGCGCGCGGTTGAGCGCCAGCGTGCCCGACATGATGAGCGCGAACATCGCGACCATGAACACCTGGCCGGCATGATAGACCGTCATCACCCGCGCCAGCACCGGCACGATCAGGTCCATCATCAGGTTGGGGATCGGCTGCCAGTCGATCTCGTAGAACCGCGCGAGGTTGGCGTCCTTGCCGATCGCCGCGATCACGTGCATGCGCGCGAGGTGGTTCACATAGTCGGACAGCGGCGGCAGCGGGTTGGTCCAGATCGGGATCGACGCCACCAGCAGCATGAGGGTGACCAGGACCGCGATCTGCCCGCCTGAAAAGGCGAGAACGCGGCCGCGCGCCAGCGCAAACGGCATGGCACCGGTCAGCTTGATGTTCTGGATGGTCATTTCCGGTCCGGACGACAGGCAGTCCCGATTCGGTCACCCTACGCGGCAAACCTGACCCGCGGATGAACGGAACCAAAGAAAAACGGCGTAATGTTAACGAGGCACGGTGGAACTCTGCGGCGCGCCGCCAGCCCCGCGCCCTATCTGGCGGCGGGTTACGGCAAAGACAAGGCACCGGCCTTGAGCCGGCTGCCTACAATTTGATGCGCAATTTATGGGCGATTTCACCAATGATTCCGCGGCGAAACAGGAGCACGCAGGCTACGAAGATGACGCCCTGGATCACCAGGACCCACTGCCCCACCTGGGCCAGGTAATTCTGCATGGCGACCACGATGAAGGCGCCGGCCACCGGCCCGAACACGGTGCCGAGCCCGCCGACCAGCGCCATCAGCACCACCTCCCCCGACATCGGCCAGTCGACGTCGGTGAGCGAGGCGAGCTGGAAGACGATCGCCTTCGTCGCGCCAGCGAGTCCGGCGAAGGTGGCGGAGAGGACGAAGGCGACGAGCTTGTAGCGGTCGGTCTTGTAGCCGAGCGAGATCGCGCGCGCCTCGTTCTCGCGGATCGCCTTCAAGACCTCGCCGAAGGGCGAATGGATGATGCGATAGATCATCAGGAAGCTAGCAAGAAAGATCACCAGCACCGTGCCGTACATGGCGAGCGGCTCGCCGAGACTGACGAGCCCGAACAGATGGCCGCGCGGCACCGCCTGGATGCCGTCCTCGCCGCCGGTGAACGGCGCCTGCACCGCGAAGAAATACATCATCTGCGCGAGCGCCAGCGTGATCATGGCAAAGTAGATGCCCTGCCGGCGGATGGCGATCGAGCCCGCGACCAGGCCGAGCGCCGCCGCGGTCAGCGCGCCGGCAAGGATGGCGAATTCCGGATTGAAGCCCCAGGCCTTGGCGGCATAGGCGCTGACATAGCTCGCCCAGCCGAAATAGAGCGCATGCCCGAACGACAAGAGCCCGACGTAGCCGAGCAGCAGATTGAAGGCGCAGGCGAACAGCGCAAAGCACAAGGCCTTCATCAGGAACAGCGGATAGATGAAGACGGGCGCCACCAAGAGCACAACCACCATCACCACGAAGGCGATCGTTTCGCTGCGCACGCGCGCCGGCACCGCGGGAGGAGCGCTCATGTCAGGCCCTCCGTCCGAACAGGCCGGCGGGCCGGATCAGCAGCACGATCGCCATGATGATGAAGATCACGGTGTTGGAGGCCTCGGGAAAGAACACCTTGGTCAGGCCCTCGATCACGCCGAGGCCGAAGCCGGTGACGATCGCCCCCATGATCGAGCCCATACCGCCGATCACCACCACGGCGAACACCACGATGATCAGATGCGAGCCCATTTGCGGGCTGACATTGTAGATCGGCGCCGCCATGACGCCGGCGAGCGCCGCCAGTCCGACGCCGAAGCCGTAGGTCAGCGTGATCATGCGCGGCACGTTCACGCCGAAGGCGCGCACCAGCGTCGGATTCTCGGTGGCCGCGCGCAAGTAAGAGCCGAGCTTGGTGCGCTCGATCACGAACCAGGTGACGAGGCAGACCACGAGCGAAAAGACCACCACCCAGGCGCGGTAATTGGGCAGGAACATGAAGCCGAGATTCTGCCCGCCCTGCAGCGCGTCGGGCACGCGATACGGCAGGCCCGACGAGCCGAAATAGTTGCGGAACACGCCCTCGATGATCAAGGCGAGGCCGAAGGTGAGCAGCAGCCCGTAGAGATGGTCGAGCTGGTACAGCCGTTGCAGCAACAGCCGCTCGATCACGATGCCGAAGGCGCCGATGATGATCGGCGCCACCACCAGCGCGATCCAGTAGTTCAGCCCGGCATAGTTGAGCAGGAAGAAAGCCGCGAAGGCGCCCATCATGTACTGGGCGCCGTGGGCGAAGTTGATGATGTTGAGCATGCCGAAGATCACGGCCAGCCCCAGGCTGAGCAGCGCGTAGAACGAGCCGTTGATGAGCCCGATCAGGAGCTGCCCGAACAGCGCCTGCGACGGTATGCCGAAAATTTCGAACATGAATTGCTATCGCTTGCCCACACCGACCCCTTATCCCTCCCCGTCAGGGGAGGGTGGCTCCTCGCACAAGCGAGGAGCCGGGTGGGGCTTGCGGTTCATGAAGCCCCCACCCGGCTCGCTGCGCTCGCCACCCTCCCCCGCACCGAAGTCGGATGTTTCCGACTTCGGTCACTTAACGATGCCGAACTCGGGTAAACCCGAGTTCGGTTGCGGGGGAGGGAAAAGCAAGTATCAACCCTTCACCAGCGGGCAGCCCCCGTCCTTGAGCGGACGGAAGGCTTCTTCCGCCGGAATGGTGGCGCGCGTCTTGTAGAGGTCCCACGGGCCTTTCGACTCGTCCGGTTTCTTGACCTCGAACAAGTACATCGGGTGGATCTTGCGGCCGTCCTGACGGATGGTGCCCTTGCCGAACAGCTTGTCGTCGGTCGGCATCGACTTCATCTTGGCCACCACCGCCGCGCCGTCGGCATCGCTCTTGAGCTCGCTGACCGCCTTCAGGTAGTGCGTGACCGCCGAATAGACGCCGGCGTGGATCATGCTCGGATAGATGCCTTTGTTACGCGGGGCGAAGCGCTTGGCGAAGTCGCGGTTGGCGTCGTTCAAGTCCCAGTACCACGCCTCCGTGAACACCAGCCCCTGCGCGGTCTGCAGGCCGAGCGCCTTGACGTCGCTGATGAAGATCAGCAGCGCGGCGAGGTTCTGCCCGCCCTTGACGATGCCGAACTCGGCCGCCTGCTTGATCGCATTGGTGGTGTCGGCGCCGGCATTGGCGAGACCGATGATCTGCGCCTTGGAGGCCTGCGCCTGCAGCAGGAAGGACGAGAAGTCGGTCGCCGGGAACGGGTGGCGCACCTTGCCCAGCACCTTGCCGCCGTTCTTTTCCACCACGGCCGCGGTGTCGCGCTCGAGCGCGTGACCGAAGGCGTAGTCGGCGGTCAGGAAGAACCAGGACTTGCCGCCGGTCTTGACGATCGCATTGCCGGTGCCGTTGGCGAGCGCCCAGGTGTCGTAGGTCCAGTGCACCGTGTTGGGCGAGCACTTGTCGCCGGTCAGGTTGGAAGCCGCCGCGCCCGAGATCAGGAATACCTTGTTCTTCTGGCGCACGATCTCGTTGACCGCGAGGGCCACCGAGGAGGTCGGCACGTCGACGATGACGTCGACCTTGTCGACATCGATCCACTGGCGCACGACGTTCGAGCCGACGTCGGGCTTGTTCTGGTGGTCGGCGCCGACGATCTCGACCTTGAGACCCTTGGCGGCGGCGCCGAAGTCCTCGACCGCCATCTGCGCGGCAACCACCGAGCCGGGGCCGGTCAGGTCGGCATAGGTGCCCGACATGTCGTTCATGACGCCGATCTTGATGACGCCGTCCGACATTTGCGCCTGCGCCGTTCCGCACGCCAGCGCGGCGGCAAAAGCGGCAACACTTACGAACCGTTTCATCGAACCGTCCTCCTTTGGATGTTTCTTCCGTAGCAGCGATCAGACTCCGAGATATTCGTGCAGGGTATCGACTTTCTCATCCAGCTCCGAATTGGCAAAGCTCTCGACCACGCGGCCGTGCTCCATGACATAGTAGCGATCCGCCACCGTCGCGGCGAAGCGGAAATTCTGCTCGACGAGCAGGATGGTGAAGCCCTGCTCCTTCAGCGCGCGGATGGTCCTGCCGATCTGCTGGATGATGACCGGCGCCAGGCCCTCCGTCGGCTCATCGAGCAGGAGCAGGCGCGCGCCGGTGCGCAGGATGCGCCCGATCGCCAGCATCTGCTGCTCGCCGCCGGACAATTTGGTGCCCTGGCTGGAGCCGAGACGTTCCTTGAGGTTGGGGAACAGCGCGAAGATCTGGTCGACGGTGAGTCCGCCGGCCCGCACAATCGGCGGCAGCAGCAGGTTCTCCTCGACATTGAGACTCGCGAACACGCCACGCTCCTCCGGACAGAACGCAATGCCGGCGCGCGCGATCTGGTCGGACGAGCGGCCGATCAGCTCGTTGCCTTCGAAGCGGATCGAGCCGGTGCGGTTTGCGACGATGCCCATGATCGACTTGAGCGTCGTGGTCTTGCCGGCGCCGTTGCGGCCGAGCAGCGTGACCACCTCGCCTTCCCGCACATCGAAATTGACGCCATGCAGGATGTGCGACTCGCCGTACCAGGCCTGCAGGTCCTTGACCGCGAGCAGCGGAGCGGTGACGTCAAGCATGTCCCACCCCCATGTAGGCTTCGCGCACCTCCGGGTTGCTCGACACGCTGTCGTAATCGCCTTCGGCCAGCACGCGGCCGCGCGTGAGCACCGTAATGTGGTCGGAAAGGTCGGCGACCACCGAGAGATTGTGCTCGACCATCAGCACGGTGCGGTCGGCGGAGACGCGCTTGATGAGCTGCGCGATGCGGTCGATGTCCTCGTGCCCCATGCCGGCGGTCGGCTCGTCGAGCAGCAGCATTTCCGGATCGAGCGCCAGCGTGGTGGCGATCTCGAGGGCGCGCTTGCGTCCGTAGGGCAATTCGACCGCGATCCAGTCGGCAAAGGAGGACAAGCCGACATCGGCGATCAGTTCCAGGGCGCGCGCGTTGAAGGTATCGAGCACGGAAGCGGACCGCCAGAAATCGAACGAGCCGCCGCGCGCGCGCTGAAGCGCGATGCGCACGTTCTCCAAGACGCTCATGTGCGGAAACACGGCCGAGATCTGGAACGAACGCACCAGGCCGAGCCGGGCGACATCCGCCGGCTGCATGGCGGTGATGTCCTCACCTTTGAACAGGATGCGGCCGCGCGTAGGGCTCAGGAATTTGGTGAGCAGGTTGAAGCAGGTGGTCTTGCCGGCGCCGTTGGGACCGATCAGCGCATGGATGCTGCCGCGACGCACCTGAAGATCGACGCCATTGACGGCGATAAAGCCGGCAAAATCCTTGGTCAAATCCTCGGTCGCGAGGATTATCTCATTGTTATTCATCAGGCGTTCCCCTGCCCCGCATTGTGGGTATTTTTCACGGGGCGGCAAGGCCTACCCCCGATCGGCATTTGGTTCAAAAGCGCGCGGGCGCGCCCCCGTCAGAGGACACGCCCGGCGCGTTCGATTGAACTCGGCCGATCGAGAAAACCGGGAACTTCCGTCCCTTGACGGGAGCCCGGCCGCCTCACGACAGCGAGGCGATGGCTTCCTTGAGAATCCCGGGTGCCGGGACCTTGTCCCCCTCCGCGGCTTGCACGTCCGGCGTCGCGTACTGGATGAAGCTGTCGGGGAGTGTGGCGCCCCAATAAGTGCCGGTGCCGCGCTCCTCTTCGTTCCAGGTGACCGGCTCCCAGTCCGGCGCCACGACCAGGAAGCTCGAGGAATAGACCTCGACGCGGTTGCCGCCGGGCTCGTAGCTGTACAGGTAGAAGCCCTGCGAGTTGTTGTGCTTGGACGGACCGGCCTCGATGAAGACGCCGTTCTCGGTGAGGATGTCGGCCGCGCGCAGCACGTCGTCGCGGTTGTCCACCCAGAGCGAGAAGTGGTGCAGGCGCCCATGCGCGCCTTTCACATCCACGACATAGGCGAGCTGATGGTGAATGGCGGTCGGGCTCATCCATGAGCCGATCTCGGTCTTGCCGTTGTCGTAGCGCACTTGTTCGCGGAGCTGGAAGCCGAGCAGCTCGGTCGCGAACTTGCGGTTGGCCTCGACGTCCTTCGCCAGCAGCGCCAGGTGGTCGATGCGGCGCACGTTGACGCCGCGCCCGGTGAATTTCTGCGGCAGGTTCTTCAGGTTCGATTTCAGTTCGGGCGGCGCGACGTACTTCTGCTCCTCGTAATAGACCTCCATGGTGTGGCCGTCGGGATCCTTGAAGCGGTAGGTGCGGCCACGGCCGTAGTCGCCGTTGGTCCAGCCGATGCCGAGACCGGCCTCCTCCAGCGCCTTGGCGCGCCGCTCGAGCGCCTGCGGGCTTGCCGCGCGCCAGGAGATGCAGCCGACGCCGTTGGTCTTTGCCGCCGTGAGCTTCAGGGTCGAGGTGGCGTAGTCGCCATAGCCGCGCAGGTAGACCGACTCCTTGGTCTCATGCGCGATTTCCATGCCGAGCAGGTCGCGGAAGTACCAGAGGCTCTTGTCCGGCTTGGGCGTCAGCAGTTCGACGCTGCCCAGATGCGCGATGTCGTGGATGGGCTCCGGTTGCGCGACCATCGTCACTCCTCCTTGGTTACCGTTGCAACTAACGCGGTAACCGCGGGGGACGCCTTGATCTAGCGCAAAAAATACACACGCCCGGCCGGGCGCCGTGCAGCATGAGCGCAGCGAATGATGCGCCGCGTCCGGGGCGCGCCGCCTCAGCCCTTGAACTTCTTCGCCAGCGCGTCGGCGTTGCGGGCGAGCAGGCCGACGTCGGCGCCGACGGCGACGAACAGATAGCCCCAGTCGATGTAGCGGCGGGCCTCGTCCTCGTTGCCGGTAAGAATGCCGGCCGGCTTGCCGACAGCCTTGAGCCGCTTCACCGCGTCGTGGATCGCTTCCTGCACCTCGGGATGCTGGGGATTGCCCAGGTGGCCGAGCGAGGCGGCGAGATCGGACGGGCCGATGAAGACGCCGTCGACACCGTCGACTTTGGCGATCGCCTCGATCTCCTTCATGGCCTCGCGGGTCTCGACCTGCACCAGCACGCAGATCTCGGCATTGGCCTTGCCGAGATAGCCCGGCACGCGGCCATAGCGGCTGGCGCGGGCGGCGACCGAGACGCCGCGGATGCCCTGCGGCGGATAGCGGGTCGAGGCGACCGCGCGTTTGGCCTCCTCGACGTTCTGCACGTAGGGGAACAAGAGCGACTGCGCGCCGATGTCGAGCGCGCGCTTGGCGAGCACGGCGTCGTTCCAGGCCGGACGGACGATCGGCGTCGCGGTGCCGCGCTGCACGGCCTGCAATTGGCTGACGAGGTCCGGGATCTCGTTGGGCGAGTGCTCGGTGTCGAGCAGGATCCAGTCGAAGCCCGAGTCCGAGATGATCTCGGCGGCGATGTTGCTGCACAGGCTCGACCACAGGCCGATCTGCAGCTTGCCGGCGGCGAGCGCGTGCTTGAAGGCGTTGATCTGGAATTCGGGCATGGTCTTCTCCCTCCCTGTCATCGTCCGCGACGGCGGACGATCCAGTACTCACCGAGCTCTCGGCTGAATCGCGGGCGCCGCGGCGTACTGGGTCCCCGCCTTCGCGGGGACGACGGTCAACATTACACGAACTGGATGGCGATGCCGCCGAGCGGCCCGAAGTCGGCGTGCAGCGTGTCGCCTTTCTGCGCGAACACCACGCGGGTGAACGAGCCGGCGAGCACGATGTGGCCGGGCTCCAGCGCATGCCCGTAGGTGCAGATCTTGTTGGCGAGCCAGGCGACGCCGAGCGCCGGATGGCCGAGCACGCCGGCGGCGAGCCCGGTCTCCTCGATCTCGGAATTGCGATACATGATGCCGCCGACCCAGCGCAGGTCGACGTCGAGCGGCCCGACCGGACGGCCGCCGAGCGCGATGCCGGCGGCGGCGCCGTTGTCGGCGACCGTGTCGACGATCTTGCGCGGATCGGCGATGCGCGCGTCGACGATCTCGATCGCGGGAATGACGTATTCGGTGGCGCGCAGCACGTCGGCGAGGCCGACGCCGGGGCCCTGCAGGCGCTTGCCCATGACGAAGGCGAGCTCGACCTCGACGCGCGGCTTGCAGAAGTCGGCGTGCTTCACCTTGGCGCCGTCGCCGATCATCTGGTCGTCGAGGATGTAGCCGTAGTCCGGCTCGTCGATCATCGAGGAGCGCTGCATGGCCTTGGAGGTAAGGCCCACCTTGTGGCCGATCAGCCTGGCGCCGGCCTTGATCTTGCGCTGGCAGACATCGGCGGAGATCGCGTAGGAGTCCTCGATGGTGATGGCCGGGAAGGTCTGCGAGAAGGGCGTCGCCTGCTTGCGCTCCTTCTGGGCGTTCATCAGGATGTCGGCGCACTTCTTGCGGTCGGCGTCGGAGAGCATGGCTCGTTTCCCCCTATTCCATGTCGGGGGCGATCCTGTAACGGCTGGCACGGGAAAAGCAATGCGGCGGTGCACGCGCCGGTCGCACGTGCGCTATGCCAGCTTGCGGTTGATCCAAGCGATCACGCGGGCGAGCGGCCTGCGCAGGATCGGCAGGTCGAGCGCGAGCAGCGCCAGCCCGAGCGGGATCATCCAGAAGCCGAGGATGGGCAGGAAGCCGACCAGACCGCCGGCGACCAGCACCAGCGAAAGCGGTACGCGAACCCATACCGCGCCGGGCCGTCGCGCGGCTTCGATCGCCCGGCGCAGCCAGTCCGGCAGGCGGAGTTGCAGACGATCCAGCTCGCGTTCGAAATCCGGCGCCCGGCTCATGCCGAAACAAGGGCGCGGGCGCGTTTTGGTTCCACGCGGCCGCCGCCCGCCTGAAGCGGGCGGCTCGCGAGGAGCGCTCAGTGCTTGAGCTTGGAGTCGACCGCGAACTTCGCCTCGGTCTTCTTGGTGATCTCGTCGACCGTGACGCCGGGGGCGAGCTCGATCAGCGTCATGCCCTGCCCGCCCTTGCGGTCGATGGTGAAGACCCCGAGGTCGGTGATGACCATGTCGACGACGCCCGCGCCGGTGAGCGGCAGGTTGCACTTGTGCAGAAGCTTGGGCTCGTCCTTGGCGGTGTGCTCCATGATCACCACCACCTTCTTGACGCCGGCGACGAGATCCATCGCGCCGCCCATGCCCTTCACCATCTTGCCGGGGATCATCCAGTTGGCGAGATCGCCGTTCTCCGCCACCTGCATGGCGCCCAGCAGCGCGATGTCGATGTGGCCGCCGCGGATCATCGCGAAGCTGTCGGCCGAGGAGAAGAAGCTGGTGGTCGGCAGTTCGGTGACCGTCTGCTTGCCGGCGTTGATCAGGTCGGGGTCTTCCTCGCCCTCGTAGGGGAACGGGCCGAAGCCGAGCATGCCGTTCTCGCTCTGCAACTGCACGGTCATGCCGTCGGGGATGTAGTTCGACACCAGCGTCGGGATGCCGATGCCGAGATTGACGTAGAAGCCGTCGCGCAGCTCCTTGGCGGCGCGCTCCGCCATCTGTTCGCGGGTCCAGGCCATGTTCAGACTTCCTCTCCAGTGCCGGCGGCGGCGACGCGCTTGCGCACCGTGCGCTGCTCGATGTGTTTGACCGCGTTGGGCACGTGGATGATGCGCTTCACGTAGACGCCCGGCGTGATGATGTGGTCGGGATCGATCTCGCCCGGCCGCACCAAGTGCTCGACCTCGGCGACCGTGACGCGGCCGGCGGTGGCCATCATCGGATTGAAGTTGCGCGCGGTCTTCCGGTAGACGAGGTTGCCTTCGTGGTCGCCCATCCAGGCGTGCACGAGCGACAGGTCGGCGACGATGCCGCGCTCCATGATGTAGCGCTCGCCGTCGAAGACGCGCTCTTCCTTGCCCTTGGCGATGTCGGTGCCTGCGCCCGTGCGCGTGTAGAAGGCCGGGACCCCCGCCCCGCCCGCGCGGATGCGCTCGGCCAGCGTGCCCTGCGGGTTGAACTCGATCTCCAGTTCGCCGGCGAGATACTGCTGGGCGAAGAGCTTGTTCTCGCCCACGTAGGACGAGACCATCTTCTTCACCTGCCGCGTCTCCAGGAGCAGGCCGAGGCCAGCGCCGTCCACGCCCGCGTTGTTGGAAACCACGGTCAGATTCTTCACGCCGGAATCGCGGATCGCCTTGATCAGCGTCTCGGGAATGCCGCAGAGACCGAAGCCGCCGCAGCAAATCAACATACCGTCCTTCAGCAGACCGGCGAGCGCCGCCGTCGCATCGGCATAGACTTTCTTCATGTCAGATACTTCCTCTCGCCCTCGCGGCGCGCAGCCCTATGGGAGTCCGGCAGAGAACACCAAGATCGTTGTCCGAATGCAAGCCTATCGCGCGGGGCCCGGCGGCGTGATGTCGCGGATGGGATTGCTCGGCCGCTGCGGCGCCGCCGGTGTTGCGGGAGCCGGAACTGGCGCCGGCGGGGCGGCGGTCGCTGCCGGCGCAGGGCCGCTCATGGCGGTCGGCAGCGGCAGGCCGTGCGGATAATAGGTCCAGGCCACGAACATGGCGGCGAACAGGATGGCGGCCAGCACGGCGCCGACGCCCCGGTGGTTGAACGCCACCAGGCTGCCGACCAGGGCCGCCAGAAAGGCGAACACGGACAGAACCCCGACGTAGATCCAATCAACAGCGGCAAGATCGATCGGCATGACGTTTCCTCCGGCGCGCGGCGGGCGAGAGCCGGTCGGGCCCACGATGCGGGTCACCATTTCAAGAGTGCATTTCCCGGCCGGTTGTTTGCCATTATACCTCGCTGCGCCATGTCCAAAGTACTTATTCTCACCGAAGTCCAGGAAGCCATGCGGGCGCGCTACCGGCAGATGCTGCTGGAGCGGTTTCCGCAATTGACCATCGACGTGGTCGGCCACCACAACGACGTCGGCCCCTACATCGCCGACATCGACGTTCTTTTGTGCTTCTCGCCGCCGATGGCCGACCATGTCGTGCGCGACGCGCCCAGGCTGAAATGGATCCAGGCGCTCGGCACCGGCGTGGACAACATCGTGGACCTGCCCTCGCTCGGCAAAGAAGTGCTGGTCACCAACATCCGCGGCATCCATGGCGCGCCGGTGTCGGAAGCCACCGTCGCCGCCATGCTGTCGCTCGCGCGCGACCTGCCGCGCTCGGTGCACGCGCAGGACCGTTCCGCCTGGGAGCGCTGGCCGAGCCAGCTGCTGGCGGCCAAGACCGTTGGCATCCTCGGCGTCGGCCTGATCGCGGAGTACCTGGCGCCGATCTGCAAGGCCTTCGGCATGAAGACGGTGGGCATCACCGGCTCACCGCGCCCGACCCCCGGCTTCGACCGCATGGTCAAGCGGGACGACCTCGTGGCGGTCGCGCCGGAACTGGATTTCCTGGTGGCGCTGATCCCGATGAGCGCGGAGACGAAGAACATCGTCGGCGAGAAGGTGTTCGCCGCCATGAAGCCCACCGCCTACCTCGTCAACGTCGCGCGCGGCGGCGTGGTGGACGAGCCGGCATTGGTCAAGGCGCTGGAAGGCGGAAAGATCGCCGGCGCCGCGCTCGACGTGTTCTCGCAGGAGCCGCTGCCGGCGGACAGTCCGCTCTGGAAGACCAAAAACATCACCATCTTCCCGCATCTCGGCGGCTATTCGGAAGGCTATGAAGACCGCGCCATGCCGACGATCGAGCATAATATGCGTTGCTTCCTCGCCGGCGAGGCGAAGAAGATGATGAACATCGTGCGCAAACCCGCCTCGTGGGGGAACTGAAATGTCCTTGTCGGAACGCCTGAACACGCCGATCTCCACCGCCGAGCTCGAGCGCCGCTGGCGCGCCGTGCGCACCGCGATGGCCGCCGCCAAGATCGACGTCCTGCTGATGCAGAACAACAACGATCACATGGGCGGCTACGTGCGTTGGTTCACGGACATGCCGGCGACCAACGGCTATCCGAACACCGTGGTGTTTCCGCGCGACGACGAGATGACCGTCGTGTGCCAGGGACCCTTCGGCGGCAGCGAGACCACCGCGCAGGGCGACACGACCTGGCGCGGCGTCAAAAGGATCATGACGACGCCGAGCTACGCTTCCGCGCACTACACCAAGGATTACGACCCCGAGCTCGCCGCCAAGGCGCTACAGCCCTTCGCCAAGGGCACCATCGGTTACGTCGGCACCTACCAGATGTCCTACGCGATGCTCGACTTCATCAAGCGCGCGTTCCCGCAGGCGGCCTTTGTCGATGCCTCCGACCTGGTGGACCAGATCAAGGTCATCAAGAGCCCGGAAGAGCAGGAACTCGTCAAACGCGCCGCGGCGATGCAGGACGGCGCCATGCGCGCCGCCTTCGCCGCCGTGAAGCCGGGCATGCGCGACACGGAGGTCGCGGCGATCGCGCAGCAGTACAGCGTCGCGCACGGCAGCGAGAACGGCATCTATCTCTGCGCGTCGATGCCGCTCGGCACGCCGTCCAAATTCGGCAACAAGCACGTGCAGAATCGCGTCATCCAGAAGGGCGACCAGATCGCGCTCCTGGTCGAGGACAACGGACCGGGCGGCATGTACACCGAGCTCGGCCGCTCCTGCGTCGTCGGCGTCAAGGTCCCGCAGGCGATGAAGGACGAGCTCGCCTTCTGCATGGAGTCGCGCAAATTCACGCTCGACCTCCTCAAGCCGGGCACGCCCAGCAAGGACATCTGGGACGCCTTCAACGACTTCATGCGCAAGAACGGCCGGCCGACCGAGGCGCGGCTCTACTGCCACGGCCAGGGCTACGACCTGGTGGAGCGGCCGCTGGTGCGCAACGACGAGCCCATGGCCATCGCCAAGGACATGAACATCGTCGTGCATCCGACCTATATCCACGGCGGCTACCTGAACTGGCTGTGCGACAATTACCTGATCGGCGGCAACGGGCCGGGCGACCGGCTGCACCGGTTCCCGGAAGAGGTGGTCGAGGTCGGCTAAGCGTAGCCCGGCTTGACCGCGCAGGCGCGGCACGCAAGGATTCCCCCATAACGAGCGCGCGATCCTCAATCCGGGGCCCGGATGGGTCGCGGGTCGCGCGCCATAAAGGGGAAACAACAATGTCCAAATCGATGTTTGCCGCCGCCTTCGCGGGCTTGCTGGCGCTGACCGGGACGGCCGGCGCGCAGAACTATCCGACCAAGCCCATCACCATGGTCATCCCCTTCGCCGCCGGCGGCCCGACCGACGTGCTCGGCCGCGTCGTGGGCGCGCGCATGAGCGAAGTGCTCGGGCAGCAGGTTCTGATCGAGAATGTCGGCGGCGCCGGCGGACAGCTCGGCTCCAAGCGCGTAGCCGATGCCGCGCCCGACGGCTACACCATGCTGATCGGCACGGTCGGCACCCATGCCCAGAGCCAGACCCTGTACAAGAAGCCGCTCTACAACGCGGCGGCCGACTTCACGCCGGTCGCGCTGATCGCCGAAGTGCCGATCGTGCTCACCGTCAACAAGGATGTTCCGGCGAAGGACTTCAAGGAGTTCGTCGCCTATGCCAAGGCGAACCAAGACAAGGTTCGGTACGGCTCGGCCGGCGCCGGCTCGGCGACACACCTCGGCTGCGTGGTGCTGAATGCGGCGATGGGCACCAATCTCACGCATGTGCCCTATCGCGGCACCGGCCCCGCCTTGCAGGATTTGCTCAGCGGGCAAATCCAGTTCCTGTGCGAAGTGATCACCACCGCCAAGCCGCAGATCGACGGCGACAAGGTCAGGGCGCTGGCGATCATGACCAAGCAGCGCTCGCCGGTGCTGCCCAATTTGCCGACCGCGCTCGAACAGGGGCTCGACGTGCAGGCCTATACCTGGAACGCGATCTTCATGCCGAAGAACACGCCGCCCGACATCGTCAAGAAGATCAATGCGGCCGCGCTGGCCGCGATGAAGACGCCGGCGGTGAAGGATCGCCTGCAGGGCCTCGGCGCCACCATCGTCTCCGATGACCGGGCAAAGCCCGAATATCTCGCCGGCTTCGTGAAGAGCGAGATCGAGAAGTGGGCCGCGCCGATCAAGGCGAGCGGCGCGTCGGCGGACTGACGCCTGCGTATTGAGATGCGCCGCGGCTCGAGCGGGCCGCGGCGCGTTTCATTTCGGCGGATCCATCAGGCTGACATGGGCGGCCACCACGCGCCAGCCTTCGGGGAATTTCACCCAGGTCTGCATCTGGCGGCCGATCTTGCCCGGCGCCGACGGCCGCTCGTAGAGCGTACAGGCGGTGGCGAACGCGCGGCCATAGGTGGTGATCACCGTGCGCGAGAGCGTGCGGCCAAGCGCGACCGGCGAGCGGGCCGCGCGGAAGGCGGCGATCTCCGGATACCCGTAGAGAGCTTCGTGCACGCCGTAGCGGATGGTGCGCGGGTCGTCGTGAAACATGGCGTCGAGCGTCTCGACGTCGTTCGACACCAGCGCCTTCTCGTAGCGGTCGAAGACCTCCCTCACTTCGGCGAGGACATCCGGCAGGTCGATTTGCATCACGTATCTCCGTCGAACTTCCGCCGCGCTGCACCGCGACTCTCATTGCCCCAAGCGCCCGCACGGTGCGCAAGACGATATCTTCGCGCCGAGGCGGTTGACAGGCGCTCGCCACCTTAGACAATCACTCAATCGCGAAGACAACTGAAGCAACTGAAAATGACCTATATCAATACCTCAAACTGGCTTTCCTTGTATATAATTGCAGCGTGACGTGAACTGGGGGGACCACCATGCAACGCAGAGGATTCTATATCGGTATCGCGTTGGCCCTGTTTCTTGGGGTGCTCGGTCTATCGTGGCTGACCCACGGCACAGGCGTGATTAAGAACGATACCGCTCGCAATATCTATATTCCGAAGGACCTCACCATGCCGCTGCAGGTGAAGGTCGCCTATAACGGCAGCGACATTTTCTTCCGCTATCGCTGGCCGGCCAAGCAGCCTTCGATCTATCACGACATGCTGAAATTCGAGGGCGGCAAATGGGTTCGCTATGGCGGCAGTGTCGCGGGACCGCAGCCGCAGGGCATCTACGAAGACCGCGTCACCATGCTGGTCGACGATGGCAGTGTGCCAGAATTCGCCAGGTACGGCGGATACATCACCGTCGGGGACCGCATGCGCTTCTTCACCAACGAAGCCAAGCCCGACGAAGTCAAGGCGCATCCCTATCTCGGCAAAAAGCGCAATCAGACCGAGGTCGGTAAGCACCTGCCCGCGACCCGAAAGGACATCAACGATTGGGCCTCGGTCGTGCCCGAGGAAGAGCTGGCGGCCCTGCGAAAGGGCGGGTACTTCCTCGACCTATGGCATTGGCGTGCGCATCGCGGCAGTCCCATCGGCGCCTCCGACGACCAGTTCGTGTTCGACGCCCGCTCTGGCGACGCCGGCAAGGGAGCTTTTACCGACAATTGGGACGGCCAGAAGCAGCAGCCCAAGGTCATGTTCGACCCGCAAAAGAACAAAGACCAAAGGTCGTTGAAATGGGACGACGTGATCCAGCGTAAGCTCGGTTTTGACGATGTCTACTTCATCACCGAGGAAACCGCTGTCCCGTTCGATGCCGCCTATGCCTGGAAAGACGGCGATACCATCCCGCGCCGTCTGTTACGAAAACCGGACGGATCGCATGCCGACATCACCGTGGTCGGACAGGCGCGTTGGAAGGACGGCTACTGGGACGTGACCCTCAAGCGGGCCATGGATACCGGCAAGCCTACCGACGACAAGATCATGGTCGACAAGCGGGTCTATGACGTCGCGTTTGCCGTGCATCGTAATGCGCTCGGCAGCCGATGGCACAATGTGTCGCTGCCGGTGACGCTCGGCCTGGGCCGGGACGCCGATCTGGTCGCAACGCGCTTCGACGGTAACGAACCGGGTTGGACCCAGGCGTGGCACACGGTCACGCTGTTCTATCCCGGCCAGGTGAACTGGGCGAACCTCAACAGCAAGAAGCACGCCGGCGCCGAGAGCATCAAAAAGGGCGTGCCGGTGAAATATCGCCACACCGAAGCACAGCTCGCGCACTACGGCGTCGAGGCGGAGTTCGCCGACGCCATCCGCCGTCAATGGCTGCTCACGATGTTGGCCGGTGTCCTCCTGATTGCCGGTTTCGGTGTCTGCCTCAACCTGCTGCTCACGCGCAAGCAAGGAGCCTGACCATGGCCGCCTATCATGTTGTCCTGGTTCACTTTCCCATCGCTCTGTGGATGACGGCGACCTTGGCCATCCTGTGGCGAGCCGTCTCGGACGGCGCGCTTGCCAAGGCGATCGACCGGGCGCTCGTCCCGCTGCTGACGATCGGTCTTCTCTCGGGCATTGCCGCCTACCTGGTCGGTCTCTTAGTGTGGCCGTGGGAGACGGTCTCGTCGACACCGATGGGCCGCAATCACATGCTGCTGGCAACATGGACCACGGCGTACTGGGCGCTGCTGCTTGCGACGCGGTGGATCCAGGGCGAAGCCGTCTGGGAAGGTATCATGCGCTGGGTCATGGCCGGCCTGGCTCTCCTCGGCAGCGCCCTGCTCGGCATCACCGGTACGCTCGGCGGGCACCTCGTCGGCATTTACACGCAGGTGTCGGACGCTCTGCGCCCCCTCGGCTGGGAGGTGTACACGACCTTCTATGTGCCGATGTTCACGGTCGCGGCCATCGCCGCGGTGACGCTGCTGCTGATCGGTCTTGGCATTTGGGGCCGCGCGCAGCAGCGCAGCGCGGGGTAAACCAGCGAAGCCGCCGGTGCCCCTGGCATACGCCCGGGACACCGGCCCGATTATGCGGCGCTATAACTTCTTGTCGGTGACCGCGCCGCGCTCGATGAAGTAGGCGCGGGCCAGGAGATCGAGCACGTGCGCCTCGTTCGACTCCGCGATGAGCACCGAGACGCCCTCGCTCTTCAGATTGGCCAGCACCTCGCCCAGGCGGCGGGCGAGCGCCGGCGCCAGACCCTCGAACGGCTCGTCGAGCAGCAGGATGTGCGTGCCGGCCATCAGCGCGCGGGCGAGCGCCACCATCTTCTGCTGGCCGCCGGACAGTTCGAGCGCGCGGCGGCGCGCAAAGCGCGCCACTTCCGGCATGATGGAGTAGATCCACTCCAGCCGCTCGTCGACGCCGTCGGCCTGCGTCGCCCAGCTCGGCAGGCGGATGTTCTCCTCGACGGTGAATTCCGGCACCAGCCGGCGGTCTTCCGGCATGTAGCCGATGCCGTGACTCGCGCGCCGGTGCGCCGGCAGCGCCAGCAGATCGACGTGACCGAGTTCCGCCTTGCCGCTCGCGCGCAGCGCGCCCATCAGCGCACGCATGAGCGTCGTCTTGCCGGCGCCGTTTCGACCAATCAGACCGCACATTTCGCCTTCGTTCATCGCGAGGGAGGCGTCGCGGATGATCGGGATCGGCCCGATGGAAACGTTGAGGTTCTCGACCTTAAGCATGGGCCGCTCCCGGCTTGTGCACGCCGCTGATCAGCTCCTGCACGCGCGGATTGTCGAGGGTCTCGTGCGCGGTGCCGTCGGCGATGACCGTGCCGTCGTAGAAGGCCAGCACGCGGTCGGCGAAGCGCGCGACGATCTCCATGTCGTGCTCGACGAACAGGACGGTGATCTTGCGTGTCTTGAGCGCCGACATGACGACGTTCATCAGGTCGAACTTCTCCTCGATGGAGATGCCGCTGGTCGGCTCGTCGAGCAGCAGAAGCCGCGGCCAGCCGACCACCGCCATGCCGATGTCGAGCAGCTTGCGCACGCCTTGCGGCAACTGGCTGGCGGTCATGTTGCGGTAGCGGCCGATCTGGAACAGCTCGATGGTGGCGTCCGCCTCGGCGATGGCGTCGGGCGAACGCACCGGCGTCGTGACATTGCCGAGCAGGCCGCCGGCGCGCCGCGCGATGGCGGCGGCGATCACCATGTTGTCGAACACGGTGAGCGTCGGGAATATCTGCGCGACCTGGAACGAGCGCGAAATGCCGAGCCGCGTGATATCGCGCGACGCCATGCCGGTGATGTCCTTGTCCTCGAACACGATCGAGCCCTTGGACGGCGTCAGGTGGCCGGTCACCATGTTGACGAAGGTGGTCTTGCCGGCGCCGTTGGCGCCGATGACGCCGACGGTCTGCTCCGCCGGCACGCTGACGGTGATATCGCGGGCGGCGACCACCGAGCCGAAGGTCTTCTCCAGTTCGCGCACGGCGAGAATGGGCTTGTCGACGCTCACGGCTTGGCCTCCTCGCGCTTGCCGCGCAAGCGGGCGACCAGCGAGCCGAGTCCATCCGGCAGAAACAGGATGGTCAGCAAAAGCACCGAGCCGAGCACCATCTGCCAGAGGCCGGGCATGACGCTCACCGCAAAGGAGCGCACCATCTCGAAGACCAGCGAGCCGACGAAGGCGGCCGCGACCGAGCCGGCGCCGGCGAGAATGGTGACGAAGACGAAACCGCCGGACGTGGTCCAGTAGGACATCGCCGGATCGACATGGCCGATGGTCAGGGCGGCAAGCGCGCCGCCGAAGCCGCCGAGCGTGCCGGCGATGACCACTTTGGTGTGGATGATGCGCGTCACCGACACGCCGAGGAACTCGACGCGGATTTCGTTGTCGCGGATCGGCGTGGCAAGGCTGCCGGCAACCGAGCGGAAATAGGCGGCGACCAGCACGGCGGCAACCGCGTCGATGCCCAGCGTGAGCCAATAGAGCGACAGGCCGAGCGCCTCGCCGTGCGGGCGATAGCCGAAGAAACTCGGCGGCGAGACGCTGAAGCCGTCGGTCGAGCCGAGCGACTCGGTCTTCACCAGCACGCCGTAAAGGATCATCGACAGCGCCAGCGACAGCATGGCGAAGAAGATTTCCCGGTAGCGCGCGATCAGAAAGCCGACCAGGAAGGCGACGATTCCGGCCCCCACGCCGCCGAGCACGACCAGCGCGAGCGCGTCGGTGAAGCCGCTCCAGCGCACGATCAGCGCCACCGTATAGGCGCCGATGCAGTAGTAGAGCGCCTGGCCGAAGGAGACGAGGCCGGTGCGCCACAGCACGACGAGGCCGAGCACCACGAGCGCGTTGGCGAAAGCGATGGTGGCCAGCGAAACCACCCATTCCGGCGCGAACGGGGCGGCCGCCGCGGCGAACAGGAAGGCGAAGCCTCCGGCCAGTTTTTCGCGGGTGACCATGTCAGATCTTTCTCGGCTGGGCGCGCACGAACAGCCCGTAAGGCCGCGCCACCAGGACCAGCGCCATCACGCCGTAGATGACGAACAGTTCGATCTGCGGCGCCAGGTGCACCGCGGCGGCGCGACAGATGCCGACGATGAGCGCGCCGATCAGCGCGCCTTCGATCGAGCCCATGCCGCCGATCGCGACCACGGCGAAGGCGAGCACGATCACCTCGACGCCGATGCCGAGCGTCACCGAGATCTTCGGCGCCATCACCGCGCCGCCGAGGGCGCCGAGCATGGCGCCGATGACGAAGGTGGCGGTGTAGACCAGCGTAACGTTGATGCCGAAAGCGGCGGCCGTCTCGCGGTCATAGATGACGGTGGTGAGCAGGCGTCCCTGCCGCGTGAACTTGAGCGCCCAATAGGACAGCACCGCGAGGGCGATGGCGATCGCCACAAGGAGCATGTCGTAGTTGGAAAGCACGAGGTCGCCGATCTCGACGTTGCCGGCGGATACCATCGGCTGATAGGCGGCGTAGGACTGCGCGCCCCAGATCAGCACGATCACGTCTTCCAGGATCAGGAAGGTCGCATAGGTGACGAGGACGATGACCACCTCGTCCTTGCCGTAGACGAGCCGCAGCAGCCCGCGCTCGAGAATGATGCCCATGACCAGGCCGATGAGCATCGCCAGCGTAATCATGAACAGGAAGCCGAGCGCCGCGGGCCAGTCGCCGGCGGCGTAGATGCCGACCGCGGTGGCCGCGCCATAGGCGCCGAAGGCGTAGAACGAGCCGTGCGTGACGTTGAGGATCTTCATCACGCCGAAGATCAGCGTCAGGCCGATCGCGACGATGAACAGATAGGCCGCGTAGACGAGGCCGTCGGTGAGGATGGCAAAGGCGGTCAGCACGGGAGATCCGGATGGTTTGGCGGTAAAGTTGCGGCGGAGGACGGGACCGGCCCCTCCCCCGCCGCGCAGGGTCGTGTCAGCGTTTCAAGCGCACGCCATCAGCACTTGGCGCCTTTCATGCCTTCGGCGATCCACTTGTCGGCGTCGATGCCGGCCGGCGGGTTAACGCACTCCGCCGGGAAGCGCACGATGTCGACGATCTCGGGCATGTTCTTCTGCTTGTTGAACTTGTAGGTGCCGTAGGCCGTCTCGGTGATGCCCTGGTGGCCGCCGCCGAGCGCCATCTTCACGTGCCCGGCGGGACCCGTGAACTCGATGCCCTTGAACGCGGCGGCGATCTCGTCGGTGGTCGGCTTGGCGTCGCCCTTCTTGGCCTTCTCATAGGCGAGCTTCAGCCCGAGCAGAGACTGCGCCATCTGATAGGCCGGATAGGTCGGCGGCGTGTTGTAGCGGTCCATATAGATCTGGTGGAACCACTTGTTGATCTCGGTATCGCGCGCGAGCGGGCCGTTGGCGCCGCGGGCGCCGATGATGGTGCCGTCCGGCAGCTTGTCGCGCATGCGCCACATGCCGGCCTCGCCGGTCGTCATGATGATGGTCATGCGCTTGTCGAGACCGCGCGCCGACTGCTGATAAGTGAAGCTCTCGAGGTCGCCGTTCCAGAAGCTCGTGTGCACGGCCTGCGACTTCGAGGTCAGCAGCGTCGAAATTTCCGCGCCGTACTCGCCGGCGAACAGTTTCGGGAACAGCACCTTGTCGGCGGTCGCCTTCGGCGCCAAAACCTTCAACGCGCCGGCGAAGTCGCGCCACGAGTCCTGGCCCCAGGCATAGTTCTGGTTGATGCCGGAGAAGCTGGTGAGGTTCTTCTTCTTGGCGACGAGATAGCGGGCGGCGCCGACGCCATCCATGGTGGCGTGCGGGCTGACGCGGAAGACGTAGGAGCGCGCCTTCTCCTCGAAGATGCGCGGCGTGCCGCAATCGTAGAACACGGTGAGCGCCTTGAGCTCGTCGGCGACCGGGGCGACCGCCAGGCAGCTGCCGGACGAGATATAGCCGACGACGGCGTCGACCTGGTCGCGCTGCACGAGGTTGCGGAACTCGGTGACGACGTTCTGCACCGAGCCGGCCTCGTCGACATATTTGGCTTCGAGCTTGATGCCGCCGAAACCGACCGTGTTGAACGGCGCCGGCGCCTTGCCGGCATTGAAGGCTTCGAGCACGATCTCGGCGCCGTTGCGGCCCGGGATGCCGAACGGCGAAGCCGCCGGTCCGGTCAGGAACGAGACGATGCCGAGCTTGATGGTCGGTGCCGGCTGTTGCGCGTTGGCCGGCGCAACGGCCGCCACGCTCGCGAGCGCGGCCAGCGCGAACGGAATCCTGGCGTAAGATGACATAGGCATATTCCTCCCTGACGCGCCCTGTTTGTCGGGCTTCGTTCGAATTGTCCCGCAAGGAAACGCGATCTGGACTCAAGTTTCAACCGCTATTTTGATATTGATGCAGCCCCTTTCACATGATCGGATTGCTGCGCGAAAGTTGTGCAGCGGCGCTCGCATCGCGCGGCACGCGGCACTGGCAGTGGGCAGGACGATGGAGATCAAACCCGTGCGTCGAGACGACGCGGCCGACACCGATGCGGGCCGGGCGGCGCGGATCGCCATCCGCGGCGGTCTGCATCGCGGGCCGACGGCCGGGCTCGCGCCCGGCTACGTCCAGGGCAATCTCGCCATCCTGCCGCAGGCGGTCGCCGGCGACTTCCTGCGCTTCTGCCAGCTCAACCCGAAGCCCTGCCCGCTGATCGGCATGTCGGCGCCGGGCGACTGGCGCATCCCCGAACTGGGGGAAGACCTTGACATCCGCACCGACATTCCGCGCTACCGGGTGTGGCGGCAGGGCGAACTTGTCGCCGAGCCCGAGGACCTGCACGCGGTGTGGCGCGACGACCTCGTGAGCTTCGTCATCGGCTGCTCGTTCTCCTTCGAAGAAGCGCTGGCCGCGGACGGCATCGAAATCCGCCACATCGCGCTGGGCTGCAACGTGCCGATGTACCGCACGTCGATCGCGACGCACGCGGCCGGGCCGTTCCACGGGCCCATGGTGGTTTCGATGCGGCCGATGAGCCCGGCCGACGCGATCCGCGCCGTGCAGATCACCACCCGCTTCCCGGCGGTGCACGGCGCACCCGTGCACATCGGCAAGCCGGAGATGATCGGCATCGGGGATATTGCCAAGCCCGATTACGGCGACGCCGTGCCGGTGAAGGACGACGAGCTGCCGGTGTTCTGGGCCTGCGGCGTGACGCCGCAATCGGTTATCGCGGCCGCGAAGCCGGACTTCTGCATCACGCATTATCCCGGCAGCATGCTGGTGACGGACCGGAAGAATTCCGAGTTCGCGATTATGTAGCCGCGCGCGCCGACACTGCTCCGTCATGCCCGGCCTTGTGCCGGGCATCCACGTCTTTCTAATATTCAGCGAAGCGAGGCGTGGATGGCCGGGACAAGCCCGGCCATGACATGGATGGTATGGGCATTCTCGAGGCTCACGCCGCGTCGCGGGCGTTCTTGTCCAGCAACCCCGCTTCAATCAGCGCCTCGCGAATGCGCGCGATCTCGGCCGGCTGAATCTTCACCAGCGGCGGGCGCACCACCGCGCGCGGCAGCTTGCCGAGCAGCACCAGCGCTTCCTTCATGCGGTTGTGCATGTCGACGAAGGGATCGGCGTAGAACACGCGCATCAAGGGCTCGATGCGGTCGTTGAGGCGCCTGGCCTCGGCGAGATCGTTGCCCTGCACCGCGCGGAACAGCCGCGCCTGCAGGTCGGCGATCACGCTGCCCGAGCCCGATAACAGGCCGTTGCAGCCGAGCACCAGCGAGGAGAAGAGCCAGGCGCTGTGCGTGGACAATACGTTCACCGGACGCGGCAGGTTCTGCAGCGTGCGCACGTGCCATTCGTGGTGCGGCACGTTGCCGATCCAGTCCTTGATCGCGCGGATCGACGGCACTTCTTCGATGAGCTTCAGCAGCGTGTCCTTGGGATAGCCCTGCCCGCCGGCGAGCGGATACTGGAACGCGATGAGCGGCAGGTCGGTTGCGTCGGCGATGCGCTTGAAATGCGCGATCGCCATGGCGGCCGACTGGCCGAGCGTGAACGGCGCCGGCGGGAACACGAGCAGCGCCGACGCTCCGCCCTGCGCCGCCATCCTGGCGATGCGCGCGGCTTCGAGACTGCCGTCGGCCCACACGCCGTTGACGATGGGCAGCCTGGCGCCGATCTCGTCCTGCGCGATGTCGAGCACGCGCCGCTGTTCATCGAAGGTGCAGGACGACACTTCCGTCGAATGCGCATTGAGCGTGATCGCCGAGAGCCCCTCGACCGCCGCGACATCGCGCAGGTGCTTGCGGAAGCTCGCCTCGTCGATGGCGAGGTCGTTGTCGAACGGCAGCAGCACCGCCGGAATGACGCCGTGAGGAACGTAGCCTGGGTGCCGCGGCATGGGCCTTCTCCCTGTTGCGGGTGGCGACGTTAGCACCGGTCCGGCGGGGGGCAACCGCCAAGTGCCGCGTGCGGCGCGCTGCCTAAGAGCACAATAATGAACTGGTTCAATAACATCGTGTGCATCGTTTGTAATGGTGCACCGCAACAGATCGGCTCCCTCTTTGCGGACGAAACCGCTGTATGGCGACGAATTGAAGCACTGCTGAGTTATTCAGAGGAATCTCGACCACCACGGTTGCTACAATTTTGAAATTGACCTAGTACGCCGTCCGAGAGTTTGCGTGGGTCAGTGATGGGCGATTGGATTCCAAATACCGGCGGCAGTAACGGTCCGCGCTATCTGCAGATCGTCGAGGCGCTCGCGCAGGATATCGCTCAGGGCGCGCTGCGGCCGGGGACGCGGCTGCTGCCGCATCGCGACATGGCCGAACGGCTGGGGCTCAGCGTCGGCACGGTCTCCAAGGCTTATGACGAAGCGGAGAAGCGCGGCCTGATCTCCGGCGAGGTCGGCCGCGGCACCTTCGTGCTCGGGTTGGCCGGCGCGGCCGAGACCGCCGACGGCGCCGCGCGCGGCCCGCGGCTCAACCTCGCGCTCAACGCGCCGCCCTCGACCGGCGAGGACGCCGTCATCACCGACGCGCTGCGCGCCATCGCCGCCGAGGCAGCCGTCAAGGAGTTGCTCCCCTATCTGCCGCATGCCGGCAGCGACCGGCACCGCGCCGTGATCGCCGGCTGGCTTAGCCGCCGCGCCATGCCGGCGACGGCCGCCACGCTCTATGTGACGCACGGCGCGCAGCACGCCATCGCGGTCGCGGTCGGGCTGCTGGCCAAGGCGGGCGACACCGTGCTGGCCGAGAACCTCACTTATTCGGGCATGCGCGCGCTCGCCCACCACGCGGGTTATCGCCTGCGCGGAGTCGGGATGGACGAGCACGGCCTCCTGCCCGAGCAACTCGACCGAGCCTTCGCCGAGACCGGGGCGCGTCTCGTCTATTGCATGCCGACGCTGCAGACGCCGACCGGATCGGTGATGCCGCCACAACGGCGCGACGAGATCATCGAGATCGTGCGCAAGCACGACGGCTTCCTCGTCGAGGACGACGCCTACGGCTTTCTCTGCGAGCCGCCGCTGACGCCGCTATCGGCGCGGATGCCGGAGCGCTGCTTCTATGTCGTCAGCTTCGCGAAATGTCTCGCGCCGGGCCTGCGCGTCGGCGCCATGGTGGCGCCGCCCGCGTTCCGCGACCGCGCCATCAACGCGCTGCGCGCGACCGGCTGGATGGCCGCGCCGCTGATGGCGGAGGTGGTCGCCCGCGTGATGGAGAACGGCGAGCTTGAACGGCAGATCGCGCAGAAGCGCGCGGCGGCCGCGCGCCGCCAGGCGCTCGCGCAGCGCATCCTCGGCGACCGCATCCGCATCGACGCGGCGGCGCCCGGGTTCCATGTGTGGCTGCCGATGCCGGCCGGCCGCAACGCCGCGACGCTGGTGATGCAGGCGGCCATGGCCGGCATCACCATTGCCACCCCCGATGCGTTGCAATCCTTCGACCCGATGAGTAACGGCGTACGTCTGTGTCTAGGCGCGCCGCCGTCCGATACCGACGTCGAGGCCGCACTGCGGGCCGTCCGCAGCATCCTCGACAGCGCCGAAGCCATATCGTTCCTCTAACAGCGACCGTCGCATGAAAGCAGCGCCGTTCGAGTATTCCCGCCCCGCCGACATCGAGGAAGCCTGCGCGCTGCTGGCGGCCGACGACGGCGCACGCGCCATCGCCGGCGGACAGACGCTGGTGCCGATGATGGCCATGCGGCTGGCGCGGCCGACCCGGCTGGTCGATATCGCCCGTATCGCCGAGCTCTCCTTTATCCGCGCGGAAGGCGACGCGGTGGCGTTCGGCGCGGCCACGCGCCAGTGCCTGATCGAGCGCGACGCGCTGGCCAGGACGCGGCTGCCGCTGATCGCACGCGCTTTGCCCCATATCGGCCACGCCGCCACGCGCGCGCGCGGCACCATCGGCGGCTCGCTCGCACATGCCGATCCGGCGGCGGAACTGGCGCTGGCAGCGGTGACGCTCGACGCCACACTCTATTACAGGAGCGCGAGCGAGACCGGCCAGATCGCCGCGCGCGACTTCTTCCTCGGCCCGACCATCACCGCGCTGCCGATGGGCGCGCTGCTCACCGAGATCCGCGTGCCGGCGTGGAGCGGCAAGGTCGGCGTCGGCTTTCACGAGGTGAATGCCCGCGCCAGCGACTTCGCCTTCGTCTCGGCGGCGGCACAGGTTGAGCTCGCCGACGACGGCACCGCCAACCGCATCGCCATCGGCGTCGGCGCCATCGCCGACGTGCCACTGCATCTCGACGCCGCCGCGGAAGCATTGCGCGGCACCGATCTTTCGCCCGCGACGGTGACGGAGGCCGTGCGCGCCGCGCTCGCCGATGTCGAGACGGTCGCCGACCTGCATGCCTCGGCCGACTACCGGCGGCGGGTGGCGGCGACGCTCGCCGCGCGTGCCGTCGCCGATGCACGCGCCCATGCGACGGGAGGCGCCCATGCGCGTTAAGCTCAACGTCAACGGCACCGAGCACGCGCTCGACCTCGAGCCGCGCACCACGCTGCTCGATTGCCTGCGCGACACGCTCAAGCTCACCGGCGCGCATGCCGGCTGCGAGCACGGCGTCTGCGGCGCCTGCACCGTGCTGGTGGACGGCGTCGCCGTGCGCTCGTGCCTGATGTTCGCCCCGCAGGCGGAGGGCTCGGCCGTGACCACGGTCGAAGGCGTCACGCCCGGGCCGGGCGAACTCTCGCCGGTGCAGGACGCGTTCTGCGAGACGCACGGCATGCAGTGCGGCTACTGCACGCCGGCCATGATCCTGGTCGCGCACGCGCTCATCGCCGACAATCCGAACCCGACCCGCGAGGAGATCGTCGAAGCGATCTCCGGCAACATCTGCCGCTGCACCGGCTATGCGCAGATCGTGGAAGCGATCGCGCTCGCGGCCGAGCGGCTGCGCGGCTCCAACCGTCCGGTGGGTGCGCGATGAGCGAGGCGAGCCGCTTCAAGTTCGTCTCGACGCAGCGCCGCGTACGCGAGGACCGCCGCTTCGTCGTCGGCAAGGGCAATTACGTCGCCGACGTGGACGTGCCGAACACGAAGCACGTCGCGCTGGTGACCTGCCCCTACCCGGCCGCGCGCATCGTCTCGATCGACAAATCCGCGGCGCTGGCAATGCCCGGCGTGCACTACGTGCTCGACGGCGCCGAGCTCGCCGAAGGCACGCTGCCGCTGATGACCGGCCTCGATACGCCGAACGTGCCGCGCCGGCCGCTCGCCGTCGACATCGCGCGCTACGCCGGCGAATGGGTGGTGGCGGTCGTTGCCGACACGCGCGCGCTCGCCGAGGACGCCGCCGAAGCGGTCAAGATCGAGTATGAGAAGCTGCCCTACGTGCTCGACGCCGAGCAGGCGCTCGCCAGCAACGACGTGCTGGTGCACCAGGCGCACGGCTCGAACGTGCTACTCGACAAGACCTTCACCTGGGGCGAGGTCGACAAGGACTTCGTCGCGAGCCCGCGCAAGCTGAAGCTGCGCGTGAAGTGGGGCCGCTCCTCCACGGTGCCGATCGAGACCTTCGGCGTGGTGGCGAGCTGGGACCCCTGGCGCGAGATTCTCGACGTCTGGGCCTCGATCCAGATGCCGCGCTACAACGACCAGATCGGCGCCGCGCTGAAGCTGCCGGTATCGTCGGTGCGCGTGCACTATGACGTGGACGTCGGCGGCAGCTACGGCGTCAAGCGCGGCATCAAGCACACCGTGCTCGCCGGCTATCTCGCGCGCCGCCTCGGCGTGCCGGTGCGGCTGATCGAGGACCGGCTCGAGAACATGCGCGGCGGCGACGCGCACGGGCCGGAGCGCCTGTTCGACGTCGAGGTCGCCTATGACGACAGCGGCATCATTCACTCGATGAAGATGCGCGCGCTGGAGAACGTCGGCGCCTATGCCGGCCGCTCGCCGTTCCAGCTCGGCAAGCCGATCGGCGCCATCGTCGGCCCCTACAAGATCAGAAGCGTGCAGTACCGCGCCATCGCGGTCGTCACCAACAAGACCACGCAGGAGGCGGTGCGCGGCTTCGGCCAGGCGCCGACCAACGTCGCGCTCGAGCGCGTGGTGGACGAAGTCGCCAATGCGCTCGGCCTCGACCGGCTGGAGGTGCGCCGGCGCAACCTGATCCGCGCCGACGAATTCCCCTACACCATCCCCAGCGGCACGGCCTACGACAGCGGCGACTATCACGCGCTGATCGACAAGGTGCTGGCGCACACGAGCTACGAGGAGCTCAAGAAGAGGCGCGACGCCTTGCGCAGCGACGGCTTGCTCGCCGGCATCGGCATCGCGGCCTGCCTCGAGCCTTCCGGCGGCAACGCCACCTTCGAGGCGCTGCTCAATCCGGCGATCAAGACCTCGACCTTCATGGACTCCTGCCGCATCGCGGTGGACGGGCTCGGCTCCATCACCGCCACCATGCACACCACCTCCTCGGGCCAGGGCCACGAGACGCTGGTCGGCACGGTGATCGGCGAGGTGCTGGGACTCGATCCCGAGCTGGTGCGCGTGGTGCGGCCGGATTCGCTCAATTCGCTGCCGAGCGGTACGCCGGTCGGCAGCCGCATGGCGATCATGCTGGGCGGCGCGGCCTTCCACGCGGCGCAGAAGCTCAAGGCCAAGCTGACGGCGATCGCCGCGCACGATCTCGGCATCCCGGCCGAGCGCGCCGTCTACGACAAGGGCGAGGTCTTCGACCGCAACGCGCCCGACAAGCGCCTGGCCTGGGCCGAGTTCGTGCAGATCGCGCACCGCTCCTACCACCGCATGCCGCCGGACATGGAGCCGGGGCTGGCGGTGAGCCATGTCATGCAGGTGCCGACCGGCGGCACGCTGCCGACCGCGGACGGCCGCGTGCAGATGTACCCCTGCACGTCGTTCGAATTCCACCTGATCCTGGTGACCATCGACCCCGCGCTCGGCAAGCCGGAGATCGCGCTCTACCGCATCGGCCACGACTGCGGCACGGTGATCAACCCGAAGATCGTGCGCGGCATGACCATGGGCGGCATCGCGCACGGCATCGGCGCCGCGCTCTACGAGGAATTCGCCTACGACCCGGAAGGGCAGATGGTGGCGCAGAGCTTCATGGACTACCTGCTGCCGTCCTCGCACGAGGTGCCGCCGGTGGAGATCATCCATCAGGTGACGCCCTCGCCCAACACCGAGCTCGGGCAGAAGGGCTCGGGCGAAAGCGGCTATCTCGGCGCGCCGGCGGCCGTCGCCAACGCGGTCAACGACGCGCTCAAGCCGCTCGGCATCTCCATCAACACGCTGCCGCTGCGCGCCTCCACCCTCGGCGACATGATCGCCGCGGCGCAGGCGAAGCAATCAAACTGAGGAACGCTGAATGATCGTCGATTGCCACGCCCACCTGGTGCCGCCCGCCCTGCTCGACGCGATCCGCAAGGATGCGGCGCGCTTTCCCTCCGTGCGGCAGATCGAGGAAGGCGGCAGCCTCGCCTTCGCCTTTGCCGGCGGCAAGCCGACGCGGCCGGTGTCGAAGCCGCTGTCGGACATCCCGGGCCGCGTCGCCTGGATGCAGAAGGCCGGCGTCGACAAGCAGGTGACCGGCGGCTGGGTCGACATGTTCGGCTACGACCTGCCGGGCGCCGAGGCCGAGGCCTGGGCGCGCCTGACCAACGAGCACCTTCTTGCCGCCGCCAAGGCCGAGCCGCGCTTCGTGCCGCTTGCCACCGTGCCGCTCGGCGACGGCGCGCGCGCAGCCGCCGTGTTGAAGGACGCGATGAAGGCCGGCTTCCCCGGCGCCATGATCGGCACGCTGCCGCGCGGCGTCGGCTCGACGCTCGACCATGCCGATCTCGACCCGTTCTGGGCCGCCGCCGACGAGACCGGCGCGGTGATTCACATCCATCCGAGCTTCGACGCCGGCGACGTGCGTGTGAACGACTTCGGGCTCGCCAACGGCCTCGGCCGCGTCACCGACGCGATGATCGCGCTGGCGCGGCTGCTCTGCTCGGGCCACCTGACGCGCTACAAGCAGGCGAAGTTCTTCGCGCCGATCGGCGGCGCCGGGCTCCCGTTCGTGCTCGGCCGGCTCAAGCGCAACCATGCGATCACGCCGGGCATCGGCGATCCGGCCGAAGGGCTCGCCCGACTTTACACCGACACCATCGTGCACGACGCCCGCGTGTTGAAGTTCGTCGTCGAGATGATGGACGCCGATCGGCTGATGATGGGCTCGGACATGCCATTTCCGATCGGCGAGACCGAGCCGATGAAGGTCGTCGGCGCGGCGGGGCTCACGCAGGCGCAGACCGACTCCATCAACGGCGGGCTGGCGGCGCGCCTGTTCCGCATCCAGTGAAGGCAGCGCGATGAAACTCGACATCGGCGGCGAAGAAACCCTGGCGAGCCCGATCGACCGCGTCTGGTCGGCGCTCAATGATCCGGCGGTGCTGACCAAGTGCATCCCCGGCTGCAAGGAGATGATCGCCAACGGCGAGGACCGCTACAAGCTCGTGCTGTCATTGAAGGTCGCCTCCGTCGGCGGCAGTTTCGAGGGCGGGATCTCGCTCTCGGAAAAGACACCGCCAACGCAATGCAAGATCACCGTGTCCGGCGCCGGCACGCTCGGCAACGGCAGCGGCGCTGCGACCTTTTCGCTGACCCCGCAGGCGGACGGTGTTCTCATGCGCTATAGTGGCGAAGGGGAAATCGGCGGCCTGGTCGCGGGCGTCGGGCAACGCATCCTGAAAGGCGTCGCCAAGCATCTGATCGGACAATTCTTCACCGCGCTGCGCCGCGAACTGGCGACGCCGTCGGCCGCCTGACCAATTTCAACAAGAGAGGACGCGCCAATGGCGTCCCGATAACGAACTCAGAGGAGGATGAAATGTTCAAACTGTCCCTGCTGAAGTCCGCGGCATTTGCGCTGGCCGCACTCGGAGCCGCAGCGCTCGCCGCGCCGCAGCCCGCCGTCGCGCAGGCGCCGGCGAAGCTGAAGATCGTCGTGTTCGGCTTTCCCTCGCTCGGCGCCTTCATGCCGCCGGTGATCAAGGCCAAGAAGCTCGACGAGGCCAACGGCCTCGACATCGAGTTCGTCGAGCGGCCGCCGGATGCCTATACGACCCAGTTCAACTCGGGCGAGTTCAAGCTCGGCGGCAGCGCCGCGCTGCTCACCGTCGGCCTCGCCGACGCGCGCGGCATCAAGGTCAAGTACCTGTTCAACCTGTTCGACTTCTGGGGCGCGGTCGTCACCTCGCGCGACGAGGTGAAATCGCTCAAGGACCTCGAAGGCAAGGACCTCGCGGCAGCGCGCTCGACCACCAACTACGTGATGTTCGAGTTCTTCGCCAAGAAAATGGGCGTCGACGTCTCCAAGATCCAGGTGGTCAACACCGCCCCGCCCGGCCTGGTCGGCTACGCGATGGCCGATCGCGCCGCCGCCGTGCAGCTCTGGGAGCCGGCCTATACCTTGCTCAAGGCGAAGAAGCCGGGCGTCCGCATCCTCGACACGAAGATGGAAGCCAGCTGGAAGAGCTTCGCGGGCGGCGGCATTCCCTATCTCGGCGTGGCCGCGCACACCGACTGGATCGAGCAGAACCAGGCGCTGGTCCCGACGCTCTACGCCGCCTACAAGGCGGCGGCCGAGTTCATCGCGAAGAATCCGGAAGAAGCGGCGGCGATGATCGCGCCGAAGTCGACGCCGGAGGACCGCGCGGCGCTGGTCTCGCTGATCAAGGCCAATGACCGGCTCGGCATGAACGTCGCTCCGGCGGGCGAGCTGCGCAAACAGATCGAGGCGGTCTACAAGGCCGGCATCGACGTCGGTTACTTGAAGACGCAGCCTTCCAGCGAAACCATCTACGACAAGTCGATCAAATGAAGACGGGCTCCATGCGTTTCCTCCAGGCCTCCGCCGGCATGCTTCTGCTGGCGGCGGTCTGGCAGCTCCTCTCGATGACGCTGCCGCCGTTCCTGTTCCCGCCGGTACCTGAGATCATCAGCCGTACTGTCGAGATCCTGGTCACCGGCTCGCTGCTCATCGACGTGCTGCTCACGGCGGCCCGCATCTTCGCGGGGCTGCTCGGCGCCTTTCTGCTCGGGTGCGTCGTCGCCATGATCATCGCCCGCTCGCGCGTGGCGGAGAATTTCGTCACGCCGGTACTGACCTTCTTCCAGGGCATCCCTGCCTTGTCCTGGGTGGTGTTCGCCATCATCTGGTTTCACGGCACAGAGTTTCGCGTGTTGTTCATCATGGTGATGACGACGTTGCCGGCCTTCACGTTCCAGATCCTCGACGCGTTCCGCTCCATGTCGAAGGACCTGTTCGAGATGACCATGTCGTTCCGGCCCTCGCGCTGGACGCTGTTCAGGTTCCTGATCGTGCCGACCATCGTTCCCGGCATCCTCACCGCCTGGAAGGTGAACCTCGGCAACGCCGCGCGCGTGGTCGTGGTGGCGGAGCTGGTCGGCGCCACCGGCGGGGTCGGCTACCAGTTGCTGCGCCAGCAGCAGCTGTTCGACATGGCCGGCGCCATGGCCTGGACGCTGCAGCTCGTGCTGTTCGTCCTGGTCGTGCAGCAGACCATAACCTTGATCGAGAACTGGGCGCTGCGCTATCGCGCCGTCTCCGAGCGGGCGATGTGACCATGGCCACGAACGAACCCGTCATCCGCTTCACCGACGTGAGCAAGGTCTTCCGCCGCCCGGACGGCCGCGGCGACTTCACCGCGGTGGAAAAGCTCTCGTTCGAAATCGACAAGGGCGAGATCGTAGCCGTGCTCGGCAAGACCGGCTGCGGCAAATCCACGATGTTCAACATCGTCGCCGGCCTGATTGAGCCGAGCGCGGGCGTCGCCCGCGTCGTCGGGCACGATCCGTTCAAGGAGTTCGACTTCTTCCGCGGCAAGATCGGCATCGTGTTCCAGGGCGACCGCCTGATGCCCTGGCGCACCGCGCTCGACAACGTGCTGCTCGGCCTGCAGATCCTCCACGCCGATCCGAAGGAGTCGGAGGAGACCGCACGCGCCTGGCTCAAGCGGCTCGGCCTGTCCGGCCACGAGAACGACTATCCGCACGCGCTGTCCGGCGGCATGCGCCAGCGCGTGTCGATTGCCCGCGCCTTCGCGGTCAATCCGGAAATCCTGCTCTGCGACGAGCCCTTCTCCGCACTCGACGAGATGACCGCCCGCGACCTGCGCGCCGAGTTCGTGCGGCTGGTGCGGCAGAGCAACAAGACCGCCGTCTTCATCACGCACCAGCTCAACGAGGCGATGGAGATCGGCGACCGCGTGATGGTGTTCCACCGGCCGGCCCGCATCGCCTATGAAGGGCGGCTGACGGCGGAGACGAGCGCCGAGGAGCGGCAGAAGATGCGCGACGACATCATGGCCGTGCTCAGCATCGATCAGGCGCCGGTGGCGGCCGCCGGCTAGCAGGTCGCCCGCCACGGCCTGCGCCGTGCGAGGCAGTCACGAGGGTGCCGATGCTCGAATGCGACAATGCCTTCTGGCGCTTCTCGCTGAAAGTGTACGGGGCGCCGGGCGTTGCGGCCGAATGCCTCGAGCTGCAGGAGACGCTCGGCGTCGACGTCAACGTCCTGCTGTTCTGCGCGTGGGTCGGCGCGCAAGGCCGGCTGCTGAACGATGACGCCATGACGGCCGTCGAGACGGGGGTGCGCGGCTGGCACGACGCGGCCGTGCGGCCTCTGCGCGCGGTCCGCCAGGGCATGAAGTCGATGCCGGAGATGGCGCACGCGGATGTCGCCGCGTTGCGCAAGGACGTCGCCGCGGTCGAATTGCGCGCCGAGCAGATCGAACAGGCCATGCTCTTTGCGGCGCTGCCTGCGCTCGGCCCGCTCGACGCCGCAGCGCAAGCGACCGCCGTTCCCGCCAATATCGGCGCGCAGCTGCGCCGCAGAGGAGCGTTGTATACGACGCCCGAACGGTTGATCTCGGAAGCGAGCCGCTACCGGGCGGAATAGAGCCGCCGTTACTCCATACCGTCGCCGGATTTGCGTGGCACTGCGAGCCGGAATTGTCCTGGCCGGCGCCGCACTTTCGCCATCGGCGATTCGGAACGCGGGCGAATCGATTTCCGAATCAGCCTGAAGTGGCCCTTGAGGAACCGCGCGCCGGCTGCCGAGTTGCGCCCAAGAGCGGGGGAAAGGTCCGCGAGAATATGATTCTCCCGGGCGGCCGGCGCGACAGGAACCGAAAACCAGGCAGAATGCGCGCGCACCGCGCCTGTCCACATGGAACTTTACCGGCCTGCTCGCGGGCCTGCCTCCAAGTGCTTACAGATTGACGACATGGCGCAGACCCGACGCAAGCCATCGCCTTCGTTCGAACCCGTTCAGGATGCGGCCGCGCTGCGTGACGCGATCGGCGCCAAGCTCGTCTACGCGCTGGGCAAGAGCCCGGAAGCCGCCACCGATCACGACTGGTACATGGCGACCGCGCTGGCGGTGCGCGACCGCATCGTGGACGTGTGGATGACGAGCCGCGCCGAGGCGAAGCGGCTGAAGAAGCGCCGCGTCTACTATCTCTCGATCGAATTCCTGATCGGCCGCCTGCTGCTCGATGCGCTCACCAATCTGCGGCTGGTCGAGCCGGCGCGCGAGGCGCTGAAAAGCTTCGGCGTCGATCTCGAAACGCTGCGCAAGGTCGAGCCGGATGCCGCGCTCGGCAATGGCGGCCTCGGCCGGCTCGCCGCCTGCTTCATGGACAGCCTGTCGGCGCTCGGCGTGCCCGCCTATGGCTACGGCATCCGCTACGAGAACGGCCTGTTCGAGCAGCGCTTCCATGACGGCTGGCAGGTCGAGTTGCCGGAGAACTGGCTCGCCGGCGGCAACCCGTGGGAATTCGAGCGCTCCAATTCGGAATTCAGCATCGGCTTCGGCGGCAGCGTCGAGTATCTCGGCGGCGACAACAGCACGGCGCGCGCGCTCTGGTATCCGGCCGAGCGGGTGATGGCGGTGCCGCACGACACTCCGATCGTCGGCTGGCGCGGGCGTCACGCCAACACGCTGCGCCTGTGGTCGGCGCGCGCGGCTTCGCCCATGCAGCTCAACACGTTCAACGAGGGCGACTATCTCGGCGCCATCGCCGCGCGCACCCGCGCCGAGACGATCTCCCGCGTGCTCTATCCGAACGACGCCAGCCCGGAAGGCCAGGAGCTCCGGCTGCGGCAGGAGTATTTCTTCACGTCGGCCTCGCTGCAGGACATGGTGCGCCGGCATCTCGACGAGTACGGCGCGCTCGACACGCTCGCCGAGCATGCGGCGGTGCAGCTCAACGACACGCATCCGGCGATCGCGGTCGCCGAGCTGATGCGCATCCTGGTCGACGAGCACGACTTCTCCTGGACGCAGGCCTGGGACATCACCACCGCCACGCTGCATTACACCAACCACACGCTGCTGCCGGAGGCGCTCGAGCGCTGGCCGGCCGCCCTGCTCGGCCGCCTGCTGCCGCGCCACCTGCAGATCATCTATCTGATCAACTGGCTGCATCTGCAGGAGATCGCGCGGCGCGGATTGACGAGCCCGCAGGTCACGGCCGCGGTCTCGCTGGTCGAGGAAGGCGGCGAGAAGCGCATCCGCATGGCCAATCTCGCCTTCATCGGCTCGCAATGCGTGAACGGCGTGTCCGCCCTGCACACCGACCTGCTGCGCAAGCACGTGTTTCACGAGATTGCGCGCACGGCGTCCACCCGCATCGTCAACGTCACCAACGGCATCACCTTCCGCCGCTGGCTCTACGAGGCCAACCCGTCATTGACCGGGCTGCTCGTGGACACGCTCGGCGAAGGCGTGCTCGACCGGCCCGAACGGCTGCGCGAGCTGGAGCCGCTCGCGCGCGATCCCGACTTCGTCGCCCGTTACGCGCTGACGCGCATGGCCAACAAGAACCGGCTGGCGCAATACCTGCGCGCGACCACGGGGATCGCCGTCGATCCGCACGGCCTCTTCGACGTGCACATCAAGCGCATCCACGAGTACAAGCGGCAGCTCCTCAACATCCTCGAAACCATCGCGCTCTACCAGCAGATCAAGGCTGATCCAGCTGATCCAGCTGCGCCAGCGGTGCCAGCCGTGCCGCGCGTAAAGATCTTCGCCGGCAAGGCGGCGGCGAGCTACGCCCAGGCCAAGCTGATCATCAAGCTGGCCAACGACGTGGCGCGCGTGGTCAACCGCGACCCGGCGGTCGGCGGCCGTCTGAAGGTCGTGTTCGCGCCGAATTACTGCGCCAGCCTGGCCGAGAAGATCATCCCGGCGGCCGACCTGTCCGAGCAGATTTCCACCGCCGGCATGGAGGCCTCCGGCACCGGCAACATGAAGCTCGCGCTCAACGGCGCGCTCACCATCGGCACGCTCGACGGCGCGAATATCGAGATCCGCGAGCAGGTGGGGCCCGAGAACGTCGTCATTTGCGGCATGACCGCGCCGGAGGTTGCGGCGCGGCAACAGGCGCACGTTCGCGGCTCCGACGCGGTCGAGGCCTCGCCGCGGCTCGCCGCGGTGGTGGACGCCCTGTCGGGCGGCGACTTCTCGCCGGACGATGCCAACCGCTACATCCCGATCGTCGAGCGCCTGCTCGCCTACGACCACTTCATGGTGGCCGCCGATTTCGAGAGCTACTGGAACGCGCAGCGCGGCATCGACCGCCTGTGGCGCGCGCCGGAGAAGTGGTGGCAGATGAGCATCCTCAACACCGCGCGCATGGCCTGGTTCTCGTCAGACCGCACCATCGCCGATTACGCGCGCGACATATGGCGGGTGCCGCTCGGCTGACCTCATGCCGTCGCCGCGCGCCCTGCCTCGGCGAAGACACGGGAGACCGCGTCCAGACGCCCGTCCCGGTCCAGGTCTTCCAGCGGCAGAGGCAACTTGCGCCGCCAGTTCGGGTGCTCGTGCACCGTGCTCGGGATGTTGACCTGGTCGGCGACGCCGAGCACATCGTCGAGCGCGACCGTGGCGAGCCGCGCCGGTGTCCTGGCAAGCGTCGCCGCCACGGCGGCAAAGTCCTCGCCGCCTGCCTGTTCGAGAAGCAACGCGCGCATCGCCGCCCGCGCCGCCGCCCGGTCCCCATCGCTCTCGCCGGGATCGACGCCGATGGCGCGTTTGACGCGCAGATCGTGACCCGTCATCCAGCCCTGGAAGCTCGGAAGGTCGTGCGTGTTGAAGGTGACGAGCGCGGCCTCCGGATAGGCGTCGGGCGGCCGAAAGCGGCCGTCGGGCTCGCGCTCGAACAGCAACACGCGATAGCTCCACAGGCCCCATTGCGCCAGCGTCTCGCGGAAACCTTCCGGCACCGTACCGAGATCCTCGCCGATGACGATGCAGCCATTGCGCTGGCTCTCCTCGGCCACCACGCGCAGCATCGCCTCGAACGGAAGACGTACATAGGCTCCATCCGCCGCGGAGCCGCCGCGCGGGATGAGGAAGAGCCGCTTCAGCGCCAGCACGTGGTCGATGCGCAGCGCGCCGGAGAAGCGCATCGCAGCGCGCAGCAACGCGCGCAGCGGCCGGAAGTCGTCGTCGGCCAGGCCGTGCGGGTTGAACGGCGCGAGCCCCCAGTTCTGCCCGGCCGGGTTGAATGCGTCTGGCGGCGCGCCGATGACGACGTCGCAAAGCACGGCGTCCTGCCGGCTCCAGGCGTCGGCACCGTCGGGATCGATGCCGACGGCGAGATCGGTATAGAGGCCGATCGGCATGCCGAGCCGGCGCGCCTCGTCGCGGCAGCCGGCCAGCTGACGGTGCGCCACCCATTGCATGAATTCGTGGAATTCGCAGTCATCCAGATGGCGCGCGCGGAAACCGGCGAGCTGCGCCACGGTCGGCGCGCGCCACGGCGCCGGCCATTCGCGCCACGGCGTCGGACCATAATGGTGGCGCAGGCATTCGAAGGTGGCGAAGCGCAGCAGCGTCTCGCCCTGCTCGTGGCGGAAGGCATCGAAGTCAGCGCGGCGCGCGACTGAGGCATTTTCCCGGAAACGCGCATAGGCGAGGCCAAGCACTGTGAGCTTGGCGCGGGCGACGACGGCGTAATCGACGAACTCGCTGTCGCGCAGCGCGGAGACGACCTCGGCAATGTCCGCAGGCATCGCCTCGGGAAATTCCGGGATGGCATCGACGGCGATGTAGAGCGGATTGAGGAAGAGACGGCTGTTCGGCGCATAGGGGCTCGCCTGGTCCGGCCGGTCGAGAAACAGTGCGTGCAGCGGATTGAGCCCGATACCGGCGGCACCGCGCGCCGCGGCCGCGGCGATGAGCCGCGCGAGGTCCCCGAAGTCGCCGATGCCCCAATTACGCTGCGAGCGCAGGCTGTAGAGCTGGATGGCGAGGAGCCACAAACGCCTCCCGTCGCCCGAAAATGCGCGCAACGACGGGCCGGCCGGCGATGATTCCCGGCGTGGCGTCCGGCCGCCGGCCGACATGGCGGCGATCAGGCTTTCGACCGTTGGGCGGGAAGCCGCGTGCCAGTTGCCGAAAACATCATGATACCCGGGCTCGATCCCCCAACGGCTCATGGCTTCGTCTAATTCTTCCATGCCTTTCAACCAGTTAAGCCAAAAATGCCAAACTTGACCCGCACGCCCCTTGATGGAACTTTCGGCTGTTTCTTAAGTTTTTGTCCGGGGGAGAAGCCAGCAAGCCCGACAATGCGGTGGAGTGGATACAGCGTGGGACGCACACAACGCTCTTCATCAAGTTTTGCCTGGGATCCATCGCCCGCCGACCCCACCGGCCCCCGTTTCCGTATCGAAGACATTTTCCCCCGCGTCGATGGCGGGCGGTATCCGATTAAACGCATTGTCGCGGAATCCGTTGAGGTTTGGGCCGACATTTTTCGGGAGGGCCACGACGTCATTGCCGGCGCGCTGGTGTGGCGCAACGAGCGCGAGCCGGAATGGCACCGCGAGCCCATGCAATTCCACAGCAACGACCGCTGGCACGGCCGCTTCACGCCGCCCGAGCTCGGCTCATACCTCTATGCGATCGAGGCCTGGACCGACCGCTATGCCACCTGGCGCAAGGAGTTGCTGCTCAAGCAGGAGGCGGGCCAGGACATCGCGCCGGTCGCGCGCGAGGGATACGACCTTCTCATCGAGCTGATGCCGCGCAACGGCGCGGCGCGGGGCACGATTGCCGCGGCCACCCGACGCTTCGCCGAGAGCGGCGACATCGCGCCGCTGATCGACGAGGCGGTCGTGGACGCGGTCAGGCAGTGCGACCCGCGGCCTGACCTTTCCCGAAGCCAGCCCTTGCCGCTCATGGTCGAGCGTGAGCGCGCCCGCGCCGGGGCCTGGTACGAGATGATCCCGCGCAGCCAGGGCACGGTGCCCGGCAAGCACGGCACGTTCGACGACTGCATCGCGCGCGTGCCGGACATCGCCGCGCTCGGCTTCGACGTGCTCTATCTCACGCCGATCCATCCGATCGGCCATACCAACCGCAAGGGCCGCAACAACGCGCTGAAGGCCGAACCCGGCGATCCCGGCAGCATGTACGCCATCGGCAGCGAGCACGGCGGCCACGACGCGGTGCATCCCGAGCTCGGCACCATCGCCGATTTCAAGCGGCTGGTGGAGGCGTGCCGGCAGCACGGTATGGAAGTCGCGCTCGATTTCGCCGTGCAGTGCTCGCCGGACCATCCCTGGCTGAAGCAGCATCCGGAGTGGTTCCGCTTCCGCGCCGACGGCTCGCTCCGCTACGCCGAGAACCCGCCGAAGAAATACGAGGACATCGTCAATCCGGACTTCAACTGCGCCGATCCGATCGCGCTGTGGGAGGCGCTGCGCGACGTCATTCTGTTCTGGGCGGGACACGGCGTGCGCATCTTCCGCGTGGACAACCCGCACACCAAGCCGCTCCCCTTCTGGGAATGGCTGATCCGCGAGGTGCGCCGGCAGCACCCCGACGTCGTGTTCCTCTCGGAAGCATTCACGCGGCCGAAGGTGATGAAGGCGCTGGCGAAGCTCGGCTTCTCGCAGTCCTACACCTATTTCACCTGGCGCACGGAAAAGCCGGAGATCCAGGCCTACATGGCCGAATTGACTGGCTATCCGGAGCGGGAATACTTCCGGCCCAACTTCTTCGTCACCACGCCCGACATCCTGCCCGTGCAGTTGCAGAGCGGCGAGCCGTGGCTGTTCAAGGCGCGCGCGGCGCTGGCGGCGACGCTGTCGTCCAACTACGGCATCTACAACGGCTTCGAGCTGATCGAGCACGAGCCGATCCCCGGCCGCGAGGAGTATATCCACTCCGAAAAATACGAGATCAAGACGCGCGACTGGAACAAGCCGGGAAACATCAAGGATTATCTGCAGCGCCTGAACATGATCCGCCGCGCCAATCCGGCGCTTTTGCAGACGGCGAACATGCGGCTCCTGCTGGTGGATAACGACTCGGTCATCGGCTTTCTGAAGGAATCCCCGGACGGGAGCAATGCAGTGGCCGGCGCGATCGCGCTCACCCCCGGTACCCACGAGTTGTGGCTCCACTTCGGCGACTTTACCATCGGCCCGCACGGCCGCCGCTCCCCGGTGCGCACGCTCGAAAACCTCTCGACCGGGGAGCAGCGCCGGCTGGAGTGGAACGGCCTCCGGCTGCGAATAAACACCGCCGCCGATCCCGCCCTGCTCTTCCGTTGTCACGCGTGAGGGCGCCGACCGCCATGGACGTCCATTCCCCTCTCGAGATTCCGCAGATCGCCGGCGAAGACGCGCTCTGGTTCAAGGACGCGATCATCTACCAACTGCATGTGAAGGGCTTCTACGACAGCAACGGCGATGGCATCGGCGACTTCGCCGGCCTCACCGAACGGCTGGATTACCTGCACGACCTCGGCGTGACCGCGTTATGGTTGCAGCCCTTCTATCCGAGTCCCGGCCGCGACGACGGTTACGACATCTCCGACTACGGAGACATCAACCCCGCCTTCGGGACCATGAAGGATTTTCGCCGCTTCATGCAGGAAGCGAGGCGGCGCGGCATGCAAGTCATCACTGAACTCGTCATAAATCACACGTCGGATCAGCACGACTGGTTCAAGCGCGCCAAGCGCAGCCCGGCCGGCTCGAGCGCGCGCAACTGGTACGTCTGGAGCGACACCGATCAGAAATATCAGGACACGCGCATCATCTTTACCGATTCGGAGAAGTCGAATTGGACCTGGGATCCGGAGGCCGGCGCCTACTATTGGCACCGCTTCTTCCACCACCAGCCCGACCTGAATTACGACAACCCGCGCGTGGTGCGCGCCGTGCTGCAGGTAATGAAGCGCTGGCTCGACGCCGGCGTGAGCGGATTCCGCCTCGACGCCGTGCCCTATCTCTGCGAGCGCGAGGGGACCAACAACGAGAACCTGCCCGCAACCCACGCTGTGCTGCGCCGGCTGCGCGCAGCGCTCGACGAGTACGCCCCAAACAAGGTTCTGCTCGCCGAGGCCAATCAATGGCCGGAGGACGTACAAGCCTACTTCGGCAGCGGCGACGAATGCCACATGGCCTACCACTTCCCGCTGATGCCGCGTATCTACATGGCGATCGCGCAGGAAGACCGCTTCCCGATCACCGACATCATGCGGCAGACGCCCGAGATCCCGGAGAACTGCCAGTGGGCGATGTTCTTGCGAAACCACGACGAGCTCACGCTCGAAATGGTGACCGATGCCGAGCGCGACTACCTGTGGTCGACCTACGCCGCCGATCCGCGTGCGCGAATTAATCTTGGCATCCGTCGGCGCCTCGCGCCACTGATGGACAACGACCGGCGCAAGATCGAGCTGATGAACTCGATCCTGATGTCGATGCCGGGCACGCCGATCATTTACTACGGCGACGAGATCGGCATGGGCGACAACATCTACCTCGGCGACCGCAACAGCGTGAGGACGCCGATGCAGTGGACGCCCGACCGCAACGGCGGCTTTTCGCGTTGCGATCCGGCGCAGCTCTATCTGCCCAGTATCATGGATCCCGTCTACGGCATTGCGTCCGTCAACGTGGAAGCTCAATCGCGCTCGCTGTTCTCTTTGCTGAACTGGACCAAGCGCCTCATCAACGTGCGAAAGTCCACCAAGGTTTTTGGGCGCGGCACCCTCACTTTCATCCGGCCGGCCAACCGTGCGGTGCTCGCCTATGTCCGCCAGCTCGGCGACGAAGCGATCCTGTGCGTCGCCAATATCTCGCGCTCCGCGCAAGCCGTCGAGCTCGACATGAGCGCGTGGAAGGGCCGCACGCCGCAGGAGATGCTAGGCCGCACGCGCTTTCCGCGCATTGGTGAGTTGCCCTATCTCGTCACTCTGCCCCCGTACGGGTTCTTCTGGTTCCTGCTCGGCCGGGACGAGGGGCATGAACCGGAGAAGGTTCTGCCGCGTGAGATCACCACCCTGGTGATCGGCGCCACATTGGAAGACACCTTGGCCGGCTGGACGCGCCGCACCTTCGAAACCGACGTCCTGCCCGGCTACATGGCGGATCGTCGCTGGTTTGCGGACAAGACCTGGCGTCAGCTTACTTTCCGCGTGTCGGCCGCTGTCGCAATCGAACACGGCGGCGACCGGTTCGCGCTGGTGACGGTGGACCTGCACGGCGAACAGGATGTCAGCCGCTATTTTCTGCCTCTGACCATCCGCTGGACGCGTTATACCGATGTCGACCGTGGACCCGCGAGCGTGCTCGCTGCCGTTCGCCGTGGTCCGCGCGAAGGCACCTTGCTCGACGCCACCGGCGAAGTCGAATTTGCCAGGGCGCTCCTGAGCAAGATCTACGAAGGCGCCGACGCGGGATCCGACAAGCAGCGCATCGAATTTCGACCGACCTCGGACTTTACCGCGCAACCGCTCGCCGACATCAAGGAAATCAACGGCGGCGAGCGTGAGCAGTCTAATTCGACGGTCATCGTGGACAGCAAATACGTAATCAAGATTCTCCGCCGCATTACCCCGGGCATCCATCCTGAAATCGAGGTCGGCCGCTTTCTGACCGACGTCGCGCATTTCAAAAATGCGCCCACCTTGCTCGGCACTGTCGAACTGGTGGAAGGCGAGAGCCGCACCGCCCTCGCGGTCGTGCATAGATGCATCGAGAACCAGGGCGATGCATGGACCGTGACCAGCGCCTCGCTCGACCGCCTCGTGGACGAACAGCGCATGCTGCCGACAGAAGCCGTCGCCGAAAGTGCGGACACCGCCTTTCTGTTGCACCGCATGCGTCAGATCGGCAAGCGTACCGCTGAGATGCACAAGGCTTTTGCGACTCCGACCAGCGATCCCGCCTTCATGCCCGAACCGATAACGCCCGAGGACGTGACGCGTTGGACCGACACGATGGCGAGCCGGGCGCAAAGCCTGTTTGCGCTGTTCGAGCGCACCAGCGGCGATCTCCCTGAGACAGCGGCACCATTGGCGCGCGCGCTGGTCGCGCGCCGCGACGCCGTCTTGGCGCATATCGACGCCGGTCGCCATGCCCGATACGACGGCGTCAAAATCCGTTATCATGGCGACCTTCATCTCGGGCAGGTGCTCATCGCGAAAGAGGATGCTTTCATCCTCGATTTCGAGGGCGAGCCGCGCCGCCCGCTGGAGGAACGGCGCCGCAAGGCACCGCCGGCCCGCGACGTCGCCGGTTTTCTGCGTTCGATCGATTATGCGGTGACCACCGCCATCGACCGCGAACGCAACCTCGAGCCCGAAGAGCGTTCTGTGCTGACCAATCACATCCGCGCGTGGGGCGCGCGCCTCACGGCCGCCTATTGGGAATGCTACAGCGAGACGATTGCCGGGACAGCTCTATGGCCCACCGACGAAAGTCAGACGGCCGCGCTGCTTGATGTGTTTTTGCTCGAGAAGTCCTTCTACGAGATCGAGTACGAACTCACGAACCGGCCATCCTGGCTGCACATCCCGCTCGAGGCGACCTTGCGCCTGCTCGACCAGCGCGGAGCGACCGCACCATGAAGACGCTCACGCCCGAGGCGCGCGATATCATCGCGGGGCGACACGCCGACCCCTTCTACTATCTTGGGCCGCACCGGGCCGGCGACCGCACGGTCGTGCGCGTCTTCCTGCCCGAGGCCGACGCCGTGAGCATCGTCAGCGAGGGCGGCGAGCACGCGCTTGCCCGCCTCGACCCAGCCGGCTTGTTCGAAGGGCCGCTCGACGGACCCGCCCGCTACCGCCTGCGCGCCCGCTTCGGCCAGAACGAAGTCGAGATGGAGGACGCCTACCGGTTCCCGCCCGTGCTGTCGGACTACGACCTTCATCTGCTCGGCGAGGGCAATCATCTGCGTCTGTTCGACAAGCTCGGCGCCCATCCGATGGAGATGGACGGCGTCGCCGGCGTCGCCTTCGTGGTGTGGGCGCCGAACGCGCGGCGCGTCAGCGTGGTCGGCGATTTCAACCTGTGGGACGGCCGGCGCCACGCCATGCGGGTGCGCGGCAACGGTTACTGGGAGATTTTCATCCCCGGCGCGCGCGCGGGCGACAAGTACAAATACGAGATCGTCGACCGCTCGGGCGCGCTGCTGCCGCTGAAGGCGGACCCGCTCGCCTTCGCCGCCGAGATGCGTCCGCAGACCGCCTCCGTGGTGGTGGACGCGGGCACCTTGCCGCGGCCGCGTTCCGCGCCGGCCAACGTCAACGCGCTCGACGCGCCGATGTCGATCTATGAAGTCCACCTCGGCTCCTGGCGGCGCAAGGGCGAGCACGGACAGTACTGGCTCACTTATCGCGAGCTGGCCGAGCAGCTGCCCGCCTACGCCGCCGATATGGGTTTCACCCATGTCGAGCTTCTGCCCGTGGCCGAGCACCCATTCGACGGCTCCTGGGGCTATCAGCCAACCGGGCTGTTCGCGCCCACCAGCCGCTTCGGCACGCCGGCCGATTTCGTCCACCTCATCGATGCACTGCACGCCGCCGGCATCGGCGTGCTGCTCGACTGGGTGCCGGGTCATTTCCCGGACGATCCGTACGGACTCGCGCAATTCGATGGCACCGGCCTCTACGAGCACGCCGATCCGCGGCAGGGTCGTCATCTCGACTGGGGCACGCTGATCTACAATTACGGGCGCGCCGAGGTCACCAACTTCCTCATCGCCAACGCGCTGTTCTGGCTCGACCGCTACGGCGTCGACGGACTGCGCGTCGATGCGGTCGCCTCCATGCTCTACCTCGACTACAGCCGCCCGGAAGGCGGCTGGGTGCCGAACAAGTTCGGCGGGCGCGAGAACATCGACGCCATCGCCTTCATGCGCCGCGCCAACACCGAGATATTCGCGAAGCATCCGCAGGCGACCACCGCGGCCGAGGAATCGACCGCCTGGCCGATGGTGTCGCGGCCGGTGGACTGGGGCGGGCTCGGCTTCGGCTACAAGTGGAACATGGGCTGGATGCACGACACGCTCGATTACGTGTCGAAGGACCCGATCTATCGCCGTCATCATCACGGCAACGTGCTGTTCGGGCTGCACTACGCCTTTTCCGAGAACTTCATCCTGCCGCTGTCGCACGACGAGGTGGTGCACGGAAAGCGCTCCATCCTCGGCCGCATGCCGGGCGATCAATGGCAGCGTTTCGCCAATCTGCGCGCCTATTACGCCTTCATGTTCGCGCATCCCGGCAAGAAGCTGATGTTCATGGGCTGCGAGCTCGCGCAGGACAGCGAGTGGAACCACGACGTCGGCCTGCCCTGGCACCTTGCCGAGCGCCCCGAGCATGCCGGCGTGCAGAGGCTCATCCGCGACCTGAACCACCTTTACCGCTCGATCCCCGCGCTGCACCAGCTCGACTGCGACCCCGCCGGCTTCGAATGGCTGGTAGCCGACGACGCCAGCAACAGCACTTTCGCGTGGCTGCGCAAGGGCCGCGAGGAGGCCGCGCGCTGCGTGGCGGTGGTGAACTTCACCCCGCAGGTGCTGCGCGATTATCGTCTGCGCGTGCCCTTCGCCGGGCGGTGGCGCGAGGCGCTCAATACCGATGCGGCGGTCTACGGCGGAAGCAATCTCGGGAACGCCGGCTTGGTCTCCGCCGTTGTCACGCACGCCAGCCCGGAGCTCCGCATTGTCGTCCCACCCCTTGCTGCCGTCTTTTTCGTTCCTGCGCTCGAATAGCGGGCACGTCTCGGCGGGAGCGCCCCATCCGCTCGGCGCGACGTGGGACGGTCGCGGCACGAATTTCGCGCTCTTTTCGGCCAACGCCACCAGGGTCGAGCTCTGCCTGTTCGACCGGTCCGGCCGCCGCGAGACGGAGCGCGTCGCGCTGCCGGAGCGCAGCGACGATATCTGGCACGGCTACTTCTCTCACGTCGGCCCGGGCCAGCTCTACGGCTATCGCGTGCACGGACCCTACGCGCCCGACGCCGGCCACCGCTTCAACCCGCACAAGCTGCTGATCGACCCCTACAGCAAGCGGCTCGCCGGCCAGCTTATCTGGAACGACGCGCATTTCGGCTACCGCACCGGGCACAAGCAGACCGACCTGTCGCTCGACCGGCGCGACAACGCGAAGTTCATGGTGAAGTCGGTCGTGATCGATCCGGCGCACAGCTGGACGCACGCGCTGCGGCCGCACGTGGCCTGGGAAGACACGATCATCTACGAGGCGCACGTCAAGGGCCTGACGCAGCAGCGCACCGACGTCCACGCGCCGGTGCGCGGCACGTTCCGCGGCCTGTCGGAGCCGGCGATGATCGCCCACCTGCGCCGGCTCGGCGTCACAACGGTCGAGCTGCTGCCGATACACGCCTTCGTCGACGACCGCTACCTGGTCGATCGCGGCCTGCGCAACTACTGGGGCTACAACACGCTGAGCTTTTTCGCGCCCGAAAAGCGATACGGCCAAGAACGTGAGAGCAACGACCTACGCTCGACGGTGGCGGCGCTGCACGACGCAGGCATCGAAGTGATCCTCGACGTCGTCTACAACCACACGGCGGAGGGCAACCACCTCGGGCCCACGTTCTGCTATCGCGGCATCGACAACGCTTCCTATTACTGGCTGCTGCCCGATCAGCCGCGCTATTACGACGACTTCACCGGCACCGGCAATTCGCTGAAGCTGGCGCACCCGCGCGTGCTGCAAATGGTGATGGACTCCCTGCGCATGTGGGTCGAGGTCTACCACGTGGACGGCTTCCGCTTCGACCTCGCCACCACACTGGGACGCGGGCCGGAGTTTAACCGCAACGCGCCGTTCTTCGCCGCGATCATGCAGGACCCGGTGCTGGCGGAGGTCAAACTGATCGCCGAGCCGTGGGACATCGGCCTCGGTGGCTACCAGGTCGGCGGATTTCCGGCTGGCTGGTCGGAATGGAACGACGTCTACCGGCGGACCGCGCGCCGCTTCTGGCGCGGCGAAGGCAGCCTGATTGGCGACATCGCGCACGCCATGACCGCATCGGCCGCCCAGTTCCAGCACGACGGCCGCGCGCCGCGCGCGAGCATCAACCACGTCACCGTGCACGACGGATTCACGCTCGCCGACCTGGTCAGCTACGAAAGCAAGCACAACGAGGCCAACGGCGAGGAAAACCGCGACGGCTCGGACGACAACCTGAGCACCAATTGCGGTGTCGAAGGCCCGACGGAGGACGAGGACATCCTTGCGTTGCGGCGGCGCTTGCGCCGCAACCAGCTTGCTAGCCTGTTCCTAGCGCAAGGCGTGCCGTTGCTGCTTGCCGGCGACGAAGTCGCCAACAGCCAGGACGGCAACAACAACGCCTATTGCCAGGACAACGAGACCGGCTGGGTGGACTGGTCGAAGCGCGGCAGCGCGGACGATCTCACCGATTTCATCGGGCACCTGGCCGGCCTGCGCCGACGCTTCCCGCAGCTCAGGCCGCACCGCTGGCTCGAAGGCAAACGGGACGACGGCAGCTACGACATCAAGTGGCTCACGCCGGCCGGCGACGAGATGACGGAAGCCGACTGGAATTTCCCCGACGGCCGCTTCCTGTCCTACGTGCTGGCCGCCCCGGAGGAGAACGGCGAGCCGCTGTTCATCGTGATCAACGGCGCCGACCACGCGGTCGATCTCGTCTTTCCGGAATGGGACAAGGTCGCGCGCTGGCAGCGCGTGCTCGACGCCTCGGGTGACGAGACGGCCTCGCCCGGCGGGCACCCCGGCGAGAAATGGAGCGCGCAGCAGCGCAGCGTGCTCGCCTTCGCGGGCACGCCGTGAGTGCGCGCCCGCGCTTCGGACCGCTGCTGACCGAGGCCGGAACGACGTTTCGCCTCTGGGCGCCGGCGGCACGCCATGTGACGCTCGTGGCCGGCGCGCGCATCGAGATGGACAGGCATGGCGACTGGTTCGAGACGACGCTGACCGATGCCGGGCCCGGCACGCGCTACCGCTTCGACATCGACGGCGAGATCGATATCCCGGATCCCGCCTCGCATTTCCAGCCGGAGGACGTGAGCGGGCCGAGCGAAGTCGTCGATCACCGCTACGCCTGGCAATGTCCCGACTGGAAGGGCCTGCCGTGGGAGCAGGCCGTCTTCCTCGAGACGCATGTCGGCGCCTTGACGCCGGAAGGCACCTTCGGCGCCATGATCGACAAGCTCGATCATCTCGTCGAAACCGGCATTACCGCGCTGGAGCTGATGCCGCTGTCCGATTTTCCCGGGCGATGGAACTGGGGCTATGACGGCGTGCTGCCTTATGCGCCGGATTCGCGTTACGGACGTCCGGAGGACCTCAAGGCGCTCATTGACGCCGCACACGGCCGCGGGCTGATGGTCTTTCTCGACGTCGTCTACAACCACTTCGGTCCGGAGGGGAACTATCTCGGACGCATCGCGCCGCGCTTCTTCAGCGACGCGCATACGCCGTGGGGCGGCGCGATCGACTACACCGTGCCGGAGGTACGTGCCTTCGCCGTTGAGAACGCGCTGCACTGGCTCGACCGCTACCGTTTCGACGGCCTGCGGCTCGACGCGGTGCATGCCATCGTCACGCCGGGCGAACCGAGCATTCTCAATGAGCTGAGCGCCGCCGTCGGGGCGCTGGCGGCACGGACCGGCCGCCACATCCATCTGGTGCTTGAGAACGACGACAACTGCGCCAGTCTGCTTGCGCCCATGCAGGACCCGCCGGCCGGCGCCTATCGCGCACAGTGGAACGACGATTACCATCACGCCTGGCATGTGCTGCTGACCGGCGAGAGCACCGGCTACTACCGCGACTACGCTGGGGTGGAGCGCCACGTGGCGCGCACGCTCGGTCAGGGCTTTGCTTATCAGGGCGAGCCCTCGCCCCATCGCGGCGGCAAGCGGCGCGGCGAGCCCAGCGCGCACCTGCCGCCGCTCGCTTTCGTCAACTTCATCCAGAACCATGATCAGATCGGCAATCGCCCGCTGGGCGAGCGGCTCACCACGCTGGCGAAGCCGGAAGCGGTCGCCGCCGCGCACGCGGTGCTGCTGCTGCAGCCCTCGCCGCCTCTTTTGTTCATGGGCGAGGAATGGGGCACGACCGAGCCCTTCCCCTTCTTCTGCGACCTCAAGGGCGAACTCGCAGACGCGGTGCGCAAGGGCCGCAGAACGGAGTTCGCCGAAGCCTATGCCAGGCATGGTGACGAAATTCCCGATCCGCTCTCGGCAACCACACGCGATGCCGCGCGGCTCAACTGGCGCACGCTGGACGAGCCCGGTCCGGCCGAACGGCTGGCGCTGACGCGCGCTTTGCTCAAGGCGCGGCGCGAGCACATCGTGCCGCTGCTGCCGCAGATGACCGCGGGCGAGGTTCGCTTGCGCGATGGCGTCCTCGAAGCAAGCTGGCGCGCGGGAGCAAAGCGCCTGCTGCTGCTGGCCAACCTCTCGGACCGCCCGCAGCCGCGTCCCGCTTTTGCCGGCCGGCAGGACGTATGGGGCGGTGAGCCGCCGCAACAGATTCCGCCGTGGTCGGTCCATGCCGCGATCGGAGACGCCTGATGCCCCCCGTCGTGCCGGTCGCCACCTATCGGCTGCAGCTCACGAAGGATTTCGGCTTCGACGCCGCGGCGGCGAATGTGCCCTATCTCAAGCGGCTCGGCATCTCGCATCTCTACGCCTCGCCCTTCCTGAAGGCGCGCCCCGGCAGCACGCACGGCTACGACATCGTCGATCACGACCGGCTCAACCCAGAGCTCGGCGGCGACGAGGCCTTCGAGCGGCTGAGCGAGGCGCTCAAACGGAATGACCTCGGCCTGATCCTCGATTTCGTGCCCAACCACATGGGTGTGGGGCGCGACGACAACGCCTGGTGGCTGGACGTGCTGGAATGGGGACAGCGCTCGCCTTATGCGATCGCCTTCGACATCGACTGGCAGGGCCTGCCGCATCGGCGCCATCCCGGCGTCCTGCTGCCGATCCTCGGCCGCCCTTACGGCGACGCGCTGCGGGCGGGCGAGATCGAGCTGCGCTTCGACGCCGAGGCCGGCAGCTTCGCGGCCTGGTATTTCGAGCACAAGCTGCCGATCAACCCGCAGCGCTATGGCGAAATGCTGCGCACCATTGCCGCCGCCGCGGATGCCGGCCAGACACCGACCGGCCACGACCTGCTCGCCATCGCCGACGATTACCGCAACCCGGCCTCGCCGAGCTATCGCGAGGCCGCCGCGCTCAAGCAGCGCATCGCCGCTGTCAATGCGCAACAAATCATCGGACGCGGGCTCTCCGCCTACCGCGCCGGCACGGAAGCCGGCGCGGCGGCCCTGCACCGTCTGCTCGAGCGCCAGCACTATCGCATCGCCTACTGGCGCGTCGCCTTCTCCGCGGTGAACTACCGACGCTTTTTCGACATCAGCGATCTCGCCGGCCTGCGGGTGGAAGATCCCAAGACTTTCCGCGCGATCCATTCGCTGGTCGCGCGCCTCATCGCCGACGGCAGCCTGCAGGGCCTGCGGCTCGACCACATCGACGGCCTGCGCGACCCGGCGCGCTATACCGGCCGTCTCATCCGCCTAGTGCACAAGCTGCGGCGCGAGGCCGGGCATTCCGGCGCGTTCTATGTTCTGGTCGAGAAGATACTGGCCGACGGCGAGGCGATACCGCGCTTGCCGGGCGTCGCCGGCACCACCGGCTACGAATGGCTCAACTTGATTTCGCGCGTGCTGGCCGACGGCAAAGGGCTCGACCCGCTGGAACGCAGCTGGCGCGAATTCACCGGCGAGACGGCCGCCTTCCCCGAGATGCTCGATGCCGCCAAGCGGCGCGTGATCGACACCATGCTGGCGAGCGAGTTCACCGTGCTCGCAAACGCGCTCGCGCGCATCGCGGCCGGTCACTTCAGCACCCGCGACTTCACGATCGACCGGTTGCGCGCGGCGCTCCAGCTCTACGTGCTCGAGTTCCCAGTGTATCGGACCTACGTGACCGCAGCCGGCATTTCCGACACCGGCCGGCGGACGATCGAGGAAGCGGTCGCGCGCGCGCGGGTCCGCTGGCAGGGCCCCGACCCGGAAGTGTTCGACTTCCTGCGCGAGGCCGTAACACTCGATCTCGCCGGAAACCCCGGCTACAGCGCGCGCCGCGTGCGCGAGTTCGCGCTCAAGCTCCAGCAGTTCACCGGCCCGCTGATGGCCAAGGCGCTGGAGGACACCGCCTTTTACCGCCACCACCGCCTTTTGGCTTTCAACGAAGTGGGCGGCGACGCGGCGGCGCCGGCGCTTTCGCTCGCCAAATTCCACGAGCGGCAGCGCCTGCGCGCTGACGCGGGCGGCCGTGGCCTGACCGCCACGGCGACCCACGACACCAAACGCGGCGAAGACGCCCGCGCCCGCATCCTCGCGCTCACCGAGCTGAGCGCGGACTGGGATGCGGCGGTCAAGGACTGGCAAAGCCGCAACGCGGCGCTCGTGCACCATTCCGGTGGACGCCGGCTCCCCAGCAAGGGGCACGAATACATGCTCTACCAGGCGCTGATCGGCGCCTGGCCGGGCCGAAGCGACACGGATTTCATGAAGCGCATGCAGGCCTATGCGCTGAAGGCCGCACGCGAGGGAAAGCAGGAGACGAGCTGGACGAATCCCGACGAGGCCTATGAGGCCGCGCTCGGGAAATTCGTGGAGGAATTGCTGGACCCCGTGGTCTCCGGCAAGTTTCTCGCGTCGTTCGGCCGTTTCGCCGAACGCACCGCCCTGCTCGGCGCGCTGAACGGCCTGTCCCAGCTTGGGCTCAAGGCCTTGCTGCCTGGGGTTCCCGATTTCTACCAAGGCACGGAGATGTGGGACCTGTCGCTGGTCGATCCCGACAATCGGCGGCCGGTCGATTTCAGCGCGCGCGCGCGGGCGCTCGCGAACCTGCCCGGCTGGAAAGAACTCGTCGACCGATGGCCCGACGGCCGGATCAAGCTGGCGCTCACATGGAATTTGCTCCAGCTTCGGCAGCGTTACGTGGAGCTTTTCCGCGATGGAACTTTTGCGCCGCTCGACGTGAGCGGGCCGCACGCCCACAACGTCATCGCATTTCGCCGTTCCGCGCGCGGAAGGCAGGTCGTCGGGCTGATCGGCCGCCATTTCGCGCCGCTCACCGATGGCGGCCGTCGCTGGCCCTCGGGATGGGATGCTTACGTCGAATTGCCGCGCGGCAATTTTGCCGACGCGCTGAACGAAAATCGAACCGTCGGCGGCGGCGCGCAGAAAATCGCAGACCTTTTCCGCGCGATTCCGATCTGCATCCTGGCACGCGCCTGATTTGCGCGCATGCGCATTTAGCGTGCGTTCATAGGGGAACTTTCGCAGCGAAATCCCGTTGACCACGCGCTGCACATTTGCGGCCAATCATTCGATGGGTGGAGCGGTCAGTGGACATCGTCGTTTCCAATCGGGTGGCGAAGACGGCGCCCGGTGGACCCATGATGGGCGGCCTTGCCGCCGCTTTGCTGCCCGCCGTGTGCAGGTCGGGCGTCGTGTGGTTCGGCGCCAGCGGCCGGGTGCGCAAGATGGCGCCGGGGGCGAGCCCGCTCGTCCAGATCGAGCCGCACGGCCGTGGCAGTATCGCGACGGTGGATCTGCCCGAGCAGCATTACGCGGGTTTCTACGAACGCTATGCCAATTCGGTGCTCTGGCCGCTGCTGCATTCGCGCGTGGACCTGTCGAAGGGCAGCGAGAAGGACTTCGCGTCCTACCAGGCGGTCAACGCCTTCATGGCCCGCACGCTGGCCACGTTCGGCGGCATGGACTCGTGCTTCTGGGTGCACGATTACCACTACCTGACGGTCGCCCGCGAGCTTCGCCGGCTCGGCGTCAACCGCGAGATCGGTCTGTTCCTGCATACGCCATGGGCGAGCCGCGAAATCATGATGCGGCTGCCCGAATGCCGCGAACTGGTCGAGGCAATGCTCGATTGCGACTTGATCGGCTTCCAGACCACCGAGGCGCGCGACAATTTTTCCGACCTCGTCCGGCATCTTCTGCACCTGAGCGGGCCCGAATACACGTTCAGGACCCGCCGCGGCACCTGCCGGCTGGGGGTATTTCCGATCTCCATCGACGCGCAGGAGTTCGCCGACAGCGCCCAAAAGGCCGGCGAGGACCCGGAGGTCAGGCGGCTGCGCGCGAGCCTGAACGGCGAGAAACTCATCGTCGGCGTCGACCGCATCGACTACTCCAAGGGCATCCTGCAGCGCCTGACCGCCTACGACCGGCTGCTCACGCGCAATCCCGATCTCAAGCGGCGGGTGCGCATGCTGCAGGTGGCGGTGCCTTCGCGCGGCACGATCGACACCTATCGCGAGCTGCGGCAGGCGGTGGCGGGCGCCGTCGCCGACATCAACGGCCGCCACGCCGAGATCGACTGGTCGCCGATCCGCTATCTCAACAAGTCGTTCTGCCAGTGGACGCTGGCCGGCATCTACCGCGCAGCCGCGGTCGGCCTGGTCACGCCATTGCAGGACGGCATGAACCTGGTCGCCAAGGAATATGTCGCCGCGCAGGATCCGGCCAATCCCGGCGTGCTGGTGCTTTCCCGCTTCGCCGGCGCCGCGCGCGAGCTCGACGCCGCGCTGCTGGTCGACCCCAACGACATCGAAGGCCTGTCGCGGGCGGTCGCGACCGCGCTGACGATGCCCGGTTCGGAACGGCGCGCACGCTGGCAACATATGATGGACGGCCTGCTGCGCCGGTCGATCCACGTCTGGTTTGCGGAGTTCATGGACGAACTCAAGCGGGGCCGCCACACTTTCGTCCGCCACCCCGGGGCCCGGTTCACCGCCCGCCCCGCCCTGCCGGCGCCTCCGGCGCCCGCGCGCTCCTCGAACGCCGCCATCGGCGACCAGCACTAGCGGTTGACCGAGATCAACGCCGGCTGCCGCCCGAGCGGGTCCAATGTTACCGGACCCAAAGGGTGGCAAGCGATGACGACCAGAGCGACGAAGGCGCACAAGCGCGCAAAGCCGGGCAGCCGCAGCGGCGGCCGCTTCTTTCACATAGAGGTGCGTCCCGCACGCGAGTTCGTCACCTTCCGCATGCAGGACATCGGCGCCCCCGGCGGCGTCGAGCGCCTGGCGGGTCAGCGTGCGAACGGCTCGTGGGACACACAGAAGTGGCTGCTCGAGAAGAGCCACGCCCATATCGAAGACGGAACACTGGTCGCCGACAGCGTGGAGGCGGAAAAGATGCTGGCTTCCCTCGCCTCGGCCCCGGTGCATGTCGGCGGCGACCGCTTCAAGGCGAAGCCCCGGCGCGACATCCCCGAATCCGAAAAGCCAACGCCGGCGATGCGCCGTGCGTAGACCGAAAACATCAAGAAGGCGCAAGCCGCAGTCAGGCGGCGCAAGAGCGCCGTTGGACGCACGAAAGTCGCCAGGAAGCGACGCGCGGCCTCCTAGCCGACGCGCGACACTTTCAGTCCGATCATCCGACCGCCACGAGCGGGACCGAGGCCAGGATGCGATAGCCGCGCGCGCCCGGCGGCGGCGACTGCATGAGTTCGACGGTGGTGACCGCCTGCATGAGCGTGAGCTCACGGTCGAGCGGGCATTGACGCGCGATCCTCCGCCCGTTGTTGCGCAGGCGCGCAAGCGTGACGTGCGGCCGGAATGGCCGGTCGTCCGGCCGGCCAAATACGCGCACGAGCGCGGCATTCAGCTCGACCAGTTCGTTGGCCATGGCGCAGTCGACCCATAACAGCCGCGGACGCTTCGGGTCAGGACCATAACCGAGGTGACGGAATTCGAGCGTGAAGGCGCGGCAGCCCTCGACGGCGTGGCGGAGCCGATCGGCGGCCGCCTCGGTCGCCGTTTCGGCCCACGGCGGCACCAGCGTCAGGTGGATGTCGCCAGGCGAGATCGGGCGCACGGAGAATTTTTCCAATGGTCGCGCCAGCTCGGCCAAGGCGTGCGCAATATCTTGCGCCATTTTCAACGCGACGAAGACGCGGGCGGGCGACGCCGGCGCAGTTGCGTCGCGGACAGCCGCTTCTTCCTGCGCGACGGCTTGCACGCCAATCACCCCTTGCGCGCCGCGTGGACGAGCAGCAGCAGGATGCCCAGCAGCGCCATCGCGGCGCTGAAAACGAAGGCCCAGTCCGCACCGCCAGCCATCCACAGCGCTCCGGCGACGGAGCTGGCCAGGAAGGTGAAGGCGCCATTCGACAGGTCATAGAGGCCGAAGGCCGTGCCTCGCAGCGTCGGCGGGGCTGCGTCGGCGACCGAGGCGGCCAGCAGGCCCTGCGTCACCGCCATCTGCAGGCCCCAAATTCCGGCGCCAATCACCGCCATTGGCAGCCCCGTCGCGTTCGCCAGCACAAGGTCGGCCGCGATCAGCACCGCCGCTCCGGCCATGAGCTGGAAGCGACGATCGACGCGGTCGGCGAGGATACCGAACGGATAGGCGGCCAATGCATAGATCAGATGCATCACGATCAGCATGATGGGCACGAAGGCGGCATCGACGCCGACGCTATGCGCCTTCATGACCAGGAACGCAGGGCTGAACCGCGCGAGCGAAAGCAGCCCGGCAATGGCGATCGCCCACCAGAAAGCCGCGGGAAACTGCGCAAGATCACTGCGCCGCAAGCGGAACGGCCGGGGCCGGACGTTCGGCAATGGGGTTTCCTTCACGCCAAAGAACAGGACAGCGATCGCCATCACCGCGGGAATGACCGCCATCCAGAAAACGAAGCGGAAGTCGTCGCCGCTCAGCGCCATCAAACCCATCGCCGTCAGCGGGCCGATCACATAGCCGGCGGTGTAGAAGGTGAGCCGCAGGCCGAAACCGGAGCCCCGGATCGACGACGGCGTCACATCGGTCATGAATGCATCGCGCGGCGCGTCGCGCAGACCCTTCCCGACGCGATCGATGGTGCGTGCTGCGAGCACGATCGAAATCGTGTCGGCGAGCGGAAACAGGAGCTTGTTGAGCGCGGAGACGGCGTAACCGAGCAGCACCAGCGGTTTGCGGCGGCCCATCCAGTCGCTGGCGAGACCGGAGCCGATGCGCGCCAGCGACATTATGCCTTCGGCCGCACCTTCGATGAAGCCGACAGTGGACATGGTCGCGCCGAGCACGCGCACCAGAAAGACCGGCAGCAGGCCATAAACCATCGCCGACGACATGGCCGTGAAGAAGCTGACCATGCCGAGGACGGCGACCTGACGCGGGAGATGGATGGATCGCCCGTCCGGAAACGGCGCTTCCGAGCGTGCGGTGCTCATACGGCATCCTAAACGTTACCGGCCGAACATGACGTCCAGAACCGGTCCGGCGGGCCGAGCCAGCCTGTTCGTGCCCGAAATTTACTGTCGTGGGCCATCTATCGATTGATTCCGGTCAAACCCGCCGTTGTCGGGAGCAGGCATATTTACCCCCGCCAACCCGAGGAACCACCGATGGGCGCAGCAACCGTCAGCCCTCGTCGAAGTCTCAAGGAGATAGACCACGACGTGGTCATCGGACCCTTTCGCCTGGGCGGCCGTTTGCGCATTCCGGCAGCCGCCACCGCGCTGGTGATCTTCGCGCATGGCAGCGGCTCGAGCCGGTTCAGCCCGCGCAACCGCGCCGTGGCGGATGCACTCAACGAACGCGGAATCGCGACGCTGCTGTTCGACCTGCTCACGCCCGATGAGGAGGACGATCGCCGCAACGTGTTCGACATCGCGCTGCTCGCCGGACGTCTGATCGACGTCGTGCAGTGGGTCGACGCACAGGAGCAACTGGCCGGCCTGCGCATCGGCCTGTTCGGCGCCAGCACCGGCGCCGCGGCGGCGCTGGTGGCAGCGGCAAGGCTCGGCGACCGCATCGGCGCGGTGGTTTCGCGCGGCGGCCGCCCCGATCTCGCCGGCACGGCCTTGCCGGCAGTGACGGCCCCTACTCTGCTGATCGTCGGCGGCCTCGACGACGTCGTGATCGAACTGAACGAGCAATCCTATCGGCAGCTCACGGCGCCGAAGGCGCTCGAGATCGTGCCGAATGCGACCCACCTCTTCCCGGAGCCCGGCGCAATGGAAGCCGTTATCGCGCTCGCGGCGCAATGGTTCCACGGGCATCTCGTCGCGCCCACCCGCGGCGCGGCGCAGTAAGGGCGGACCCGCATGCCCTTCACCGACCGCATTGAAGCCGGACGGCGACTAGCCAAGGCGCTCGCCGGCTACAAGGACAAGAAGCCGATCGTGCTCGCGCTGCCGCGCGGCGGCGTGCCGGTGGCCGCGGAAATCGCCGTCGTCCTCGACGCGCCGCTCGATCTCATCCTCGTGCGCAAGATCGGCGTTCCCTACCAGCCCGAGCTCGCCATGGGCGCGGTGGTGGACGGCGGCGATCCGGTGACGGTGCGCAACGAGGACGTCATTTCGCTCGCCGGCGTGAGCGAGCAGGATTTCGCGGCCGTGCGCGACGAGCAGCTCAAGGAGATCGAGCGGCGGCGGCAGGCCTATCTCGGCGACCGCGCGCGCCCGACCCTCGCCGGACGGACGGTGATCGTGGTGGACGACGGCATCGCCACCGGCGCTACCACCCGCGCCGCCTTGCAGGCGGTGCGCGCGCGCAAGCCCACGAAGCTTGTCCTGGCGGTGCCGGTCGCGCCGACCGACACATTGAAGAAACTGCGCGGCGAGGCGGATGAGATCGTCTGCCTGGAGGACTACGAGCTCTTCGGCGCGATCGGCTTGTTCTATTCCGATTTCCGGCAGGTTTCCGACGCGGAGGTCGTCGACCTGCTTGCGCGTCATCCCGTCAAAAACCCCGCATCTGATGGAGACCCCGATGGCAAAACCTGACTCGGGCGGCAGCAACAAGGTCGCGACCCGCGAAGATATCCGCAGCATCTTGGGACCGGTCGACACCGACAAGCTGCTCGCGATCCTCGACTTGCAGCCGACCGTGGCCGACCTGGAGACCGCCTTGCTGTGGATGTCCGGCGACACCGACATCTTCGGCGCGGAACCGCCGATCAAGGGCGCCGCCTCCGAGATCGTGACGATCCTGACAGCCGAGGAAAGTGAAGAGGAAGAGCCGCGCGCCGGCTAGCGCGCCGTCAGCCCTTGATGCACACGAGCGGCCGCAGGCGAGCGACGCGGCGGGCGAGCCCCGCATGTTCGGCCGCCTCGACCACCGCGCCCACGTCCTTGTAGGCGCCCGGCGCCTCTTCCGCGATGCCGCGCGTGGACGGACTACGGATCAGAATGCCTTGCGCGGCCAGATCGTCCTGGATCTTGCGGCCGCTCCATTGCTTGAGCGCGGCGTGCCGCGACATGGCGCGGCCGGCGCCGTGGCAGGCGGACGAGAACGCCTTCTGCTCGCCAGAGGCAAGGCCGGCCAGGATGTACGAACCGGTGCCCATGCTGCCGCCGATCAGCACCGGCTGGCCTGACGCGCGCAGCGCCGCCGGCAGGCTCTCGTGGCCGGGACCGAAAGCGCGAGTCGCGCCTTTGCGGTGCACGAAGAGCTGACGGCGCTTGCCGTCCACCTGATGCGGCTCGACCTTGCAGGTGTTGTGCGACACGTCGAACAGCAGGTTCAGGGCGTGGCCGGGGAAGAAGAAGCCGAACACTCGCCGTGCGAAGTGCCCGAGGATCTCGCGGTTGGCGAGCGCGCAATTGATCGCCGCGCGCATGGCGCCGAGATAGCGCTGGCCGACCTCGGACTTGATCGGCGCACAGGCGAGCTCGCGGTCGGGCAGCGCGATGCCGGCGGCGCCTGCCGCGATCACCATGTCGCGCAGAAACTCGGAGCCGATCTGGTGGCCCAGCCCGCGCGAGCCGCAATGGATGGTGACCACCACGTCATCCTCGGAGAGTCCATAAGCCTTCGCGATGTCGGCATCGAAAATCTGCGTCACCGCCTGCACTTCGAGATAGTGGTTGCCCGAGCCGAGCGTGCCCATTTCGCGGCGCTGGCGTTCGCGCGCGCGCGGCGACACGAATTCGGGCACCGCGCCGGCCATGGTGCCGTTCTCCTCGATGCGCTCGAGATCGCGCTGCTCGCCCCAGCCGCGCGAGACCGCCCAGCGCGCGCCGCCTGACAGCATCGCGTCCATCTCGATGGCGTCGAGCGTGATCGCGCCCGTGCTGCCGACGCCCGCCGGGATCTGACGGTAGAGGTCTTCGGCGAGCTGCCGCTGCACCGGCAGGATGTCGGCGACCTTCAACCCGGTCAGCATCGTGCGCACGCCGCAGGAAATGTCGAAGCCGACCCCGCCGGCCGACACCACGCCGCCCTCATCGGCATCGAAGGCCGCCACGCCGCCGATCGGGAAGCCGTAGCCCCAGTGCGCGTCGGGCATCACATAGGAGGCGCCGACGATGCCCGGCAGCATCGCGACGTTGACCGCCTGCTCATAGACCTTGTCGTCCATATCACGGATCAGGCCTTCGTCGGCATAGATGATCGCCGGCACCCGCATGGCGCCGAATGGTTCGATCTGCCAAGCCGTCTCGTCCAGTCGGGTGAAGCGTGCCGGATCCATTGCATCCTCCTCACACGTCTACGATGCAGCCAGCCGACCAGACGCCGCGCGCGTCGCGTTCGACCTTCAAGGCCGTGTAGGTCGCGCCCTTCGGCTCGCAAGCCGGGGCATGGCGCGCCACGTCGACCGGCTCGCCCCACAGCTTTCCTCGCAACCGGTTGCCCTCGATCGTCACCGCGAAACGCGAGAACAGCATCTTGCGCACCGCCATTTCGTAGATCATTGCATTGAGCCATTCGACGAACAGGAGCTCGATGTCGGGCGCCTCGCAGTGCACCTCGACCTCACTGGCTGGCGCAATGGCTTCGTGCGTAATAACCGCGGTCAGCGCCAGCGCTGCCTGCTCGAAGGCCTCGGCCGGCGTGGCGCCAAATCCGCGCACGCCGACATCGGCGGCATGCGGGAAATGCTCCCATCGGCCCACAGCGGCTGTCGGCGTCTCGTTCATGCGCGCAACCTTTCAGCGCGGCTCACGCCGCTTGCAAGACCCTTCTTTTCAACATCTTACGCAGGTCGGCCAAGCCCCGCGTGTTGATCACGTCATCCGCGGTCAGCCAGGCGCGCCGCGCCTGATCGACGCCGAAGCGGATGTACCCGAATGCGTTCACCGAATGCGCGTCGGATGACACCGCGAGCTTGACGCCCTTCATCTTCGCCATGTGGGCATGCATGTCGTTCAAGTCCAGCCGGTCCGGTTGCGCATTGATCTCCACCGCGCAGCCGACGCCGCGTGCGGCCGACAGCACGCGGTCCATGTCGAGCTCGTAAGGTTCCCGCTCGCCGATCAGCCGGCCCGTGGGATGGCCCAGAACGGTGACGTGCGGATTCTGCATCGCCCGGATGACCCGTGCCGTCTGCGCCTCGAGCGGCAGGTCGAAGAAAGAGTGCACCGAGGCGACCACCACGTCGAGCTTCTCGAGCGTGGTATCCGGCAGATCGAGGCTGCCGTCCTTGAGAATGTCGACTTCGATGCCCTTGAGGATGGTGAAGCCCTTGAGCCTTGCGTTGATCCTGTCTACTTCGCGGATCTGCCGCGCGACCCGCGCCGGATCGAGCCCGTGCGCCATGGTGATCCGGCGACTGTGGTCCGTGAGCGCCATGTATTCGTAGCCGCGCGCCTGCGCGGCCGCGGCCATCTCATCGATCGGGACGGTGCCGTCGGTCCAGTCGGAATGCACATGCAGGTCGCCGCGGATGTCGGCGACTTCAAGCAGGCGCGGTAGCTTGTTCGCCTTCGCCAGCGCCACCTCGCCGCGATCTTCGCGCATCTCCGGCGGGATGAAGGCGAGGCCGAGCTTCGTGTAGATTTCCTCTTCGGTCTGGCCGGCGATCCGCCGCTTGCCGGCAAACAGGCCGTATTCGTTGAGCTTCCACTTGCGGTCGTTGGCGAGGCTGCGTAGCGCGATGTTGTGCGCTTTGGAGCCGGTGAAATACAACAAGGCCGCGCCATAGCTCCGCTCCGGCACCGCCCGCACGTCCACCTGCAGGCCGGAGCGCAGCACGACGGTTGCCCGCGTCGGCCCGTGCGCGAGCACCTCGGCTACGTTCTCGTAGGCGACCAGACGATCGCCGACCGCCGCACCGTGCTCGGCAGTGACCAGGATGTCGAGATCGCCGACGGTGTCGCGCCGGCGCCGGTAGCTGCCGGCCACGACCACGCGTCCGCCGTCGCGCAGATAGGCGGTGAGCGCCTCCGCTTCGGCCTCCGCGACGGCGAGCTTGAAGCGCCTGGCGGCGGCCGGCTTCCTGAGCGCGGCGGCGAGCTTCTTCTCCGACACCTCGCCGAAGCCGCGCAGCTTGCGCAGACGCCCGGCGTCCACGGCGCGGCGCAGATCGTCGAGCGTGCGGATCTTCAGCCTGCTGTAGATGAGCTTGATGCGCTTGGGGCCGAGCCCCGGGAGCCCGGCCATCTCGCCGAGCTCGCCCGGCAGCTTCTTCTTGAGCTGGTCGAGCAGGCTGAAATGGCCCGTCTTGACGATGTCGGCGATCTTCCCGGCCAGGTCCTCGCCGATGCCGGGCAGTTCCGACAGGTCGGCCTCCGCGGCCAGCATGGCCCGCACGCTTTGCGGCAGGCCCTCGATGGTGCGCGCCGCCCGGCGATAAGCGCGCACGCGAAACGGGTTGTCGCCCTTGATCTCCAGGAGATCGGCGGTCTGGTCGAACATCGCCGCAATTTCGGCATTCTGGACTGGCATCGCCCGGCCACCGTCAGGTGAGCTGACCGGGACATCTGACATCGATGCTCAAGCCGGCACCTTGATCCAGATCAGGTGCCCCTGGCCGGCGTAATCGAAGCTGAAACCTAGCCCCGCGGCAGGACCGCGGTCGCCTCGATCTCTACCTTGGCGCCGTCCTCCAGCAGCGCGCTGACGACCAGCAGGCTCATCGCCGGGAAGTGGCGGCCGATCACGCGCCGATAGGCTTCGCCGATCTTCGCCTGCTGGCCGACATAGGCCTGCTTGTCGGTGACAAACCAGGTGAGCCGGGTGATATGCTTCGGCTCGCCGCCCGCCTCGGCGAGAATCTGCACGATGTTCTTCAGCGCCCGCTCGACCTGCGTGACGAAATCGCTCGATATGATCTTCGCCTGCTCGTCGAACGCGACCTGGCCCGCGATGAAGACCACCCTGCCCTCGGCCATCACGCCGTTGCTGTAGCCCTTGGCCGGCGCCCAGCCCTTCGGGTGCAGAATTGTCATCTCGCCCATGTGCAGTGTCCTATGACTGGCGGAGTCGGAAACGCTGGATCTTTCCGGTCGAGGTTTTCGGCAGGGCGTTGATGAAGGTGACCGCGCGCGGATACTTGTAGGGCGCGATCGTCGCCTTCACGTGCTCCTGGAGCAGCTTGACGCAGGCCTCGTCGCGCGCGACCCCGTCGCGCAGCACGACGTAGGCTGCGACGATCTGTCCGCGCTCCTCGTCCGGTCGGCCGACGACCGCGCATTCGGCGACGCTCGGATGCTTCAGCAGCGCCGCCTCGACCTCCGGTCCGGCGATGTTGTAGCCGGCGGAGATGATAATGTCGTCGGCGCGCGCCACGAAATGGAAGCGCCCCTCGGCGTCCTGCATGAATGTGTCGCCGGTCAGGTTCCAGCCGTCGCGCACATATTGCGCCTGGCGCTTGTCGGCGAGATAGCGGCAGCCGGTCGGCCCGCGCACCGCCAGCCGGCCGAACTCGCCGCGCGGTTGCTCGCGCATGTCCTCATCGACGATCTTTGCCTCGTAGCCCGAGACCGGCCGGCCGGTGCTGCCGGGATGCGTATCGCCGACCCGGTTGCTGATGAAGATGTGCAGCAGCTCAGTCGAGCCGATGCCGTCGAGGATCGGCTTGCCGGTCTTGCGCGTCCACTCCTCGAACACCGCCGGCGGCAGCGTCTCGCCGGCAGACACGGCGATCCGCAGCGACGACAGGTCGGCGCCGCCGTCCATCGCCGCCAGCATGGCGCGGTAGGCGGTCGGCGCGGTGAAGCAGATCGTCGCCTTGTAGGTTTCGATGATCTGCACCATGTTCGCCGGCGTCGCGCTCTCGAGCAGCGTCGCAGTAGCGCCGAAGCGCAGCGGGAAGATCGCCAGCCCGCCGAGGCCGAAGGTGAAAGCCAGCGGCGGCGAGCCGACGAAGACGTCCTGCGGGGTTACTTGCAGCACCTCGCGCGCATAGCCGTCCGCAATGGCTAAGAGGTCGCGGTGGAAGTGAATGGTCGCCTTCGGCTCGCCGGTCGTGCCCGACGTGAAGCCGAGCAGCGCCACGTCGTCGCGGCCGGTCGGCACCGCGTCGAACTTTACCGGCTTGTCGAGCGCGATGCGGTCGAGCTCGGCGTCGTGGTTCGAGGTGCCGTCGAAGCTCACCACCTGCTTCAGAAACCTGCTGTCCTTGGCGCAGGCGACGACCTCGTCGGCGACGCGGCTGTCGCAGAGCGCCAGCGCGATCTGCGCCTTGTCGACGATCTTGGCGATCTCGCCCGCGCGCAGCATCGGCATCGTGTTGACCACGACCGCGCCCGCCTTCGTGGCGGCAAGCCAGGCCGCCACCAGCGCGGGATTGTTGCCCGAGCGAATGAGCACACGGTTGCCGGGCTTCACCCCATAGTTCTCGACCAGCGCATGGGCGAGCCGGTTCGACCAGTCGGCCAGCTCCTTGTAGGTGCGGCGGCGGCCGTTGCCGATGAGCGCGATCTGGTCGCCGAAGCCCTTCTCGACCATGCGGTCGGTCAACTCCACCGCGGCGTTGATGCGTTCCGGGTACTGGAACTCGGGACGGTCGAGCAGCAGGTCCGGCCACTCGGCCGGCGGCGGCAGGTTGTCGCGCGCAAACGTGTCGACGTGCGCGGACGCTCCGAGAGAATGGCCTGTGCGGGTCATGCTGAGGCCTCCGAAGGGCCCGCAAGCGCGCGGCGGGCGATGATGAGCTTCTGGATGTCCGACGCGCCCTCGTAGATGCGCAGCGCGCGGATGTCGCGATAGAGCGTCTCGACCGGATGGCCGGCGCGCACACCGTCGCCGCCATGCAGTTGCACCGCGGTGTCGATGACGCGCTGCGCCGCCTCGGTCGCATAGAGCTTGGCCATCGCCGCTTCGGAGGCGACGCTGGCCGCGCCCATGTCCTTCACCCAGGCGGCGCGGTAGACGAGCAGCGCCGCCGCGTCGATGTCGGTCGCCATGTCAGCGACGTGGCCCTGCACCATCTGCAGCTTGGCCATCGGCCCGCCGAACAGTTCGCGGCGCGACACGCGGCCGGCGGTTTCCGCCATCGCGCGGCGGGCGAAGCCGAGCGCCGCGGCGCCGACCGTAGTGCGGAAGACGTCGAGCGTCGCCATCGCGATTCGGAAGCCCTCGCCGGGCTTGCCGATCATGGCGCTCGCTGGCACACGGCAATTCTCCAGGCGCAGGCGGGCCAACGGATGCGGCGCGATCACGTCGATGCGCTCGGCAATCGAAAGCCCCGCGGCGTCGGCCTCGACGATAAAGGCGGAAAGCCCGCGAGCGCCCGGACCTTCGCCGGTGCGGGCGAAGACGATGTAGAAGTCGGCGATGCCGCCGTTGGAGATCCAGGTCTTCTCGCCGTCGAGAACGTAGTCCGATCCCTCGCGGTGCGCGCTCATCGCGATATTGGCGACATCCGAACCGGAGGCCGGCTCCGACAGCGCGAAGGCGGCGATCGCCTCCCCCTTGCGCGTCTTCGGCAGCCAGCGGGCGCGTTGCGCGGCGTCACCGAACAGCGAGATCGGCCCGGCGCCGAGCCCCTGCATGGCGAATGCGAAGTCGGCGAGCCCAGCGTGGAAGGCGAGCGTCTCGCGCGCGAGCGCCAGCGTGCGGACGTCGAGCCGCTCGTTGCCCTCGCCCGGCGCGGTCATGGTGAGGATACCAGCGTCCCCGAGCGCTCTGACCAGCTTGCGACACGCGGCGTCCACGTCGTGACGATCGACAGCGCCGAGATTGGCCGCCGCCCAGCCGGACAGCTTCTCGGCCCACGCACGGTGACGCGGTTCGAAGAAGGGCCACGCAAGATGCGCCAGCGCGGACATCTCAATCCCCCTCGAACACCGGCTGCTGCTTGGCCATGAAGGCCTCGTAGGCGCGGCGGAAGTCTTCCGTCTGCATGCAGATCGCCTGCGCCTGCGCCTCCGCCTCGATCGCCTGGTCGAGCGTCATCGACCATTCCTGCGCCAGCATGGTCTTGGTCATCATGTGACCGAAAGTCGGTCCGCGCGCGAGGCTGCGCGCGAAGTCGATCGCCTCGGTTTCGATCTGCTCGGGGGCGATCAGACGATTGAAGAAGCCCCAGCGCTCGCCCTCCTCCGCGCTCATCGTCCGCCCGCTGAACAGCAGTTCGGATGCGCGGCCCTGGCCGATCACGCGCGGCAGCATGGCGCAGGCGCCCATGTCGCAGCCGGCTAGGCCGACGCGGGTGAATAAAAACGCCGTCCTGGCGCGCGGCGTGCCGAAGCGCAGATCGGCGGACAGCGCGATCATCGCGCCGGCGCCGACGCAGATGCCGTCCACCGCAGCGACCACCGGCTGCGGACAGGCGCGCATCGCCTTGACCAAGTCCCCGGTCATCCGCGTAAACGCGAGCAACCCCTTCATGTCGCGCTCGAGCAGCGGGCCGATGATGTCCTGCACGTCGCCGCCGGAGCAGAAATTGCCTTCATTCGAGGCGAAGACCACGGCCTTCACGTCATCGACGTAGACGAGCTCGCGGAACGTGTCGCGCAGTTCCGCGTAGGAGTCGAAGGTCAGCGGGTTCTTGCGCTCAGGGCGCTTCAATCTGATCACTGCCACGCCATCCGCATCGAGGCGCCAGTCGAAGTGCTCCGGCCTGAAATCCGCTTTGGTCATGGTCTCTGTTCTCCGTCGCGCAGACGGTGCGCCAATGCATCGAATTGATGGATGAGGCGGTCGAGCTCCTCGCCGTCGAGGTCGCCGAGCAGCGTATCGACCCAACCCTCGTGCTCCTTCGCCATCGCGGCAAAGCGGGCGTCGCCCTTGGGCGTGAGCCGCACCCGCAAGGCGCGGCGGTCCTCGGCCGGCGACTGGCGCACGACGCATTTTTCGGCGACCAAGCGGTCCACGATGCCTGTGACGTTGCCGTTCGACACCATCAGGCGGCGCGACAGCTCGGTCATGGTCATGCCATCGGGCTTGCGGGCGAGCGCGGCCATGACGTCGAACTGCGGCAAGGTCGTCGCGAAGGAGCGGCGCAACTTGTCGCGAATGTCGGATTCGATGGCGCGGGTCGCGCGCAAGAGCCTGATCCACAGGCGCAGGCGCTGGGTGCGCGCGCTGTCGCGCGCGGCGCGCGGTGACGCTTTCATGGCTCGCCTCCGGCCATCACGATCGTCTGCCCGCTGACCGAGGCGGCCGCCGGCGAGCACAGCCACAGCACCGACCCGGCGACCTCTTGCGGCGTGACCAGCCGCCCATGCGCGTTCTGCTGCGCCAGTTGCGCGCGGATGTCGGCCGCTGCCTGCCCGGTCTTTTGCGCGACGGCGGCCGCCGAGGCATCAATCAGCGGCGTATCGGTGTATCCCGGGCAGACCGCGTTCACGGTGACGCCGCTCGCCGCGAGCTCGGCGCTGAGCGCGCGCATCATCCCGACCACGCCGTGCTTGGCCGCGCAGTAGGCTGCGACATATGGGTAACCGCGGACGCCGGCGGTCGAGGCGACGAAGACCTGCCGCCGGACGCCGTCGGCGGCACCGGCGCGCTTGAGATCCGGCAGCACCGCCTGGGCGGTGAGGAAAGCGCCGGTCAGATTGACGTCGAGCATCCGCCGCCAGTGCGCAAGATCGATCTTTCCGAACGGCGCGCTCTCGGCCGCGCCTGCATTGACGACCGCGATGTCGATCGGCCCGTGCAGTGCGCGCGCCTTCTCCGCCATCGCCGCGCAGTCGTCCTCGCGCGAAACGTCGGCGGTTACGACGCCCGCCATGCCGAGCTTTGCCGCGACGCGGTCGAGCTTCTCCTTGCTCCGTCCGACCAGCGTCACCGCCGCGCCTTCGGCCGACAGGGCGTGAGCGATGGCGGCGCCGATGCCGCTGCCGCCGCCGGTGACGATGGCATGCCGCCCGGAAAGCTGCATCACACCCGCCCGATCTGCATGTCGCCGCGCGCCTTCAGCCGGTAGAGCTGGTCGCGCCCGGGCCAGTACGGCTTCGGCCAGTTGGTGCCGCGATAATTGAGATCGGCGGCGGCCCGCAGCGTCCAATAGGGATCGGCCAGATGCGGCCGGGCCAGACACACCAGATCGGCCCGCCCGGCCATCAGGATCGAGTTGACGTGGTCGGGCTCGTAGATGTTGCCGACCGCGATGGTGGCGACCCCCGCCTCGTTGCGGATGCGGTCGGAGAACGGCGTCTGGAACATGCGCCCGTAGACCGGCTGCGCCTCGCGCGACGTCTGTCCGGCCGACACGTCGACCAGATCGGCGCCGCCGGCGGCGAGCATGCGGGCGACGTCCACGGCGTCCTGCGGCTGGATGCCCTTCGCGCCGACCCAGTCGTTCGCGGAAATACGCACCGAGATCGGCCTCTCCTGCGGCCAAGCCGCGCGCACCGCCCGCAGCACCTCGAGCGGGAAGCGCATGCGGTTCTCAAGGCTGCCGCCATATTCGTCGTCGCGCCGGTTGGTCAGCGGCGTGATGAAGGACGACATCAGGTAGCCGTGCGCGTAGTGCAGCTCGAGCCAGTCGAAGCCGATGCGTGCGGCGCGCGTCGCCGTTTCGACGAACTCCTCACGGATGCGCGTCATGTCGGCGCGCGTGAGCTGCCGCGGTGTCTGGTTCTGCGGGCTCCATGCCAGCGGCGAAGGCCCGGTCACCGGCCAGTTGCCTGCCGGCAGCGGCGCGTCCGCCTCCTCCCAGCCGAGCTGGGTCGATCCCTTCGGGCCGGAATGGCCGATCTGGAGCGCAATCTTCGCATCGGTTTCCGCATGCACGAAATCGACGAGCCGCTTCCAGCTGCGCTCCTGCGCGTCGTTGTAGAGGCCGGTGCAACCGGGCGAAATGCGGCCCTCCGCCGACACGCAGGTCATCTCCGTGAACACGAGGCCGGCGCCGCCCTTGGCGCGCTCGGCGTAGTGGACGAAATGCCAGTCGCCCGGCAGCCCGTCTACCGCCTTGTACTGGTCCATCGGCGAGACGCAGATGCGGTTGGCCAGTTCGACCTCGCGCACGCGGAACGGCACGAACATCGGCGGCCGCGCCACGTTCGGAATGCGGCCGGTCGCGCGCTGCTCGAACCACTTCTCCGCGCCCGCGAGCCACTCCGGATCGCGCTGGCGCAGGTTCTCGTGACTGATGCGCTGCGAGCGCGTCAGCAGCGAATAGTTGAACTGCACCGGATCGAGATGCAGGTAACGCTCGACGTTCTCGAACCACTCGGTCGAATTGCGCGCGGCGCTTTGCAGGCGCAGCACCTCGGTGCGGCGCTCGTTTTCGTAGCGCTCGAAGGCCGCAGCCAGCGTGCTCTCGCTGTCGACGTAGTTCGCCAGTGCGATCGCACTCTCCATCGCCAGCTTGGACCCCGAGCCGATGGAGAAATGCGCGGTCGCCGCTGCGTCGCCGAGCAGCACCACGTTCTCGTGGCTCCAGCGTGCGCACAGTACTCGGTTGAAGTTCAGCCAGGCCGAGCCGCGCAGATGCCGCGCATTCGACATCAGACGGTGGCCGCCGAGATTGCGCGCGAAGATCTTCTCGCAGGCGGCAATCGTCTCGTCCCCGGTCATCCGGTCAAACCCGGCGCGACGCCAAGTCTCCTCCGAACACTCGACGATGAAGGTCGCCGTGCTGTCGTCGAACTGGTAGGCGTGCGCCCAGATCCAGCCGTGCTCGGTCTCCTCGAAAATGAAGGTGAAGGCGTCGTCGAACTTCTGTTGCGTGCCGAGCCAGATGTACTTGCAGGCGCGCACGTCGATGTCGGGCTTGAATACGTCGGCATAGGCGGTGCGCACGCGCGAGTTCACGCCGTCGGCCGCCACGACGAGATCGTAGGCGCCGCGGTAGCTTTCGCGCGGCAGTGCCTCGGTCTCGAACCGAATGTCGACGCCGAGCGCGCGGGCGCGCTGCTGCAGGATGTTGAGCAGTTTCTTGCGCGCGATGCCGGAGAAACCATGCCCGCCGGAGCGGACCACCGCGCCGCGGTAGTGCACCGCGATGTCGTCCCAGTAGGCGAAGGAGTCGCGGATCGCCTGGCCGCTGACCGGGTCGTTTCCCGAAAGATTGCCAAGCGTCTCGTCGGACAGCACGACGCCCCAGCCGAAGGTGTCGTCGGGGCTGTTGCGCTCGATCACCACGATGTCGTGCGAGGGATCGCGCAGCTTGAGCGAGATCGCGAAGTTGAGGCCGCCGGGGCCGCCACCGAGAACGACAGTCCGCATCGCGCAATGTCCCCGCCAAATCTTGCCGAACGACGTTATTATAGGCCTCAATATTTTAATGTTAAAGCATTTCCGCGGCCGCTTACCCGCCCGCTCGCCTTGTGGAAAAGCCTCGCCGGAGAAGTGGCGTCGGGCATCCTTAAGCCTTTGGCCGCACGGGCCTTTGCGGCGCGGCGGTACAACGACTATAGAGTGGCGGGCAGAAAAGAAAGGGAGACGCGCTCATGAAAGCGGCCGTGGCGACGGAGAACGGGCTCGAGGTTCGCGACATTCCCCAGCCCAGCCCCAAGCCGTTCGAACTGCTGGTGAAGGTGGCCGCCGCGGGGCTCAACCGCGCCGACCTCGCCGCGGCGCGCGGGCATGGCGGCCACGGCAAGATGGGCGCCACCGTCGGGCTCGACTGGGCCGGCGAAGTCGTCGAGGTCGGCGCCGAAGCCAAAGGCGGCTTCAAGCCCGGCGACCGCGTCATGTGCGCGGGCGCCGGCGGCTACGCCGAATATGCCGTGTGCGACTGGGGACGCGCCGTGAAGATCCCGGACGACATGAGCTTCGAGCACGCCGCGACCTTGCCGGTCGCGCTCGGCACCATGCACGACGCGCTGGTGACCAACGGCCGCCTGAGAGCCGGAGAGAGCGTGCTCGTGCAGGGCGCGAGTTCCGGCGTCGGGCTCATGGCCTTGCAGATCGCCAAGCGCCTCGGCGCGAAGCTGGTGATCGGCACCTCGACCAATGCCGAACGGCGAGCGCGCCTGAAGGAGTTCGGCGCCGACCTCGCCATCGACACCAAGGATGCGAAGTGGCCCGACCTTGTGCTGAACGCGACGGACGGCCGCGGCGCGGACGTGGTCATCGACCAGGTGTCGGGCGGCATCTTCAACAGCACCATGAAGGCGACGGCCATCCGCGGCCGCATCGTCAACGTGGGCCGGCTCGGCGGCGGCAGCGCCGAATTCGACTTCGACCTGCACGCCAACCGCCGCATCGCCTATATCGGAGTGACGCACCGCACGCGCTCGGTGGACGAACTGCGCGAGGAAACGCGCGCCATGTGGGCCGACCTCGCCGAGGCGGTGCGGATGAAAGAGTTGAGCATCCCGGTCGAGAAGACCTTTCCCTTGAGCGAGGCGAAGGCGGCGCAGGCCTACATGCGCGCCAACCAGCACTTCGGCAAGATCCTGCTGATCCCCTGAAACCGCCGGCGGTGCCCGTTCGAGGCCGCCGCCCCCGCAGCTCACACCGACAGGACCTCGCGGATACGGGCGCGGATTGCTTCGCGTTCTGCTAGCGGCGTGTTGCGGTCGAGCCGGGTCTCGTAGGCGATGTTGGCCGGCCGCCTGAGCACGATGATGCGATCGCCCAGTTGCAGCGCCTCGTCGATCGAGTGAGTGATGAATACCGCGGTCTTGTTGTTCTCCCGCACGAGGCTCGCGAACTCCTCGCGCAGCCGCTGGCCGGTCATCTCGTCGAGCGCCGAGAAAGGCTCGTCGCACAGCAGCAGGTTGGCGTCGGTCGCGAAGGCGCGGGCGATGCTCACCCGCTGCCGCATGCCGCCCGAAAGCGCGTGCGGATAGTCCTTCTCGTGGCCCTGCAGGCCGAGCCGGGTCAGCCAGCGCTGGGCGATCTGGTGGCGTTCTTCCTTCGGGACGTCGAGCATTTCCAGCCCCAGCTCGACGTTGCCGATCGCCGTGCGCCACGGCAGCAGCCGATCGTTCTGGAAGACGATGGCGATCTTGCCGCGGAAGGCGTCGAAGTCCCGGAACGGGTCGATGCCCGCCACCGTCACCTTTCCTTCCGACGGATCGAGCAGTCCGGCGATCATGTTGAAGATCGTCGACTTGCCGCATCCGGTCTTGCCGAGCAGGGCGACGATGTCGCCCCTGTGAATCTCGAACGAGATGTCATCGACCGCGCGGAACCGGTCGGAAGGCTTTCCGCTATGGCGCAGAAAGGCCTTGGTGACGTGGTCGAACTTGATCTCGACGTCCGCGGGATGATCCTGAACGCTCATAGCGCGCGCTCCGACACCGCGCGATAGCGGAATGCCCTGGATTCGATGAAGGCGATGATCTGCTGAACGATCAGGACGAAGAAGACGATCTGCATCGTCCACGCGAGGGCGCCCGCCATGTCGAAAAGCTGTTGTTGCTGCATGAGCTGATAGCCGATGCCGTCGGTCGCGCCGACCAGCTCGGCCACCACGACGACACGCGAGGCGTTGCCGAGATTGACTTTCCACGCGGTCAGTATCTCGGGAAGGATGGCGGGAAAGATCATGGCGCCGAACAGCTTGCGCCGCGTCGGCCGGAACGACTGCACCATCTCGATGAGGTCCTTGGACATGCCCCGCAAGGCGTCGAGGACCTGGAAGGTGAAGGCGGGAAGCGTCGTCACCACCATGATGAAGAAGATCCGGAACTCGGTCCCCTGAAACCAGATGATCGCGAACACGACCCAGGAGAGCGCCGGAATACCCTGAAAGAAGATCAAGATCGGCGAAAAGAACTTGTCGATCGCCGGGCTGCGCACCATAACGGACGCAAATATTGCCCCGAGCACGAAGGCGCCGGTGAGCCCCGCCATGATGCGCCCGACGGTCGCCAGCACGTCGGTGAACTGCGACCATGAAAAAAGAATGTCGACGGTGCGCAGAAAGATGCTGGCCAGCGAGGGAAAAACGAACGCCGGCATGAACAGCGCGGTGAACTGCCATGCCAGCGCAAGAAAGACGAACGGAAGCGCCACCAAAGCAGTGCGGCGGCCGAATGAAGCAATTCCATCCATCTTCGATCACTCATTTTTTCTTTGTTGAAGGCGAGAGACGACGTCGGCCCCGGCTACTTCTCGGGACCGGAGTAAAGCGTCTTCAGGCCGGGATCGGACGGCATGATTCCGGTCTCCATGCCGACCTTGTAGATGAGGGAGAGCTCTTTCTTGCTCTCGGAGGCCCAGGTCACCTTCATCCCGAGCCGGTCGTTGGCGCGGATCAGGTCGGCGACGGCCTTCTGCGATTCCGGCGTGCCCTTGGGCTCGATGAGCTTGGCGGCTTCGTCCGGATTGGCCAGCACCCAGGCGGCCGCGTCCTTGTAGGTGTTGTACAGTTTCGGCACCAGCTTCTGGTTCTCGTTGATCCACTTGGTGTGCGCGGCCACACCGAGATAGGGAATGTTCGTATTACCCGTCATCTTCTTCCATATCTCGTTAATCTTGAGATCGATCGTACGCACGCCTTTCTTGCGCGCCATCAGCACGTCGTAGCCGGGGCTCCACATGTGCACAGCGGCGGCGCGATCGGCGACCGCATAGCTGACGAGGCCGGGAGGCGCGGTGTTCACCACCGACACCTTGTCCATGTCGACGCCCTGCTGCTTGGCGAACCAGGTGAAGATGCGATAGCTCGACGTGCTCTTCGCCGCAGCCATGTCCTTGCCTTCGATATCCTTGAGCGTCTTGATGTCGTCGCGGTTGGTGACGACATAGGACCAGTAGTCGAACACATTGAAGAGATACTGTACGTCGACGCCGCGCGTGGCCGCGAGGCCGACCGTCAGCAGCGCCGCGCTGCCGCCCACCTGGAATTCGCCGGTATTGAACTGCACCGTGTAGGCGTCCGGCGGACGCTCGGTGAACGTGACCTGCAGTCCGTTCTTCTCGTCGAGCTTCTTGGCCTTGATGATCGGCGGCAGGAACGCGCCCAGCGAAGGCGGGCCGAACACGACCATTTCAAGCTTGTCGAGAGCTTGCGCGGAAGCCTGACCCGCAGCCACCATGCCTGCGGCGCCCAGCAATGCGCCCAGCAGTTTTGAAGTTTTCACGTCTCTCTCCCTTTGTCGCGGTGAAGTCCCGAACGGCGTCGTCCCCTCCAAGCCGCCGCCGCCCGTCTCGACCAAGACGCTTGCTTTGGGGACGGTCGGCCGAATATGTCACGCGACGAGGGTCGAGCGCGAGGCGATATAAAATGATGCCTGCCATCACTTCTCGTTAATTGCCACGCTGCATCCATCGCGCATATTTTGACTGCGGACCCGGCATTCTCGCTCGCCATCCACGTGCGCAGTGCAATTGCGGAAGTGCTTAAATGAACCGGCCCTTTCCGGCGGTCAGTGCCGACTTCATTGTCGATCTGTATCACTGTTATCTGCGGGATCCCCGATCGGTCGATGCAAGCTGGCATCCCTTTTTTGAGCATCTGTACGGTGCGCCGCCGTCGCAGTGGGTGGGAGCGCCGACGAAGAGCGCCGTCGTCGCGGCGCAGTTGATCGCTGCCTATCGCTGGTACGGGCATTATGCCGCACAGCTCGATCCGCTTGCGATGTGGTCGCTGCCGGTCCAGCCGGAATTGAGCCTCGAGGCTTATGGGCTCTCGGAAGATGACCTCGACACCGCGATCGATGCGCCGGATGGCTTCGGCACCAGCCGCCTGTCCTTGCGCGAACTCTTCGGCAAACTGAACGCGGCTTATGCCGGCTCGATCGGCTTCGATTGTGCGCATCTCGACAACGCGCCTGCGCGGGCCTGGCTATTCCGGCAAGCGGAACAAGGCGAGCGGCTGCCTAACCCAGCGACGCGGCGAACGGCGGCGACGCGGCTTGTCGAGGCGGACGAGTTCGAGCAGTTCATGAACCGCCGCTTTCTCGGCAAGAAGCGGTTTGGCGCCGAAGGGTGCGAGGCGATCGTGCCCTGGTTCGACGCGCTGCTGCGGGCGAGCGCGTCTTACGGCGTGGAGCAGGTCGTGATCGGCGGCACCGCGCGCGGGCGCCTCAACGTCATGGTCAACATCATCGGCAAGCCGGCGACTGCCGTATTCTACGAGATGAAGGGCCACGATCCCTTCCCCGCCGGCGTTTTGGCGTCCGGCGACGTCCCCTACCACCTCGGCTTCCTGGGCGAGCGGCAATACGGGGAGCGAACCATCAAGCTCCTCTACTGCAACAACCCGTCGCATCTCGAAGCGATCGACGGCGTCGCCGCGGGCCGCGTGCGAGCGCTGCAGCGCCAATACGCGGACGAGCGCGCCGGCTGGCGCGCGGTCCAAGCGGTGACGGTTCATACGGATGCGGCCTTCGCCGGCCAGGGCGTCGTGGCGGAGGCGTTGCAGCTCAGCCAGGTGCCGGCCTATCGCACCGGCGGCACGATCCGCATCGTTATCAACAACCAGGTGGGGTTCACCACCGCGCCGCAGGACGGCCGCAGCTCGACCTTCTGCACCGACGTCGCGAAGACCATCGGCGCGCCAGTCCTGCACGTGAACGGCGACGACATCGACGCCGTGGTGCGGACCGCACAGATCGCCGCCGAATACCGCAGCCGCTTCCATTCAGACATCGTCGTCGACCTCGTCTGCTATCGCCGGCGCGGCCATAACGAGATCGACGAGCCGGCCTTCACCCAGCCGCGCATGTACGCCCGCATCGGCGAATTGCCGACCGCGCGCCAGCGCTATATCGAGCGCCTGGTCGCCGATGGCGTTATGAGCCGGAGCGACGACGAGCAGTTGTCGCGTGCCTGCTTCGACAATCTCGATGCCGCCTATCAGGCCATCGAGGGTTACAAGCCGAACCGGATCGCCGGCGACAGCGAACTCGTTACGGCCGTCGAGGGCGGCGCCGCAAGCGGCGAGGACGACGCCACCGGCATCTCACGCGAGCGGTTCGAGGAAATCGGTCTCGCGCTCTCACGCGCGCCGGATGGCGTTTCGCTGAACCCCAAGGCGGTGCGCCAGCTTGCGGAGCGGGAGACCTGCATCCGGACCGGCGAGCACATTCCCTGGGCCCTCGGAGAAGGGCTGGCTTACGCTTCGCTCGCGCGCGAAGGCATCGAAGTCCGGCTGTCCGGACAGGACACGCCGCGCGGCGCGTTCTCGCAGCGGCACTTCATTTTGTTCGACCAGGAGACCGGCGCGGCCTGCGAGCCCTTCAACCGACTCGGCCACGATCAGGCGCCCTGCTCCGTCATCGGCAGCCCGTTGTCCGAATATTCGGTGCTGGCGTTCGAGTACGGCTACTCGATGGAGGCCTCCGATGCGCTGGTGGTCTGGGAAGCCCAGTTCGGCGACTTCGCTAACGTGGCGCAGGTCGTCATCGATCAGTTCATCGCCACCGGCGAGGACAAGTGGCTGGATACGTCCGGCCTCACCCTGCTTTTGCCGCACGGGCTGGAAGGCCAGGGTCCCGACCACTCCTCGGGCCGTATCGAGCGCTTCCTGCAGATGTGTGCCCGCGACAACATGCGGATCGCCAATTGCAGCACGCCGGCAAACTTCTTTCACCTGCTGCGCGCGCAGGCGAAGGCGCGCCGGCGGCGCCCGCTCGTCGTCTTCACGCCGAAGTCGCTGCTGCGCCACAAGCATGCGGTTTCACGCGCCGGCGATTTCCTTTCGGGAACCCGCTTCCGTAAAGTCATCGGACCGGACGACGTCACCGGCAAGATCCGGCGTGTCGTGCTCTGCAGCGGCAAGTTCTATTACGACCTGCTCGCGCGCATGACCGATCTGGAGCTGAAGGACGTCGCCATTGTCCGCCTGGAGCAGCTTTATCCGTTCCCGGCCGAGGCGCTGGCCGCCGAGCTCACCCGCTTCCCGGGCGCCGAGGTCGTCTGGGCTCAGGAAGAGCCACAGAACATGGGCGCCTGGACCTATCTGGACCGCAGGATCGAAAGTGTCCTGCGCGGCATCGGAAACCAAAGCGTATGGCCGCGCTGCTTCAGTCGGCCGGAAAATCCGTCGACCGCCATCGGCACCACCAGCCAGCACGATGACGATCAGCTCAAGCTCGCGGAAGCGGCGCTGACGGGCGCGGTCTAGCCGCGCCTGCGCAGATCACGTGTGCCGCCGAAGTCAGGAAGGAAACATATGATCATCGACATGCATTCGCATTTCGTGCCAAAGGCCTTGCTCGACGACGTCGTCAAGCGGAAGGCGTTTCCGTCGGTGCAGGCCTCGATCGACGACAAGGGCGGCGTGTCATTCGCGTTCGCTGGCAAGAAGCCGACCCGGCCGGTCATGCCGGGGATGAGCGACATGGCCAAGCGCGAGGAATGGATGGCCGCGCAGCGCATCGACAAGCAGGTCGTAGCCGCCTGGATGGACATGACGGCCTATGAGCTGCCGGCCGAGGAAGGCGCAGACTGGAGTCGCTACCTCAACCATCACATGCTGAAGGCGGTCGCCGACCGCCCCGAGCTCATTCCGCTCGCGACGGTTCCGCTGCAAAGCGGCAAGCTTGCGGCCAGGGTGCTGGAAGAAGCGATGGACGCCGGCTTCCATGGCCTGATGATCGGCACCCAGCCGAAGGGGCTTGGCGGCGCTCTGGACACGGCCAATCTCGAGCCGTTCTGGGAGGCGGCATCCGCCCGCAACACGCCGATCATCCTCCACCCGATGTTCGCAACCGGCGACGACCGCCTGGGCGATTTCGGATTGATCAATGCGGTCGGCCGCATCACCGACACGACCCACGCGGTCGCGCGCCTGCTCTATTCGGGGCACCTGACCAGGTATCCAGGCGTGAAGCTCGTACTGTCGCATGGCGGCGCGGCCATTCCCTTCATTATGGGACGGCTGAAGCGAAGCTATGAATCGGAGCGCACCCCAGGCGATCCGGCCGAGGGGTTCAAAAAGCTGTACTTCGACACGATCGTCTTCGATCCTCAGGCGCTGCGGTTCGTCTGCCAGGCGGCCGGCAATGAGAAGGTCATGATGGGTTCGGACTACCCGTTCTCGGTCGGCGACCTGGAACCGCTCAAGATCGTCGAAGCGTCGAAGTTCGGCAAAAAGGAACACGACGCCATCACCGGCGGCACCGCGGCCGAATTGTTCAACATCAAGGCTTGAACCGGACGTCCGTCCGGGCGAGCAGATAAGAGTCGCACGGCGTTTACTGGAGGACATCATGCCCGTCGTTTCAATGACCGTGAACGGCAAGCCGGCCAGCGCCGAGGTCGAGGGGCGCACGCTTCTCGTCGATTTGCTGCGCGTGCATCTCGGCCTGACCGGCACGCACGTCGGATGCGACACCACCCAGTGCGGCTGCTGCACCGTGCATGTTGACGGCATCGCGCTGAAGTCGTGCACGGCGCTCGCCGTCGCCCTTGATGGCGCGACGGTGACAACCATCGAGGGGCTCGCCGACGGCGACAAGCTGCACCCGATGCAGGAAGCCTTTCACGAGCATCACGCGCTGCAATGCGGCTTCTGCACGCCGGGCATGATCATGTCGGCTGTCGACATGGTCCGGCGTCACGGCCACGACCTCGACGAGCACACGGTCCGCAAGCAGCTCGAAGGCAACATCTGCCGCTGCACGGGCTACCACAATATCGTCAAGGCCGTGCAGGCCGGCGCCGCCGCTATGAAAGCCTCTTAACGGCCGCGGGCGGCAGGGAGCACTCCATGTACAAACTCGACTATCACAAGCCGAAAAGTCTCGGCGAGGCCGGCGACCTTCTCTCGTCCCACGACAATTCCACGTTGATGGCCGGCGGCATGAGTCTCTTGCCGACGCTCAAGCTCCGGCTGGCGCAATACGACCACTTGGTCGATCTGGCCGCAATCCCGGACATCAAGGGCATCAAGCGCGACGGCAACTTCCTGACCATCGGCGCGATGACGCGCCATTATGACGTAGCCAGCTCCGACGTCGTCGCACGCGCCATACCGGCGCTGACCGTGCTCGCCGGCGGCATCGGCGACCCGATGGTGCGCAACCGCGGCACCATCGGCGGTTCGATCGCCAATGCCGATCCTGCCGCCGACTATCCGGCCGCCGTGCTCGGCCTGGGTGCAAACATCGTCACGAACCGGCGCGAGATCGCCGGCGACGACTTCTTCCTCGGGCTGTTCGAAACCGCGCTGGGAGCGAGCGAGATCATCATGGCGGTGCGCTTTCCGATCCCGCTCGCCGCCGGTTATGTTAAATTGCACCATCCCGCGTCGCGCTTCGCACTGGTGGGCGTCTTCGTCGCCAGAACCAAAGGCGGCGTGCGCGTCGCGGTGACCGGCGCCGGCCCGTGCGTGTTCCGCCTGAAGGATGCCGAGGCCTTGCTCGACAGGGAGTTCTCCGCCGGAGCGCTCGCCAATCTGGCCGTCAAACCGGACGGCCTGAACTCCGACATGCACGCCACCGCGGAATACCGGGCGCATGCCATCCCCGTGCTGCTCGCCCGCGCCGTTGACGCCGCGAAGGCCGCCAGCGGCGCCGTTGCCGGAGAGCGCAAATGAACCACCTCGCAAAGGGTTTCGGGATCGGCCAGCCGGTCCGCCGCCTGGAGGACCAGCGCCTGGTGACCGGCAAGGGCCGGTTCAGCGACGACATGAACCTGCCCGGACAGGTGCATGCCATCATGCTGCGCTCGCCGCACGCGCACGCGCGTATCAAGTCGATCGATACCGCGCCCGCGCTGCAAGTACCCGGCGTGTTGCTGGTGCTGACCGGCAAGGACCAGCTCGATGACGGCCTCAAGCCGATTCCGCACACGCCGCTGCTCGCACACCCGGCCGAAATCAAGCCGGAGAACACGGACGGGACGCCGATCTTCACCGCGCCGCATTATCCGCTCGCCATCGACAAGGTGCGCTATGTCGGCGAGGCAGTCGCAATCGTCATCGCCACCTCGATCGCGGCCGCCAAGGACGGCGCCGAGCGCGTAGAGGTCGATTACGAGCCGCTGCCGGCAGTCACCGACACCGCCGCAGCGGCGGAACCGGATGCGCCGAAGCTGTTCGACCAGCATCATTCGAACGTCTGCCTCGACGCCGAGCTCGGCGATCGTGCTGCGACCGAGGCAGCCTTCGCGCGCGCCGCACACACGGTGAAGTTCGAAACCTGGGTGCAGCGCATCACCGGCGCGCCGATGGAGCCGCGCGCCGCCGTCAGCGAATACGATCCGAAGACCAGGCGCTACACGCTCTATGCCGGCAGCGGCGGCGCGGTGCGCCTGAAGAACGACCTCGCCACCGTGCTGGCAGTGCCTTCCGAGCAGGTCCGCGTCATCATTCACGACGTCGGCGGCAACTTCGGCACCCGCGGCATGATCTATCCCGAGTTCTGCCTCGTCGCCTGGGCGGCGCGCCGCGCCGGCCGGCCGGTGAAGTGGCTGTGCGAGCGCAGCGAAGCCTTCCTCTGCGACTACCAGGGCCGCGATCTCGTCGTTTCTGCCGAGCTCGCGCTGGACGCGGATGGCACCTTCCTCGCCATGCGCGGGTCCAACATCGGCAATGCCGGCGCCCACACGACCAACTTCTCGCCGCTCCAGAAGGGTGTCGAGATCATGTCGAGCATCTACCGCATGCCGGCCGCGCATTTCCGCGCGCGCGCCGTGCTTTCCAACACCTCGCCTACCCGGCCCTACCGCAGCGCGGGCCGCCCCGAGGTGATGTTCGTCATGGAACGGCTGATCGACCTCGCCTGCCGCGACTACGGCTTCGACCGGGTCGAGATCCGCCGCCGCAACCTGATCACCCCTTCGGAGCTGCCCTATCGCAATCCCTTCGGCATGCATTACGACAGCGGGCACTACCAGGAAGTGATGGACTGGGCGCTCGACGAGGCCGATTGGGCCGGCTTCGAGGCGCGCCGCGCCGAGGCGCGCAAGCGCGGCAAGTACCGTGGCATTTCGATCGGCAACTACGTCGACACGGCGACTGGCCAGCCGCGCGAGCGCACCGAGATCACCGTCCGTCCCGACGGCTGGGTCGATGTGGTGATCGGCACGGTCTCCAACGGCCAAGGCCATGAGACGACTTTCGCGCAGCTGATCACCGAATGGTTCGGCGTGCCGATCGACCGCGTGCGGATCATCACGCACGACACCGACATCGTGAAGGTCGGCGGCGGCACCCACTCCGGCCGCGGCATGCGCCTTGCGAGCTTGGTGATGAAGGTCGCCTCGGACGAGATCGCCGGCAAGGCGAGGAAGCTGGCGGCGCTTCTGCTCAACACGACGCCGGACGATGTCGCCATCGGCGGCGGAAAGCTCTGGGCCAAGGGCACCGACCGCACCATCGGCCTCTTTGCGCTGGCCAAGGCGGCGGAGGAGCGAACCGATCTGCCGGAAGACCTGCGCGGGCCGCTCGCCGCCATCTGCGACAAGGTCGTCAAGGAAGCCGCCTTCCCCTACGGCGCGCATGTCTGCGAGCTAGAGATCGATCCGCAACTGGGTCAGGTCGAGATCGTACGCTACACGACGGTCGATGACGCAGGACGCGCGGTCAATCCGATGGTCGTGCACGGCCAGACCCATGGCGGCATCGCCCAGGGCGTCGGCCAGGCCCTGTGGGAGCATTGCGCCTACAACGCCGGCACCGGGCAGCTCATGTCCGGCTCGTTCATGGACTATGCCATGCCGCGCGCCGACAACTTCCCGTTCTTCAACACGCAGATCAGCGAAGTGCCCTCGCCCGAGCATCCGCTCGGCATCCGGCCGGCGGGCGAAGGCGGCACGGTGCCGGCGCTGGCGGTGGTGGTGAACGCGATCGTCGATGCGCTGTCGGAGTTCGGCGTGCGCCATGTCGAGATGCCGGCGACGGCGGAACGCATCTGGCGCGCCATGCGCAAACTGCCGGACCCCTCGCCGGTGCGCGCCGAGAACGCCTGAGCGGCGTGATAAAGAAAACGCTCCACCCCTCGCCCAGAGGGGTGAAGCGTCGCGTGCTTCGATAAATCAGAACCCGTAGAGCCGGGCGGGATTGTCCACGAGGATCCGCTTGCGCTGCGCCTCGTCGCCGGCCCATTCGCCGACTAGGTCGAGCAGCAACCGGGCGTCCGGATAAGGTTTCTCCTGCATGTGAGGATGCGGCCAGTCGGTGCCCCAGACGCAGCGATCGGGCGCCGCCTTGATCAGCGCCCTGGCCTGCGTGCGCACGTCGTTATAAGGTGGCCCCTCTTTCGAGAGACGATAGCCGCACAGCTTGACCCAGCAGTGGTCTTCCTCGAGCAGGTCCAGCAGCGCCTTGAGCTGCGGGTTGTCCAGGCCGCCCTCGAGGCCGAACTGGCCCATGTGGTCGAACACGGCGGGCACGGGCAGTTTGCGGATCACATCGGCCAGCTGCACCACCTGCGCGCCACTGATCCAGAACTGCAGATGCCAGCCGAGCGGCGCGATGCGCTCGGCCAGGACCTGGATCTTCTCGATGGGCACGCCGGCCGGCGTCAGCGCATTGATGCGAAGGCCGCGCGCGCCGATCTCGTTCATCTCGCGCAGCTGCGTGTCGGTGACGCTGTCGTCCACCACGACGATGGCGCGGGCGCGGGCCTTGCCGGCCTTCGCGCACATGTCGAGCGTGCACCGGTTGTCCATGCCGTAGACGCTCGGCTGCACGATCACCATGCGGTCGAGCCCGAGGCTCGATGACAGCGCGTCATAGTCGGCAAGCGACGCCTCCGGCGGAGTGTAAAAACGCTCCGGTGTGAAAGGGTAACGGTCGGGCGTGCCGAAAATATGCAGATGGCAATCGGTGGCCCCCGCAAGGCGCGGAAATTTGCTGCCGGTCATGCTGACGTCGTCTCCCTGGACATATGCTTATGCGCGTTTGCGCCGAGCACTCCCCTTGTCGCTCAGCAAGTCGTCGATCTTGGATTTGAGGATCTTCAGGAAAAGTTCAGCCGCTAAAGACGGCGGGCGCGTCGCCGGCGTCGCCACGACCACGTCGCGGGGAATTTCGGGCTCGACGATCCGCTGCGACCAAAGCTGCTTCTGGTCGACCGCCCGCTGCACCGCGGCGACCGGCAGGATCGTGGCCCAGTCGCTCTCGCGAACGAGGTCGAGCGTCGGCCCCATCGAGTCGATCTCGATCTCCGGCATGAGCTTGATGCCGCTCGACGCCATGATCGAGTCGACGAGTTGGCGCATGCCTTGCCGCTGCGACGGCAGCACGAGCTTGTAGTCCTGCAAGCGGATGCTGGGGATTTCCGCCGGCACGCGCTTGTTCGATGCGCCCCGCCGGGTGACCAGCACGAGATAATCCCGGAACAGCGGCACCAGCGCGGTGCGGTCCTGGATGTTGGTGTGATTGACCACCGCCAGATCCAGATTGCCGGCATAGAGCTGATCGAGCAGGCTGCCGCTGTAGGACTCGACGATGACCAGCTTCACCTCGGGGAAGCTCACCTTGTACTCGGCAAGCACGTCCGGCAGCACGCTGTGGGCGACGGAAGGCATCAGCCCGACCGTGAGGCGTCCGCCGATCATGCCGCTGGCGTCGCGCAAGTAGCGCTCGGCCTCCTCGACGTCTCCGAGGATCTTCTGGCAATAGCCGTAGAAGGTGCGGCCGGTGTCGGTCGGGATGACGCCGCGCGAGGTCCGCTCGAACAGCTTGGTCTTGAAGCTCTTTTCCAGCCGGCTGATCTGCATGCTCAAGGCGGGCTGCACGACGTTCAGGCGGCGCGCCGCCTTGGTGATGCTGCGCTCGTCGTATAGCGCCACGAAGTACTCGATCTGACGCAAATGCATGTGGCCACCGCGCATTTTCGGCGACCTTATGGCAGGCACCCAGTCCAGACAATACGAGGCGGCGGCTGCCGCAGCATGACGGACACCCGTATGGCGAGTGCTCGCGATCAATTGCATTTCTCCGCCGTCTTGTCCGCAGCCGCAACCAGACCGGCATCGTGCAGCCGGGCGATTTCGCCATCGGACAGCCCGAGTTCACCGGCCAGAATCTCGTCGGTATGGGAACCCAGATGGGGCGCGGGCTTCACCGGCGCCCGCGCCGCGCCCGGCTCGATGCCCGGGAAACCGGAGGCCAGATAGGTTTCGCCGCTCGGGTGCGAGATGCGTTGGAAGATCGGGTTGGCCAGCGACAGGCGCGGATCGTTGCGCAGCGCGCCACGCACCGAATTGTATTCACCCCAGCATGCGCCATGGTGATCGAACGCCTCGGCCAGGTCGTCGAGCGTGCGCGCGGCGATCCGCGATTCGATGAGCGCAAAAAGCGCCGCGCGGTGCGTGAAGCGGGCGCCGTCGTCGGCTTCCAGGTTGACGCCCTGCGACGCCTCGATGGCGGCGACCTCCTGCTGGAGGTCGAGAGCGGCACCGAGCCCGCGCCATTGCCGCGCGGTGACGGCGACGACCATGATCCGTCGGCCATCGGCCGTTTCGAAATCACGCCCGAACGAGCCGTAGATGTCGTTGCCGTATCGCTCGCGATCCTTGTCGAAGACCGAGGCCTCGCCGATATTGCCGAGCATCGACAGGGCGCCGAACGCGACGTTCGATAGCGGCACCTGAATCTCGCGGCCCTCGCCTGTCAGCTTGCGGCGATGCAGGGCCGCGAGCAGGCCGACCGCCGCCGTCAAGCCGGTAGCAATATCCCAGGCCGGCAGAACGTGGTTGACCGGCCGGCCGTCGCCGGGGCGACCGGTCATCAGCGGATAGCCGGTCGCGCAGTTGACGGTGTAGTCGACCGCGTTGCGGCCATCAGAGGAACCTGCGATCCGCAGTGTGATGAGGTCGCGCCGCAGCGCGCGCAGGCGTTCGTGCGCCAGAAATCCTTTCGCCGGATAGTTTGTGATGAAACAGCCCGCATCTCCGCCGGCACGCGTGACAAGCGCCGCGGCAAGCTCGCGCCCTTCCGGGCGGCCCAGGTCGATGGCGATCGAGCGCTTGCCCTTGTTCAATCCTTCCCAGTAGAAGCTCAGCCCGCTGGGTGCGAGCGGCCAGCGATGGAAGTCGGGTCCTCCACCGATCGGATCGATGCGGATGACATCCGCGCCCAGTTGCTGAAAAGTCAAACCGCAAAGCGGCGCAGCAACGAAGGACGACGCTTCGACGATCCGTATTCCCTGCAGCAGTTCAACCATTCAGCGACGGCACCGGCAATGCTATGCCCGATACCTACACAGCCGGCATAGAGCGCACAATTCCGCAGCGCTGATGGCTGCCATCAATTTAAACGAATGCCTCTTGACCGCTTCAGCATGCTAGCCTGATAGAAGCCTTCAACAGAATTGACAGCAGGAAGCGTAACGATGCCGAAAGCCTATTGGGTTGTGACCTACCGCTCGATCTCCAACCCCGACGCCATGCAAGCCTACGCCAAGTTCGCGGGGCCGGCGATCGCCGAAGCGGGCGGACGTTTCCTGGCGCGCGGCACGCCGGTGAAAACCTACGAAGCCGGCATGGAACAGCGTGTGGTGCTGATCGAGTTCGACAGTGCCGAACAGGCGATCGCCGCGCACGACTCGCCCGGCTACAAGAAGGCGCTTGAGGTCCTGGGGACCGGCAACGTGGTCCGCGACGTGCGCATCATCGAAGGCGCAGCCTGAGCGGCTTTCAAGAAGCGCGCAATCGCCGCGCCCTGCGGGAGGCGACAATGGATCGGCAAGAGCGCCTGGAGATCGAACGCGCCTGCATCGACCTCATTCACAGGCTTGCCCAGTGTTCCGATCGCGATGAACGGGAGACGTGCGCCGACCTGTTCACCGGCGACGGCACCTGGATTCGCGGCGGCACGCCGTATACGGGACGCGAGGCAATCCTCTCCTCCTTCAAGGGACCGCCCGGCTAGATCCTGCGCCATTTCGTCACCAACACGGTGATCGATATCGGCGACCGGAGCCACGCGCAGGCGGTGAGCTATTATCTCCTGTATCGCTACGTGCCGGATACACCGGCGCCGAAGCCGCCGCTGCCCCTGGGCATGCCGTTCAGCCTGGGCGAATGGCACGACAAGTTCGTCAAGACCGCAGACGGATGGCGCATCGCGCACCGCGAAGTGCGGCGCTTGTTTCAGCTTCCCGCCTGATCGCCCGGGAGGTGCGGTCCTGCGCCGCAATCTTGTTGACGCAGGTTCCGCTGCGTCTGAAGCAGCCTCAGGGATATCCACCGAGCCACTCAGAACTGGCTGGCTGGCGACGCAGTGCTGATCGAACCAGTCTCCGACGGCGCCGCCCTGCGAACAAGGAATTTTACAGGGGATTTGGCCGATTCACGCGCAACAGCGCACCGCGACACAATTGCGCAAGACTGGGATATCATTCGTTCCCGTTTGAAAACCGACCGCCCAATCGTGCCCGGAGAGGAACGCGGTTTGGTCATCCCGAATTGCAAGCAGACCTGGGCCGATATCCGAAAGATCGCCTCGGCATCGGAGACGACGAACCGGGTTTCGTTCAGGTCATCGGAATATAGGGTCTGACTTCCGAACTGTATGGTTCTTGCCGGGCGGTTGCAGCAGCCCGGCTCCGCCTGACAAGAACACTGCCGAGCCCATGTTTGATCGCCCGATCTTTATCGTTCGGGAAGTCCCGTCGACATCAGGAACGACCCACTTTCAGTCATCGGCTACTCAGTCATCAGCTACTGCGCTGCCTAGCGGTCTAAGCATCGTTTAAGCAGGCTGAGGGCTCGGGGCTCACGATGTTTTTTAATATGACAGCGGCAATCCCAACAACAAGGGGCGGTCCCGGCGCTCATTCGCGTCCTTAGACTCTGGCCCGTAACATCCCCGCGCGCCGAAAGGCTGCATCATAAACGATGTCGGCGCCCGCCAATGGGCCGGCATGTGCCGCCGTCGCGCGCGCTCCCTCTTCGATCCGCCCGCCTTTGATCACGATCACCGGCATCTTGACCGCGCACCAGGCAAGCACATTGTGGCCCCGTTGCCATAGATCAATGATGCGGTACTCCACTCCGCGTTTTACTTTCCAGCTGAATGAATCGGCATCGAGTGCCGTGGCGGTTTAGACCCACCCAATGGAGATGGATCATGAAACCCGATTTCATCCGTCGTGAACTGCTGACCGGAGCGGTTGCATTGGCCGCGACCAGCTTGGTCGGTCAGGCGGGCGCACAAACGCCGGCCCAACTGATCAAGCTTTCAGCCCCACGCATAGACGGCGGTATACCGCTGATGCAGGCATTGGCGAAGCGCCGCTCCATCCGGGCTTATAGCGACCGGCCGCTGGAGCAGCCCGTCCTTTCCGATCTGATGTGGGCGGCATTCGGAATCAATCGGCCGGAAAGCGCCGACCGGACCGCACCTTCGTGGCGTCACTCCATTGAAACCGACATCTATGTCTGCAGGGCCGATGGCGTTTTTTTGTTCATGCCGAAAGCCCACGAATTGCGGCGGGTTCTCGATACCGATATCAGAAAATTCACCAGCAGCATGGTTTTCGCCGCCACCGCTCCTGCGGTCCTGGTCTACGCGGCCGACCTCGCCCGCATGGCCAAAGCCCCACGTCAGGAGCAAGTCCTGAACGCGCACGTCGATTCAGCGATCATTGGCCAGAACGTTTATCTTTTTTGCGCATCGGCAGGTCTCGGCACCGTTATCCTCGGCAGCATCGATCGCGCCGGACTGCCGAAACGTATGGGACTTCGCGACGATCAAATTGTCACGTTCGCGCAGCCGGTCGGCTACCCGAAATAGTCGGCGCAAATGCCGGGATTGACGCATCCCTTGTTTGGAATGATGGCTGCCGCGCGTCGCGGGACGGCTTCTCCATATCAGTTGACGTAGAATTTTCGGGTGACGGCAATACGTCAGGGTGACTGTCGCAGTCCACTTCACGCTTCGGCCGCATCGATTTTCCGCGGATACCGGCGTCACCAGAGCGTCATATTCCGATCCTTTGATTTGTATCAAAAGGCCGCATGGCTGCGGCTTCATACTTAGAAATAATTATCTATGCCCTTCCCGCATTTCATGAGGAGGAACGTCATGGCCGATGGACAAACCAAGCAAAAAAACAACGATGACGCCGTCGCATCAGCGACGCGGCGAAGCTTTCTGCGCGGTGTTGCCGGCGCCGGCGCCGCCGTTTCGCTAAGCGGTAACCTCGCCTGGGCGAATGGCGAGATCGGCTATTGGGCAAAAGATCTCACCAACGAGCAACTGATTGCCATGCACACCACGATCCAGCGCATCCGCTGGTTCGAGCGCACCTGCGTCGACAAGATGCTCACCGAGCCCGGCTATCGCGGCTACAATCATTTTTACGTCGGACAGGAAGCGGTCGCCACCGGCGTCTGCGCGGCGCTCAAGAACAGCGGCGGCGTCATGGAAGCCGACCTCATCTACAGCACGCACCGGCCGTCCGGCCATGCCATCGCGAAAGGTTGCGACGTCAAGAAGATGGCAGCGGAATACGATTTCCGCGCGACCGGCTTGAATAAAGGCTATGGCGGCGAAATGCACATCGCCGACAAGTCGATCGGCTTCATGGGCGCCGACGGCATGATCGGTCCCGGTCCAGTGATCGCCACCGGTTCGGCTTTCGCCATCCGCGCACGCGAGAGCAAGCAGGTGGTGGTGAATTTCGGCGGTGACGGCACCTACGCGACGCCGCATTTCCATAGCGCGATGAACAACGCGGCGCTGCTGAAACTGCCGTTCATCTACGTTATCGAAAACAACCTCTATCACCAGTACGCGCACTATTCGTACTCGTGCCCGATGAAGGACATTGCCAGCGCGGCGCAGACCTACGGCGTGCCCGGCGTGGTGGTGGACGGGCAGGACGTGCTCCAGGTTTACAACGCGGCGAAGACGGCGGTGGAACGAGCGCGCGCCGGCGAAGGCCCGACGCTGATCGAAGCCAAGACCTACCGCTACTACAATCACTGGGGCGCGCCCGGCGCCAAGCCCGGCGAACTCGGCGCCTTTGGCTACGATCCGCTCGCGATCACCTCGTTCCGCCCCGAGCGCGAAGTGCGCGCCTGGATGGCGCGCGATCCGGTCGATATCAGCCGCAACACCCTCATCAGCTGGAAGGTGCTCGACCGCGACAAGGCCGATGCCATCGAGGCGGCCGCCAAGAAGGAAATGGTTGAGGCTTTCGCCTGGGCCGACAAGCAGCCGATGTGCAAGCCGGAAGACGGTCTCAAAAACGTCTTTGTCGAGGGCAGCGTTGTCGCTCGCCAGTTCGGATAGCCCGGAACCGAAGGCTCCGAACGAACCTCACAACGTCACGCTTGGCAGAGAATTGGGAGTTAGACCATGGCACGCAAGAGCTTCATGTACTCGATGCTGGAAGCTGTCCAGGACGAGATGCGAAAAGACAAGAACATGATCTGGATTTTCGAGTTGACCCCGCCGGTGGCTTCGACCCCTGGCAAGCCGGTGATCAATCTCGAACGGGAATTCGGACGCAAGCGGGTGGTCAATACCGGCATCGACGAGAACTGGATGGCCGGGTGCGTCCTGGGCGCGGGGCTGGCCGGTTCGAAGGCCGCCACCTACATCCCCTATCAGGGCGCCTGCATGCCCTTCCAGATGATCCAGAACGAGGTTGGCAAGCTGCGCACGAAGACTGGCGGTGACGCGGAGATGCCGGTCGTGTTCATCATCGAAATGACCGGACAGACACCCGGGTTTGGCGTCCAGCATTCTTGCTACGAGGAGGATTCCTACTACGCCCACATCCCCGGCGTGCGGACGGTGATCCCATCGAACCCTACAGATGCCAAAGGCATGATGGTTTCGGCGCTCCGTTCTCGCGATCCGGTCGTTTATCTCTATGCAGCCGGCCTTCGCGACCTGATCGAGGACGTCCCGGACAACCAGTATGAAACCCCGCTCGACAAGGCGGCGATCCGCGCGACCGGCACCGACATCACCATTGTCGGCTCCGGCGGCGGCATGCCGGAAGTGCTGAAGGCGACGGAAGAGCTGCAGAAGGCTGGCATGAAGGTCGAAACCATTGACCTGCGCTCACTGAAGCCGATGGATACCGAGACGCTCGTCAAGTCGGTGCAAAAGACCAAGCGACTGCTCGCGGTTGATCAATCGTATTACACCCTCGGCCCAGCCGCGGAGGTGATCGCCCGCGTCGCCGAAAATGTCGACGGCGCGCGCTTCAAGCGCATCGCCTTCCCCGACGCAGCACCGCCAGCATCGCCGGAAATGTTCCTCTGGATGCGTCCCAATGCCGGACACATCGTCGTCGCCGCCAAAAAGCTCGTCGGCTGACGCGATGCAACGACAAGGCCTGCGGGGGAGCATCCCCGCGGGCCCGCGGCTTTCCCGTCACCTCCCTTAGAGGCGAACACCCTTATGCAAACCGTAACCATTGCCGAGACAGAAACTGACACGAACGCGCAGACTGCTCCGTGTTGCGCCCACTGCGGCAGCCCCAAAATCCGGGCCGCGCTTACACGCTCGGCCTTCTGGCACCAGGATAAGCTCGTGGTCGTCGAGGACATCCCCGCGATCGTCTGCGACGGCTGTCACGAGCAGTTTTTCGACGACGGCACTATCGTCGTTCTCGATCTATTGCGCGGCGACGGCTTCCCGTCCGAGCAGGCAACCGGCGAACTGCGCGTGCCGGTGTTCTCGTTCGGCGAACGCGCCGGCGTCCGGAGCCAGCGCACGTCATGACCGCCGCACGGTCGCGAAATTATTTATGTGCGGCAGCGCTCGGAATACTGCTGTACGGCCCGACGCCTGCCTTGTCGCAGCTTGACTCCGGCTTCATGCCAAAGGGCGGCAAGACCCTTCTTCTGGAACTTCTGGGCAGCCCGCCGAACACCACGGACCTGCGTCAGATCGTCGAATCCCGCCGCAGCGAGGCTGAGTGGCGCGCCGCGCTCGACGCGCGCGCCAAGACCATGAACAAGATCATGAGCGAGCGCGAACTGCGTACGCTCGCCGCCTATCTGGCGCTCAACATGCCCGTTCCGGATCCCGACGGCGTGGTGACGAAGGCGGCAAAACCGGCCGAGCTTGCTCCGGCCCTGCCGCGCGACGGCCGCGAACTGGCCTGGAACGAATGCCAGTACTGCCATTCCTTGTTTTCTAGCCACCTGACGCAGGAACGCTCGGTGCAGGCTTGGTTGAACATGTTTCAATCGCCATTTCACCGCGAAATGAAAATGACCGCGAAGGAACGCGAGGAGTTTGCGCATTATTCGACCATCAACATGCCGATGAAGATCGAAGACGTTCCGCCGGACCTGCGATTCTGATCTGATTTAAAGGGACTGGAACCATGCGCAAATACCGCTACGCTTGGCTGGCCGCAACCGCGCTGCTTACCGCCGTCGTCGTTGCGCCGGTCGCCGCCCAATATGACCCCATCTTCGACTTCATTCCGCAAGGCGGGCGTTCGCTCCTGGCCAAGGTTTTCGAAAGCAAGCCGCCGGCCGCAGACGTGCGCGCGCTGCTGACGGGCAAGCGGACGCGCGAAGAATGGCTGCAATATCTGAAAGGGTCAAAATCCATGCCGGCGTTGCAGCAACTCGACGAACGGGAGTTGCTGACACTTGCCGATTATCTATCGTTCAACATGCCGCTTGCGGCCGCCACGGTACCGTCCGATCCGGCCAAGGCCAACTGGCCGAAGATCCTGCCGCGCGATGGCCGCGATCTCGCGCTCGAATATTGCCAGTCCTGCCACATCATCACCGTCACCGTGACCCAGGACCGGAGCAAGGAGCATTGGCTCGGCACCATGAACAAGCCGAGCCACATCGAGGTCAAGCTCACGCGTCAGGAACGCGAGGCGCTCGCCAGCTACCTCGTTCTGAACGCGGCCATCCCGATCGACCAGGTGCCGCCGGATCTGCGCGCGGGCGGCGCCTCCTACTAGCGGCCGTTCCGCAGCCGTCAGCGAAGCGGCCGAGGGCGGGACCCGATGCTGTTCACATCGCTCGAATTCTTCATATTCCTGCCGCTGGCCTTGCTCGTCTTTTCCGCCATTCCGGTCGGACAGCGCTGGCTGTGGCTGCTCGCGGCGAGCTATCTCTTCTATGGCATCTGGCAACCGTTCAACCTGATCTATCTCGGCGCGGTGACCGTCGTCGTCTATGGCTGCGGATCGGCCATCGAGCGCGCCACCGGAACGCAAAGCCGCAAATGGCTTCTGGCGGCCGGTCTTGTGACGGTGCTCGGCTCGCTCTTCGCGTTCAAGTTCTATGATTTTATCGCCGGCGAGATGGAGCGGCTCGGCGCGCAATTGTCCGGCGGCGAACCGGCTATCGCTCTGCCCCGCATCGGAACGGCCGCGCCGGCCGGCTATTCCTTCTACGCCTTTTCGGCAGCGAGCTATCTCATCGATGTCTATGCGCGCCGCCTCGCGGACAGGCCGGGCGCCGGTTACGTCGCGCTTTACGTCGCCTATTTTCCGAAAATCTTTGCCGGCCCTATCGAACGCGCCACCACCTTTCTGCCGCAAGTCTGGCGCGGCCTGCGCGCCGATCCGGACCGTGCGGTACTCGGCCTGCAACTGATCGGCTGGGGCCTCTTCAAGAAGCTGGTCATTGCCGACAATCTGGCACCTTTGGTCGACCGCAACTTCGCCATCGCCGCCTTCGCGTCACCGATGGAACTGCTGATCAGCATCTATTTCTTCGCATTTCAGATCTATTGCGACTTCTCCGGTTACACGGACATCGCGATAGGCGTCTCGCTGTTGTTCGGTCTGCAATTAATGGAAAACTTCCGGCGCCCTTATCTCGCTCGCAGCACGGCGGAATTCTGGGCGGAACGCTGGCACATCTCGCTCGGCCACTGGTTCCGCGACTACCTCTATATCCCGCTTGGCGGCGGCCGCGCCGGCGCCGTCCGGCAGTACTTCAACGTCATGGCCGTTTTTCTGGTCAGCGGCCTGTGGCATGCCGGCCTCGGTTACGGAGTCGGCTGGACTTTTCTGATCTGGGGGGCGCTTAACGGCCTTTATCAGTGGATGGGTTTAGCCACGCGCTCCTTCTGGAACCGCGCCGCGGCCTCGATGCCGCGCGTCAGCGACAGTATCCTCCTCCATATTTTCCGGGTCTTATTGACATTTCACCTGATCGCAATTGCGTGGGTCTTCTTTCGCGCCAAGTCGGTCGCCGACGCCCTGCTAATCCTGCAAAAGATCGGCACGAAGCTGACCGAATTGCCGGCTCTGATCCCGAAATACCCCTTTACCGCCGATCATTTTCTGGGCTTCGCACTGATCGGACTGTTGATCGCCGTCGAAATCGCCGACGAGCGCCGCTCGGTCTTTCTGCGCCTCGCCGCCGCCCCCCTCTGGCTGCGGTGGAGCGTCTATTACCTCGTCATCTTCGCCCTGCTCATCCTCGGACGATGGCAGGCGAAGGAATTCATCTACATGCAATTTTGAAGGAACCGGGAAGTCATGGGACGCTTCGGAAGATCGGCGCTCCTGTTCGTCGCGATCGGCCTCGCGCTCTATGCCTGCATCTACTATGCGGCGGAGCAACTCCTCTACCGAACCGGCAAAAGCAATCCATTCTACAAGATCGCAACCAGCGAACGGGCCGATTTCGACTGGGTGATCCTGGGCGCGTCGCACGCAATGCCGCTGGACTTCGCGGACTTCAACAGCCTCATGGAGCGGGAAACCGGTTTGCGCATCATCAACCTCGCCTCGCCCGGAACCGGTCCGCTCTACAATCGCTTCGTCCTGGAACAGTTTCTGACAACGCATCGGTCCCGCAATCTGCTCTACGTCGTCGACTCCTTCGCGTTCTATTCGGCGCTGTGGAACGAAGAGCGGTTCGCCGACGCCAAACTGCTCCGGCGCACGCCGGCGTCCCCGGCCATCGCGCTCCGCCTGCTCGACTACAGCCGCCACGACGGCGTCGATCCGCGCGCCGTGCTCGACTATGTCAGCGGCTTTTCCAAGATCAACAACCGCGAACGGTTCGAGACTGACGTTTGGGAAGGTGAGAAGCAGTTCGACCGCGTCTACCGCACGTCCACGACGGCCGTCAGAAGCCGGATCGATTATCTCTATCCGAAGCCGCCGACGGACGCCGCATTGTCCCGGTACCTAACCGAATTCGAAAAACTCATCACGCTGGCCCGCGAACATGGTGCCCGTGTAGCGATCATCAAGATGCCAGTTCCGTCGCAGTTCCGCAGTCGACTCCAAAATGAGGCCGCCTTCGATGCAGCAATAAGCCGTCTCGCCGCGACCCTGCAGGTCTCGTTCCGCGATTTTTCGCAAGCGCTCGACGAGCCTCGCTATTATTTCGACACAGACCATTTGAACCGTGCAGGTTTAACCGAATTTTTCAATCGAGAGATCAAGCAGATATTGATGGGGCGAAGGTGATGGTAGTGGCCGGGACTCTTGCTTGCGGGCTTTCCGGGCTTGCTCCTGAGCGTTTTGTTGTCCGCAGTTGCCTCAGAAAGTGGCCATTCCATATTTCATCTGAGAATCCGCTCAATCCCAAGTCGTTTTTCAGAATGCTCTGCCTTGCTCGGGTGGACAATCGGCTGGCAAGTGTCCAGACATTTTGTTCACATGATTATGCCCGCCTACAAGATCCTTGCCCCGGAAGATCGCGCGTCGAGACGAACCGTTGCTGATGCACTCGAAGCGTTGCGCAGGGCTGCAGACTTCAAGGATGGTGATCGGGCAAGCGTCGACGTTGGCCCTATGAAGCTGCCAGACGGGCGGGTCGTCGGGCTCGTGCAATTCCTTTTTCAGCACGTGTCAGAAAAGATCTATGTCGTCTCACTGCCGACCGGTCACGCCTCCAAAGCAGTCGTAGCCAGCGGCGCGAGAGCCGAGGACTTCGACATTTTCCGATTGCATGGCGCCACGGTAGGCGAAATGGCCAGGTCCAGCTATCCGACGGGGCTCACATTCGAGCCGTCGAAATCGTTCGAAGCCCCCTCGCCATTCAGCCAACCAAACTTGACTGGCGGATTGTCCATGCAACGGTGGAGCCACTTGGGGCAGAACAGGACTGGCTGGCTGGGGCGCCAGGATTCGAACCTGGGAATGGCGGAATCAAAATCCGCTGCCTTACCACTTGGCTACGCCCCAACTTGGAGAGAAGCCCGCACCGGGCAAAGCGCCGTTGCGCGGGCGGGCGGACCATAGCGGCAGGGCCCTGCCCGATCAATGTCCGACAGCCGCTTGTTCCGGCACGTTTTGCCTGCGTTGACCGGCCCCCGGCCCCGGCTAAAGTGGCTGCATGACCTATCGTGCCCCCGTTCCCGACATAGCCTTCGCCCTCAAGCACGCCGCCGGCCTGAACGAAGCCATCGCCGATGGCCTCTACGGCGAGCTCGACGAAGCCACCGTCGATGCGGTGCTGGAGGAAGCCGGCAAGTTCGCCTCCGACGTGATCGCGCCGCTCAACCGTGTCGGGGATCAGTTCGGTACCCCGTTCAAGGACGGCAACGTCACCACCCCGCCGGGCTGGAAGGAGGCCTACACCGCCTGGGCCGCCGCCGGCTGGAACGGGCTCGCCTCGCCGGCCGATTTCGGCGGCCAGGGCCTGCCGCATGCAATCAACGCCGCCTGCATCGAGATGTGGAACGCCGCTTCGATGGCTTTCGGCATTGGCCCGGTGCTGACCATGGCCGCGGTGGACGCGCTACACGCTTACGGTTCGGGCGACCTGAAGCAGCGCTACCTGGAGAAGCTGATCAGCGGCGAATGGATGGGCACGATGCAGCTCACCGAGCCGCAGGCCGGCTCCGACGTCGGCGCGCTGCGCAGCAAGGCGGAGCGCGCGAGCGACGGCACCTACCGCATTTCCGGCTCGAAGATCTTCATCACCTACGGCGAGCACGACCTCACCTCCAACATCATCCATTTCGTGCTGGCGCGGCTGCCCGACGCGCCGCCCGGCACCAAGGGCATTTCGCTGTTCCTGGTGCCGAAGTTCCTGGCGGACGGCACGCGCAACGACGTGCGCGCGCATTCGCTCGAGCACAAGATGGGCATCCACGCCTCGCCCACCTGCACCATGGTCTATGGCGACAGAGGCGGCGCCGTCGGATTCCTCATCGGCGAGGAGCACAAGGGCATGGCCTGCATGTTCACGATGATGAACCGCGCGCGGCTCGCCGTCGGCCTGCAAGGCGTGGCGATCGCCGAGCGCGCGACGCAGCAGGCCCTGGCCTATGCGCGCGAGCGTAAGCAGGGCGCGGGCGCCATTGTCGCCTACCCAGACGTCAAACGCATGCTGCTGACCATGCGCGGCCTGACCGGCGCGGCGCGCGCGATCTGCTATGCGACCGGCGTCGCGCTCGACCGCGCGCTGCGCGGCAAGGACGAGGCCGCGCGCAAGGCCGCGCACGAGCGCGCCTCGCTGCTGACGCCCGTCGCGAAAGCCTTCTCGACCGATATCGGCGTCGAGGTCGCTTCGCTCGGCGTGCAGGTGCACGGCGGCATGGGCTTCATCGAGGAGACCGGCGCAGCGCAGCATTACCGTGACGCGCGCATCGCCGCGATCTACGAGGGCACCAACGGCATCCAGGCGCTCGACCTCGTCACGCGCAAGCTCCCGCTCGAAGGCGGAAAGACGATCGCACTCTATATCGACGAGCTGCGCGCCACCGTGCAGGCAGTGCGCGAAAGCAATGCGCCGGCGCTCGGCAAAACCGCGCCGCGCCTTGCCGAAGCCATCGACAGCCTTGAGCGCGCGACACGCTGGCTGTTGGTGCAGAAGGGTTCGGCCGAGGCGCTCGCCGGCGCGACTCCTTATCTGCGGCTGTTTGGCAACGCCGCCGGCGGCTGCATGCTGGCGACGCAGGCGCTCGCGGCACTGCGCACGGGCGACGGCGCCGGCCGCGCGGCGCTGGCGCGGTTCTTTGCCGAGAACATCGCGGTGCAGGCTTCGGGCCTTGAGCGCGCTGTCACCGAAGGCGCGGAAAGCGTGACCAACGCGGAAGCTGCGCTGGCTCAATAGTTGTCGTCCCGGGCGACTGAGCGCAGCGAAGGAGGCCCGGGACCCATGCGCCGTAGCTGATATGAATGCTGCGGAGTCTCGGTCCCCGCCCGTGCGGGGACGACTAGAAGCGGTAAAGTGATGTCCCTCAAAGGCACAACCCTGTTCATCACCGGCGGCTCGCGCGGCATCGGGCTCGCCATCGCGCTGAAGGCCGCCGCCGACGGCGCCAATATCGCCATCGCCGCCAAGACGGTGGAGCCGCACCCCAAGCTCGAAGGCACCATCCACACCGCCGCGGCCGCGATCGAGAAGGCCGGCGGCCGCGCGCTACCGCTCGTCTGCGACGTCCGCGAGAAGGATCAGGTCAAGGCGGCAATTGCCGAAACCGCGGCGCGCTTCGGCGGCATCGACATCGTCGTCAACAACGCCAGCGCAATCCAGCTCAAGCCGGTGGCGGAAACAAACATGAACCGCTTCGACCTGATGCATGGGATCAATGCCCGCGGCACCTTCATGGTGTCAAAGTATGCACTGCCCTATCTCACGAAGGCGGCGAACCCGCACATCCTGATGCTATCGCCGCCGCTGGACATGAAGGAGAAGTGGTTCGCGCCGCACACCGCCTACTCGATGGCGAAGTTCGGCATGAGCCTGGTCGTGCTCGGCCTCGCCGGCGAATTGCGCGGCACGGTCGCGGTGAACGCGCTGTGGCCGCGCACCACCATCGCTACTGCCGCGGTCAAGAATCTGCTCGGCGGCGACGCCATGATGCGCATGTCGCGCACGCCGGCGATCCTGGCGGACGCCGCCTATGCGATCTTCCATAAGCCCAAAAACTTCACCGGCAACTTCCTCATCGACGACACCTTTCTCGCCGGCGAGGGCGTGACCGACTTCGACCAGTACCGCGTCGATCCGAGCCAGCCGCTGCAGGAGGACTTCTTCGTGCCGGACGATGTTCCGCCGCCGCAAGGGGTGAGTCTCAAGCCTCTCTCGCGATCCCGAGGTGCGAGCGAAACGAGCCTCGAAGGATGACAAGCCGGGGCCGTGCATCCTTCGAGGGCCGCTACGCGGCCACCTCAGGATGACGGGTCTGGCACTTCCAACCGGGGCAATCACCGTCTAAGTGTACCCCATGTCCACACTCCTCATCTCCCACCCCGCCTGCCTCAATCATCTCACGCCCGCCGGGCATCCAGAGCGGCCGGACCGGCTGCGCGCGGTTGAACAGGCGCTGGAGGCCGAAACCTTCCAGGCGCTCGCACGCGAACAGGCCCCCATGGCGGAAGCCGAACTCGTCGCGCTCTGCCATCCGATGGACTACGTCCAGGCGATCCGCGAGGCTTCGCCCGAGCAGGGCATGGTGCGGATCGACGCCGACACCTCGATGTCGCCGGGCTCGTTCGAGGCGGCGCTGCGCGCGGTCGGCGGCGGCGTGCTGGCGGTGGACGAGGTGATGAGCGGCAAGGCGTCGAACGCCTTCGTCGCGGTGCGCCCGCCCGGGCATCACGCCGAGACGGCGCGGCCGATGGGCTTCTGCCTGTTCAACAGCGCGGCGATCGCGGCACGCTACGCGCAGAAGAAATACGGCGCCGAGCGCGCGGCCATCGTCGATTTCGACGTGCACCACGGCAACGGTTCGCAGGATATCTTCTGGTCGGACCAGAGCGTGATGTACTGCTCGACGCACGAGATGCCGCTTTATCCCGGCACCGGCGCGGTCGGCGAGCGCGGCGACTTCGACACCATCGTCAACGCGCCGCTGCGCGCCGGCGACGGCGGTGATCAATTCCGCGAGGCGATGGAGACGGCGATCCTGCCGCGGCTGCGCGACTTCAAGCCGGACATCCTCATCATCTCCGCAGGATTCGACGCACACACGCGCGACCCGCTCGCCAACCTCAATCTGGTGGAGGCCGACTACACCTGGGTGACGCGGAAGCTGATGGAGATCGCGGACGAGAGCTGCGGCGGCCGCATCGTCTCGATGCTGGAAGGCGGCTACGACCTGCAGGGACTTTCGCGCTCGGTCGCCGCGCACGTCACCGCGCTGATGCGAGGGTAGCTTTTTAGCGCCGCGCGGCCGGACGCAAAACCGGTTCCCACTTTTGCTGGCCGCGCTCTAGCGCGCCGTCAGTCCGCCGTCGATCGGCACGTCCGCGCCGGTGATGAAGGCTGCGGCATCCGACAACAGATAGGCGATCAGGCTCCCCACCTCCTCCGGCTGGCCGAGGCGGTTGAGCGGGATGTCCTGCGCCAGCTTCTGCATCACGGCGTCAGGGTTGCGCGTGCCGGACGCGATGCCGTCCACCATCGGTCCGGCGATGAAGGCGGGACAGACGGCGTTGCAGCGCACGGACGGCTTGTAGCGCGCGCCGTGCAGCGCCACCGATTTCGTCAGCAGCGAGACGCCCCCTTTGGACGCGCTGTAGGCCGGCAGATTGGCGGCGCCGACCAGCCCGAGCACCGACGACAGATTGACGATCGCCCCGCCCCGCTTGCGCAAGAGCGGGAAGGCGTACTTGCAGCCGAGGAAGGTGCCGTCGAGGTTGATCGAGAGCACCCGGCGCCAGGTGACGAAATCGGTCTTCTCGATCGAGCCGACCACCGCGATACCGGCGGCGTTGACCAGCCCGTCGAGCCGGCCGTGCCTGCCCTCGATCTCGGATGTCACGCGCTGCCAGTCGGCCTCGCTGGTGACGTCGAGGGCGGGCTCGCCGGCCGCCGGCTTCAGGTCGCTGGCGATGGCGATACCGCCGGCCGCGCGCACGGCGGCGGCCGCGGCCGCGCCGATCGCACCGGCGGCGCCGGTCACCAGCACGATCTTGTCCTTCAGGCCCGCCAAGAATCACGCCCCCCGGATTGCTTTCGCGGCGATTGTCGAGCATTCATGCCGCCATGTCACCCGCCCACCCGGTATGCCTGATCACCGGCGCCTCCTCGGGCATCGGCGCCGCGCTAGCGCGCGAGTTCGCGCGGCGCGGCCACCGGCTGGCCCTGACCGCGCGCCGTGAAGCCGAACTCGCAAAGCTGGCCGACGTCATCGCCGCCGCCGGACACCAGCGGCCGCATGTGATCGCCGCCGACCTCGGCGCCGCCTCCGGACCGGCGCAGCTTGAGGAAGCACTCGAGGCGCTCGGCCTCGAGGTGGCGATCCTGGTCAACAATGCCGGCTTCGGGCTGCTCGGCGAGGCGGCGGCCAGCGACCATGCGCGCCAGCTCGCCATGGTCGACCTCAATGCGCGCGCGCTGACCGAACTGACGCTGCGCTTCGTCGGCGGCATCAAGCGCCACAAGGGCGGCATCCTCAACGTCGCCTCCATCGCCGGCTTCCTGCCGGGCCCGGGCATGGCGGTCTATCACGCCAGCAAGGCCTACGTGGTCTCGCTCACCGAGGCGCTGCATGAGGAGCTGAAGGAGCACGACGTCCGCGTCTGCGCCCTCTGCCCCGGCCCGGTCCACACCGGCTTCTTCGCCGCCGCCGGGGTGCCGCCGAACTATTTCCCGCCTTATCTCACCCGCACAGCCGAGCGGGTGGCGCGCGAAGGCTATGAGGGCTTCATGGGCGGCCACCGCATCGTGGTACCCGGCGGGCCGAACCGCATCTTGACGCTGCTGCCGCGGCTCGTGCCCCGCGCCTTCGTACTCGCCATGTTGGAAAAGCGCTGGCGACGGGCGCGGGCGCGCGGTGGATAACCGCGCTTTCGTCCATCGCTCTGCCCGCCTAAGATACCGGCTCGAGAAGCCTTCCGGGAAGCACCATGGCCGATAATAGCGACGTCAAGAAACTGACCTTCGAGCGGGCGATCGAGGAACTGGAATCGATCGTCAAGCGGCTGGAGGAAGGCAAGGTGCCGCTCGAGGAGTCGGTCGCGATCTACGAGCGCGGCGAGGCGCTAAAGGCGCGCTGCGAGGAGCTGCTGCGCCAGGCCGAGGCGCGGGTGGAAAAGATCACGCTCGACGCGTCCGGCAAGCCGTCGGGCAGCGAGCCGCTCGACGTCGGCTGACAGGGCCGCCGTGCAGGTACGCCGCCGGCTCGTCATTTACGTCCAGGGCTACGACCCGCGCGGGCTGGCGGAATACTACCGCATGTTCCGGCGCGAATTCCGCGACACCTGCGCGCTCTACGGGCTCGCCGGAACCGTCGGCAAGCCGGTCAACGACCGCGGGCGCTTCATCACCACCTGGCACGTCGAGACCGAAGGCGAAGGCTGGCAGGTCGCCACCCGCTACATGTTCCTGCGCTGGGAAGACATCATCCGCGAGGACTTCGCGCGCCCGGCGTGGTGGAAGATCCTGCGCATGTACGCCGTCATGGCGCGCAGCATCGCCGGCGGCGTGATGGCGCGCGTGTTGCGCGCGCACTGGCGCTTCGGCCTATTCGGTCTCTACCCCATGGTTCTGATGACGCTGTGGATCGCGTTAGGCGCGCTCGTCGGCCTCGGTGCGGCCAAGCTCGCGGCGGGCGCCGGCCTTCCCGGCGCGCTCACGGCGTTCATCGGCATCGCTTCCGGATTCGCCGCCTATGCCGGCGCGCTCTGGCTGACCGAGAAGCAGACCTACCTGCTCTATCTCTGCGACGATATCGTCTCGACCCACGAGTTTGCGCATCGGAAGCGGCCGGACTGGGAAGAGCGCATGGAGATCTTCGCCGGCTACGTGGTCGACGCCGTGAAGGAGGCGGATGCCGACGAGGTCGTCGTCGTGGGACACAGCTCCGGCTCCTTCCTGGCGGTCGAGGTGCTCGACCGTGCGTTGGCGCTTGATCCCGCACTCGGCCGGCACGGGCCGCGCGTGCGGCTGCTCACCATCGGCGCCAACCTGCCGATCGTCGGCTTCAACGCCGCCGCCGGCTGGTTCCGCGACCGCATCGCCCGCCTTGCGGCCTCCTCCGACATCGACTGGGTGGATTACCAGTCGCGCCACGACATCATGAACTTCTGGCCCTTCGATCCGGTGACCGGCCACGGCATCCGGCTGGAGGGCGAGCGGCGCAATCCGACCGTCACCGCCATCAGCTTCCGCGACATCTGGGCCGGCGGGAACTTCGGCCGCCGCCGCTGGCGCTTCTTCCAGGCCCATTTCCAGTTTCTGCTCGCCAACGAGAAGCCGGGCGCGGCCTATGACTACTATCTGATCTGCTGCGGCCCGCTCGACCTGGTGACCCGCGCCACCCGGCCCGACGAGGCAGTCGCCGCCATGACGGCAAAAGCCCTGCCCCCGCGGCCCTAGAGGGTCGCCGAATTGCCCGAAAGCGCCTATCTGGTGTAAGCCTCGGTGCCCGGGGCTTGCATCCTGCTCTGGGCCTATATTCCGGCCAAAAGCCGGTTCGGAGTTGCTCTTGCCCGAACGTCCCAAGACCCCGCTGCTCGACCGCGTCCGCATCCCGAGCGACATGAAGAACCTGTCGGTCGAGCAGCTCAAGCAGCTCGCCGACGAGCTGCGCGCCGAGACCATCGACGCCGTGGCCAAGACCGGCGGCCATCTCGGCGCCGGCCTCGGCGTGGTCGAACTGACTGTGGCCCTGCACTACGTGTTCGACACGCCGGCCGACCGGCTGATCTGGGACGTCGGCCACCAGAGCTATCCGCACAAGATCCTCACCGGCCGACGCGACCGCATCCGTACTTTAAGGCAGGGCGGCGGCCTCTCCGGCTTCACCAAGCGCGCCGAGAGCGAATACGACCCGTTCGGCGCGGCGCACTCGTCGACCTCGATCTCGGCCGGGCTCGGCATGGCGGTGGCGCGCGACCTGAAGGGCGACAAGAACGACGTTATCTGCGTGATCGGCGACGGCGCCATGTCGGCCGGCATGGCCTACGAGGCCATGAACAATGCCGGCGCGCGCAACGAGCGGCTGATCGTTATTCTCAACGACAATGACATGTCGATCGCGCCGCCAGTCGGCGCCATGTCGGCGTATCTGGCGCGGCTCGGCTCCGGCCGCACCTATCTCAAGCTGCGCGACGTCGGCAAGCAGCTCACCCAGCATCTGCCGAAGGCTCTCGACCGCGCCATCACCCGCGCGGTCGAACATGCGCGCGGCTACGTCATGGGCGGCACGCTGTTCGAGGAGCTCGGTTTCTATTATTGCGGGCCTATCGACGGGCACAATCTCGATCACCTCTTGCCGGTGCTGCGCAACGTGCGCGACGCCGAGATCGGGCCGATCCTGGTCCACGTCGTCACGCAGAAGGGCAAGGGCTACGGCCCGGCGGAAGTGTCCGCCGACAAGTATCATGGCGTTGTCAAGTTCGACGTCGCCACCGGCACGCAGGCGAAGTCCAAAGGCAGCGCACCGCAATACACCAAGGTGTTCGCCGAGAGCCTGATCAAGGAAGCGCGCAAGGACGACAAGATCGTCGCCATCACCGCGGCGATGCCGTCCGGGACCGGGCTCGACCTGTTCGAGCAGGAGTTTCCCAAGCGCTGCTTCGACGTGGGCATCGCCGAGCAGCATGCGGTGACCTTTGCCGCCGGGCTCGCGGCCGAAGGATTCAAGCCGTTCGTGGCGATCTATTCGACCTTCCTGCAGCGCGCCTACGACCAGGTGGTGCACGACGTCGCCATTCAGAAGCTGCCGGTGCGCTTCGCCATCGACCGCGCCGGCCTGGTCGGCGCCGACGGGCCGACGCACGCGGGCGCCTTCGACGTCGCTTATCTGGGCTGCCTGCCGGGCATGGTGGTGATGGCGGCGGCGGACGAAGCCGAGCTGGCGCACATGGTCGCGACGCAAGCGGCCATCGACGACCGGCCTTCCGCGCTGCGCTATCCGCGCGGAGAAGGCCTCGGCGTGCCGATGCCGGCGGAAGGCGTTGCCCTCGAGGTCGGCAAGGGCCGTGTGCTGCGCGAAGGCCACAAGGTGGCGCTGTTCTCGTTCGGCGCGCGGCTCGGCGAGTGCCTGAAGGCGGCCGACGAACTGGCCGCGCACGGCCTTTCGACGACGGTGGCGGATGCGCGCTTCGCCAAACCGCTCGATACCGACCTGCTGGCGCGGCTCGCGCGCGACCACGAGGTGCTGGTCACCATCGAGGAAGGCTCGGTCGGCGGCTTCGGCTCTTACGTGCTGCAGACGCTGGCGGAGACCGGCGCACTCGACGGCGGCCTCAAGGTGCGCTGCATGGCGCTGCCCGACGTGTTCCTCGACCAGGACACGCCGGCGGCGATGTACGCGACCGCCGGCCTCGATGCCAAGGGTGTCGTCGCCAAGGTGTTCGAGACGCTCGGCAAGGACGCCGCGGCCGAGACGGTGAAGCTGGCTTAACCACTCGCCGTCATCCTGAGGTGCCCGCCGAAGGCGGGCCTCGAAGGATGATCGGCCGTCACCCATCGAGGCTCGCTTCGCTCGCACCTCAGGGTGACGGGTCGTGAACCCCCACAATGACGAAAATCACCCGCCAAAGGGCCGACAAGCTGCTGGTCGAGCGCGGCCTGTTCGACAGCCGCGCCAAGGCGCAAGCTGCGATCGAAGCCGGGCTGGTCACCGCCGACGGCGTGCGCGTGCGCAAGGCATCGGAAGAGATCGCGGCCGATGCGCAAATCGAGGCGCGCGCGGCGCATCCTTACGTCTCACGCGGCGGGGTGAAGCTCGCCGCCGCGCTCGATCACTTCGGCATCGATCCGAAGGACCGCGTCTGTCTCGACGTCGGCGCCTCCACCGGCGGCTTCACGCAGGTGCTGCTCGAACGCGGCGCGCGGCGCGTCTATGCCGTCGATGTCGGCCGCGGACAGTTGCATGAAAGCCTGCGCGCGCGGCCGGACGTGGTCTCGCTGGAGGAGACCGACATCCGCGCACTCTCCCCGGCCCGTTTCGACGAGCCGCCCGATCTCATCTGCATCGACGTCAGCTTCATATCGCTCAAGCTGGTGCTGCCGCCCGCCCTCGCGCTGGCCACGCGGCCCGCGCAACTGGTCGCGCTGGTCAAGCCGCAGTTCGAGGCCGGCCGCGCCGCAGTCAAGAAAGGCGTTGTGCGCGACGAGGCTGTGCGAAAGCAGGTATGCGACGGCATCGCGGCCTTCGTCGGCACGCTGGGCTGGCGTGTGCTCGAAGTCATGCCATCCCCCATCGCAGGCGGCGACGGCAATGCCGAATTCCTGCTATGGGCTGCGCGTGACTGAACAACTCACCATCGATGGCCTCGGCCACCGCGGCGACGGCTATGCCGACACGCCGACGGGGCGCGTCTACGTGCCCTACGCGCTGCCGGGGGAGACGGTGACGGTCGAACCGGTCGCCGGCCATCCCGACCGCCGGCACCTCCTGCGCGTCGACAAGCCGAGCCGCGAGCGCGCGCAAGCCATCTGCAAGCACTTCGGCCAGTGCGGCGGCTGCGCGCTGCAGCACTGGTCGCTCGCCGAATATCATCTCTGGAAGCGCGCGCTGGTCATCGAGGCGCTCGCCCATGCCGGGCTGGTGGCGCCGGTGGACGAGACGATCGTCGATGCGCACGGCGCCGGCCGCCGGCGGGCGGTGCTGCATGCCCGGCGCGGCACGCATGATGTGCTCGAGGTCGGCTTCACCGCGCCGCGCGCGCATCACATCGTGCCGATCGACGCCTGCCCGGTGCTGGCGCCCGGCCTCGCCGGCGCGGTCGGGGCCGCCTGGGCGATCGCCGAGACGCTGAAGGTCGCCGGCAAGCCGCTCGACATCCAGGCGACCGCGACCGACTCAGGGCTGGATGTCGACGTGCGCGGCTCCGGTTCGCTCAACGCGGAGCGCACGGCCGCGCTGGCGCGCCTGGTGGACAAGCACAGGCTGGCGCGCCTGACGCGCCACGGCGAATTGGTGGCGCAGCGCGCGCAGCCGCTGCTCACGGTCGGACGCGCGGCGGTGGCCCTGCCGCCGGGCGCCTTCCTACAGGCGACCGCCGAAGGTGAGAACGCGCTGGCGCGGCTCGTGATCGCGCATGTCGGCAAGGCCAGGCGCGTAGCCGACCTGTTCTGCGGCATCGGCACCTTCGCCCTGCGGCTCGCTGAGAGCGCGCGCGTGATCGCCGCCGACAGCGAGGCCGGCGCGGTCAAGGCGCTCGAACGCGCCGCCGCCACCACGAGCGGGCTGAAGCCGATCGAGGCGCAGGCGCGCGACCTGTTCCGCCGGCCGCTGCTGCCGATGGAAATGAAGGGCCTCGACGCCGTGGTGTTCGACCCGCCGCGCCAGGGCGCGGAAGCACAGGCGCACGAGCTTGCGAAAAGCACGGTGAAGACGGTCGTCGCGGTTTCGTGCGACGCCAACACCTTCGCGCGCGATGCGAAGATATTGGTCGGCGGCGGTTACAGGCTCGCGCGCGTCACCGCGGTAGACCAGTTCCGCTGGTCGTACCACGTCGAGGTGGTGGGGAAGTTCGAGCGGTAAGCCGTCATCCTGAGGTGCGAGCGAAGCGAGCCTCGAAGGAGACGGCTGAGAGTCAGAGGCCCTTCGAGGCTCGGCGCGTTCGCGCCGAGCGCCTCAGGGCGACGACACCTCACCTGAAATCGCTACCGCCCCAGCGCTCCTGCCACAGCTTCTCGCCGATGGTGCAGGACACGCGCGGCGCCTGCGCCGAGGCCGGGATCACGCGCGGCTCCGGCGTCCGGCCGGCGATTTCCAGCACCAGCTTGGTGCGCGTCGCGGTGATGAACTGGTTACGCTCGCGGATCGGGATCACGAAAGCGCCGGGCCCGCCGATCACGCAATCCTCGTAGTAGACGTCGAGCATCTCGATATCCAGCGTGCCGGTATAGCCGCGCTTGAGCATGATCGGCAGGCCGTTGATGGTGATGCCCGCCCCCACCACCTCGTCGCGCGTGACCGCCACCAGAGGACCGGAATTGTTGGCGCCGTCACCGGACACGTCGATCACGCGCCGCACGCCGCGATAGCCGCTGTTGTCGAACAGCGGCTTGGCGAACTGCAGCGCACCGGAGATCGAGGTGCGCGAGGCGCGCCGCAGCGGCGTGCGCGCGATTTCGGCGGCCACCGCGTCGGCCGATTCCGGCCCTTCGATCAGCCGCCACGGCACGATGATGTTCTGGATGTGCGGGCCCGCCCACTCGAAATAGGTGAGCGCGATCTTGCCGTGCGCGCCCTCGCGCAGCGCGGCCAAGAACTCACGCGAGGTCAGCGCCTGCGCGTAGCCTTCGCGCTGGAGCGCCTGCTCGTCCGGGTCCATCGAATAGGAGATGTCGACCGCAATGACGAGCTCGACGTCCACCGGGATGGCGTTCGGGCTCCTGTCGACGAGGCGCGGCGCAAAGGCGGCGAGCGCCAGCGCGACGAGCGCCGCAAGCACCGAAGCACCAATCCGCGTCATCCGCGCCATGGCCCATGCTTGCACGAGTCGGGGGCGCGCGGAAGCGGGGTCAGGACGCAAGCGCCGCCGCGGCCGGGGTGAACGGCAGGCCGAGCGCCTCGGCCACGGGGCGGCAGGTGAGGCGGCCGGCATGCACGTTGAGGCCGGCGCGCAGGTGCGCGTCGGCCCGCAGCGCTCCCGTGCCGTTGTCGGCGAGCGCCAGCACGAACGGCCGCGTGGTGCTGTCGAGCGCGAAGGCGGAGGTGCGCGGCACCGCGCCCGGCATGTTGGTGACGCAATAATGCACGACGCCGTCGACCACGTAAGTCGGCTGCGAATGCGTGGTCGGACGCGAGGTTGCGCTGCAGCCGCCCTGGTCGATGGAGACGTCGACGAAGACCGCGCCGGGCTTCATCGCGCGGACGGTCTCGGCCGTCACGATTCTGGGGGCGCGCGCGCCGTCCACCAGCACCGCGCCGATCAGCAAATCGGCGCGCCGGCAGGCGGCGTCGATCGATTCCGCCGTGGAAACGATGGCGCGCACGCGGTCGCCGAACAACTGCGCAACGTGCTGCAGGGACTTCTGGCTGCGCGCGAGCACGCTCACGTCGGCGCCCATGCCGAGCGCGATCGTCGCGGCGTTGCTGCCGACCACGCCGGCGCCGAGGATCACCACCTCGGCCGGCGCGACGCCCGGCACGCCGCCGAGCAGCATGCCGCGGCCGCCATGCGTCTTTTCCAACCAATAGGCGCCGACCTGCGGCGCCATGCGCCCCGCGACCTGCGACATCGGCGTCAGCAAAGGCAGCCTGCCGTCGGGCGCGGTCACGGTCTCGTAGGCAATGGCGGTGACGCCTTTCGCCAGCAGCGCCTCGGTCAGCGCCGGCTCGGCCGCGAGATGCAGATAGGTGAACAGAATCTGGCCGCGCCGGAGCCGCACATACTCGGCCGCGAGCGGCTCCTTGACCTTCACGATCAGATCGGCGCGGGCGAACAGCTCTTCAGCGCCGGCGAGCAGCGTGGCGCCGGCCGCGGCATAGTCGTCGTCGCTGATACCGGCACCCTGCCCGGCCCCGCGTTCGACCAGCACGGCATGCCCGCGCGCGGTGAGTTCGCGCACGGTCGCCGGCACCAGGCCGACGCGGTACTCCTGATCTTTGATCTCCTTCGGAACGCCGACCCGCATGGAAAGTGTGCTCCGGACAGTAGCGGGGGGGTCCTCAACCCTCGAGCGGCTCGGTCGACACGATCTCGATGCCGAAGCCGGACAGGCCGACATAAGTACGCTGGCTGGAGGCCAGCAGCCGGATCGAGGAAATGCCGAGGTCGCGCAGGATCTGCGCGCCCAGCCCGATCTCGCGCCATTGGCGCGAACGCGCGGCCTCGGTGCCGGTGTCGCCATGAGGGATTTCCGCCACCGGCACGCCCGCGGTGCCGTCGCGCAGGTAGACGATGACGCCGCGGCCCTCGGCCTTGAAGCGCGCGAGCGCGGCGTGGATGCTCCGGGCGCCGCCGAACACGTCGCCGATGACATCGGCGCGGTGCAGGCGCGCCGGCACCCCGCTGCCGTCGCCGAGGTCGCCGTAGACGAAGGCCATGTGGTGCACGCGGTCGAACGGCGTCACGTAGGCATAGCCCTTGAGCGGGCCGATCTCGGAGGTGAGCTGGAATTCGCCGACGCGCTCGACCAGCTTGTCGCGGCTCTGCCGGTAGCCGATCAACTCCGCGATGGAAACATAGGCGAGCTTGTGCTTGTCGGCGAAGGCGACCACCTCCGGTCCGCGCATCACGGAGCCGTCGTCCTTCATCAGCTCGGCCAGCACGCCGACCGGCGGCAGGCCCGCGAGCCGGCAGAGATCGACGCAAGCTTCGGTATGGCCGGAGCGCATGAGCACGCCGCCCTGGCGCGCCACCAGCGGGAAGACGTGACCGGGCCGCACGAAGTCGGCCGCGCCGCTGTTGTCGTTGGCGAGCGCGCGCACGGTGTTGGTGCGCTCCTCGGCCGAGATGCCGGTGGTCAGGCCGTGGCGTACGTCCACCGTCACGGTGAAGGCGGTGCCGAGCGGCGCGTCGTTCTCCGCCACCATCGGCTCGAGGTGGAGCTTGCGAGCGAGATCGACGCCGAGCGGCGCGCAAACGATGCCGGAGGTGTGCCGGATGATGAAGGCCATCTTCTCCGGCGTGCAGAGCGAGGCGGCGACGAACAGGTCGCCCTCGTTCTCGCGATCGTCGTCGTCGGTGACGACGACGAGCTCGCCCTTGGCGAAGGCCTTGATCGCCGCTTCGACGCGCTGGTGACTATGCGACACGAACTACTCCGGTTTCAAACCGTCATTCCGGACGCCGCGCAGCGGCGATCCGGAATCCAGAAACGAGCACTGAGCCTGTGTCTGGATGCCGGGTTCGCGCCTTCGGCGCGCCCCGGCATGACCGGACATTATTTCTTCTCGAACGGCCATGCCGTCCCCTCGCCCATCTGGGCGCGGTGCATCAGATAGTGATCGGCAAGGACGCACGCCACCATCGCCTCGGCGACCGGCACCGCGCGGATGCCAACGCAGGGGTCGTGGCGGCCCTTGGTGACGATCTCGGTGTCGTTGCCGTAGCGGTCCACCGTCTTGCGCGGCGTGAGGATCGACGAAGTGGGCTTCACCGCGAAGCGTGCGACGATCGCCTGGCCCGTGGAGATGCCGCCGAGGATGCCGCCGGCGTGGTTGGACAGGAACACCGGTTTGCGGTCGTTCCCCATGCGCATTTCGTCGGCATTGTCCTCGCCGCGCAATTCGGCGACCGCCATGCCGTCGCCGATCTCGACGGCTTTCACCGCATTGATGCCCATCAGCGCGGCGGCGAGGTCGGCGTCGAGCTTGCCGTAGACCGGCGCGCCGAGCCCGGCCGGCACGCCTTCCGCGACCACCTCGATCACTGCGCCGACCGACGAGCCCGCCTTGCGGATGCCGTCGAGATACGCCTCGAAGAACCTGGCCTGTTGCGCGTCGGGGCAGAAGAACGGGTTCTTGCCGACCTCGTTCCAGTCCCAGCGCGAACGGTCGATTCTGTGCGGGCCCATTTGCACCAGAGCCGCGCGCACGCTCATGCCCGGCATGATCTTGCGCGCGATGGCGCCGGCGGCGACGCGCACCGCAGTCTCGCGCGCAGAGGCGCGCCCGCCGCCGCGGTAGTCGTGGATCCCGTACTTGACGTCGTAGACGTAGCCGGCATGGCCGGGCCGGTATTTGTCCTTGATGTCGGAATAGTCCTTCGAGCGCTGGTCGACGTTCTCGATCGCCAATGCGATCGGCGTCCCGGTCGTGACCTGCGCGCCGTCCTCGCCGGCGAAGACGCCGGAGAGGATCTTCACCGTATCAGGCTCCTGCCGCTGGGTGGTGAAGCGCGACTGGCCGGGGCGGCGCTTGTCGAGCTCGCGCTGGATCTCCTCGGCCCTGATCGGGATGCGCGGCGGGCAGCCGTCGACCACGCAGCCGATCGCCGCCCCGTGGCTTTCGCCGAAGCTGGTGAAGCGGAACAGGCGGCCGAAGGTGTTGAAGGACATGGCGGTTTCCGAAGGTGCGGGTTAGGTAACCCGCGCCCGGGCGGCGGTCAAATCGGCTCGACGGGGCTGGCCGCGGCGCCGATCCGGCCTTAATCCAGGGCCCGAAGGACAACGGAGCAGCCCCATGGCGGACATCGGACCCGACATAGCCACCCTGGTTCGCCGGATCGAGGCGCTGGAGACCGACGCCGCGCATCGCGGGCGGGCCGTGGACGACCTCAACGCCACCATCACGGCGCAATGGAAGGAGATCGAGAGCTTGAACCGGCAAGTGCGCCGGATCTCCGACCAGCTCGCCGACGTCGAAGCGCGCAGCGCCGACCGCGGGCCGGAGCCCCCGCCCCCGCACTATTGAAACGCTCAGGCGTAGCGCGTGAGCCTGTCGCCCGCGAAGACGTAGACCTCGCCCTGGAGGATATCGACCAGCGGCGCGACCGCGGGCTGCGCCACCCCGAGCGTCGCCATCAGCCCGCGGCAGGTGCCGCCATGCGCGGTGGCCACGGTGTCGCCGGGAAGCGCGTCGTACCAGGCGCGCATGCGGCGCGCGACCATCTCGTAGCTCTCGCCGCGCGGCGGCAGAAAGCCCCACTTGTCGTGCTCGCGCGCGGCAATGCCTTGCGGGTCACGCAGGCGCAGCTCGGCGATGGTCATGCCTTCCCAATCGCCAAAGTCGATCTCGGCGAGGTGTGCGCTCGTCGCGAAATCGTCCGGCGCGAGCCCGAGCGCGGCGCGCATGAGCGCCATCGTCTGCCGCGCGCGCGCGAGCGGGCTGGACACGTAATGCAGGCTTGCGGGATCGCGGCCCTCGCGCGCGAACAGGTCGCGCAGGATGCCGCCGCAATAGCCGGCCTGTTCGCGGCCGCGCGCGTTGAGCGGCACATCGCGGCGGCCCTGCAGCCGGCCGGCGACGTTCCAGTCGGTCTCTCCGTGGCGGACGTAATAGACGGTCGGCTGCGTCATGCCGACACTCGGCCTATTCGATCTTGCCTACCGCGAGATCGGGAGCGTCGGGATGCTTGATGCCGACGACGTGATAGCCGGCGTCGACGTGCTGGATCTCGCCGGTGACGCCGCTCGACAGGTCGGACAGGAAGAACACGCCGGCCTTGCCGACGTCCTCCAGCGTCACGTTCCGGCGCAGCGGCGTGTTGTATTCATTCCATTTCAGGATGTAGCGGAAGTCGCCGATGCCGGAGGCAGCCAGCGTCTTCAGCGGACCGGCCGAGATCGCGTTGACGCGGATGTTCTTCACGCCGAGGTCGGCAGAGAGATAGCGCACCGACGATTCGAGCGCGGCCTTGGCCAGCCCCATCACGTTGTAATGCGGCATCCACTTCTCGGCGCCGTAATAGGTGAGCGTAAGCAGCGAGCCGCCGTTCGGCATCAGCTTCTCGGCGCGCTGGGCGATGGCGGTGAACGAGTAGCAGCTCACCACCATGGTCTTGATGAAATTGTCCTCGGTGGTGTCGACGTAGCGGCCGTCGAGCTGGTCCTTGTCGGAGAAGGCGATGGCGTGCAGCACGAAGTCGAGCGAGCCCCAGGCCGACTGCACCGCGGAGAACACCGCATCGAGGCTGGCCGGATCGGTGACGTCGCAATGGCCGACCACCAGGCCGTCCACCTCCTCCGCCAGAGGTTCGACGCGCTTCTTGAGCGCCTCGCCCTGGTAGGTGAAGGCAAGGTCGGCGCCGTGGTCCCGGCAGGCGCGCGCGATGCCCCAGGCGATCGAGCGGTTGTTCGCCACGCCCATGATCAGCCCGCGCTTGCCCCGCATCAGACCCGAGTTTTCGGCCATCCCAGTCCCCGTTTGGCCGGTTGCGCGCCGGCTGTCACCCTATGGCATAGGGCCCCCGGACCAGCAAGCAAGCCCGGCCGCACCCCGTTAACCCCTGTTAATTCAATTCGAATTCGGGAATATGAACCGATTTCCGGGGTTGTTTTGAATGAATTGACGGCGGCGGACCCGCAACCGGCGGATCGAGGAGGAAGGGCTTGGCCACATTCCGGCAGAGCGTCGCGGCGACCATTCCGGCCTTGCGACGCTACGCACGCGCGCTCACGCGCGACGCCGAGACGGCGGACGACCTGGTGCAGGACACGCTGGTGCGCGCGTTGCGCTCCGAGCATCTGTTCCACGGCGGCGAGGTCAGGAGCTGGCTCTACACCATCCTGACCAACCTGAACCGCAATCGGCTGCGCTCGCTCGCGCGCCGTCCGGCGCTTTCGCCGATCGAGGACAACGACGCGCCCGACCTCGCCGGGCCGGAAGCGGGCGCCCGCGACATCGAGCGCGCGCTCGCCACGCTGGTCGAGGAGCAGCGCAACGCGCTGCTGCTCGTCGTGCTGGAAGGACTTTCGTACCGCGAAGTCGCGGAGGTGCAGGGAGTACCGATCGGCACCGTGATGTCGCGCCTGGCGCGCGCACGCGCGCAGATCAAATCCTATCTCGACGGCGAGCGCCCGACGCTGCGCCGCGTGAAATGAAGGTGAAGCCATGATCGATCGCGATTCACCCGTCAGCGAGCACGAGCTGCACGCCTACGTCGACGGCCAGTTGCCGGCCGACCGGCGCGAGGCGGTGGCGGCCTGGCTCGCCGCCAATCCGGATGAGGCCGCGCTGGTGGCCGCCTGGCGCGCGCAGGCCGAAGGCATCCGCGCGCGCTACGGCGCGGTCGCCGAGGAGCCGGTGCCGCAACGTTTCGACCTCGACCGTTTGATGCGCGAAAGCGCCGGCGCCGGTGCGCGCGATGGGCGCTCGTGGGCGGCGATGGCCGCGGCCGCGGCGATCGCCGCCTTCGTGGTCGGCGGCGCAGCCGGCTGGATGGCGCGCGGCGCCTCGGCGGCCGGTCCCGCCGTGACCGCCGGCTTCGATGCCTTCGCCGAGGAGGCGCTCGACGCGCACAAGCTCTACGTGGTCGAGGTGCGCCATCCGGTCGAGGTGCCGGGGAACGAGCGCCAGCACATGACGCAATGGCTGTCGAAGCGTCTCGGCTACGAGCAGCGCATCCCGGACCTGCAGGCGCTGGGCCTGAAGCTGGTCGGCGGACGGCTGTTGCCGAGCGCGTCCGGCGCGGCCGCCTTCTACATGTACGAGGGACCCTCGGGCGAGCGCTTCACCATCTACTGCACCAAGGCGGCGGGCAGCGAAACCGCGTTGCGCTTCAAGGGCGGCGAGCGCGTCTCCGCCTTCTACTGGCGGGACGACAAGGCCGCCTATGCGGTGAGCGGCCCGGCCGACCGCGCGCGGCTCGAAAAGGTGAGCAAGGCGATCTACGAGCAGATCGATACGGCCGGCGCGAAGAAGCTGTAGTCAGCGCCACTGTCCGCAGCGTCATGCCCGGCCTTGAGCCGGGCATCCACGCCTTTTTCGCAAAGCCACGACGGGATGGCCGGGACAAGCCCGGCCGTGACGCGTCCGATACACTGCGCCCGGGAGGCGCTCACTCCATCCCGTCGCGCGGATTGTAGGGCTTCTGGTCGCGCCACTTTTCCATGAGCGCCTTGAATTCGTCGTCGGTGCGCTCGGGCAGCGTGACGCGCACGGTCGCGAGCAGATCCCCGTGCCCGGTCTTGGTCTTCAGGCCCTTGCCCTTGAGGCGGAAGGTGCGGCCCGAATTGGTGCCGGCCGGCACCGCCAGCTCGACGGCGCCATCGAGCGTCGGCACGCGCACCTTGCCGCCGAGCGCCGCCTCGTAGAGCGTGATCGGCAGCTCGAGCCGCAGGTCGGCGCCGTCCGGCTTGAACCAAGGATGCGGCGCCACGTTCACGGTGATGAGCGCATCGCCCGGCCGGCGGCTGGCGCTCGGCCAGCCCTGCCCCTTCAAGCGGATCTGCTGGCCGCTCTGGATGCCAGCTGGAATCTTTACCTCGACGTCCTTGCCGGTGGGCAGCGACACGCGCGCCTTGGAGCCCTTCGCGGCTTCCGACAGGCTGATGGTGATCGATGCGTGCAGGTCCTGCCCGCCGCCCGCCGCGCCAAAATCCTCTTGCTCGAATTGCGCCTGCGGGCCGGCGGCGGCGCCACTGCCGAACATGCCGCGCAGGATGTCCTCGAAGCCGCCGCGGAAGCCGCCGCCGCCCGCGCGCTGGAAGCCTTCCGGGCCGAAGGAGAAGCTCTCGAACTGCGCGCCGCCGCCTGGCCCCTGCCCCTGCCCCCAGGGACCGCGCTGGCCGGAGAAACCTTCGAAGCCCTGGAAGCGCGGCTTGCCCTCGGCGTCGATCTCGCCGCGGTCGAACGCCTTGCGCTTCTTCTCGTCGCCGACGATCTCGTAGGCGGCGTTGAGCTCGGCGAAGCGCGTGGCCGCCTTCGGATCGTGCTTGTTGGCGTCAGGGTGCAGCTTCTTGGCAAGCTTGCGGAAGGCGCTCTTGATCTCCGCCTCGTTCGCAGTCTTGGAAACCCCCAGAACCGAATAGGGGTCGCGCATCCGTCTGGACTCCCGTGAATGGCCCCGACCGGCCGGGAAAGGCCGGCGATTCGCTCATAATGTGGGGTCCGGCGGGACCGGATGCAACGCGGCTTCGCCCTCCGGACACGCCGCGCGAGCGCGCCGGTCTTTAAGAGCGATTCCAGGGCTTAAAGGCGCGCACTTCCCAGGCGCCTTTCTGTTCCTTGCAGGCTTCGCCCTGCAGCCAGGACTGCGCCTTGTCGGTGACGTAGCTCGCCAGGAAATCGTGGCAGGTGCGGCCTTCCGAGCGGTAGGCGGAGGCGATCGGCGTCACGGTACCGCGCGCGCCGGTTTTCGGATTCTCCCAGGTGAGGCTGGCGTCCTTCTGGCCGCGGCGAAGCAGTTCGCTGGCGGCGGCGCGGGCAAAGACGAGGTCGGTTTCCGGCGGCAGTTCGGCCACCGACTTGGCAGGCTGCGACGGGATCGAGCCGGTCTGGTCGCCCTTGTCGCTGCCGAAGAAGGAGTCAAACTGGCCGGACAGGCTGCAGCCGCCGCTGGCCAGCGCAAGCGCCAGCGCCGCGGCCATGGGCAGGCCGCGCCATAGGCGCGCCGCGGCCCATCCACTATAAGGACATCCATGCAACCGAAGGGCCGCGGGACGGCTCTTTGACCCAGTCACCAAAAAGCGCTCCGAACAATGTCCGATACGGATGCGATTCAACACCCGAGTTGGTTAACGAGTGGTGATTTCACCGCCGCCGAGGAGCCTTTCCGGCTCTTCGCCGCCTGGCTGGCCGAGGCCACCGCGGCGGAACCGCGCGACCCGACCGCCATGACGCTGGCCACCGTCGATTCGGACGGCATGCCCAACGCCCGTATGGTGCTGCTTAAAGGCGCGGATGAGGCAGGATTTGTATTTTACACTAATACCGGCAGCCAGAAGGGCCGCGAACTGGCCGCCGCGGCCAAGGCCGCGCTGGTGTTCCACTGGAAGTCGCTCAACAAGCAGGTGCGCGTGCGCGGCACCGTGCAGGCGGTGACGCCGGCGGAGGCCGACGCCTATTTCGCCACGCGGGCGAAGCCGGCGCAGATCGGCGCCTGGGCGAGCCAGCAGTCGCGGCCGCTCGAAAGCCGCCTCGCCTTCGAGAAGGCGATCGCCGTCTACGCGGCCAAGTACGCGCTCGGACAAGTGCCGCGGCCGGAGTACTGGTCGGGCTACCGCATCGTGCCACGCTCGATCGAATTCTGGCAGGACCGGCCCTTCCGCCTGCACGACCGCATCGTGTTCGAACGCGAGAACCCGCAGGCGCCGTGGCGCAAGACGCGGCTCTATCCGTGAGATAGAATCATCGCCCGCAGCGTAGAACTGTTCCAAGGACCGTCATGCCGACATCGCAATCAAACCAACCGCGCCGCACGCTGCTGCTCACCGGCGCGAGCCGCGGCATCGGCCACGCGACCGTGAAGCGCTTCTCCGCCGCCGGCTGGCGGGTGATCACCTGCTCGCGCCATGCCTTCCCGGAGAACTGCCCGTGGGCCGCCGGCCCCGAAGATCATATCCAGGTCGACCTCGCCGACGAGAGCAATACGCTGGAGGCCATCGAAGAGATCAAGCGGCGGCTCGAAGGTCACGAGTTGCATGCTTTGGTCAACAATGCGGCGATCTCGCCCAAGGCCGACGGCGGCAAGCGGCTGGGCACCATCGATACGACGATCGATGTCTGGCACCACGTGTTCCAGGTCAACTTCTTCGCGCCGATCATGCTGGCGCGCGGCCTGATGGAAGAGTTGAAGTCGACCAAGGGCTCGGTGGTGAACGTCACCTCGATCGCCGGCTCGCGCGTGCATCCCTTCGCCGGCGCGGCTTACGCCACCTCGAAGGCGGCGCTCGCCGCGCTGACGCGCGAGATGGCGTCCGACTTCGGCCGGCTCGGCATCCGCGTCAACGCGATTGCGCCGGGCGAGATCGACACCGCGATCCTTTCCCCCGGCACCGACAAGATCGTCGAGCAGATTCCGATGCAGCGCCTCGGCACGCCGGACGAGGTGGCGAAGATCATCTACGTGCTGTGCACGGAGACGAGCTCCTACGTGAACGGCGCCGAGATCCACATCAACGGCGGGCAGCACGTTTAGCCGCTAGGACGCCTGCTGATCGTCATCGCCGGTCAGGTAGCGCCGCAGATTGGCATGCCGGCCGATATAGCGCAGCTTATGGGTCTCCCCGCACGGGCAGCGGAAAAACTTCGGCGCCTTCTGTGACTCCACCATGTCGGCATAGGCAAAGGTCGTGACCACGGCGATCTGCGTCACCGGACAGGTCACGATGATGCGCGGCTTGCCCATGCACGCATAATGCGCCGCAATGCGCCGGGTTCCGGTTGCGCCGCGCGTCACAATTCTCAGCAGTTTTAGCGAAAGCTGATGCGGTTTTTCCGCCAACGTCGGCGCGCCGGCGCGCGCTCACAGCCACTTCCGCCACTTGAAATACATGTACGGCAGAATGGCCGCCAGGATCATCACGCCGAGCGCCAGCGGATAGCCGATGGTCCAGTCGAGCTCCGGCATGTGGCGGAAGTTCATGCCGTAGATCGAGGCGACGAGCGTCGGCGGCATGAACACCACCGCGGCGACCGAGAAGATCTTGATGATGTTGTTCTGCTGGATGTTGACCACGCCCAGCATCGCGTCGAGCAGGAAGGTCACCTTATTGGTGATGTAGGTAGCGTGGTCGGAAAGCGAGAGCACGTCGCGCTGCATCGACTGCAATTGCGCGCGCACGTCCTTCGTCCACTTCATCGCCTCCGCCTCGTTGGCGAGGAACAGGAGCAGGCGGCCGATCGAGACCAGGCTCTCGCGCACTTTCGACGTCAGGTCGCCCTTGCGGCCGAGCGCCTTGAGGATGTCGTTGTACGACGGCGGCCCAGCCTCCTCTTCCGGCTCGAAGATCGAGTGCGAGACCTGATCCACCTCGGCGCCGATGCGCTCGAGGATGTCGGCCGACCGGTCGATGATCGCGTCGAGCAGGTCCATCAGCACCGTGTCGCCGGTAATCTTCGGCGGGCAGGCGCGCGCCAGCCGGTGCTCGACGATGGCGAAGGGGCGCGGGTCGTCGTAGCGCACGGTGGCGAGACGGTGATTGGCGAGGATGAAGGTGACCGGCGTGGTCTTCGGCGTCGGCGTGTCCGACTGGCACATCAGCGTCGCGGTCATGTAGCGCGCGCCATTCTCCACGTAGAGCCGGCTGGAGACCTCGATCTCCTGCATCTCCTCGCGCGTCGGCACCGCGATGCCGAGGAGCTGCTCGACGACCTTGTCTTCCTGCACGGTCGGCGACACGAGGTCGATCCACACCGATGCTTCGGACGGTGCCTGGCCCGGCTCGGCCGGAATGCGCTCGAGGGTGGTGCCGCGCGGAATGTAGAGCGAGAGCATGGATCACCATCTTGCGCGGCGCTTGAAGCGGCCGCGGCGTGGGGACCGCCTCTCATGGCCCGATCACGCGGCCGCGCGCAAGCAATAATTGCTCGGCCGTTCGGCCCTTCCGCCGCGCGCGATGGTGACAATCGGAGCCGCGTATCGCCGCGGCGGCGGGCCCTCTCGCTGGGCCTCGAAGCTCAGTCGCGGTCGTAGGGGATCAGGCGCGTGTCGCGCGTGCGACGGGTTTCCTCACCCTTGCAGCGGATCGCGGCGGCGACAGCTGAGATGCCGATTTCGCCATAGCGGTCGTCGAGGTCGGTCCGGCGCCGGGAGTCTTGGCTTTGCTCCGTGGCCTTTGTGGGGGTCATTGCCGTCTCCAATTCCTTCCTTGGCTTTCCTCAGCGCTGAATCTGGGGAGTGAGTACGGCCGAATTGCGTAGCAAAGTGACTGCTATTGTAATTTTTGGCCCGTCCGGACCGGTCCTGGCGGTAGGCGGCCGATTTACCTCCCGTTATGGTAAACCTTCTCTTAACATCTTCGCGCCAAAGTCATTTTCGCCGTCCGGGGAACCGTCCGGGGGCACCGAAACAGCGTGCCGAATCGAGTGCGGCATTCCTGCAACAACTTCACAGGACCTGCATCGAAACCGGCGGAAAACGTGGCATAGGTGCGGCTTTTTCGGTTAATTCCGGCCTTAATGGATTCACCGACGGGCGCTGCCGGAGCGACCGGGAAAGAGGAAGAAAATGGCGGCAAGGGGGTTGTCGATCGTTCTGGTGGGGGTCGGTCTGGTTCTCGGCGGCTGCATGCAATCCACCATGGAGCCGGCTTCGGAAGCCAATCTGACCGCCCGGGACAAGAAGCTCTTGGCGGCGGCGCCTTACGAGAAGGCGACCATACCGGAGCCCTATAAGCGGCACATCGTTCAGTATCACCGCAAGGAAACGCCCGGCACGATCGTGGTCGATTCCGACGCGCGCTATCTCTATTACGTGCTGCCGGAAGGCAAGGCGATCCGCTACGGCGTCACCGTCGGCGAGGAAGCGCTCACCTTTTCGGGCGTCGCCAAAGTCGGCCGCATGAGCGAATGGCCGTCGTGGACGCCGACCGCCGACATCAAGAAGCGCATGGACGTGCCCGACTACGTCGGCCCCGGCCCGCAGAACCCGATGGGTGCGCGCGCGCTCTACCTGTTCGAGGGAAGCAAGGATACGCTCTATCGCATCCACGGCACCAACCAGCCGGAATACATCGGCCAGGCGATCTCCTCGGGCTGCATCCGCATGACCAACGAGGACGTCATCGACCTCTACAAGCGGGTCAAGCCGGGCGCGGTGGTGGTTGTGCTGGCGCCGCGGCAGGGCGACTCGCCCTTCAACCCACGCCTTGCAGCGAACATGCCGACGTTCCGCTGAGACGTCGAATCGACCGATTGGAAAAACGGCGCCTTCACGGGCGCCGTTTTTGTTTCAGCCCAGCGTGATGTGCACGAGCTCGGGCGGCACGCCGAGCCGCATCGGCACCTTGCTGGTGCCGATCCCGCCGGAAACGATCAGGTGGCGGCCGCCCTCGACGATGTGGCCATAGGCGAAACGCGCGCCGTAGGCCGACGGCGTCCACACCGGCGGCACGAACGGCAGGCGGATCTGCCCGCCATGGGTATGCCCGGCGACGGTCAGCGACACCCGGTCGGTGACCTCGGTGAAGATGTCCGGCTCGTGCACCAGCAGAATCACCGGGTCGTCGGTGGTGATCTTCTTCATGGTGCCGGGCAGGTCGTCTTCGCCGCGGAAGCGGCCGGGACTGATGTAATGGGCGAGCTGGTCGCCGATGCCGGCGAGCCAGAAGCGGCGCCCCGGCGCGCCGAGCAGCACCGCGTCGTTCTCCATGACCGGCAGATGCACGGCGGCGAGCGCGCGGCGCACCGACGGCAGCCCGTACCACCAGTCGTGGTTGCCGAGGATCGTGTAGACGCCAAGCGGCGCGCGCAGGCGGCCGAGCTCTTCGGCCCAGGCGGTGTGCGGCACCACCTCGGTGACGAAGCGGCCGGTGGCGAAATAGTCGCCCAGCACCACGACGAGGTCGCTGCCCAGCGCGTTGCCGGCATCGACGACCTGGCGTACGCGCTCGAGCCCCATGTTGGGCCCGCCGGCATGCAGGTCGGCGATGACCGTAATGGTGAGGCGCCGGCCGGCCGGCCAGCCCGGCGGGGTCAGCCGATAGGGCGTGATGACCAGGTTATGCGCCGCCTCCATGGCAGCGTAGGCGGCGGTGGCCGGCATCACCAGCGCGCCAACGCCGGCAATGCCAAGCCCGCGCACGAGCAGGCTGCGCCGGGTCAGGCCGGTGCGGGGGGGCGGCTCAAATGCGCGGGGATTGCCGTGGATCATGCGGCCGTTGCTACCCGGAAACTATGAACGGAGGGTGGAAGCGCTCTCATAATCTGCGGCCGCGCGGCGGCGCATCGGCGACCACCGGCCGGGGCTTTGGCAGCGGAACCGGGCCGGCGATAGCCCCCTCGGGCAAGGGCGGCGGCGGATCGCGCACGTCCCACTGGCAGATGCGATAGCCATTGCGGCGCTCGATCGCGTCGAGGTGGATGTGCGCCTCGTGGTGGCCGTCGGAGCCCGGCCCCAGCACGGTCGTGAAACGGGCGCAGGCGCTCTCGCGCATGGCGGCGCGCAGCGGCTTGTCGGCATGCACGTCGGTGAGCGCGATGAAACGGCCGTCCGAGAGCGTGAAGCCGCGCACGTCCACGGCGTTGCCCTTGCCGTGCTCGCTGACCTTGCCGGTCGCGGCGCGGTTGCGGCCGCGGCAGCTGAAGTCGTCGTAGGTCTCGACCCTGGCGAGCCGCGCGCCGGCTTCGGCGACGCGCGGCACCGCGTCCTCGGCCACCCAGGTGGCCAGCCGCTCGGCCATGGCGCAGCGCAGATACGGCGCGGGCTTGAGGTCGACCTTTGCGTCGCCCGCGAGCAGCACGGCGTCGAGCCGCACCATGTCGCCGCCGCCGCAGGCGCCCGGCCCCACCAGCCGCGGCACGGGCGTGACCACCGCGATCGTCTCCAGCCGCGCGTTGCACGGCGTGGCGGCCGAGGAGACCGCAGCGCCGTCGAAGCCGTCGCCGGCGGCCTCGCGGAACGACTGCGGCTCGGCCCACGACGACACCACCCACGGTGGCGGCGGCGGCACGGCGGGGCGCGGCCGCGGCAGCGGCACCGGTTCAGCCGCCACGGCGTTCACGGCGGCGATCAGAAGCAGCCAGGCGAGGATTGGCTTCATGGAGCAAGTGTCGTGGTGGAAATACGGCAATTCTGCAAGCGGCACGAAGGCGTTGCACTCGCCCGCGCGGCGGCTAACCTTGACCGCGGCCGGCCGAGGGGCGCCGGCCCAAGAGCAAGACAAGACCAAGACAAGACTAAGACCATTCAGGAGGGGGATGCCATGCTCGGGCTGATGCAGGACTGGCCGCTGCTGTGCCATCGCATCATCGACCATGCCGCCAAGTTTCATGCCGGGCGCAAGGTGATCACCCGCTCGGTCGAGGGACCGATCGTCGAGACCGACTATGCCGCCATCCGCGCCCGCGCGCTCAAGGTCGCGCAGCGGCTGGAGAAAGACGGCATCAGGCTCGGCGACCGCGTCGGCACGCTGGCCTGGAACACCTGGCGACATCTCGAAGTCTGGTACGGCATCCTCGGACTCGGCGCGATCTACCACACGGTCAATCCGCGCCTGTTCCCCGACCAGATCGCCTGGATCGTCAACCATGCCGAAGACCGCATGATGTTCGTCGATCTCACCTTCGTGCCGATCCTGGAAAAGCTCGCCGACAAGCTGCCCACCATCGAGCGCTACGTGATCCTCACCGACGCCGCGCACATGCCGCAGACCAGCTTGAAGAACGCCGTCGCCTACGAGGACTGGATTGCGGAGGTGGACGGCGACTTCGCCTGGAAGAGCTTCGACGAGAACACCGCCGCCGGCATGTGCTACACCTCGGGCACCACCGGCCATCCGAAGGGCGTCGTCTACTCGCACCGCTCCAACGTGCTGCACGCCTTCATCGCCTCGCTGCCCGACGCCAAGGGCATCTCGACCCGAGACGTGGTGATGCCGGTGGTGCCGATGTTCCACGCCAACTGCTGGTCGCTCGCCTTCTCGACGCCGATGAATGGCGCCACCATGGTGATGCCCGGCGCCAAGATGGACGGGCCCTCGATCTACGAACTGCTCGACACCTACAAGGTGACCTTCACCGCCGCGGTGCCGACGGTGTGGCTGATGCTGCTGCAGGACCTGGAGAAGACCGGCGGCAAGCTGCCCTATCTCAAGCGCGTGGTGATCGGCGGCTCCGCCTGCCCGCGCGCCATGGCCAAGACCTTCCAGGACGATTACGGCGTCGAGGTGATCCACGCCTGGGGCATGACCGAGATGAGCCCGCTCGGCTCGCTCTGCACCATGAAGCCGGAATATGCCGGGCTGACCGGCGACGCCAGGCTCGACGTGCAGCAGAAGCAGGGCCATCCGCCGTTCGGCGTCGAGATGAAGATCACCGACGACAACAACAAGGAGCTGCCCTGGGACGGCAAGACCTTCGGCCGGCTCAAGGTGCGCGGACCGGCGGTGGCGAAGAGCTACTACAGAGGCGAAGGCAACGAGGCCTTCGACAGCGACGGCTGGTTCGATACCGGTGACGTCGCCACCATGGATCCCTACGGCTACATGCAAATCACCGACCGCTCCAAGGACGTGATCAAGTCGGGCGGCGAATGGATCTCCTCGATCGACCTCGAAAACCTCGCGGTCGGCCACCCCAAGGTGGCGGAGGCCGCCGTCATCGGCGTGGCGCATCCCAAGTGGGACGAGCGCCCACTGCTGGTCATCGTGCTCAAGAAGGGCGAGAGCGCCACCAAGGAAGAGCTGCTCGGCTTCATGCAGGGCAAATGCGCCAAGTGGTGGATGCCCGACGACGTGGTGTTCGTCGAGGAAATCCCGCACACCGCCACCGGCAAGATCCAGAAGCTCGTGCTGCGCGAGAAGTTCAAAGACTACCGCCTGCCGACGGTGCAGGCGGCGGAGTGAGCGCGCGGCTCATCAAAAAATAAGACGCGATTGGCCGGGACAGCCCGGCCATGACGGTGTATGACGCCCGCTCGTTTTCGGCCCATCAGGAGATCGCCATGCGCGCAGTTGCAGTCCCGGCTCTCGCCCTTCTTGCCAGCCTCGGCGTGATCGTTGCGGCCGCTCCCCTCAACCCCGTATCCGCGCAGGTAAGAACCATGACGACGCCGCTCGGCTTGCAGATCATCGACCAGAAATCCGGCACCGGCGCGCAGCCGAAGACCGGCCAGACCGCCGTCGTGCATTACACCGGCTGGCTCTACGTGAACGGACAGAAGGGCAAGAAATTCGACTCCTCGGTCGACCGCAACGAGCCGTTCGAATTCCCGGTCGGCCGCGGCCGCGTCATCAAGGGCTGGGACGAAGGCGTCGCCAGCATGAAGGTCGGCGGCAAGCGTACGCTGATCATCCCGCCCGACCTCGGCTACGGCGCGCGCGGCGCCGGCGGCATCATCCCACCCAACGCCACGCTCATGTTCGACGTCGAACTGCTGGCGGTGAAGTAGACGCAAGGCGGCCTGCCGGAGCGCGACGCCCTCCGGCAAGCCGTTGCCTCTTCCGCTCACCGCTTGCGGATCACAACCTCGAGATACTGGCTCGGCACGACCATGGTGCCGTCCTCGGCCCGGTTGAAGCGTCCGATGAGCGCCAGCATGTCCTCGCGCAGGCCCTGCTGCTTGCCGGCGTCGAGCGCGCCGAAGGCCTTCAGCATCGGCCCGTAGTAGGTCTTGAAGAACTCGAGGAAATGCTCGGGCGAGCGGTAGCGGAAGACGAAGTCGCGCGGCTGCGCATCGATCTGGACCTTGCCGCCGAACATTTCCGCGAGCCGCGCCTGCGTGCCCCAAAGAGCCGGCGACCTGGAGCCGGCCGGCGGCGGCAGATACTTGCCGAGCGTCTTGAACACCTGGCCGATGAAGCCTTCGGGCGTCCAGTTGGCGAGCCCGATCTTGCCGCCCGGCTTGCAGACGCGCAGCATTTCGGCCGCGGCCTTGTCCTGGTCGGCGGTGAACATCACGCCGAAGGTGGAGACCACGGCGTCAAAGGCGGCGTCGGCGAACGGCAGCGCCTCGGCGTCGGCCTCCTGGAACGCGATGGCGAGCCCGTCGGCCTCCGCACGCAGCTTGCCGCGCGCCAGCAGGCTCGGCACGTAATCGGTCGAGGTCACCTCGCACCAGCGCCGCGCGGCGGCGAGGCTGACGTTGCCGTTGCCGGCCGCGACGTCGAGCACCTTCTGGCCGGAGCGCAGGTCGAGCGCCTCGCACAGGTTCTCGCCAACGATGTTGAGGGTCATGCCGATCAGGCCGTAATCGCCCGACGACCACGCCGCCTGCTGGCGCGTCTTGAGGGCGGCAAGGTCGGGGACCTCGACCGGGCGGCTTTGACTAAGGGCTGCAGCGGATGCCATGATTGTTCTCCTTTTCGAGCGGTTGCTTTGTTGAATCAATCGCCTAGCCGCGGCTTGCGACCGGCTCAGGCGGTACCGGTAACAGCCACATGTGAGGGCCGCCGTGGGTTCCGGCGTGGAATCGGCCGTGGAATCGGACCCGGGCGTCGGTAGCGCGCGGCTGCGCCTGCGCATGCTCGGTCCTTTCGCCATCGTTCGCGACGGAAAGGCGCTCCCCCTGCCCGCCTCCCGCAAGGTGCGCGCGCTGATCGCCTACCTCGCGCTGGCGCCGAAGCCGGTGCTGCGCAGCCAGCTCTGCGAACTGCTGTGGGAAGTCCCCAACGATCCGCGCGGCGAGCTGCGCTGGTGCCTGAGCAAGGTGCGCGGCCTGCTCGACGAGCCGGGCCGTAAGCGGGTGGACACGCAAGGCGACGCCGTCGCCATCGACCTCGCCGACTGCGCGGTGGACGTGGTCGAAGTCGGCCGCGCCACGCAGGAGGGGATCGATGCCTGCGGCGCGGAGCGGCTGCGCTATCTCGGCGGCCTGTTCGCCGGCGACTTCCTGGAAGGCCTCGAGATCGACCGCAGCCCGGCCTACGGCGCCTGGCTGACGGCGCAGCGGCGGCGGCTGCGCGCCTGCCATACCGCGGTGCTGGAGCGGCTGGTCGCCGGGGCGGCGGGCGACGAGGTGTTCGGTCACCTCGACAAATGGCTGGCGCTGGCGCCGTTCGACCAGCGCGTCCACGCCTTGATGCTGGAGGCCCTCGCTGCGCGCGGCCGCATCCGCGAGGGCGAAGAGCACCTGGCGGCAACCGAGCGGCGCTTCGAGGACGAAGGTCTCGACACTGCTCATCTGCGCACGCTCTGGCGCCAGGCGCGTGCGCGCGGTGGCGCCGGCGCGACGCGCGTCGAAACCGTCGGACCGGCTACGCAGGCGACGCCGGCCGCCGGCAACGGCCCCGGCACGCCCGGGGCGGCGCGCCGCGCCTCCATCGCCATCATGCCGTTCATCGACCGCTCGCCGGCCGCCGCCACCCGCGGCGGCTCGGCCGACGGCCTCGTCCACGACGTGATCACCCGGCTCGCGAAACTGCGCAGCCTCTTCGTCATCGCGCAGGGAACGGTCTTCGCTTTGCACGAGCGCGGCATCGGCGCGCACGAGGCCGGGCGAATGCTCAACGTCGATTACGTGGCAAACGGCACGCTGACGCGCACCGACAGCCGCATCACGGTGACGGTCGAGCTGGTCGAGACCCGCACCGCCCGCGTCGCCTGGACCGACGTGTTCGACGAGAGCCTGGCCGCTGCGTTCTCGGTGCTGGAGGAGATCGGCAACCGGATCGTCACCTCGATCGCCGCCGAGATCGAAACCATCGAGCGCAACCGCGCCATCCTGAAGCCGCCGAATTCGCTCGACGCCTGGGAGGCCTATCATCGCGGCCTCTGGCACATGTACCGTTTCGAGCGCGCCGACAACGAACAGGCGCAGCACTTCTTCGAGGCGGCGGTAAAGCTCGACCCGACTTTCGCGCGCGCCTATGCCGGGCTGTCCTTCACCCATTGGCAGAACGTGTTCCAGGGCTGGGCCGACCGCGAGGCCGAGATCGAACGCGCTTACGCCGCGGCCGGGCGCAGCATGATGACGGACGAGCGCGATCCCGCCGCCCATTGGGCCATGGGCCGCGCGCTCTGGCTGCGCCGGCAGCATGACCATGCCATCGTCGCGCTCGAGCGTGCGATAGACCTCAGCCCGAACTTCGCGCTCGGCCATTACACGCTCGGCTTTATGCACGCACAGCAGGGCGATCCGCGCGCGGCCATCGACTATACGGACCAGTCACGCCACCTGAGCCCATTCGACCCGCTGCTGTTTGGCATGCTCGGCGCGCGCGCCATGGCCATGGCGCGGCTCGGCCAGTACGACGAAGCGGCCGAATGGGCGATCAAGGCCGCAGCCCGCCCGAACGCGCACGCGCACATCTTCGCCATCGCCGCGTATTGTCTCGCTCTCGCCGGGCGGCAGGAGGACGCCCGCGGCTATTTCGCGAGCATCCGGCGGGCGCTGCCGAACTATCGCGTCGACGACTTCCTTACCGCCATGCAGTTCGCGCCGGACCACGCCGCGCTCATCCGCGCGGCCGCCAAGCACAACGGGCTGGCGTGATACCATGCCTTCCGACGTCTTCGCCACGATGCGCATCGGCGTCGATCTCGGCGGCACCAAGATCGAGATCATCGCGCTCGACGAGAGCGGCGCAACGCTCGCGCGCGAGCGCGTGCCGACGCCGGCCGGCGACTACGACGCGACCGTGCGCGCCATTGGCGCGCTGGTGGCAGGCGTCGAAGCGCGGCTCGGCTGGCGCGGCACCGTCGGCATTGGCGTGCCCGGCGCGCTGTCGACCCGCAGCGGGCTCCTGAAAAACTCGAACAGCACAGTGCTGATCGGTCGACCGCTCGACCGCGACATCGCCGCCTGCCTTTCCCGTCCGATCCGCATGGAGAACGACGCCAACTGCTTCGCGCTGTCGGAGGCGGTGGACGGGGCGGCGGCCGGCGCCGCCGTGGTTTTCGGTGTCATCATCGGCACCGGTGTCGGCGGTGGCATCGTCGCCGCCGGCAGAGTGATCGCCGGCCGCAATCGCATCGCCGGCGAGTGGGGCCACAATCCCCTGCCCTGGCCGCAGCCCAGCGAACTGCCCGGCCACGCCTGCTATTGCGGCAAGCACGGCTGCATCGAGACTTTCCTTTCCGGCTCCGGCCTGGTGCGCGATCATGCCGCGCGCACGCAACGAACCTTGGCCGCGCACGAGATCGCCTTCGCGGCCGAAGACGGCGACGAGCAGGCGCGCGCGGCGCTGCTGGCCTACCAGGACCGGCTGGCGCGCGGGCTCGCCTCGGTGGTCAACGTCCTAGATCCGGATGCCATCGTGCTCGGCGGCGGCCTGTCCAACATCGACGCGATCTACGAAGGGCTAGAGACGCTGGTCGCACGCTATGCCTTCTCCGACGCGCTCGACACGAAAATCGCGCGCGCGATGCACGGCGATTCCGGCGGCGTGCGCGGCGCCGCCTGGCTGTGGGAACATCCGCAACCCCCGCCGCGTTGACTTCGGCGCGCGCCGGGTGACAACCGGCCGCAACGGTGAACGATGGACGCGGTCTATTTTGCCGGTTTCTGGCCGCGACACCAACGCATCGGTACGCGTTCGACATCTAACCCGTTCCCGGCGCGCGCACCGCTAGTCCACGTGTGCGGCGGCAGTCATCATGCGCGGCGTCGCCACCGGCCCCGGCGTCCACTCCTCGCCCGCCAGCGGCGTCACCCGCACGCCGTCAATGATGCCGCGCCGCATGGTGGGATCGAAGTAGCGCATCGCCCGCTCGTTGAGGTCGATGATGCGGCCTGGCCGCAGCGGGCCCACGTCGTTGATCTTCACGATCGCCCGGCGGCCGCCGCTTTCGACCAGCGCGAAGCTCGGCCGGTAGTTGCGGCCGAAGCGCACGCCGCCGAACAAGCCGCGCAGCCCGATCTGAATTGCCGCGGTCCAACTCGTGGGATCGTAGAGCTCGCCGGAGGCGGTTTCCGCGCCGCCGGCATCTAAGTCATTCGGCACATAGGGATTGTAGGTCGAGGCGATGCCGACGATGGCCGCGGCTGCGGAGGGCCCGTATTGCTCGATCAGCAGCAGGGCGCGCTCGAGCGGCGGCGCCGGCGAGTAGTTCGGCGCGACCGTATGGGAAGGCGGCGACGCCGGCGGCGGCGGCTCCGCCGCGCGGGCCTGCTCCGTCCGCGGAATGGCGACGACGACGTGCGGTTCGGCGGGCTTGTCGGCGCTCGCGAAGGCGCAGCGGACGGCAACCAGCAGAAAGCCGACGAGCACGGCTGCTCCGGTGCCGGTGCGGCAAGAGAGCCGAAGGTTGCGTGAAATCCCTTCTGGGGTTCCGGACGGCAACAGCTTTCGCCAATATCTGTTTTCCTACGACTCGAATTGACGCCCAATGCGCCGTAAGACCGCGTAAAATCCGGTCGCAAAAAATGCGGCAAAGTTGATGCAAAACGACCGCGATTGCGCGACGACGCGGTTATCTCTATCCCTCCACCGCCGTGCCCGAGTGGACGGCGAACAAGCGAATCTGCGCAGGATAGGCCATGGCGCGACGACCTCATTTCGGCGACGAGCCGATGTCACGGCTGGCGGTATGGTCGAGCCGGATGGGCTGGTTTGCGCTGGCGGTGGCGGCCATGTCGGTCGTCATCGTGCGCTCGGGCCTCTTGGAGATCGTGCCGGCGGTGATCACGTTCGCGGCCGCGCTGGCCTGCGCGGCGCTGGCCATCCTGCTGGCCTTCGCGGCTTTCGTGGTGATCTGGCGGCAGGGGCTGCGCGGCCTCGGGCGGTCCTTCCTCGGCCTCTTCCTCGGGCTCGCGCTGCTCGGCTATCCCGGCTATCTCGGCTACCGGGCCAGCAAGCTGCCCAACATCTGGGATATCACCACCGACCCGGTCAATCCGCCGCGCTTCGATACGCTCGCCCGGCTGCGCCCGCGCGGCACCAGCGCCTACGGCGGCACGCAACTCGCGGAAAAGCAGCACGCCGCCTATCCGGAGGTCGTGCCGCTGCAGCTCGATCTGCCGCCGCGCACCGTCTACGAGCTCGCGCTCGCGCTCGCCAACAAGCGCAAATGGCTGGTGCTCGACGCGCGCGCCCCCGCCCCGCCCGGCCGGCGCGACGGCGTCATCGAGGCGGTGGCGCGCACCACCATCATGGGATTCCGCGAGGACATGGTCATCCGCGTCAGCCCGCTCGGCGCCGGTTCGCGCGTCGACATGCGCTCGGCCTCGCGCTACGGCTTCCATGATTTCGGCAGCAACGCCGCGCGCGTGCGCAACCTGCTCGAGGATCTCGACGAGGCGGCCAGCAACGCGCCCGAGCCGCGCGCGGAGCCCGAACCGCGCCGACCGCAACAGCCGCAGCAGCGCCGGCCGCCGCCGCAGCAGCGTCAGCCGGCCAATCGGTAAATTCCGTCGATGGCGGGCGTGCCGTCGGTCTCGACCAGACCGCGCGCGACCAGGTCTTCCAGGTGCGCCAGCACCGACAGCCCGGCGGCGCCGCTCAGGCGCGGGTCGAGCCCAATATAGATCGCGCGCACGATGGACGGGATATCGGTCTCGCCCTTGCCGAGCCGGTGCAGGATCGAGGCCTCGCGCGCCTTGCGATGCAGGATGTAATAGCTGACGAAGCGCTGCGCGTCGGCGATGGCCGGGCCGTGGCCGGGAAAGTAGACGGTCTCGCCGCGCCGGCTGAGCTTTTCCAGCGAAGCCATGTAGTCGCTCATGGCACCGTCCGGCGGCGCCACGATCGAGGTGGCCCAGGCCATCACATGATCGCCGGCGAACAGCACGTTGGCTTCCTTGAAGGCGTAGACCATGTGGTTGGCGGTGTGACCGGGTGTCGCCACCGCCTCGATCGTCCAGCCCTCGCCCTTCACCACCTCGCCGTCCTTGAGCATGACGTCGGGGCGGAAATCGCGGTCGCCGCTCGAGTCGAGCGGATTGAGCTCGCCGATGTGCAGAGGCCGCGCGGCGCGGTGCAGCCCCTCGGCAAAGACGGTGGCGCCGGTCGCGTGCTTCACCGCCGGCACCGCCGGCGAATGGTCGCGATGGGTGTGGGTGACGAAGATGTGGGTGACGGTCTCGCCGCGCACGGCATCGAGAAGGGCGGCGACATGGGCCGGATCGTCGGGACCCGGATCGACGATGGCGACCTTTCCGCGCCCGATGATGTAACTGATGGTTCCCTTGAAGGTGAACGGGCCGGGATTGTTGGCCATCACCCGGCGGACCAGCGGCATCGGCTCGTCCACGGTATCGGGAACGAGATCGAGGGTCTTGTTGAAGGGAATGTCTTCGCTCATATCTGCCGGTCCGCCCGCGGTGTAATGTGCGGCCCGGGCTCTATCACTATTTTTGCTGTCCTTGCAGCCTATCTTTCAGACGATGGCCTTCTATTCGCAAAGCGCAATCGCCCTGCTCTGGCTCGCCTGGGCCCTCTATTGGGCGGCGGCGGCCTTTGGCGCCAAGCAGACGACGCGGCATGAGAGCGTAGCCTCGCGCCTCAGCCACCTGGTGCCGATCCTGCTGGGCGGCCTGTGCTTCGGCGTGCGCGGCATCGGCGGGCCCTGGCTCGAGCGGCCGCTGCTGGACGCGGGCGCGGGCGGCGCGGTGCTGAGCGTCGCCCTGGTGGCGGCCGGGCTCGGTTTCGCCGCCTAGGCGCGCGTCCACCTTGCCGGCAACTGGAGCGTCACCGTCACGCTCAAACGCGGCCATGAGCTCGTGCGCAGCGGGCCTTACGCCTATGTGCGGCATCCGATCTATACCGGGCTTCTCGCTGCGCTCATCGGCACCGCGCTGATGATCGACAAGGGCCGCGCGCTCGTCGGGCTCGCCTTCCTCGTCGTCGCGGTCGTGCGGAAGGTGCGCACCGAGGAGCGCTTCATGGCGGAGGCCTTCGGCGAGGCCTACGCGCGCTATCGCGCCGAGGTGCCGGCGCTAGTGCCGCTCATCGGCCGGTTCGGGTGATTGACCGCCGGCAGCGGCCCGCCCCGCAACAGCTCTTCCACCTCGGCCGCCGATTTCGCCGGGCTGAACAGGAAGCCCTGCACTTCGTTGCAGCCTTCCGACTTCAGGCGGGCAAGTTGTTCCTTGGTCTCCACGCCTTCGGCGGTCGTGGTGATGCCGAGGCTGCTGCTCAGGCCGACGACCGCGCGGACAATGGCGAGGCTGTCTTCCTTGGTCGGCAGATCGTGGATAAAGGACTGATCGATCTTGATCTTGTTGAACGGGAAGCTGCGCAGATAACTCAACGACGAATAGCCGGTGCCGAAATCGTCCATCGCGATCCGAATGCCGAGGTCACGCAGCCGGTGCAGGAGAGCGAAAGCGCCTTCCGTCTCCTGCAACAGAACCCGCTCGGTGATCTCCAGTTCGAGCCGGGAAGGCGGGAGGCCGGATTTTTCCAGCGCGTCGATGACGGCCTGCACGAGATTCCGGCTCTTGAACTGCGCCGGCGAGAGGTTGACCGAGAGACTCACCTGCTTCGGCCATTTGACCGCCTCGGCACAGGCTTGCTTCAGGACCCATTCGCCGATCGGCACGATCAGGCCGGTTTCCTCCGCCACCGGGATGAAGTCGTCCGGCGGGATCATGCCCCGCTCGCGATTCCGCCAGCGGATCAAAGCTTCGCAGGTCGTGATCTCGCCGGTCTTCACATCGATAATGGGCTGATAGTGCACCTCGAATTCGCAGCGAACGACCGCTTTACGCAGCTCCAGCTCGAGCGCGCGGCGCGCCTGCATGCGCGCGTCCATTTCGATCTCGAAGAAGCGGTAGGTGCCGCCGCCGTCGGCCTTCGCCCGGTAAAGCGCGAGATCGGCGTTCTTCAGAAGAACGTCAGGATCGGTCCCGTCGGCCGGCGCCAGCGCGACGCCGATACTCAGGCCTATCACGATCTGGTGTCCCTCCAGGTCGTAGGGTGCGCCAACGGTCTCGATCAACCGCGCGGCAAGCGCCGGGATCGCACGCGGCTCGCCCGACGGCACCTGCACGATAGCAAACTCATCGCCGCCGAGCCGCGCGACCAGATCCTCTTCGCGGATGCAGCCGCGCATGCGCTCGGCCACGGACCTGAGCATCAGGTCGCCGACGGGATGGCCGAGCGTGTCGTTGACATTCTTGAAGTGATCGAGGTCGAGGCTGAGCACGGCGACCGATTCGCCGCGCCGGAGGTGCGCCATGATTGATCCCATGCGTTCGTAGAACGTGACGCGGTTGGGCAAGTCGGTCAGCGCATCGAAATGCGCCAGATGCCGAATGCGCTCTTCGGCCTTGAGCTGGTCAGTGATGTCCTGGAAGGTGACGACGAAGCCGCCATTGGCCATCGGACGCTGCGAGATCGATATGCTGCGCCCGTCGTCGAGGCGCTCGACCGCGCTCCCCGCCTTCGCCTCGCGGATGAGCGTCTCCTGGCGTTCGATCGATGTCGAGCCGTCGTCTTTCGCGCGGGCCGGGGCCGTAAGCGCCATCAACTCTTCCGCCCTGATGCCCGGCACGACCTTCTCCGGCGGCAAGCGATAAAGCTCGGCAAAACGCTCATTGACGATGGCAAGCCTCCCGTCCGGGCCGAACATGCACAGACCCTGCGACATGTTCGCCAGCGCGGCGTCCAGGCGTTCGTTCTGCCCGCGCAGAGCATGCTGGCTAACGCGGAGATCCTCGAGCGTGCGGTCGAGCACCCGAAGGGGAAACCAGCGTACCGCCAGGTAGGCGGCGAGGCCGACCGCCGTGCTCAGCAACGCGACCATCAGGCTTTGCTCAACCGCGTCGCGCAGGCTCGATTCGACGACGAGCGTGCCGGCCGTTGCGCCGGCGACGAGGATCAGGGCGCTGCGTCCGATCACGGGCGCGGCCAATTCCGGTCCCTCCCGCATAACCAGCGCGCCGCTCCTGTCGAAAATCTTCTGGGCGATGGGCATCTCGCCCGCTTCGGGCAACTGAACAAGCTCGGCGAGCCGCACCCGCTGGTACTGCCACAGGTTGTCGTGCGTATAGATATATTGCGCGACTCGGGCGGCGTTCAGCCGCGCCTTGAACGCCAGCGTGTCGGCCGTGTTGGAACGGTCGACCAGGAAATTGCCGACCGGAACGCCGACCGAGATGATGATCGCAACGACGAGCGCAATCGCGTTGACCACGCCTCGGAGCGGCAGCACGGGCATCATGGCTTCTCCGGCAGAACCTCCACGTCGCGCAGCAGCTTCAATCCCGCCGGCGATTGCAGAAAGGCCATGAAGCGCCCGATCTCTGGGCTTCCACCCGCCTTGGCAAGAAAGAAAAGCCTCTTTGCGAAGCGATAGGCGCCGCTTTCGAGATTGCCCAGGTTCGGCTCGACGCCATCGACGGTAATGACGTTCAATCGCCGGCCCTCGGTCTTGAGTTGCGTCGTGGTGGTGCCGGTGAGCGAACCCGTCAGCCGTTCGGCCATATCGGCGTTGTCCTGATCGGTCGCCGCGGTCGGCACCTCCGGCCGGCGGCGGGCTGCTTCCATGGCATCGCGCATCCCGGGAAACATGGCGGCCATCAAATCCGAGTCGGTCTCGCTGCGTGGCCGCAAGACGATGCGTACCGGCGTGCCGTCCGGCCATGTCGAGTTGGCGTTAGCGTAAATCTTGGCGAGATCGGCGCCGGTCATGCCCGCGGGCTTCGGGCGCGATGTCGCGAGTACAAACGGCGTCCGCAAGGCCAGAAGCGGGATTATACTCGCCGCCTCGTCCGGCCTGGACGGCCGCGCAGACACTGCAATGTCAAGCCTGCCGTCGATCAGTGCGCGTATCGCGCCGGAGCTGCCGAGGCTCGGGATGACGTTGACATTCACGCCGCTCTCGGCGGCGTACCTTGCGCCCACCTCCTGCAGCATTCCGGCTGCGGTGCCGGTTCCGCCGACGCGGATTTCGGCCGCGGCAGCGTTGCCGGAGTGAAGCGCGCCGATCGCGATCGCGACGGCCATCGGTATGAAAACCATACGCATATTAAAAACTCATCATGACGCGGGGACGTCGCACATGAGATAAATCAAACGGCGCGATTCTAATAAGCGCGGGCGAGCGACGCGGTAGTTTTAAAATACCAGCGTGGTGCGATTTCGCGACGACGGCGGCGCGCTCAGTGAATCTCCGGCTCCGGCACGGACCCGAGTGGCGCAAGGAAATCGAAGTCGCAGCCCTCGTCGGCCTGGCCGATGTGATCGGAGTAGATCGCCCCGTAGCCACGCGGGTAGCGCGGCGGCGGCTTGATCCAGGCGGCCTTGCGGCGCGCGAGCTCCTCGTCGCTGACATGCAGGTGGATGCGGCGCGCGGGCACGTCCACCTCGATCTCGTCGCCGGTCTGCACGAAGGCGAGCGGACCGCCGACATAACTCTCCGGCGCGACGTGCAAAATGCAGGCGCCGTAGCTGGTGCCGCTCATACGCGCGTCCGAGATGCGCAGCATGTCGCGCACGCCCTGGCGCACCAGCTTCTTCGGAATCGGCAGCATGCCCCACTCCGGCATGCCGGGGCCGCCCTTCGGGCCGCCGTTCTTGAGCACGAGGATGTGGTCGGGCGTAACGTCGAGATCGTCGCGCTCCACCTCGCGCGCCATCTCGTTGTAGTCCTCGAAGGCGATCACTTTGCCGCGGTGCTTGTGCAACCGCTTCTCTGCGGCCGACGGCTTCATCACGCAGCCGCGCGGCGCGAGGTTGCCCTTGAGCACGGCGGTGGCGCCGTCGCGCGACACCGGATCGCTCATCGGATGGATGACGTCGCGCAGATAGACCTCCGCGTCGGCGATGTTCTCAGCCACCGTCTTGCCGTTCACCGTCAGGCACGAGAGATCGAGCGTGTCTTTCAACTCGTTCATCAGCGCGCGCAGCCCGCCGGCATAGAAGAAGTCTTCCATCAGGTAGCCGCCGGAGGGCCGCACGTTGGCAAGCACCGGGATTTCGCGCGAGATCTCGTCGAAACGCTGCATGTCGAGCGGCAGGCCGAGGCGGCGCGCCATCGCCACGACATGGATGATGGCGTTGGTCGATCCGCCCATGGCCATGTGCACGCGGATGGCGTTGTCGAAGGCGGCCGGCGTCATGATCCTCTCGGGCGTGAGGTCGTCCCACACCATGTCGACGATGCGGCGGCCGGCGGCGGCGCACATGCGCGGATGGCCGGCGTCGGCGGCGGGAATTGACGACGCGCCGGGCAGCGTCATGCCGAGCGCCTCGGCGATTGCCATCATGGTGGCCGCAGTGCCCATCACCATGCAGGTGCCGTAGGAACGCGCGATGCCGCCCTCGATCTCCTGCCACTGTTCCTCGGTGATGCGGCCGGCGCGCTTCTCGTCCCAGTACTTCCAGGCGTCGGAGCCGGAGCCGAGCTGCTGGCCGTGCCAGTTGCCGCGCAGCATCGGGCCCGCCGGGATATAGAGCGCCGGCAGTCCCATGCTGATCGCGCCCATGATCAGGCCGGGCGTGGTCTTGTCGCAGCCGCCCATCAGGATCGCGCCGTCGATCGGATGGCTGCGCAAAAGCTCCTCGGTCTCCATCGCCAGCAGATTGCGATAGAGCATCGTCGAGGGCTTCACGAAGGGTTCCGACAGCGACATCGCCGGCAATTCGACCGGGAAGCCGCCGGCCTGCAGCACGCCCCGCTTCACGTCCTCGGCGCGCGCGCGCAGGTGCGTGTGGCAGAAGTTGATGTCGCTCCAGGTATTGATGATGCCGATCACCGGTTTGCCGCCCCAGTCGGCGGCGTCGTAGCCGCCCTGGCGCAGGCGCGAGCGATGACCGAACGACCGCAGGTCGTTGACGCCCAGCCAGCGGTGGCTGCGCAGCTCGTCGGGACGCTTACGGGTCATGCTCAGGACGTGCTTTCAACCGCTTCGGGCTTGGCGGACGCACCGGCCGCGCGGCGCGCCGCCAATTGGCTCGCGATCACGACCGCCACCAGCCCCGCGCCTATGAGATCGGTGACGAGGCCCGGATCGATCAAGCCAAGGCCGGCCACGATCAGCATGGCGCGCTGCCAATGCGAGGTTGCCGTGATGAAATAGCCGTGCAATCCGGCTGCAAAGAACAAGACCCCACAGCTTGCCGTGACGAAGGCTCCGATGATCTCGGGCCACTCGCCGATCATCAGCAGGGCCGGCTGATAGATCACCATGAACGGCACGATGAAGCCGGCGGCGCCGATCTTCAACGCCGCCCAGCCGCTCGACCACAGGTCCGCCTTGGCGATGCCGGCGGCCGCAAACACCGCGAGCGCGACCGGCGGCGTGATCGCGGAGAGCACCGCGAAGTAGAGGGCGAACATGTGCGCGGCCGGCGGGATGACGCCGAGCTTGATGATCGCGGGCACCAGGAGTGCGGTCAGGATGATGTAGGCCGGCGTGGTCGGCATGCCCATGCCGAGCACGATACCGGCGACCATCGTCAGCACCAGCGCGAGCACGAGCGTTTCCTGCGCGATGTGGGTCACGAATTGCGTGAACACGATGCCGAGACCCGACAAGGTGACCACGCCTATGACGATGCCAGCGCAGGCGCAGGCGGTGGCGACGCCGAGCGCGTTGCGCGCGCCGTCGACGAAGGCATCGATGATGTTGCGCCAGTTCACGCAGCCCCGCGTGTGCTTGCGCAGCGCCGCGACCGGAAAGCAGGCGAGCGTGCCGACGAGCGCCGCGAGCGGCGCGCTGTAGCCGGAATACATCACCGTCAGGATGAGCAGCACGGGGATGAACAGGTGTCCGCGCACGCGCAGCACTTCGCCCAGCCGCGGCAGGTCCGCGCGCGGCAGTCCGACCAAGCCGCGCCGCTTGGCCTCGAAATGCACGGCGGCGAAGCACGACACGTAATAGAGGATCGCCGGAATGATCGCCCAGATCAGCACCTGCCCGTAGGACACGGCGAGAAATTCGGCCATCACGAAGGCAGCGGCGCCCATGATCGGTGGCATGATCTGCCCGCCGGTCGAGGCGGTTGCCTCGACGCCCGCCGCGAAGTGCGGCGGGAAGCCGGAGCGCTTCATCAGCGGAATCGCAATCGGCCCGTCCACCATGACGTTGGCGACCGCGCTGCCGGAAATGGTGCCGAACAGGCTGGAGGAGACCACCGAAACCTTACCGGGGCCGCCGGCCGTGTGGCCGGTGAGCGCCATGGCGAAATCCATGAACAACTGCCCGGTGCCGGTGCGCTCCATGAAGGAGCCGAACAGCACGAAGATCAGCACATAGGACGCCGAAACCGAGAGCGGGATGCCGAAGATGCCTTCGGTCGTCATGTAGAGCTGGTCGAGCAGCCGCATCGGCTCGAGCCGTGAGATGAACAAGCCGTAGAAGAGGAAGACGAGCGCGGTGATCGGCAGTGGCCAGCCGATGACGCGGCGGGTCGCCTCCAGCACAATCGCCGTCATCAGCACCCCCATCGCCATGTCCATGGGCGTGAGGTCGTCGATGTAGAAGATGCGGTTTACGATGTAGTCGTAGTTGACGAAGAGGTAGAAGATCGGCACCGCGCCCAACACCAGCAGCACGTAGTCCATGAGCGACGGCAGCGACGTGCGCGGCACGTCCGCCGGGTGCTCGGACGAAGCGGCGAGCGCCATGTCCTCCGATTTGGACGTCAGACGATAGAGCAGGAAGACCAGCACGATCGCGAACAGGAGATGCGTGCCGCGGAAGAATATTGCCTCCGGAACGCCGAAGGCGATCGCCCACATGTGGTAGAGCGCCATCGCGATCGAGATGAGGACGAGCGCCAGGCGCACGAGCCCGCGATAGCTGGTATCGAACTTCATAGTGGCGGATCCGGGCTCGAGAGAGGCTACCGGCCGCGGATCGCGCGGCCGGCGCTATCGATTGAGCTTAGTGCGACTGCACCGTGATGCCGGCTTCCTTGTAGAACTTCGCCGCGCCGGGGTGGAACGGCACGCCGATGTCCTCCGCCATGCCCTTCGCGGTGAGGCCGGCCATCGCCTTGTTGACCGCCGCCATCGAGGAGACGTTCTGCGACATGGCCTTGGTCATCGCGTAGACGGTGTCGACCGGCAGCTTGCACGACGCGACGATGTGGGTGGCGTAGCCGATCACCTTCACGTCCTTGTCCTGCTTCGGATAGGTGCCCTTCGGGATCGTCACCAGCGTATAGCCGGGATTGAGCTTCTTCATCTCGGCGAGCTGGTCGGACAGGTCGAGGATCTTGATGTCGCGCGCGGCGGCGAGGTCCATGACGGCGCCGGACGGGATCGTGGTGCCGAGGCCGAAGGCGACCGCGTGGCCGTCCTGCATCTGGGTCACCGAGTCGGTGTACGACACGAAGCTCATCTTGACGTCGTTGTAGGCGAGGCCGTTAACCTTCAACAGCTGGCCGGTGATCAGTTCGCCGGTATTGCCGCGCTGCTGGGTGGTCACGCCCTTGCCCTTGAGGTCCTTGACCGAGTTCACGCCCGCGTCCGCGCGAACGACCAACTGGTAGTACTGCGGGTAGAGCGTCGCGACGTTGCAGACGTTGGTGGTGGCCTTCGGGAACGGCGCCGAGCCCTTCAGGCCGTCCACTGTCGAGATCGAGTTACCGAAGCCGACGTCGGCCTTGCCTTCGTCCACGCCGCGCACGTTGGCGATGCCGGCGCCCGGCAGCGCCTGCACGGCGAGACCGGGAACGGCCTTCTCCCACATGTCCTTGAGCTGGCCGCCGAGCGGGATCCATACGCCGCCCTGCGGGCCGGTCATCAGCTTGATTTCGGCCGCCGCGGCCGGGCCGGCAAGGGCCAGCGCCAAACCGAAGGCGAGTCCGAGCGTCTTGATACCTGGTTTCATCCGTCTCCTCCTCGTGCCCGGCTTGAGTGCGGGCTTTTGGTTACCACCATGGCTGGCGAATTTTATTCCCCAGCCGGCAGGGTACGCGGGCGCCCCTCCCCTGCACAAGGCTACTTGCAGTGGATTGCCCGGCCGCGCGCTCGCCGCGGCCGACGCAGGGTCATGCCCACGTCAGGCCTTTGAAACTTGGTCTAAAATGTCAGATGAAATGGTCGGAGTGGCAGGATTTGAACCTGCGACCCCCTCGTCCCGAACGAGGTGCGCTACCAGACTGCGCTACACTCCGACTGGTGGCCGGTCTTATAACCCCGGCACCCTTAAACGCAAGCTTGGGAAACAGGATGACCGCCGAGCCGGGAACGCGGGTCTTAAAGGCCGACGAGGACGCAATCGAGGCTGCCGCCGCCTGTCTGGCGGCGGGCGGGCTGGTCGCCTTCCCGACCGAGACCGTCTATGGCCTCGGCGCCGATGCCGGCAACGGTGAGGCCATCGCCCGGCTCTATGCCGCCAAAGGGCGGCCCTCGTTCAACCCGCTCATTGCCCACGTCGGCGACATCGCCGCCGCGCGCCGGCTGGCGGCGTTCGATGGGGCCGCCGAGCGGCTGGCGGCGGCCTTCTGGCCTGGCCCGCTCACCCTGGTGCTACCGAAACAGCCGGATTGCCCGGTCGCCGACCTGGCGCTGGCCGGGCTCGATAGCGTGGCGGTCCGGGTTCCCGCGCACCCTACAGCTCACGCCCTGCTCCGGGCCTTCGGCGGCCCCGTGGTGGCACCTTCCGCCAATCGCTCGGGCCACGTGTCCCCAACCACCGCCGCCCACGTGCTGGCCGACCTGCGCGGGCGGGTAGACCTGGTGCTCGACGCCGGCCCCTGCACGGTCGGCGTGGAATCCACCATTGTGTCCTGCCTGGGCGAGCCGACCCTGCTGCGGCCGGGCGGCCTGGCGCGGGAGGAGATCGAGCGCGTGCTCGGCCGCCCGCTCGCCGCGTCCGCCGCGCCCGAGCCGGAGGCGCCGCTGGCGCCCGGCATGCTGACCTCGCATTACGCGCCGAAGGCGCGGCTGCGGCTCGACGCGCAATCGCCGCGCGCCGGCGAAGCCCTGCTCGCCTTCGGGCCCGCACCGGCCTTCGACGGGCTGACCCTCAACCTGTCGCCGCGCGGGGACCTGATCGAGGCGGCGGCCAACCTGTTTTCCCACCTGCGCCGGCTCGACGCTTCCGGCGCGACGGGCATCGCGGTAATGACAATCCCGCACGAAGGCTTGGGCGAAGCGATCAACGACCGCCTCGCCCGCGCGGCCGCGCCGCGGCCGACCGACAAGGACACTACCGAATGAACGAGCAACTTCGCCGCGCGCCCTCGCCCGATCTCTCGGCGCGCTTCGCGGCCATCGTCGGCGAACGCTACGCCGTGACCGATCCGGCCGCGCTCGCTCCGCATCTGGTGGAAGGGCGCGGCCTCTATCACGGTCGCACGAGCATGATGCTGCGGCCGGGCTCGGTCGCCGAGGTGTCCGACATCCTCAAGCTCGCCAACGAGACGCGCACGGCGCTGGTGCCGCAAGGCGGCAACACCGGGCTGGTCGGCGGCCAGATCCCGTTCGACGGCGAGATCATCCTGTCGCTGACGCGGCTCGATAAGGTTCGCGACATTGATCCGAGCTCCAACGCCATGACCTGCGAGGCCGGCGTGGTGCTGCAGAAGGCGCAGGAAGCGGCGGCGGCGGCCGACCGCCTGTTTCCGCTCTCGCTCGGCTCGGAAGGAAGCTGCACCATCGGCGGCAACCTCTCGACCAATGCCGGCGGCGTCGGCGCGCTGGCCTATGGCATCGCGCGCGATCTCGTGCTCGGCGTCGAAGTTGTGCTCGCCGACGGCCGCGTGATGAACCTGCTCTCGAAGCTGAAGAAGAACAACACTGGCTACGACCTGCGCCATCTGTTCGTCGGCGCCGAAGGCACGCTCGGCATCATCACCGCAGCGACGCTGAAGATATTTCCGCGCCCGCGCGCGGTGGAAACCGCCTTCATCGGCGTGCCCTCGCCCGCCGCGGCGGTAAAGCTCCTCAATCTCGCGCAGGCGAAAGCCGGCGGCACCGTGACGACGTTCGAGCTGATCATCCGCGAGGTGATGGAGTTCTCGCTGCGTCATGCGCATGGCGTGCGCGACCCGCTGGCGAGCCGCCATCCCTGGTACGTGCTGATGGAAGTCTCGTCGCAGACCGGCGAGGGCCTGCGCGACAGCGTCGAGCAGGTGCTCGCCGGCGGCGTCGAGCAGGGCATCGTCACCGACGCCACGCTGGCCGCCAGCCTCGACCAGGCGAAGGCCTTCTTCCACCTGCGCCACACGCTCACGGAATCGCAGAGGCCGGAAGGCGGCTCGATCAAGCACGATGTCTCGGTGCCGGTGGCGGCGGTGCCGGACTTCCTCGCCGAAGCGAGCGAGGCCGTGCAGAAGCTGATCCCCGGTGCGCGGCCGGTGCCCTTCGGCCATCTCGGCGACGGCAACATGCATCTCAACGTCAGCCAGCCGGTCGGCGCCGACGCCGCGCAGTTCCTGGGGCGCTGGGGCGAGGTCAACGCGGTGGTGGACAAGGTCGTGCTCAAATACGAGGGCTCGATCTCTGCCGAGCACGGCATCGGCGTGCTCAAGCGCGCGTCGCTGCCGAAAGTGAAGGACCCGGTCGCGCTCGACCTCATGCGCACGCTGAAAAAGGCGCTCGACCCCAACGGCATCCTCAATCCCGGCAAGGTGCTTTAAGGCCGCTAGAATAAGGCCCCCTGCCCGCCGTCGCTCTTGGCGCTCGCGCGCTTGGCGCGCGGGCGCGGCGCGGGCGGCTTCGGCGCCGCCGGCGCGGCGTCCGGCGTGAACAGGTCGAGCAGCTTCGGATTGTCGTTGGCGGTGCGGTTGACCGCGGTCGAGACCGGATAGGCTTCCAGGAAATCGTCGGGCGCCGGGCGAAGGATCGCCTCGGCGGTGCGCGCGTCAACGGTCGCGCAATCGAGCCAGAGGTCGAAGGCCTCGGGCGGCACGATAACCGGCATGCGGTCATGAATCGGGCCGAGCGTGCGGTTGGCGTCGGTCGTGACAATCGCCGCCGTGTCGATTTCCTCGCCGTTCGGCCCGGTCCAGGTCTCCCACAAGCCGGCGAAAGCGATCGGCTCGCCCGATTTGGCACGGATGTAGAACGGCTGCTTCGGAGCCTTGCCGCGCGCCTGCCATTCGTAGAAGCCGTCGGCCGGGATCAGGCAGCGGCGGCGCTTCATGGCGGCGCGGAACGCCGGCTTGTCGCAGACGGATTCGCCGCGGGCGTTGATCAAGAGCGAGAACGCCGCCGGGTCCTTGACCCAGGACGGCAGCAGACCCCAGCGCACCAGCGCGAACTGCCGCTTGCCCTCGATCAGCCGCACGATCGCGATCGGCTGCGTGGGGGCGATGTTGTAGCGCGGCGGAAAATTCGGCTGCTCCTCATAGCGGAACAGCGCGCGGATCGCTGCCGGCGACGATGTAACGGTGTAGCGGCCGCACATGTCGTGATCCTTCGGAGGTGGTCATCCTTCGGGCGCAGGAGCCGGACTTAAGCGCGTCTTAACCGGCGCCGACAATAACAATCCTCGCCGGTGATTGGGGAGCGGCGCATGAGATATCAGGATTGCGTCGATACGATGCAAGCCACGGACGAGTGGTCCGACGGCGGCATTCCCGGTTGGCTGCAGGTCCCGGGCGACGCCCAGGTCAACGCAGCAACGGGCCTCGCCACCGACTACCTGAACCATTTCATCGAAGCGATCATGCTGCTCGAGATGATCCCTAGCTGCCCCGACTGCCGCGACGATTTCTTCGAGTGGCGGCCGATGACCTATCGGGAGCATTTCGCCGCTTCGCGCTTCAGCGCGCGTGAGCTGGCGATCGCCGCCTATGACCGCGCCGATGCGACGGCGCGCGGCAGCCTCGACGCGCTGGCCGGCGCCATGACGGCCATGCTGGAAGCCACGCGCGCGGCAATGGTTGCCGACATGCCTGCCGATGCGGCCGGCATCCTCGCGGCGCGGGCGGCGGCCTGGCTCAGGCCGCTTGTCGCGCGCGCGGGCGCGGTCATCAACGGCGTGGCCGACGGCGACGGCTCGCCCGCGCCGCAGGGCGCCGTTGACGCACTGTTGCAGCGATAGACAGCCCGCGCGCAAGGTCCGACACTCGGGTTGCGATGTCCGATTCCCGCGCCTATCCGCAGCGTCCCTTTCTCGCCGTCAGCGCGGCGATCCTGCGCGACGGCAAGGTGCTGGTGGTGCGGCGTGCGCGCGTGCCCGCGCTCAACCTCTACACCTTGCCGGGTGGCGTGGTGGAAGCCGGCGAGACCCTGGCCGAGGCGGCCGCGCGCGAGGTGCGCGAGGAGACGGCGCTGGAGATCGAGCCGGTCGCGCTTGCCGGCCACCGCGAGGTGATCGTGCGCGACGGCGAGGGCCGCGTCGAACGCCATTTCGTCATCCTCTGCTTCGCCGCGCGCTGGCTGTCGGGCGAGCCGGTGCTCAACGAGGAAGTGGACGACGCGCGCTGGGTCGCGCCGGCGGAGCTGGCCGGCTTGCGCACGACCGAGGGCCTCGCCGAGATCGTGGATGCCGCTATGGCCCGCCTCGCCCCGGCCTGAAGCGGCCGCCGCCTTGAAGATGCCGCCGTGGCGGCGCATATGATGCGACTTAACCGGGCCGCACGCGCTTGAAGAAGATCGTCACCATCGCCTCGCTTCTGCTCTGCCTCGCGCTGCCGGCCCGGGCGCAGGAGACCCCGGCCCCGTTCGACGCCGACCTGCAGCGGCTGGCCGAGATCCTCGGCGCCCTGCACTATCTGCGGCCGATCTGCGGCGCCAATGACGGCCAGCGCTGGCGCAACGAGATGCAGGCTCTGGTCGACGCCGAGACGCCTTCAGGCGAACGCCGGCGCAAGATCGTGGCTAGCTTTAATCGTGGTTACCGCGGTTTCCAGCAGACCTACCGGACCTGCACGCCCGCCGCCGACATCGCCATTCGCCGCTATCTCGACGAAGGCGCCAAAATCGCCCGCGATATCACCGCCCGCTACGCCAACTAGGCACCGCAGCGTTATCCACAGCACCGGCCGGCCATGTTCCGGATGCCGCGATTCACCCCGCTTTTGTTAACCTTTTCTTTATTGTGGGCTATGGCCCGGATACCTCCATGCTAACGTCCGCTCGCAACAAGGCGCGTCCCGCCGGGACGCCATCCGACCAAGGCAACACGCTGCAATGACGACCATGGGGCGTTCGTTCGAAACCCGCGAGCCGGTACCGGAGCACGAGCAGAAGCGCGTGGCTCTGGGTTATCTGCAGGAAGCCTGGGCGGAGGCGCGCCTGGAAGGCATCGACGGCGACTGCCTGGCGCAGGCCTGTCTGTTCGCCGCGCTGGCCGAATTCGTCACCACCTACGGCGAGGAAGCGGCGGCGACCTTCGCCGAGGGACTTGGCACCCGCATCCGCAACCGCGAATTCTCGCTCGAGCGGTCGCGCCAGTAGCGACCCGCGGCCGGCCGATCAATTGCCGGCATAGAGCCCGAAATAGCGATCGAGCACCGCGTCGATATCGGCCGGAAAGAACGGCTTTTTAAGAAAAGCCAGCGCGCCGGCGGCGCGCGCGCGGTCGGCGAGCGCAATGTCGACCGTCGAGGTCATCATCACCACGCCGACATCGGGGCTCTCGCGCCTGATCTCCGACAGCGTCTCCAGCCCGTTGAAGCCCGGCATGTTGTAGTCGAGGAACACGAGGCCGAACTTGCCGCTGCGCACCTGGCTGAGCGCGGCGAAACCCTCGGTCGCCTCCTCGAACTCGAGCGCAAAACGGCTGGCCGAGAGGATCTTGCGCACGATGCTGCGCATGGTGCTGGAATCGTCCACGATCAGCACGCGCGTGGGAATTTTCGCCCGAATGCAGATTTCCGCAAGTTTGCGCGCGTCGGCGGCGCTGGCCGGTTTGCGCAGCATGCCGTCGGCGCCTTCGAAGCGGCTGGCGCCGTGCGGCGTCGAAACGAAGACCAGCGGCGACGGCCGCGACATGCGCGCGGCCTTGACGACACCGGCCTTGTAGGGGTCGGGCAAGGCTCCGTCGAGCACGCAGATGTCGAGATTGCCTTTGGCGATGGTGTTGGTCGCGGCGGTGGGATCCTGCGCGTGGAACTCGATCGGGATGGATGCCCCGGACGCGCCCTGCCGCCACAGGTCCGCTTCCGACTCGGTCCCGGCAACCACCAGCATGCGAAGCGAAAACAGATCGCCGCTCATGTTCGTCCTGCGCGCTCCGCCCCAACGAGACCCACGATGGACATAGGTGTAGTGCCACCGTTTATCCGGTTGCAGACAGTTTTCAATTCTACTTTGACAAGCCGTGAAAATGCTTGGGGAAAACCGCGTTGCTATACCCGATATCTTATACGAACCAAAGTCGCCTTTATGTGGAACCGTTCTATTTGGCCGGCACGAAAAACGAACTCCTGCGCTAGACGGCGAGGCTTTCCAGAAAGCGCACGCGCTCGCCCTGGCCGGGCGCGGTAAGGCTGCCCTCCCACATCACCTTGTGTCCGCGCACGATGGTGCCGACCGGCCAGCCCGTGACCGGGACGCCGTCGAAGGGCGTCCAGCCGGCGCGCGAGACGATCCAGCGGTCGCGGATGGTTTCGCGCCGCTTGAGATCGACCACCGTGACGTCGGCGTCGTAGCCGGCCGCAATGCGGCCCTTGGCGGCCATGCCGAACACGCGCGCGGGGCCGGCGCTGGTGAGATCAACGAAGCGCGCAAGCGAAAGCCGGCCGGCGTTGACGTGGTCGAGCATGATCGGAACGAGCGTCTGCACGCCGGGCATGCCGGAATGCGTTTTCGGATAAGGATGCGATTTTTCCTCGCGCGTGTGTGGCGAATGATCCGAGCCGATGGTGTCGATCACGCCCTGCGCGAGCCCCTGCCAGAGCCCTTCGCGATGGCCGGCGTCGCGGATCGGCGGATTGAGCTGGGCCAGCGTGCCGAGCCGCTCGTAGCAGTCCGGCGCGAACAGCGTGAGATGCGCGGGCGTGGCTTCCGCCGTGGCGACATCCTTGTGGCCTGCGAGGAAGAGCGCCTCCTCCTTGCTGGTGACGTGCAGCACGTGCACGCGCTTGCCGGTCTCGCGCGCGAGCCGCATCAGCCGCTGCGTGCAGGTGAGCGCCGCCACCGCGTCGCGCCAGACCGGGTGCGAGCGTGGATCGCCCTCGACGCGCAGGTTCATGCGCTCGCGCAGCCGGTATTCGTCCTCGGAATGGAAGGCGGCCCGCCGGTTGATCGCCTTGAGCACCGCCCGCACGCCCTCGTCGTCCTCGATGAGCAGCGAGCCGGTGGAGGAGCCCATGAACACCTTGACCGCGGCCACGCCGGGCAGCCGCTCGAGCTCGGCAAGCTCGCGCGTGTTATCCCGCGTCGCCCCGACGTAGAAAGCGAAGTCGCAGTGCATGCGGTGGTGCGCGCGGGAGACCTTGTCGGCAACCGCTTCGGCGGTGGTCGTGGTGGGATCGGTGTTCGGCATTTCGAGCACCGCCGTCACGCCGCCGAGCACGGCGGCGCGCGAGCCAGTCTCCAGGTCTTCCTTGTGGGTCAGCCCTGGCTCGCGGAAATGGACATGGCTGTCGATCACGCCCGGCAGCACGTGCAGGCCCTTGCAGTCGACGATCTCGCCGGCTGACACGCCGGACAGGTCGCCCAGGGCGGCAAAGCGGCCGTCGCGGATGCCGACGTCACGGACGCCCGCGCCGTCCTGGTTCACGACGGTGCCGCCTTTGAGGACCAGATCGTAGGTATTCGCCATGGTGGAACGCTTCCAAGCCGGGGCTTTCGGGCTTCGACCCCAGCGCTTACGTTTCGGCGCGAGTTCTGGCAAGAGACTAGCTCAGTGACGCCAACAGGCTCGGCAACGTACATGCAGGCAGCTCTCCTTCCCGACCGCGGCGTGGTCAAGGTCGTCGGCGATGACGCGCGCAAGTTCCTCAACGGGCTCATCACCAGCGACGCCGCCAGGGTCGCGCCGGACGCCCCCCGTTTTGCCGCTCTGCTGACGCCGCAGGGCAAGATCATCGTCGATTTCATCGTGGCCGAGGCGCCTGCCGAGGACGGCGGCGGCTTCTTCCTCGACGTGCCGCGCGCCCTCGCCGGCGCCCTGGTCGAGAAGCTCAACTTCTACAAGCTGCGCGCCCGGGTGATCTGCGAGGACCTCTCCGAGGTGCTCGGCGTCATGGCGCTGTGGGACAATCCGGCGCCGAGCGAATACGGCCTCTGCTACGCCGATCCGCGTCTGCCGGCGCTCGGCCTGCGCCTGATGCTGCCGCCGCACCTCGCCGCGGAAGCCGCCGCCGACCTCGGCGCCACACTTAACGACGCCGACGCCTACGAGGCGCACCGCATCGCGCTCGCCGTACCGCGCGGCGGCACCGATTTCATCTACGGCGATACCTTCCCGCACGAAGCCGACATGGACCAGCTCCACGGCGTCGATTTCGACAAGGGCTGCTATGTCGGACAGGAAGTGGTGTCGCGCGTCGAGCACCGCGCGACCGCGCGCAGCCGCGTGGTGCCGATCGCCTATGACGACGTCTCGCCGATGGGCGGGCTGCCGGTGATGGCGGGCGAGAAGGAAGTCGGCATGCTCGGCGCCACCGCCAACGGACGCGGCCTCGCGCTCTTGCGCCTCGACCGCGTGGCCGATGCGCTGGCCGCCGGCACGCCGCTGACCGCCGGCGGCATCGTCATCCGGCCGGTGAAGCCGGACTGGGCGACCTTCGCCTGGCCGGGCGAAAAGCAGGCCTGACGCATGACCCAGATCGTCCACGCCGACGGGCTTGTCCGCTGCCCCTGGCCGAAGCAGGACCCGCTCTACGTCGCCTATCACGATGAGGAATGGGGCGTGCCGGAATACGACGACCGCGCGCTCTATGAGAAGCTCATCCTCGATGGCTTCCAGGCCGGGCTGTCGTGGATCACGATCCTGCGCAAGCGCGACAACTTCCGCAAAGCCTTCGATGAGTTCGCGCCGGAGAAGATCGCGCGCTACACGCCGAAGAAGGTCGAGAAGCTGATGGGAGACGCCGGCATCGTGCGCAACCGCGCCAAGATCGAAGGCGCGGTCAACTCGGCGCGCGCTTGGCTCGACATCATGGAGAAAGGTCCCGGCTTCTCCGCGCTGCTGTGGGACTTCCTCGACGGCAAGCCGAAGCTCAACCACTTCCAGACGATCAAGCAGGTGCCGGCGGAGACCGACATCTCGCGCAGGATGTCGAAGGAGCTCGTCGGCCGCGGTTTCAAGTTCGTCGGTCCGACCATCGTCTACGCCTTCATGCAGGCGGTTGGCATGGTCAACGACCATCTCACCACCTGTCACCGGCACGCGGCCTGCGCCAAGCTCGCCAAGAAGCCTGCCGGCAAGCGATGAGCAAGGCTCCCGCCAGCACGAAGGCGCGCGCCTGGCAGCGCATGCTGTCGGGGCGCCGGCTCGATCTGCTCGATCCCTCCCCGCTCGACGTCGAATTGGAGGACATCGCGCACGGGCTCGCGCGCGTCGCGCGCTGGAACGGCCAGACCAAGGGCGCGCATATCTTCTCGGTGGCGCAGCACGCGCTGCTCGTCGAAGTGCTGGCGCGCGCCAAGGTGCCGCGGCTCGACGCCAGGGGCCGCATCGCGGTCCTGCTGCACGACGCGCCGGAATACGTGATCGGCGACATGATCTCGCCGTTCAAGGCGGTGATCGGCGACAGCTACAAGGCGGTCGAGAAGCGCCTCCTCGGCGCCATCCACCTGCGCTTCGGGCTGCCGGCCAAGCTGCCGGAAACCCTGCAGAATCTGATCAAGACCGCCGACCGCCACGCGGCCTATCTGGAGGCGACGCGGCTCGCCGGCTTCGCCGAGGAGGAGGCGCGCAAGTTCTTCGGACCGCCGCCGAAATTCTCCGCGGCAATCGAGCGCGACTACCTCACGCCCTGGGCGGCCGGCACTGCCGAACAGCGCTTCCGCGAGCGCTTCGAGAAGCTGCTGCGCGCCTGAGCCTTTGCAAGTCAATTGCGAACGTCATAGATATGACGCGAACGGAGAATGTTGTATCGCGCATGATTCACGTCTGCTCGCTTTCGCGCCTCTACGCCACGGTCGAAGAGACCCGGGCGCGCCATATCGTGACCTTGCTGCGGCTGGTGGACCGCGTGCAGCGGCCGACCCATATCGCGCCGGAGAACCATCTCGTACTCTCGGTTGACGACATCGTCGCGCCCGCCGACGGCTACACCGCGCCGGCCGAGGAGCACGTGGCGCGGCTGATCGACTTCGTCGGCAACTGGGACCGCGCCGCGCCGATGGTGGTGCACTGCTTCGCCGGCATCAGCCGCTCGACCGCGGGCGCCTATGTCGCGGCCTGCGTGCTCAACCCGAAACGAGACGAAGCCGAAATCGCGCAGGCGATCCGCCGCGCGTCGCGCACCGCCCAGCCCAACGCGCGCATCGTCGGCATCGCCGACCGCCTGCTCAGGCGCGAGGGCCGCATGGTGCGCGCAGTCGAGGCGATCGGTCCCGGCCTCGCCGCCACCGAAGGCGAGCCGTTCCGGCTCGATATCGCCTGACGCGCCGTCAGCTTTTGTAGGCGGTGCGGAAGCCGCCCCAGTGCTTACCGAACACGCGGATCGGTACGTCGATCTCGCGCATCATCACAAGCTTGCCCGTGCCCATGTCGCGCGGATAGTTCTGCAGCAGATAGGGCCGCACGTTGCGCGCGGCAGACAGGCCCGCACGGTCGTCGAAGATGCGGCGGTTGCGCGAATGCGCGGTATTCCAGGCCGGATCGTCCGGCCGTTGCGGCTGCGAGTAGCAATTGTTGTGCACGCCGAGATAGCCGTTCCGGTCCACCGCCGCGCAGAAGATCATGCGCGGATCGGAGGCCAGCAGCGGCTCCTGGATCGGCGGCAGAATCTCTTCCAGCGCGTCGAGAAAGCGCGTGCGGAATTGCAGCGGATCGGTGCCGGGGATCGGCACGTATTCGTTGTCGAAGAGCTCCTCGCGCGTGAGCCTGCCGTCCGACACCGCCTGCGTGAAGGCGCGCGCGACCTCCGCGCCCGTGGCCAGCGCGCGGTCGATGATCTCCTTGTTCTCGTGGCGGATCGCGTCGAGCCTGGCCATGAGCGCCATACGAGCGGCGCCTTGCGCCCCGACGAACTCGAGATGCAGGCCGAGATAAGTCCGGTTGACGACGCGCGCCTGCCATTGCCCGATGCCGGACACCGATACGTCCACGATCTCGCCGATGCCGGCGGCCGCGTCGTCGGCGACGCGCACCAGCACGCCGCCCTCAGACAGGTCGACGGTCTGCCCGCTGATCTCGCCGCGGCGCAGGCCGATGGTGGCCGCCAGATCGCATGGCAGGCGGTCGTGCCGCCGCCGATCGCCGAACTCGGTTTGCCGCAGCAGCATGACGAAGCGCGTCTTCAGCTTCTCCGCCATCTGCGAGGCCGCTTGGCCGGAGCGGTCGGTCGCCTCGCCGTGGGTTTGCGCCTGTGCGGCGGTTTCGACGATCGCCGCCGCGCCGTCGGCGACGCCGGCGACGAAGCGCGAGGTCTCGTTGGCGCTGCGCGCCAGCTCGGCGGTGGTCGCGGTTTGCTCTTCGGCCGACAAGGCGACGGCGCCGAAAACCGGACCGAGCGCGGCGATCGCCGCCGCGATGCTGCCGAGCGCCTCGATCGAAGCCGCCGTATCGCGCTGGAGGATGTTGACCTTTTCCTCGATCTCCCGGGTGGCGGTTTCGGTCTTGGCCGAAAGCGCCTTCACCTCGTTGGCGACCACCGAGAAGGCGCGTCCCGCCTCGCCGGCGCGCGCCGCCTCGATCTTGGCGTTGAGCGCCAGGAGGTTCGTCTGCCGCGCAATCGACGCGATCAGGTGGGTGACCTTGCCGATGTCCTCCGAGGACGCCTTCAGTCCGGCCATGCTGGCGGTGGCCGTTTCGGCGGCGCGCGTGGCGCCCTCGGTGAGTTCGCCCGCCTCGCGCACCTGGCGCAGGATTTCGTTCGAAGACGCCGCGAACTCCTCGGTGGAACTGGCGAGCTGCAGCGCATTGCTGCGGGCGGTGCGCGTATCGCCCGCGACGATCTCGCTGCACTGACGAATCGCGGAGAGCGCCTGCGAGGTGGCCTGCACGCCGCGCCGCACCGCATCCGCGGTGCTGTCCACGTCGCGGATCATGGTCGCGAGATCGGCTTCCAGGAGATCGATGGTTTCGCGCACCGCCGCGAAGGCGGAATTCGATTCCGGCGACCGCACTTCGACGCCGCCGTCCGGCTCGGCCGGCGGCGAAAGCGATCGTTCGGCACTGCGTAGACTTGGGATCATCCCGGCGGGGCCTCACCGTGTCGCAGCACGTCCGCCCTACCTACGCGAGTCGTACTACCCCGGTACGGCCAAAAGCGCCGCAGTAGACGAAGGTCTAGTGCGCGGATTGTGCGCTGCAACGCGCGGCCGGATGAGCCGCACGCCGATGCAGGCAGCGGGATGAGATTATTGCGCCTCCGCCAGCGACGGACGCAGGCCGAGCGGCTCGTGCTTGTCCGACGAGCGTGCGACGGCGGCGCGCGCGTTGTGCCGCGTGAACTCGCAGTAGGCGAAGCCGAGGCCAGAGATCGAGCCGCGGAAGCTGTTGTTGTCGATCTTGGTGAGATTGAAGCAGGGTTCGATCGGCATGCCGCGCAGCGAGGCGCACACGGACTCGCCCTTCACGCGCAATGTATTGGGCGGTAGATGGGCGTAGCGCACATGGCCTTTGCCCTGGAACTGGATCGAGCCGACGACGGACCCGTCGGCGTGCACGCGGCCCTGGCCGCGGGTGCCTTCGAAGCAGTTGTAGACGAAGGTCTTGCCGATGACGAAGCGGCGGGCTTCTTCCGCGCTCATACCGCCGGCCATCGCCGGCACCGCGGCCAAAAGGCCGCACAGCAACGCTACCCCACGCAACATCCCGCAACTCCGACTAACGCTACCGGCTACGACAGAATGGCTCGTGTAAATCGAGCCTAGCCCATTATCGCCGACGATCGTCGACAAATCCTGAACATGTTTACCCGATCTTGACCACGATCCGGCCGCGCACCTGTCCGGCGACGATGCTGGCGGCGGCCTCGAACACCCCTGACAGCGCGATTTCCTGGGTCATCGCGGCGAGTTTTTGGCGGTCCAGGTCCTTTTCCAGCCTTTTCCACGCTTCTTTGCGGCGGTCGAGCGGGCACATCACGGAATCGATGCCGTAAAGACACACCCCGCGCAGAATGAAGGGCGCCACCGACCCGGGTAGGTCCATACCCCCCGCCAGGCCGCAGGCGGCAACCGCCCCGCCATAGCGGGTCATCGACAGCACGTTGGCGAGCGTGGTGGAACCGACGGCGTCCACGCCGCCGGCCCAGCGCTCCTTGGCGAGCGGGCGGGCCGGGCCGGTGAGCTCCTTGCGCTCGACGATCTCGGCCGCGCCGAGGCCCTTGAGATAATCGGCCTCCTGCGGCCGTCCGGTGACCGCGTGCACCGTGAAGCCGAGTTTGGCGAGGAGAGCGACGGCGACGCCGCCAACGCCGCCGGCGGCGCCGGTGATGACGATCGGCCCCGAGGCCGGCGTCAGCCCGTGGCGCTCGAGCGCCATCACCGCGAGCATGGCGGTGTAGCCGGCGGTGCCGATCGCCATGGCGTCGCGCGCGCTCATGCCGGCCGGCAGCGGCACCAGCCAGTCGCCCTTGACCCGCGCCTTCTCACCGAATGCGCCGAGATGCGTCTCGCCGCAGCCCCAGCCATTGAGAATGACCTTGTCGCCGGGCTTGAAGGCGGGGTGAGCGGAAGCTTCCACCGTGCCGGCGCCGTCGATGCCGGCGATCATGGGGAAGCGGCGAACCACCGGCGACTTGCCGGTGATGGCGAGCCCGTCCTTGTAGTTGATGGTGGAGTATTCGGGACGGAAGGTGACGTCGCCCTCCATCAGGTTGGCTTCGTCGAAGTCGGCAAGCGCCGCCTTGGTGCCGCCGTCGGTCTTCTCGATCACGATCGCCTTGAATGTCGCCACGCTCGCCCTCGCTGCTTTAAGCCAGGGCGATTCATGGCGCGGCGCGCTGGCTCGCGCAAGCGGCTCAGGCGGCGGCAGGCGCCGGGCGCACCACCGGCTTCTCGACGATGGGCAGGTTGATGATGGCCGACAGCACGCCGAACAGCACACTCAGCCACCAGACGATATCATAGGAGGCGGTGCGCTCGAAGGCGATGCCGCCGAGCCAGGCGCCGAGGAAGCCGCCCACCTGGTGGCTGAAGAAGGCGAAGCCGAACAGCATGGCGAGCCAGCGCGTGCCGAACATCACGGCCACTAGGCCGGAAGTCGGCGGCACGGTCGACAGCCACAGGAGGCCGGTCACCGCGCCGAAGAGCAGCGTGGCGGTCGGGCTCGCCGGCAGCGTGATGAAGACGGCGATCGAAACCGCGCGCGCGAAATAGATGAACGACAGCAGGTAGCGTTTCGGCAGGCGGTTGCCGAGCAGGCCGGAGGAGAAGGAGCCGATGATGTTGAACAGGCCGATCACCGCCAGCGTCCAGCCGCCGATCTCCGCCGACAGGCCGCGGTCGATCAGGTAGGACGGCAGGTGCACCGTGACGAAAGCGAGCTGGAAGCCGCAGGTGAAGAAGCCGATCACCAGCAGCACGTAGCTGCGGTGGCCGAAGGCCTCGGTCAGCGCCGAGCGCAACGACTGCGGCGATGGCGCCACCGCGCTTGCTGCCGCCGACGGCCGGTTGGCGAGCGCGATCGACAGCGGGATGATCAGCAGCGTGACGCCGGCGAAGACGAGCAGCGCCGTCTGCCAGCCGAACTTGTCGAGCATGGCGACGCCAATCGGCGAATAGAGGAACTGGCCGAACGAGCCCGCGGCCGTGCCGGCGCCGAAGCCGACCGAGCGCCAGCTCTCCGGCAAGAGCTTGCCGAAGGCGCCGATCACGATGCTGAACGAGCAGCCCGACAGGCCGAAGCCGATCAGCACGCCGGCCGTGATGTTGAGCATGCCGGGCGTCGTGCTGTAGGTCATCAAGGCGAGGCCGGCCGCGTAGCAGATGGCGCCGGCGCTGAGCACGCGCACGCTGCCGTAGCGGTCGGCGATGCCGCCGGCGAATGGCTGGCCGAGGCCCCACAGCAGGTTCTGGATGGCGAGCGCGAAGGCGAAAACGTCGCGGCCCCAGCCGTTCGCATCCGACATTGGTGTGAGGAAGAACCCGAGCGCAGACCGCGGCCCGAAGCTGAGCATCGAGATCAGGCAGCCGCACAGCACGACCACCAGGGGGGTCCGCCAGCCGATGCTCTTGCCTGCCTTGATCGCCGCGTCCTGCATCGTCATGGGGGGATTCCGGGTCCGATCGGTTGCGCCGTCATAGGTGCCGGGCGGCCCTGCGGCGCAGAGTCGCGACCATATAGGGGGCGGACCCATCGCGGAAACGAATATTCGTGATTGGGTCCATTTGCGCGGCGCATGGCTCGCGCGGGGACCGGATCCCTCACATCTTGCCGATCTGCTCGGCCGTCAGCTTGGCATCGCCCCAGCTCGGCTCGTCCGAGCCGTCGCCCCAGGCGTGCGGGCGGTAGAAGGTGTGGACCCCGAGCTTGTACATCTTCTTCATCTCGCCCACCCAGCTCGGGTGCACCCAGTAGGCGTGATAGTGGGTCGATTTGGCGACCTCGGGCATCCACAGCCTGCCGTCGAGCACGTCGCGCGCAATGTGCTGGGCGCGGGCCCACGCATCAGGCTCTGTCACCACGTCGGGGATGCCATCGCAGGCAAAGGTGAACTGGCAGGCGAGATGCCGATGCGCGTTCTGGTAGACGACGTCGCACACATTGTTCGGATAGAACGGCGAGAAGACGCGGTTCATGACCACCTGTGCGACCGCGATCTGGCCGCGCACCGGCTCCCCGCGCGACTCGAAATAGACGGCGTTGGCGAGGCACTTCTCCGCCTTCGCGCGCACGTCGCCGGAAAGCCCAAGCCGCTCGGCCGGCGAGTGCGGCCGCCGGTCCACGCCGGTCACCTCGCCCTTGCTGGCGATGCTCTCGCCGGCCTTGTCCTCGGCCGGCGCGCGGCCGGGCGTGAGCGCCGACTGCTTGATGTCCGGATCGCCGGCGGCTCGCGCCGCCATCACCACCGGCGCTTCGCCGGGCGCCCAGGGCGAAATCTGCTCGTGCTGGGGAGCAAGCGGGTTGGCGCCGAAGAAGATGCGCGCCGGATCCCTGCCCGCCGGCGCGGCCGGCGCGGGGTCGTCGGCCACGGCGCCGAACTCGTATTGCGCGTAGGGATCGACGCGCGCGGGCTCGTCCTTTTTCGCGGCCAGCGCGGCCTCGCCGTCCGGCATCGGCTCGATCGCGAGCAAGGGCGGCAGCGGCGGCAGCGGCTCGCGCGCGCGCGCGAGGCCGGAGTCGCGCTTGCTGCGGCGGTTGACCTTGGGGAACTGCAGCGGCGCGTTCGGATCGCCGAGCGGCTCGGCGCCGATCGCGCCGGTGATGTCGAGCGGGTCGAAATTGGCGAGCGCATAAATCGGCGGATGTGGGATCAACGTGCCGATTGGTTGCGGCATGCTGAAGGTCGCGGCGTGGATCGTGCCGAACGGCGATGCGATGAGATGCTCGCGCAAGCGTTCGCTTACCGCCGGCTGGCGCGCGAGCAGCGCGCCGAGGTCTTGAAAGCCGATGCCGGAGGGCAGCAGCGCCAGCGTGAGCGCGGCAAGGCCGGTCCGCGCGGCAGGCCACCGCCGGCAGGAGCGCGCTTCTGGTTCAGGAACACCACGCACCGCAAGTCCCGATTCCGTCGTCGCCGCCCTTGGCGACAATTGGCCGGAATTCGTTATGACGGGATTAACCTTGCGAACGCGTTAATCGAAGGGCTCCATGGCTCCGAGCCGTCCCGAGCCATCAACGACCGGTTAAGGACGGTAGGATAGCACGGGGAACCCAACCCCTTCGCCGCCACCGCCCAGGCGATCCAGATTAATTAACTATATTGCAATCGCTGGCGGCCAATACTGCGGTGCTGACTTACCGATAGGATTGCATGTCGTTGTCCGGGACGATCGCAACGCTCGCGAGTCACGCCAGCCTGCTTGCGGGCATTTGCCTCGCGATGCTGGCCGGCGTCGCCATTCTGCATCGCCGCCTCAGGGCGCATAACCGCCGCCTGCAGAACGCGATCGACAACATGTCGCAAGGGCTCAACATGTTCGATGCGCAAGGCCGCATCGTTCTATGCAACCGCCGCTACCTCGATATGTACAAGCTGTCGCCCGACATCGTGAAGCCGGGCTGCACGCTGCGCCGGCTCATCGAGCATCGCAAGGAGACGGGGCTGTTCTCCGGCGACATCGACTCCTACATCCAGCGCATTTTGGACAGCATGAAGCACGGCACCAGCGCGCCGCATTACGTGCAGGCGAGCGACGGCCGCATCGTATTGGCCAAGAACGAGCCGCTGCCCGACGGCGGCTGGGTCTCGACGCACGAAGACGTCACCGAGCAGCGCCGCGCCGAGGAAGAGCGCGCCGCCATCCGCGACCAGGAAAAGCGGCGCGCGGTCATCGACGGCGCCATCGCCTCGTTCCGTCCGATGGTGGAAAGGCTGCTGACCAGCGTCGGCGACAGCGCGACCGCGATGCGCTCCACCGCCGGCGCGCTGCTCGGCTCGTCGGACCATACGTCGCAACGCGCGGCGACCGCGGTGCAGGCTTTCAACGAAGCCTCGCACAACGTGGAGACGGCGGCGATCGCAGCCGACGAGCTGTCGCGCTCGATCGCCGAGATCAGCCGGCAGCTCACACACACCAGCAATATAGTTGGACTCGCTACCAACGAAGCGCGCGCGACCGACGGCGAGATCGGCGGGCTCGCCTCCGGCGCGCAGAAGATCGGCGACGTGGTCAAGCTCATCCGCAACATCGCCGGGCAGACCAACCTACTGGCGCTCAATGCGACGATCGAGGCGGCGCGCGCCGGCGAGGCCGGCAGGGGCTTCGCGGTGGTGGCCTCCGAGGTCAAGTCGCTGGCGGTGCAGACCGCCAAGGCGACCGAGGACATCGCCAACCACATTCTCGCCGTGCAGAATTCGACCTCCGGCGCGGTCGACGCCATCCGCCAGATCGCCGCGCGCATGCAGGAGATCAATCAGAACACCGCCGCCGTGGCGGCCTCGGTCGAGCAGCAGAACGCCGCGACCGGCGAGATCTCGCTCAACGTCGCCAGCGCCGCCGAAGGCGCCGGCGAGGTGGTGGCGGTGCTCAACGAGGTGGCGGGCGCCGCCACCGAGACGCGCTCCTCGGCAGAAGTCGTGCGCGACGCGTCGGAGACGGTGGAGACGGCGGTCGCCAACCTGCGGCTCGAGGTCGAGGACTTCCTGCAAAAGGTGGCGGTGTAGCCGCACTGGTATTGCCTGCCTTTTGTCGTCACCGGGCTTGTCCCGGTGACCCCGATTAGGCAGGCACAGTGCCTCGCTGAATGAGATGGCCGGGACAAGCCCGGCCATGACAAGCTTCAATTCCGGAAGATTACGCCTGGCTCGCCGCCGTCTTGCCGAGCGCCGCCTGCGCGGCGGCGAGCCGCGCGATCGGCACGCGGAATGGCGAGCACGACACGTAGTCGAGCTTCGCCTGATGGCAGAAGGCGACCGAGGCGGGATCGCCACCGTGCTCGCCGCAGATGCCGACCTTCAGCTTCGGCCGCACCTTGCGCCCGCGCTCGACGCCGATCCTCACCAGTTCGCCAACGCCCTGCTGGTCGATCGACACGAAGGGATCGGCCGTCAAGATGCCGCGCGCGGTGTAGATGCCGAGGAAGGTCGCAGCGTCGTCGCGCGAAATGCCGAAGGTAGTCTGCGTCAGGTCGTTGGTGCCGAAGGAGAAGAATTCGGCCGATTGGGCGATCTCGCCGGCCATCAGCGAGGCGCGCGGCAATTCGATCATGGTGCCGACCTGGTAGCTGAGCTTGGCGCCGCTCTCCTGCTTCACCGCCTCGGCCATCGCGTCGATGCGCGCCTTGACCAGGTCGAGCTCGGCCTTGGTGGCGATCAGCGGCACCATGACTTCCGGCACCACCGGCTTGCCCGTCCGCTTGGCGGCTTCTACCGCGGCCTCGAAGATGGCGCGCGCCTGCATCTCGGCGATCTCGGGATAGGCGATGGCGATGCGGCAGCCGCGGAAGCCGAGCATCGGGTTGAACTCGTGCAGCTCGCGCGCGCGATCGGCGAGCCTGCGCGGATCGGCGCCCATGGCGGCAGCGACTTCCGCGATTTCCTCCTCGCCGTGCGGCAGGAACTCGTGCAGCGGCGGGTCGAGCAGGCGGATGGTGACCGGACGGCCGGCCATGATCTCGAACAAATCGAGAAAGTCGTTGCGCTGCATCGGCAGCAGCTTGGCGATGGCCGCGCGGCGCGACCGCTCGTCGTCGGCCAGAATCATTTCGCGCACCGCCTGGATGCGGTCTTCCTCGAAGAACATGTGCTCGGTGCGGCACAGCCCGATGCCTTCCGCGCCGAAACGCACGGCGGCGCGCGCGTCGTTCGGCGTGTCGGCGTTGGCGCGCACGCCGAGCTTGCGCACCTTGTCGGCCCAGCCGATCAGCGTGGCGAACTCGCCGGAGAGCTGCGGCTCGATCATGTCGACCTTGCCCGCCAGCACCTGGCCGGTGGAGCCGTCCACCGTGATGTGGTCGCCCTTCTTGAAGGTCTGGCCGCCCGCCGTCATCGTGCCGGCGGCGTAGTCGACGCGCAGCGAGCCGGCGCCGGAGACGCATGGCTTGCCCATGCCGCGCGCCACCACGGCGGCGTGCGAGGTCATGCCGCCGCGCGTGGTGAGGATGCCTTCCGCCGCGTGCATGCCGTGGATGTCCTCAGGCGACGTCTCGACGCGCACCAGGATGACCTTGCGCGCGTCGGCCTTGAGCTGCGCGGCTTCGTCCGGCGAGAAGATGATCTCGCCGGAGGCCGCGCCCGGAGACGCCGGCAGTCCGGTGGCGATGACGCGCCGGTGGGCGCGCGGGTCGATGGTCGGATGCAGGAGTTGGTCGAGCGTCAGCGGCTCGACGCGCAGCACCGCCTCGTTTCTCGAAATCAGCCCCTCGCTGGCAAGCTCGACCGCGATGCGCAACGCGGCCTTGGCCGTGCGCTTGCCGTTGCGGGTCTGCAGCATCCACAGCTTGCCCTGCTCGACCGTGAACTCGAGGTCCTGCATGTCGCGATAGTGCTTCTCAAGCTTGTTGTAGATGCGTGTGAGCTCGGCATAGGCGTCGGGGAGCGCCTTCTCCATCGAGGGCTTGTCGGAGCCGGCCTCGATGCGCGCGGCTTCCGAGATCTCCTGCGGCGTGCGGATGCCGGCGACCACGTCCTCGCCCTGCGCATTGATGAGGAATTCGCCGTAGAGCTTCTTTTCGCCGGTAGACGGGTTGCGCGTGAAGGCGACGCCGGTGGCCGACGTCTCGCCCATGTTGCCGAACACCATGGCCTGCACGTTCACCGCGGTGCCCCAGCTCTCCGGGATGTTGTGGAGCTTGCGGTAGGTGATGGCGCGCGCGTTCATCCAGGACGAGAACACGGCGCCGATGGCGCCCCAGAGCTGCTCGTGCGGGTCCTGCGGAAAGTCGCGGCCGAGCTCGTCCTTCACGCGCTTCTTGTAGCGCACGACCAGCGCGGCCCAGTCATCGGCGGTGAGGTCGGTATCGAGCGTGTAGCCCTGCTGCTCCTTGTGCAGGTCGAGCAATTCTTCGAAGTGCTCGTGGCCGACGCCGAGCACCACGTCGGAATACATGGTGATGAAGCGGCGGTAGCTGTCATAGGCGAAGCGCCGGTCGCCCGATTTCTTCGCCAGCGCCTCCACCGTCACGTCGTTGAGGCCGAGGTTGAGCACCGTGTCCATCATGCCCGGCATCGACGCGCGGGCGCCGGAACGGACCGAGACAAGCAGCGGGTTGGCGGTGTCGCCGAACACCTTGCCGGTGATTTTGCCGACCTGCGCCAGCGCCTTCTCGACCTGGGCCTTCAGGTCGCGCGGATATTGCCGGTCGTGCGCGTAGTAGTATGTGCAGACCTCGGTGGTGATGGTGAAGCCCGGCGGCACCGGCAGACCGAGATTGGCCATTTCGGCAAGGCCTGCGCCCTTGCCGCCCAGCAGGTTGCGCTGGTTGGGCTTGCCCTCGGCGCGGCCGCCGCCGAACGCGTAGACCCACTTGCCCTTCTGCCCCGCTTGGGCCGGGGCGGCCTTCGGCTTGACTTGCGGCCTGGCTTTCGGCGCCTTGCGCGCGGAGGATTTGACGGCTTTTGCGCTCACGCGCCGGGATTTTGCTTTGGCCATGGCTCGAAAAGAAGGTTGGTGGGCCGACGGCCCCTAAGAACACTCCCGGGCCACCCGGCGCAAGCCCCGGACGGCCCTGATCTTTGGATGACACGGGACTAGCGGATGAGCCCGATACCGATGAGCCCGATCACGATCAGGTAGATCGCGACGATGTAGTTGAGCAGGCGCGGCATGATCAGAATGAGGATGCCGGCGATGAGCGCGACGACGGGCTGCAGATGGGCGATGCCGAAGACCATGCGAGGCTCCCTTGTGGACGGCCGGACTGAAACGGTCCGGGGGCGGCAAGGGTTCCCGCATTTCCCCGTCCCGGCAAGGCGGGAGCGGGCGGCGGCCTCAGCCCTCGATCCTGGCGAAGTCCGCCACCGCGCGGGTGGCCTCGCGGATCAGGTTCAAGAGCCTGAGGCGGTTCTCGCGCAAGGCTCCATCGTCGACGTTGACGGTGACCTTGTCGAAGAAGGCGTCGACCGTCGGGCGGAGCTTGGCCATGGCGCGCATGGCGGCGGCGAAGTCCTCCCGCAGCACCGCGTCGGAGGCTTCCACTGTCACGGCGGCGATCGCTTCCGCCAGCGCCTTCTCTTCGGCGAGTTCATAGAGCTTCGCCTGCGGCGCGCCGGTGTACTCGCGCTTGTCCTTCTTCTCCTCGATGCGGATGATGTTGACCGCGCGTTTGTAGCCGGCAAGCAGGTTTCGGCCGTCGTCGGTGTCGAGGAATTTGCCGAGCGCCTCGACCCGGCGCACGATCATCAAGAGATCGTCCTGACCCTCGAGCGCGAACACGGCGTCCACCAGATCGTGCCTTGCGCCCTGCTCGCGCAGCTGCACCTTGAGCCGGTCGGCGAAGAAGGCGATGAGGTCGAGCGTCTGCCCGAGGTAGCTGTGCGCCTGCACGAGCTGCGGCTGCGACAGCTTCTTGGTGCGTTCCGAAACCAGCACCTCGAGTTTCATGGCGAGTTCGATGTCGGTCGCGCTGATCCTGGCGATCTGCTCGTTGAGCGGATGGATGAGCGCGATCGCCTCGGTCAGCGCCTCGTCGCGCGCGACCCAGCCGAAATGGCGCCAGAACAGCGCGCGCAGCGGCAGCCGAAGCTGGTTTTCGATGACGATGCGGATGACACCGAGCGCCGCGCGGCGCAACGCATAAGGATCCTTCGAGCCGGTCGGCTTCTCGTCGATCGCCCAGAAGCCCACCAGCGTGTCGATCTTGTCGGCAAGAGCCACTGCAATGGACACCGGATCGCCCGGCACCAGGTCGTCCGGGCCCTTCGGCCGGTAATGGTCCTCGCAGGCATGCGCGACCGCTTCGTCTTCCCCTTGAGCCTCCGAGTAGTAGCGGCCCATCAAGCCCTGCAACTCGGGGAATTCGCCGACCACCTCGGTGAGCAGATCGGCCTTGGCAAGCTGCGCGGCGCGCTCCGCCTTGCCGGCGTCGGCACCGACCTGCGGCGCGAGTTGGCCGGCGAGCGCGACGATGCGCGCGATGCGCTCGGCCTGCGTCCCCAGCTTTTCGTGGAACACGATGTGGTCGAACTTCGGCAGCCGGTCTTCCAGCCGCGTCTTCAGGTCGGTGTCGTAGAAGAATTTGGCGTCGGACAGCCGCGCCCGAATGACGCGCTCGTTGCCGGCGACGATCGCCTTACCGCGGTCGCTCGCCTCGATATTGGCGACTAGGATGAACTTGTTGACCAGCTTCGCCGTCTGCGGGTCGCGCAGCACGAAGCACTTCTGGTTGGCGCGGATGGTGGCGCGGATCACCTCGCCGGGGATCGACAGGAAGCTCGCGTCGAACGAGCCCATCAGCACCACCGGCCATTCGATCAGGCCGCGGACCTCGGCCAGCAGGCCCTCGTCCTCGACCAGCTCGAACCCTTGCGCGAAGGCAAGGTTCCTGGCGTCCGCCAGGATCATGTCGGCGCGGCGCGCCGGATCGAGCACCACCCTGGCGTCGTGGAGCTTGGCGACGTAGTCGTCGAAGCGCTTCACCGCGAACGGCTTCGGCGCCATGAAGCGGTGCCCGCGCGTGGTGTTGCCGGCCTCGACCCCGTCGACCGTGAAGCGCACGATCTCGGGCTCCTCCGTCTCCGGCCCGAAGGTACAGACGATGGAATGCAGCGGGCGCACCCAGTTCAGCCGGCCCGCGCCCCAGCGCATCGACTTCGGCCAGGGGAAGGCGCGCACCACCTCGGGCACGATCTCGGCGATCACGTCGATGGCCGGGCGGCCCTTCTTCTCCGTGATGGCGATGTAGAAGTCGCCCTTCTTGTCCTGCTGGATCCTGGCGTCGGCGATCGACGTCAGACCGGCCGCCTTGACGAAGCCGGCGATCGCCTGCTCCGGCGCGCCGACCTTCGGCCCCTTGCGTTCCTCCTTCACGTCCGGCTGCTGCGCCGGCGCGCCGTGCACGCTGAGCGCCAGCCGCCGCGGCGTGGCGAAGGCCTGCGCGCCTTCGTAAGTCAGGCCGGCGGCGACCAGGCGGTCGGTGACCATCTTCTTGAGGTCGTCGGCCGCGCGCGCCTGCATGCGCGCCGGAATTTCTTCGGAGAAGAGTTCGAGCAGAAGGTCGGGCATGAATTACGCTTTGATGTCGGCGACGCGCGCCACGGTGGCGAAGCGGTCGGCCAGCTCGGCCAAGGCGGTGCGGTGGATCTCATCGGCCGGCAGGTCGGCGCCGCCGAGCGGATCGGGCAGGTCGCGCGTCGCGGCGGCGTCGGCCGCGACCGTCACGCTGTAACCGTGGTCGAGCGCCGAGCGCGTCGTGGCGCTGACGCACATGTGCGTCATGAAGCCGGCGATGACCAGCGTTTTGCGGCCGGTGGCCTGAAGTTTCGCGTCGAGGTCGGTCTTGGCGAAGGCGTTGGGCAGCGGCTTTTCCACCACCGCTTCGCCGGCGCGCGCCGCGGCCTGCGCGGCGAACTTGAAGTTGTCGCTTTCGGGATCGAACAGCCCGCCGGGACGGCCGCGCTGGGCGACGTGGATGATCGGCGCGCCGGCCGCGCGCGCAGCCGCGAGCAGTTCGGCGATGCGCGCCAGCGCCGTCTCCACGCCGGGCAGCGCCAGGCGCCCGGTCACGTATTCGTTCTGCGCATCGATGATGACGACCGCCGCGTCCGACAGCTTCGCCGGCGTCGGCTTGACGCCGGCCATCTGCAACAGGGTCTTGGCCTCGCTCATCGTCCGCCGCCTTCGGTCGCCAGCCAGGCTTCGCCGCAGGCCTTTGCCAGCTCGCGCACGCGCAGGATGTAGCTCTGCCGCTCGGTGACCGAGATGACGCCGCGCGCGTCGAGCAGGTTGAAGACGTGGGAGGCCTTGATGCACTGGTCGTAGGCCGGCAGCGCCATCAGATGGCGGGTCTTGTCTCCATCGGCCCAGCCGTCGGCGAGATATTTCTTGCAGGCGCCCTCCGCCATCTTGAACTGCTCGAACAGCATGGCGGTGTCGGCGAATTCGAAATTGTGCCGCGAATATTCGCGCTCGGCCTGCAGGAAGACGTCGCCGTAGGTGACCTTGCGGTCGTCGCCGCGGCCGTTGAAGTTCAGGTCAAACACGCGGTCGACGCCCTGCACGTACATGGCGAGGCGCTCGAGCCCGTAGGTGAGTTCGCCGGCGACCGGCGCGCATTCGAAGCCGGCGACCTGCTGGAAGTAGGTGAACTGCGAGACCTCCATGCCGTCGCACCAGCACTCCCAGCCGAGCCCCCAGGCGCCCAGCGTCGGGCTCTCCCAGTCGTCCTCGACGAAGCGGATGTCGTGCAGCGCGCTGTCGATGCCGATCGCCTTGAGCGAGTCGAGATAGAGCTGCTGGATGTCGGGAGGCGACGGCTTCAGCACCACCTGGAACTGGTAGTAGTGCTGCAGCCGGTTCGGGTTCTCGCCGTAGCGGCCGTCCTTCGGGCGGCGCGAGGGCTGCACATAGGCCGCGTTCCAGGGCCTGGGCCCGAGCGCGCGCAACGTGGTCGCCGGATGGAAAGTGCCCGCGCCGACTTCCATGTCGTAGGGTTGCAGGATCACGCAGCCCCAGTTCGCCCAGTACTGCTGCAACGCCAGGATGAGGCCCTGGAACGACCGCGCCGGATCGAGGTTGTCCTGACGCGAACGGTCACTGGCGAGAAGATTGGCTTCAGCCATCTTTGAACACGGATTGTTAAGCACGGGAATGGGTTTGGAACCTATTCCGGCCCCCCCCAAGGGGTCAAGCCGGGGACCGTTTACGGGACATTGAACATGCGACGTTAGAACGGACGCCAATTAAAAAAGGATTGGCGTCGCGGAGGATGGCAATGTTGGCTTTTCAGCTGGTCGGCTTGGTGCTGCTTGCGCTGTTTTTCGGTCCCATGATGACGCGCAGCGAGCGCGCCTGACCTCCGCACGTTTTCGGAAAAACCCGATCAGCCGGGCCGGTATTCGCCGGTCGCAGGATCGCGCCGCAGCATCGGCCGCCGCTCCTGATCGCGGATGCGCGACCGCGCGCGCCGCGCGTCGAGCTCTTCGTTGACGCGGCGGACTTCCTTCACCACCCAATGCACCGCCATGGCGCCGCCAACGGCGATCAGCGTCCATTTCACCAGCGGCGACAGCAGAAACGGCGGCATGACGGGCTCCTGGTCGATACCTTATTAAAATAATGCCGAACAATCGCGGCAATTTCGCGGCTTCGCCTCATAAGCCGTAGCGCGACCACAGCGCGCGCTTTTCCAGCGCCGAGACGAACTCGTCGGCGAGGCCGGGTTGCGCGGCGAGGCGATCGAGGCCGACACCGGACAAGCGGCGACCGAGGAAGCCGCGCTCGGCCTCGATCAGCGGCGTGCGCACCTTGTCGCCGTAGCGCTCGCGCAGGACGCTGCGCAGGTCGCCGATGCGGTCGGCGAGCCCGAGCGCGATCGCCTTGTCCGCAGTCCAGAATTCGCCGGAGAACAGCGTCGCGTCGTCGCCGGTGAGCTTGGCGCCGCGGCGCTCCTTCACCAACGAAATGAAGTGCGCGTGGATGTCCGTCTGGATGGCCTTGATGCGCGCCACGTCGTCCGGCTTCTCCGGCTGGAACGGGTCGAGCATCACCTTGCGCTCGCCGGAGGCGTAGACGCGGCGCTCGATGCCGAGCTTCTCCATCAGTTCGACGAAGCCGAAGGTGCCGCCGACCACGCCGATCGAGCCGACGAGCGAATACTGGTCGCAGACGATCTCATCGGCCGCACAGGCCAGCATGTAGCCGCCGGAGGCGCCGACATCCTCGACGAAGGCGAGCACCGGGATTTCCTTCTCGGCGGCAAGCTGGCGGATGCGCCGGTGGATGAGGTGCGACTGCGCCGGCGAGCCGCCGGGCGAGTTGATGACCAAGGCGACGGCGCGCGCGCCGCGGATCGAGAAGGCCCGCTCCAGGCTGCGGGCTATCCCCGAGAGCATCAGGCCCGGCCGCAGCGGGGTGACGACGCCGATCGTGCCGGTGAGCCGCACCACCGGCACCACGGGTATCTCGGCGCGGAAGGGGGGCGGTACCAGGAAGCGCAGGAGATCGAGCGCACGCTCCAGGATGTTCGGCATCGGTCGGCTCGCGGCGGTGGCCATCCGGCCACTTAGGCGCGGCGGCGCCCGCAAGTCAAAGCCGTCGGCCCGAAAGAACGCCAAGGCGGCTGCGGCCCCGCACCGCAGTAATGCTCACGCCGATGTGACCGATCCCGAGCCTGTGCTCGCGGGTTCTTAACTTGGAATGCGTTTTGCATCGCACTAAGTGCCGTCCACGGAGTGGCGGTTCAGACGAGGCGATTGATGGATCTCAAGCTCACCATCCTGTTCGTGTTGATCGGCGTCATTCTGGGGCTTTCGCATCTCGATGCGCTCAGCCGGCACCAGCGGCTACTCAAGCGCTGGCGTCAATTTGTGCCGGTTAGGACAAAAGCTAGGCAATCCCGGCCGCCCGGGATGCGCCGCTCAGGAGAGGCGTAGCGGCTCTCCGCCGCGGAGCACAGCCTCTGCCGCCGCCGAAGGCCGGTTGTCGTCGTCGTTGAGCAGGAGGCCGGGCAGCGTCACCGGACCGTCCTGCCCGCCTTTTACCGCCCGCACCAGCACGCGAATCGCCGGCGCGCCGGGCCGTGGCAGCACGGGCAAGACGGCGACCGCACCGAACTCCCCGCGCAACGCCTCCAGCACGTCCGAAAGGCCGTCGGCCCGCCAGATCAGCGTCAGCACGCCCTGCGGCTTGATGAGGCGCGCGGCGCTCTCCACCCAGCGCGCGAGCAGCCCGGGCGCGCCGACATGCGCCAGGCGGCGGCGAGCGTCGGGCGACACGTTCTGCCGGCGCGGGTCGTTGAACGGCGGATTCATCAGCACGCGGTCGACGCTGGCCGCCGCGAGCCCGGCGGCGGCCAGTGCGCCGGCATCCTCCGCGTCGCAGGCGAGCGCCCTCACCCGGTCGGCGAGAGCGTTCCGCGCGGCGTTCTCCGCCGCCAGCGCGGCGAGTTCGGCGTCGATCTCGACCAGCGTCACGGCAAGCCCGGGCACGCGGCGCGCGAGCGCGAGCCCGGCGCCGCCGATGCCGGCGCCGAGATCGACAGCCTGCTGGCCGGCCCGAGCGTCGGTCGCCGCCGCCAGCAAAATCGCGTCGTGGCCGACGCGGTGGCCTTGTCTCGGCTGGCGCAGCACGAGGCGGCCGCCCAGCACGGCGTCCAGAGTCGTCGCGATCTCAGCGGTCATCGGGGCGCAGCTCGTGGGCGAGCCCGGCCTCGGTCAAAAGGCGGCGCGCCGCGCCCACGTCCTCGTCGGCGACCAGCAGGCGGCGCGGCAGGATGCCGAGCGAGCCTTCCAGCACGCTCATGTTCTGGTCGAGCACGACGTAGCGGATGGCCGCGCCGTCGAGCAGCGCGCCGACGGCAGACACCAGCACGGCGTCGTTCGTGCGCACGATCTCGCGCATTCAGCCCCGCCTGCGTTCCTCGCCCGGCGCGCGGTGCGCCAGATAGGCGAGCAGCTTCATCTCGCGGCGGCCGCGCGTCACGGTGTCGAGCACGAGGCCGACGGCGAAGGACAGGGACGCCAGCACCATCAGCCCGGTCGACAGCACGGCGGTCGGCAGCCGCGGCACGGTATGCGTCTCGAGAAAGGTGACGATGATCGGCACCGCAAGCGCGACCGAGACGAGCGCCAGCGCGACGCCGATGGCGCCGAAGAAGGCAAGCGGCCGCTCGGTGCGATAGAGCTCGAAGATCGTCGCCAGGATGCGGAAGCCGTCGCGCCAGGTGTTGAGCTTGGACGCCGAGCCCGCCGGCCGCGCGTAATAGGGCGTCTCGATCTCGGCGGAGGCGAGCCCGAGCTCGAGCGCGTGGATGGTGAGCTCGGTTTCGATCTCGAAGCCGCCGGAGAGCACCGGAAAGGACTTCACGAAGCGGCGCGAGAACACCCGGTAGCCCGAGAGCATGTCGCCGAAGGCCGAGCCGAACACCGTGGCGACGAAATTGGTCAGCAGCTTGTTGCCGGTCTGGTGCCCGGCGCGGTAGGCGGCGGCGTCCTCGTGAACGCGGCTGCCGACCACCATGTCGAGCCGGTCGTCGATCAGGCGGGCGATCAGCTTGGGAACGCTCGGCGCGTCGTAGGTCGCGTCGCCGTCCACCAGCACGTAGATGTCCGCCTCGACGTCGCTGAACATGCGGCGCACGGCGAAGCCCTTGCCCTGGTGGCGCTCGTGCATCACCACCGCGCCGGCCGCGCGCGCGGCGGCCGCGGTGCCGTCGGTGGAGTTGTTGTCGCAGACGTAGACTGTGGCGTCCGGCAGCTGGTCCTGGAAATCGCGCACAACCTTTGCGACGGCGACTTCTTCGTTGTAGCAGGGGACGAGCACGGCGACGGTATAGCCGCCGAGCGCGCGCGGCTCCCGTGCTGAAATCGACGCTGCTTCGGCCACGCGAGCCCCCTTGCCCGACCCATGCCGCCATGGACAAGGGCAATCTAACGCACTTGCCGCGTTAACACAGCGTTTCTATGCTCGCCTTGCGTTTATACCCCGGAGACAGAATTTGGCCGTCGTCGTTCCATTCGAAAGCCCCCGCCCCGCCTCCCTCAACCGGCTCGTCGACCTGGTCGCGGCCGACATGGAGCGGGTCAACACGGCGATCCTCGCCCGCACCGGCTCCGAGGTCACCATGATCCCGGAGGTCGCCAACCACCTGATCTCCTCGGGCGGCAAGCGGCTGCGGCCGATGCTGACCATCGCCATGGCCCGGCTCGCCGGCTATCCGGGCGACGGCCACATCAAGCTCGCCGCCGCGGTCGAGTTCATGCACACGGCGACCCTGCTGCACGACGACGTGGTGGACGAGAGCGACATGCGCCGCGGCAAGGCCGCGGCCCGCATGCTGTGGGGCAACGAGGCGAGCGTGCTGGTCGGCGACTTCCTGCTCGGCCAGGCGTTCAAGATGATGGTCGAGGTCGGCAGCCTGCACGCGCTCGACATTCTCTCCTCGGCCGCCGCGGTGATCGCGGAAGGCGAGGTGATGCAGCTCGGCACTGCCAACAACACCGCCACCAACGAGGACGAATACCTGGCGGTGATCCGCGCCAAGACGGCCGAACTGTTCGCCGCCGCCTGCGAGGTGGGTCCGGCGCTCGCCAACAAGGAAAAGGCCGAGCAGGCCGCCTGCCGTTCCTTCGGCATGAACCTCGGCATCGCCTTCCAGCTCATCGACGACGCGCTCGACTACGGCGGCAAGTCCGCCAAGCTCGGCAAGAACGTCGGCGACGACTTCCGCGAGGGCAAGATCACGCTGCCGGTGGTGCTGTCCTTCCGCCGCGGCACCGAGAGCGAGCGCGCCTTCTGGAACCGTACGCTGGCCGAAGGCAAGATCGAGGACGGCGACCTCGACACCGCGTTCGGCCTGATGGCCAAGCATCACGCCATCGAGGACACGGTCGGCCGCGCGCGCCACTACGGCGCGATCGCCAAGGACGCGCTGGCGCTGGCGCCGGAATCGGCGATCAAGCAGGCGCTGGAAGAGGCGGTCGATTTCTGCATCGCGCGCGCCTACTAGCGCGCCGGCGCAGCCGCCGGCTCAGTTGCCGATGAAGGCGCCGGAATTGTAACCGGTCGCCGGGTCGCGCCGCAGCTGGTAGCGGATATTCGGATCCGGGTCCTGCCCGATGTAGCGGCCGTATTCATAGACCGGCGGCGAGCAGTTGTTCGGTTGCGGCTCAGTGGTGGACCACAGGAAGCTCCACGAGAACTGGTAAGGCTGATCGACGCAGCGCGGCGGCGCCTTCTTCTTCTTGGCGGCCAGCGCCGGGTCGGCGGCGACGGCGAGGACGAGCGCGGCAAGGACCAGCCAGAGGGTCTTCATGGGTTTCTCCAAAGCGTTCGCCGCTGCCTAGCGGCAAATCCCGAACCTGACAACCGTTCCGCACAAAGCGGGCGTTTTCGCGATGCGGGAGCCGGCGCCGTCAGCCCAGTTGCGTGGCGGCGACCCACCAGTCCGGATGCGCAGCCCCGAGGCGGCGCCCCGCCGCCTCCGCCTCGGCAACCGACGCGAACAGCGCAAAGCAGGTCGCCCCTGAGCCGGACATGCGGGCAAGCCGCGCGCCCGGCAGCGCGCCCAGCGCGTCCAGCACGTCGGCGATGACCGGCGCGCAGGCGATGGCCGCCTCGGTGAGGTCGTTGCCGGCGGCGGCGAGGAAGGCCAGCAGGCCCTCGACATCCTCCGGCACGCGCTCAGCGCCGGCGCCGGCGCCGGCGCGCGGCTTGAGCGTAAACCGGGCGAACACCTCACGCGTGCCGAGAGGCACGCCGGGATTGGCCAGCACCGCCGCGAGCTTCGGCAGCGAAAGCGGCGCCGACAATTGCTCGCCGATGCCGCGCATCAAGCGCGGCCGCGCGGCGAGGCACACCGGCACGTCGGCGCCGACCTGCAAGGCGGCTTCGGCAAGGCGCGGATCATCGGCCGCGATGCCGTTCTGCCGCGCGAGCAGGCGCAGGGCAGCGGCCGCATCGGCCGAGCCGCCGCCGATGCCGGCCGCCACCGGCAGGTTCTTCTCCAGCGCGAAGCGGCCCGCCGTCAGGTCCGGCACGCGCGCGCGCAGCGCTGCCGCCGCCTTGAGCACCAGGTTGTCTTGTGCCGGACCGCATTGGCCGGCGAACGGGCCGCTGACGGCGAGCGCCGCCTCGCCGTCCGGCGACAAGGTCAGCCGGTCGGCCAGCCGCGCGAAGACGACCAAGCTTTCCAGTTCGTGATAGCCGTCGGCGCGGCGGCCGACGACGCGCAGGCTGAGATTGATCTTGGCGGGCGCCTGTTCGGAGAGCGGAGCGGTCACGAAATTATCTGCCGAGATCGTGTCCCGGGCGCAGCGTAGCGCGTCAGCGGTGCGCTGCAGAACCGGGACCTTCGCAAACTCCGAGATTGGGACGGTCCCGGATCAGCAGCGCACGACTTCGCTGCGCTCGTGCTGCGCCGCATCCGGGACACGCAGCTAACCGCCGTCGCCGGCCTTCTTGCCGGCCTTGGCCTGCGAGGAGGTCTCTTCCGGCAGGCCGTTCGCCAGCTTGTCCTCGATCTTCGGCAGCTCTTCCGGCTCGGGCTTGAGGTCGCGCGCGTGCGCCCACTGGAATTTGGCCTCGAGCACGCGGCCGACGCGCCAGTAGGCGTCGCCGAGATGATCGTTGATGGTCGGGTCTTCCGGCTTGAGCTCGATGGCGCGCTCGAGCTGCTTCACCGCTTCCTCGAAATTGCCGATGCGATAATAGGCCCAGCCGAGCGAATCCACGATGTAGCCGTCGTCCGGCCGCTGCTGCACGGCCTTCTTGATCATGGCCATGCCTTCGTCGAGGTTCACGCCCTGGTCGATCCAGGAATAGCCGAGATAGTTGAGCACGTGCGGCTGGTCGGGGAACAGCGCGAGCGCCTTCTTCAGATCGGCTTCCGCGTTCGACCACTGCTTGGAGCGCTCGTAGCAGATGCCGCGGAAATAGAAGAGCAGCCAGTTGTTCTTCTCGGGCTGCGCGATCGTGGCGATCGCCTTGCCGTAGGTGTCGGCGCATTCGGCGAACTTTTTGTGCCCGCGCTGGACGTTGCCGAGCGCCGTGACGGCCTCGGCGTCGTCCGGGTGTTGCTTGATCAGCGCCTGCAGCTTCTTCTCCGCCTCGTCGGCGCGATCGAGCGCGTCGAGATTGGCGGCCATCTGGATGGCGGCGTTGCGGTGCAGCGGCGACGAGGCCGGAATGCGCTCATAGATCTTGATCGCGAACTCCGGCTTCTTGAGCGACTCGTAAAGGTCGGCGAGCGACAGGAGGGCCAGCGGATGATGCGGCGCGAGATGAAGCGAGAGCTGGAGGTAGACCAGCCCGAGGTCCTCGCCGCCGCGGCGCCCGAGCGAGGCGCCGAGACCGTAGAGCGCTTCCGCGGCGCCGGCCTGCGCGTTCGCCACCACGTTCGGCAGTTTCTCGCCGGCCTTGAGCCTGGCCATCGAGTCGAGCACCAGCGGATGACGCGGCAACGTCTTGTCGAAGGCGGTGTAGACGACGAGCGCGTCTTTCGCCGACTTGTTGCGCGAGAGCCAGCTGCCGTAGGCCTCGACCACGCGCAGCGCGGAAGAGTCGAGCTTGTAGGCCTGTTCGAGGCGCTTGCCGGCGTCCTTCTCGCGGCCGGCGAGGTCGAGGATCATGCCGGCGTGCAGGTCCTTGAAGATTGCATACCACTCCGGGCCGGCGAGCCGGTCGATGCTGGCGATCGCGGCCTTGACGTCGCCGGCGCCGTACTGGCTCCAGGCGGTGAGCAGCGTCGCGGTCAGATCGGTGATCGGCCCGCGCACCGACTGCGCCAGGTCGCGGCGCGCGGCGGCATATTGCTTGCGCTTGAGCGCGTTGATACCGAGCACGAGCTTGGCGACACGGTCGCTCTTGTCGGCCTGCGCCACGCGCTCGGCGAGCTTCACCGCTTCATCGATGTTGCCGTCGACGACCAGCGACAGGAAGGCGCGGTCGAGCAGCTCCGGATTCTTCGGGTCGCGCTTGAGCGCCGCCCGGTAATAAGCGGCGGCCGCCGCGGCGTCGCGCTGCTGGCCGGCGTGGCGGGCGGCGAGGTAACTGCCCGAGGCGGTCAGCCCATTGAGTTCGCCCGTGCTCGGCTGCGCCGTAAGCTCAAGCGGCACGACGGCAAGAAACGCGGCAAGCGCGGCGCCGGCAACGCACCGGACAAGGCTCGAAGAGGTCACTGACGATGCTCCATGAGGCGGATGGCAGGCGTCGTGCGCACCGCCGCGGTTGAGGCGAGAATGGACCTTTTACGCCCGCGCCGCAACAACGGCGAAAGCCCTGTCCTCACAAGAGCTTGAAACCGCCGATGTGGCGGCATCGTGGCCGCCGGTACGGCCTTCCGCAGCCCATGTGCTGCAGGTCACATGTTCGGATAGTTCGGCCCGCCGCCGCCCTCGGGGGGAACCCAGGTGATGTTCTGATTCGGGTCCTTGATGTCGCAGGTTTTGCAGTGGACGCAGTTCTGCGCGTTGATGACGAACTTCGGTTGCCCCGCCTCCTCCACCCATTCGTAGACGCCGGCCGGGCAGTAGCGCGCCGAGGGGCCGGCGAATACGTCGTGCTCGGAGCGCTTCTGCAACTCCATGTCCTTCACCTTGAGGTGCGGCGGCTGGTCTTCCTCGTGGTTGGTGTTGGACAGGAACACCGACGACAGCCGGTCGAAGGTGAGCTTGCCGTCCGGCTTCGGATAGGCGATCGGCGTGCACTCGGCCGCCGGCTTGAGCGAGGCATAGTCCGGCTTGCCGTGCCTGAGCGTGCCGAACAGCGAGAAGCCGAGCGTGTTGGTCCACATGTCGAGGCCGCCGAGCCCGATGCCCATGAGCGTGCCAAGCTTCGACCACAGCGGCTTGGCGTTGCGCACGCGCCGGAGGTCCTTGCCGATCGGCGAGGAGCGCCAGCCCGCCTCGTAGTCGACAAGTTCGTCGTGCGCGCGGCCGGCGGCAAGCGCGGCCGCGGCCGCTTCCGCCGCCTGGATGCCGGACAGCATCGCGTTGTGGCTGCCCTTGATGCGCGGCACGTTCATGAAGCCGGCATTGCAGCCGACGAGCGCGCCGCCCGGAAACGTCAGCTTCGGCACCGACTGATAGCCGCCTTCGGTCAGCGCGCGCGCGCCGTACGAGAGCCGCTTGCCGCCCTCGAAGGTGTCGCGCACCAGCGGATGCGTCTTGAAGCGCTGGAACTCCTCGAACGGCGAGAGATACGGGTTGGCGTAGTTCAGGTGCAGCACGAAACCGACCGACACGAGATTGTCGTCGAAGTGGTAGAGGAACGAGCCGCCGCCGGTCGAACCGTCGAGCGGCCAGCCGAAGGAGTGCTGCACCAGCCCCTTGCGGTGCCGCTCGGGCTTCACTTCCCACAGCTCCTTCAGGCCGATGCCGTATTTCTGCGGCTCGCGTCCCTCGCCGAGCCCGAAGTTGGCGATGAGCTGCTTGCCGAGATTGCCGCGCGCGCCTTCGGCGAACAGCGTGTACTTGGCGCGCAGCTCCATGCCGCGGGTGAAGGAATCCTTCGGCTCGCCCGACTTGCCGATACCCATGTCGCCGGTGGCGACGCCCGCTACCGCGCCCTTGTCGTCGTAGAGCACTTCGGCCGCGGCGAAGCCGGGATAGATCTCCACGCCGAGCGCTTCGGCCTTGCTCGCCAGCCAGCGGCAGACGCTGCCGAGCGAGACGATGTAGTTGCCGTGATTGTTCATCAGCGGCGGCATGGCGAGGTTCGGCAGCCGCAGTACGCCGTTCTCGCCCAGATAGTAGAAGCGGTCGTCGGTGACCGCGGTCTTGATCGGCGTGTCCTCGCTGCGCCACTCCGGCAGCAGGCGATCGAGTCCGGCCGGGTCGATCACCGCGCCCGAAAGGATGTGGGCGCCGACCTCGGAGCCCTTCTCCACCACCACGACGGCGATGTCCGGGTCGACCTGCTTGAGCCGGATGGCGGCGGCGAGGCCGGCCGGGCCGGCGCCGACGACGACGACGTCGAACTCCATCGCTTCGCGTTCGGGCAGGTCGGCCATGGCAAGCTCCTTGGTCTCGGTATTCCACTTTCGCACAGGGGCGGCAACCGCGCAGCGGCCGTGCTAGACTAATTCAATGATCTCCACCGACCGCAAACCGCTGCGCGAACTGCTCGACTTCTACATGGAAGCCGGCGCCGACGCCCTCGTCGGCGAAGCGCCTGTGGATCGCTTCGCGGCCGAGGCGGCGCCTGCCCCGCCGCCGCCGCGTCCGTCGTTCACGGAACCGCGCATGCCGGCCGCCGCGCCGCCTGCGGCCGCGCCCGCTGCCCCCGACGCCGCCGCCATGGAGGCGCGTACGGCCGCGCGCGGCGCCGCCACGCTCGCCGAGCTGCGCGCCATCCTGGAAGGCTTCGAGGGCTGCGCGCTGAAGGCGACCGCCACCCGGCTGGTGTTCGCCGACGGCAATCCCGAAGCGCGCATCATGCTGGTCGGCGAGGCGCCCGGCCGCGACGAGGACATCGAGGGCCTGCCCTTCGTCGGCCGCTCCGGCAAGCTGCTCGACCTGATGCTCAAGGCCATCGGGCTCGACCGGACGGGCGTCTACATCGCCAACATCGTGCCGTGGCGTCCGCCCGGCAACCGCACGCCGACGCCGCAGGAGTCGGCGATCTGCCTGCCTTTCATCCTGCGCCAGATCGAGCTCGCCGATCCCGACATCCTGGTCTGCCTCGGCGGCCCCTCGGCGCAGACTCTACTCGGCGTGAAGGACGGCATCACCAAGGTCCGCGGGCGCTGGTTCACCTTCGACACCGGCAAGCGCGAGATCAAGGCGATGGCGACGTTCCACCCGGCCTTCCTGTTGCGGAGCCCGCTGCAGAAGCGTTTCGCCTGGCGCGACTTCCTGGCGATCAAGAAAGCGCTGAACGGCTGATTGTCGCAGGCGGTGGTTTCCCCCGTCGGGACTTGATAGACGAATCCGATGGATTCGCTGCGCTCGATCTTCCCGCTCGCTATTCTGCTCATGCTGGCCGTGCCGGCCGGCGCGCAACATCCGGCCAAGGCGCCGAATCAGGGCAAACCCGCGCTAAACGCCGACGCGTTCAAGCTGCCGCCGTCCGCCTACGACGCGGGGAAATTCGACTACACCGCGCCGCAGCGCGAGAGCGGCGGCTTCGCGCCCGGCCGTTTCGATCTCGGCGACTCGATGCTGCAGTTGAACACCAAGCGCCAGGTGCCCGACACGCGCGTCGGCATCGAAGCGATGGATCCGAAGTCGCTCGGCGGCCTGCGCAAGGATGAGCCGACGCTGCCGAACTATTTCGGCATGACGCTGACCAGGCCGCTCGACTGAACCGCGCTGCTGCCGAGGGCGACGCCGCCGTGATCAGCGCGGTGTCAGCCTCACCCCGCGACCGCGAACTTGATCGCGAACAGCACTGCCAGCACCATCACCGCAGGCGAGGCTTCCTTCACCTTGCCGGAAATCACCTTCGCCAGCGCATAGGTGACGAAGCCGAGCCCGATGCCGGTGGCGATCGAATAGGTCAACGGCATGGTGATCGCGGCGACCACCGCTGGCGCGTATTCGGTGATGTCCTCCCAGTCGAGTTCGGCGAGCCCGCGCGTCATCACACAGGCGACATAGAGCAGCGCCGCCGCCGTGGCGGAGGCCGGTATCATGCCGGCGAGCGGGGCAAAGAACATCGCCAGCAGGAACAGCACCGCGACCACCAAAGCCGTCAACCCGGTGCGGCCGCCGGCCTGCACGCCGGCCGCGCTCTCGATATAGCTTGTGGTGTTCGATGTGCCGAGCAGCGAGCCGACGACGGTGGCCGAGGAGTCGGCGAGCAGCGCCTGCTTCATACGCGGGAGCTTGTGATTCTCGTCGAGCAGGCCGGTACGGTGCGTGACGCCGATCAGCGTGCCCGCCGTGTCGAACAGGTCGATGAACAGCATGGTGAACACGACGATCAGAAACGTCGCCTCCGCCACACGCGAGAAGTCGAGCGCCAGAAAGGTCGAAGAGATCGACGGCGGCATGGAGACGATGCCGCCATAGGTCGACAGACCCAGCGGCAGGCCGACGATCGCCACGATCAGGATGCCGATCAGCGTGCCGCCGGTGACCTTGTGATAGTTCAGCGCGGTAATCAGCACGAAGCCGAGGATGGCGAGGATCGCCGGCCACTGCTTCAGATCGCCGAGCGTCACCAGCGTGGCGGGATGGTCGACGACGATATTGGCGCTTTCGAGCGCGATGATGCCGAGGAACAGTCCGACACCGGCGCCGATCGCAAGCTTGAGATTGCGCGGTATGGCGTCGATGATCCACTCGCGGATCTTGAAGGCCGAGATCAGCACGAACAGCACGCCGGAACAGAACACGGCGGCCAGCGCCTGCTGAAACGTGAACTTGTACCCGATGACCACGGTGAAGGCGAAGAAGGCGTTGAGCCCCATGCCCGGCGCCAACGCGATCGGGTAGTTGGCGTAGAGCGCCATGATTAGGGTGCCGGCGGCCGCCGCGAGGCAGGTGGCGACGAACACCGCGCCGTGGTCCATGCCGGCCTTCGACAGGATCGCCGGATTGACGAAGACGATGTAGACCATCGTCAGGAAGGTGGTCACGCCCGCGATCAACTCGGTGCGGACGGTCGTGCCCTGCTCCGTCAGCCCGAAATAGCGGTCGAGCGCCGCGGCGAACGTTCCTTCTCCCGCATCCTTGGCCATCTTAGTCCCCTTCCCCCAACCGGGCTGTCCGGCGCGGCAACCCTATCGCGGCATAAGCGCGCGCGGCAGGGCGTCCCATCAGCGCCCTGTGGATACCTGCGCTTGCTGCGATTGGTCGCGGGGGATGGAACGGCTCCGCCCCACCGCGCTTTATGGTCAGTGCTCCGGAGCGGCGTTAATGTCGGCGCCCGGGGCCCGCGCGATCGGAGTTCGCGATGGATATCGATCCTGTCCTGCTGGCGCGCATCCAGTTCGCCTTCACCATCACCTTCCACATCATTTTCCCGAGCTTCACCATCGGGTTGTCCGCCTATATCGCGACCTTAGGCGCGGCCTGGCTGCGCACGGGCGAGGAGCGCTTCCATCTGCTGATGCGCTTCTGGACCAAGATCTTCGCCGTCTCCTTCGCCATGGGCGTGGTGTCGGGCATCGTGCTGTCCTACCAGTTCGGCACCAACTGGAGCCGCTTCTCCGTCGTCGCCGGCAACGTGATCGGGCCCTTGCTCGGCTACGAGGTGCTCACCGCTTTCTTCCTGGAGGCGACCTTCCTCGGCATCCTGCTTTTCGGCTTCGATCGCGTGCCGCCGTGGCTCTACGTCCTGTCGGCGGCGATCGTGGCGGTCGGCACCGCGCTGTCGGCTTTCTGGATTCTCGCCGCCAACAGCTGGATGCAGACGCCGGCCGGCCACGAGATGAGGGACGGCATCGCCTATCCGCTCGACTGGTTCGCCATCATCTTCAATCCGAGCTTCCCCTACCGTTTCGCGCACATGCTCAATGCCGCCTATCTCACCACCGGCTTCGTGGTGCTGGCGGTCGGCGCGCGCTATCTGGTCGCCGGCCGGCACATCGCCGAAGGCCGCACGATGGTGCGCATGGCGATCGGCCTCACCGCCATCCTCGCGCCGCTGCAGCTCGTCATCGGCGACCAGCACGGGCTGAACACGCTCGAGCACCAGCCGATCAAGGTCGCCGCCATGGAGGCGCATTGGGACGGCTCCAAGCCCGCCGACTTCCACATCTTCGCCTGGCCGGACGAGGAGAACGAAGCCAACCGGTTCGAGCTCTCGATCCCGAAAGGCGCCTCCCTCATCCTCACGCACCGCATGAACGGGCTGTTCCAGGGGCTGAGCAGCGTGCCGCCGGCCGACCGGCCGCCGGTCAAGCTGGTGTTCTTCTCCTTCCGCATCATGCTGGCGATCGGGTTCTTCATGATTGGCGCCGCGCTGCTTGGCGCCTTCCTGTGGTGGCGCGGCACGCTGTTCGACGCCACCTGGTACATGCGCGTCATGGCGCAATGCTGGTGGATCGGCTTCGTCGCGGTGATCGCCGGCTGGATCGTCACCGAATGCGGCCGGCAGCCGTGGGTCGCGTACGGCATCCTGCGCACTGCCGACGCCACCTCGCCGGTGCCGGGCGCAACCGTCGCCGGCACGCTGGCGCTGTTCGTGCTCGCCTACGGCGTCGTGTTCTCCTTCGGCATCTACTACATCAACCGCCTGATCGCGCGCGGCCCCGGTTCGTCGCGGCCGGACAAGGAGAGCTTCCCGAAGCGTCCGCTTTCCGCCGCGCACGACGCCGGGCGCGAAGCGATCCAGGGCGGCTAGCAAAGGGCGATGGCCATGGAATGGTATCTCCCGCTGATCTGGGCCGGCGTCATCGGCACCGCCGTCGCCATGTACGTGATCCTCGACGGCTTCGACCTCGGCATCGGCATTCTTTTCCCCTTCGCCGACAACGAGCGCGAGCGCGACCAGATGATGCGCACGGTGGCGCCGTTCTGGGACGGCAACGAGACCTGGCTGGTGCTCGGCGGCGGCGGCTTGTTCGTCGCCTTTCCGAAGGCCTACGCGGTGATCATGCCGGCGTTCTATCTGCCCGTGATCGTGATGCTGCTCGCGCTGGTCTTCCGCGGCATAGCGTTCGAATTCCGCGTGGTCTCGAACAGCAAGACCTGGTGGAGCGTCGCCTTCACCGCCGGATCGACGCTCGCCGCCTTCGCGCAAGGCGTCATCCTCGGCGGCCTGATCGACGGCATCAACGTGCGCGACGGCGCCTTCGCCGGTGGGTCGTTCGACTGGGCGACCCCTTTCGCCATGTTGTGCGGCGTGGCGCTGGTCGCAGGCTACGGCCTGCTCGGCGCCACCTGGCTGGTGATGAAGACCGACGGTCCGGTCGCCGCCCGGGCGCGTTGGCAGTCCAAGGTGTTTCTAGGCCTGGTGCTGGTGTTCATGGCCGGCGTCAGCCTGTGGACGCCGCTCGTCGAGCCGCGCATCGCCGAACGCTGGTTCTCGCTGCCCAACTTCTATTTCCTGTGGCCGATGCCGGTCGTCACCGCGCTCGTCGCCTTCCTCACCTGGCGCTGGATCGAACAGCGACGCGAGGCGCCGCCGTTCCTCGCGTCGATCGCGCTATTCCTGCTCGGCTATCTCGGGCTGGTGATCTCGGTGTTCCCGTATCTGGTGCCGCGCTCGCTGACCATCTGGGACACCGCGGCAGCGCCGTCCAGCCAGATCTTCATGCTGGTCGGCACGCTGCTGCTGCTGCCGATCGTGCTGGGCTACATCATTTTTGTGTATTGGCTGTTTCGCGGGAAGGTGCGCGAGGGCGAGAGCTATCACTGAGAATTCTCGTCATTCCGGGGCGCGCCGAAGGCGCGAGCCCGGAATCCATAATCCTCAACGCTGCGGCGTATGGATTCCGGGCCCGGCCCTTCGGGCCGTCCCGGAATGACCGTCATTGCTGCGCCGGCCGTATCACCGCCCAGCCGACGCGGATGAGCGGCAGAAAGCCCTGCACCGCGCGCGCAAACGAGCGCGGCACCTCGGGCACCATCTCCGGGAATGCCGCCTTGAGCGCGGCCGGCGGCGTGCCGGCGCTGTCGGTCGCCGGCCACACCAGCACGCCGCCGTTCGCGCGCACGTCGGCGGCGCTCGCCCAGGGACCGCGCTCCGGCGCCCAGACGAAATAGACGTGCGGCCGGCTTGGGCTGCCGAGCGCGAGCTGCGGCGCGAGCTTGGCGTCGCCGGTGAGGTAGGCGAGCGGCTTGCCGGTGCGGCGCTGGAAGGTGTCGGCGAAGAAGCGGCCTTGCGTGTTCACCGGCTGCGCAATGCCGAGATCGGCGCTCGCCATGAAGGGCAGGAACGCGAGGCCCGCGACCACCAGCGCCGGCGGCGCCAGCAGCAGGCCGAGCCAGGCCGACGACACCAGCCGCTCGCGATAGAGCATCACCCGGTCGCCGGCCGCGACCACCGCCGCCAGCCCCGAGAGCAGCACGAGCGGCGCGATGCGGTCGAGCGGCCCGAGCCGCCCGCCGGCAAAGGCGATCGCGACGGCCGCCAGCGCCGGCGCCAGCGCGAAGAAGTAGACGAAGATGCGCGCATAGGTTTGCACCGGGTTGCGGTCGATTTCCGGCGCCTGCTCGTGCCGCCGCCGCGGCCAGCCGCCGGCCAGCACCACCAGCAGCAGGAGGCCGAGATGCGCCAGCGCGACGGTGACCGCGAGCCACAGCCAGGGCGGCAGCCGCCCGGCGATCGCCAGGCCGTCGTTCAGCCCGTCGAGCACCAGCGCGTAGCTTTTGGCGAGCCATGCGGCATGCGGAAACAGCACGATGGCGAACAGCGCGAGCCCGATCCAAGGCTCGACGTGCAGGAGCGCGCGCCGCCCACGCGGCATCGCCAGCGTGAACAGCATCAGCAGCACGAGCAGGATGATTCCCGCATAGCTCGACAGCAGAAGCAGGCCGAGGTCGAACGAAAGCAGGATCCAGTAGCCGCGCTCGCCTTCGCCGGCGGCGCGCCAGTAGTGCAGCAGCGCGAGCGCCCACAAGGGTGCTGCCAGTATCGAGGGCCCGAAGTTCGGGCTCGGCACCGTGAAAGCGGAGACGCCGACCATCAGCAGCACAGCGAGCGCCGCGTGACGCCTGCCGACGATGCGGCGGCCGAGCGTGAACACCGCCCACAAGGCCGTGACGATGCAGGCCTGTGCCAGCACATAGAGGCCGAACATGCCGCCGAAGCGGAAGGCAATCTCGCCGAGCCAGAACGCCAGCGGCGGCCCGAGATAGCTGCCCAGCTCGAACTCGTGGCCGATGGCGAGCAGCAGCGGCACGTCCCCCGGCGGCGCGCTGTAGAACAGCGACGGCACGAGCGTCCACAGGACCGCCTGAGTCAGCGCCACCGTCCAGAACACCCAGGCCGGGCGTCCGCGCAGCAATTCGATGAGAAGGGAGACGTAATGCATCGGGCTTTCTTACCCCTCCCCGGAAAGGAGAGGGACAAGGAGATAAAGAACGCCGCCTAAAGAGGCAACAAGCCGGCGACCGCCTCGTCCGACGCGCCGCCCGCTGCTGCCAGCTTGGCCGCCACCGGCGCGAAGGACTTGCGGTGATGCACCGTCGGCCCGAGCCGCGACAGCGCGGAGAAATGCTCGGGCACGCTGTAGCCCATGTGCCGCTCGAAGCCGTAGCCGGGATGTGCGAGGCCGAGCCGCGTCATCAGCCGGTCGCGCGTGACCTTGGCGACGATGGAGGCGGCGGCGATCGACATCACCAGCGCGTCGCCGGAGACCACGGCCTGGCAATCGCAGCCGCAGTCGATCTTCATGTTGCCGTCGACGAAGACAAGCCTGGGCCTGACCGGCAGCGCCTTCACCGCGCGCGCGAGCGCCCAGAGCGAGGCGCGCAGGATGTTGTCGCGGTCGATGCGCTCGGTCGAACCGAACACGACCGCGACCTGCGCGGTGGCGCAGATCTTCTCGTACAGCTTCTCGCGTGCCTCGGCGTCGAGCTTCTTGGAATCGTTGAGGCCGCGCGGGATGCGTTCGGGATCGAGCACCACCGCCGCCGCGACCACCGGCCCGGCGAGCGGTCCCCTGCCCGCCTCGTCGCAGCCGGCAACCGGCCAGATGCCGCTGTTCAGGGCGCGCCGCTCGCGCCGGAAGCTCGGGCGCAGCACGGGTTCCTTCAGCGGCAGGCGCAAGGCCGCCTTCGCGGGCTTGGCCGCAGTTTTGGCGGACGTTTTGGCGTTCCTAGCCATGCACGATTGAGTGCGCGCCCGCTCCCGCCGAGTCAATCTCGGAAACGCCCCATGTGGAGAGCGGGAAGAAACCAGCGCGGCTAGCCGCGGTTCTGCAGCGATTCGGCCGCGAGCCAGAACACCTCGCCGGCGCTTCGCTCGGTGTCGAGCCAGAGAAAGTCGAGGTCCGGATACTCCGTTTCGAGAATCGCGCGGCCGGTGCCGACCTCGCACAACAGCCCGCCGCCGGGCGCAAGATGCTCGCCCGCTTCCGCCAGAATGCGCCGCACGATGTCGAGGCCGTCGGCGCCGCCGGCATGCGCGATGCGCGGCTCGTGCGCGAACTCGGCCGGCAGCGCCTTGTACGACTTCGTCGAGACGTAAGGCGGATTGCTGATGATGAGGTCGTAGACCCGGCCGCCGACCGGCGCGAACAGGTCGCCCTTCATGAGCGCGATGCGATCCCCAAGGCCGTACTGCTCGACATTGATGGCGGCGACCTTCAGCGCGTCCGCCGACAGATCGACCGCGTCGACCGCGGCGTTCGGGAAGACGTCGCAGGCGAGCACCGCAAGGCAGCCCGAGCCGGTGCACAGCTCCAGCACGCTTGCGACCGCGCCGGGATCGACCAGCGGCTCGTCGCCCCTGAACAGGTCGCTGTAGAGCAATTCGGCGATGAACGAGCGCGGGACGATGACGCGCTCGTCCACATAGAACGAAACGCCCTGCAGCCAGGCGCGCTTGAGCAGATTGGCGGCCGGGATGCGCCGGCGCACGCGCTCCTCGATCAGGCCGAACACCTTCTGCCGTTCGGCCGCGGTAAGCGTCGCCGGCAGGAAGGATTCGAAGCGCTCGTTCGGCAGGCCGAGCGACTCGAACACCAGGAACAGCGCTTCCTCGACGGCGTCGTGCGTGCCCTGGCCGAAGGCGAGCTTGCCTTGCGTGAAGCGCGTGACCGCGTAGCGCACGAAATCAAGGATCGTGGTCAGTTCGCGGGGAGCGCTCTTGCGACGGGCCTTTGCCACCTGCGGGTCCTTCTGCGAGACGGACGTTTATGCCGCGTCAGCACACGGGCGTAGCCTATCGCAGCCGAGCGCAAAAGCCCTTGTGAGGGTCAGTCGGGCAGGACGAGCCGGCCGTCCTCGGCCAGCGGGAAGCCGGGATTGTACACGACCTCCCACAGATGCCCGTCGGGATCGGCGAAATAGCCGGCGTAGCCGCCCCACGAGGTCTTCTCCGGCAGCTTGCGCACCGTGGCGCCGGCGCGCCGCGCCCGCTCGACGATCGCGTCGGCTTCCGCCTCGGAGCGGCAGTTCCAGCCGAGCGAGACGCCGCGGAAGCCGGGTGGGGCCGCGGCCACGGCCTGCGCGTCCCTGGCGAGTTCGTCCAACGGCCACACCGCGAAGGCGGTAGCGCCGGCGGCGAAGAAAGCGACGCCCTGCGCGCCGCGCACTTTGCGCGCAAAGCCGAGCGCCTCGTAGAAAGCGGTGCTGCGCGCCAGATCGGCGACGCCGAGCGTGACCAGCGACAGCGTGGGCTGCGGCTCGCTCATCCGCTAGAACAGGCTCAGTTGCTCGCCGCCCGCCTTGGGCGCGCGGAAATGCTGGGTGGTCAGGTTCACGCGCGCCGCGTTGTGCCCGAGCTTTTCGCAGGCGAGTTCGAAGCGACGGCCAATCATCCAGGCGTAAGGCCCGGTGCCCTTCATCCGCGTGCCCCAGGCGGAGTCGTAGTCCTTGCCGCCGCGCATGTCGCGCACCAGCTTCATCACGTGGCGATAGCGGTCCGGATAGTTGGCCATCAGCCATTCGCGGAACAGGTCGCGCACTTCCAGCGGCAGCCGCAGCAGCACATAGCCCGCCTCGCGCACGCCGGCGGTGACGGCGGCCTCGAGGATGCGCTCGATCTCCATGTCGTTGAGCGCGGGGATGACCGGGGCGACCATCACCGTGGTCGGCACGCCGGCCTGGGTAAGCTGGCGCAGCGCTTCGAGCCGGCGCATCGGCGTCGCCGCGCGCGGCTCCATCGTGCGGGCGAGGGCGGCGTCGAGCGTTGTTACCGACAGCGCGACCTTGGCGAGCTTGCGCTCGGCCATGCGGGCCAGGATGTCGAGGTCGCGCAAGACCAGCGTCGACTTGGTGACGATGCCGACCGGATGGCCGGCGCGGTCGAGCACTTCCAGGATGCGGCGCATCACCTGGTACTTGCGCTCGATCGGCTGATACGGATCGGTGTTGGTGCCGATGGCGATCACCGCCGGCTTGTAGCCGGGCGCCGACAGTTCGCGTTCGAGCAGTTCGGCCGCTTCCGGCTTCACGAACAGCTTGGATTCGAAGTCGAGCCCGGGCGACAGGCCGAGATAGGCGTGGGTGGGGCGCGCGAAGCAGTAGACGCAGCCGTGCTCGCAGCCGCGGTAGGGATTGATCGAGCGGTCGAAACCGATGTCGGGCGACTCGTTGCGCGTGATGATCCTGCGCGTGGCGTCGAGCTGCACCGTGGTCCTGAACGGCGGCAGTTCCTCCAGCGAGCGCCAGCCGTCGTCGAAGGCGACGCGCGCATGCGGCTCGTAGCGGCCGGCGGCGTTCGACTGCGCGCCGCGCCCGCGCCGGCGCTCGTGCTCGACCACGACGCCGAGCATGTCGCTGACGTCGTCGTAGGGACTATTCGGCGCATGCACGCCCGCCGATGCGGAGGGCAGCTCCCTCACCGGCGGGCGTTTCTGGGCTGCGGTATGTCGAGCCATGGCGGCACCCTAGCGATCGAAATAGAACATAACAAGAACATTCTCTGACAGGATTCGCATTGATCTGGCGCAACTTGATCTCGTGGGTCGCTCACCGGATCGCACATGATATGGTGCAAACTTCGTGAGGGTTTCTAAAGTTCCAATGCTCACCGCCATCGTCGCTACGCACGAATCGGAACGGACGCTAGTGCGCACTCTCGCCGCGCTCGTTCCCGGCGCCACCGCAGGGCTCGTCGCGGAGGCGATCGTGGCCGACGCCGGCTCGCGCGACGCCACCGCGGAAGTGGCCGACCTGGCCGGCTGCCGTTTTATGAACTCGGCCGCCCCGCTGGGAGCACGCCTGCGCGAAGCGGCGGCACTCGCACGAGCGCCGTGGCTGCTGTTTCTGCGCGCCGGCATGGTGCCTGAGCCGGGCTGGGTTGCCGCCGTGGACCGCTTCATCGCCGCCGCCGACATGCGCGAGGCGCATCGCGCCGCCGTGTTCCGCCCGCCCGCGATCGGCGATCTGTTGCGGCCGGGCCTGCGCGAGATGTGCGAGATGGTGCGCGTCGCACTCGGCGGCGGCGCTCGCCCCGACCAGGGACTGCTCATCTCACGCCGCCACTACGACGCGCTCGGCGGCCATCCCGACGCCAGAGATTCCGAGGCCGCCCTCCTCCGCAAGCTCGGCCGCCGCCGCATCGCCATGTTGTCGGCCGGGGCCGCATCGCCGGGTTGACCAGTTACTTGACCTTGTCAACTAATTGGCCGACCCTGTCGCTGATGACGTCCGCACAGCAGCGCATCGCCGCCGTCAGGCGGTTCAACCGCTTCTACACGCGGCAGATCGGCGTGCTGCGCAAGAACTACCTCGACAGCCCCTACTCGCTCGGCGAGATGCGCGTGCTGTACGAGATCTCGCATGGCGACGGACCGACCGCGAGCGACGTGGCGCGCGCGCTCGAGCTCGACGCCGGCTACCTGTCGCGCGTGCTGCGCAATTTCGCGAAGCAGGGCCTGATCTCGCGCAAGACCTCGGAGAAGGACGCGCGCCAGAGCCACCTCACCCTCACCGCGCGCGGCCGCAAGATGTTCGAGCCAATGGAAAAGCGCTCCGACGAGGACGTGGCGGACATGCTGGCCAAACTTTCCGGCGCCGACCAGACGCGGCTGGTGGCGGCGATGCACACGATCGAGACCCTGCTCGACGGCGCGGGCACACCGGCGCGCGCGCATCCGCTGCTGCGCCCGCCGCGCGCCGGCGATTTCGGCTGGATCGTTTCCCGCCATGCCGAGCTTTACGGCCAGGAATACGGCTGGGGCGAGCCGTTCGAAGGCCTGTGCGCGCAAATCGTCGCCGACTTCGCCAACAACAACGATCCCAAGCGCGAGCGTTGCTGGATCGCGGACCTCAACGGCGAGAATGTCGGCTGCGTGATGCTGGTGAAGGATTCCGCCGAGGTCGCGCGCATCCGGCTGCTACTGGTCGATCCAAAGGCGCGCGGGCTCGGCCTCGGCCGGGGACTGGTGGACGATTGCGTGCGCTTCGCGCGCGCCGCCGGCTACAAGAAGATCACACTGTGGACGCACAGCGTGCTCACCGCCGCGCGGCATGTTTACGAGAAGACGGGTTTCACGCTGACCTCAAGCGAGAAGCGCCACACCTGGGGCAAGGACGTGGTGGCGGAGTATTGGGATTTGGAGTTGTAGTCGTCACCCTGAGATGGCCGCCGCAGGCGGCCCTCGAAGGGTGACTGCATTACAGTGCGTCATCCTTCGAGGCTCGCTTCGCTCGCACCTCAGGATGACGCTACGCCGTCGCGCCCTGCGCCTTGGGCCGGCGCAGGTGCTCGTCGAGCCGCGGCAATATCTCCACGAAATTGCAGGGCCGGTAGCGGTAGTCGAGCTGGTGCACCAGGATCTCGTCCCAGGCATCCTTGCAGGCGCCGGGCGAGCCGGGGATGCAGAAGATGTAGGTCGCATTGGCGACGCCGGCGGTCGCGCGCGTCTGGATCGCCGAAGTGCCGATCTTCGGATAGCTCACCATCAAGAAGAGCGTGCCGAAGCCTTCCATCTTCTTCTCGAACAGCGGCTCGAGTGCTTCCGGCGTGACGTCGCGGCCGGTGAAGCCGGTGCCGCCGGTTGTGATGACAACGTCGACGGACTTGTCCGCGATCCAGGTTTTGACCTGCGCGCGGATCGCCTCGACCTCGTCGCGTACGATCTTGCGGTCGGCGAGCACGTGCCCGGACTTCTCGAGGCGTTCGACCAGTGTCGAGCCCGACTTGTCGTCGGCGAACTCGCGCGTGTCGGACACGGTGAGCACCGCGATCTTCAGCGGCACGAACTTCTTGTTTTCGTCGATCCCCGCCATTGTCGGTCTCTCCGTCATGCTCGGCCTTGTGCCGGGCATCCACGCCATTTCTGCGGCGCCGTCATTAAGCAAGACAAGGATGGACGGGACAAGCCCGGCCATGATGATTGCTCAGAGCTGCGCGGCCGCAAATGTGTTGCAGGCCGATACCTTGCCCTGTTTCAGCCCGATGGTGAACCAGCGCTGGCGCTGCGCGGAGGAGCCATGCGTAAAGGCATCGGGCACCACATAGCCGCGCGAGCGCTGCTGCAACCGGTCATCGCCGATCGCTGCCGCCGTCTGTAAAGCCGCCTCGACGTCGCCCGGCTCGATCGAATTCCAGCGCTGGTTGGAGTGATAAGCCCAGACGCCGCCGAGGCAGTCGGCCTGCAGCTCGACGCGCACCTGGATACGGTTCGCTTCCGCCCGGTTGCCGGCCGCGTTCTGTGCCTGCCGCGCCTTCGGCAGAATGCCGAGCAGGTTCTGCACGTGATGGCCGACCTCGTGCGCGATCACATAGGCTTCGGCGAACTCGCAGGCCTTGCCGCTGCAGCCGCGGAAGCGCACGCGCATGTCGTTGAAGAACGAGGTGTCGAGATAGATGCGGCGGTCGCTCGGGCAGTAGAACGGGCCCATCGCCGCCTGCGCGAAGCCGCAGCCGCCCTGCACCGAGCCGGAGAACAGCCGCCAGCAATACCGCGGCGCGCGGTATTGCTGGCCGCCGTCCTTGAAGATCTTGGTCCAGACGTCCTCGGTGTTGCCGAGCACGGCGGAGACGAACTGGCCCATCCGGTCCGTCGGCGCACCGGCGGGGCGCGTGTTCTCGCGATAGGGCTGCTCGTATTGCGTCCGCCCGCCGGTGGCGACCTCGACGGTATTGATCAGCATCGACGGATCGATGCCAAGCGCCCAGCCGAGAAGGCCGAGCACGATCACCGTGCCGATGCCGAGCCCACCGCCGCCGATCGGAAGCCCGAAGCCGCCGCCGCCATAACCGCCGCCGCCGCCGCGGTCGTCCTCGACATTGTCACTGCGGCGGAAGTCTTCCCAGCGCATCCGTCATTTCTCCTGGCAGGCGCCTGTTTCGCATTTTTTTGCACGCGTTGGCAGGCTGTGTTTTCGCACCACCGGCAACGCGCGAAGGTTCCAATAAGCTCCGGGGAAATAGGCAGAATTTGCCCAGTTGGAAGTACCGCATCATAAACCGTTTTTTCACCTAAGCGCCGCATAGTGCGGGCCTGTCGGTTGTAGGTCCCGCGTCGCCGACCGCGTCGTCCTTGAGTCAGAGTCCTGAGTCATGGTTGTGTCGCGTCGCGGGGCGCCCTCACGGGCGCCCCGTGGAGTTTCAGATACCTCGCATCGGATCGTGCTCGGCGATTGCGTCGCCGAAATGGCCAGGTTGCCGGCTGCGTCGGTCGACCTCGTCTTCGCCGATCCGCCGTACAATCTCCAGCTCGCCAGCGATCTGAAGCGGCCGGACGACTCGCACGTCGACGCCGTCACCGACGACTGGGACAAGTTCGCCAGCTTCGCCGCCTATGACGCCTTCACGAAGGACTGGCTGAAAGCCTGTCAGCGCGTGCTGAAGCCGTCCGGCACCATCTGGGTGATCGGCAGCTACCACAACATCTTCCGCGTCGGCGCGCTGATGCAGGATCTCGGCTTCTGGATCCTCAACGACGTGATCTGGCGCAAGTCCAACCCGATGCCCAACTTCCGCGGCCGGCGCTTCACCAATGCGCACGAGACGCTGATCTGGGCCTCGCCCGACGCCAGGGGCAAGGGCTACACCTTCAATTACGAGGTGCTCAAAGCCGGCAACGAGGACGTGCAGGTCCGTTCGGACTGGACGATCCCGCTGTGCACCGGTGAGGAGCGCATCAAGGGTGGCGACGGCAAGAAGCTGCACCCCACCCAGAAGCCCGAGGCGCTCTTGGCGCGCGTGATCCTGTCGTCGTCGCGACCGGACGACCTGGTGCTCGATCCTTTCTCCGGCACCGGCACCACCGGCGCCGTCGCTAAGCATCTCGGCCGCCGCTTCGTCGGCTTCGAGCGCGAAGCGAAATACGCGAAAGCCGCACAGAAGCGCATCGACGAGACGCAGCCGCTGGAAGCGCCGACGCTGGCGCCGTTCATGACGGCGCGCGAGGCGCCGCGCGTGCCGTTCTCGGCGCTGATCGAGCGCGGGCTGGTGACGCCCGGCGCCCGGCTCACCGACGCCAAGAAGCGGCACAAGGCTCTGGTGCGCGCAGACGGCGCGCTCTCGCTCGGCGACCGCGTCGGCTCGATCCACAAGATCGGCGCGGTGGCGCAAGGCCTCGACGCCTGCAACGGCTGGACCTTCTGGCATGTCGAAACGCCGAAGGGGCTTAAAGTCATCGACGAGTTCCGCGCGCTGGTGCGGGCGGAGATGGCGGACGCGGCCGAGTAGGCGCCGTCATCCTGAGGTGGCCGCGAAGCGGCCCTCGAAGGATGATCTAACTACCGGCCGTCACCCTTCGAGGCTCGCTTCGCTCGCACCTCAGGGTGACGGCGCAAACGCTTAAGCTCACTGAAAAGCGCCGCTCTAAATTTGGGGTCGCGCTTGGCCCACGCCTTGACCGAATCTTTGAATTTTCGTGTTAGCGCCATTACCGCACGTCACTTTGTTTAGAACTTTCACCCGCGAACGCGATCATCGCACCTGTCTTTTCGGCGAGCTTCTTTCGATACTCCTCAAGCGTGAGCCTGCCTTTTCGTTGGTTGCAACCCCGGCACGACCGCACGATATTGCTGTCATTGTCCAGCCCACCACGAGAGAGCGGAGTCTTATGCTCACGTTGCCAACCAGGTTTTCCGCCACAATAGAAGCACCAAATAATTTCCCAAAGACCAGTCCGAAAATTCTGTTTGGAGGCCTGATGAATATCGTCGATAAAATTAATTTCATCGCCTGCAGCCACTTTAAACGCCGCCTTAAAGCGCGATCGAAGCTCAAATTCGGCTGCAGCGTATGCATCCTGGCGCTTATAGAACTCCGCCAGCATATCTTCATCATTGAGCGTCTCAAATTCTGGGCTCAATTCGACTTCCCAGGGATCATGCATTGCCGAACCCCAAAAATGGCAACTACGAACTCAAGAGGCAGCGATTAAGGCCTCCGTAAACAATTCCAGCGCCCGCGCCGCAAAAGCATCCATATTCGCCCGCCGGTCGGCGCTGCCGGTGCGCAGCGTCGTGGCGAGTTCGCGCGGGCCGGCGAGCGCGATGCAGGTGTGACCGGCCGGATCGCCGTAGCGGTTGCCCGTCGGGCCGGTCGCGCCGGTCTCGCCGAGGCCCCAGGTCGCGCCGTGCCGTTCGCGCATGCGATTGGCGATCAGCAGCGAATAGGGTTCGGTCGAGGGACGCAACCCCGCCATCTCGGCGTCGCCGATGCCGAGCAGCGCCGCGCGCGCGGTCCTGGTGTAGACCACCGCGCCGCCGAGGAAGTAGGCGGACGCGCCGGGCACGGCCAGGAGCGCCGCGGCGATCAGGCCGCCGCTCGACGACTCGGCGACCGCGATCGTCTCCTTGCGCGCGATGAGCTGCGCGGCGATCCGCTCGGCCAGCGGCAACAGCGTCTGCATGTCAGGTCCCCGGATCGCAGCCGAGCGAGCACAGCACGCGGTAGAGCCCAATGTCGGCGCCGGCGAGTTCCTCGCTCAGGCGCGCGGCCAGCTTCTCGGCGTCGGCCTGGCGCAGCGTATCGACCGCGAGCGCGCCCTTGATCTTCCTGTCGCCGCCGCGCAACCGCTCTTCCTCCGACACCGGCATGCCCGCCGGATCGACCGCCTGCCAGATCTCGCCGCCGGCGACGCGCGGGTCCTTCACCAGCGCGTCGAGCGTAGCGTCAAGCGCGGCGGTGTCCGGCGCGGCATTGAAGTAGCGCGCCGTCACCACGTAGGAGCCGCGGAAGGCGCCGCGGCGCGCCACGCGGTTGCAGACGGTGCGGTTCATGTTGATGAAGACTTCCGACATGATGCGTTTGGTCATCGGCGTCGGATTGTCGAGCCGCTCAAGATAGGGCTTCGAGGTGAGCACCGCCGGGCTCTCGACCACGTAGTAATTGAAATAAGCCGAGCTCGCGGCAATCGCCTCGTGCCGGCGCCCGAACAGGAAGCCGGGCACGCCCAGGCGCTCGACCAGATGCTCGCCCTGGAACCAGGCGTCGAACTCGGCCTCGCGGCCGGCCTTGCAGTCGTTGAAGATGGCGAGAATGCCGGTCATTTCCGAACGCACCTTTCAAGTCACGCGGCGACGCTGATCGTGCCGTCGCGGTTGTCGACCATCACCGGCGACTGCAGAAACTCGATATGCGGCGGCGCGCCGTACTTGCCTTCAACGAACTTCTTCCATTCGGGCGTGTAGACGCGCTCCGCGTCGGCACGCGACGCCCACACATAGATGCCGCCGGCGCGGCGGCCGTCCTCGCTCATCCAGTAGTTCTTGCGCAAGAGCCCGGCCATTCCCTGATATTTCGGCGCGGTCGCCTGGAAGGTTCTGGTCATCTCGGCAAGCGTGGTCGGCTGGGCGAGATTGAACGTGACGATGGCAACGATCATGGCGCCCTCCATTGTCGGATGAGCGAGGCTAGCCCTGGCGCGCGACGTTTGAAAGGAGACCTTGCCGCCCGCGATGCCTTGTCACGCGGGCCGGCGCTGGACGTTGCCGCTGCGCACGGGCACGCCGAATTCCCGCCCGCACACGTCGGCAAGGATGGCGATGCCCTTGCGGATCTCCTCGTGCGTCGGGCTGGCGAAGCACAGCCGCATGCGGCTTTTGCTCCAGGCCTTGTCGGCCGACCAGTTCGGCCCCGGATTGATGGCGACGCCTTCGGCCAGCGCCTTGTCGTAGAGCTTCATGGTGTCGACCTGGTCGGGCAGCTTGACCCAGAGGAAGATGCCGCCCGGCGGATAGTCGAACTCGGCCGCGGTGCCGAACTGCTCGCCGAGCGCCTCGACCAGCGTGTCGAGCTTGGCCTTGAGGCCCTTGCGCAGTTCGGGCACGTGCTCGGTGAAATGCGGCGTGCAGTATTCGGCGAGCAGCATCTGCTCGAGCGAGCCGGAGCCGGCGTCGGTCTTGAGCGGCAGCATGCGCGACATGATCTGCCACGGCGCGACGATGAAGCCGACGCGCAAGGCCGGCGCAATCGACTTGGAGAAGGAGCCGATATGGATGACGTTGTCGCTCTTGCTCATGGCGTAAAGCGACGGCGGGCGCTCGCCCGACCAGATCAGGTCGGAATAGCAGTCGTCCTCGAAGATCGGTACGCCGTATTCGTCGGCCAGCGCCAGCAGCTTTTCGCGCCGCTCCATCGTGAGGATGGTGGCGGTCGGATTCTGCACCGTCGGGATGGTGTAGATGAATTTCGGCCGCACGCCCTTCTGCTTCAGGTCGGCGAGCGCAGTCTCAAGCGCGTCCATGCGCATGCCGTCCTGGTCGAGCGGGATGCCGACGACGTTGACGCCCATGCGGGTGTAGCGGTTGAGCGTGCCCTCGTAGCAGTCGCGCTCGCAGATCACGGTGTCGCCGGGCGCGGCCAGCGCGCCGTGCACGAGATCGAGCGCCTGCAGCGAGCCGGAGACGAGCAGGATATCGTCGGCGCTGCACGTGATGCCGGCGTCGCGCTTTAGCTTTCCGACGAGGAATTCGCGCAGCGGCCCGTAGCCTTGCGGGCCGTGGCCGAGATTGTAGGTGGCGAGCGCCTTTCCCTCGCGCGTCAGCACGGCGGCGGCGGCGGCCTTCAGGCCCGCGACGGGCACGCCGGCGGGATCGTTGTTGCCGCCGGTGAAGTTGTAGCGCGGCAGGCCGGTGAAGCGCGCCGCCGGGGCGGGTGTGCCGGGCGGGATGAGCGGGGTGAAGTCGAATGGCATGGTGCTGTCGGCGCCGTCATGCCCGGGGCACGCGCCTTCGGCGCGCCCCGGCGATAACAAGAGCTACTTCGCCGCGGTCACCATGATCTCGACCTTGTAGTCGGCCGCCGCGAGCTTGGCCTCCACGGTGGCGCGGGCCGGCGTGTTGCCGGGCGATACCCAGGCGTCCCACACCGCGTTCATCTCGCCGAAGGTCGCCATGTCGGTGATCCAGATATTGGCCGTGAGCAGCTTCGACTTGTCGGTGCCGGCCTTGGCCAGCAGGCCGTCGATCTGGCCGAGGATGTCCTTCGTCTGCTCGGTGACGCTTTTACCCTTGGCGGCATCGGCGACGATGCCGGCGAGATAGACGGTATTGCCGTTGACGACCGCCTTGCTCATGCGCGGGCCGGTTTCGAAACGCTGAATGCTCATTTTCTTGTCCTTTCTGGCGCTGCCGGCCCATAGTCCTAACGGAAGCGCCGGAACTGGCAAGCCCGCGCCGGCCGGTTATCATTGCCGGGCGCGGGTCGCTGTGACAGAAAGCCGCCGTTCGTTTGCGTAAGGGGGGAAGCCCATGACCGTGCTCGTGGCCGGAGGCGGCATCGCCGGCCTCACCGTGGCTCTCAGCCTGCACCAGATCGGGATCAAGGTGCGGGTGTTCGAGAGCGTGACCGAGCTCAAGCCGATCGGCGTGGGCATCAACGTGCTGCCGCATGCCGGCCGCGAACTGATCGAGCTGGGCCTGCTGGATCAGCTGGATCAGACGGCGGTGCGCACCCGGGAGCTCGCCTACTTCTCCAAGCACGGCAAGCCGATCTGGTCGGAACCGCGCGGGCTGGAGGCCGGCTACAAGTGGCCGCAGTTCTCCATCCACCGCGGCGTCCTGCTGCAGATCCTGCTGGAGGCCGCGCGCGAGCGCATCGGCTCGGAGAACATCCTGACCGGCCATCACCTGCAGGACTGGACCGAGACGGCCGACGGCGTGCGCGCGCGCTTCACCGACAAGAGCGGCAACACCGTGGGCGAACACGAGGGCTCGCTGCTGATCGGCTGCGACGGCATCCATTCGGCGATGCGCGCGAAGCTCTACCCGCAGGAGGGCGCGCCGATCTGGAACGGACGCATCCTGTGGCGCGGCGTCACCTTCGGCGCGCCGTTCCTCACCGGCCGCACCATGATTATGGCCGGGCACGAGACCTTGAAGTTCGTCTGCTACCCGATCTCGCGCGCGGCCTCCGAACAGGGCCGGCCGATGATCAACTGGATCGCCGAGCGCCATTTGCCGCCGGACTACCAGTGGCGCCGCGAGGACTACAACCGCGCCGGCAAGCTCGAGGAGTTCCTGCCCTATTTCGAAAGCTGGAAGTTCGACTGGCTGGACGTGCCGGGGCTCATCCGCAACGCCGAGTACTGCTACGAGTACCCGCTGGTGGACCGCGACCCGCTCGACAAGTGGACCTTCGGCCGCGTCACGCTGCTCGGCGACGCCGCGCACCCGATGTACCCGATCGGCTCGAATGGCGCCTCGCAGGCGATCCTCGACGCCCGCGTTCTGGCGCGCGAGATCCTCAGCCATGGCGAGACCACCGAAGCGCTCGAGGCCTACGAGGCCGAGCGGCGGCCGGCGACCACCCAGCTCGTGCTGCTCAACCGCAAGAACGGCCCCGAGCAGGTGATGCAGATGGTCGAGGAGCGCGCGCCCAACGGCTACGACAAGGTGACCGACGTGCTCACCCAGAAGGAACTGGAGGACATCGCCGCCAACTACAAGAAGGTGGCGGGCTTCCAGGTCGACGCGCTCAACGCCAAGCCGCCGATCGTGCCGGTTCCGCCGGCTGGCCGCACCGCGGTGGCGGCCGAATAAAGAGCGCGTTGCGCGCGATCTTCACGCGACCGAGGGAACCCGGCGGGGGAACTGCGCTTTACTGCTTGTACCGAACACAAGCGGGAGGCGACCCATGGGCTGGTTTTCAGCCGACATCCACGACGTCGACGACCTGTTCCTGCACTCGCTGCAGGACATCTATTATGCCGAGCATCAGATCGAGAAGGCGCTGCCGGACATGGTGGCGAAGGCTTCCGACGCGGAGCTGAAGAAAGGCTTCCGCACGCACCTCGCCCAGACCAGGCAGCAGATCAAGCGGCTCGATCAGGCCTTCAAGAAGCTGAAGATGAAGCCGGAAGGCACCAAGTGCCCGGCCATCGACGGCATCATCGACGAGGCCAACGAGATCGCCGGCGAGATCGACGACAAGGTGGTGCTCAACGCCGCCCTCATCGCGGCGGCGCAGGCGGTCGAGCACTACGAGATCACGCGCTACGGCACGCTGGTGGCCTGGGCGCGGCTGCTCGGCCACAGCGATGTCGCCAGGCTCCTGGCGATGAATCTCAAGGAAGAGAAGGCGACCGACAAGAAGCTCAACGGCATCGCCAAGCGCAAGGTGAACAAGAAGGCGCTCGCGCGCCAGAAGCAGCTCAACGCCAGGCGGCCGAGCCGCGCCGAGCGCGCGGAAAACGCCATGCTGGTGGCGGCCTCCGGCATCCCGGCGATCTGATCGTTGTCATGCCGGGGCGTTGGCTACGTCATGGCCGGGCTTGTCCCGGCCATCCACGCCTTAAGTGTGGTCATGCCGCAAAGACGTGGATGCCCGGCACAAGGCCGGGCATGACGGTAGTGACTATCCCCCCGCCACGCCCTGCGTGTTGACGTAGAGCGCATAGAGCGAATGGCTCGCCGCCATGAACAGGCGGTTGCGGTGCCTGCCGCCGAAACAGACATTGGCGCAGCGCTCGGGCAATGCGATGTGGCCGATCGGCTCGCCGGCGGCCGTGAACACGCGCACGCCGTCCAATTCCGGCGTCATGCCCCAGCCGCACCAGAGATTGCCGTCGATGTCGACGCGGAAGCCGTCGGGCGTGCCGCCGGGGCCGGCGTCGATCAGGACCTTGCCGTTCGCCAGCTTGTCGCCGCTGCCTGCCACGTCATAGACGAGGATGCGGCGCGGCTCGCTGCGCGACTCCACGATATAGAACAGCTTTTCGTCGGGCGAGAAGGCGAGCCCGTTCGGCGCCTCGATGCCGTCGGCTACGAGCGTGACCGCGCCGGTCTGCCCGTCGACGCGATAGACGTTCATCGGCAGCTCGCTCTCGGCGGTTTCGCCTTCGTAGTTGCCGAGGATGCCGAAGCGCGGATCGGTGAACCAGATCGAGCCGTCCGATTTCACCACCACGTCGTTCGGCGAATTGAGCCGCTTGCCCTCGAAGCGATCGCAGACGACCGTGATGCGACCGTCATATTCGGTGCGGGTGACGCGGCGCGTGAGATGCTCGCAGGTGACAAGGCGGCCCTGGCGGTCGCGCGTGTTGCCGTTGGCGTTGTTCGAGGGCTTGCGGAAGAGGGAGACGCCGCCTGTTTCCTCGTCGAAGCGGCGGATGCAGTCGCCCGGCACGTCGCTCCACAACAGACAGCGCCCGTCGCCGAACCAGACCGGTCCCTCGCCCCAGCGCGAGCCCGTGAACAGCCGCTCGACGCTGGCGAGCGGCAGCCGGTATTTCTCGAAACGCTTGTCGAGCGAGACAACGTGCGGATCGGGATAACGCAGGCTCGGCATCCATTGGTCAGACATGGCGTTCCTCGTTGTTCTTGCTTGGCCGATCGAGTGCGTGCGCCAACACCTTGCGCATGACGGTCGGCAGCGCTTCGGCATGGGCCGCCGAAAGCTTCACCCAGCGCGCGTCCTTCGGCGCTTTGGTGCCGCCCGGCACTTGCGCGGCGAACACGGTAAGTTCGAGCGGAAAATGCGTGAACACGTGGCTGACGACCCCCGGCAGCTTGCGCCATTGGGCGTCGAAGGGCGCGGCGGCACGCGCGCCGCTGAGATCGAAATCGGGCGTCCACTCGGTCGTGGGCACTTCGGTCATCTTCGCCAGCAGGCCCTTGTCGGGCCGCGTACGAATGAGCAGCTTGCCGTCGGCGCGCGTGACGACGAAGGCGGCGCCGCGCCGGAGCTTGCCGGCGCGCTTCTCGCCTTTGCGCGGAAACGCCTCCTGGAGCCCAAGCGCACGCGCGACGCAGGTCGCGTTCCAGGGGCAGAGCGCGCAGGCCGGCTTCTTCGGCGTGCAGATGGTGGCGCCCAGATCCATCAGCGCCTGCGCGAAGTCGCCCGAGCGCGCCGGCGGCAAGAGCGACAGCGCGCGCTCCCTGATCGCCGGCTTGGCCGCGGGCAACTGCTGCTCGATGGCGAAAAGGCGCGTGACCACGCGCTCGACATTGCCGTCTACCGGCACCGCCGGCGTATCGAAGGCGATGGCGGCGACCGCGCTCGCCGTGTAGTCGCCGATGCCGGGCAGCGCGCGCAAGGCTTCGAGCGTGTCGGGGAAGACGCCGCCATGGCGCGCGACCACGGCGCGCGCGCAGGCGTGCAGATTGCGGGCGCGCGCGTAATAGCCGAGCCCGGCCCAGGCGCGCAGCACGTCGTCGAGCTCCGCGGCGGCGAGCGCGCCGACATCCGGCCAGCGCGCGAGGAACTTCGCGTAATACGGCCCGACCGTCCTGACTGTCGTCTGCTGCAGCATGATCTCCGACAGCCAGACCCGGTACGGATCGGGCCGGACGCCGCGCCGGGCCCGCCACGGCAGCACGCGGGCGTGGCGGTCGTACCAGGCCAGCAGCGCCGCCGGGTCGGGCGCTTTCTTTCTTGCCAGCAGGCGGACTGCTAGGGTCATGGCGCCGACTGTGGCACGAGACCTTCGCGCATGAGCAAGTCCTCCTCCGGTTTTCCCCGGCCGCTTTCCGACCTGCTCGGCGCGACGCTCGCCGGCGCGTTCAGGCAGCAGGGCTTCGCCAATACCGAGATCCTGGCGCGCTGGGGCGACATCGTCGGGCCGGAGGTGGCCGCGCATTCGGAACCCTTGAAGATCAACTGGCCGCGCCCGACGCGCGAGGACGCCCCGCCGGAACCGGCGACGCTGGTGCTGCGGGTGGAAGGCCCGGCCGCGCTCGAGATCCAGCACCTGTCAGCCCTGATCCTGGAGCGGGTCAACCGCTTCTTCGGCTGGCAGGCGATCGGCCGCATCGCGCTCCGGCAGGCGCCGCTGCGGCGGCGCGAACCGCCGAAGCGCCCCGCCCCGCCCGATCCCGCCGCCGCCGCCCGCATCGCGCAAAGCCTGCCGACCATCGAGGACGAGGACCTGCGCCAGGCGCTCGGCCGGCTCGGCGCCGCGATCAAAGGAAAGTGAGACACACGCCCCGGTTGGCAGCGCGGCCCGCCATTGCCACAATTCTCCGGTCCGGCTAGCCAGTGGCCCGACCAATCGAGGCTTTCAGGGAGTTTCAGGTGCATATCACCCGACGTGAATTCTGCCATGGCACGGCCGCCCTCGCGCTCACCACCGGCGCGCTCGGGGCCTCCGCCTTATCCCTGGCCTCGCCGGCGCTGGCCCAGCAGCAGACGGTGCCGGAAGCCGAGCTGATGAAACCGGACGCCCTGCCGGAAATGTCCATGGGCAACGACAAGGCCTCGGTTACGGTCATCGAATACGCCTCGATGACCTGCTCCCACTGCGCGACTTTCCAGGAAAAGACCTTCCCTGAACTCAAGAAGCGCTACATCGATACCGGCAAGATCCGTTACATCTTCCGCGAATTCCCGCTCGACAACCTGGCGGCCGCGACCTTCATGCTGGCGCGCTGCGCCGGCGAGAAGGACCCGAGCAAGTATTTCGCGCTGGTGGACACGCTGTTCGTGCAACAGCGCACCTGGGCGGTGGAGAAGCCGGTGCCGCCGCTGATGGCCATCGCCAAGCAGGCGGGCTTCACCGAGCAGACCTTCAACGCCTGTCTGTCGAACCAGAAGATCCTCGACGGCATCGAATCGGTGCGCCAGCGCGCGATCAAGGTGTTCAAGGTGCAGTCGACGCCGACCTTCTTCATCAACGGCACCGCCTACCCGGGCGCGCTGTCGATCGACGAGATGGCCAAGATCATCGACCCGCTGGTCAAGAGCTGACGACCGCTCATTCCGGGCCGACGCGCCAGCGTCGGACCCGGAATCCAGAACCAAAACCGTTGTCCGTGACTGGATTCCGGGTTCGCGCTGCGCGCGCCCCGGAATGACAACCCATGGCGGTTTCGCGCCGGAACTGCCCTAATTTCGCCGCCTCGGTCCCCGAAAGGTCTGGAAAACCGCCGCTGATTCGCGAAGCGGTGTTGCCCAAGCGGGCGTGGCTGTTCATTCTCCCGGCCAATGCGGCAACGGATAAACGGGGTCCGGGCGTCACGCCCGGGGCAATTGCTCACCTGTTCCATGGCAAGACACGCGGGGCGTCAGGCTTGTATCCCGCGTGGGACATGAGGCCTGAAGTATGAAGCTTACACGGCTGCGCCTCCTCGGCTTCAAGTCGTTCGTCGAACCGACCGATTTCCTCATCGAGCCGGGCCTGACCGGTGTGGTCGGGCCGAACGGCTGCGGCAAGTCGAACCTGGTCGAAGCGCTGCGCTGGGTGATGGGCGAGTCCTCGCACAAGTCCATGCGCGCGGCCTCGATGGACGACGTCATCTTCTCCGGCAATACCTCGCGCCCGGCGCGCAACAACGCCGAGGTCGCGATCTCGATCGACAATTCCGACCGCGGCGCGCCGGCCGCCTTCAACGACGCCGACCTCTTGGAGATCGCGCGCCGCATCGAGCGCGAGAGCGGCTCCAACTACCGCATCAACGGCCGCGACGTGCGCGCGCGCGACGTGCAGATCCTGTTCGCCGACGCTTCGACCGGCGCGCGCTCGCCCGCGCTCGTGCATCAAGGCCGCATCGGCGAGATCATCCAGGCCAAGCCCGAGCAGCGCCGCCGCGTGCTGGAAGAAGCCGCCGGCATTTCCGGCCTGCACGCGCGCCGGCACGAGGCCGAACTGCGGCTGAAGGCGGCCGAGAACAATTTGCTGCGCGTCGAGGACGTGATCGGCCAGCTCACCGCGCAGATGGACGCGCTGAAGAAGCAGGCGCGCCAGGCGGTGCGCTACCGCACCGTCTCCGCGCAGGTGCGCAAGGCGGAAGCAACGCTCTATCACCTGCGCTGGACCGCAGCCTCGATCGAGGTCACCGAAGCCGAACAGGGCAAGGAAGCGGGCATCCGCGCGGTCGCCGAGCGCACAACGGCGGAAGCGGAAGCCTCCAAGCGTCAGGCGGAAGTCGCCGCAGGTCTGCCGGAGCTGCGCGAGGCGGAGGCCAGGGCCGGCGCGGCGCTGCACCGGCTCAACGTCGCGCGCGCCGAGCTCGACCGCGAGGAGCAGCGCGCCAGGGACCGCATCGCCGAGCTCGACACGCGCCTCACCCAGTTCGCCGCCGACAGCGAGCGCGAGCAGCGGCTCGCCGCCGACGCCGAGGAAGCGCTCGCGCGCATCGCCGCCGAGGAAGAAACCATCCGCGCCGAAGCCGCCGCCAATGCCGGCCGCCGCTCCGGCGTCGACGCCAAGGTGGCGGAAGCCGGCGAGGCGCTCAACGCGGTGGAGAAGGTGTTCTCCGAACTGACCGCCCGGCTCGCCGACCTGACCGCCCGCCGCAATCAGCTCGAGGCCTCCGTCCGCAGTCACGGCGAACGCGCCGCCCGCCTCGAAACCGAGATGGCGGAGATCGAGCGCGAACTGACCGCGCTGGAAGCCGACAGCGGGCCCGACCTCGCCGCCCTCACCGCCGCCGCCGAAGAGGCGCAGGCCGCGGTCGCCGCCGCCGACGCCGCAGCCCTCGAAGCGGAAGCCGCGCACCAGAGCGCGCGCGCCGCGCTCGACGCCACGCGCAACCCGCTGGCGGAAGCAGAGCGCAAGGTGCAGCGGCTGGAGACGGAAGCAAAAACGCTGTCGAAGGTGCTCGCGGTCGACACCAAGAACCTGTGGCCGCCGGTGATGGATAGCGTCGCCGTCGACAAAGGCTATGAGAAGGCGCTGGGCGCCGCGCTCGGCGACGACCTCGATGCGCCGATCGATCCGTCCTCGCCGATGCGCTGGGCCGGCGCGGCGATCGACGCCGCCGACCCAAGCCTGCCCGAGGGCGTCGAACCGCTCGCCAAGCACGTGGCCGCGCCCGATGAGCTGGCGCGCCGCCTGAGCCAGATCGGCGTCGTCGACCGCGCCGAGGCGGCCCGTTTCACCGGCCTGCTCAAGCCGGGCCAGCGGCTGGTCTCGGTCGAGGGCGACCTGTGGCGCTGGGACGGCTTCGCCGCCGCGGCGCATGCGCCGACCGGCGCGGCGCGCAGGCTCGCCGAGCGCGCCCGCCTCGCCGACATCGAAGCCGAATTGCAGGGCGCGCGCAGCGAGGCGGAAGCCGCGCGCGGACGCGCCGAAGCGGCCGAAGCCGCGCTCCAGGCAGCCAGCGCCGCGGAAGCGCAGGCGCGCTCCGTCGCGCGCGAGCGCCAGCGCG
>JBKBRE010000003.1:0-255886 GCA_046292265.1 Pseudolabrys sp. | reverse complement strand
CGCCCGTCCACCCTTCGCGGCGCGCGGGGGGCGCGCACCTCAGGATGACGGGCAGAGGTTGACGATCGCTCAAAACCCGATCTCGCGCAGATAACGCCGCACGCCGGGATGGATCAGCGCCGCGCTCGGCGCCGCGGCAGCGGTGTTGGCCGGCGTGGTCTCGGCCGCCTGCGCCAGCCGCTTGACGAAAGCCGCATGGCCCCGGTCGAGCGCGCGCGCCAGCGCATAGGCGGTCTCGTCGGGCAGCGTCGGCCGCGCCAGCACAAAGCTCCACGAGCCGACCGAGGCGATCTCCTTGTCCTGGCCGGCATAACTGCCGGCCGGCAGCACGGTGCTCTTGAGGAAGCTGTGCTTGCCGCGAATGCGGGTGGCTTCCTCCGCCGTCGGCGCGATGAAGCGGCAGCCTTTCTCGGCCAGAGTGGCGAAGCCCGGCCAGCCGACGCCGCCGCCCCAGAGCGCCGCGGCGCGACCGTCGAGCACCATGGCCGGGCCGTCGCCGGCCTTGTCGAGGAAGATCGCCTGGAAGTCTTTCTGCTGGTCGAGGCCGAGCCCGTCGAGCACGTAGCGCGACAGGATGGTCAGCCCCGAGCCCTTGGCGCCGAAGGCGACCGGCTTGCCGAGAAGGTCCTTGATCGTGCGCACCGGACTGTCCGGCCGCACCGCGAACATGCCGGCGGTCGAGTACATCGCGGCGAGGATGGTGAGATGCGCGCGCGGCCGCCCGATGCCCTCGATCGCCTCGTAGAACGGCTCGCCGGTGCACAGCGCGATGTCGAGCTTGCCCTCCTCGAGCAGCGGTATGTTCTCGGTCGAGCCTTTGGTGTTGCGCGGCTCGACCGAAAGCGCCGGGTCGGTCTCGTTGACGGTGTCGGCGAGCGCGCCGCCATAGAGCGGGAAGCCGCCGCCCGGCGTCGCGGTGCCGAGGACGACCCTGGTCACGCGGTCAACGCCTCTTCCAGATCGGCGATGATGTCGGCCTTGTCCTCGATGCCGATCGACAGGCGGACCACGTCCGGTCCGGCGCCGGCCTGCACCTTCTGCGCGTCGGAGAGCTGGCGGTGCGTGGTGGAGGCGGGGTGGATGATGAGCGAGCGCGTGTCGCCGATGTTGGCGAGATGCGAGAACAGCTTCACGTTCGACACCAGTTTCACGCCGGCGTCGTAGCCGCCCTTCAGGCCGAAGGTGAACACCGCGCCGGCGCCTTTCGGCGCGTACTTCTTGGCGAGCTCATTGTACTTGTTGCCCGGCAGGCCCGGATAGCTGACCCAGGCCACTTCCGGCCGTTTCGACAGCCACTCGGCGACCGCCAGCGCATTGTCGCAGTGCCGCTGCATGCGCAGCGCCAGCGTCTCGATGCCGTTGAGGATCAGGAAGGCGTTGAACGGCGACAGCGCCGGCCCGAGATCGCGCAGGCCGAGCACACGGCAGGCGATGGCGAAGGCGAAGTTGCCGAAGGTCTCGTGCAGCACCATGCCGGAATATTCCGGGCGCGGCTCGCACAGCATCGGGTACTTCTTGTCGCGCGACCAGTTGAATGAGCCGGCGTCGACGATCATGCCGCCGATCGAATTGCCGTGGCCGCCGAGGAACTTGGTGAGCGAGTGCACGACGACGTCGGCGCCATACTCGATCGGCTTGCAGAGATAGGGCGTCGCCAGCGTGTTGTCGACGATCAGCGGCACGCCCGCCTTGCGCGCGATGTTGCCGATCGCCTCGATGTCGGTGATGAGGCCGCCCGGGTTGGCGATCGACTCGATGAAGATGCATTTGGTCTTCGGCGTGACCGCCTTCTCGAAGCTCGAAATGTCGTCGGGATCGGCCCAGACCACGTTCCAGCCGAAGTTCTTGTAGGAGTGGTTGAACTGGTTGATCGAGCCGCCGTAGAGCTTCTTGGAGGCGACGAACTCGTCGCCCGGGGTCATCAGCGCGTGCATGACGATCACCTGCGCGGCGTGACCGGAGGCGACCGCCAGGCCGGCGGTGCCGCCTTCGAGCGCGGCCACGCGCTCCTCCAATACCGCGCAGGTCGGGTTGCCGATGCGGGTGTAGATGTTGCCGAAGGCCTGCAGACCGAACAGCGAGGCGGCGTGGTCGACGTCGTCGAAGACGAAGGACGTGGTCTGGTAGATCGGGGTCGCCCGCGCGCCCGTGGTCGGGTCCGGTTTGGCGCCTGCGTGAATGGCGAGCGTGTTGAAGCCTGGAATGCGATCGGCGTCGGCCATGGGACCCTCGGTTAAATGATGCCGGCGCGATTTAACGGGGCTGGCGGGCGCGGCGTCAAGCCGGCGCGCCGCGGCGTTTACGCCGCGCCGCCGCGGTCTTTCGGGCCGAGCCCCATGCGCTGAACGCCCGTGCCAAGTATCGTCGCGCGCTTGGAAGAAAGCGTGCGCGAGTTCACGCCGATCCAGGATATTTCACTCGACAGGCGGCCGTATTCGATTTTCGGGCAGCGGTCCATCACGACTTTCATACCTGCTCCTTCGGCGAGCCGGGCGGCCTCGTCGTTGCGCACCGTGAGCTGCAACCAGATCACCTGCGGGCGCGGCGTGAGCGTCAGCGCTTCCTCGACGATCGGCAGCACATGCTCGGAGCCGCGGAAGATGTCGACCATATCGATCGGCTCGGGAATGTCGGAGAGGCGGGCGTAGACCTTCTGCCCGAGCACTTCCTTGCCGGCCTGGCCCGGATTGACCGGGATGACGCGGTAGCCGCGCTCGAGCAGATACTTGAACGCGAAATAGCTCGGCCGGTTCTCCTTCGGCGAGAAGCCGACCATGGCAATCGTCTTCACCGTGTTGAGAATGCCGCGGATGTAATTGTCCGGGTAGCTGTCGTGGTTCATTGCGGGGACGAAGCCTGTGCGAGCAAGGCGCGCAGCCGCTCGTTTTCGGCCTGCAGCGCGGCGACCTTCTCCTGCACCACGGCGAAGGCCGCCTCGATCTCTTCTTCGGTGAAGCGCGTGACGATGTGCTGCGAGCAGTTCACGTCCCAGGCCTCGATGGTGAACAGGATGGCGCGTTCTGGCCGCGCCTTGTAACCCGCTTCGAACAGCTTGGCCACCAGGGCCGGGTCGTTCTCGACCACGCGCGCGCGGCCCCACAGCTTGATGCGCTGACGGCGCCCGGGCGCCAGCAGGAACAGGTAGGCGCGGTCGTTCTCCGACAGGTTGGCGAGCGTGATGTACTGCCGGTTGCCGCGATAATCGGCGAAGCCGAGCGTCTTCTCATCAAGGACCTTGATGAATCCCTTCGGCCCGCCGCGATGCTGGATGTAGGGCGCGCCATCGGCGGTGGCAGTGGCGAGGAAGGCGGTGTCCTGCTCGGCGATGAATTGCGCGAGCTCGGGCGTCACCGTGTCGGGAAACCCATCCGCGATGCGCCGCGCATAGGCTTGGGACGAGCCGCGCTCGGCCTGCGCCTTCTGCACGGCCGGCGTGAAGACCCGGGAGGCGTTGTTCATGCCGCCCAAGATAGGCGACCGCGCCCCGGTCGCAAAGGCCGGAGCGCATCAAGCCGCTGTGACCTACTTCCTGGCGTCGGCGACGACCTTCTTGCAGCCGGCCGTGAGCTTGTCGTTCTGCTTGGCGAGGCAGGCGAGCACGCGGCCGCCGCCGGGCATCGTGCCCTTGCAATACTTGTCGTAGTCGCCCTTGCAGGCGGCGCGCTGGTCGGCGGTGAAGTCCTGCGCCAGCGCGGGGCCGAGCGAAGCGATAGCGAGAGCGGCGGCAAAAACGATGCGCGTCATGGAGTCCTCTTGTTGACGTTCAGCGGGGCGTGGTGAAAGCCGCGAGCGGGCCCAAGGTGAGCAGGCCCGTGCCGACGCAGGTGAGCGCCATGAACGCCGCCTCGTCGGGACAGGGCAGGCCACACTGCCACAAGGCCATGCCGTAGAAACCGGCGGCGAGCGCCAGTCCCCAGGCGGTGCCGGCGGTGAGCCAGCGCAGGAGCGCAGTGCGGCCGAGGCGGAAGTTCAGCGCGAGCGCGGTGCTCATCGGTCCTCCCAGGTCGGCTTGCGTTTCTCGATGAAGGCGCAGATGCCTTCCTCGGCGTCGCGCGCCATCATGTTTTCGGTCATCACTTCGGAGGCGTAGGCATAGGCGTCGGCGAGGCTCATCTCGGCCTGGCGGTAGAAGGCTTCCTTGCCGACCTTGAGCGTATAGGAGGACTTCGACGCGACCTGGTGCGCCAGCGCGAGCGCGGCGGCGCGTTCCTCCCCCGCGGCCACCACGCGGTTGACGAGTCCCATCGCGGCGGCGCGTTCGGCCTCCACCATGTCGCCGGTGAGCAGCATTTCCATGGCGATCTTGCGCGGCACGTTGCGCGACAGCGCGACCATCGGCGTCGAGCAGAACAGGCCGATGTCCACACCCGGCGTCGCGAACTTCGCCGCCTGCGAGGCGACGGCGAGATCGCAACTGGCGACGAGCTGGCAGCCGGCCGCCGTGGCGACGCCCTGCACGCACGCGACCACCGGCTGCGGCAGATGCACGATGCGCTGCATCGTCGCGCTGCACGTCGTCATGATGTGACGGAAGAAGGCGCGCCCGCCGTCGGCGTCGCTACGCCGCCCCGTCAGTTCCTTGAGGTCGTGCCCCGCGCAGAAAGCAGGCCCGTTCGCGGCGATGACCAGCGCGCGCACCGAAGTGTCGGCGGCGATGTCGCCGAGCGCGATGAACAGCGCATTCAGCATATCCTCGGACAGGCTGTTGCGCGCGGCCGGACGGTTGAGCGTCAGCAGCGCAACGTCGCCGTCGCGCTCGTGCAGGAGCACGGAGGAGGCGCTTTCGGTGCGGTTTCCGGTTTGTATGTTCATTGGCCCATGACCTTAACCCGGCGGCGGCGCCATGCAAGACTGGCGGAGCGTCGGCACGCGCATTATGCGGCCGGAGTGACAACCTCATGGCAAAGAAGCGCAGGAAGAAGGCGAAGGCCGGGAAACCCACGGCCAAGAAATCCAAAACCAGGCGCGGCGGAAAGCGCTGGTCGGCGCGCGTGACGCGCGAGAGCGACGCGCTGACGCTGGAGGAGGGCGTCTTCACCAGGCGCAGCGCGAAGGCGATCGCGCAATCGCTGAAGCGCTCGGCCGATCGCAGCCGGCGGCGCAAGTCGGGCGCCTACCGCTCTGCCATGTCGATGCTCACCTTCTACATCAATCGTGGCGGCAGGCTTCTGTCGAAGACCCACAAGGCAAGGCTCGAAAAGGCCAAGGACGAGTTGCGCGCGCTCTACGGCAAGGATTGATTCCGATTGACGCCCCCGGCGTCCCGTCTAAGACGGGGCCCGCCGGACCGTGCCGGCCAAAGGGGGACGCGATGCCCGCGCCGGCGATGTCAGCCGAAGAGATTGCAGAGCTGCTGGAGAAGGAGTTTCCGCAGGCCTTTTACCCGGGTTGCGGCCTTTCGCTCGAGCAAATCGGCCACGGCGACGTGCGGGTGCGGCGCGCCTACCACGAGGATCACCTGCGCCCGGGCGGCACCATCTCGGGGCCGACCATGATGGAGCTGGCCGACTTCGCCATGTACGTCGCCGTGTTCTCGGCCATCGGCCCGCAGCCGCTGGCGGTGACCACCAATCTCAGCATCAATTTCCTGCGCAAGCCGGCGCCGGCCGACCTGATCGCCCACGCCCGCCTGATGAAGATCGGCAAACGGTTGGCGGTCGGGGAGGTGACGCTCTATTCGGCCGGGCTGGACGAGCCGGTGGCGCATGTCACCTCGACCTATTCCATCCCGAGTACCCGCTGATTACGCAATGGTACTTCCGTACCAATTTCATAAGTATCTGTAATAACGAGAGTTATTTCGGAAGGAGGGCGTTGACCCGCCGGAGCCTGTCGGCTACAGGATCGCCCACGTCGCGCGCCCTGAAGGCGCGCGGATTTCCCAAGGATTTGTCATGAAGACCTATTCGGCCAAGGCCGCCGATATCGAGAAGAAATGGGTGACCATCGACGCCACCGGGCTCGTGGTCGGCCGTCTCGCCTCGATCGTGGCGCTGCGCCTGCGCGGCAAGCACAAGCCCACCTTCACCCCGCACGTCGATGACGGCGACAACGTCATCGTCGTCAACGCCGCCAAGGTGGTCTTCACCGGCCGCAAGCGCGACAAGAAGGTCTACCACCACCACACCAATTTCATCGGCGGCATCAAGGAGCGCACGGCCAAGTCGATCTTCGAGGGCCGGTTCCCCGAGCGCATCGTCGAGAAGGCGGTCGAACGCATGCTGCCGCGCGGTCCGCTCGGCCGCGTGCAACTCGGCAACCTGCGCGTCTATCCGGGCGCCGAGCATCCGCACGAGGCGCAGAAGCCGGAGAAGCTCGATGTTGCCTCGATGAACCGCAAGAACGTGAGGAGTGCCTGACCGTGGCCGAGACCGTACAGTCGATGGAAGGCCTGGCTGGGCTCAAGGCCGCCGCGCCGGAAGCCCCGAAGCACGAGAAGAAGGTGGACGCGCAGGGACGCGCCTACGCCACCGGCAAGCGCAAGAACGCGGTCGCCCGCGTCTGGATCAAGCCCGGCTCGGGCAAGATCATGGTCAACACCAAGACGGTGGAGGTGTTCTTCGCCCGCCCGGTGCTGCGCATGCTGATCCAGCAGCCGCTGGTCGCGGCCGGCCGCAACGGGCAGTACGACATCGTCTGCACCGTTTCCGGCGGCGGGCTCTCGGGCCAGGCCGGCGCGGTGCGTCATGGCCTCGCCAAGGCGCTCACCTATTTCGAGCCGGAGCTGCGCGGCGCGCTCAAGCGCGGCGGCTTCCTCACCCGCGACTCGCGCGTGGTCGAGCGCAAGAAGTACGGCCGCGCCAAGGCGCGCCGTTCGTTCCAGTTCTCGAAGCGCTAAGCGGGAACGCAAGGTTCGCGATACGAGGGCGCGCCGCGAGGCGCGCCCTTCGCTTTTCCACAGCAGAATCGTTCGGCAATTGAATCGAATTTGGCGGCAAGGCGCGTCACGCGCGCGCAAGCCTTGTTCCGTCGCAGCTTTTTCGGTTCCCGCGCGGGATTTAGCTTGAATTAGCGCAAGTCTTTCATCGAAGCGCGCGGAGCGTGGAAAGCCTTTCGGCATAACCCGCTGCTAGTTTGCACGCGCCCGACGGATCGCTCCCGCGCCGCCCGACGGCGCAGGAGCTTCGATGCCGGCCGCAGAACCTCTGCCGTCATTTCTCGATGTGCCGACGCTGACCTTCGTGGCGGTCTGCCTCGCCGCGCTGCTCGGCCTGTTCCTCATCTGCGTCTGGATGCAGCAGCGCGACGCGCGCGCGCTCGCCTGGTGGGGCTCGGCCTATCTGATCGGCGCGGCGGCAATGACCCTCTGGGGCGCGCAGACGCCGCTCGTGCGGGTGCCGCCGGAACTGCCCGGCGCGCTGTTCTTCCTCGCCTGCGGCGTGATCTGGAACGGCGTCCGCCTGTTCCACGGCCGGCGGCTGATGCCGCTTGCGGCATCCACCGGCGCCTTCGCCTGGCTGCTGCTCTACCGCCTGCCGGTGACGACGCATGGCCCCGGCGGCAGCATCGGTCTCGGCGCGCTGGTGGTCGCCTGCTACACCTTCGCGATCGCCTGGGAGCTGTGGCGCGAGCGGCGCAAGTCGATGTTCTCGCGCACCGCGGCCGTCGTTGTGCCCGGCTTGCACGCCGCGGTCTTCCTGTTGCCCTTCGCGCTGCAGTCAGTGTTGCCGGAGAGATCCGCGCCGGACTGGCTCACCGTCCTCACGCTCGAGACGATCATCTATGCGGTCGGCACCGCCTTCATCGTGCTGCTGATGGTCAAGGACCATCACGTGCGGATCTACCGCGACGCCGCCTCGACCGACCATCTGACCGGCCTGCTCAACCGCCGCGCCTTCCTGGAGAACGCGCGCGGCCTGTGCGAGCGGCAGTTCGCGCGCAAGGCGCCGGTCACGCTGATGATGTTCGACCTCGATCACTTCAAGTCGATCAACGACCGCTTCGGCCACGCGGTGGGCGACGAGGCGCTGCGGGTCTTCGCGCAGGTGGCGCGCACCAGCACGCGCGCCAACGACATCGTCGGACGCCTTGGCGGCGAGGAATTTGCCGCCATCGTACCGGGTGGTCCGGACGTCGCCGAGATCGTCGGCGAACGCCTGCGCGCGGCCTTCGAGAAGGCCGGCGAGACCATCGTCTCGCACGCCATCGGTGCGACCGTCAGCATCGGCGCGGCAACAGCCCGCGGCGCCGTGGTCGACATTGACGGTCTGCTCGCCCGCGCGGACGCCGCGCTCTACCAAGCCAAGCACAATGGCCGTAACCGGATGGTGGCGGCCGCCGACGAGGTCCCGACGGCGATGCCGGCGCCCGCAGCACCGGTGGTGACCTTGCCGCCGGCGGGCGCGCTGCCCGCGCGCGGCCAGGCCGTGCCGGCAGAAGGCGGCTAGCAAGGTTTCGTTTACCATGGCCGCGCTACCATCGCGGTCATGTTGCGTGCCGACCATAGTGGCCTGTCCGCCGCCGATGCGCTGCAGGCGCATGCCGAGCGCGCGGGGCTCGCGCTCGCCTGCGCCTATTCTTCGTCGGATGAATTCAACGCCGCCCTGATCGCCGAACGCCGCGCCGCGGGCATCTACGGCCCGCGCCGCCTGCGCCGGCGGATGGCCACTATCGGCGGCGTCGCCGCCGGCCTCGCCGTCATCGTTTTCGTGATCGGCTTCTTCGCCTGAGAACGCGGCCGACACGCCTCAACCGGCGATCTTTCCGCCGCCTTTGCGCGTGATCGCCATGATCGACGGGCGCGGCGGCATGCCGGCCTGAAAATCCGGCCAGCGGGTCGAAGGGTCGTCGAATGTGGACTGGCGGCCGAACGCCGTCCATTTCGGACCGTCGTCGCCCGGATGCTGGACGGCGACGAACAGCGTCTCGGTATCGGGCGTGAACAGCGGGCCGCACAGTTCCGCACCGGCCGGGCAGCGGAAGAACAGCTTCGAGGTAGCGCGGGCTTCGCCTTCCGTCTCCAGCGTCCACAGGCCGTCGCTGCGACCGGTGTCCCTGTCCGAATTGCCATCGGTCGCGATCCACAGCCGACCGTCGGCGTCGATCGCGCAATTGTCCGGCATGCCGAACCAACCGTCCTTGCTGGTGGCGGATGAGAAGGTGGCGCCGACTTCCGTGACCGTCGGGTCGCCGCAGCGCACCAGCATCTCCCAGGTGAAGCGCGTGGCCGCGTGATCGGCGCCCGCCGGCGTCATCTCGATGATGTGGCCGAACCTGTTGTGGGCGCGCGGGTTGGCGGCGTCGACCTGCTCCGGCATGCGGCGGCTATTGTTGGTGAGGATGGCGTAGACCTTCTGCGTCACCGGGCTCGCCTCGACGTCCTCCGGGCGGTCCATCTTGGTCGCGCCGAGCAGATCGGAGGCGCGCCGCGCCTCGATCAGCACGTCGGCCTGGCTGGCGAAGCCATTGGCCGCGGTCAGCGGCCCCTGGCCGTGGATCAGCGGCAGCCACTCGCCGCCGCCGTCGGCATCGTAGCGGGCGACGTAGAGCGTACCGGCATCGAGCATGTCGCGGTTGGCGGCGCGGTCGGCGCTCACGCGGCCCGCGGTGACGAACTTGTAGATGTAGTCGAATCGCTCATCGTCGCCCTGATAGACGACATAGCGCCCGTCTTTGTTGACGATGCCGGCGGCGCCCTCGTGCTTGAAGCGGCCCATTGCGGTGCGCTTCTTCGGCGTCGAGGCGGGATCGAACGGATCGATCTCGACCACCCAGCCGAAGCGGTTGGCTTCGTGAGGTTCCTTGGCGACGTCGAAGCGGTCCTCGAACTTGGCCCAGGCATACCAGTTGCCCGGCACGCCATAGCGCCTGAAGCTCTTCGCTTCGGGATGGTCGTCCGCGAGCTTGCCGCCGAAATAACCGTTGAAGTTCTCCTCGCAGGACAGCCAGGTGCCCCAGGGCGTAATGCCACCGGCGCAGTTGTTGAGCATGCCGAGGACGCGGCGGCCGCCCGGGTCGGCCTTGGTCTGCAGGCGGGCGTGGCCGGCCGCCGGGCCGGTGATCTCCATCGATGTATCGGCATCGATGCGGCGCGCGAATTTCGAGTCCAGGACCACCCGCCATTTGCCGTTCTCGCGCTTGATCTCGAGCACGGTGCCGCCATGCGCGGCCTTCTCGATGTCGACCAGATCCTTGGTCATCTTGGCGAAGCCGGCGTCCTTGGTATCCTGGCGGTCGATGCCGGGAAACATCAGCTCTTCGTTGGTGTATTCGTGGTTCACCAGGAGCAGGCCGTGCTGCGAGGGATTGGCCGCGCCCGGCATCGGCAGGTAGCCGAGGTAGTCGTTGTTGTAGCCGAACTGCGCCTTCTGGGCGGCGGCTGATTGTCGCGACGGATCGAAGCCCGGCGCGCCCGGCAGCACCGCATCGCCCCAGCGGATCAGGATGTCGGCGTCGTAGCCTTCGGCGACGTGGTGGCGCTCATCAACGCCGGCGGCGACTTCTATGAACTGGAAAGCGCCGGAGGCGGCCTGCGCCCTGTGCGCGGCGGCGATCGCCAGCGGGCTCACCGTCGCGGCCATGGCGGCGACGCCGAGCGCGCCCTTGAGGATGTCGCGGCGGCGATAGCGCAACGCGATCACCTCGCCGATGGTCGGGTTGTCGCTCGGGTTGCGCCCGGCGTTTTCCGACTCTTCGTAGGCCTGGGACCGCGTCAAACCAATATCGCTCATGTTCGCCTCGCCTCCATCGTCGATGGAGTAACTCTAGAAAGCGCAAATGACACCAGGGTGACCGCGCGCGCCGCCATGCGGGGATAAAAAAGGGCGCCCCGTTGGGGGCGCCCGATGAGGTGCATCGCTTGCGCGATGAGTGGGAGGAACGCTTACGCCGAGTAGTACATCTCGAACTCGACCGGATGCGGCGTGTGCTCGAAGCGGATCACTTCCTGCATCTTGAGGTCGATATAGGAGTCGATGAAGTCGTCATCGAAGACCCCGCCGTTCTTGAGGAAGGCGCGATCCTTGTCGAGGCTTTCGAGCGCCTCGCGCAGGGAGCCGCACACCGTCGGGATCTGCTTCAGCTCGGCCGGCGGCAGGTCGTAGAGGTCCTTGTCCATCGCCGAGCCCGGATCGAGCTTGTTCTTGATGCCGTCGAGGCCGGCCATCAGCATCGCCGCGAAAGCGAGATACGGATTGGCGAGCGGATCGGGGAAACGGACCTCGACGCGCTTGGCCTTCGGGTTGGTGGTGTAGGGGATGCGGCACGAGGCCGAGCGGTTGCGCGCCGAGTAGGCGAGCAACACCGGCGCCTCGAAGCCCGGCACCAGACGCTTGTAGGAATTGGTGGTCGGGTTCGAGAAGGCATTGATCGCCTTCGCGTGCTTGATGATGCCGCCGATGTAGTTGAGGCAGGTCTCCGACAGATCGGCGTACTTGTTGCCCGCGAATACCGGCTTGCCGTCCTTCCAGATCGACTGGTGGCAGTGCATGCCGGAGCCGTTGTCGCCGTAGATCGGCTTCGGCATGAAGGTCGCCGTCTTGCCGTAGATCTGCGCGACCTGCTGGATGCAGTACTTGTAGACCTGCATCATGTCGGCCATCGGCGTCATCGGCGAGAACTTCAGGCCGAGCTCGTGCTGGGCGGAAGCCACCTCGTGGTGGTGCTTCTCGATCTTGGCGCCCATCTTGGCCATCGCCGCGAGCATTTCCGAGCGCATGTCCTGCGCCGAATCCTGCGGCGGCACCGGGAAGTAGCCCTTCTTGATGCCGATGCGGTGGCCGAGGTTGCCGCCTTCGTAGTCGGTGTCGGAGTTGGTCGGCAGCTCGATCGAGTCGAGCTTGAATCCGGTGTTGTAGGGATCGGCCTTGTACTTCACGTCGTCGAACACGAAGAACTCGGCTTCCGGGCCGAAGTAGATCGTGTCGCCGATGCCCATCGACTTCACCAGCGCTTCCGCCTTCTTGGCGATGCCGCGCGGGTCGCGGTTGTAGGGCTCGCCCGTGGTCGGCTCGAGAACGTCGCAAACCAGCACCAGCGTGGTCTCGGCGAAGAACGGATCGATGCAGGCCGACGCGGGGTCGGGCATCAGGCACATGTCGGACTCGTTGATCGCCTTCCAGCCGGCGATCGAGGAACCGTCGAACATGACGCCTTCGGCGAAGGTCTCGTCTTCGATCATGGTGACGTCGAAGGTGACGTGCTGCCATTTGCCGCGCGGATCGGTAAACCGGAAATCGACGTACTTCACGTCGTTGTCCTTGATCATCTTCATGACTTCTTTGGCTGTCGTCATGGACTGCATTCCCCCTTTTTTCAGGAAAGTATCCGCGAGGACGCTGCTCGCGGTTGATTACTAGATTGCATCGACTCCGGATTCGCCGGTTCGTATGCGGATGGCTTCCTCGATGTTGGAGACGAATATCTTGCCGTCGCCAATCCGGCCAGTCTGAGCGGCGCGCCGGATCGCATCGATCGCCTTTTCCACCATTTCGTCGCCCAGCACGATCTCGATTTTCACTTTCGGGAGAAAATCGACGACGTACTCGGCGCCGCGGTAAAGCTCGGTATGTCCTTTCTGGCGGCCGAAGCCCTTGGCTTCGGTCACGGTAATTCCTTGAAGGCCGACCTCCTGTAGCGCTTCCTTCACCTCGTCGAGTTTGAAGGGCTTGATGATGGCTTCGATCTTTTTCATTGCCTGTCCTTCCCTCCGAAAACGCCAGGGCAGTTCCGGAGCGTCGCGTTCCCCATTAGCAGGACCCGTGCCAATCGTTTAAGCGGCAAAAAACATCGCTTTATCAATTAGTTTAGCCGAATGCCGCGATGCTGCCCGGGCGCTGCCTAATGTTAAGCGCCTAAAAAGTAGTCAATATGATTAAAAAATAATCAGCAACAAGCTCGCCGGGCGGGCAGGCCCTCATTCGGCGAATTGTGGGCGCTCCGCGGGGCGCGATAGTCTCGCCGGCAATGATCGAGCTTCTGACCACTGCCGAGATGGCCGAAGCGGACCGGCTGACCATTGCGGCCGGCCGGCCGGGCATCGAGCTCATGGAGAACGCCGGCCGCGCCGTGGCCGAGGCCGTCGCGGCCTGCGCGAAAGGCCGGCGCGTCACCGTGGTGGCGGGGCCGGGCAACAACGGCGGGGATGGTTTCGTCGCTGCCCGCCTGCTGGCCGAGCGGGGCTACGAGGTTCATGTCTGCCTGCTTGGCGACCGCGCGAAACTGAAGGGCGATGCGGCGCTGGCGGCGGCGCGCTGGACCGGGCCGATCGTCGCGGCCGCGCCGGAGGCGCTCGACGCCTGCGACGTCATCGTGGACGCCTTGTTCGGCGCGGGCCTCGACCGACCGGTCGAAGGGCTCCCGCGCGCATTGATCGAGGCGATGAACGGGACCGGCATCGACGTGGTCGCCGTCGACCTCCCGAGCGGCATCAACGGCACCAGCGGGCAGGTGATGGGCGTCGCGGTGAAGGCCGCGCACACGGTCACCTTCTTCCGCCGCAAGCCGGGACACCTGCTTTTGCCCGGCCGGCTGTATTGCGGCCCGATCGAGGTCGCCGATATCGGGATTCATGAGGCGGTGCTGGAGGCGATCGCGCCCAAGGCCTTCGTCAATGAGCCGCCGCTCTGGCGCGAGGCTTATCCGGTGCCGACGGCCGAAAGCCACAAGTACACCCGCGGGCATGCGGTCGTGGCGTCGGGTGGGCTGTCGACGACGGGCGCCGCGCGGCTTGCCGCGCGCGGGGCGCTGCGCGCCGGGGCAGGGCTGGTGACGCTGGCCAGCCCGCGCGAGGCGCTGGCGGTCAACGCGGCGGCCTCGCTGGCGGTGATGGTGCGGCCGGTGGACGGGCCGGCCGAGTTGGCCGACTTCCTCGCCGACAAGCGCCGTAATGCAGTCGTGCTGGGGCCAGGCGGCGGGGTCGGCGCGGCCATGCGGGAAAGCGTGCGTGTGGCGCTGGCGACGGCTGCGGCCGTGGTGCTGGATGCCGACGCGCTCACCAGCTTCGCCGACGAACCGGCGGCGCTGGAAGGCGCCATCGCGAAACACCGCGGCGGCGTTGTTCTGACGCCTCATGAGGGCGAATTTGCACGTTTATTCAGCATGGTACATCACGATTCAAAAGTTATTGGAAAACTTGAGAAGGCGCGCGCGGCAGCGCGGCGTTCGGGCGCGGTGGTCCTCTACAAGGGAGCGGACACCGTGGTGGCGTCGCCCGATGGCCGTGCCTCGATCGCCGGCAACGCGCCGCCGACGCTGGCCACCGCCGGCGCCGGCGACGTGCTCGCGGGCATGATTGCAGGCCTGATGGCGCAGCACATGCCAGCCTTCGAGACGGCGAGCGCCGCCGTCTGGCTGCACAACGAGGCGGCGGCCGCCTTCGGGCCGGGACTTATTTCAGAGGATCTGCCGGACCTCCTGCCGCACGTGCTGCGGCGTCTGCTGGCCTAGGTCACCTCGAACCAGGCGGCCATGCCGGCCTCCTGATGCTCCAGCATGTGACAGTGCAGCATCCACTTGCCGGGGTTGTCGGCGACGAAGGCGATGCGCTCGGTGCGCTCGGGGTCCACGATTACGGTGTCGAGCCAGACCGACTTCAACCGGTCGCCGTCGAGCTGGCGGAAGTGGTGGCCGTGCACGTGCATGGCGTGCGGGAACACGCTGCGGTTCGGGAACGAGAGGACCACGGTCTGGCCCTGTTTCACGCGGAACATCGGCGGGCCCTCGTGCCCGCTCGAGGACAGTCCCGCGAGGGTCCAGATGCGGGTCTGCATCGGCATTCCCTGGCCGCGGAAGCCGGAACCGCCCATGCCGCCGCCCATCATTCCCCCGCCCATCATCATGCGCATGCCGCCGCCGTCGAGCGGCACCTCTAGGGTGAAGGCCTTCGCCATATCGATCTTCTCGGGCAGCGGATTAGCCGGCAGCGGCTTCGGTTCTGGAAGCGGCGTTTGCCGTACCGGCGGGCCGGCGTCGTAGACGATGCGCCCGATCTCGAGCTCGCCGCCGCGCAGATCGTCCACCAGGATCGCGGCTTTCGCGCCGGGTGAGAGCGTTGCGTCGAGGAACAGGTCCACACGGTTGCCCGGTCCCAGCCGCAGCACGCCGTCCGGCGCGAGGAAAGGCGGGCAGGGCTGGCCGTCCGCGGCCATCACCCGCGCCTGATGGCCGTCAATGCGCAGGCGGAAGATGCGGGCATTGGCGGTGTTGATGATGCGCAAGCGGATGCGCTCATTGCTGCGCACCGGCAGCTCGAGGAAGTCCTCGCTGTTGAGCGTGATGTACTGACCGAGCCGGCCGGCCATGGCGGCGTCGTGCAGGTTGCCGAAGCTCGGATGGATGGCGCCATCGTTGGTGAGCCGCCAGTCGGCCACCACCAGGGCGACGTCGCGGTCGACCTCGACCGGGGTGGGCTCGTCCACGATCAGCACGCCATAGAGCCCGCGTGCGACCTGCTCGGACGACATGAAATGCGAGTGGTACCAGAACGTCCCGGCGTCGGGGGCGACGAACCGGTAATCGAAGCTCTGCCCCGGCTCGACCGGCATCTGCGTCAGATGCGGCACGCCGTCCATGGCGTTGGGCAGCCGCAGCCCGTGCCAGTGGATCACCGTCGGCTGCGCGATGTCGTTGACCAGGCGGACCCTGACCTCCTCGCCCTGCTTCACCCGCAAGGCGGGGCCGGGGCTCAGGCCGTCGTAGCCCCAGATCGGGGTCGGCAGCTCCGATGCGCCGCGGAGCCTGGCTTGCCCGGCGCGCGCGTGCAGCACGCGGAAGCCGTCGGCGGCCGCCTGCTGCGCGCCTGAGCGGCGCGGCAAGGCGAGTGCCGCGACGCTGATGCCCGCGCCGGCGAGCCAGCGCCTGCGCGTCACTGCGAAGGGTCGGGATGACGGGGGCGGGAGCGCGGTCATGATGTCATACTTTCGGCCAGCCGAGACGCCCCTGAAAACTGGATATTTAACCACGTCCTGCGGCCTATTGAGCCAGGTCAAGTGCGGCCTATTTTTTTGCTGCGGCAGGGTTTTAGCGTGATATAAGCCGCGCCGCCCTGCCGGGCAGTCCTTGCGGCTTGCCTCGGCGGCGGGCGGCGCGTAAGCCCTGCCGGTTGGCGCGGGCAATCGTCAGGTACGGCCCATTGCGGGCGTGGCGGAATTGGTAGACGCGCGGGATTTAGGTTCCCGTGACGAAAGTCGTGGGGGTTCAAGTCCCTCCGCCCGCACCACGCCGGGGGCCGGGAATAGTGGCGGGCCGCCGGTCCGTTTTCCGATAGGCGCGACGCAGGCGGCTGGAGGATGGCCGGCGCGGCGCGGCTGCAAGCAGAGAAAAGTGTGATTCATGCAAGTTACCGAAACGCTTTCCGAGGGCCTCAAGCGCGAATACAAGGTGGTCGTTCCGGCCGCCGAGCTCGACGCCAAGGTCAATGCCCGCCTGGATGAGTTGAAGGACCGCGTCCAGATCCGCGGCTTCCGCCCGGGCAAGGTGCCGGTCGCCCATCTCAAGCGCATGTATGGCCGCGCCACCATGGCCGAGGTCATCGAGGCGACCGTGCGCGACGCCAACAACCAGATCGTGAGCGAGCGCGGCTACAAGCTCGCCGCCGATCCGAAGGTCACGCTGCCGACCGAGGAAGCCGAGGTCAGTAACCTCATCGACGGCAAGAGCGACCTGAACTACACGATGGCGCTCGAGATCGTGCCGCCGATCGCGCTCGCCGATTTCAAGACCATCAAGCTCACCAGGCTCGGCACGGACGTGGCCGACTCCGAGGTGGACGAGGGGCTCCAGCGCATCGCGGAGTCGAACCGGCCGTTCGCGGCGAAGGCGGAAGGCGAGAAGGCCGCGCAGGGCGACCGCGTCGTCATCTCCTACAAGGGCACCATCGGCGGCGAAGCCTTCGAAGGCGGCACCGGCGACGACGCCGCGGTCCTGATCGGGTCGAACACCTTCATCCCCGGCTTCGAGGATCAACTCGTCGGGATCGGGGTCGGCGAGACGCGCACGCTCAAAGTCAAGTTCCCGGAGCACTATCAGGCCGAGCAGCTGGCCGGTAAGGACGCCGAATTCGTCGTCACCGCCAAATCGCTCGAGGCCCCCGGCACGGTCAACGTGGACGACGAATTCGCCAAATCGCTCGGGCTGGAATCGCTGGCCAAGCTGCGCGAGGCGGTGAAGGACCGCATCGCGCGGGAGCACCAGGCGATGTCGCGCCAGAAGCTCAAGCGCGCCCTGCTCGACGAGCTCGACCGGTTGCACAAGTTCGAGCCGCCGCCGAGCCTGGTCGAAGAGGAGTTCGATCGCGTCTGGAAGTCGGTGCTCCAGGAGATGGAAACCGAGAAGAAGACCTTCGCCGACGAGAACACCACCGAGGAGAAGGCGAAGGCCGAATACCGCGCCATCGCCGAACGCCGCGTGCGCCTCGGCCTGGTGCTGGCCGAGATCGGCGAGAAGAACAACATCACCGTGACGGACGAGGAGCTCAACCGCGCCCTCATGGAGCGGGTCCGCCAATTCCCGGGGCAGGAGCAGCGGGTCTACGAGTATTTCCGCTCCAATCCGCAGGCCGTGGCCGGCCTGCGCGCGCCCATCTTCGAGGAGAAGGTGGTGGACTTCCTGGTCGAGCTCGCCGGCGTCACCGACAAGAAGGTCACGCGCGAGGAGCTCTATAAGGAAGACGAGGAAAAGGCGGCCTGACGCCGCCCGACCTTGCGGCCGGACCCCTGCCGGAATAGATGCCGAAAGAGATCATGCCGGCTTCCGGGGAGGCTAAGCTAGCCGGAAGCTGGCGTGATTCGCGGTCCAAGGAGCTAAGATGAAAGATCCCGTTGATACATACATGCAGCTCGTGCCGATGGTGGTCGAGCAGACCAACCGCGGCGAGCGGGCCTATGACATTTTCTCCCGGCTCCTGAAGGAACGCATCATCTTCATCACCGGCCCGATCGAGGACGGTATGTCGACGCTGGTCGTGGCGCAGCTCCTGTTCCTGGAAGCCGAGAACCCGAAGAAGGAAATCTCGATGTACATCAACTCGCCGGGCGGGGTGGTGACGTCGGGCATGGCGATCTACGACACCATGCAGTTCGTGCGGCCGCCGGTGTCCACGCTGTGCATCGGGCAGGCGGCCTCGATGGGCTCGCTGCTGCTCGCCGCCGGCCAGCGGGACATGCGCTTCGCGCTGCCGAACGCCCGCATCATGGTGCATCAGCCGTCCGGCGGCTTCCAGGGCCAGGCGACCGACATCATGCTGCACGCGCAGGAAATCCTGAACCTGAAGAAGCGGCTCAACGAGATCTACGTCCACCACACCGGCCAGTCGCTGAAGAAGATCGAGGACGCGCTCGAGCGTGACTATTTTCTTACCGCCGAGGCGGCGCGTGACTTCGGTCTCGTGGACAAGGTGATCGACAAGCGCCCGGAGGACATGCTTCCGAAACCGGCGTGAGCTGAACGCGGAAAAGTTCCCGCCGCCGGGCGATTGCCGGCCCGGCTGCGCGGCTTTTTCGCAGCCTGTGAGCGCGATGTTATCGTTAATAGATTCTTGATTATCACGTCGTTAGCATGCTTCGCTTATGGTGCCGGGGGTAGCAGACGGGGGAGTGGGCCTCCCCGAAGTGAAGGGCCGCCGCGCCGGAGTTCCGGGGCGAACATGAGCTTGGTTTCCGAGACGGTGTGGCGACGTCGTAATTCGCCGGCCGGAGACGAAGCGTACGGAAGCGTGTGACGGAGAACGGAATGAGCAAAGTCGGCGGCAGCGATTCCAAGAACACCCTCTATTGCTCGTTCTGCGGCAAGAGCCAGCACGAAGTACGCAAGCTCATCGCCGGGCCGACGGTGTTCATCTGCGACGAGTGCGTCGAGCTCTGCATGGACATCATCCGCGAGGAGAACAAGTCCTCGCTGGTGAAGTCGCGCGACGGCATCCCGACGCCGAAGGAAATCCGCAAGGTGCTCGACGACTACGTCATCGGTCAGGACCACGCGAAGAAGGTCCTCTCGGTCGCCGTCCACAACCACTACAAGCGGCTCAACCACCAGGCCAAGCACAACGACGTCGAGCTCGCGAAGTCGAACATCCTGCTGATCGGCCCGACCGGCTCGGGCAAGACGCTGCTCGCGCAGACGCTGGCGCGCATTCTCGACGTGCCGTTCACGATGGCGGATGCCACCACGCTCACCGAAGCCGGCTATGTCGGCGAGGACGTGGAGAACATCATCCTCAAGCTGCTGCAGGCCGCCGACTACAACGTCGAGCGTGCGCAGCGCGGCATCGTCTACATCGACGAGATCGACAAGATCTCGCGCAAGTCGGACAACCCGTCGATCACCCGCGACGTGTCGGGCGAGGGCGTGCAGCAGGCGCTCTTGAAGATCATGGAAGGCACGGTTGCCTCGGTGCCCCCGCAGGGCGGCCGCAAGCATCCGCAGCAGGAGTTCCTGCAGGTCGATACGACCAACATCCTGTTCGTCTGCGGCGGCGCCTTCGCCGGCCTCGACAAGATCATTTCGGCCCGCGGCCGCTCCACGTCGATCGGCTTCGGCGCCAAGGTGCTCGCGCCGGAGGACCGCAAGACCGGCGAGATCTTCCGCGAGGTCGAGCCCGAGGACCTTCTCAAGTACGGCCTCATCCCCGAGTTCGTCGGCCGCCTGCCGGTGGTCGCCACGCTCGAGGATCTCGACGAGGCTTCGCTCAAGAAGATCCTGGTCGAGCCCAAGAACGCCCTGGTCAAGCAGTACCAGCGGCTGTTCGAGATGGAGTCGATCGACCTGACGCTGGCGGAAGAGGCGCTCGGCGCCATTGCCCGCAAGGCGATCGAGCGCAAGACCGGCGCGCGCGGCCTGCGCTCCATCATGGAAGGCATCCTGCTCGACACCATGTTCGACCTGCCGAGCCTGGAAGGGGTCGAGGAGGTGGTGATCTCGCGCGAGGTCGTCGAGGGAACCGCCCGCCCGCTCTACATTTACGCCGACCGCAGCGACCGGACGGCCGAGCAGGGCAGCGCCAGCGCCTGACGCCGGTTCGCGGCGGGTTCCCGTGGTACGGGTCGAGCCCGCCGAATCGTGTCCCGCGCGGTACTCTCGGGGTGCAAGCGCTCTTTGGGCGGGAAAACAGGCCCTTCTTGCGCAGGTCCCGGGCCCGTCATACGTATAGTGTCCAAAGCGAGCTGGCGTACGAATCGTTGTTTCCGGGTGAGGCCGTCTGCCCGTCGAAACGCGCCGGGTGTCCGACCGCCCCGCGCGAGCCTCACCTCTCCTGATCGGCACTGTCCGGCGATGCCGCCAAGCGGGTCGCATGACAGGGGCACAACAAAAAGGACAACTTGCCAATGACCAACAAGCCACGACCCCAGCTGCAGCCGGGCGAGACCCGGGCCTATCCCGTCTTGCCGCTGCGCGACATCGTGGTGTTCCCGCACATGATCGTCCCGCTCTTCGTCGGCCGTGAGAAGTCGATCAAGGCGCTGGAAGAAGTGATGCGCTCCGACACCTTCATCCTGCTGGCGACGCAGAAGAACGCGTCCGACGACGATCCGGCGACCGACTCGATCTTCGAGGTCGGCACGCTCGCGAGCGTCCTGCAGTTGCTCAAGCTGCCCGACGGCACCGTGAAGGTGCTGGTCGAGGGCGCCGCCCGCGCGAAGGTGCTCAAGTACACCGACCGCGTCGAATATTACGAAGCGGACGCGACCGCGATCGCCGACGACATGGGCGAGCGCGTCGAGGCCGAGGCTATGGCGCGCTCGGTCGTCACCGAGTTCGAGAACTACGTGAAGCTGAACAAGAAGGTGTCGCCGGAAGTCGTCGGCGTGATCCAGCAGATCGAGGATTACGCCAAGCTCGCCGACACCGTGGCTTCGCACCTTGCCGTCAAGATTCCGGACAAGCAGGACATCCTGGAGACGCCCTCCGTCACCCAGCGCCTGGAGAAGGTGCTTGGCCTGATGGAGAGCGAGATCTCCGTGCTGCAGGTGGAAAAGCGTATCCGCACCCGCGTCAAGCGGCAGATGGAGAAGACGCAGCGCGAGTACTACCTCAACGAGCAGATGAAGGCGATCCAGAAGGAGCTCGGCGACGAGGAAGGCAAGGACGAGCTCCAGGAGCTGGAAGACAAGATCAAGAAGACCAAGCTCTCCAAGGAAGCCCGCGAGAAGGCCACGCACGAGCTCAAGAAGCTGCGGCAGATGTCGCCGATGTCGGCCGAGGCCACCGTCGTGCGCAACTATCTCGACTGGCTGCTCTCGATCCCGTGGGGCAAGAAGAGCAAGGTCAAGAAGGACCTGACCGCCGCCGAGACCGTGCTCGACGCCGATCACTACGGCCTCGAGAAGGTCAAGGAACGCATCGTCGAGTATCTCGCCGTGCAGCAGCGCGCCAACAAACTGACCGGGCCGATCCTGTGCCTGGTCGGTCCTCCGGGCGTCGGCAAGACCTCGCTCGGCAAGTCGATCGCCAAGGCGACCGGCCGCGAGTTCGTGCGCGTGTCGCTCGGCGGCGTACGTGACGAGGCCGAGATCCGCGGCCACCGGCGCACCTACATCGGCTCGATGCCTGGCAAGGTGATCCAGTCGATGCGCAAGGCCAAGACCTCGAACCCGCTGTTCCTGCTGGACGAGATCGACAAGATGGGCGCCGATTTCCGCGGCGATCCGTCCTCGGCGCTGCTCGAGGTGCTCGATCCGGAGCAGAACGCGACCTTTGCGGACCACTACCTCGAGGTCGAGTACGACCTGTCCAACGTGATGTTCATCACCACGGCGAATACGCTGAACATCCCGGCGCCGCTGATGGATCGCATGGAGATCATCCGCATCGCCGGCTACACCGAGGACGAGAAGGTCGAGATTGCGCGCAAGCATCTGATCCCGCACGCGATCGCCAAGCACGGCCTCGAGCCGAAGGAATGGTCGATCGATGACGAGGCGCTGCTCACGCTGATCCGCCGCTACACGCGGGAAGCGGGCGTGCGAAATCTCGAGCGCGAGCTCTCGACCCTGATCCGCAAGGCGGTGAAGGAGCTGATGACCTCGAAGAAGAAGACCATCGCCGTCACCGCGACGAGCCTGAGCGATTTCCTGGGCGTGCCCAAGTATCGCTTCGGCGAAATCGAGGCGGACGACCTGGTCGGCGTGGTCACCGGTCTGGCCTGGACCGATGTGGGCGGCGAGTTGCTCACCATCGAAGGTACGTCGATGCCCGGCAAGGGCAAGATGACCGTCACCGGCAACCTGCGTGACGTGATGAAGGAATCGATCTCGGCGGCGGCGTCCTACGTGCGCTCGCGCGCGGTCGCCTTCGGCATCGAGCCGCCGCGCTTCGACAAGCGCGACATCCACGTGCACGTGCCGGAAGGCGCGACGCCGAAGGACGGTCCGTCGGCCGGCGTCGCCATGGTCACCTCGATCGTGTCGGTGATGACCGGCATTCCGGTGCGCCGCGACGTCGCCATGACCGGCGAGATCACGCTGCGCGGCCGCGTGCTGCCGATCGGCGGCCTTAAGGAGAAGCTCTTGGCCGCCTCGCGCGGCGGCATGAAGACTGTGCTGATCCCGGAGGAAAACGCCAAGGACCTGGTGGAGATCTCCGAGACGATCAAGAAGGGGCTGGAGATCATTCCGGTCACCCGCATGGACGAAGTGCTGGCGCGCGCGCTGGTGCGCAAGCCGGAACCCATCCAGTGGGATGAAGAGAACGCCAAGCTCGTCTCATCGACCAACGACGCGGTCGACGAGGAAGGCTCCGGGCTGACCGCGCACTGACGCGGTAGGCTCCGCATGAAACGCGAAACGGCGCCGCAAGGCGCCGTTTTGCTATCGGTCGGGCGTCAGATCTTCGGTGGCCCGGCCGTTCGACCAGGTGCCGCGCAGCGTGCCGTCGCTCCCGACCGGCGTTCGCCTTGCGGGCGAGGCTGGAGACGCGCTTGCAAAGCCCGGGCGTTCCGGCGATATGGCTTGGTGAGACAGGGCGATTAGCTCAGTTGGTAGAGCGCCTCCTTTACACGGAGGATGTCGGCGGTTCGAGTCCGTCATCGCCCACCAACCTCCGCTGCGAAGTGGCGGAGGTTGTCCGCCGTAGCTTTAGCGAAGGCGGACTCCTGCGGTTTGGCTCGCAGCTTCGGTTGGCAAGCCAACCTCTCGCACGAAGGTTGCCCGCCGTAGACCGCACTACGCCGTCGCCGGCACCAGCTTGCCTTCCGTACGCCGGCCGGGGCCGCCGGCCACGATCTGCACCACGCCGGCGGCGAAGCCGATGACCGTCCCGATCTGCCAGGCCGGCTCGTAGGAGCCGGACAGGTCGAAGATCAGCCCGCCGCCCCAGGCGCCGAGCGACGATCCCATCTGGTGCACGACGAAGGACAGCCCGAGCAGCGTCGCCATGTAGCGCGTGCCGAAGATCTCGGCGACCATGCCGCCGATGAGCGGCGCCAGCCCCGGCCACCACAGCATCCCCATCGCCGCGGCGAACAGCAGCGTGCTCGCCGGCGTCGGCGGCGAATTGAAATAGACGGCGAACATGATCGCTCGCAGGATGTAGAGGATGCCGAGCAGGATGTGCTTCGGGTAGCGGCCGCCGAGCCAGCCGGTCACCAGCGAGCCCACCGCGCTCATGCCGCCGATCACCGCGAGCGCCTCCGCGCTCAGCATCGGGTCCTGGCCGCAGAACGCCAGGTAAGCAGGCAGATGCGTGGTGAGGAAGATGAGATTGAGGCCGCAGACGAAATAGGCGCCCGACATCACCAGGAACTGCCGGTTGCGCATGGCGTCGCCGAGCACCTCGCGCATGGAGGTCGCGTTTACGGCCTCGCCGGGAAACTTGTCGGCGCCGCCGGCCCAGAAGGCCGCCGGCAGCATCGCCACCGCCATCAGCACGAACAGCAGCATGCCGGCTTGCCAGGGGGCGCGGGCGAGCAGGTACTGCGTGAGCAGCGGGAAGACGAGGGTGCCGAGAGACCCGGCGGCCGCGACGGCGCCGAGCGTCCTGCTCTGGCGCCTGGGCGGAACCGCGCGCGCGCAGGCCGCCATCGCCAGCGACGTCGCGGTGCACGACAAAGCGATGCCGATCAAGCCGCCCCCGGCGACGAAGGCGAACGCGCCCTGTGCCGCGGCCATGATGATCAGGCCGGCCACGTAGATCGCCGCGCCCGCGATCATGGTGATCCGCAGGCCGTAGCGGTCGGCGGCCGCGCCGACGAGCGCCTGCGACAGGCCCCAGACGACGTTCTGCGCCGCCAGCGCGAGCGTGAAGTCTGCCGCGGTCATCGCCAGGTCGCGCGTCACCGGCTCCAGGAACAAGCCGAAGCTCTGGCGGATGCCCATGCCGAGGGTGAGCAGCAGCGCGGTCCCGATCAGGATCATCCGCGCCTGGCGGGCGCTCGGCAGGAGTGCTGGCGACATGGGAGAGGATCCGGCGGTCACGACGTCTCGTCGGCATTATCCATGTCGCGCGGTCAAATGAAAACGGCAGGCGGGACGCCGTCGCATCCACGCCTGCCGCAATTGAAGCCCCGGAGGGTCCGGCTTGTCAGGCCGTCAGATCGCTTCCTTCAGATCCTTGGAAGCGCGGAAGGCGACCTTCTTGCTCGCCTTGATCTGGATCTGCTCGCCGGTCGCCGGATTGCGGCCCATGCGCGCGGCGCGCTTGCGCACCTGAAGGATGCCGAGCCCGCCGATGCGGATGCGCTCGCCTTTCTTCAAGTGCTTGACGATGTTGCCGACCAAGTCGCCGAGCACCGCCTCGGCCTGCTTCTTCGACATTTCATGGGATTCCGCGAGCGCCGCGGCGAGATGCTTCAACGTGACAGTTGTCGGCGTCGACTTTCCAGGTGCCGTAGCCATCTGTGGACCCTCCTATTCGAATCCGCGCGCTTGGCGGAGCGCCAAACACCGTGCCGGAAATAGACGATTCGGACCCGGTCTGACCATCGATTCTTCGCGTCAAATAAGGGTTTCTCGCAATTTCCGGGGTAGGGGCGGAAGCGTGCTTGACTTGGGGTCGGGCCACCTATACCTCGTCCTCACGCCCGCGGGGGCGTAGCTCAGTTGGTTAGAGCGCTGCCCTGTCACGGCAGAGGCCGCGGGTTCGAGTCCCGTCGCTCCCGCCATTTTATCAAAGACTTAGCCCACATTGCGGGCCATCCCCCCGGGGAGCCCTTCCATGCCCACAGACCCCTCCCTGGCTGGCGTCCGGGCGCTCTTCTTCGACGTCTTCGGCACCCTGGTGGACTGGCGGACGTCGGTCGCCCGCGAGGCCGAGCGCATCCTCAAGCCGCTGGGCCAGGACTTGGACTGGCCGGCCTTCGCCGACGCCTGGCGGGACGAGTACCAGCCCGGGATGGAAGAAGTGCGCGCGGGCCGCATCCCGTTCTCCAAGCTCGACGTGCTGCACCGGCGCAACCTCGAGCGCTTCCTGCCGCGCTTCGGCGTCAGCGGCCTGAGCGAGCCCGTGCTGCACGAACTGACATTTGCCTGGCACCGGCTTGACGCCTGGCCCGAGGTGCCGGCGGCGCTGGCGCGACTCAAGCGCAGGTTCACCATCGCGCCGGTCTCGAACGGCAACATCTCGCTGATGGTCGATCTCGCCCGCCGCAACAACCTGCCGTGGGACGCCATTCTCGGCGCCGAGGTTGCCGGCGACTACAAGCCGAAGCCGCGCGTCTACACCGCCGCCTGCGAAGCACTCGATCTTGCGCCCGCGCAATGCATGATGGTCGCCGCGCATTCGAGCGACCTCGCCGCCGCCGCCGCATGCGGCCTGCGCACCGCGCACATTGCGCGGCCGAACGAGCACGGGCCGGGCAAGGGCGAGCTTGCGCCGGAGGTCGCGGTCGATCTCGCGGGGCAGGGGCTCGACGAGATCGCCGACAAGCTTGCGGTTTAGACGCCGCAGCAACGAATTACGGGCCGGTGAAATCAGACTATCACTTCTTCTTCTTTTTCCTGCGGGCTTTCTTTGCCGGCGGCCGGATCGGCCCTTTCTTGGCCTTTCGCTTCTTCGCCATTTGTTGGTCTCCGAATAGCTAACATTTCGGTTTGTAGGTCTTACTAGTTCTTGGAAAGAGTTGGCCGGTCCAACAATCCCATGATGAGATAGCTAGTCGTCGTTTTGCCGCTTCGTTTTCACTCCACAGAGCATCCGTGGCCACATTATAGGCCATTGCCTTTATTGCTCGATAGGCTGTGGGTGGCTCCTGCGCGTATATCCGATTTAGTGTAGCGTTCCACCGAACATTGGTGCGTTCAGAAAATTCTGTTTCTTCAATATCTGCAAGTAATTCGAAATAACGTGATCTCAACGTAGTGTGGGTTTGAGCTTTTAGTCCCGGAGAGATTACCAGGTCTAGTGTGGAGGCAAGAAGCGGAACCAAGCCAGCCCAAGGCAGCCAAGGCTTAAAAAGTTCAAGACCGGCCATACCTGCAATTGTTGTGCTGCTCGATAGCAGTACGATCGCCATCAGCATGCGATGGACGAAATCAAAAAAACTCGCGCGTGCCCCATGATACGCCGCGCCATCTATGCACGTAAATCTCAGGACATACTTCGGTTCTGTGGTCGGGGTGGCCGGATTGGAAGTCCGCGCGGCGTCGGCGTCTGAGTGGGTTGGGGCGGTTGTGGGGTTGGGGTTGTTGTCATGTCCCTCTACGGCGGCCAAAGCCTGCTCCTCCTACCGGACCAGAATGGAACTTTTAAACCTAGCGAATTTCCGGTTTCCTTCAATCATCAGTTGCGCCGAGGTGGGGTTATCCACGGATGTGACGACTTGCGTTTCAGAGAAAAGCAAACTTGCCCCGGTCGATCTCGCGGGGCAGGGGCTCGACGAGATCGCCGACAAGCTCGGCGCTTGAACTTGTCGTCACCGGGCTTGTCCCGGTGACCCCGATCAGGCGGACACAGTGCCATCCTAAGCGAGATGGCCGGGCCAAGCCCGGCCATGACAGCCGCCCGAGCGACTTCGTCGCAGAAATAAAAACGGGCCGGCGAGGGCCGGCCCGTTCACGCGCGATGTGCTTCGTCGGCTAGTGTTTCTGCCAATCGGTATAGACCGGCGCCGGCTGCGAGAACCAGCTCGCCAGGATGTGGTAGACCATCATGTAGTTCTTCTGCTGGAAGCTCGCGTGCGAGATGCCGGACATCACGGTGAACTGCTTGTCCGGGTTCGGCAGCTTCTCGAAGAACTTGAGCAGGTCTTCCATCGAGGCGATTCCGTCGTGCTGCCCGCGCATGACCAGCGTCGGCACCATGATCTTCTCCGGGTTCACTACCGGCAGCTTCGAGCACATGTCGACATAGGTGCCTGTCGGCACGCTATCGTCGAGCGCGCAGACGGCGTCGGCGAAGGCTTCGATCACCTTGCGCTCGGCGGTGTCGGGATGGTCGCGGTCGAACACCGAATGGATGAAGGCCTTGTCCATCGGCCGGCGGTTCTTGGCAATGAATTCCGGCAACTTCTTGCGCCGCTGCTCGAGCGTCGGCGAGTTCTCGCCGGTCCACACCATGGCGTCGAGCGCCAGCCGCGCGACCAGTTCGGGGTGCCGCTCGGCGAACAGCGCGGCGCGCAGCGCGCCCGACGAGATGCCGTAGACGAGCAGCGGGCGTTTTCCCCGCAGCTTCTGGATGTAAAGCGCGGCGGCGTAGCAATCGTCGGCGCCCTGGCTGATCGGCGCGTTGTTATCGCGGTCCTTGGTCGAGCGGCCGTAGCCCTCCATGTCCACGCTCCAGACGTCGAAGCCGCGCCTGGCGAAATGATCCATGGCGGAGGAGTCGGGCCGGCCCGGCACTTGCAGGTCGAAGGTCGGCTGCGACGCCATCGAGGAGCCGTGCACAAACAGGATCGTGCCGATGCTCTTGGCCGGATCGCCGGCGCATTTCTCGAACAGGAACAGCTTCACGCCGCCGTCCTTGGTGGTCCAGTGATCTTCGCCCTTGATGGCGGGCATGCTCATTTCGTTCATCGTTTCCCCGGGTGGTTGGAGACGCGTGGTACCGCGTCGCGCACGGACATCAGGATACCCCTGAAGCAGAGATTTCGCGTATCGAAGTACCTTCCGCAATGACATCTGCTTCTATCGCGTTTCCCCCAACCTGTAAAAAATGTGCCGGGTTTTCGCTTCGTCAAATCCGGGCTCGGGCTCGCGACCGCAATAGACCCGCTGCGCGGCACGTGGAGCCGTGCTCAGTTGATCGGCTTGATCTGGTTGGCCGCGATCACCTTCGCCCATTTGTCGACCTGGGCTTCGACGAAGGCCTTGAACTGGCCTTGCGACATCGAGAGCGGAATGGCGCCCTGTTTCGCCAGGGCCTCCTTGAAGGCGGGCTGATTGACCGCCTTGGTGATCTCGCCGTGCAGCCGGTCGACGATCGGCTGCGGCGTTCCGGCCGGCGCCATGATGCCGAGCCACAGCGTGTGCTGGAAACCTTTGGCGCCCGCTTCGTCGAGCGTCGGCACATCGGGCAATTGCGGGTCGCGCTTGAGGCCGGTCGTGCCGATGGGCCGCACCATGCCGGCCTTGATCGTCGCCGTCATGGTCGGAACGCTGTCGAACAGGATCTGCACCTGGCCGGAGAGGATGTCGTTGCGCGCCCCGGTTGAGCCCTTGTAGGGCACGTGTACGATGTCCACGCCGGTGAGCGTCTTCAGGAGCTCGCCGGCCATGTGGTAGTTCGAGCCGATGCCGGACGAACCGTAATTGAGCGTGCCGGGCTTGGCCTTTGCCAGCGCGACGAGCTCGGCCAGGTTCTTCGCCGGTACCGACGGATGCACGACCATGACGAGGTCGGTATCGACCATCGGCGCTACCGGCACGAGGTCGCGCAGGAGCTTGTAGGCCTTCTTGCCGTAGAGCGTCTCGTTGACCGTCTGCGTGCCCGACAGAACGAGCAGGGTGTAGCCGTCCGGGGCTGCCTTCGCCACCGCGTCGGTGCCAATGGTGGTGCCGGCGCCCGGACGGTTCTCCATGACGAAGGTCTGTTTCATGGATTTCTGCAGTTCGGCCGCGACCGCGCGGGCGAAGACGTCGGCCGGGCCGCCGGGGCCGAAGGGCACGATGATCTTGACGGTCCGGGACGGGTAGTCGTCGGCCTGCGCCGGGATGGCGGCCCCGGCGGCGACCATCAGCAGAAGGGCCGCGATGTGCTTCAGCAGCGCCATGATCGGTTTCCCCGGTTTTATGACATTTCAGGCGGCTCGCTGCGACTATCGAGTGCGTCTGCGGCCCGGTCAAATGACAACGACTTGCAATGTGGAATGGGCGGTCGGCCGGTGCGGCGCCGCCGCCGCAGGCGGCGCCGTGGATGCCGCCGAAGGACGGCTTGCCACCCTTTGTTCGCTGCGCTAAGCCTCGCCCGCTCCCGTCCTTGAGCCATTCCAAACAGACAAGGGCGTTATTTGTGCGGTTTTCGGCGTCTTTTCGGGCGCCGGGCGGTCCAGGGCGGGCGTATATCCGGGTTGGGCGGAACCATACGCTTGAGGTCGGCATGAGCGCATTGCTTCTGGATTATCTGCCCCTGGTCATCTTCATCGCGGTGGCGATCGGCATCGGGCTCGCGCTGCTCGTGGTTCCCTTCATCGTCGCCTACCAGCAGCCCGATCCGGAAAAGCTGTCGGCCTACGAGTGCGGCTTCAACGCCTTCGACGACGCGCGCATGAAGTTCGACGTGCGCTTCTACCTGGTCGCCATTCTCTTCATCATCTTCGACCTCGAGGTGAGCTTCCTGTTTCCCTGGGCGGTGACCTTCCGCGAGATCGGGGCGTTCGGCTTCTGGTCGATGATGGCTTTCCTTGGCGTTCTCACCGTCGGCTTCATATATGAGTGGAAGAAGGGGGCGCTGGAATGGGATTGACCCCATGACGCTCGTCGCACCCGCACCCAGAGGCATCCTCGACCCGCGCACCGGCCAGCCGGTCGGCGCCGACGACGCGTTCTTCCGCGGCGTCAGCAGCGAACTTTCCGACAAAGGTTTCATCGTCACCGCCGCCGACGACCTCATCACCTGGGCCCGCACCGGGTCGCTGATGTGGATGACGTTCGGTCTCGCCTGCTGCGCGGTCGAGATGATGCAGATGTCGATGCCGCGCTACGACGCCGAGCGCTTCGGCTTCGCCCCGCGCGCCTCGCCCCGCCAGAGCGACGTGATGATCGTCGCCGGCACGCTCACCAACAAGATGGCGCCGGCGCTGCGCAAGGTCTACGACCAGATGCCGGAGCCGCGCTACGTCATCTCGATGGGCTCCTGCGCCAACGGTGGCGGCTACTACCATTACTCATATTCAGTAGTGCGCGGCTGCGACCGCATCGTGCCCGTCGACATCTACGTGCCCGGCTGTCCGCCGACCGCCGAGGCGCTGCTCTATGGCGTGATGCTGCTGCAGAAGAAGATCCGCCGCACCGGCACGATCGAGCGCTGAGGCAAACCGAATGGAAGACACGCTCGACAGGCTCGGCCAGGCCATCAAGACGGCGCTGCCGGCGTCCGTGATCGGCCACGAGGTCGTGCGCGGGGAGCTGACCGTCGCCGCCAAGGCGGCCGACGTGATCAAGGTGGCGACCTTCCTGCGCGACGACCCGGCCTGCCAGTTCATCTGCATCATCGACGTGACGGCGGCGGACTGGCCGGGACGCGAGCAGCGCTTCGATGTCGTCTACCACTTCCTGTCGCCGCGGCTGAACCAGCGCATCCGCCTGAAGGTGGCGACGGACGAGGTAACGCCGGTGCCCTCGCTGATCGGGCTGTTCCGCGGTGCCGACTGGTTCGAGCGCGAGGCCTACGACCTCTACGGCGTGCTGTTCACCGGCCATCCCGACATGCGCCGCATCCTCACCGACTACGGATTCGAGGGGCATCCGCTGCGCAAGGACTTCCCGCTCACCGGCTTCGTCGAGGTGCGCTACGACGACGAGCAGAAGCGGGTGGTCTACGACAAGGTCACGCTGGCGCAGGAATTCCGTTCCTTCGACTTCCTCTCGCCCTGGGAAGGCACCGACTACGTGCTGCCGGGGGACGAGAAGGCGAAGGAAGCTGCCAAGTCCGAAGGCAAGGGCTCGTAATGGCCGAAACGTCGCTCCGCAACTTCACCATCAACTTCGGGCCGCAGCATCCGGCCGCGCACGGCGTGCTGCGCCTGGTGCTGGAGCTCGACGGTGAGGTGGTCGAGCGCGTCGATCCGCATATCGGCCTTTTGCATCGCGGCACAGAGAAGCTGATCGAGGCCAAGACCTATACCCAGGCGGTGCCGTATTTCGACCGGCTCGACTACGTCGCGCCAATGAATCAGGAGCACGCCTTCTGCCTCGCGGTCGAGAAGCTCCTCGGCATCCAGGTGCCCCGGCGGGCGCAGCTCATCCGCGTGCTCTATTCCGAGATCGGGCGTTTGCTCTCGCACCTGCTCAACGTCACCACGCAGGCGATGGACGTCGGCGCGCTCACCCCGCCGCTGTGGGGCTTCGAGGAGCGCGAGAGGCTGATGGTATTCTACGAGCGCGTATCGGGCTCGCGCATGCACGCCAATTACTTCCGGCCGGGCGGCGTGCACGAAGACATGCCGCCGCAGCTGATCGAGGACATCGACGCCTTCTGTGATCCGTTCCTCAAGACGGTGGATGACCTCGACGCGTTGCTCACCGACAACCGCATCTTCAAGCAGCGCAACGTGGACATCGGCGTGGTGTCGCTCGCCGACGCCTGGAATTTCGGCTTCTCCGGCGTGATGGTGCGCGGCTCGGGCGCGGCCTGGGACCTGCGCAAGTCGCAGCCCTACGAGTGCTACGCCGAGATGGATTTCGACATTCCGATCGGCAAGAACGGCGACTGCTACGACCGCTATCTCATCCGCATGGAGGAGATGCGCCAGTCGGTGAAGATCATGAAGCAGTGCCTCGCCAAGCTCCGCGCGCCGGAAGGGCAGGGGCCGGTGCAGGTGCAAGACAACAAGATCGTGCCGCCCAAGCGGGGCGAGATGAAGCGCTCGATGGAGGCGCTCATCCATCACTTCAAGCTTTATACCGAAGGCTACCACGTACCGGCCGGCGAGGTTTACGCCGCGGTCGAGGCGCCCAAGGGCGAGTTCGGCGTCTATCTGGTCGCCGACGGCACCAACAAGCCGTACAAGTGCAAGATCCGCGCGCCCGGCTTCGCGCACCTGCAAGCCATGGATTTCCTGTGTCGAGGACACATGCTGGCCGACGTCTCCGCCATTCTCGGCTCGCTCGACATCGTGTTCGGTGAGGTGGACCGATGAGCGTGCGCCGTCTCGCCCCGCCCGAGCAGCAGCCGAAAGAATTCTCCTTCTCCAAGGAGAACCTCGGCTGGGCCAAGGTCCAGATCGCCAAATACCCGGAAGGCCGCCAGGCCTCGGCGGTGATTCCGCTCTTGTGGCGCGCACAGGAGCAGCACGGCGGCTGGCTGCCCGAGGCGGCCATCCGTTATGTCGCCGACATGCTCGGCATGGCGCATATCCGCGCGCTCGAGATCGCGACCTTCTACACGCAGTTCATCCTGCAGCCCGCCGGCCGGAAGGCGCATGTGCAGGTCTGCGGCACCACGCCGTGCCGTCTGCGCGGCGCCGAAGACATCATTGAGGTCTGCAAGCACCGCATCCACCACGATCCGCATCATGTCTCGCCCGACGGCGACTTCTCCTGGGAAGAGGTCGAATGTCTGGGCGCCTGCGTGAATGCGCCGATGGTGCTGGTCGGCAAGGATACCTACGAGGACCTCACACCCGAGAGCTTCGAAAAGGTGCTCGACGGTTTCGCGAGCGGCAAGCCGGTCAAGCCCGGCCCGCAGGTCGATCGCCAGTTCTCCGCGCCGGTCGGCGGGGCGACCACGCTGACCGACGCCGCGCTCTATGCCGCGAGCAAGGAAGCCGCCTCTGCGCAGCCCGCGCTCACCGACAACAAGGCCAAGAAGCCGGGCGCGGCGGCGAATGTCCGCGAGGCCGGCACGCCGCAGCCGCCGGCCAAGGACGGCAGCCGCAAACACAAACCGAAACCGAACTGACGCTCATGCTCGCCGACAAGGATCGCATCTTCAAGAACCTCTACGGGCTCCACGACTGGGGCCTGAAGGGGGCGCGCGCACGCGGCGCATGGGACGGCACCAAGGCGATCCTCGAGCGCGGCCGCGACGGCATCATCAACGAGATGAAAGCTTCCGGCCTGCGCGGGCGCGGCGGCGCCGGCTTCCCGACCGGCCTCAAGTGGTCGTTCATGCCGAAGGAGATCGGCGAGCGGCCGCATTACCTCGTTGTCAACGCCGACGAGTCCGAACCGGGCACCTGCAAGGACCGCGAGATCATGCGGCACGATCCGCATCTGCTGGTCGAAGGCTGCCTGATCGCCGGCTTCGCCATGGGTGCGCATGCCGCCTACATCTACGTGCGCGGCGAGTTCATCCGAGAGCGCGAGCGTCTGCAAGCCGCGGTCGACCAGGCCTACGAGGCCAAGCTGATCGGCAAGAACAACGTGCACGGCTGGGACTTCGACGTCATCGTGCACCACGGCGCCGGCGCCTATATCTGCGGCGAGGAAACCGCATTGCTCGAAAGCCTCGAAGGCAAGAAGGGCATGCCGCGGCTCAAGCCGCCGTTCCCGGCCAATGTCGGCCTCTACGGTTGCCCGACCACGGTCAACAATGTCGAGTCAATCGCGGTCGCACCCGACATCATGCGGCGCGGCGCCTCCTGGTTCTCCTCGTTCGGCAATCCGAACAACGTCGGCACCAAGCTGTTCTGCATCTCCGGCCACGTGAACAAGCCCTGCAACGTCGAAGAGGCGATGGGCATCACCTTCCGCGAGCTGATCGAGACGCATTGCGGCGGCATCCGCGGCGGCTGGGACAATCTCAAGGCGGTGATCCCCGGCGGCTCGTCGGTGCGCATGGTGCCGGCCGAGCAGATCATCGACACGCCGATGGACTTCGACAGCCTGATGAAGCTGCGCTCGGGCCTCGGCACCGCGGCGGTCATCGTCATGGACAAGTCCACCGACCTGATCCGCGCGGTCGCCCGCCTTGCCTATTTCTACAAGCACGAGAGCTGCGGCCAGTGCACGCCCTGCCGCGAGGGCACCGGTTGGATGTGGCGCGTGCTTTCCCGCATGGCGGAAGGCCGCGCGCAGAAACGCGAGATCGACATGCTGCTGGACGTGACCAAGCAGGTCGAGGGCCACACCATCTGCGCGCTCGGCGACGCGGCGGCCTGGCCGATCCAGGGCCTGATCGCGCACTTCCGGCACGAGATCGAGGAACGCATCGACGCTTACTCGCGCAATGCCGACGCGCATGGCGTGCGCGAGCCCATCCCGGTGGCGGCTGAATGACCTATGAGAACACCAGCCTGCGTTGCCGAAACTGCCGATTCTGGTGGCCGTTGCAAGACGACCATCCGATCGAGCATCTGCGCGAGCACGCCACGCGCGGGCAATGCCGCCGGCACGCGCCGCCGCCGGTCGCAGCCGACCGGGAATGGGCGATCGTGCAGAGCGTCGATTGGTGCGGGGAGCATTCGCATGTCCTCGCCTGAACGCCATCTCGCGCAGTTCAACATCGCGCGGATCAAGCATCCGCTCGACGATCCGCGCATGCGCGAGTTCGTGGACAACGTGGACCGGGTGAACAAGATCGCCGACAAGCTGCCCGGCTTCGTCTGGCGCCTGCAGGACGACAGCGGGCACGCCATGGGTATGCGGGTCTACGACGACCCCGCCATTCTGCCCAACCTGACCGTTTGGGAAGACGTCGAGGCCCTCGAGCGCTTTGTGTTCAAGACCGTGCACGGCCGGTTCTTCGACCGGCGCGAGGCCTGGTTCGAGCAGCCGGACCCGACTCTGGTGATGTGGTGGGTGCCGCAGGGGCACCGGCCGGCTTTGGAGGAGGGCGTTGCCCGCCTCGATTATCTGAAAGCGCACGGCCCGAGCGATTACGCCTTCGGCTGGGAGCAACTCCCGGCCGCGCAACATTGGAAGACGGCGCGCTGCGCGCGCCCGAGTGAGCAAGCGGCATGACGAAGCTGATCGTTGACGGCAAAGAGATCGACGTCCCGCCGGAGTACACGCTGCTCCAGGCCTGCGAGGCCGCGGGCGCGGAGATTCCGCGCTTCTGCTTCCATGAGCGGCTGTCGGTCGCCGGCAACTGCCGCATGTGCCTGGTCGAGCTGAAGGGTTCGCCCAAGCCGGTCGCCTCCTGCGCCTGGGGCGTGCGCGACTGCCGCCCGGGCCCGAACGGCGAGCCGCCGGTCGTCAACACCAAGACGCCGATGGTGAAGAAGGCGCGCGAAGGCGTGATGGAGTTCCTGCTGATCAACCATCCGCTCGACTGCCCGATCTGCGACCAGGGCGGCGAGTGCGACCTGCAGGACCAGGCCATGGCCTATGGCGTGGATTCCTCGCGCTATGTCGAGAACAAGCGCGCGGTCGAGGACAAATATATCGGTCCGCTGGTGAAGACGATCATGACGCGCTGCATCCACTGCACGCGCTGCATCCGCTTCACCACGGAAGTCGCCGGCGTGTCCGAGCTCGGCGCCATCGGGCGCGGCGAGGACATGGAGATCACCACCTATCTCGAGCACGCGATGACGTCGGAATTGCAGTCCAACGTCGTCGATCTGTGCCCGGTCGGCGCGCTCACCTCGAAGCCTTACGCCTTCACCGCGCGGCCGTGGGAGCTCGGCAAGACGCAGTCGATCGACGTCATGGACGCGGTCGGCTCAGCCATCCGCGTCGATACGCGCGGGCGCGAGGTCATGCGCATCCTGCCGCGCAACAACGACGACGTGAACGAGGAATGGATCTCCGACAAGACCCGCCACGTGGTGGACGGCCTGCGCACGCAGCGGCTCGACCAGCCTTACGTACGCGTGAACGGCCGCCTGCAGCCGGCGAGCTGGAAGGAAGCCTTTTCGGTCATCGCCAACCGGCTCCGCCCGGTCGACGGTGCGGGTGTCGGCGCCATCGCCGGCGATCTCGCCGGCGCCGAAGAGATGTACGCGCTCAAGGACCTGATGGGCCGGCTCGGCAGCGCCAATATCGACGCGCGGCAGGACGGCGCGCCCTTCGACCCGAAGTGGGGCCGCGCCTCCTATCTGTTCAATGCCACCATCGCCGGCATCGAGCAGGCCGACGCGCTGCTGATCATCGGCTCCAACCCGCGCCGCGAGGCGGCGGTGCTCAACGCGCGCATCCGCAAGCGCTGGCGCCAGGGCAATTTCCCGGTCGCGCTGATCGGCGAGAAGGCCGACCTGACCTACGCCTACGATTATCTCGGCGCCGGCGCGGACACGCTCGCCGGGCTCGCGCAGACGAAATTCGCCGAAACGCTGAAAGCGGCGCAGCGCCCGCTCGTGCTGGTCGGCGCCGGCGCGCTGGCGCGCAAGGACGGCGCGGCGATCCTGTCGCTCGCCGCCAAGGCCGCGCGCGACTTCGGCGCGGTCAAGGACGGCTGGAACGGATTCTCGGTGCTGCATGCGGCCGCCTCGCGCGTCGCTGCGCTCGACCTCGGCTTCGTGCCGGGCGAAGGCGGCAAGACCGCGGCGGAGATGGCGCAAGGCGGCGTCGACCTGCTCTTCCTGCTCGGCGCCGACGAGATCGAGGTGAAGCCCGGTCCCTTCGTCGTCTACATCGGCACCCATGGCGACCGCGGCGCGCACCGCGCCGACGTCATCCTGCCGGGCGCGGCCTATCCGGAGAAGGCCGCGATCTACGTGAACACCGAGGGCCGGGTGCAACTCGCCAACCGCGCCGCCTTCCCGCCGGGCGAGGCGCGCGAGGACTGGGCGATCCTGCGTGCGTTGTCCGACCAGCTCGGCTGCACCTTGCCCTATGACTCGCTCGGGGCTCTGCGTCAGCTCATGTTCTCGGCGCACCCGCATCTGATGCGGCTCGACCAGATCGCCGCCGGCGACGCCGCCGACCTCGGCAAGCTCGCCGCGCTCGGCGGCAGCGCCGATGCCGCTCCCCTGCGCTCCGGCGTAACCGACTTCTATTTCACCAATCCGATCGCGCGCGCCTCGGCGATCATGGCCGAATGCTCGGCGCTGGCGCAGGCCGCGCACCGGACGGCGGCGGAGTAGGGACCATGGATTTCTTCTGGACCTATCTCTGGCCGGTGATCGTGATCGTGGCGCAGTCGGTGCTGCTGCTGGTCGTGCTGCTCGTCGCCATTGCGTACATTCTGTACGCGGATCGCAAGATCTGGGCGGCGGTGCAGCTGCGCCGCGGGCCGAACGTGGTCGGGCCCTGGGGTCTGTTCCAGTCCTTCGCCGACCTGTTGAAGTTCGTGCTGAAGGAGCCGGTGATCCCGGCCGGCGCCAACAAGGGCGTGTTCCTGCTGGCGCCGCTCGTCACCTGCGTCCTGGCGCTCGCCGCCTGGGCGGTGGTGCCGGTCGATGCCGGCTGGGTGATCGCCAACATCAACGTCGGCGTCCTCTACATCTTCGCCATCTCCTCCCTGATGGTCTACGGCATCATCATGGCGGGCTGGGCGTCGAACTCGAAGTATCCGTTTCTCGCCGCGCTGCGCTCGGCCGCGCAGATGGTGTCCTACGAGGTCTCCATCGGCTTCGTCATCATCACCGTGCTGTTGTGCGCCGGCTCGCTGAATCTCTCGAAGATCGTGGAAGCGCAGGACGGCCCCTACGGGCTGTTCTCCTGGTACTGGCTGCCGCTGTTCCCGATGTTCGTGGTGTTCTTCATCTCGGCGCTGGCCGAGACCAACCGGCCGCCCTTCGACCTGGTCGAGGCGGAGTCGGAGCTGGTCGCCGGCTTCATGGTCGAGTACGGCTCCACGCCCTACATGATGTTCATGCTCGGCGAGTACGTGGCCATCGCCACCATGTGCGCCATGGGCACCATCCTGTTCCTCGGCGGCTGGCTGCCGCCGGTGCCTTACGCGCCCTTCACCTGGGTGCCGGGCGTGGTGTGGTTCGCGCTCAAGACGCTGTTCATGTTCTTCCTGTTCGCGATGGCCAAGGCCATGGTCCCGCGCTACCGCTACGACCAGTTGATGCGGCTGGGCTGGAAGGTGTTCCTGCCGCTGTCGCTGGCCATGGTGGCGATCGTCGCCGGCGTCATCCAGTACGGCGGACTCGCCGTCAGCGCGGTGAAGTGAGGACGATATGACACTCGATCGCACCGCCCGGAACTGGTTCTTGTGGGAGTTCGTGACCGGCTTTGTGCTGGCCATGCGCTACTTCTTCAAGCCCAAGGCGACGCTCAATTACCCGTTCGAGAAGAACCCGATCTCACCGCGCTTCCGCGGCGAGCACGCGCTGCGCCGCTATCCGAACGGCGAGGAGCGCTGCATCGCCTGCAAGCTGTGCGAGGCGATCTGCCCGGCGCAGGCCATCACCATCGAAGCCGGCCCGCGCCGCAACGATGGTACGCGGCGCACCACGCGCTACGACATCGACATGGTGAAGTGCATCTATTGCGGGCTGTGCCAGGAGGCCTGTCCGGTCGACGCCATCGTCGAAGGCCCGAACTTCGAATTCGCCACCGAGACCCGCGAGGAGCTCTATTACGACAAGGAGCGGCTGCTCGCGAACGGCGACCGCTGGGAACGCGAGATCGCGAAGAACATCGCGCTCGACGCGCCGTATAGGTGACCTGAGATGATCGCCGCGCTGTTCTTCTACCTCTTCGCCGGCATCTGCGTCGCGAGCGCCTTCATGGTGATCGCGGCGCGCAATCCGGTGCATTCGGTGCTCTATCTCATCCTCGCCTTCGTCAACGCCTCGGGATTGTTCGTGATGATGGGCGCCGAGTTTCTCGCCATGATCCTGGTCGTGGTCTATGTCGGCGCGGTCGCGGTGCTGTTCCTGTTCGTCGTCATGATGCTCGACGTGGACTTCGCCTCGCTCAAGCACGGCGTGCTGCAGTATCTGCCGATCGGGCTGCTGATCGGCGCCATATTCCTGGGCGAGCTGCTGCTCGTCGTAGGCGCCTGGGTCATCGGACCGGGCGTGCCACAGGCGATCACCGCGCCGATCCCGAACAACATCCCGAACACCGAGGCGCTCGGCCTCGTGCTCTACACGCGCTACGTCTACTTCTTCCAGGCGGCTGGCATGGTGCTGCTGGTCGCCATGGTCGGCGCCATCGTGCTGACGCTGCGCCACAAGCCGCGCGTGAAGCGGCAGGACATCCCGACGCAGAACGCGCGCACGCCCGCCATGTCGATCGAGGTGGTCAAGGTGCGCACGGGCCAGGGGCTGGGGAGCAACACATGACCATCGGCCTCGGCCATTACCTGTCGGTCGCCGCCATCCTGTTCACGCTCGGCGTCTTCGGCATCTTTCTGAACCGCAAGAACGTCATCATCATCCTGATGTCGATCGAGCTGATCCTCTTGTCGGTCAACATCAACCTGGTGGCGTTTTCCACCCATCTCGGCGACATCGTCGGCCAGGTCTTTGCGCTGTTCGTGCTCACCGTCGCGGCGGCGGAAGCCGCCATCGGCCTCGCCATTCTCGTCGTCTTCTTCCGCAACCGCGGCTCGATCGCGGTTGAGGACATCAATCTGATGAAGGGCTGACGCCTTCATGTACCAGGCCATCGTCTTCCTTCCGCTCCTCGGAGCGATCCTCGCCGGGCTGATCGCGCTCGCCGGCGCGCGCGCACGGTTTCCGGGCGAGGGGCCGCCGGCCGGCATGGAAGACAACGCGACCGATACCGGCCCGCATCACCACGAGCCGGCGGTCGAGGGCGGCGGCGTCATCCATCATTCCACCCACGAGGGCGGCGATGACCGCGGCCACGGCCACGCGGTCGAGCCGGCGGCTAGCGGATCGCGCACGGCCGAGCTGATCACCACGACGCTGCTGCTGGTGTCGATGATTCTGTCGTGGATCGCCTTCGTGCAGGTCGGCTTCGGCCAAGAGGTGCGGGTGCCGGTCTTCCCCTGGATCGTCTCGGGCGACCTCAACATCCAGTGGGCGCTGCGCATCGACACGCTCACCGCCGTCATGCTGGTGGTGGTGAACACGGTGTCGGCTTTCGTGCATCTCTATTCCATCGGTTACATGCACGAGGACCCGTACCGGCCGCGCTTCTTCGCCTACCTGTCGCTGTTCACCTTCGCCATGCTGATGCTGGTGACGGCCGACAATCTGGTCCAGCTCTTCTTCGGCTGGGAAGGCGTGGGACTTGCGAGCTACCTGCTGATCGGCTTCTGGTACCAGAAGCCGGAAGCAAACGCCGCCGCCATCAAGGCCTTCGTGGTCAACCGCGTCGGCGACTTCGGCTTTGCGCTCGGCATCTTCGCCGTGTTCTATCTGACGGGCGCGGTCGATTTCGACGCCGTCTTCGCGCAGGCGCCGGCGCTCACCGGCAAGACCATTGGCTTCTTCGGCTGGAACGTCGACGCGCTGACGCTGACCTGCCTGTTCCTGTTCATGGGCGCCATGGGCAAGTCGGCGCAGTTTCTGCTGCACACCTGGCTGCCGGACGCGATGGAAGGCCCGACGCCGGTCTCCGCGCTGATCCACGCCGCCACCATGGTGACCGCCGGCGTGTTCATGGTGGCGCGCCTGTCGCCGCTATTCGAGCTCGCGCCCGATGCGCAGACGGTCGTCATCTTCATCGGCGCGACAACCGCGCTGTTCGCGGCGACCATCGGGCTCGTGCAGAACGACATCAAACGCATCGTCGCCTATTCGACCTGCTCGCAGCTCGGCTACATGTTCGTGGCCATGGGGGTGGGGGCCTATTCGGTCGGCATGTTCCACCTGTTCACGCACGCCTTCTTCAAGGCGCTCTTGTTCCTCGGCTCGGGCTCGGTGATCCACGCCATGCACCACGAGCAGGACATCCGGAACATGGGGGGCTTAAAGGACCGCATCCCCTTCACCTACATCGTGATGATCATCGGCACGCTGGCGCTCACCGGTTTCCCGCTCACCGCCGGCTATTTCTCCAAGGACGCCATCATCGAGGCGGCCTATGTCGGCAAGAACCCGATGGCGCTCTACGGCTTCATCTGCACGGTCGCCGCCGCGCTGCTCACCTCGTTCTATTCCTGGCGTCTCATCTTCAAGACCTTCCACGGCGAGCCGCACGACCGTCAGCACTGGAAGGACGCGCACGAGAGTCCGATGGTGATGCTGATCCCGCTCGGTTTCCTGGCGGTCGGCTCGATCGTCGCCGGCCTCCCGTTCAAGGAGATCTTCGCCGGCCACGGCGTCGAGCACTTCTTCCGGGAGTCGCTCGGCTTCGCCAAGACCAACACCGTGCTGACCGACCTGCACAATGTGCCGTTTCACATCGCCTTCCTGCCTACGGTGATGATGGCGGTCGGCTTCGTCATTGCCTGGCATTTCTACATCCGCCGGCCCGACATCCCGGCCGAGCTCGCGCGGCAGCACGAGCCGCTGTATCGCTTCCTGCTCAACAAGTGGTACTTCGACGAGCTCTACGACCTCATCTTCGTGCGCCCGGTGAAGTGGCTCGGCCGCGCGCTCTGGAAGGGCGGGGACGGCTGGCTCATCGACGGCTTCGGGCCGGACGGCGTTTCCGCCCGCGTGCTCGACGTGACGCGCAACGTCGTGCGGCTGCAGAGCGGATATCTCTATCACTACGCCTTCGCCATGCTGATCGGCGCGGCGCTGTTCATCACCTGGTTCATGTTCGCGGTGCATTAGGCGGAATAAGAGATGAATTGGCCGATCCTTTCCGTCGTCACCTTCCTGCCGCTGCTCGGCGCGCTGTTCATCGCGCTGGTGCGCGGCAACGACCGGCTGGCCAAAGGCACCGCGCGCTGGGTCGCGCTGTGGTCCACGTTGGTGACTTTCGCGATCTCGCTGGTGCTGGTCTGGCGCTTTGACGCCACCTCGGCCGAGTTCCAGTTCGTCGAGAAGTCGAACTGGCTGGGGGTGGCCTCCTATCACATGGGCGTGGACGGCATTTCGCTGCCCTTCGTGATCCTCACCACCGCGCTGATGCCGCTGTGCATCCTGGCGAGCTGGACGTCGATCCAGAAGCGCGTGAAGGAGTACATGATCGCGTTCCTGGTCCTGGAAACGCTGATGGTCGGCACCTTCTCCGCGCTCGACCTCGTGCTGTTCTACCTGTTCTTCGAGGGCGGCCTGATCCCGATGTTCCTGATCATCGGCGTGTGGGGCGGGCCGCGCCGGGTCTACGCCTCGTTCAAGTTCTTCCTCTACACGCTCGCCGGCTCGGTGCTGATGCTGCTCGCCATCATGGCGATGTACTGGCAGGCCGGCACCACCGACATCCCGACGCTGCTCAAGCACGGGTTCCCCGTGGAGATGCAGAAGTGGGCGTGGTTCGCCTTCTTCGCCTCGTTCGCGGTGAAGATGCCGATGTGGCCGGTGCACACCTGGCTGCCCGATGCGCACGTGGAGGCGCCGACCGCGGGCTCCGTCATCCTCGCCGCCATCCTCTTGAAGATGGGCGGCTACGGCTTCCTGCGCTTCTCGCTGCCGATGTTCCCTCTGGCGAGCCACGAGTTCGCGCCACTCGTCTTTACGCTCTCGGTCGTCGCCATCATCTACACCTCACTGGTGGCGCTGATGCAGGAGGACGTGAAGAAGCTGATCGCCTATTCCTCGGTCGCGCACATGGGCTTCGTCACCATGGGCATCTTCGCCGCGACCACGCAGGGCGTGGCGGGCGGCATCTTCCAGATGATCTCGCACGGCATCGTCTCGGGCGCGCTGTTCCTTTGCGTCGGCGTCGTCTACGACCGGCTGCACACGCGCGAGATCGCCGCCTATGGCGGGTTGGTCAACCGCATGCCGATCTATGCCTTCGTATTCATGCTGTTCACCATGGCCAATGTCGGGCTGCCGGGCACCTCCGGCTTCGTCGGCGAGTTCCTGACGCTGATCGGTACCTTCAAGGCCAACATCCCGGTCGCGACCTTCGCCACCGTCGGCGTCATCCTGTCGGCCTGCTATGCGCTATGGCTCTACCGCAAGATGATCTTCGGCACGCTCAAGCCCGGGCTCGATCACATGAAGGACATCGGCCTGCGCGAGGTGGTGATCTTCGCGCCGCTGGTCGTGCTGACGATCCTGTTCGGCGTCGCGCCCAAGCCGGTGCTCGACATGTCGTCGGCCTCGGTCGCGCAATTGCTCGAGGGCTATAACAAGGCCATCGCCGGCACCAAGACCGCCGAGGCGGCGCCGGCGCAAGTCAATGCAGCGGGTTCCGTGCGATGAACGAGATCACCACCGTCCGTGACCTGATGCCGATCTTGCCCGAGCTGCTGCTCGCCGGCGGCGCCATGCTGATGCTGATGGTCGGCGCCTTCTCGGGCGAGCGCAGCGCCAATGTCGTCAACGGCTGGTGCGTCGCGATCCTGCTGGTGGTTGCCGCCTTCCTGCTCTCGCTGCCGGCCGGGCGTTACGTCCTGTTCGGCGGCAGCTTCGTGGTCGACGACTACGCGCGCTTCCTCAAGATGCTGACGCTGATAGGCTCGGCGGGGGCGCTGGTGCTGTCGCTCGATTACCTCACGATCGAGAAACAGCAGAAGTTCGAATACGGCGCGCTGTTCCTGCTCTCTACCCTCGGCATGATGATGCTGATCTCGGCCGGCGACCTGATCGCGCTCTATCTCGGCCTCGAGCTGATGTCGCTAGCGCTCTACGTGGTCGCTGCCTCCAACCGCGACAACGTGAAATCGACGGAAGCCGGCCTGAAGTACTTCGTGCTCGGCGCACTGTCGTCCGGGATGCTGCTTTACGGCGCCTCGCTCATCTATGGCTTCACTGGCACGGTGAGCTTCGCCGGCATCGCCAAGGCGACGCAGGCGGGCGCCAGCATCGGCCTGGTGTTCGGCCTCGTCTTCTTGTTCGTCGGCTTCTGCTTCAAGATCTCGGCGGTGCCGTTCCACATGTGGACGCCGGACGTCTACGAGGGCGCGCCGACGCCGGTCACCGCCTTCTTCGCCGCCGCCCCGAAAGTGGCGGCCATCGCCATCTTCGTGCGCGCCACCATTACGGCGTTCCCGGGCATCACACACGAATGGCAGCAGATCGTCGTGTTCGTATCGATCGCGTCGATGCTGCTCGGCTCTTTCGCCGCCATCGGCCAGCGCAACATCAAGCGGCTGATGGCCTATTCCTCAATCGGCCACATGGGCTTCGCGCTGGTCGGGCTGGCCGCCGGGACGGCGGAAGGAGTGCAGGGCGTGCTGGTCTACATGACCATCTACGTCGCGATGACGCTCGGCGCCTTCGCGGTCATCCTGTCGATGCGGCGCGACGGCGTGCTGGTGGAGAATATCCAGGACCTCGCCGGGCTTGCCCGCACGCATCCGATGATGGCGTTCCTGATGGCGATGCTGATGTTCTCGCTCGCCGGCATCCCGCCGCTGGCGGGCTTCTTCGCCAAGTTCTACGTGTTCCTCGCCGCCATCAATGCGGGGCTCTACACGCTGGCGGTGATCGGCGTGCTCGCCAGCGTCGTGGGCGCCTTCTACTACCTGATGATCGTCAAGATCATGTATTTCGACGAGGCGGCCACCGGCTTCGAGGCGATGCCGCCGCTGCTGCGCGTGGTGCTCGGCGTGTCGGGCGTGGTCAACCTGTTGTTCTTCGCCTATCCGGCGCCGCTGTTGGGCGCTGCGACGGTGGCGGCGAAGTCGTTGTTCTGACGCGCCAGCGCGCGCAACAAATGAACCGCGAAGCCACGGACCTGGCGGGGGTCCGGCACATAGTTTTCGACACGCTCGGCTCCACCAATGCCGAGGCGCTGGCGCGCGCGCGTGCCGGCGAGCGCGGCCCGCTGTGGATAACCGCGCGGGCGCAGAATGCGGGCCGCGGCCGCCGCGGCAACGCCTGGGTGTCGGCGGCGGGCAATCTGTTTGCCACGCTGCTGCTGACCGAGCCGTCGCAGCCGCCGGCCGCGCCGCAGCTCTCCTTCGTGGCGGCGCTGGCGCTGCACGATGCGGTCGCCGCGAGCGCGCCGCAGCTCGGGCCCCTCATCAAGCTCAAATGGCCGAACGACCTCTTGCTGGGGGGCGCCAAGCTGGCCGGCATCTTGATCGAGGGCGAGCACATTCCCCTCTTCGCGGTTGCGATCGGCATTGGCGTCAATTGCGCCAGCCACCCGGCCGGCACGGCGTATCCGGCGACCGATCTTGCCGCCGTGGGGGCGCTGGTCACGCCGGAGGCGCTCTTTGCAACGCTGGCGCAGGCGATGGCACGTCGGCTTGCGCAATGGGACGAGGGGCGGGGGTTCGCCGCGATCCGGACGGATTGGCTCAAACGGGCGGCCGGTCTCGGTGATGAAATCCGCGTCCGCCTGCCCGAGCGTGAATTCTCCGGCCGCTTCGAGGGACTGGACGAGGCGGGCCGTCTACTGATCGCCGGCGCCGCCGGCGTGGCCGCGGTCACGGCCGGCGAGGTGTTCGGCATGGGTGGTCTCTGATGGCGCGCGGGCAGCAGGAATTGGTATTCGCGCCGCTCGGCGGCGTCGGCGAGATCGGCATGAACCTGTCGATCTACGGCCTTGGGTCTGAGGGCCGCCGGCAGTGGCTGGCGGTCGATCTCGGTGTGTCCTTCGCCTCCGAGGAGCATCTGCCGGGCGTCGATCTCCTGCTGCCGGACATCCGCTTCCTGGAGGAGGAGCGGCGCAACCTCGCCGGCATCGTCATCACCCACGCGCACGAGGACCACTTCGGCGCGCTGCTCGAATTGTGGCCGCGCCTGAAGGTGCCGGTCTTCGCCACGCCGTTCACCGCCGCGCTGCTCGAGGCCAAACGCCGCGGCGAGCCGGGCGCGCCGGAGATCCCGGTCACCGTCGTGCCGGTCGGCGGCCGCTTCACCGCCGGTTCCTTCGATGTCGAACTGGTCACGGTGGCCCATTCGATTCCGGAAGCGAACGCGCTGATCATCCGCACGCCGCTCGGCAACGTCCTGCATACCGGCGACTGGAAGATCGACCCGACGCCGATCCTCAACGATCCGACCGACGAGAAGAAGCTGCGCGCGCTGGACGAGGAGGGCTGCCTGGCGCTGATCGGCGATTCCACCAACGCAGTGCGCGAGGGGCGGTCGCCGTCGGAAGCCGATGTCGCGAAAACCATCGCCGGGCTGGTCAAGCAGGCGCGCGGCCGCGTCGCCGTGACCACCTTCGCCTCCAATGTCGGGCGCCTGCGCGCGGTGGCGGAAGCCGCGCGCGCCGCGGGGCGCGAGGTGGTGGTGGTCGGTCGCGCCATGGAGCGCACGGTGCAGATCGCGCGCGAGCTCGGCTACTTCGACGGCGTGCAGGACTTCCGTACCCAGGACGCCTACGGCTACCTGCCGCCGGACAAGGTGGTCGCGCTCTGCACCGGCAGCCAAGGCGAGCCGCGCGCCGCGCTCTCGCGCATCGCCGAGGACCAGCATCCGGAGGTCACCTTCTCGCGCGGCGACACGGTGATCTATTCGGCGCGCGTCATTCCCGGCAACGAGAAGGCGATCGGCCGCGTGATCAACGGGCTGATCGACATGGGCGTCGAGGTGATCAGCGACCGCACCCATCTGGTGCACGTCTCCGGGCATCCCCGTCGCGAAGAGCTCGAGGAGCTGATCTCCTGGGTGAAGCCGCGCATCCTCATTCCGGTGCACGGCGAGGCGCTGCACATGAAGGAGCACGCCGAGCTTGCGCGCAAATGCGGGATCAAGGAGGTCGTGCGTTGCCGCAACGGCGACCTGGTGCGGCTTGCGCCCGACGTCCGCGTGATCGACGAGGTGCCGGCCGGCCGCATCTACAAGGACGGCCGCCTGCTGGTCGCCGCCGAGGCGCGCACGGTCGCCGATCGCAAGCGCCTGAGCTTTGCCGGCGCGGTGTCGGTCGCGCTGGCGCTCACCGAAAAGGGCGAACTCGCCGACGATCCCTCCATGGACCTGATCGGCATTCCCGAGCGCGACCGCGAGGGCAAGCTCATCGCCGACGCGATCGAGGACGCCATTCTCCAGACGCTGGAATCGCTGCCGCGCGCGCGGCGGCGCGACCCGGACAGCGTGGCGGAAGCGGTGCGGCGCGCGGTGCGCGCGGCTGCCGCCGAGCGCTGGGGCAAGAAGCCCATGTGCTATGTGCACGTGTTGGCGGTATAGTTGGTTTTGTCGGTGCGTAAGGAAGCAGGAAAATGATCGGTCGTCTCAACCACGTCGCCATCGCCGTGCGCGACATCGCCAAGGCCAGCGCGGTCTACCGCGATACGCTCGGCGCCGACGTCTCGGCAAAGGTGGCGCAGCTGGATCACGGCGTGTCCACAGTGTTCATCACGCTGCCCAACACCAAGATCGAGCTCCTCGAACCGCTCGGCGAGAATTCGCCGATCGCCAAGTTCCTCGACAAGAACCCGGACGGCGGCATCCATCACGTCTGCTACGAGGTGGACGACATCAAAGCCGCGCGTGACACGCTCAAGCGCCACGGCGCGCGCGTGCTCGGCGACGGCGAGCCGAAGATCGGCGCGCACGGCAAGCCGGTGCTGTTCCTGCATCCGAAGGACTTCTGCGGCACCCTGGTCGAGCTCGAGCAGGCATGAGCACACCGACGATCCTCGCGATCTATTTCCTGATCTGGTGGGTGACGCTGTTCGCGGTGCTGCCGTGGGGCGTGCGCAACCAGGAGGAAAGCGGCGAGGTGACGCCGGGCACCGATCCGGGCGCGCCCGCTCTGCATCGCGTCTGGTGGAAGCTGTTGTGGACCACGATCATCGCCAGCGTGATCTTCGGCCTGCTTTACGCGGCCTACACCAACGATCTCATCCCATTCGAGTGGCTGGCCGCGATCTCGACGCCGCGGCGCTGACGGCGCAGCGCTTTCCGCGACTCATCAAAAAAAAGAGCAGGGCGCGAAGCCCTGCCCGTCGCATGTCAGTGTCCCTAATCCTCGACTCTTATTTCCCTTCTTAAGATCGAGGCGGCTGCAGGTTAATGCGCCAGGGACGTGCTTCCCTCCCAAGACTTGGACCGCACGCCGGAGCCCGGTCTTATCTGGCCGGTGTCCCCATTCACACGGACGCGCGAAAGCTAGCCCAACCATTTCCTGCTGTCACCACGAATTCGCCACGCGCTCACCGCGCGATCGCCAGCGGACCGTCGAGCAGGAGTTCCCCGCCGGTTTCGCGCCGAATGAGAATTTTCACGGTCCAGGTTCCGGGCGCCGGACGGTCCAGTTCGGGCACGTCCCAGGTTCCATCCGGGCCGCGGACGGCTTCGCGCGCGATCGGCGCGCCGCCGGCGCGAGGGTCGAGCTCCAACTGCACCGCCTGAGCGGGAAATTCACTGCCGTCCTCGCGCGTAAGGCGAATTGTCGCACGGCTCTCCGTCTCCCGGCCGGGCTCGATCATCAGGTCGGCCATGGCCTCGGTGGAGTGCAGATGGAGGTACGAGGCCTCGGCCGAAGTTCCGCTCGCAGAAACTGCGCGGTGTGCGGCGGGCGGCAGGGTGCCGAGCGCGCCAACGAGCAACAGCAAGCCAATCCCGAGTGCGCTCTCGACCACCGTAATGCGCAGCAAGTTGCGCAGCGCGCCCGGAACGGCCAGGCGCGGTGTCAGGTGGAAGTGATTGACGGCCGCCAACGCCAGCATGGCGAGGAAGAGGCCGACTTTCAGCAGGAGCAGCCTGCCGTAATCGGTCGCGACCAGGTTCTCGAGGCTTCCGACCAGGCTCCAGGCGTTGGCCAGCCCCGTCGCCACCAGGGCGGCGACGGCGGCGATCCCGAGGCGGGAAAAGCGGGCGGCGACCGTCGCTATTTGCGGGGGCCGGCGTTCCACGCCGAGGAATATCGCCAGCGCCGGCAGGGCGCCGAGCCAGGAAGCGGCCGCAACGAGGTGCAGAGCGTCGGCGGCGACCGTGGCGAAGCCGGCCGCGCCGAGCCCGGCGCCGGCATGCCCGGTCCAGGCCGGAAGGGCGGCGAACGGCAGGACCACAAGCATTTGAAGGACACGCATGCGCGGGCGCGCGAGCAGGGCCGCGAGCAAGATCGCCAGGGCGAGACGGGCGCTCGCCACTTGCCCGAACCGCGTACCGGTGAGCACCGACCACACACCGCCGCTGAGAACGGTGTCGGCGACCGACGTCCCGATAATGTCGGCGGCGAGCAGGACCAGCCAGGCGGCTCCGGACAGGACAGCGCCGCCCAGTGCCCACCAGGTCAGCCTTACGAGCCGCTGTTCGAGGTCTGGCAGCGGCTTGGCCGCAAGCGCAAGAAACACCACCGTGCCGCCCGCGAGCAGCGTGGCCGCAAAGTGCAAGGCCCGCACCAGGATCAGCGGGTCGGTCAAATGCGTCGCCTCCGCCGAGCGCCGGCCATGGCGTCAGCGGCCGACGCGGAAAGTGAACTCGCCCTGCGAGCGGTGGGTATCCACCGAAAGAACACGCCAGATCACCTTGTATGTCCCCGCCGGCAGCGGCTTGAGGCCCACCTTGAGCTGCGCCTTGTTGGCGGAATCGACCGTGGCGGCCCCGTCCTGCATGGCCGCACCCTTGGCGTCGCGTACGACGATGCTGGAGAACTTCGGCTCGATCGCCTCGGTGAACCATAGCGCCACTTCGTTGGGGGCCGCCGCCACCGTGCTGCCTCTCGCCGGCGCCGACCGCTCCAGAAGCGAGTGCGCGTCCGCTCCGGCCGGCAGCGCAAGCAGCATGACCGCGGCCAACGCGGCGGCGAGGCAGGGGCGGGGCATCGATTGGGTCCTCATAGGCGCGACGGATTTCTCGATTAACACCGATGCAGGCTGCCCGGAACGGGCCTTTTCGAAGTCGGCGGGCTTGTCTTTTGCGTTCCGATCCGCTTTCACTCGCCGTGTCAAACCCTCGAATCGTCGGCCAATCATGCGCCTGTCCCGCTATTTCCTCCCCATCCTGCGCGAGCCGCCGCGCGAAGCCGAGATCGTCTCGCACCGCCTGATGCTGCGCGCCGGCATGCTGCGGCAGGAGGCCGCGGGCATCTACGCTTTCCTGCCGCTCGGCCTGCGCGTGCTCAACAAGATCAACGCCATCGTGCGAGAGGAGCAGAACCGCTCGGGCGCGATCGAGCTCCTGATGCCGACCATCCAGTCGGCCGACCTGTGGCGCGAGAGCGGCCGCTACGATGCCTATGGCAAGGAGATGCTGCGCATCGAGGACCGGCACGAGCGCGAGATGCTCTACGGGCCGACCAACGAGGAGATGATCACGGAGATCTTCCGCGCCTATGTGCGCTCCTACAAGGATCTCCCGCTCAACCTCTACCACATCCAGTGGAAGTTCCGCGACGAGGTGCGCCCGCGCTTCGGGCTGATGCGCGGCCGCGAGTTCCTGATGAAGGACGCATATTCGTTCGACGTCGATCAGGCGGGCGCCGAGCACTCCTACAACAAGATGTTCGTCGCTTATCTGCGCACCTTCGCGCGGCTAGGCCTGAAGTCGATCCCGATGCGCGCCGACACCGGCCCGATCGGCGGCAACCTTTCCCACGAGTTCATCATCCTCGCCTCGACCGGCGAGTCCGAGGTGTTCTGCCACAAGGACTACCTCGACATGGCGGTGCCGGGAGCCGACGTGAACTTCGACGACGTCGAAGGCCTCAAGAAGATCGTCGGGGAATGGACGTCGCAATACGCGGCGACCTCGGACATGCACGACGCGGCTGAATTCGCCAAGGTGCCGGCCGACAAGCAGGTGTCCGCGCGCGGCATCGAGGTCGGCCACATCTTCTATTTCGGCACCAAGTATTCCGCGCCGATGAAGGCGGTGGTCGCCACCGGCGACGGCAAGGAAGTGCCGGTGCACATGGGCTCCTACGGGATTGGCCCGAGCCGTCTGGTCGCCGCCATCATCGAGGCTTCGCATGACGAGGCCGGCATCAAGTGGCCGGAGGCGGTCGCGCCCTACAAGGTCGCGATCCTCAACCTGAAGCAGGGCGACGGCGCGACCGATGCCGCCTGCGAGGGCCTCTACCAAGCGCTGAACGCGAAGGGAATCGATACGCTCTATCACGACCTCGACGAGCGGCCGGGGGCCAAGTTCGCCACCGCCGACCTGATCGGCGTGCCCTGGCAGGTGCTGGTCGGCCCGCGCGGGCTCGCCGAAGGCAAGGTCGAGGTTAAAAACCGCGCCACCGGCGACCGCGAGATGATGAGCCCGGCCGCGGCGCTGGATCTGCTGACACGCTAGGATCCGGCACAGCCATTCACCGTCACCCTGAGGTGCGAGGCGCGCTACGCGCCGAGCCTCGAAGGGGGACGGCCCGGCCGCATCCTTCGAGGCTCGCTTCGCTCGCACCTCAGGATGACGGCCTCCGCGAAAAATCCTGTGCGTTCCCAAGCACTTTCGCCGGCGTTGGCGGCACGAAACCGCCCGAATCGTGTGAGAACCCGAGCCCGGGACCAAGAAACACGATGACCCAACCCAACGGGACGCGGCCCTTCTCTCCGTTCGAATGGATGCTCTCGCTGCGCTACCTGCGGGCGCGGCGCAAGGAAGGATTCATCTCGGTCATCGCCGGCTTTTCCTTCCTCGGCATCATGCTCGGCGTCGCCACGCTCATCATCGTGATGGCGGTGATGAACGGCTTCCGCAAGGAACTGCTCGACAAGATCCTCGGCCTCAACGGCCACCTGCTGGTGCAGCCGCTGGAGAAGCCGCTCACCGACTGGAACGAGGTGGCGCAGCGGTTGTCCGGCGTCAAAGGCGTGCGGGTCGCCGCGCCGATCGTCGAAGGCCAGGCGCTGGCGTCCTCGCCGTTCAACGCCGGCGGCGTGCTGGTGCGCGGCATCCGCCTGCAGGATCTCGAAGGACTGCGCTCGGTCATCAACAACATCAAGCAGGGAACGCTCGGCGGCTTCGACGAAGGCCAAGGCGTTGCCATCGGGCGGCGGCTCGCCGACCAGCTCTCGCTGCGCGCGGGCGACAACATCACGCTGGTCGCGCCGCGCGGCGCGGTGACGCCGATGGGCACCACGCCGCGCATCAAGGTCTACAAGGTCGCGGCCGTGTTCGAGATCGGCATGTCGGAATACGACAGCGCTATCGTGTTCATGCCGCTGAAGGAGGCGCAGGCTTATTTCAACCGCGCCGGCGACGTCACCGCCATCGAGGTCTACACCGACAACCCCGACCGCGTGGACGTCTACCGCAAGGACGTGCAGGAGGCGGCGGGCCGCCCGATCTTCGTCATCGACTGGCGCCAGCGCAACGCGACCTTTTTCAACGCGCTGCAGGTCGAGCGCAACGTGATGTTCCTGATCCTCACGCTGATCGTGCTGGTGGCGGCGCTCAACATCGTCTCCGGCCTGATCATGCTGGTGAAGGACAAGGGCCAGGACATCGCCATCCTACGGACGATGGGCGCGACGCAAGGGTCGATCATGCGCGTGTTCCTGATCACCGGCGCCGCCATCGGCGTGGTCGGCACCATCGTCGGCTTCCTGCTCGGCGTGGTGGTCTGCATGAACATCGAGAGCATCCGGCAGTTCCTGTCCTGGATGACCTCGACCGAGCTGTTCTCGCCCGAGCTCTATTTCCTCTCGCATCTGCCGGCCGACATGGACACCGGCGAAACCACCGCCGTGGTGATCATGGCGCTGACGCTGTCGCTCCTCGCCACGCTCTATCCGTCCTGGCGCGCGGCGCGCCTCGATCCGGTGGAGGCGCTGCGCTATGAGTGAGACGCTGGTGGAAGTGGCGGTGGAGGAGACAGCCGAGGACCCGCCCGTCCTGTTCCTGCACGACGTCGAGCGCCACTATCGCCAGGGCGACGCTACGCTCGACATCCTCACCGGCGCGGAACTGGCGGTGTGGCCGGGGCAGTCGGTGGCGCTGGTGGCGCCCTCCGGCGCCGGCAAGTCGACGCTGCTGCACATCGCCGGTCTGCTCGAGCATCCCGACCACGGCGAGGTCTATATCGACGGCCGCGGCACCGCGATGCTGCCCGATGCCGAGCGCACGCGCATCCGCCGCAACGAGATCGGCTTCGTCTACCAGTCGCACCGGCTGCTGCCGGAGTTCTCCGCGCTCGAGAACGTGGTGATGCCGCAGATGATCCGCGGCCTGCCGCGCGCCGAGGCCAGGAAGCGCGCGACCGAACTGCTCGGCTACCTGGGCCTGCGCGACCGGCTCCACCACCAGCCGTCGGAACTGTCGGGCGGCGAGCAGCAGCGCGTGGCGATTGCCCGCGCGGTGGCCAATGCGCCGCGCATCCTCTTGGCCGACGAGCCGACCGGCAATCTCGACGTCCACACCGCCGAGCACGTGTTCCATGCGCTCAGCCAGCTCGTGCGCGCCTCGGGGCTGGCCACCATCATCGCGACCCACAACATGGACCTCGCCGCCCGCATGGACCGGCGGGTGACGATCCGGGAGGGCAAGGTGGTGGAGATGGCGTGAGGCGGCTCGATGCCGTCTCAACAGCGCCGCCTATCCCATTGAAATATTATGATTTATAGGCCGAGCGCCGGGCTTGCCGAGCGGCCGCTTGACTCCGGAACAGACCATGAACTATGTTCCCTGTACGTTCTGGGGAGAAAGTCATGTTCAAAGCCGTCATGCAGGAAGCTGCCGCGCTCGCCTCGCTCGCCCTTTTCGTCGGCATGATCGCCATCTGGTCGCAGGTGCTGGGGAGCCTGTAACCCCGTCATTCCGTGACGCCGCGCAACGGCGGGCCCGGAATCCATATGCCGCAGCGTTGCGGATTATGGATTCCGGGTTCGGCCCTGCGGGCCGCCCCGGAATGACGAAGGGGGTGCCCTGTTGAAAACGGCCATAGCGGGCCGTCATGCCGCCACGGCGGTGGACTTGGGGGCGGCCTGCTTCCACCTTGGGTGACGAAACAGAATCACCCGAAGCCGCAGGCAGAGATGGCCGACCCGACCTTCGTGCATCTGCACGTGCACTCCTCCTATTCGCTGCTGGAAGGCGCGCTGCCGATCGCGCGGCTGGCCGAGCTTGCCAAGGCCGACAAGCAGCCGGCGCTGGCGCTCACCGACACCGACAACATGTTCGGCGCGCTGGAATTCTCCGACAAGCTCGCCGGCTACGGCATCCAGCCGATCGTCGGCTGCGCGCTCAGCCTCGATTTCGCCGATACCGATCACGGCGCGCGAACGGCGCCGAACGTGCACCCCGAGCGCTCGCGCATCGTGCTGCTGGCGGCGCGCGCGGAAGGCTACCGCAGCCTGATGCGGCTCAATTCGCGCGCCTTCCTCGATCAGCCAGCCAACGAACCGCCGCGGCTCAAGCTCGAATGGCTTGCCGGCGAGACCGACGGCCTCATTGCGCTCACCGGCGGGCCGGGCGGCCCGCTCGATTACGCCATCGCCGCGGGACAGGGCCATCTAGCCGGCTCGCGCCTTGAAGCGCTGATGAAACTGTTCGGCGACCGCCTCTATGTCGAACTCCAGCGCCATGGCACGCCGGCCGAGCGCCGGAGCGAGCCGGCGCTGATCGATCTCGCCTACAAGCACGGCCTGCCGCTGGTCGCCACCAACGAACCGTACTTCGCTTCCGCCGCCGACCACGAGGCGCACGACGCGCTGATCTGCATTGCCGAAGGCAAGCTGATCGCGGAAAGCGAGCGGCGCCAGCTCACGCCCGAGCACCGCTTCAAGACGCGCGCCGATATGGCCGCGCTGTTCGCCGACCTGCCGGAAGCGCTTCGCTCCACGGTCGAGATCGCGCAGCGCTGCGCTTTCCGGCCGCGCAAGCACAACCCGATCCTGCCGCGCTTTGCGACCGGCGAGGGTAAGGCGGCGGACGAGTCCGCCGAACTGCGCAAGCGCGCGGAGGAGGGGCTCAAGCAGCGGCTGTCGACCGCCGGGCTCGCCGAAGGCTTCACCGAGGACGACTACCGCGCGCGGCTCGACTTCGAGCTCGGCGTCATCGAGGACATGAAGTATCCGGGCTACTTCCTGATCGTGGCCGACTTCATCCAATGGGCGAAGGCGAAGGGCATCCCGGTCGGCCCGGGCCGCGGCTCGGGCGCCGGCTCGCTGGTCGCCTATTCGCTCACCATCACCGACCTCGATCCGATCCGCTTCGGGCTCTTGTTCGAGCGCTTCCTCAATCCCGAGCGCGTGTCGATGCCGGACTTCGACATCGACTTCTGCCAGGACCGCCGCCAGGAAGTCATCGAATACGTGCAGCAGCGCTACGGCCGCGACCAGGTCGCGCAGATCATCACCTTCGGCACCCTGCAGGCGCGCGGCGTGCTGCGCGACGTCGGCCGCGTGCTGCAGATGCCGTACGGGCAGGTGGACAAGCTCTGCAAGCTGGTGCCGCAGAATCCGGCCAATCCGATCAGCCTCGCCAAGGCGATCGACGACGAACCGAAGCTGCAGGCGGAAGCCGCCGCCGAGCCGACGGTGAAGCGCGCCTTCGACATCGCCACCAAGCTGGAGGGCTTGAACCGCCACGCCTCCACGCACGCCGCCGGCATCGTGATCGGCGACCGGCCGCTGTCCGAGCTGGTGCCGCTCTACCGCGATCCGAAGTCGGACATGCCGGTCACCCAGTTCAACATGAAGTGGGTGGAGCAGGCCGGCCTGGTGAAGTTCGACTTCCTCGGCCTCAAGACGCTCACCGTGCTGCAGACCGCGGTGGAGCTGTTGAAGCGCCGCGGCGTCGAGATCGACCTCGGCAAGATCCCGCTCGACGACCAGCCCACCTACGAACTGCTGGCGCGCGCCGAAGCGGTGGGCGTGTTCCAGCTGGAAAGCGCAGGCATGCGCCGCGCGCTGCTCGACATGCGGCCCGACCGATTCGAGGACATCATCGCCCTGGTCGCGCTCTACCGGCCCGGCCCGATGGCCAACATCCCGACCTATTGCGCGCGCAAGCACGGGCTGGAAGTGCCGGACTACATCCACCCGAAGCTCGAGGCGGTGCTGAAGGAAACCTTCGGCGTCATCGTCTACCAGGAGCAGGTGATGCAGGCGGCGCAGCTGCTCGCCGGCTACTCGCTCGGCGAAGCGGACCTGTTGCGCCGCGCCATGGGCAAGAAAATCCGCAGCGAGATGCAGGCGCAGCGCGCGCGTTTCGTCGAAGGCTGCACCGAGCGCGGCATCGCCAAGGCGCAGGCGGATTCGATCTTCGACCTGCTCGAGCGCTTCGCGGAGTACGGCTTCAACAAGAGCCACGCCGCGGCCTATGCGCTGGTCGCCTACCAGACCGCCTACATGAAGGCGAACTATCCGGTCGAGTTCCTCGCCGCCACCATGACGCTCGACATGGGCAATACCGACAAGCTGTCGGAATTCCGCGCCGAGGCCGAGCGCCTCGGCATCAAGGTCGATCCGCCTTCGGTCAACCGCTCGGGCGTCGCCTTCGGGGTCGAGGGCAATACCATCATCTACGCGCTCGCCGCCCTCAAGGGCGTCGGCAAGCAGGCGGTGGAAGCGATCATCGCCGCGCGCAACGAGCGGCGCTTCGCCGATCTCGCCGACTTCGCCGACCGCATCAATCCGCGGGCGGTCAACAAGCGGGTGCTGGAAAGCCTGGCCGCCGCCGGCGCCTTCGACGAGTTCGAGAAGAACCGCGCCCGCGTCTTCGCCGGCATGGATATCGTGTTGGGGCGCGCGCAAAGGGCGCATGACGGTGCGGCGATCGGCCAGAGCGAATTGTTCGGCGGCAACGGCCAGCGCGAGCCGATCGTGCTGCCGAACGTCGAGCCCTGGCTGCCGGCCGAGCGGCTCAAGCGCGAATACGAAGCGGTCGGCTTCTTCCTCTCCGGCCATCCGCTCGACGACTATGCCGCGGTGCTCAAGAAGTTGCGCGTGCAGCCCTGGGCGGAATTCGCCCGCGCCGTGAAGAACGGCGCCACCGCCGGGCGCGTCGCCGGTACGGTCGTCTCGCGTCAGGAGCGGCGCACCCGCACCGGCAACAAGATGGGCATCATCGGCCTGTCGGACGCGACCGGGCATTACGAGGCGGTGGTGTTCTCGGAAGGGCTGGCGGAGTACCGCGACCTGCTTGAGCCCGGCACGGCGGTGCTGCTGTTCCTGTCGGCGGAAGTGCAGGGCGACGAGGTGCGCGCGCGCATCCAGTCGGCCGAGCCGCTCGACGCGGCAGCGGCGAACCTGCAGAAAGGCCTGCGCGTGTTCCTACGCGACGGCGCCCCGCTCGAGGCGGTGGCCAAGCGGCTGGCGCCGGTGGCCCCGCGCGCCGCGCCCAACGGCGACGGCGAGGTCTCCATGGTCTTGCTGCTCGCGCAGGGCACGGAAGTGGAGATAAAGTTGCCGGGCCGCTTCAAGGTCTCGCCGCAGATCGCCGGCGCCATCAAGGCGGTGCCGGGGGTGGTCCAGGTCGAGGCGCTCTGAGCCGCGTGCCGGGCGCCGCCGGCTTGCCGCCGGAGGCCGCCAGCAACGAGGCCGCGCGTGGAACAGGATTTGTTGAAAAACCGGCTCGACCGGCCCGTCCGTCCCGGCCATGACCATATGCTCGGTGCGCCCGACGCGCCGATCTCGCTCGTCGAGTACGGCAGCTACGCCTGTCCGCACTGCCGCGCCGCCAACGAGCGCATCACCGACGTGCGCGACCGGCTCGGCGACCGGCTGAGCTACGTGTTTCGTCACAAGCCCCTGACCGGCAGCGATATCGCGCGCCGCGCCGCCGAACTGGTGGAGCGCACCGACGATCCGAAGAAGTTCTGGGCCGCCCATGTCATTTTGATGAGCCGTTCCCAGACGCTCAGCGAGGACGACCTGCGCGCGGCGGCTGAGGCGCTCGGTCTGCCGGAGGATGCGGGTGACTCCGACAAGGCGCTGGCCGCGAAAGCGGCCGAGCGCGTCGAGGCCGACATGGCGAGCGCGCGCGCGAGTGGCGTCATGATCACGCCAACCTTCTTCATCAACGGCCGCCGCTATGACGGCGCCTGGGACGAGTCCTCGTTCGCCGACGCGTTGCTCGGCCGCCTCGGCCACCGGGTGCACGCCGCCGCGCTCGATTTCGCCAGTTGGGCGCCGTCCGCCGGTCTGCTGCTGCTGATCGCGACGGTGGCAGCGGTCGTGTTGACCAACATGCCGATGGGGCCGGCGTTCGAGGCATTCTGGCGGACCTATTTCGGGCTGAGCTTCGGCGACGCGTCGTTTCGCCTGTCATTGCTGCACTGGATCAACGATGGCCTCTTGAGCGTGTTCTTCCTCGTGGTCGGTCTCGAGATCAAACGCGAGTTCACCGTCGGCCACCTTGCCAGCGTCCGTTCCGCGGCCTTGCCGATCGCGGCCGCCATCGGCGGCATGGTGGCGCCGGCGGTTCTCTACGGCCTGATCATTCCCGCCGGTCCCTGGGGGCACGGCTGGGGCGTGCCGATGGCGACCGACACGGCCTTCGCGGTCGCGCTCATCGTCATGCTGGGTCGGCGCGTGCCGATCGAGCTGCGGGTGTTCCTGACGGCGGCCGCCATCGTCGACGACATCGGGGCCATCACCGTGGTCGCGGTTTTCTATTCGAGCGAGCTGCATCTCGAGTATCTGGCCATGGGCGCCGTTCTTACCTGCGTTCTCGCAGGGATGAACCGCAGCCACATCTACAACGCCACGCCTTATGCGCTGGTCGGCGTCGCGCTGTGGGCCTGCGTGCATGCGAGCGGGCTGCACGCCACGCTCGCTGCCGTGATCCTCGCGCTGTTCATTCCGACGCGGCCGCCGGCGAACCTGCGCGCGCTCACCATCCAGGCCAACACGATCCTGGCGGCGGAAGCCAGGCGGGCGGGCGAGGCGCTGAGGCTCGGGCCGTCGTCGCCGGCGCTGCGCGCGCTCGATGCCATTCACGACCGGATCGAGTCCCCGGCCGACCGCCTGCTGCGCCATGCCGGCGCACGCTCGAGTTATTTCGTGCTGCCGCTCTTCGCTTTCGCCAATGCCGGCGTCGTGCTGTCGACCGACGTCATCCACGGCCACGGCGTGCTGATGAGCGCGATCGTCGCCGGCCTCCTGGTCGGCAAGCCGCTCGGCATCGTGGCGGCCTCGGCGCTTGCCGTCGCCCTGAAGCTCGCGACCAAGCCCGCGGCCTATTCGTGGCTGCAGCTTGCCGGCGCCGGTGCGCTGGCCGGCATCGGCTTCACCATGTCGCTGTTCATCGCCGGCGAAGCCTTCCCGGACGCGCGCGCATTCGCCAGCGCCAAGATCGCCGTGTTCACGGCGTCGATCCTGTCCGCGGTGCTGGGCGTCGCCCTGCTCTGGATCGCCCGGAGTCCCGCAAACGGGGGCGGCGAGGGGGCCGACGGCCGCTAGCCTGCCGGGCCGAAAAGGCCAGTCCGCGCCGACCTTTGCCTTGCTTCGGGGAAATCGTGCCTATATAAGCCCGCGCATCACTCACGCGGACGTTCGGCCGCGGCCCCGACAATGGGCCGTTCGCCATCCGGTGGCCCCGATTTCTCCAATGAAATCAAAGGGCTCACAACCGTCCGCGGCGGACCAACCGGAGAACTCTTATGGCGCTTCCTGACTTCACCATGCGTCAGCTCTTGGAAGCTGGCGTGCACTTCGGCCATCAGGCCCACCGCTGGAACCCGAAGATGGGGCAATTCATCTTCGGCACCCGCAACAACATCCATATCGTCGACCTCGCGCAGACGGTGCCGATGCTGCACCAGGCGCTCAAGGCGGTGTCCGACACCGTCGCCAAGGGCGGCCGCATCCTGTTCGTCGGCACCAAGCGGCAGGCGCAGGACGCCATCGCCGACGCGGCCAAGCGCTCGGCCCAGTACTACGTGAATTCGCGCTGGCTCGGCGGCACGCTGACCAACTGGAAGACGATCTCCGGTTCGATCGCGCGCCTGCGCAAGCTCGACGAGATGCTCTCCTCGGGCGAGTCCGGCGGCTACACCAAGAAAGAGCGCCTCACGATGCAGCGCGAGCGCGACAAGCTCGACCGCTCGCTCGGCGGCATCAAGGACATGGGCGGCGTGCCCGACCTCTTGTTCGTGATCGACACCAACAAGGAAGACATCGCGATCAAGGAGGCCCAGCGCCTCAACATCCCGGTCGCGGCCATCGTCGACACCAACTGCGATCCGGCCGGCATCACCTATCCGGTGCCGGGCAATGACGACGCCAGCCGAGCGGTCTCGCTCTATTGCGAGCTTATCGCGAAGGCCGCCATCGACGGCATCTCGCGCGCGCAGGGCGAAATGGGCGTCGACATCGGCGCCGCCGAGAAGCCCGTCGTCGCGGAGGCGATCCCGACCGCTCCGGCCGCCGGCGACCTCGGCTTCGAGCCGCTTCCCGGTCCGCGCGGCGTTGCCGACGATCTCAAGAAGCTGCCCGGCGTCTCGCCGGCGATCGAGAAGCAGCTCAACGACCTCGGCATCTTCCACTACGACCAGGTTGCCGGCTTGAGCGAACAAGCCGCTCACAACGTGGGCGAGGAAGTCGGTCTGCCCGGCCGCGTCGGCGGCTGGATCGCCAAGGCCAAGGAACTGACGGCGGAGTAATTCCGCCGTCGTCCCGGCTTTTTAGATTGCAGGCGACGCCGGCAATGGCGCCGTCGCCGGCATGCCCGGCGGTTCACGCATGAAGGAATAATTCGATGGCAAATATCACCGCCCAGATGGTCAAGGAACTGCGCGAGTCCACCGGCGCCGGCATGATGGATTGCAAGGCCGCATTGTCGGAGACCAACGGAGACATCGCCGCCGCGCAGGACTGGCTGCGCAAGAAGGGCCTCTCGAAGGCCGCCAAGAAGGCCGGTCGCGTCGCGGCCGAAGGCCTCATCGGCGTCAAGGTCGCGGGCACCAAGGGTGTCGTGGTCGAGGTCAATTCAGAGACGGACTTCGTCGCCCGCAACGACCTGTTCCAGGGCCTGGTGAAGATGATCGCCGACGTGGCGCTCTCGACCGGGACCGACGTCGAGGCGATCAAGGCGGCCAAGGCCGGCAGCATCACGGTCGGCGAGGCCATCACCGACACCATCGCCAAGGTCGGCGAGAACATGACGCTGCGCCGCGCCGCCGCGCTGTCGGTCGCGCAGGGCGCCATCGGCTCCTACGTGCACAACTCGGTCACCGACGGGCTCGGCAAGATCGGCGTGCTGGTGGGCCTCGAATCGTCCGGCAAGGCCGACGAGCTCACCGCGCTCGGCCGCATGCTGGCGATGCACGTCGCCGCCGCCAATCCGCAGGCGCTCGACCCGGCCGGGCTCGACCCGACGGCGGTGGCGCGCGAGAAGGACGTGCTGGCCGACAAGTTCAGACAGCAGGGGAAACCGGCCAACGTGATCGACAAGATCGTCGAGTCGGGCCTCAAGACCTTTTATAAGGAAGTCTGCCTGCTCGAGCAGGTCTACGTGCACGACACCTCCAAGTCCGTCGCCCAGGCGGTGAAGGAGGCGGAAGGCAAGGTGGGCGGCCCGATCAAGATCACCGGCTTCGTGCGCTATGCGCTCGGCGAGGGGATCGAGAAGCAGGAGACCGACTTCGCCGCCGAAGTGGCGGCGGCGGCCGGTCAGGCCTAACGCGGCGACCCGTGCGGCAGCCATCGCTGCCGGCGACCGGCTTGGGGGGACAGGCAGCACATGAGTGACCCGGTCTACCGGCGCGTCATCGTCAAGCTGTCCGGCGAAGCCCTCACCGGCGAAGGCGACTTCGGCATCGAACAGGCCACGGTCGAGCGGCTCGCCGCCGACCTGGTGGCGACCGCCAAACGCGGCGTCGAGCTCGGTGTCGTGGTCGGCGGCGGCAACATCTTCCGCGGCGTCGAGGTATCGGAGCGCGGCGTCCCGCGCCCGGTCGGCGACACTATGGGCATGCTCGCCACCGTGATGAACTGCCTGGTGCTGGAGGCCGCGATCGAGCGCGCGGGCCACGAGGCGCGCACGCTGTCCGCGCTCGCCATGCCCGCGGTCTGCGAGCAGTACAACCGCAAGCGCGCGATGAAGAACCTGGCCAAGGGCCGTGTCGTGCTGCTCGCCGCCGGCACCGGCAATCCGTTCTTCACCACGGACACCACCGCCGTCCTGCGCGCGGCCGAGCTCGAGGCGCAGGCGGTGCTGAAGGCCACCAACGTGGACGGCGTCTATACCGCGGATCCGAAGAAGGACCCGAAGGCGACGCGCTACGAGCGGCTCAGCCACCAGGAGGCGATCGAGAAGGATTTGCGCGTCATGGACGGCGCCGCTTTCGCGCTTGCCCGGGAAAACCGGATGCCTATCATCGTTTTCTCGATTGCCGACAAGGGCGCGATCGAGGCCGTTCTACGCGGCAAAGGGCGCGCGACGGTGGTCGGCTAGCGCTTCCCGCGACGCGCGTAGCGCGCGTACGACGTTCGAATAGCGAAACGGCGGGAATTTGAGGGATTCAGGAACGCCATGGCAAACGCTAATTACGACATCAACGACATCAAGCGCCGCATGCAGGGCGCCGCGGCCGTGCTGAAGACGGAACTCGGCGGACTGCGCACCGGGCGCGCCTCCGCGCATCTGCTCGATCCCATCACCGTGGAAGCCTACGGCCAGCAGATGCCGCTCAACCAGTGCGCCAGCGTCACCGTGCCGGAGCCGCGGCTCATCGCGGTCAACGTGTGGGACCGCTCGCTGGTCAAGGCCGTGGAAAAGGCGATCGTCGATTCCAATCTCGGCCTGTCGCCGGCGACCGAAGGGCAGACCATCCGCCTGCGCATCCCGGAGCTCAACGAAGAGCGGCGCAAGGAACTGGTCAAGATCGCGCACAAATACGCGGAGACCGCGCGCGTCGCGGTCCGTCATGTGCGGCGCGACGCCATGGACCTGATCAAGAAGCTCGAGAAGGACCACAAGATCAGCAAGGACGACCACGACCGCCATTCCGCCGAAATCCAGAAGGCGACCGACGCCGGCATCGCCGACGTCGATCACCTGCTCGCCGCCAAGGAGAAGGAGATCCTCACCGTCTGAGGACGCCCGCATGCCCGAGGCCAACATATCGCAGGACGCAACGCGCAGCTTCGTGGTGCCGCGCCACGTTGCCATCATCATGGACGGCAACGGACGCTGGGCGGCGGCGCGCGGCCTGCCGCGTGCGGAGGGGCACCGCCGCGGCGTCGAGGCGTTGCGGCGCACGATCCGCGCGGCCGGCGAGATCGGCATCGGCGTCATCACCATTTTCTCCTTCAGCTCGGAGAACTGGTCGCGGCCCGCGAGCGAGGTCGGCGAACTGATGGGTCTGCTGCGCCGCTTCGTGCGCAACGACCTCGCCGAATTGCACAAGAGCGGGGTGCGCGTGCGCATCATCGGCGAGCGTGAAGGCCTCGAGCCCGACATCGCGCGCCTGCTGCTCGAAGCGGAGGAACTCACCCGCGACAACGACCGCCTCACGCTGGTGGTTGCGTTCAACTACGGCGCCCGCCAGGAAATCGCGCGCGCCGCGCGCCGCATCGCGGCGGAAGCGGTGGCGGGACGGTTGCGTCCGCAGGACGTCAACGTCGAGACCGTCGGCCGCTTTCTCGACGCGCCCGATCTGCCCGACCCCGATCTCGTCATCCGCACGAGCGGCGAGCAGCGGCTGTCCAATTTCCTGCTCTGGCAATCCGCCTATAGCGAACTCGTCTTTCTGCCGACCTACTGGCCGGATTTCGACCGCGCCGCGCTCGAGGCCGCGATCCACGAGTATCAGCAGCGCGAGCGGCGTTTCGGCGGCCTCGTTGCCCGGACCGGATCCTGATCGTGCCGGATCCCGCGTCCGCCCCGGACCAGGCCGGTGCACCCGCGACCTCGGGCCCGTCCAACCTCCTCTTGCGCATCGCTTCCGCCGCGGTGCTGGCGCCTGTCGCGCTCGTCGCCGCCTGGCTCGACGACTGGCTGTTCGCGCTGTTCTGGACCGCGGCGGCTGTGGCCGTGCTGTGGGAATGGATCGCGCTGGTCGCCGGTCCTGCGCGCAAGCCGACGTTTTCGGCGAGCGGTTCGGCGATGGTCGCGGCCGGCGTGGTGGCCTGGCTGCACCGGCCGATCGCGGCGCTGCTGCTGATCGGGCTCGGCGCGCTCGCCGCGGGAATCTTTGCGCCGCGCGAGCGGCGGCTGTGGGTGACCGCCGGCATCGGCTATGCCGGCGTCCTGCTGCTCGCGCCGGTGATCTTGCGCGACGATCTGCAGTACGGTTTCGCCGCCATCGTGTTCCTGTTCGCCATCGTTTGGACGACCGACATCGCCGCCTATTTCGCCGGCCGCGCCTTCGGCGGGCCGAAGCTGTGCCCCGCGATCAGTCCGAAGAAGACCTGGTCCGGGGCGATCGCCGGCGCGTTCGGTGCGACCATTGCCGGTGTCCTGGTCGTGCGTTGGTTCGGATCGTTCAATCCGATCGCGGTCGGGGTAATCGCTCTTTTCCTGTCCGCTGTGTCGCAGCTCGGCGATCTCCTGGAATCCTGGATCAAGCGGCGCTTCGGCGCCAAGGATGCAAGCCACCTCATTCCCGGCCATGGTGGGGTCATGGACCGGCTCGACGGCTTCTGGGCGGCGGCCTTCGCCGCCTGCGTGATCGGTTTGCTGCGCGGCGGCCTGGACGCGCCGGCGCGCGGGCTCCTGGTGTGGTGAGGCGATGAACGCGGTCCCGGTCAGGAAATCGCCGCCGGATCCTGCGCCGCAGGTGCGAGGACTCACGATCCTCGGCGCCACCGGCTCGATCGGCGCCTCGACTGTCGATCTGATCAAGCGCGAGCCGAAGCGTTACCGCGTGGAGGCCCTTAGCGCCGGGCGCAACGCCGCGGCGCTCGCCAAGCTTGCGCGCGAACTCAACGCGCGGCTTGCCGTGGTGGCCGATCCGGCCGCCTATCGCGAGCTTAAGGACGCGCTCGCCGGCAGCGGCATCGAGGCCGCCGCCGGCGCCGGCGCGCTGGTCGAAGCCGCGCAGCGGCCGGCCGAATGGGTGATGGCGGCGATCAGCGGCGCGGTCGGCCTCAAACCTACGCTGGCGGCCATCGAACGCGGCGCCAGCGTCGCGCTCGCCAACAAGGAATGCCTCGTCTGCGCCGGCAGCCTGTTCATGCGCCGCGCGGCGCAGTCCGGCGCCACCGTGCTGCCGGTGGACAGCGAGCACAACGCTATCTTCCAGGCGCTCGCCGCCGGTCCGCGCGAAGCGGTGCGCCGGGTGATCCTCACCGCCTCGGGCGGCCCGTTCCGCACGTGGCCGCTGGAAGCGATCGCGCGGGCCACGCCCGAGCAGGCGCTGCGCCACCCCAACTGGTCGATGGGCCCGAAAGTGTCGGTCGATTCCGCCACGCTGATGAACAAGGGCCTCGAGCTGATCGAGGCGCATCACTTGTTCGCGCTCGCCCCGAACGAAATCGACGTGCTGGTGCATCCGCAGTCGGTCGTGCACGGGCTGGTCGAGTTCAGCGACGGTTCGGTGGTCGCCCAGCTGGGCAGCCCCGACATGCGCATCCCGATCGCGCATTGCCTCGCCTGGCCGCAGCGCATCGACGGGCCGGCGCCGCGCCTCGACCTTGCCGCCCTGCGCGAACTGACTTTCGAGGAGCCCGATCTCGCCCGCTTCCCCGCGCTAATGCTCGCCCGCCGCGCAATGGAGCAGGGCGGAGCCGCTCCCACGGTGCTCAACGCCGCCGACGAGATCGCGGTGCACGAATTCATCGGCGGCCGCATCGGCTTCCCGGCCATCCCGGCCCTGGTCGAGGCGACGCTCGATGCCGCCGCCGCGCGCGGTCTCGTGGCCGAGCCCGACGGTATCGAGGCAGCGCTCGCCGTTGACCATGATGCAAGAGAGTTGGCCCGCGCCCTCTTGCCCGAAATTGCCGTAAAGGCATCCTAGTAAGCTGGCGCTAACGATTGTGGGCGCCAAACGGAGCCCAGGGACGAGGTAGTCATATGAGTTTCGACATTCTGGGAAGCCTGAGCACCTTTGGCGGCGGGGTCGCCGGCTACCTGGTCCCCTTCCTGTTCGTGCTCACGATTGTCGTGTTTTTTCATGAGCTTGGCCACTTCCTGGTGGCCCGTTGGTGCGGCGTCAAAGTGGTCGCCTTCTCGATCGGCTTCGGCCCCGAGATCTTCGGCTTCAATGACCGCCACGGTACCCGCTGGAAGCTCGCGGCCGTGCCGCTCGGCGGTTACGTGAAGTTCTACGGCGACGAGAACGCGGCGAGCGTCCCCGACCATGCCGCCGCCGCCGGCATGTCCGACGACGAAAAGAAGGGCAGCTTCATCCACAAACCGGTCGGCGCGCGCTCCGCCGTCGTGGCGGCCGGCCCGATCGCGAATTTCCTCCTCGCCATCGTCATCTTCGCCGCGATCTTCATGACCGTCGGCAAGCAGACCACCACCGCGCGCGTGGACACCGTGCAGCCGGGCAGCGCCGCGCAGGCCGCCGGCTTCCAGTCCGGCGACCTCGTACTGTCGATCAACGGGCAGAAGATCGACTCGTTCTCCGACATGCAGCGCGTCGTCAGCATCAGCGCCGGCGAGACGCTGAACATCGAAGTCGAGCGCGGCGGCGCGCTGGTCGCGCTCAAGGCGGTGCCGGAGATGCGTGAGCTGAAGGACAGCTTCGGCAATGTCCACAGGCTCGGCGTGCTCGGCATCAGCCGCTCGATGGCGCCGGGCGACGTGAAGACCCAGACTTACGGGCCGGCGGCCGCGCTGGTCGCGGGCACGCAGGAAACCTGGTTCGTGGTCGAGCGCACGCTGTCCTACATCGGCGGTGTGTTCGCAGGGCGGGAGGCGGCCGACCAGCTCGGCGGCCCGATCCGCATCGCCCAGGTCTCAGGCCAGGTTGCAACGGCCGGTTTCGTCGCGCTTTTGCACCTGACCGCGGTGCTCTCGGTGTCGATCGGCCTGCTCAACCTGTTTCCGATCCCCCTGCTCGATGGGGGTCACCTTTTGTTCTATTCCATTGAGGCGGTTCGCGGGCGGCCGCTGTCCGAGCGCGCCCAGGACATTGGGTTCCGCATCGGGCTGGCGATCGTCGTGATGTTGATGATTTTTGCAACCTTTAATGACATCCTGCACCTCGCCACCTCGTAATCGTTGCCTATCGGCAACTTTCTGAGGGGAAAGGGAAACTTCGGCCCGGACTTTCGTTTGCAGGTCTCCCAAAAGACTGTACAAAGCACCGAATACCCGGCCGGCAGCCTGCCGATTCCGCAGTGGGGCGGTCGCAAGGACATAAAAGGGCGCGTTGTGCATGGGACTTGTTGTGCGGTTGGTTGGGGGACTAACCCTTAGCTGTGTTGTCCTCAGCGGTATCTTTGCGACTGCTGGGGTCATGACGCTTGCGTCGACGGGCGTGGCGATTGCGCAATCGGCAAGCTCCATCGTCGTGCAGGGGAGCCGCCGCGTCGAAGCGGACACCATCCGCTCCTATTTCCGACCCGGCCCCGGCGGCCGTCTCGGTCCCGTCGAAGTCGACGAAGGCCTGAAGGCGCTTTACGCGACCGGCCTGTTCTCCGACGTCAAAGTCAGCCACAGCGGCGGCCGACTCGTCGTCACCGTGGTGGAGAACCCGGTGATCAACCGCGTCGCCTTCGAAGGCAACAAGAAAGCCAAGGACGACCAGCTCAAGGTCGAGGTGCAGTCGAAGCCGCGCGGCACGCTGTCCAGGCCGACCGTGCAGGCCGACGTACAACGCATCATCGAGATCTACCGCCGCAGCGGGCGCTTCGACGTGCGCGTCGAGCCGAAGATCATCGAGCTGCCGAACAATCGCGTCGATCTCGTCTTCGAGATCAAAGAAGGCGACAAGACCGGCATCAAGGATATCCGCTTCCTCGGCGCCAAGGCGTTCTCGCATAGCCGCCTGAAGGACGTGATCAAGACGTCCGAAAGCAACTTCCTGAGCTTCCTGCAGTCCGGCGACATCTACGATCCGGACCGCGTGGAAGCCGACCGCGACCTCTTGCGCCGTTTCTATCTCAAGCACGGTTATGCCGACGTGCGCATCGTCTCTGCCTACGGCGAGTACGATCCGGCCAAGAAGGGCTTCATCGTCACCTTCAATATCGACGAGGGCGCGCAGTACCGCGTCGGCACGGTGGACGTCGTGTCCAACGTGCAGGCCATTGCGCCGGGGACCCTGCGCGACAAGCTCAAGATTTCGGCCGGCAACGTCTACAATGCCGACCTGGTCGAAAAGAGCGTCGAGGCGATGACCATCGAAGCCGCCAAGCGCGGTTACGCCTTCGCCTCGGTGCGCCCGCGCGGCGACCGCAATTTCCAGACCAAGGTCATCAACCTCGTCTTCGTGGTCGAGGAGGGCGCACGCGCCTATATCGAGCGCATCAATATCCGCGGCAACATCCGCACGCGCGACTACGTGATCCGCCGCGAGTTCGACGTCAGCGAAGGCGACGCCTACAACCGCGCCCTGATCGACCGCGCCGAGCGCCGCCTGAAGAACCTCGGCTTCTTCAAGACGGTCAAGATCACCAATGAGCCGGGCTCGGCGCCCGACCGCGTCGTGATCAACGTCGACGTGGACGAGCAGTCGACCGGCCAGTTCTCCATTGCGGGCGGCTATTCGACCGCCGACGGCTTCATGGGCGAGGTCAGCGTCGCCGACCGCAACCTGATGGGCCGCGGCCAGTTCGCCAAGGCGTCGGTGCAGTTCGGTCAGCGCGCGCGCGGCGGCGAGATATCGTTCGTCGAGCCCTATCTGCTCGGCTACCGCATGGCCGGCGGCATCGACGTGTTCGCACGCCAGAATCTGGCCTCGAACTACGTGTCGTACGACAGCACGACCTACGGCACGAACCTGCGGCTCGGCTTTGCGCTGAGCGAGGAGATTGCGTTTCAGCCGCGCTATACGATCTACCGGCAGGAGATCGAGCTCCCGGCGGAGTACAACGACTGCTCGCTCAGCAACCCGGCGCCCGGCTGTTACTCCAACGGCGAAGCCTCGCTCGCGGTGCGCAAGGAATTGGCCAGCGGCGCGGTGCTGGTATCGCTCGTCGGCTACTCGCTGTCCTACAACTCGCTCGACAACGTGAATCTGCCGACCAGCGGCCTCTATGCCGAGATCAAGCAGGATTTCGCGGGCGTCGGCGGCGACGTGAATTTCGTCCGCACCTCGACCGAGGTCCGCAACTACTACGAAGTCCTGTCGGACGTCGTCAGCGTGCTCAAGGTTCAGGGCGGCCATATCGGCTCCTGGGGCGGCAAGGACCTGCGCATGCTGGATCACTTCCAGATGGGCCCGAACCTGGTGCGCGGCTTTGCGCCGTCGGGCATCGGCCCGCGCGACCTGACGCCGGGCACGACCAACGATGCGCTCGGCGGCACCCTGTACTGGGGCGCTTCGCTCGAGGCGCAGACGCCGCTCTACTTCCTGCCGAAGGAGATCGGCATCAAGCTCGCGGCTTTCGTGGACGCCGGCTCGCTGTGGGGTTACGAGGGCCCGACCTCGTGGAGCCAGACCGGCGAAACGCTGCAGGTCGGCCTCGACGGCGCGTCGCAGATCCGCTCGTCGGCCGGTATCGGCTTGCTGTGGGATTCGCCGCTCGGACCGCTGCGCTTCGATTTCGCCTACCCGCTGAGCAAGTACTGCGCGACGCCGACGGGCGGCGGAGAAGTTTGCGACCGCACGCAGGTGTTCCGGTTCAGCGGCGGCACGAGGTTCTGATGGCGGCCGCCTCCGGCGGCACGCCCGAGTCGGTCGTATCCTAGCCGCATGAGCGAGCCGCTGTTCCTCAGGCACTCGGAAGGGCTCACGCTCGGTGAGATCGCCGCGGTTGCCGGCGCGCCAGCGCCGGACGATCCCGGGCGCAGGCTCGGCGGCATCGGCGCGCTCGATGCGGCTTCGCCCGGCGACCTCTGCTTCTTCGACAACCGCAACTTCGCTTCCGCCGCGCGTACGACGCGCGCCGGCGCGTGCCTGACGACGGCGGCGCTTGCCGAGCATCTGCCGGCGCGCACGGTGGCGCTGATCGTGCGCGAGCCCTACCGCGCCTTCGTCGCGGTCGCGCGCAGGATGTTTCCGCACGCGCTGCGGCCGTCCACGCTGCGCCCGGCCGGCGACGTCGCCGGCGCGCATGTCGACGCGACCGCGCGGCTGGAGGATGGCGTGTCGATCGATCCCGGCGCTGTGATCGGGCCGGGCGCCGAGGTTGGCGGCGGTTCTACGATTGGCGCCGGCGCGGTGATCGGCGCGGGCGTCCGCATCGGTCGCGACTGCGCCATCGGCGCGACCACGGTGGTCACCAATGCGTTGATCGGCGACCGCGTCATCATCCATCCCGGCTGCAAGATCGGCCAGGACGGATTCGGCTATCTGATGGGCGCGCAAGGCCACCAGAAGGTGCCGCAGGTCGGCCGCGTCATCATCCAGGACGACGTCGAGATCGGCGCCGGCACCACCATCGACCGCGGCGCGATCCGCGACACCGTGATCGGCGAGGGCACCAAGATCGACAACCTGGTGCAGGTGGGCCACAATGTGAGCATCGGGCGGCATTGCATCCTGGTCGCGCAAGTCGGCATCGCCGGCTCCGCAACCCTGGAGGATTACGTCGTGATGGGCGCGCGGGCCGGGCTGAACAACCAAGTGACGGTCGGCGAAGGGGCGCAGATCGCGGCCGTCAGCGTCGTGCACGGCGACGTACCGGCGGGCGCGCGCTGGGGCGGTACGCCGGCCAAGCCGGTGAAGATCTGGTTCCGCGAGATGAAGCTGCTCGAGCAGATGGCGCGCCGCGAAACCGAAGCGCGCAGCAGGACCGCCGCCGACAAGGCCGCGGACGAGTGAGACGATTGCCATGGACGACGTAGTCACGAAGCTGGAAGCGGCGGACATCGCCGTCGTGCTGAAGATGCTGCCGCACCGCTATCCGTTTCTCATGATCGACCGCGTGATCGACATCCGCGGCGACGAGTTCGGCATTGGCATCAAGAACGTCACCGTCAACGAGCCGCACTTCCAGGGCCACTTTCCGGAGAACCCGGTGTTCCCCGGCGTGCTGATGATCGAAGGCATGGCGCAGACGGCCGGCGTGATGTGCATCGCCGCCACGATGACGGGAACGCCGAAGAACGTGTTCTTCATGACCATCGACAAGGCCAAGTTCCGCAAGCCGGTGCTGCCGGGCGACACGATCGAGTATCACATGACGCGCACGGCGCGGCGCAGGACCATGTGGTGGTACCACGGCGAGGCGCGCGTGCGCGGGCAGGTCGTCGCCGAGGCTGACGTCGGCGCCATGATTTCCGACGCATGAGCGCGGCCATGATCGATCCCTCGGCGCGCATCGAGGCCGGGGCGAATATCGGACGCGACGTCTCGATCGGCCCTTATTGCACCGTCGGCCCGCATGTGACGATCGGCGACGGCTGCCGGCTGGTCGCGCACGTCAACCTCACCGGCCACACGACGATCGGGCCGCGCACGGTCATTCATCCCTTCGCCTCGCTCGGTTCGCCGCCGCAGTCGCTCGGCTACAAGGGCGAGCCGACGCGGCTCGAAGTCGGCGCCGACTGCGACATCCGCGAGAACGTGACGATGAACACCGGCACCGCGGCCGACCGCGGCGTCACCACGGTCGGCGACGGCTGCTTCTTCATGGTCGGCAGCCATGTCGCCCACGACTGTATCGTCGGCAACAAGGTGATCTTCGCCAACAACGTGCTGCTCGGCGGCCATTCGCAGATCGGCGACAATGTCGTGTTCGGCGGCGGCGTCGCCGTGCGGCAGTTCGTGCGGATCGGTGAGGGCGCGATGATCGTCGGGCTTTCCGGCGTGCGCGCCGACGTCATCCCCTTCGGCATGGCACACGGCCCGTTGGCTGATCTCGTCGGCCTCAACGTTGTCGGCATGCGCCGGCGCGGCTTGAACAAGAGCGACGTGCATCGCGTGCGCGCGGCCTATCAAGTGCTGTTCTTCGGCGAAGGCGAATTCCGCGCGCGGATCGACCGGGTCGAAGCCGAGTACGGCAGCAACGAGCTGGTCGGCAAGATCGTCGCCTTCATCCGTGCCGGCAAGCGCCCGCTCACGATGGCGACCAGGCGCAACGAGGGCGGCGAGGAGCCATGAGCGCCGCCGCTGCCGCCGCCGGGCAAGGCCCACTCGCCGTGATCTGCGGCGGCGGCACTCTGCCGCTGGCGGTGGCCGACCGTGTCGCGGCGAGCGGACGGCGCGTGGTGCTGTTCCCGCTGCGCGGCGCCGCCGAGGGAACGCCGGTCGAGCGCCACCCGCATCACTGGATCTATATTGGGCAGATCGGCAAGTTCCTGCGCCTTGTGCGGGCCGAAGGGTGCCGCGAGATGGTGTTCATCGGCTCGCTGGTAAGGCCGTCGATCTGGCAGGTGCATCCCGATCTCTACGGCCTGAGCTATGTGCCGACGGTGCTGCGCGCCCTGCGCGGCGGCGACAATCATCTCCTGTTGACGATGACGAAGGCGCTCGAGGCCGAGGGTCTGCGCCTGCTCGGGGCGCATGAAGTGGCGCCGGAGATTCTCGTGCCCGAGGGCACGCTCGGCCGCGTCGCGCCGTCCGAGCGCGACCGCGAAGACATCGCGCTCGCGCTCGCCTATCTGCGCGCCGCCGGCCCGTTCGATATCGGGCAGGCCGTGATCGTGGCCGGGCAGCACATAGTCGCGGTCGAGGCCGCCGAAGGCACCGACCAGATGCTCGCCCGCATGGCCGAGCTGCGCGCCAACAGGCGCGTGCGCGTGCCGGTCGGCACCGGCGTGCTGGTCAAGGCGGCCAAGCCGAACCAGGACCGCCGCTTCGACCTGCCGTCGATCGGGCCCGCCACCGTGGACGGCGCCGCCCGCGCCGGGCTCGGGGGCATCGCCGTCACGGCCGGCGAGACCGTCGTGGCCGAGCCCGACAAGCTCATCGCCGCCGCCGACCGCGCCAATATCTTTGTACTGGGTGTGCCGCCCGGATCGCCGCAATGACCGCACAGGGCCCGCACGTCTTCCTGGTCGCGGGCGAGGAGTCGGGCGACCGCCTCGGCGCCGCGCTGATCGAAGCGCTCAAACGCGCGACGCAAGGGCAGGTCCGCATTTCCGGTATCGGCGGCAGCCACATGGCGGAGCAGGGCGTGCCGAGCCCGTTCCCGCTCGGCGATCTCGCCATCATCGGCTTCGCAGCCATTCCCGCGGCCTTGCCCAGGATTCTCCGCCGCATTCGCGAGACGGCCGATGCCGTCGTCGCCGCCAGGCCCGACGTCCTCGTCATCATCGACAGTCCCGATTTCACCCACCGCGTCGCGCGCCGCGTGCGCGCGCAGGCCTCACACATCCCAATCGTGGATTACGTCTGTCCCTCGGTGTGGGCGTGGCGGCCCGGCCGCGCGCGCGCCATGCGCGGCTATGTCGACCGCGTGCTGGCGCTGCTGCCGTTCGAGCCGGCAGTGATGGCCCGGCTCGGCGGGCCCGCCACCACCTATGTCGGCCATCCGCTCGGTGAACAGGCCAACCGCCTGCGACCCAATGCGGTGGAGGCTGCGCGGCGGCAAGCCGACCCGCCGCTGCTGCTGGTGCTGCCCGGCAGCCGTTCCGGCGAGATCCGCCGGCTGGCCGCCATCTTCGGAGAGGCCATCGGCATCCTTGCGCGGGAGGCCCCACTCGAGGTCGTGGTGCCGGCCGTGCCGAGGCTGGCGGGCATGGTACAGGCGGCGACCGCTTCGTGGCCCGTGCCGGTCCGCATCGTGACCGAAACGGCCGAAAAGGAGGCCGCATTCCGTGCCGCGCGGGCGGCACTGGCCAAATCGGGCACCTCGACGCTGGAACTCGCGGTCGCCGGCGTGCCGATGGTGGCGGCCTACAAGGTACCCCTGGTCGAGGAACTGATCGCGCGCGCCTTCGTGACCATACCCAGCGTGATCCTGGCCAACCTGGTGCTGGGAGAGAACGTGGTGCCGGAACTGCTCCAGCGGGATTGCACCGCGCCCAGGCTGGCCGCGGCGCTCAGGCCCCTGCTGCGCGACGGCCCGGAGCGGCGCCGGCAGGTGGAGGCTTTCGATCGGCTCGACGGCCTCATGGAGATCGGTCGGGCCGTTCCCAGCGAGCGGGCGGCGGCGGAGGTGCTGGGATGCGCCGGACCCCGTTAACGACGCCGCCGCGGAGGCGGTGGCGCGGGACGGCCCGAGGGCGTAACTTGCTGCGTTGCGCCCAAAAGGCTTATGTCATGGCCCGCAGAATGGATTCCCGCCTTTGACCCTGCCCCCCCGCGCCACCATTACCGCCGTCCACGGCTACGTCCCGCCGGACCTGCTCACCAACGCCGACCTGGCGCGTCTGGTGGACACGACGGATACCTGGATCACCGAGCGCACGGGCATCAAGGAGCGGCACATCCTCAAGGGCGAGGGGCTCGGCACCTCGCACATGGCCGCCGAGGCCGTGCGCGGCCTGCTGGCCAAGACCGGCACCAAGCCCGGTGACGTCGACCTGCTGATCTGCGCGACCACCACCCCGGACATGCAGTTCCCGTCGACGGCCAACCTGATCTGCGACATGGTCGGGATCAACAATATCGGCTCGTTCGACGTGCAGGCCGCGTGTTCGGGCTTCCTCTACTCGCTCACCATCGCGCAGCAGTTCATCGCCGCCGGCACCGCGCGCAAGGTGGTGGTGGTGGGCGCCGACAAGATGTCGTCGATCATTGATTACACCGACCGCGCCACCTGCGTGCTGTTCGGCGACGGCGCCGGCGCGGTGCTGATCGAGGCGCAGGACAACGGCTACGGCATCATGGACGCGCTGATCCGCTCGGACGGCTCGGGGATGATCCACCTGCACCAGAAGGCCGGCGGCTCGCGCATGCCGGCGAGCGCCGAGACGGTGGGAAAACGCCTGCATTACGTGCACCAGGAAGGCGCGGCCGTTTACAAGTTCGCCATCGCCAAGATGGCCGAGGTCGCCGGCGAGATCATGACGCGCAACAACCTGCGCGGCGATATGATCGACTGGCTGGTGCCGCACCAGGCCAACAAGCGCATCATCGAATCCACGGCCGAACGCATGAACATGCCGATGGAGCGGGTGATGGTGACCATCCACAAGTTCGGCAACACCACCAACGCGACCATCCCGCTGTCGCTGTGGGACTACGAGGACAAGCTCAAGGCCGGCAACCGCATGGTGCTGGCGGCCTTCGGCGGCGGCTTCACCTGGGCGGGCGTGTACCTGACCTGGGCCTATGATGGGGCAAAGGCGGCGAAGCTCAACGGCAAGGGCAACGGCGCGAACGGCAACGGCAAGCCGAGCTGAGCTACCGCACCACCGCCGCCTGTTTCGGATCGATCACCACGCCGACCGGCGCGCCGGCCTCGAACGGGGCGATGTCGCGCCGGTGCGGCACGTCGGCGATCAACGTATTGTTGCCGATGCGGATGCGATAACGGGTGACCGCGCCGAGGAATTCGCGGCTGGCGACCGTCGCGCCGATGCCGGTGCCGGGCGGGGCGAGCACGATGTCCTGCGGGCGGATGGAGATCGCGGCGCGGCCCGGCGCGCCGCCGCCGAGCTCGATCGCCAATCCGTCGGCGACGAAGCGTCCGCCGCTTTGCACCTCGCCGTCGATCATGTTGGCCGTGCCCAGGAAGCCGGCGACGAAGCGGCTCGCCGGGTGGTCGTAAAGCGCGACCGGGGTGCCGATCTGCTGGATGCGGCCGCGGTCGAGCACGGCGATGCGGTCGGCGACCGCGTTGGCGTCCTCCTGGTCGTGCGTGACGTAGACCGTGGTGATGCCGACCTTCTGCTGCAGCTGGCGAAGCTCGGAGCGCATTTCGATGCGCAGCTTGGCGTCCAGGTTGGACAAGGGCTCGTCGAGCAGCAGCACGCTCGGCTCGATCACCAGCGTGCGCGCGAGCGCCACGCGCTGCTGCTGCCCGCCGGAGAGCTGCGCCGGCCGCCGGCCGGCGTATTCGGACAGGCCGACCAGTTGCAGCACGTCGGCGACCTTGCGGTTGATCTCCGCTTTCGGCAGCCGCCGGCGCTCGAGCCCGAAGGCCACGTTCTTGGCGACCGTCATGTGCGGCCACAGCGCGTAGTTCTGGAACACCATGCCGACGTTGCGGCTCCACGGCGGCAGATTGGTCACATCCTTGCCGTCGATCAGAATGCGGCCGCTGTCGGGAATGCCGAAACCGGCGATCAGGCGCAGCAGCGTGGTCTTGCCCGAGCCGGAAGGCCCGAGAAAGGCGAAGAACTCGCCCTTGGCGATGTCGAGGCTGACATCGTCGATGATGAGGTTGGCGCCGTAGCTGAAGCTGACCTCCTCGATGGCGACGCCGCTCGTCATGTGAAGGCTCCCAAGCGCGCCTTCAGGCCGCGCTCGTGTTCGGCGATGCGGTAGGACACGAAGGTCGCGATGGCGACCACGACCACGGCGATCACCCCGAGCGCGGCGCCGGGGCCGCGGCCGGCGGCGGACTGCATGTAGACATAGATGCCGTAGGCGAGCGGCGCGTCGGCCTGCTTGGCGACCAGCATCAGCGTCGCCGACAGCTCGACCGCGGCGGTCGCGAAGCTGGTCACGAAGCCGGCGAGCAGCCCGCCGGTCATCAGCGGCACGACCACGCGCGTGAGCGTGGTGAACTTGCCGGCGCCGAGGCTTTCGGCCGCTTCCTCCAGGCTCAGGTGAACCTGCCGCAGCGCGGCCTTCGCCGCCGCCATGGCATAGGGCAGCCGCCGCACTGCGTAGGCGATGACCAGCATGCCCCAGAACGTGGCCAGCGCCTCGCCGGTGAACGGCAGCGTCAGGTCGAAATAGGTGCGCAAGAGACCGATGCCAATGACCAGGCCGGGAATCGAGACCGCGGCCATGGCCAGCTGCTCGACCAGTTGCCGCCCGGGCAGGCGGGTGCGCAGCACGATATAGGCCACGGTCGCGCCGAGCACGATGTCGATGAGGCCGGCGAGCCCGCAATAGAGGACGGTGTTGGAGATGAGCGGTCCCGCCTCGCGAAAGATCGTTTCGTAGTGGGCGAAGGTATAGGCGTCGGGCAGCGGCGCGTAGGACCACACCGTGCCGATCGACAGCAGGAAAATGCCGATATGCGGCGAGAGCGACAGCGCCACCGCCAGCAGGACGAAGGCGGTCGCCGCGATCCGCGCGCCGCTGCGCAACTCGCGCCGCGCCAGGCCGCCGCCGCCGCGCTGCTGCGTGGAGAAGTCGCGGCCGCGCAGGAACAGGCCGGACAAGGCGAGACCGCCGAGCGAAGCCGCCACCATGATCACGGAGATGACATAGCCCATCGGATCGGTGATGCCGACGGTGGTGATCTTCAGATAGGCCTGCGGCGCCAGCATCGTGTTGACGTTGAGCAGGAGCGGCGTGGCGAGGTCGTCGAAAACCTTGACGAAGACCAGCGCCGCGCCGGCGACATAGCCGGGCAAGGCGAGCGGAAAGACGATGCGCGAGAATAGCGTGAAGCCGTGCGCGCCGAGATTCTGCGCCGATTCCTCCATGGCCGAGTCGATATTGGAGAGCGCGGCGGACAGGTTGAGCAGGATGAAGGGAAAATAGTGGAGCGCCTCGACGAAGATCACGCCGTTGAGCCCCTCCATGAACGGAATGCGGAAGCCGAACCAGTCCATCAGCAGGAGGTTGATGGTGCCGTTGCGGCCGTAGATGAGCTGCATCGCCACGGCGCCGACGAAGGGCGGCATCACCAGCGGCACGACCCCGAGCGTGTGGATCAGCGCCGCGGCGCGGAAGTGGAAGCGCGACAGGATGGTCGCCAGCGGCACCGCGATCAGGCTAGCGAGCACGACGGTCATCGTCGCGACGTAGAGCGAGTTCAGCGCCGCTTCGCGCAGCAGGCGGGTGCGAAAGAAATCGCCGAAGTGGACCAGCGTGAAACCGCCCTCCGGGTGGGTGAAGGCGACCATGATGACGCGGACGATCGGCACCACCAGGAAGGCGATCAGGAAGAGCATGACCACGATCAGCGCGAGCACCTGCGGCACGCTCGCGCCGTAGCGGGCGGCGAGCGAGAAGCGCGGGGCGCGCCGCCCGGCGGAAACCGTGGCCGTCGCCATGGGCTACTTCGCCGCCATCGCCTTCTCGGCGAGCGCCTTGGCTTCCGCATAGTTCTTGCTGGCGAAGGTGTCCCAGCGGCTCTCGAACTCGGCCTGGCGGCCGGCGGCCTTCTGGCCTTTCTTGACCTCCTGGAACGAGCCGGCAATGGCCGGGTCGATCGCCTCCTTCTCCGAGATCGGCACCGTGCTGGCGAGCTTGCGCGCCTGCGCGAGGAGGTCCTTGGCGGCGGGGCTGGCCTGGGCGCCGAGCCTGGCTTCGGCGGTCTGAATCGCCTTCCACGCGGCGTTGAGGTCGGCGAGGCGGAAGGTCACCGCGCGGTCATAGAGCGAGTTCACCAGTTCGTAGCGTTTCTCCGACAGCTCGGAATCGAAGGTGATGCCCTTCGCGAGGCGCGGGTCGGTGAAGGGATTGGGATAGTCCGGCGGCGTCTTCTTGTAGGTGTCGACGCGCACGGGCAGACGCTGGATCTTCGGATCGAGCAGGATCTGCTGGCCTTCCTCCGACAGCAGGAACTCGACGAAGGCTTGCGCGGCCTTCTGGTTCTTGGCGTTGGCGACGATGCCGACATTGGCCGGCACGATCGCGGTCACGGTCGGGTAGACGAATTCGACCGGGAAGCCGGAGGCTTTCGCCGACAGGCCGAAGAAGTCGATCACGATGCCGACGCCGTACTGGCCGCTGTTGACCGCGTCCGGCACGCCGAAGGAGCGGTCGGACACCTGCTGCAGGTTGCCGCCGATGGTCAGCAGCGTCGCCCAGCCTTTGTCCCAGCCTTCGCCCTGCAGAATCGTTTCGACCGTCAGATGCGAGGTGCCGGAGCGCGACGGCGCGGAAAATCCGACATGGCCGAAGTAGGCCGGCTTCTTCAGGTCGTCCCATTCCTTCGGCGGCGGCAGGTTGTTCGCCCGGAGATAGCGCGTGTTGTACATGATGCCGTAGCCGGAGGCGGCGAAGCCGACGAAGTAGCCGTCCGGGTCGTTGATCGGATAGGAGCCCACCTTGCTGGCGATACCGGTCGCCTTGGGGGCGTATTTCTGCAGCAGGTTGTCCTTCTTGAGCACGGCGAAAGCGTCCGGCGCGGACGCCCACATGATGTCCGGCGGGTTCGAGCGCGTCTCGCGGATGAAGGTGACCGCCGCGGCCGTGTTGCGGTTCTGCACCTCGACGACGGTGCCAGGGTATTTCTTCTGGAAGGCCTGCCGGTAGGGCTCGGTGATGTCCTTGGAGAACGAGGTGACGATGGTCAGCTTGTTCTCGATATCCTGGCTGTAGGCCGGCGCGGCGACGGCGAGCGCTGCGCCGAAGATGGCGCTGCAGACGATTTTCGAGGTCATGGCGATCCTCCCGGCGGTGAACCTGGACGTCTTGTACCGACAGTTGATGACAACCGATGCCGCCGCACAAGGGACTTGCGGCAGGCGGTAACGGGCACGCAAAAGGGCGGCCCGAGGACCGCCCTTTGCGTCAGACAACCGTATTGCGGCGTTACTTGCGCCGCGAGATCGGCACGTAGTCGCGGCGCGGTGCGCCGGTGTAGAGCTGGCGCGGACGGCCGATCTTCTGCTTCGGGTCCTCGATCATTTCCTTCCACTGCGCGATCCAGCCGACCGTGCGCGCGACCGCGAACAGCACGGTGAACATGGTGGTCGGGAAGCCCATCGCCTTGAGCGTGATGCCCGAATAGAAGTCGATGTTCGGATAGAGCTTCTTCTCGATGAAGTAGTCGTCGTGCAGCGCGATCTTCTCGAGCTCCATGGCGACGTCGAGCAGCGGATCGTCCTTGATGCCGAGCTCGGCGAGGACCTCGTGGCAGGTCTTCTGCATGATCTTGGCGCGCGGATCGTAGTTCTTGTAGACGCGGTGGCCGAAGCCCATCAGGCGATAGGGATCGGTCTTGTCCTTGGCGCGTTTGATGAACTCGGGGATGCGGTCGACCGAGCCGATCTCGGACAGCATGTTGAGCGCGGCCTCGTTGGCGCCGCCATGCGCCGGACCCCACAGGCAGGCGCAGCCGGCCGCGATGCAGGCAAACGGGTTGGCGCCGGAGGAGCCGGCGAGCCGCACGGTCGAGGTCGAGGCGTTCTGCTCGTGGTCGGCGTGCAAGATGAAGATGCGGTCCATGGCGCGCGCCAGCACCGGATTGGGCTTGTACTCCTCGGTCGGCACCGCGAAGCACATGCGCAGGAAGTTCGAGGCGTAATCGAGCTCGTTCTTCGGATAAACGAAGGGCTGGCCGATCGAATACTTGTAGGCCATGGCGGCGAGCGTCGGCACCTTGGCGATCATGCGCACCGAGGCGACCATGCGCTGGTGCGGATCGGCGATGTCGGTGGAGTCGTGGTAGAAGGCCGAGAGCGCGCCGATCGAGCCGGTCATCACCGCCATCGGGTGGGCGTCGCGCCGGAAGCCCTGGAAGAACCGGCTCATCTGCTCGTGCACCATGGTGTGGCGCGTGACCCGGTAGTCGAAGTCGGCCTTCTGGCCGGCGGTCGGCAGTTCGCCGTAGAGCAGCAGGTAGCAGGTCTCCAGGAAGTCGCCGTGCTCGGCAAGCTGCTCGATCGGGTAGCCCCGATACATCAGGATGCCTTCGTCGCCGTCGATATAGGTGATCTTGGATTCGCAGCTCGCCGTCGAGGTAAAGCCGGGGTCGTAGGTGAACATGCCGCTCTCGCCGTAGAGCTTGGCGATGTCGATCACGTCGGGGCCGACAGTGCCGCTGTAGATGGGCAGATCGTAGTTCTTGTTGCCGACCGTCAGCGAGCCGGTCTTTTTGTCGGTTTTGGCGTCCATGGCCGGGCCCTCGAATTGGCGGCGAGCGATGCGCGATTGCAGTACGGCCGGAAGCCGATGCGCCCGGGGAGGGGTCGCGGCGTCCGGCCTTTGTGTGCGTAACCCATCCCACTGTGCGCTGCAAGATCGCGCAGAAGATGAGTCCTGCCCTGTAAAAAGGCAGCGCGGCAACGCTTGGACGTCGTGAAACTTTCGCAGTTCGGCGCGGTATTGCACGCGTCCGCGCCGGCTTTATCCCCGGGGCGCGGAGGACGATCAGCCGGCCTGGTCGCGCAGGCGGGCGAGGCTGTCCTCCTTGCCGAGGACCGCAAGCACGTCGAAGATCGGCGGCGAGGTGGTCTTGCCGGTCAGCGCGGCGCGCAAGGGTTGCGCCACGGCGCCGAGCTTGACCGCGCGGCGCTCGGCGAAGGTGCGGACCACGGCCTCGACCGCGGCCGCGTTCCATTCGGCGACCGCTTCGATCTCGGGCAGCAGGGCGGCGATCAGGCCCTTGGCCTCGGCGGTGAGCAGGGCCTCGGCCTGTTCGCTCATGGGCAGCGGCCGGCTGGCCCAGAGGAAGCGCGAGGCCTCGAACAGTTCGACCAAAGTCTTAGCCCGCTCCTTCAGGCCCGGCATGGCGACGAGCAGGCGCTCGCGCAGCGCGGGCGTGAGCCTGGCGGCCAGTTCCTCGCCGCCGGCGATGTGCGGCAGCAGGCCCTCGAGCGCCGCGATCAGGTCGGCGTCGGCGGTGGCGCGGATGTAGTGGCCGTTCAGGCTCTCCAGCTTGGCGAAGTCGAAGCGCGCCGGCGAGCGGCCGATATGGGCGAGGTCGAAGGCCGCGATCATCTCGGCCTCGGTGAAAATCTCCTGGTCGCCATGGCTCCAGCCGAGCCGCACCAGGTAATTGCGCATGGCCGCCGGCAGGTAGCCCATGGCGCGGTAGGCGTCGACGCCGAGCGCGCCGTGGCGCTTGGAGAGCTTCGAGCCGTCGGGCCCGTGGATGAGCGGGATGTGCGCCATCGCCGGCACGTGCCAGCCGAGCGCCTCGTAGATGTGCTTCTGGCGGGCGCCGTTGGTGAGGTGGTCGTCGCCGCGGATGATGTGGGTGACGCCCATGTCGTGGTCGTCGACCACTACCGCCAGCATGTAGGTGGGGGTGCCGTCGGAGCGCAGCAGCACCAGGTCGTCGAGGTCGGCGTTCTGCCAGACGACGCGACCCTGCACCTGGTCCTCGATCGCGGTCTCGCCTTCCTGCGGCGCCTTCAGGCGGATCACCGGCTTGACGCCCGGCGGGGCTTCCGAGGGGTCGCGGTCGCGCCAGCGCCCGTCGTAGAGCTTGGAGCGGCCTTCCTTCCGGGCGGCCTCGCGCATCTCGGCCAGTTCCTCGGGGCTGGCGTAGCAGCGGTAGGCCTTGCCCGCGGCCAGGAGCTGCTCGGCTACTTCGCGGTGGCGGGCGGCGCGCGAGAACTGGTAGACGATGTCGCCGTCCCAGGTGAGCCCGAGCCAGGAGAGGCCGTCGATGATGGCATCGATGGCGGCCTTGGTGGAGCGCTCGCGGTCGGTGTCCTCGATGCGCAGGAGCATCTTGCCGCCGTGGCGGCGGGCGTAGAGCCAGTTGAACAGCGCGGTGCGGCCGCCTCCGATATGGAGGAAGCCGGTCGGGGACGGCGCAAAGCGGGTGACGACGGTTTCGCTCATCGCGAGGCGTCTAACATAGGTCGCGGGGCAAGCGTGAGCGCGATTGACATCGAGCCGAGCGGCACGTCATACGGGCCGCGGATTGAAGGTCAATTTCGAGCCGAGGAAGCATGGCCGTCGAGGAAAAGGCAAGCGGGAATGCGGGGGCGGCCGAGGCCGGCCGCGACTTCATTCGCGACATCGTTAAGGCCGACCTCGACGCGGGGCGGGTCAAGGGGGTGGTCACGCGCTTCCCGCCGGAGCCGAACGGCTACCTGCACATCGGGCACGCCAAGTCGATCTGCCTGAACTTCGGTATCGCCGAGGAGTTCGGCGGCCGCTGCCACCTGCGTTTCGACGACACCAACCCGGTCAGGGAAGAGCAGGAATACATCGACGCCATCAAGCGCGACGTGAAATGGCTGGGCTTCGACTGGGGCGAGCACCTCTACCATGCCTCCGACTACTTTGAGCGGCTCTACGCCTGGGCCGAGGACCTGATCCGCGCAGGCTTGGCCTATGTCGACGACCAGAGCCCCGAGGAGATGCGGGTCAACCGCGGCACGCTCACCGAGCCGGGCAGGAACTCGCCGTTCCGCGACCGGCCGATCGAGGAGAACCTCGACCTGTTCCGCCGCATGCGCGCCGGCGAGTTCCCTAACGGCGCGCGGGTGCTGCGCGCCAAGATCGACATGGCGTCCGGCAACATCAACCTGCGCGACCCGGTGATGTACCGCATTCTGCACGCGGCCCACCCGCGTACCGGAACCGAGTGGAAGATCTACCCGAGCTACGACTACGCGCACGGCCAGTCGGACGCGATCGAGCACATCACGCATTCGATCTGCACGCTGGAATTCGAGGACCACCGGCCGCTCTACGACTGGTTCATCGCGAACCTGAGCGTCCCCTCGACGCCGCACCAGTACGAATTCGCCCGGCTGAACCTCACGCATACCGTGCTGTCGAAGCGCGTGCTGACGAAGCTGGTGCAGGACAAGCACGTGTCGGGCTGGGACGATCCGCGCATGCCGACGCTCGCCGGCTTGCGCCGGCGCGGCGTGCCGGCGGCGGCGCTGCGCGATTTCGTCAAGCGCATCGGCGTGGCCAAGGCCAACAGCGTGGTCGACGTCGGCATGTTCGAATTCTCGGTGCGCGAGGTGCTCAACAAGATCGCGCAGCGCCGCATGGCGGTGCTGAAGCCGCTCAAGGTGGTAATCGACAACTATCCGGAAGGGCAGTCGGACGAATTGGAGGCGGTCAATCACCCGGATGACCCGGCCGCCGGCACGCGCAGGATCAGGTTCGGCCGCGAACTCTACATCGAGCGCGACGACTTCATGGAGAACCCGCCGAAGAAGTTTTTCCGGCTGTCGCCTGGCACGGAAGTGCGCCTGCGCTACGCCTACTTCATCACCTGCAAGGAGGTGGTGAAGGACGCCGCCGGCGACGTCGCCGAACTGCGCTGCACCTACGACCCGGCGACCAAGGGCGGCAACGCGCCGGATGGCCGCAAGGTGAAGGCGACCATCCATTGGGTGTCGGCAAAGGATTCGGTCGCGGCCGAGGTGCGCCTCTACAATCCGTTGTTCGCCAAGCCCGATCCGACCGGCGGCGAGGGCTTCGAGAAGGACCTCAACCCGAATTCGCTCGAGGTGCTGCGCAGCGCGCGGCTCGAGCCGTCGCTCGATGGCGGCGCGGCCGGCGACGTCTTCCAGTTCGAGCGCCAGGGCTACTTCTGCCGCGACGTGGATTCCACGCCGGGCAAGCCGGTGTTCAACCGCACGGTGGGCTTGCGCGACACGTTCGCGAAGGAAGTTGGCAGATAGGCCACTTGCACCAACATTGACCCGTCACCCTGAGGTGCTCGGCGCGGTTCGCGCCGAGCCTCGAAGGGCGACGGCCGCTGACTCATCGGCCGCCATCCTTCGAGGCTCGCTACGCTCGCACCTCAGGATGACGGACTTCCGTTCACAACCGTTCTCCTAGCCACAACCTGCGATTGCCCTAGCATCCCCGGCGGGCGGGGCGTGCGTGATGGCGGCAGGCGAGGGCAGACCGCGTGCGAGGGCCTTGGCGGCGGCGATCGCCGCTGCGCGGCGGCGCGCCGGCCTGGCGCTGCCGGACGGCGTCGCCGCGGCGGCTGGCGAACGGGCGCGCAAGGTTCTCGCGGAATGGCTCGCCGCAGAGGTGGCGCCGGGCCGGCTCTTGCCCTGGCTGCCGGTCGCCTTCGGCTTCGGCATTGCGCTCTACTTCAGCGCGGGGCGCGAGCCGTCATGGATTGCGGCAAGCGCCGCCGCCGTTGCCGCGGTAGCTGTCGCCGCAGTCGCGCGGCGCAGCAGCGCCGGCTTTCCGCTCGCGCTTGGGGTCGCGGCGATGGCGAGCGGCTTTGCCGTGGCCACGCTGCACACCGCGCGCATCGCGCACCCGATCCTGCAAGCTCCGGTGTTCGGCGCCGCGGTCAAGGGTTTCGTCGAAGTGCGCGAGGAACGTGCGCGCAGCGACCGCGTGGTCATCCGCGTGCACGCGATCGAAGGCGCGCGCATGGGCGAAAAGCCGGAGCGCGTGCGCGTCGCCGTGCGCAAGGGCACCGCGCCGCCGGTCGGCGCTTTCGTGGAGTTGAAAGCGCGCCTATCGCCGCCCTTACAGCCGTTGCGGCCAGGCGGCTACGACTTCGCCCGCGGCATGTATTTCCAGCAGATCGGCGCGTCCGGCTATGCGCTCGGCCGCATCGTGACGGCGCCGGCGCCGGTCGCGCCCACGCTCGGCTTGCGCATCGCGACCGTCATCGACGCGATGCGTGAGGGCATCGACGACCGCATCCGCATCCATTTGTCCGGCGACCGCGGCTCGATCGCCTCCGCGCTGATCACCGGCAAGCGCGACGCCATCTCCGAGGCGGTCAACGACGCCATGTACATCTCGAGCCTGGCACACGTGCTGTCGATCTCCGGCTATCACATGGCGGTGGTGGCGGGCATCGTGTTCTTCGTCATCCGTGCGGGGCTGGCGCTGTCGCCCTCGCTGGCGGCGCGGCGGCCGATCAAGAAATGGGCGGCGGCCGGCGCGCTCGCCGGCGCCGCGTTCTATCTCGTGCTGTCGGGCGCCGAGGTGGCAACGCAGCGCTCCTTCATCATGGTCGCCATCGTACTCATCGGCGTGATGGCGGACCGCGCGGCAATCACCTTCCGTACGCTGTCCGTCGCCGCCTTCGTCGTGCTCGCGGTGTCGCCGCAATCGGTAGTGCATCCGAGCTTCCAGATGTCGTTCGCGGCGACGCTCGCCCTCGTCGCCGCCTACCAGAACGGGCTGTCCTTTTGGCGGACCGACGCCGACTCGACGCTGCAGGCGCGGCTCGCGCTCTGGGGCGGACGCGAGATCGCCGGCCTGGTCCTCGCCTCGCTGGTGGCGGGCCTCGCCACCACTCTGTTCGCCGCCTATCACTTCCACCGCGTCGCGCCCTACGGCGTGCTCGCCAACCTCGTCGCCATGCCGGTCGTGTCGGTGCTGGTGATGCCGATGGGGATCCTCGGCGTGCTCACAATGCCGTTCGGCTTCGACGGCACGTTCTGGCGGCTGATGGGCGCGGGCATCGGCTGGATGACGGATGTCGCGCTCTGGGTCACGAGCCTGCCCGGCGCGGTCGGCCGCATCCATGCCTTCGGCACCGGCCCGCTGCTGCTCGGCACCGCGGCGCTGTTGCTGATCTGCCTGCTGCGCACACCCTTGCGCTGGAGCGGGGTGGCGCTGGCGCTTGCGGCGAGCCTGTGGGCGGCCGTCACGCCGAAGCCGGACATCCTGATCGCGGGCGACGGCCAGACGGCCGCGCTACGCGGCGCGGACGGCCGCCTGAGCGTGCTGCACACCGGCCGCGACACTTTCGCGGTCAAGGACTGGCTTGCTGCCGACGGTGACGCACGGGGGCCGAAGGACGCCACGCTCGCCCACGGCGTACGATGCGACGGCGTCGGCTGCATCGGCAGGCTGAAGGAAGGGCGGCTGGTCGCCTATGCGCTGGCGGTGGAAGCCTTCGCGGAGGACTGCGGCCGTGCGGCGGCCGTGCTCAGCGCCCGGGAGGCGCAAGGCGCCTGCGCGAGCACGCTCGTCGACCGCAATGTCTGGCGCGCGCAGGGCGCGACGAGCCTGCGGTGGACGGGTGAGCGCTTCGCGATCGAGGCGGCGCGCCCGCCGGGTACCGACCGCCCCTGGGCGCGCGCGCAGGACGCGCCGGCAGCGGCGGCGCCGTCACGCCCGGCCGCGCGCGACGCGACACCGCGCACGGAGGATTTGGAGGCGGGGGGATTGAACGCCATGTCCCGGGCGCAGCGCAGCGTGAAACGATGCGCTGAAGACCCGGGGCCTTCGCGAACTCAGAATTTGGGACGGCCCCGGCTCTGCGGCGCACCACTTCGTGCTGCGCCGCGTCCGGGGCAGGCGCGCGTCAGTAACGCCGGAACAGCCCGACGAGCTTGCCCTGAATGCGCACGCGGTTGGGCGGCAGGATGCGCACCTCATAGGCCGTATTGGCCGGCTCGAGCGCGATGGAGGCGCCGCGGCGGCGGAAGCGCTTCAAGGTGGCTTCCTCGTCGTCGATCAGCGCCACCACGATGTCGCCAGTGTCGGCGGCATCGGAGCGGCGGATGAGGGCGATGTCGCCATCGAGGATGCCGGCCTCGATCATCGAGTCGCCGCGCACCTCGAGCGCGAAGTGCTCGCCGGCCGAGAGCAGGTCGGGCGGCATGTTGATGACATGGCTGCGCTGCTGGATCGCCTCGATCGGCGTGCCGGCGGCGATGCGGCCCATGACCGGCACCGCGATGGGCCGCCCGCTGTTGTCGTCTTCGGAAACCTGGCGAACGCGACCGAGGTCGCCCTCGATCACGCTAGGGGTAAAGCCGCGCGAGCGGCTCGAGCCAAGCCCATGGCCGACGGAATCGGGCAGCTTGATCACCTCGATGGCGCGCGCCCGGTTGGGCAGACGGCGGATGAAGCCGCGCTCTTCCAGCGCGGTGATCAACCGATGGATGCCCGACTTGGAGCGCAGGTCGAGGGCGTCCTTCATCTCGTCGAAGGAGGGCGGAACGCCGGCCTCGGTCAGCCGCTCGTGGATGAAACGCAGGAGCTCGAACTGCTTGCGGGTCAGCATCGATCCATATCTCCCCAGATCCCCTGCCCATGACGTCTCGCCGGTCCTGTAGAGGACTCAGTCGAAACAAAGCATGAACATACACTATCTGTTCGATATGTGTTCCGCAACCATTTAATTTGGGGTGAAGAAGTCGAACGGCCGCTACAGGCCTAGCTTAACGATGACGCACGGCGAGCCGGCCGGCGCCGCCGGCGCATAGGGCTCCCGAATCACCAGGCAACCGGCCTGCGCCAGGGGCGCCATCAATGAACTGTCCTGGTCTGGTACCGGAGTAGCGACCGGGCCGTCCGGCCCCATCGCCAGGGTCGCGCGCAGGTAGTCCGCGCGCTCGTCATTGGCCCGCAGCGGGGCCCCGAGGTGAGCCGGTTCGGGCGCGCGCTCGACCTCGCTGCGGCCGGAGAGCCGGCGGATAAGCGGCGCCAGGAACAGGAAGGCGCAGACATAGGACGAGACCGGGTTGCCCGGCAGGCCGAGCACCTGCAGCGTGCCGAGCCGGCCGTGCATCATCGGCCGCCCCGGCCTGAGCGCGACGCGCCAGAACGACAGGTCCATGCCTTCCGCCTTCAGCGCGCGCTGGACGAGATCGTGCTCGCCGACCGAGGCGCCGCCGGTGGTGACCAGGATGTCGGCACCCCAGTCGCGCGCCTGGCGGACCGCTGCGGCGATGGCCTCGATGCGGTCCGGCACGATGCCGAAATCGCGCGTCTCGGCGCCTTCGGCTGCCGCGAGCGCGGCGAGGGCGAAGCCGTTCGAATAGACGATCTGCCCGGGGCCGGGTGCCGTGCCCGGCGGCACCAGCTCGTCACCGGTGCCCGCAACCGCCACCTTCGGCCGCCGGTGGACGGGCAGGCGCGCGTGGTTCATCGCCGCTGCCAGCATCAGGTCGCGGTCGCTCAGGCGCGTGCCCTTGTGCAGAAGCACCTGCCCTTGGCGGAAGTCGATGCCTTCGGCCCGCACGTTGCGGCCCGTCGCGGTCGGCTTGTGCATGACGACGCGATCGCCCTCGGGCGTGGTGATCTCCTGGATGACGACGGTGTCGCTGCCGTCCGGCATCATGCCGCCGGTGAAGATGCGGGCGGCTTCGCCGGCCTTGATCGCCCCCGCGAAGGGATGCCCGGCGGCGACTTCGCCGATCACCTTGAGCGCGACCGGCGCCTGCGCGACGTCCGCGCCGCGCACGGCATAGCCGTCCATGGCCGAGACGGCGGCCGGCGGCTGCGTGCGCAGGGCGGACAAGTCCTCGGCCAGCACGCGGCCGCGCGCGTCATGCAGGGCGACGGTTTCGGAGGGCAGGGGCCCGGCGTCCGCCAGCACCCGCTTCAACGCTTCCGCGACCGGCATCAGCGCCATGAGCTTACTTCCCCGCGCGCCAGTGGCCGGAGCGGCCGCCGCTCTTTTCCAAAAGCCGGATGCCCTCGATGCGCATGCCGCGCTCCACCGCCTTGACCATGTCGTAGATGGTCAGGCAGGCGACCGACACGGCGGTCAGCGCCTCCATCTCGACGCCGGTCGGGCCGGTGACCTTCACCGTCGCCTGCACCAGGAAGCCGGGCAGGGAATGCTCCGGGTTGATCTCGACGATCACCTTGGTGATCGGCAGCGGATGGCAGAGCGGGATCAGGCTGTGCGTGCGCTTGGCCGCCATGATGCCGGCAAGGCGCGCGGCGCCGAGCACGTCGCCCTTGAGCGCATTGCCGGCGATGACGAGGTCGAGCGTGTCCTTGCGCATGATGACCTTGCCCTCGGCCACCGCGACGCGCTCGGTCGGCGACTTGGCGGAGACGTCCACCATGTGCGCCTGACCGCGCTTGTCGATGTGCGTCAGCAGTTCGGCATCGCCGATCGCGGGCGCAGCCTTGGCGCGGGCCTTTGCCGGCGCCTTCGCCCGCGCCTTGGGCTTGCTGGACTGCGCGCCCGGCTTCTTGGCCCTCGCCATGGCGCTACTCCGCCGGTGCGCGCTGGCGCGCGAGCAGGGCGCGGGTGGCGGCGGCGACGTCGGGCTGGCGCATCAGGCTCTCGCCGATCAGGAAGGTCGAGATGCCCGAGCGCGCCAGGCGGGCGAGGTCGGCCGGTGTGTACAGCCCGCTTTCGCCGACGACCACGCGGTCCTTGGGGACGCGGGGGGCGAGCCGCTCGCTGACGGCGAGGCTTGTCTCGAAGGTGCGCAGGTCGCGGTTGTTGATGCCGATCAGGCGCGATTTCAGGCGCAGCGCCCGATCAAGCTCATCTTCCTGATGAACTTCAACAAGGGCGTCCATACCCCATGTAAACGCTGCATTTTCGATCTCGGCGGCCGCCGCGTTACTGACCCCCGCCATGATGATCAGGATGCAATCGGCGCCGAGAGCGCGCGATTCTGCGACCTGGTAGGGCTCGTAGATGAAGTCCTTGCGCAGCGCCGGCAGACTGGTCGCCGCGCGCGCCTGGCCGAGGAATTCCGGCCTCCCTTGAAACGAGGGCGCATCAGTGAGCACCGAGAGGCAGGTGGCGCCGCCCGCCTCGTAAGCCCGGGCCAGCGCCGGCGGGTCGAAGTCGGCCCGGATCAGGCCCTTCGACGGGCTCGCCTTCTTGATCTCCGCGATCAGCGCGTAGTCGCCGGCGGCAATCTTTCTCTCGATCGCCTTGAGGAAGCCACGCGGCGGCGCGGCGGTCTTCGCTTCGGCCTCCACGACCGAGAGCGGCTTGGCGCGCTTGGCGGCGGCGATCTCCTCGCGCTTGTAGGCTTCGATCCTGGCGAGGATGTCGGCCATCTCAGGGCTCCAGCGCGCAGGAGACGGCGATCAGCCGGTCGAGCCGCCCTTCGGCCTCGCCCGAGTCGATCGACTTGGCGGCGAGCGCGGCGCCTTCCTTCAGATCCTGCGCCTTGCCGGCGACGATGAGCGCGGCGGCGGTGTTGAGCATTGCGACGTCGCGGAACGGGCCGGGCTTGCCTTTGAGCACGTCGAGCAGCGCCTTGGCATTGTGCTCGGCGTCGCCGCCCTTGAGCGCTTCCGGCTTGACGCGCGGCAGGCCGGCATCCTCCGGGGTGATCTCGAAGGTGCGGACCTTGCCGCCCTTGAGCTCGGCCACGCTGGTCGGCCCGGCGGTGGTGATCTCGTCGAGGCCATCCGAGCCGTGCACCACCCAGACGCTCTCGGAGCCGAGATTGTTCAAGACCTGCGCCATCGGCTCGATCCAGTGCCGGGAGAAGGTGCCGATCATCTGGCGCTTGACGCCGGCCGGGTTCGACAGCGGCCCGAGCAGGTTGAAGATGGTGCGGGTGCCGAGCTCGACGCGGGTCGGGCCGACGTTCTTCATCGCCGGGTGATGCGCGGGCGCGAACATGAAGCCGATGCCGGCGTCCCTGATGCAGCGGCCGACCTGCTCGGCGGTGAGATCGATCTTCACACCGAGCGCCTGCAGCACGTCGGCGGCGCCCGACTTCGAGGACAGCGCGCGGTTGCCATGCTTGGCGACCGGCACGCCCGCGCCGGCGACGACGAAGGCCGCGCAGGTCGAGATGTTGTAGGAGCCCGAGGCATCGCCGCCGGTACCGACCACGTCCACCGCGTCGGCCGGCGCCTTCACGCCCAGCATTTTCGCGCGCATGGTGGTGACCGCGCCGGTGATCTCGTCGACCGTCTCGCCACGCACCCGCAGCGCCATCAAGAGCCCGCCCATCTGCGAGGGCGTGGCTTCGCCCGACATCATGCGGTCGAAGGCGTTGGCGGCTTCCTCGCGCGTGAGGCTTGCGCCGGTCGCGACCTTGCCGATAAGCGCCTTGAATTCGTCGGCCATGAATGTCCCTCAGCCCGCCGCCTGCAGTTCTTTGCGCGCCGCCGGACGGCGCCCGCGCTGCGCGTTCCAGGCCGCCGACAGATCGAGAAAATTCTTCAGCATCAGGTGGCCGTGCTCGGACGCGATGCTCTCCGGGTGGAATTGCACGCCGTGGATCGGCAGGCTCTCGTGCATCAGGCCCATGACCAGACGGTCGTCGGTCTCGGCATTGACCTGCAACGCCTTCGGCATGGTCGCGCGCTCGACCACCAGCGAGTGATAGCGCGTGGCCTTGAACGGCCCGTTGATGCCGCGGAAGACGCCGGTGCCGTTGTGGCGGATCTCCGAGAGCTTGCCGTGCACCGGCACGGGCGCGCGCACGACCTTGCCGCCGAAAACCTGGCCGATCGCCTGGTGGCCGAGGCAGACGCCGAGCAGCGGCACTTTGCCGGCCGCCTTGCCGATCAAGTCGAGGCAGATGCCGGCCTCGTTGGGCGTGCAGGGGCCGGGCGAGAGCACGATCGCCTCCGGATCTGACGCGATGACCGCATCGGCCGTGATCTTGTCGTTGCGATGCACGACCACGTCCGCCCCGAGCCCACCCAGGTAGTGGACGAGGTTGAAGGTGAAGCTGTCGTAGTTGTCGATCAGAACGATCATGTTTTCTTGGCTCGTCTCAAGCTCTTAGACGCGGCCGCTGGGACGGGTCAAGGGTACCGTAAACTGAGATGCCGGCGCGGACTTAGGCCGTCACAACGACGACCGCAGCGCAACGCTCAGGCCCCTTCCGTCGATAGCTGTGTGGATGAGCACAATCGAAATACATCGAGTCGCCCTCGTCGAGAGTGAAGTCCTCTCCTTCGAGATTGAGCACGAGTTGGCCCTTAACGACATAGATGATTTCCGCGCCAGGATGTTCATGCGCCTCCGACGGCTGATCTTCCCCTTCGAACTCTACATAATACCCGTTCAGTTTGCGCTCGCTGACCGGAAAATCGAGCGACTCGAATTGGTATGCCGGCGATGGGCGGCCCGCCTTGTCGGGAAGCCGAATACGCTCCCCTTTGCGGACAACGGCGTAGATGGGACGGTTGCTGTCATCGCTGAAAAAGTGGTCGAGCTCGACGCCAAAGACGAGCGCAATCCGCAGGAGCGTTGGCAAGGTCGGAAACATCTGCCCGCGCTCGATCTTCGACAACAGTGCCGGCGAAAGCCCGGTGTGCTCGCCAAGCTGAACCAAGCCGAGCTTCTTGCGTAACCGCAGTCGGCGCAGTTTGGGCCCGATGGCGTAGCCAGCGAGGGCAGTAGTCAGCGTCTCCGACAACACGATCTCTCCTCCTTTCCACTCCGGTTCAAAGGGGGGCGTCCTGCTTTTATCAGTAAGAAAACGACTTTTCATTTCACGTGAATGTGAGCAACGCGAAAAAATATTTTATCATAAGTAAATACATCGGCGACGGGCGAGAGGTCAATCGCAGGCTGACCGTCCTCTTCCGATGCCGTGAGCCGGCGGTGCCGGCCTAAACGCGTCAACAGGAGCAAAAACATGAATCGTCGAGTTGCAGGAGTTATGTCGGCAGTTGCCGTCGCTTTGGCCGTCGTCGGTCTGACGGTGAGCGGCCCTTTTGCCCGCGCAAGCAATCGGGACATCGTCGACACCGCGGTCGGTGCGGGCCAGTTTAAGACGCTGGCGGCCGCTCTACAGGCGGCGGATCTGGTCAACACCCTCAAGGGTCCGGGACCGTTCACCGTTTTTGCGCCGACCGATGCAGCGTTTGCCAAGCTGCCGGCCGGTACGGTTGAAAGCCTCTTGAAGCCCGAAAACAAAGCGAAGCTGACCGCGATCCTCACCTATCACGTGGTGCCGGGCGCGGTGAAAGCCGAGCAGGTGACCAAGATCGATCAGGCCAAGACGGTGAATGGCGCCGCGGTGAAGGTCTCGACTAGCGGCGGCAAGGTGATGATCAACGACGCCACGGTCGTCAACGCCGACATCGCGGCTTCGAACGGCGTCATCCACGTTATCGACAAGGTCATTCTACCGCCTCAGAGCTGATCGGCGCCCGAAACGCCCTCGCTTGAGCCGATCACTTGCCGGTCCGTCTTCCCCCTGAGGCGGGCCGGCTCCTTTTAAATCCAGACAAAGGCGCGCACCATGAACATGATCGCACGTATCCAAGCCGGTTCAGGAGCAAGTTCGCACCATCCAACGCGTGAGGAAGTGGAAGCCGCCTTTCGTACGATCATTCGGTGGACGGGAGACGACCCAAACCGCGATGGACTCGTCGAGACGCCGGCGCGACTCGCCCGCGCGTTCAAAGAGTACTTTGCCGGATACAGCGTCGATCCCGCGCAAATGCTCTCGACAACTTTCGAGGAGACGGAAGGCTACGACGAGATGATCGTTCTCCGCGGGATACCGTTCGAAAGCCATTGTGAACATCACGTGGCGCCCATTATCGGGCGTGCCTGGGTAGCTTATGTGCCTACCGGACGCGTGGTGGGGATTTCGAAGCTGGCCCGCGTTGTCGAGGCCTATGCGAAGCGCCTTCAAATTCAGGAAAAGATGACGGCGCAGATCGCCAATATCATTCAGGAAGTCCTGCGGCCGCAGGGCGTCGCCGTGGTGCTCAAGGCGAGTCACCATTGCATGTCGACCCGCGGCATCCACAAACACGACACCGATATGGTGACGAGCCGGATGCTCGGTTGCTTCCGCGACAATCCGGCAACGCGGCAGGAGTTTCTCGCGCTCGTGAGTTAGCCGCGGCTACTGGCCTCTTTTAGCCTGGCTGGCGAAACGGCGCGCTTCTTCGGCGGCGCGGAACAAAGCCTTCGCCTTGTTGACGCATTCCTGCTGCTCGGAGTCCGGATTTGAATCGGCGACGATGCCGGCGCCGGCCTGTACGTACATCGTGCCGTCCTTCACCAGCGCGGTGCGCAGCACGATGCAGGTGTCCATCGCGCCGCCGGCCGAGAAATAGCCGACGCAGCCGGCATAGATGCCGCGCTTTTCCTTCTCCAGCTCGTCGATGATCTCCATCGCGCGCACCTTGGGCGCGCCGGAAACCGTGCCGGCGGGGAAGCCGGCGGCCAGCGCGTCGAGCGCATCCTTGCCGTCCGCGAGCTTGCCCTCGACGTTGGAGACAATGTGCATCACATGACTGTAGCGCTCGACGAAGAACTGATCGGTCACCTTCACCGTGCCGATCCTGGCCACGCGCCCGACGTCGTTGCGACCGAGATCGAGCAGCATCAGGTGCTCGGCGCGCTCCTTCGGGTCAGCCAGCAGCTCGTCCTCCAACGCCTTGTCCTCGTGCGGCGTCGCCCCGCGCGGCCGCGTGCCGGCGATCGGGCGGATGGTCACCGTGTCGCCAGCGACCTTGACCAGGATTTCCGGACTGGAGCCGGCGACCGCGAAGCCGCCGAAGTCGAGGAAGTAGAGATAGGGGGAAGGGTTGGTGCGCCGCAGCGCGCGGTAGAGCGAAAATGGCGGCAGCGCGAACGGCGCCTCGAAACGCTGCGCGACCACGATCTGAAAGGCGTCGCCGGCGGCGATGTATTCCTTCGCGCGCGCCACCATCGTCTTGTATTCCGCCGGCGTCGTGTTCGACTGCGGCGGCACGTCGAGCGGGCCTTCGTCGTAATCGGCGAGCGACTTGTCCAGCGGGCGGTCGAGGCTTTCGACTACACCGGCGAGGCGCTCGGCCGCGCGGGCGCGCGCCGCTTTCGCGTCCACGCCCGGCTCGGGCCGCACCGGCGTCACCACGGTGATGGCGTCCTTCACCGTGTCGAACACGACGATCAGCGTCGGCCGCACCAGCATGGCGTCGGGAATCCCGATCGGATCGGGATTGGGCTGCGGCAGTTCTTCCATCAGCCGCACCATGTCGTAGCCGAGATAGCCGAACACGCCGGCGGCGGGCGGCGGCAGTTCCTCGGGCAGCGCGATGCGGCTTTCGTTGATCAGCGCGCGCAGCGCCTCGAGCGGCGCGGCATCGCAGGGGACGAAATCGTCGGGCCGGGCGCGCGCGCTGCGGTTGATCTCGGCCTTGCCGGCGTTGACGCGGAAGACGAGGTCGGGCTCCAGCCCGATGATCGAATAGCGGCCGCGCACCGCGCCGCCTTCCACCGACTCCAGCAGAAAGGTCGCGCCTTTGGCCCCGCCGAGCTTGAGATAGGCGGAAACCGGCGTCTCCAGGTCGGCGACCAGCGTCGTCCAGACCACCTGCGCCTCGCCGCGGCCGTAGCGCTCGGCGAATGCCTGTTCGGACGGCTCGATCTGCATGGGGCTACTGGGCGCCGCCGCCGATGACCTGGTTGAGCGCGCTCTGGTTGATCTTGACGCCGAGGTCGGTCTCCAGCCGCGCGACGTATTCGCCGATGACGTTGTCGGCGTAGGAGCTCTGCAAGGTGCTGGCGAGCTGCTGGCCTTGCGGCGAAGAGGCGTCGAAAGTCGGCGCGGTCACCTGGGTGACGCGGAAGACGAAACGTTGCGTGTCGCTCGCCCCTTCGGCCACGCCGGCGCCGTCCTTGGCGGTCTTGAACACCGCCTCGATCAGTTTGCCGGGGGTGGCGGGCGTCGCCTGGCCGCGCTGCAGGCCCACCGCGGTTTCGAGCTTGAGCCCGGCCTCGGTCGCGACCTGCGCGAGCGGCGTGCCGGCCTTGAGCTTGCCGAGCAGTTCGTCCGCCTTGGCGGTGAGGCGCTTGGCGATCTCGTCGTCGCGCCAGCGCGTGGCGACCTGGTCCTTCACCTCGTCGAGGCTGCGCTCGCGCGACGGCGTCACGCCGACCACGTCGTAGTAGAGAAAGCCGTTGCCGGGCATCTGCAGCGCTTCGCTGTCGGACCCGACGTCGCTGGCGAAGGCGGCGTTGAGCACGTTTACGCCCTGCGGCAAGCCGGCGGCCGGCTTGCCATCGGGCGCGCGGCCGGCGCGGTCCACGGCTTCGACGGTGACGGCGTTGAGGTTGAGCTTCTTGGCGGCTTCGGCCAGCGTGGAGCCGGCGGCGCGCTCGTCCTCGACCTTATCGCGCAGGCTGTTGATCTCGCTGCGCGCGCGAGCCTCGGCGAGCTCGCGCTTGATGTTGGCGGCCACGTCCTCGTAGGTCTTGGTCTCGCCCGGCTCGATCTTGCCAACCTTGACCAGCACGCTGCCGAAGCGGCCCTTGACCGGTTGGCTCACGTCCTCGGGCTTGAGCGCGAAGGCGGCTTCCGCCACGGCGGGATCGATGATCTCCGCCTTTGCCACCATACCGACGTCGGAGTCGGACGCCTTCAGGTCGCGCTCCTTGGCGATGTCGTCGAAGGTCGCGCCCTTGGCGATCCTGTCGCGCGCGGCGGCGGCGTCCGCCTCATTCGGGAACACGATCTGCCGCAGTTCGCGCTTCTCCGGCTTGCCGTAGCTGTCCTTGCGCGGCTCGTAATAGGCCTTCGCATCGGCGTCCGGGATTTCCGCCGGCTTGGCCAGCTCGGCCGGCGCCAAGGGGAGCAAAGTCAGCTTGCGGTACTCCGGTGCGCGGAACAGCGCCTTGCGTTCCTCGAAATAGGCGCTGAGCTGTTCGGGCGTCGGCTGCGGCACGTCGCCGGCCTGCGCCGGCCCGAGCGCGAGATATTCGATGTCGCGCCGCTCGTTCTGGAACTGGTTGACCGCCGCCATCATCGCGTTCGGCACGCGCAGGTCGCCGCTCACGCTTTGCGCGATCTGCCGGCGCAGCATCACGTTGCGCTGCTCGGCGACGAAGCGCGGCTCGGTGTAGCCGGCCTGCCGGATCATTTCGACGAAGCGGCTATGGTCGAACTGGCCGTTCGGCCCGCGGAAGGCGGGGTCGCCGGTGATGCGCTGGGCGATCTCGGCGTCGGTCAGGCCGAGCCGCAGATTGCGCGCCTGCTCGTCGAGCGCGGTCTCGGCCACGAGCTGGCCGAGGATCTGGCGGTCGAGGCCGATGGCGCGCGCCTGGTCGGGCGTCAGCGGCCGGCCCATCTGGCGGCCGAAGGTCTGCAGGCGCTCGGAGTAGTACTGGCGGAACTGCTCGATCGATATCTCGGCATTGCCGATCTCGGCCACGGTGTTGCGGCCGACGCCGCGGAAAATGTCGCCAATGCCCCAGACCGCGAAGCTGATGATCAGGAACCCCATGATGACGGCGAGCACGGCCTTGCCGAGCCAGGTCGAGGAGGCCTTCTGGATTCCGCGCAGCATGAGCGTCCCGTTTCTTTCCTTGATCACCAGGGGAAAATGGCGGCCGCGCCCTTATAGGGAGGGCCCCAACTCCTTGCAACGCCACGGGGAAAGACCGCCAGAGGGGCGTGCGTCGCAAGGACACTATGGCGCAGGCGGGCCTGCTTTGCTAACCGCAGACGGAAATTCGGGCGGAAACAGGGTGATAGCCAATGGCGTCGGGACACATTCGGCCGCTGGTCGCGGGCAACTGGAAGATGAACGGCTTGAAGGGCTCGGCCGCCGAGCTCGGCAAGATCTTGGCTGGCGCCGCCGACTTGTCGCACGCGACCGACCTGATGATTTGCCCGCCGGCGACGCTGATCGTCACCTTTGCGGTCTTGGCGCTCGGCTCGAAGGTCGAAATCGGCGGTCAGGATTGTCACGCCAAGGCGTCCGGCGCCCATACCGGCGACATATCGGCGGAGATGCTGGCCGATGCCGGGGCGTCGGCCGTCATCGTCGGCCATTCCGAGCGGCGCACCGACCATCAGGAGACCGACGACCAGGTGAAGGCCAAGGCGCTCGCCGCCTGGCGCGCCGGGCTGACCGCCATCGTCTGCGTTGGCGAGACGCGGAGCCAGCGCGAGGGGGGCAAGACCCTCGACGTGGTTGGCCGCCAGCTTGCCGGCTCGCTGCCGGACGGCGCCACCGCCGCCAATCTGGTGGTGGCTTACGAGCCGGTCTGGGCGATCGGTACCGGCCTGACGCCGACACCGGCCGACGTCGCCGAGGTCCACGCCTTCATCCGCAAGACGCTCGGCGAGCGGTTCGGCGCGGAAGGGACGGGGGTGCGCATCCTCTACGGCGGATCGGTGAAACCCTCGAACGCGGGCGAACTGCTCACCATCGCCGACGTCAACGGCGCCCTGGTCGGCGGCGCCAGCCTGACGGCGGCCGATTTCCTCGGCATCGCAGCGGTTTACCGGTAAGCCCCGGCGGGGTGGAAATGGTCCGGGCGATCGTGTAGAGACCGCCGCGGCTTCCTATATGAGGGTCTGGCGCGGCGGATTGCGGCCCGCCCCGACGCGGCTTTTAGACGGACTTTTGGCTCATGCAGCACGTCATCATTGTCATCCATCTGATGCTGGTCCTGGCGCTCATCGGCGTCGTGCTGTTGCAGCGCTCGGAAGGCGGCGGGCTCGGCATTGGCGGCGGGGGCGGCGGCGGCTTCATGTCGAGCCGCGGCACCGCCAACGTGCTCACGCGCGCGACCGCGGTCCTCGCCGGCCTGTTTTTCGTGACCAGCCTGGTCCTGTCGATCCTCGCCGGCGCCAACCGCCAGCCGAGCTCGATCCTGCAGGGCACCCCGAGCGGCCCCAGCGCGCCGGCGCCGGGTGGCGTTCCGCCGCTTGGCGGCGGCCAGGGCGGGGGCCTGCTCAACCAGCTTCAGGGTGGCGCGCCGTCGGCGCCGGCCGCGCCTTCCGGGCCGCAAGTCCCGCAGTCTCGGTAGTTCTGCGAAGGGCCGGGCGACCGGCCCTTCGGCGTTATGGGTTCGGTTCAAGACACAGGTGCAAGTTCCGGAGATGCCGACGAGTTTCCCCGCTACGCACAGGCGCAGAGCAGCCTTGAGCTATTCCGCCTCGTCGAATCGATTCGCGCTCGCTAGAGGTTAGGCCCCATGGCGCGGTACATCTTCATCACCGGCGGCGTGGTCTCCTCACTCGGTAAGGGTCTCGCGTCCGCGGCTCTCGGCGCGGTGCTGCAGGCGCGCGGCTACAAGGTCCGCCTGCGCAAGCTCGACCCCTATCTCAACGTCGATCCCGGCACGATGTCGCCGTACCAGCACGGCGAGGTCTTCGTCACCGACGACGGCGCCGAGACCGATCTCGACCTCGGCCACTACGAGCGCTTCACCGGCCGCCCCGCGACGCGCCACGACAACATCACCACCGGCCGCATCTATCAGGACATCCTCACCAAGGAGCGGCGCGGCGACTACCTCGGCGCCACCATCCAGGTGATCCCGCACGTCACCAACGCCATCAAGGACTTCATCCGCGACGGCAACGAGGGCTACGACTTCGTGCTCGGCGAGGTCGGCGGCACCGTCGGCGACATCGAGGGCCTGCCGTTCTTCGAAGCCATCCGCCAGATGGGCAACGACCTGCCGCGCAACCACGCGGTCTACATCCATCTGACGCTGCTGCCCTTCATCCCGAGCGCCGGCGAACTGAAGACCAAGCCGACGCAGCACTCGGTGAAGGAATTGCGCTCGATCGGCATCCAGCCGGACATCCTGCTCTGCCGCACCGACCGGCCGATCCCGGAAGGCGAGCGGCGCAAGCTGGCGCTGTTCTGCAACGTGCGCGAAAGCGCGGTGATCGAGGCGCGCGACGTCGACAACATCTACGCCGTGCCGGAGGCCTATTCGGCCGAAGGGCTCGACCGCGAGGTGCTGGCCGCCTTCGGCATGGAGCCGAAGCAGCCGCCCGATCTCGAGCGCTGGCGGGTGATCAACGAACGCGTGCGCAATCCGGAAGGCGACGTCACCATCGCCATTGTCGGCAAGTACACCGGCATGAAGGACGCCTACAAATCGCTGATCGAGGCGCTCTCGCACGGCGGCATCGCCAACAAGGTGAAGGTGAAGCTCGACTGGATCGAGTCGGAGGTGTTCGAGAACGAAGACCCGGCGCCGTTCCTCGAGCACGTCAACGGCATCCTGGTGCCCGGCGGCTTCGGCCAGCGCGGCGCCGAGGGCAAAATAAGAGCGGCGCAGTTCGCGCGCGAGCGCGCGGTGCCTTATTTCGGCATCTGCTTCGGCATGCAGATGGCCTGCATCGAGGCGGCGCGCAATCTTTGCGGCATCGCGGAGGCCAACTCGACCGAGTTCGGCCCGACGCCGGAGCCGGTGGTCGGTCTGATGACCGAATGGCTCAAGGGCAACGAATTGCAGAAGCGCGCGGCCGGCGGGGACCTCGGCGGCACCATGCGTCTCGGCGCCTATGACGCCAAGCTCACGCGCGGCAGCCGCGTCGCGCGGATCTACGGTTCGACCGAGATTTCCGAGCGCCACCGTCACCGCTACGAGGTCAACACCGGCTACAAGGACCGGCTCGAGCAGCGCGGCATGCGGTTCTCGGGCATGTCGCCGGACGGCATCCTGCCGGAGATCGTCGAATACGAGGACCATCCCTGGTTCATCGGCGTGCAATTCCATCCCGAGCTGAAGTCGCGGCCATTCGAGCCGCACCCGCTGTTCGCCTCCTTCGTCGAGGCGGCGGTGGAGCGGAGCCGGCTGGTGTAAACGCCGGCTTTGCCGCAGACTGGCGCCATGCCTCGCGGTCTCGATCACATCGTCCATGCCGTGCGCGACCTCGACGCCGCGGCCGACCTCTATCGCCGCCTCGGCTTCACGGTCGGCGCGCGCAACAAGCACCCGTGGGGCACGCACAACACAATCGTGCAACTGCCGGGCTTCTTCATCGAGGTGCTGAGCTTCGTCGAGCCGGACAAGCTCGGCAGCGACGGCTTCTCTACGCTGTTCGCCGCCTATAATCGCGACTTCATCGCACGGCAGGAAGGCTTCTCGCTCCTTGTCCTCGAATCGAATGACGCTGAGGCGGACGAGGCGGACTTCCGCGAAGCCGGCATTCTGCTTTCGCCGGTGATGCGTTTCGAGCGCGAGGGCAAGCGGCCGGACGGCACGGCCGTGAAAGTCGGCTTCTCGCTCGCTTTCGCCGAAGACAAGGGCGCGCGCGACATCCATTTCTGCGTCTGCCAGCAGCATTATCCGGAGAATTTCTGGAACTCCGCCTTCCAGCGCCACGCCAACGGCGCGAGCGCGGTCGCCGGCGTGGTGGCGGTGGCGGAGGAGCCCGAGCGGCACCGCGGCTTCTTCGAGGCTTACAGCGGCGGGCCGGCCGCGGCGGTCGCGGGCGGCTTCGGCATCACTACGCCGCGCGGCGTCATCGAAGTGCTCACGCCCGCCGCGTTCCTGCATCGGTTCGGTACCAAGCCACCGGACGCCCGATCCGGTGCGCGGCTCGCCGCCTTGCGCGTGAAGGTGCCCGATGTCGATCTGATGCAGGCGGTGCCGGAACTCGCGGGGCTTGCCGGGCTCGGGGAGGGCGACTCCGTCGTGGTGGGACAGGAGGACGCGATGGGCGCCATCCTGGTGTTCGAGCCGGTCGGCCGGCCGTGACATTATGCGCGTGCATTTAACGCACGCGCTTTTGACCGGACGCGCGGCGCGGCCGTAACGTCTTCGCCGTGCTGACCGAATTGAAACAGCGCCTGTCGGAGGTCCTCAAGACGGTCGCGCCGCTCATCGGCGTGGTCTGTCTGCTGCAGGTGACGCTCGTTCAGGCGCCGGCGCCGCTGTTCATTCAGTTTCTTGCCGGCGCGCTGCTCGTCATTGTCGGCATGTTGCTGCTGTTCATGGGCGTCGACCTCGGCATCCTGCCGATGGGCCGCTTTATCGGCGCCGCATTGCCCAGGAAGGGCTCGGTCGCGCTCATCGTGGCCGTCGCCTTCGCCCTCGGCTTCGCGACGACGGTCGCCGAGCCGGACGTGCTGGTGCTGGCCGACCAGGTCGGCCGCATCTCGAAGGGCGAGATCGATGGAAAACTCGTGCTTTATGTCGTTGCCGTCGGCGTTGCGATCTTCGTGGCCCTGGCGATGGCGCGCATCGTCTACGGCGTTTCGATGCAGATATTGCTGACGGTTGCCTTTGCCGTCGTCATTCTCCTGTCCTTTGTCGCACCGGCCGACTTCGTGCCTTTGGCCTACGATGCGGGTAGCGTCACCACGGGGGTCTTGACCGCCCCGGTCGTGATCGCGCTCGCCGTCGGCCTGAGCTCCGTGCTTGCCGGCCGCTCCCCCGTCTCCGACGGTTTTGGCTTGCTCGGCTTTGCCTCGCTCGGTCCGATCGTCGCCGTCTTGATCATGGGAATGGTGCTGCGTTGATCTCCGATCCGTCCTGGCTGGAGGAACTGAGGGCGACGGCCTGGAGCGTGCTGCTGGCGATCCTGCCGCTCGCCGTCCTGTTCATCGCCTTTCAGGTCTTCCTGCTCAAGTTGCCGCGCGGCGACGTACGCAAGATCCTCACCGGAACGGCGCTGGCGGCGGCCGGGCTGTTCCTGTTTCTCACGGGTGTCGCGATCGGGTTCCTGCCCTTCGGCCGCGCCGTCGGCGAAGCGCTCGGTGCGCTGCACCAGAAGTGGCTGCTGTTGCCGGCGGGCCTGCTGCTGGGCTTCGTGACGACCTGGGGAGAGCCGGCGGTCCGCATCCTGGCCGATCAGGTCGACGAAGCGTCGAACGGCGCGCTGCCGCGCGCGCTGGTGCTGCCGACGGTGTGCATCGGTGTCGCGGCCTTTACCGGGCTCGGCATGCTCCGGATCGGCTACGAAATTCCACTCCTGTACTTGCTGGTGCCGGGTTACGCGTTGGCGCTCGCCATGCTGTGGTTGAGCGACAAGGCCTTCGTCGCGGTCGCCGTCGACGCTGGCGGCGTTGCCACCGGCCCGTTGGCGAACACCTTTCTTCTCGCGCTCGCGTTCGGCACGTCGGCCGCGATCGGAAATCAGGATCCCGTGCTGCACGGGCTCGGTCTGGTGGCGCTGATTGCGCTCGCGCCGATCATTTCGGTGATGACGCTGGGGCTTCTCGTTCGCAGCAAGGAGGCCCGAAAGGAGCAGTGACGATGCAGAATATCTCCATGATCGTGAGCATCGTGCGGAAAGGATGGGGCAACACCGTCCTGGAGGCATCGGTCAAGGCGGGCGCTTCCGGCGGCACCGTGATCTTCGGCCGCGGCATCGGCGTCAACGAAAAGGAATCGATCTTCGGGGTGCCGATCGAGCCGGAAAAAGAGATCGTATTGACGCTCGTGTACATGGATCGGAGCGAGACGATCCTGGATGCCATCATCCGCGCGGCCGATCTGAACAGCCCGGGCAACGGTCTCGCTTTCGTCCTGGCGGTCGACAAGGTGGTTGGCGTGCCGCACATTGCCGATCCGGGATCGCGTTGAGCGCGACGATCTGCGGCATGGGGCGGCCACTCGAGATGTGGTGCAGCTTGTGTCCGCTCCAAGCAGGCGTTCGTTTGATTCAGATCAGAGGACGTCGCCGCCATCGGCGCTTAACATTTGATCGAGCAACTGAACGGAGAGCGCAGGATGCCGCATTTTGTCGCCGCGACCGATTTCTCCAGCCGCTCGCAGCGGGCGTTGCGCCGGGCCGGCATGCTGGCGAGCCAGTTCGGGGCCGAGCTGACCCTCGTTCATGTCGTCGACGACGATCAGCCGACGAACATCGTCGACCTCGAGCGGCGCGAAGGCGACAAGTTCCTGAACGAGCAGATCGCCTCGCTCGCCGAGTTGCGCGGTGTGCGCTGCCATGCGGTGACCACGACGGGTGAAGCCTTCGAGGGCGTTCTGCGCACGGCGAAAGACGTCGCCTGCGATCTCATCGTCATGGGTTCGCACCGCAAGCAGGTGCTGCGCGACGTCTTTATCGGCACCACCATCGAGCGGGTCATCCGGACCGGCTCGTTTCCGGTGCTAATGGTGAACAAGCCCGCCGACTTCCGCTACAACCGTATCGTCGCCACCGTCGACCTGTCGGACGCGTCCGCGCGCGCGGTCCAAGCCGCCCAGGGGCTGCATCTGCTGGACGAAGGCGACATCACGCTGCTGCACGCCTTCCTGGCGCCGGCGCAAGGCAAGATGTACGTCGCGAATGCGTCGAAAGAACAGATCGACGCCTACGTCGCCGAGGAACGGGCACAGGCCGGCGGGGAACTCGCGGCCTTCGTGACAAAGCACGCGCTCGACGTCGGGGGATGGCGGCGACGGCTCGCGGCGGGTGAGCCCTTCGGGGTCATCGAACGCCTAGTGGCGGAAGAGGAGCCCGACCTGCTCATTGTCGGAACGCACGGCCGCTCCGCGCTGCTGAAGACCCTGATCGGCAGCGTGGCCGAAGAGGTCCTGCGCCGGCTGGACGTGGATATCCTGGCGGTCCCCCCGGCGCGCTGATATTCAGGGCGCCATGCCCGTCGGGCCCGTTGACCGGGCGGTCCGCCCGCTCCATGGTCCGCCCGCGAGGACGACTCTTTGGACCAGACCCTTCTTCCGAACGCGACCGTCACCGTCGGCGCCGTGCGCTTCGGCAATGACTTGCCGCTGGCGCTGATCGCCGGCCCGTGCCAGCTCGAAAGCCGCGCGCATGCGCTGGAAATGGCCGCCGCGCTCAAGGAGATCGCGGCCCGGGCCGGCATCGGGCTCGTCTACAAGACCTCCTTCGACAAGGCCAACCGCACCTCCGGCAAGAGCGCCCGCGGCCTCGGCCTCGACGCCGCGCTCCCCATCTTTGCCGAGATCCGCGACAGCCTGAAGCTGCCTGTGCTGACCGACGTGCACGAGGCCGAGCAATGCGCGCGCGCAGCAGCGGCGGTCGACGTGCTGCAGATACCGGCCTTCCTGTGCCGGCAGACCGATCTGCTGATCGCGGCGGCGAAGACCGGCAAGGTCGTGAACGTGAAGAAGGGCCAGTTCCTCGCGCCCTGGGACATGCAGAACGTCGTCGCCAAGCTCACCGGCGCGGGAAACCGCAACGTATTGGTGACCGAGCGCGGCGTCTCCTTCGGCTACAACACGCTGGTCTCCGACATGCGCGCGCTGCCGATCCTCGCGCGCACCACCGGCGCGCCGGTGATCTTCGACGCCACCCATTCGGTGCAGCAGCCGGGCGGGCAGGGCGCCGCTTCGGGCGGCGAGCGCGAGTTCGTCCCCGTGCTGGCGCGCGCGGCGGTCGCCGTCGGCGTCGCGGGCGTGTTCATCGAGACGCACCAGGATCCCGACAAGGCGCCGTCGGACGGGCCCAACATGGTGCCGCTCAAGGACATGGAAGGCCTTTTGCGCACGCTCGTCGATTTCGACCGGCTCGCCAAGCGCTAGGCGAGCGCCATTCGCATGAATGCCCGCCTCCTCAACACCGTCGCGATGGTCGTGTTCGCGAGCTCGCTGTTCATGCGCTCGACCGACCCCGTCATTCCGCAGATCGCCGTCGGGCTGAGCGTCGAGCCGACGACCGCCGCGCTGTTATCCACGTTCTTCACTCTGCCTTACGCGCTCATCCAGCCGGTGCTGGGGGCGCTCGCCGATATGTTCAGCAAGTCGCGGCTGATGTTGCTGTGCCTGCTTATCCTCACGATCGCGACGCTGATCTGTGGCCTGGCGCCGAGCTTCGAGGTGCTGGTCGCCGCGCGCATGGTGGCGGGCTTTGCCGCCGGCGGCGTGGTGCCGATCTCCTTCGCGCTGATCGGGGACAAGGTGCCGGTCGCCGAGCGGCAGGTGGCGATGGGGCGCCTGCTGTTCGCAATCATGACCGGCAATCTCCTCGGCGCGACCTGTGCTGGCGTGGTCGGCGATCTCGTCGGCTGGCGCGGCGTGTTCTTCGTGCTGGGCGGCTTCGGCGCGCTCGTGTTCCTGGCCGCGCTTCTGGGCTTCCGCCAGTTCAAGGAAGAAACCGGCCGGTTCGATCTCTCGACGCTCGGGCCGAACTACCGGGCGATCTTCAGCAATCCATTGGCGAAAATCTGCTTCGGCGCGGTCTTCCTCGAAGCCCTGTTCATGTACGGCGTGTTCCCGCACATGGCGACGCTGCTGCACCAGGCCGGCGAAACCCGCGCCTCGATCGCCGGCGTCGTCATCGCCGCTTTCGGCATCGGCGGGGCGCTTTACGGCGTGCTGGTGTCACGGCTGCTGCGCGTTCTCGGCGAGACCGGCATGATGCGCATCGGCGGCACGATCATGGGCCTCTGCCTCGGCGTCATCGCCATGCGCGTGCCATGGCCGGTGGAGGTCGCCAACTTCTTCATGCTCGGCCTCGGCTTCTACATGCTGCACGCCGTCATCCAGATCTATGCCAGCGAACTGGCGCCGGCCGCGCGCGGCTCGGCGATCGCGCTGCATTCGTTCTTCTTTTTTCTCGGTCAGGCCGCGGGTCCGATCATCTATGGCGTCGGCCTGCAGACGGTCGGCATCGCGCCGATCCTGCTCGTCGGCGCGGTCGTGCTGATCGCCGTCGGGTTCGTTTGCGCGGCCTGGCTCAGGCGGCCGCCGGCCACGGCCTAGCCGCGGCCGCGGTAGGGCGCGACGCCCTGGTCGGGCACCCAGACGCCCTTCGGCAACCTGCCGCCCTGCCAGAACACGTCGATCGGCATGCCGCCGCGCGGATACCAATAGCCGCCAATGCGCAGCCATTTCGGCGCCAGCAGCTTGAACAGCTTCTTGCCGATGGCGACGGTGCAGTCCTCGTGGAAGGCGCCGTGGTTGCGGAAGCTCGTCAGGTAAAGCTTGAGCGACTTTGACTCGACCAGATAGCGCCCCGGCACATAGTCGATGACCAGATGCGCGAAGTCGGGCTGGCCGGTGATCGGGCAGAGCGTGGTGAACTCCGGCGCGGTGAAGCGCGCGACATAGTCGGTGTCGCGGTGCGGATTGGGCACGCGGTCGAGCACTGCCTCCTCGGGTGAGGCGGGGATCGGGGCCGGGCGGCCGAGCTGGAGGGTTTTCTTCGCCATGGGCCTGGAATGCCCCGCGGGAGAGGGCATGACAAGGGGGTTGCCGATCCTGTAGAAGCGCCCGCATACGCAAGACCGGGGCAGCCATGACCGCCATCATTGATATTATCGGCCGCGAAATCCTCGATTCCCGCGGCAATCCGACCGTCGAGGTCGAGGTCCTGCTCGAAGACGGCTCGCTCGGCCGCGCTGCGGTCCCGTCGGGGGCCTCCACGGGGGCGCACGAGGCCGTCGAGCTGCGCGACGGCGACAAGAAGCGCTACGGCGGCAAGGGTGTCCAGAAGGCGGTAGACGCGGTCAAAGGCGAGATATTCGACGCGCTCGGCGGCATGGACGCCGAGGACCAGGCCAGGATCGACGAGACGATGATCGCGCTCGACGGCACGCCGAACAAGACGCGTCTCGGCGCCAACGCCATCCTCGGCGTCTCGCTGGCGGCCGCGAAGGCGGCCGCGCAGTCCGCCGGCCTGCCGCTCTACCGCTATGTCGGGGGCACGGCGGCGCGCCTCCTGCCGGTGCCGATGATGAACATCGTCAACGGCGGCGCCCACGCCGACAACCCGATCGACTTCCAGGAATTCATGATCATGCCGGTCGGCGCGCCGAGCTTCGCCGAGGCGTTGCGCGCTGGCGTCGAGGTGTTCCAGACGCTCAAGGGCGAACTGAAAGCGGCCGGCCACAATACCAATGTGGGCGACGAAGGCGGCTTCGCGCCTAACATCAAGTCGGCCGAAGCGGCGCTCGATTTCGTCATGAAGGCGATCGAGAAGGCCGGCTACAAGCCGGGCAACGACGTCATGCTGGCGCTCGATTGCGCCGCGACCGAGTTCTTCAAGGAGGGCGCCTACGTCTACGAAGGCGAAGGCAAGACCCGCTCGAAGAAGGAGCAGGCCGAATATCTCGCCAAGCTAGCCGCCGCCTATCCGATCATCTCGATCGAGGATGGCATGGCCGAGGACGATTTCGAGGGCTGGAAGGCGGTCACAGACCTGATCGGCGACAAGTGCCAGCTCGTCGGCGACGACCTCTTCGTCACCAACGTCACGCGGCTGTCGCAGGGCATCAAGGACGGCCTGGCCAACTCGATCCTGGTCAAGGTCAACCAGATCGGCACGCTCACCGAAACGCTGGCCGCGGTGGAGATGGCGCACAAGGCGGCCTATACCGCGGTGATGTCGCACCGCTCCGGCGAGACCGAGGATTCGACCATCGCCGACCTCGCGGTCGCCACCAATTGCGGGCAGATCAAGACCGGCTCGCTCGCCCGCTCGGACCGCACCGCCAAGTATAACCAGCTCCTGCGCATCGAAGAGGAACTCGGGCCCCAGGCGAAATATGCCGGACGGAGCGTGGTCAAAGCCGGCTAGGCCCGATCGGTGCAACCGCACCGCGACGCTTTCTAATCTATTGATGCTGTAATGGATTCAGCGTCCGGCGGGCGGCGGCTCGCCGGCGCAGACGACACGTAATATTTAGTGCATTCGCGTTCTTGCTCCTTGCGCGGGTGTGACAGGCCGCCACACATTCGGTGCCATGAATCGCACCGACACGCCGCCCTGAGCCAAGAGCACGCGCGATGAACCAGAGCACGGGCTTCGGCCTGCGTGAGCAGAATGCCGTTATCGAAGGCTTGTCTGAGTTCATCGTGGGATCCGTCGAGGCAGCGCGTGCGGTCGAAAGGCCGTTCTTCCATCTCGAATTCGACCATGTGTTTCCCAACGATATCTACGCGCAGATATTGGCGCTGATGCCGGTCACGCGCGACTACCGGCCGATGCACGGGCGCAGCAAGGGTCTCGACCTCGCGGACGGCACCCATACCCGCGTGAAGATCGACCTGTTCCCGGAATACATCCGCAACCTGCCGCCGCAGAAGAAGGCGCTGTGGGACGTAGTCGGCGGCGCGCTCGGCTCGGAGAAAGTGAAGCAGGCCCTCATGCGGCGCCTCGCGCCCGGCCTGAAGAAGCGTTTCGGCGAGGGCTACGCCGATGTCGGCATGTACCCGATCCCGATCCTGACACGCGACATTCCGGGCTATCTGATCCCGCCGCACACCGACACGCACTGGAAGGGCATCACCGTCCAACTCTACCTGCCGCAGGACGACGCCAACGCCGACATCGGCACCATATTTCACGATGTGCTACCCGACGGCTCCAAGCCCAAGCACACGCAGATGCCCTTCGCGCCGAACACCGGCTACGCCTTCGCGGTCGGCGACGATAGCTGGCATTCGGTCGATCCGGTGCACAGCCGGGTGAAGACGCGCGACTCGATCCTGCTCACCTATTTCGTGGACCAGGGCCTGCTCAAGGTGCTGCGCAACCGCGGCAAGCGGATCGGCAACTTCCTGCTCAACGAGATCCGGCAGCGGGTGTAGCGGATTCACGCAAAACTCCTCCGCCGTCGTCCCCGCGAAGGCGGGGACCTATACGGCGTGTCCTTTCGAAAAGCTGCGGAGTATGGGGCCCGGGCCTCGCATCCGCTGGCCCGGGACGACAGAAATATTTGGGGACCGACGTCATTAAAGCCCCCTTAACGGCCCTGCGGCATCTTGGACCCCATGGTCTCCCATCGCCGCCGCCGGGCCGTTTTGACCGCGCTCGCGCTTTACACCTTCGCCGCCCTTTTCATCGGCTATTTCGGCGTCAACGCGTTCTCCGGCGAACACGGCCTGCGCGCCCAGCAGGACCTCGATCAGCAGCTGGCGGCCATGCAGCAGCAGGTGGCTGCGCTCAAGGCGGAACGCACGCTCTGGGAGCGGCGCGTGTCGCTCCTGCGTTCCGACCGCATTGATCCCGACCTGCTGGACGAGCGCGCCCGCGCGCTGCTCGGGCTGACCGGCCCGCGCGACCTGACCCTCCTGCTCACCCCGCAGTAAGCGCCCGCGCACGATCGCGAAAGCCCGGACGGCAATTCCGGCAACGAAAGTACGCGCGCCCGGCCGGGCCGGAAATCTCTTTTCGTTTGCGCGCATGGGACCTCCGGGCGCGCTTCCGAATTGAACCCGTGCGCGCGGATGTCGCCGCAAATGTCTGGTGATATTGCCGCATTACGCCCCTGCAGCCTCGCGCTTTCGCGGGTCCAGAATTTAAGCTAATGGGAAAGCCGCAAAGCCGAACCGATCCTTCGTCACAATAGCCGGAACGCTTGCAGGGAGTGCCAATGGCGGTCGCCAAGAAGAGCCCAAGCACCGAGGAGCCGGCGCCCACAGGTCCCGTCGCCGACTTCAGCAAAGGGCAGGAGCTCGACGCCTATCGGATGATGCTGACCATCCGCCGCTTCGAGGAGAAGGCCGGGCAGATGTACGGCATGGGGCTGATCGGCGGCTTCTGCCATCTCTACATCGGCCAGGAAGCCGTCGTCGTCGGCATGCAGATGGCGATGAAGGAAGGCGACCAGGTCATCACCGGCTATCGCGACCACGGCCACATGCTCGCCACCGGTATGGACGCGAAGGGCGTCATGGCCGAACTGACCGGCCGCGCCCACGGCTATTCAAAGGGCAAGGGCGGCTCGATGCACATGTTCAGCGTCGAGAAGGGATTCTACGGCGGCCACGGCATCGTCGGCGCGCAGGTGCCGCTCGGCACCGGACTTGCCTTCGCCAACCGCTACCGCGGCAACGACAACATCGCGATCACCTATTTCGGCGACGGCGCTGCCAATCAGGGCCAGGTCTACGAGAGCTTCAACATGGCCGGTCTGTGGAAGCTGCCGGTCGTCTACGTCATCGAGAACAACCGCTACGCCATGGGCACGTCGGTGACGCGCGCCTCCGCGCAGGCCGACTTCTCCAAGCGCGGCCTGTCGTTCGACATCCCCGGCGAACAGGTCGACGGCATGGACGTGCGCGCGGTGAAGGCGGCCGGCGACAAGGCCGCCGCATGGTGCCGCGCCGGCAAGGGCCCGTTCATTCTCGAGATGCTGACCTACCGCTACCGCGGCCACTCGATGTCGGACCCGGCCAAGTACCGCACGCGCGAGGAGGTCGAGAAGGTGCGCAGCACGAACGATCCGATCGACATGGCGCGCTTTCGCATCCTGGAGAAGAAGTTTGCCACCGAGGACGCGCTGAAGAAGATCGACGGTGAGGTGCGCGACCTCGTCAACGAAGCGGCCGAATTCGCCACCCACGATCCCGAGCCGGATGTCTCCGAGCTCTACACCGACGTCTACCGCTAGGACCGCGCGATGCCGACCGAAGTGCTGATGCCCGCGCTGTCACCCACGATGGAAAAGGGCAACCTTTCCAAGTGGCTGAAGAAGGAAGGCGACGCCGTCAAATCCGGCGATGTCATCGCCGAGATCGAGACCGACAAGGCGACCATGGAAGTGGAAGCCGCCGACGAGGGCACGCTCGGCAAGATTCTCGTACCGGAAGGCACCGCCGACGTAGCGGTCAACACGCCGATCGCGGTCATTCTCGCCGAAGGCGAGGACAAATCCGAGATCAAAGCCGCCAGACCTTCCGCCGACCAGAAAGCCGCCGCATCCGCACCGCCCGCCAAATCCGAGAAGTCCGAAGCCAAGGCGCCGGCCACGCCGGCTCCCAAGAAGCAAGACAAGGCGCCGGAAGCGCCCGAGGCGAAAGTCGCAGCCGACCCCGACATCCCCGAAGGCACCGAGATGGCCACCATGACCATGCGCGAAGCCTTGCGCGACGCCATGGCCGAGGAGATGCGTCGCGACAAGGACGTCTTCGTGATGGGCGAGGAGGTCGCCGAGTATCAGGGCGCCTACAAGGTCACGCAGGGGCTGCTGCAGGAGTTCGGCGACAGGCGCGTCATCGACACGCCGATCACCGAGCACGGCTTCGCCGGACTGGGTGTCGGCGCCGCGCTCGCCGGCCTCAAGCCGATCGTCGAATTCATGACCTGGAACTTCGCCATGCAGGCGATGGACCAGATCATCAACTCCGCCGCCAAGACGCTCTACATGTCGGGCGGACAGATGGGCTGCTCCATCGTGTTCCGCGGGCCGAACGGCGCGGCTGCGCGGGTCGCCGCCCAGCACAGCCAGGACTATTCGGCCTGGTATTCGCACATTCCCGGTGTGAAGGTAATCGCGCCCTCGACCGCCGCCGACGCCAAGGGCCTGTTGAAGGCGGCGATCCGCGATCCCAACCCGATCATCTTCCTGGAAAACGAAATCCTCTACGGCCACTCATCGCCGGTGCCCAAGCTCGACGACTTCGTGCTGCCGATCGGCAAGGCGAAGATCGCGCGGCAGGGTAAGGACGTCACGCTCATCGCCTGGTCGATGGGCATGACTTATGCGTTGAAGGCAGCCGAAGAACTGGCGGGCGAGGGCATCGAGGCGGAGGTCATCGACCTGCGCACGCTCAAGCCGATGGACACCGCGACCATCATCGCCTCGGTGAAGAAGACCGGCCGCGCGGTCACCGTGGAAGAGGGCTGGGCGCAGTCCGGCGTCGGCGCCGAGATCGCCGCGCGCATCATGGAGCAGGCTTTCGATTACCTCGACGCGCCGGTCGCGCGCGTATCGGGCAAGGACGTGCCGATGCCCTACGCCGCCAACCTGGAGAAACTCGCGCTGCCGTCGGTGGCCGAGGTGGTCGAGGCGGCGAAATCCGTCTGCTACCGGTAGGCCGCGCGCATGCCCACCAACATCCTCATGCCCGCGCTGTCGCCCACGATGGAGAAGGGCAACCTCGCCAAGTGGCTGAAGAAGGAAGGCGACAAGGTCAAATCCGGCGACGTGATCGCCGAGATCGAGACCGACAAGGCCACGATGGAAGTCGAGGCGGTGGACGAGGGCACGCTCGCCAGGATCGTGGTGCCGGAAGGCACGGCCGACGTGGCGGTCAATTCGGTGATCGCGGTGCTCGCCGGCGAAGGCGAGGACGTGAAGGCGGCGGCGTCCGCGAAGGCGGAAGCGCCGAAGGCGCAGGCCGCGCCCGAGAAGAAGCCCGAGCCGAAGCAAGAGGCCAAACCCGAACCGAAGTCCGAGCCCAAGAAGCCCGAGGCGCAACCGGCCAAACAGCCGGGCGCCGGCATCCGCGATTCTGCGCCGGCCAGGCAGGGCGACCGCGTCTTCTCCTCGCCGCTGGCGCGCCGCCTGGCCAGGGAAGCCGGCGTCGATCTCGCGCGTGTCGAGGGCTCCGGCCCGCACGGCCGCGTGATCGCGCGCGACATCGAGGAAGCGAAATCGGGCAAGGGCCTGCGCGCGCCGTCCGCTGCACCGGCTGGAGCGCCCGCCGGCGCCCCGGCGGCCGCGCCTGCGCTCTCCGATAAGCAAATCCTCGCGCTGTACGAGGAAGGCTCCTACGAGCTGGTGCCGCACGACCAGATGCGGAAGGTCATCGCGCAGCGCCTCACCGCCGCCACGCAGTCGATGCCGACTTTCTACCTCACGGTCGATTGCGACCTCGGCAGGCTGATGGCCGCGCGCGAGGAGATCAACGCCGCCGCGCCGAAGACACAAGACGGCAAGCCGGCCTACAAGCTCTCGGTCAACGACTTCGTTATCAAGGCGCTGGCGCTTGCCTTGCAGCGCGTGCCCGAGGCGAATGTGAGCTGGACCGAAGGCGCCATGCTGCGCCACAAGCATTCCGACGTCGGCGTCGCCGTGGCGCTGCCCTTCGGGCTCATCACGCCGATCATCCGGCAGGCCGAGACGAAGTCGCTGTCCGCCATTTCCAACGAAATGCGCGACCTGTCGGTGCGCGCCAAGGACAAGAAGCTCAAGCCGCACGAATTCCAGGGCGGCTCATCATCCGTGTCGAACCTCGGCATGTACGGCATCAAGGACTTCACCGCCGTGATCAACCCGCCGCAGTCCACCATCCTCGCGGTCGGCACGGCCGAGGAGCGGGCGGTCGCACGCAACGGCAAGCTCGAGGTCGCGACCATGATGAGCGTGACGTTGTCCTGCGACCACCGCGCCATCGACGGCGCGCTCGGCGCAGAGCTGATCGGAGCGTTCAAGACGCTGATCGAGAATCCGGTGATGATGGTGGTGTAATGGACGATCGATCTGCCAAAGAAATTATGCAGGCTTGGCAGAACCCGCGACTAATTCTCGGAACACCTTATTTACTGGCACGGCCGGGGAAGCTTGGTCCAGATATGTATGTTCCTGGCGCCCGTATGTTTACCTCAAACCCAGACGGCATGTACTGTCATTTACACACGGATGAAGATGGCGACATTGAATATTCAGACGTTATCGCCATTGAAGTTACACAAACACGAAATAATTTGTACGACAAACGCTCCCGTTACTCTGCAAACGACTCATCGGCACTGTATTGTCCGGAAGCATGGTTGAAGAAAAACAACGATATAATAAATACGCGATGGCTAGAGGTTCAAAATATTCCAATCAGATTTCGATCGGTTGTCTTCGTTTTGCCCAAGACGCTCTATTTCGATTGGAAAAAACATATGGTGCCGTGGCCCCACGAGTATTTTTTAGAGGATAGCCAATTAGAAAAGATGAATTCCGATAGTTCAGTCTGGGAAAAGTTGACGCCGAATTCACACTACTTGGCTTCGTATTGAAGGTGAATATGTCTGATACGAATTTCGACATCCTCATCATCGGCGGCGGGCCCGGCGGCTATATCGCCGCCATCCGCGCGGCGCAGCTCGGCTTCAAGACCGCCGTGGTGGAGCGCGACTTCCTCGGCGGCATCTGTTCGAATTGGGGCTGCATTCCGACCAAGGCGCTCCTGCGCTCGGCCGAGATCTTCCACTACATGCAGCATGCCAAGGACTACGGCCTGTCGGCGGAGAACGTGAAATTCGATCCGGCCGCCGTGATCAAACGATCGCGCGGCGTCGCCGGCCGCATGAACTCGGGCGTCGGTTACCTGCTCAAGAAGAACAAGGTCAGCGTGATCTGGGGCGAAGCCACCATCGACGCGCCCGGCAAGGTCAGCGTCAAGGCGTCGAAGACGCCGGCGCCGAAGGACGCGCTCGGGCCGGGGACCTACCAGGCCAAGCACATCATCGTCGCGACCGGCGCGCGGCCGCGCGTTCTGCCGGGGCTCGAGCCCGACAAGAAGCTGGTCTGGACCTATTTCGAGGCGATGAACCCGGACAAGATGCCGAAGTCGCTGCTGGTCGTCGGCTCCGGCGCCATCGGCATCGAGTTCGCCTCGTTCTACCGCACCATGGGCGCCGAGGTGACGGTCGTCGAAGTGCTGCCGCAGATCCTGCCCGTCGAGGACGCCGAGATCGCCGCCTTCGCGCGCAAGCAGTTCGAGAAGCAGGGCATCAAGATCCATTCCAACGCCAAGGTGACGAAGCTCGACAAGAAGGCGGACAGCGTCACCGCCACCATCGAGGCCGACGGCAAGAGCCAGCAGATCACGGTCGACCGCGTCATCGCCGCCGTCGGCGTCGTCGGCAATATCGAGAACCTCGGGCTCGAGAAGCTCGGCGTGACGATCGAGCGCGGCACGATCAAGATCGACGGCGTCTGCAAGACCAACGTGCCGGGCATCTACGCCATCGGCGACGTCGCCGGTCCCCCGATGCTCGCTCATAAAGCCGAGCACGAGGGCGTCGTCTGCGTCGAGGCGATCAAGGGCCTGCATCCGCACCCGATGAACAAGGCGATGATTCCGGGCTGCACTTACTGCTTCCCGCAAGTCGCCTCCGTCGGACTCACCGAGCAGGCCGCCAAGGACAAGAAGCTCGACATCCGCGTCGGCCGCTTCCCCTTCATCGGCAACGGCAAGGCCATCGCGCTGGGCGAGGACCAGGGCATGGTCAAGGTCATCTTCGACAAGAAGACCGGGCAGTTGCTTGGCGCGCATCTGGTCGGCGCCGAGGTGACCGAGCTGATCCAGGGCTTCGTCGTCGCCATGAACCTGGAGACCACCGAAGAAGAATTGATGCATACCATCTTCCCGCATCCGACCTTGTCTGAGACGATGAAGGAGGCGGTGCTCGACGCCTATGGACGCGTGCTGAACATGTAGCCGCCGGCTTATAGGCGGGCAGGGGAGAGACCGATGGCCAAGTACGACGACATCCTCGGCACGGTCGGCCGCACGCCGGTCGTGAGGATCAACAAGCTCGCGCCGAAGGGCGTAAACCTCTACGTCAAGATCGAAGCCTTCAACCCGCTCGGTTCGGTGAAGGACCGCCTTGCGCTCGGCATCATCGAGGCGGCGGAGAAATCCGGCGCGCTCAAGCCGGGCCAGACCGTGGTCGAGGCGACCTCCGGCAACACCGGCATCGGGCTCGCCATGGTCTGCGCCGCCAAGGGCTATCCGCTGGTGGTGACCATGGCCGAATCCTTTTCGGTCGAGCGGCGCAAGCTGATGCGATTCCTCGGCGCCAAGGTGGTGCTGACCCCCGCGGCCGAGCGCGCCTTCGGCATGGTCAGCAAGGCGCAGGAACTCGCCAAAGCGCACGGCTGGTTCCTCGCCCGCCAGTTCGAGAACGAGGCCAACCCGGACATGCACGAACGCACCACCGGGCGCGAGATCGTCGACGACTTCAAGGGCGAGAAGCTCGACTACTGGGTCACCGGCTTCGGCACCGGCGGCACGCTGACCGGCGTGTCGCGCGTGCTCAGGAAGGAGCGCCCCGAAACAAAGATCGTCGTGTGCGAGCCGGCCGACGCGCCCATGCTGTCGAGCGGCACGGCGCAGGAGCGCAATGCCGACGGCACGCCGGCGAAGCCCCATCCCGCCTTCAAGCCGCATCCAATGCAGGGCTGGAGCCCGGATTTCATCCCGAAGATCACCGGCGAGGCGGTGGACAAGAAGGTCATCGACCGCATCCTCACCATCGCCGGCCCCGACGCGATGAAGTGCGCCAAGGCGCTGGCGCAGCAGGAGGGCATCTTCGTCGGCATCACCGCGGGCGCGACTTTCGCCGGCGCGCTGGAAGTGGCCAAAACCGCGGCGCCGGGTTCCACCATCCTGTGCATGCTGCCGGACACCGGCGAGCGCTATCTCTCGACGCCCCTGTTCGGCGACATCGGCGCCGACATGAGCGAGGAGGAATTGAACATTTCCAACTCGACGCCGGGCAACCGCCTGCCGCCGAAGGTGTAGAGCATCAATCCGTCATCCTGAGGTGCGCGCCATAGGCGCGCCTCGAAGAATGGCGGGCACCGGGTCATCGGCTGTCACCCTTCGAGGCTCGCTGCGCTCGCTCCTCAGGGTGACGGTCAGACGGAGGGGGACAACGCCCATGGGCATCATTCTCTGGATCATCGTCGGCCTCGTCGCCGGCTGGCTCGCCAATGTCATTCTCGGCAGCGCCGGCGGCGGGCTCTTGTACAAGCTCGCAGTCGGACTGGTCGGCGCCATCGTCGGCGGCATCCTGTTCGACGCTCTCGGGCTCGCGCCGAAGCCGACCATCGTCGGCGAACTGGTGAGCGCCACCGTCGGCGCGATCGTGTTCCTGCTGGTCTGGCGCGCGATCCGGCGGGCCTGACCCGCTCGGGACGCGGGCGGGCCGCCTTGCAGCCGTCGTCCGGCAGCCGTAAGTAGGGGGCATGACCGTGGTCCTCGACCTGATCAACAATCCGCGCCCGCGCCATCCGGAAAAGGCGCACAAGCCGGATTCGCCGCTGCTCAGGAAACCCGACTGGATCCGGGTCAAGGCGCCGGTGTCGAAGGGCTATGCCGAGACGCACGCGCTGATGCGCGCCAACAAGCTGCACACGGTGTGCGAGGAAGCCGGCTGCCCCAATATCGGCGAGTGCTGGGAGAAGAAGCACGCCACCTTCATGATCATGGGCGACACCTGCACGCGGGCTTGCGCCTTCTGCAACGTGAAGACCGGCCTGCCGGGCGCACTCGATCCGCAGGAGCCGGAACACGTCGGCGTGGCGACCGCCAGGCTCGGCCTGTCGCACATCGTCGTGACCTCGGTCGACCGTGACGATCTCGCCGACGGCGGCGCGCAGCATTTCGCACGGACCATCGCGGCGATCCGGCAACATGCGCCGTCGACCACCATCGAGATTCTGACGCCAGACTTCCTGCGCAAAGAGGGTGCGCTCGAGGTCGTCGTTGAAGCAAGGCCCGATGTATTCAACCACAATCTCGAGACCGTGCCGTCGCTCTATCTGTCGGTGCGGCCGGGCGCGCGCTACTTCCATTCGCTGCGGCTGTTGCAGCGGGTGAAGGAGCTCGACCCCGCGATGTTCACCAAGTCGGGCATCATGGTGGGTCTCGGCGAGGAGCGTAACGAGATCCTGCAGGTGATGGACGACCTGCGTTCGGCCAATGTCGATTTCCTCACCATCGGCCAGTACCTGCAGCCGACGCGCAAGCACCATGAGGTAAAGCGCTTCGTGCCGCCGGACGAGTTCAAGGCGCTCGAGACCATTGCCTACGCGAAGGGCTTCCTGATGGTGTCGGCCTCGCCGCTGACGCGCTCCTCGCATCATGCCGGCGAGGACTTCGCGCGGCTGAAGGCGGCGCGAGCGGCGCAAAAGTAGGAATGCCGCAGTTCTCCACCAAGCGCCGCGTGCGGCACGCCGCGGCAAACATGTTCGATCTGGTGGCGGACATCGAGAAGTATCCCGAATTCGTGCCGCTGTGCGAAGGCATGCGCGTGCGCAGCCGCACCGAAAAGGGCGAGGGCGTAACCGTGCTCGTCGCCGATATGACGGTCGCCTACAAGCTGGTGCGCCAGACTTTCACCAGCCGCGCCACGCTCGACCGGCCCAACCTGAATATCCTGGTCGAGTATCTCGAAGGGCCGTTCAGCAAGATGCAGAACCGCTGGGTGTTTCACGAAGCCGGCGAGAATAGCTGCGAGGTCGAGTTCTTCATCGACTACGAGTTCAGGAGCCGCACACTGGCGCTGCTGATGGGCGCGATGTTCGACACTGTGTTCCGCCGAATGGCCGCCGCCTTCGAGGCGCGCGCGGACCGTGTTTACGGCCGGCAGCCGCGAGCATAAGCGGCTGCCCACGCGTGTGGGCAAGACGAAATTTGCCGCCTATTTTCCATGGTGAAAGCACGTCGGCGGGAATTCGTTCTATCCTTCCAGCAAAGCAGGGGGCGCCAATGCCGATGTACCGCTGGGACGATCTGGAAGAAGTCCCGCTCAATCCGCTGATCAAGGGCCGCGTGGTCGAAGTGCCGAACGCGATGCTCGCGCGCATCAAGGCGCCGAAGGGCCCGATCAACATGCACACGCACGACTTCGACCAGATCACGCACATGCTCGCCGGCAAGATGCGCTGGGTGATCGAGGGCGAGGAGCCGCGCGTCGTCGGCCCCGGCGACGTGCTGCTGATGCCGGCCGGCGTGCCGCACGGTGGCGAGGTGCTGGAGGATGCCGAATATCTCGACATCTTTGCGCCCGGCCGACAGGACTTCAGCTGGTACAAGCAGAAGCTGCCGCAGAAATAGCGCGGCGAAGAATATCCATCGAGGGAAGGAAACCCATCATGTTCACCCGCCGTCTCGCGCTCGCACTGTGCGCGGCGCTCGTTGCGCTGCCCGCCGCCGCGCAGGACTATCCCAGCCGCGCGATCACGATGGTCGTGCCGCTGCAGGCCGGCACCGCCTCCGACCTGGTCGCGCGCGTGGTCGCGCAGAACGTCACCGCGCGCACCGGCAAGCAGATCGTGATCGAGAACGTCACAGGGGGCGGCGGCGGCATCGGTGCCCAGCGTGTCGCCCGTGCCACCCCTGACGGCTACACCATCGGCGCGTTCAACAACGGCGTGCACACCATCCTGCCTGCCACCGGCATGAAGCTCGGCTTCGATCCCTTCACCGACTTCGCCCCGGTCACGCTGCTTGCCCGCTTTCCGAGCGTGCTGATCGTCAGCCCCAAGCTGCCGGTCAACTCGCTCAAGGAACTGATCGACCTCGCCAAGAAGGACCCGGGCAAGCTGACTTACGCCTCCGTTGGCGTCGGCAGCCCGCAGCATCTGGCCATGGAGCAGCTCAAGGCCGACGGCGGCTTCGACCTGCTGCACGTGCCCTATCGCGGTGGCGCGCAGGCGACACAGGCGGTCTCGACCGGCGAGGTGCACGCCTTCTGGATCGCGACGTCGGTTGCGTTGCCCTTCATCCAGGCCAAAACCGTGCGCGCGCTGGCGGTCGGCGACCGCGTGCGCACCAAGACGCTGCCCGACGTGCCGACCGTCGATGAGGCCGGCGTGAAGGGTTACGAGTACATGCCGACGCTGGCGCTGTTCGCGCCGAAGGCGACGCCGCCGGCCGCGCTTGCCTGGCTGCACAAGGAGTTCACCGCGTCGCTGAAGGACCCCGAGGTGATCAAACGGCTGGAGGCGGCGGGGCTGGAGGCGAAAATCTCGACCGGCGAGCAGTTGCAGGCCTCGCTGTCGGACGAAGCCAAGCGCATGGCGCCGCTGGTGAAGAAGCTCGGCATCGGTCAGAACTGACCGCCATGCAGCCGATCACGGCGGCGAGCGAACCGACGCTCGAAGAGGCGCGCGGGCAGGCGGGCGTCGCGCTCGCCTGGCTGCGCGGCGAGTTCGTCGGCGCCGTCGACTATCCGGTCGCCTATGACGGGCCGCCGCTCACGCTCAAGGTGACCGGCCATCCGCCGGCGACGGCCTCGGCCGTCGTCGACGTGTTCAAGCCCGCCTTCCGCGTGCTGGAGGCGATGGCGCGCGGCAGGATCAAGGTCGAAGACCACTGGGGCGCCAGCGTCCATAAGGACCGCGAGGGCGTCGCCGCGCTCATCGACGGCCGCAGCGATCTCGCGCCGGTCTACTCGGGCTGGGACAGCGCCGCCTACAAGCTGGCCCAGGGCCTGCAACTGCCGGGCCTGTTCCCGTCGTCGGAAGTGGCGACGCTGGTGGCGGAAGAGCTCTACGACCGCTACTTCCGCGCTGACGTCGAGCGGCAGGGCATTCTGATGGGGCGCATGAAGTCCTCTGGCGCCTATCACCTGTTCAGCATGGCGCCGATCCGCACGCGCGCCGACTTCAAGGGTCTGCGCATCGGCACGACCGAAGGCGTCGAGGCCGACGTCATCCGCGCGCTCGGCGCCGAGGCGGTGACGTTGTCCTCGCTCGAGATGAACCCGGCGCTGTCGGAGGGCCGCATCGACGCCATGCATCTCGCCGACGGCTCGGCGGAAGTCTTCGGCATCGGCAAGGTGGCCCGCTTCCGCTCGGCGCTCGGGCTGGTGCGGCAGAGCCTCGAATTCGGCATGAGCCGCAGGCTCTGGACCGCGCTGCCGCCCGATCTCAAGACCCTCGTCAATGCCTGGCTGCGCGCGCAGGCGCAGGCCGAGACGCAGGTGTTCTACGGCGTCGCCGGCGCCCGCGCGCGCGAGCGCTTCAAGGCGGGCGGGTTGCAGTTCGTCTATTTCGCGGCGGAGGAATTCGAGGGCATCGTCGCGGCGACGCGGCCGGTGATCGATGCCTTCGCCGCGAAGGAAGAGGCGGAAGGACGCCCCGCGCGCGCCATGCTCGCCGACATCGCCCGCCGCAACGAGGCGCACCGCGGCAAGAGCTCCAACGACCTCATGCGCGAAGCGATCTTCTCGCCGGTGCAGGGGATCAACCGCTAGCCGTTCAGGGCCCACACCGCCGCGTTGAGCAGCGTCGCGAAGGAAACCCAGGCGGCGAGCGGCGCCAGCGCCAACCCCGCGATCCGGTCGAGGCGGTAGAAGGCGATACCCGTTGCGATGACCGCGGCCAGTTGGGGCACGATGTTGACGAGCCCCAAGGCCGGGCTGTGCGCGGCGAAGAACATCCACGACCACGCCGCGTTGAGCGCCAACTGCACAAAAAACAACGTGAGGGCCACGCGGCGCGCCGGCGAAGCCGGCAGCCGCCCGATGCGCCACGCGGCGAAAGCCATCAGCAGGTAGAGCAACGACCAGGCCGGCCCGAAGACCCAGTCGGGCGGGTTGAACGGCGGCTTGGCCAGGCTCGCGTACCAGGAAAGATTGGACGCGGTTGCCGCGCGGCCCGCGAGCGCCGCCAACAGCACCGCGATCGCCGCGACGATGCCGAGCCCGTTCGCCGCGAAGCCGGACGGCCCCCCGGATGCCTGCGATGGTCGTTCGTTCGTCGCGGTCATGATGCTTCAGAATCTTTCCAATGCCGCGGGGCGACCATCCGTTCCGCGCGCGCATACAAATATACCGCGGCTCTCAGGCGGAGCGCGACACAAGAACGCCTACATGCCCGCGTCGACTCGCCGTCCTCGGGGGGCGCTGCGTTCGCAGAGGAGTGCCTTCGATGTGCGACTACAGCCTTCATGCTACCGCGAACCGCCCTGCCGTGGTGGGCGACAAGCTGGTGTCCGCCACTTTCCCGAACTCCTTCTCGCGCGGCTTTGCAGCCGTCGGTGAACCGAACGTCGCGGTCTGCCTGCGTCCGGGCACCGAGCTCGCCTTCGAATGCGAGGTGGAATACGAGCACTTCCTTCGCCGCCTGCTGCCGCGCTCGGGCTTCGGTATGACCGGTGCCCGCGTCGCGCGCTTTCGCCAACTCAATCTCGGCCGGCGGGACGTGCATCACGATGCGCTCGAATTCCCCGACGGCCGGGTGTTGCTGGTGACGCGGCTGCTGCCCGGTCAGCGCGCGAGCGTGCTGCAATTGCCGGCGATCGAAGGCGCGCCTTTCGTACCGCCTCAGGGAGAGGTCGCGCGTCAGTTGGTCGGCTAGCCGGCCGTCAACTCTCGCCGGCGAGCGGGCGCGGCTCCTCCTTCGCGGCCAGCTCGGTGAGCATTTCGAGCGCCTGCATCACCGAGGCGCGGCGAACCTTCTCGCGGCCGATGTCGCCGAACTTGCGGTCGTGCGCGATGATGCGGCCGCTGCGCGAGGCCGCGCAGAAATAGACGAGGCCGATCGGCTTGCCCGGCACTGCGCCGGTCGGCCCGGCGATGCCGGTGATCGACACGGCGAGGTCGACCTGCGCGTGCGCCAACGCGCCCTTGGCCATCTCCTCGGCGCACTCCTTGCTCACCGCGCCGTAGACGTCGATGGTCGCCGGCGTGACGCCGAGCATCTGCTGCTTGGCCTCGTTCGAATAGGTGACGAAGCCGCGGTCGAGCACCAGCGAGGAGCCGGGAATTTCGCTCAAGGCCGCCGCCACCAGCCCGCCGGTACAGGATTCCGCCGTCGCCAGCGTCAACTTCTTTTGCTGGCACAGGTCGAGCAGCTTCACCGCCGCCGCGCGCATCTCATCGTCGATCATCGCCGATCCGCCTTCTGGTGAAATCCCGTTTAACGGCCGCCGCTGCCGATGGCGAGCCTTCCGGGCTGGACGAGAGCCGCGACAATACTATACTTATGGTTGCATCCCGGCGGGGCAGCAGCCGGGCCAACGTTCGGGGGGGAGCCATGGTTGCCAATCCCGTCATCGTCGTACCCGGCATCACCGCCAGCTATCTGGACGATCGCTATCCTCTGCCGCCGCAAACGATCTGGTCGGTGCTGACCAAGGAATACGAACGGGCCGCGCTCCACCCCGATGACGTCCGCTACGAGGCGACCGAGCCGTCGCTGGTGCGCGGCGGCCAGCTGTTTGAAATCTGCTATCGCGAGATGATCGAAGAGCTCCGCTACAATCTCAGGGAGAAGGAGGATGAGCCGGTCCCGGTCTATCCCTTTTCCTACGACTGGCGCCAGCCGATCGAGACGGCTGCGCAGGAGCTCGCGGGTTTCGTCGACGAAGTGATCGCGCGCACCAGCCTGATGCGCCACTATTACGACGCCGGCTATACGCGGGCCAACGGCAGGGTCAATTTTGTCGGCCATTCGATGGGCGGCCTGGTGATCCTCAGCTATCTGCGCAACCTGGCGGCGGCGGCGAAAGCCGCCAAGGTCGTCACCCTGGCGACACCGTTCCGGGGCTCGTTCGAAAGCGTCATCAAGATCACCACCGGCACCGCCAACCTCGGCACCTCGGCGCCGAGCTCGCGCGAGCGCGAGGCGGCGCGCATGACGCCGTCGCTTTACTATCTGCTTCCTGATCTGCCTGGCGCCATCAAGACCGATCCCGGCATCCCGAACGATATTTTCGACAGCGCAGCGTGGCAGCCCAGCATCGTCGACACCATCAAGGAGTACATCCGGTTGCGCGGACTCAATCCCGCCGATGCCGAACGGCAAGCGCAAACGCTCTTCAAAAAGTTCCTGGATGACGCCAAGGCCCTGCGCGCCATGCTCGCCGGCTTCAACCTCGGAGATGCCGGTCTGACCACGGAGGACTGGCTCTGCGTCGCAGGCGTGGATGCCGACACGCGCGTACGGCTCGCGATCGTAAAAACAGACGGCGAACCGCAATTCAAGTTCAGTTCGGATGACCGGCAGAACCAGTGGGGAAAGACCACGCGACGGACGATGACCGGCGACGGAACCGTTCCATACGGCGGCGCGCTGCCGCACTTCCTGCCGATCGAGAAAGTCGTCTGCGTTTCGCCGAGCGATTACGGCTACTGGGAACTGCAGGACTCGGCGACGACGAAATTCGCCGGCTTCCACGGCATCCTGCCGAACATGGATATGCTGCATCGGCTGATCACGCGCTTTTTCAAAGACGAGGAAGATAGCCGCGGCAACACCTGGGGCCGACCGCCGGTTGGTGTCGCCAAGGAAGAATGGAAGCCGCCGCTCAAGGGCGGGCTGCGCGCCAAGTAGCCAACGCTCGGCTTACGGCCAGGGCAGCCGCACCGTGGCCGTCGCGTAGGCCGCGATGCCTTCGCCGCGCCCGGTGAAGCCGAGCCGCTCGCTGGTCGTCGCCTTCACCGCCACGCGGGACACGTCGATGCCGGCGATGCGCGCGATGTTCCCGCGCATGGCGTCGCGATGCGGACCGATCTTCGGCGCTTCGCAGACGACGGTGAGGTCGAGATGGGCGATGACGCCGCCGCGCGCCTTCACGCGCGCGGCCGCGAAGGCGAGGAAACGGTCGGAGGAGGCGCCTTTCCATTGCGGGTCGCTGGGCGGAAAATGCGCGCCGATGTCGCCATCGGCAAGCGCACCGAGCAACGCGTCGGTGAGCGCATGCAGGCCGACGTCGGCATCGGAATGCCCGGTGAGCGCCTGACTGTGCGGGATGCGCAGGCCGCCGATCATGACGTGGTCGCCGGGACCGAAGGCGTGCACGTCGATGCCGGTGCCGGTGCGCACGTCGCCGAGCGCGGCGATGCGCGTGGCTTCGGCGCGCGCGAAATCCTCCGGCGTGGTCAGCTTGACGTTGTCCGGCTCGCCGGCGAACACCGTCACCGGCATACCGGCCCATTCGGCGAGCGCGGCGTCGTCGGTGAAGTCCTCGCGTCCTTCGCGCGCGGCGCGCCGGTGCGCCGCCAGCAAGGGCGCGAAGGCGAAGGCCTGCGGCGTCTGGATCAGCCGCAGCGCGTCGCGCGCCAGTGTCTCATCGACGCGGCCGCCGGCGCCGACGCGCTTGACGGTGTCGGTCACCGGCAGGCCGGGGATCGCCGCGCCGCTTTCCTGCGCGGCGCGCACCGCGCGGGCGAACAGTTCGGCGCTGGCGAAGGGGCGGGCGGCGTCGTGGATCAGCACGATGGCGGGGGCGCGCGCCTCGAGCGCCTCGAGCCCGGCCAGCACCGAGCCTTGCCGCGTGGCGCCGCCGGCGACCGGCGGCAGGAGCTTGCTGCGGTCGAGGCCTGCGGTCGCGGCATCGAACAGGGCGCGGTCCTCCGGGCGAATGACCGGCTGCACCGCTCCCAGCAGAGGATTGTCCACCAGCGCCGAAAGGGTGCGCGTCAGCACCGCTTCGCCGCCGAGCCGCTGGTATTGCTTGGGGAGATCGCCGCCGGCGCGCTCGCCGCGCCCCGCCGCCACGACCACTGCCGCGACCTCGGCCATGCCGCCTCTCCTGACTAACCCCTTGGCTCTACCGCAAAAACCGGAGGCGAGGGAACCGTTCTTGCGGGCGGTGCCGATGCCCAGCGCCGGGTTATCCCCGCCGGACCTGCCCCCAAAATATTTTGCACTGCAACACTTGCGTTGCTCCGGCATCTGGCTAAACTATGGGCAACAATAAGGGCAAGCCTAAATGGTGAGCACTGGCGACCAGGGTTCCAAAACCTTCGGGTTTTCGGGGGAGAATCTGCGCATCGGCGGTATCGACCTGCCGAACCGCGTCGTTCTCGCGCCGATGTCCGGTATCACCGACGCCCCCTTCCGGCGTCTGGCCGAACGGCTGGGGGCGGGCCTGGTGCTTTCCGAAATGACGGCCTGCGCCGGTCTCGCCCGCGGCGAGCGCGAAGCGGCGGTACGATCGGAGGGTAACGGCGTCGCCATCCACGTTGTCCAGCTCGCGGGCTGCGAGCCGGTTGGCATGGCCGAGGGTGCCCGCATCGCCGAAGCGCAGGGCGCGCACGTCATCGACATCAACATGGGCTGCCCCGCCAAGGTGGTGGTGAACGGCGCCTCCGGCTCGGCGCTGATGCGCGATCTCGACCACGCGCTCACGCTGATCGAGGCGACCGTCGGCGCCGTGCGCGTGCCGGTCACGCTCAAGATGCGGCTCGGCTGGGACAGCGCCACCATCAATGCGCCCGAGCTCGCCCGCCGCGCCGAGGCCGCCGGCGTCGCGCTGATCACCGTGCACGGCCGCACGCGCTGCCAGTTCTACAAGGGCGACGCCGACTGGACCGCGATCCGCAAGGTGAAGGAGGCGGTCAGCGTTCCCGTTATCGTCAATGGCGACATCCGTAGCGCGCAGGACGCGGTCGAGGCGCTTGCCGCCTCCGGCGCCGACGCGGTGATGGTCGGCCGCGCGGCGCAGGGGCGGCCGTGGCTGCCGGGTCAGCTCGCCCGCTTCCTTTCGGGCGGCGCGTGCGAACTGGATCCGCCGCTTTCCGATCAGCTCACCTTGATCGCTGCGCTCTACGACGAATTGATCGAGCATCACGGCGCGCGCATCGGTACGCGCCACGCCCGCAAGCATCTCGGCTGGGCGCTCGACTGCGCCGCCATCACCGCGCGCGTGCCGGCCGACCTGCTGCGCCAGCATCGCTCGCGCGTGCTCACCAGCGAGCAGCCCGCGCAGGCGCGGCGCCTGCTCGCCGATGCCTACGAAGAGTTTGCCTGGAGAGCCGCTGCATGAGCCGAGCACACGCCGCCGCCTCCGCCGAAGTGAACACGCCCGCCGACGCCATGCTGCATGCCTTGCCGCATCCGGTGATCATGGTGTCGTCCGACGGCCGCATCGCCGACGCCAACGTCGCCGCCGAGGCGTTCTTCGAAGCCTCGACGCCCATGCTGCGCCGGCACATGCTGCGCGACCTCGTGCCGTTCGGCTCGCCGCTGCTCACGTTGATCGAGCAGGTGCGCCAGCGCGGCGCCGCGGTGAACGAATACAAGGTCGACCTCGCCACTCCGCGCAATCCGGGGGAGCGCCTGGTCGACCTGCACGTCGCCCCGCTGCCCGAATTTCCCGAGCACGTGGTGGTGATGCTGCAGGAGCGCACCATCGCCGACAAGATGGACCGCCAGCTCACGCATCGCGGCGCGGCGCGCTCGGTGATCGCGCTCGCCGCGATGCTGGCGCACGAGATCAAGAACCCGCTGTCCGGCATCCGCGGCGCGGCGCAGTTGCTCGAACAGTCGGCCGACGACAACGACCGCTCGCTCACCAAGCTCATCTGCGACGAGACCGATCGCATCGTGAAACTGGTCGACCGCATGGAGGTGTTCGCCGACGAGCGCCCGGTGGACCGCGAGCCGGTCAACATCCACGTTGTGCTCGACCACGTGAAACGGCTGGCGCAGACCGGCTTTGCCCGCCACGTCAAGTTCGTCGAGGAGTACGACCCGTCGCTGCCGCCGGTGCTCGCCAACCGCGACCAGCTCGTCCAGGTCTTCCTCAACCTCGTGAAGAACGCCACCGAGGCGATCGGCGAGGGCGCGCAGGACGGCGAAATCCAGCTCACCACCGCGTTCCGTCCCGGCGTGCGCCTGCAATTGCCGGGCAGCAAGACGCGCGTGTCGCTGCCGCTCGAGTTCTGCGTCAAGGACAACGGGCCGGGCGTGCCCGAAGACCTGATGCCGCATTTGTTCGATCCGTTCGTGACCACCAAGCGCACCGGCAGCGGGCTCGGCCTCGCGCTGGTGGCCAAGATCGTGAACGACCACGGCGGCATCATCGAATGCGAATCCCAGCCGCGGCGCACGATCTTCCGCGTGCTGATGCCGATTTACGCCGGCAGCGGCGAGGCCGCCGCCGAACCACTGCCGGATTCCGAGCCCGCGAGATAAAACAATGCCGACGGGAAGCATCCTCATCGCAGACGACGACGCGGCGATCCGCACCGTGCTCAGCCAGGCGCTGACGCGGGCGGGTTACGAGGTCCGCTCGACCGGAAACGCCGCCACGCTGTGGCGCTGGGTCACGCAAGGCGACGGCGACCTCGTCATCACCGACGTGGTGATGCCGGACGAGAACGCCTTCGACCTGATCCCGCGCATCCGCAAGTCGCGGCCCGACCTGCCGATCATCGTGATGAGCGCGCAGAACACCTTCATGACCGCGATCCGCGCCTCCGAGCGCGGCGCCTACGAGTATCTGCCGAAGCCTTTCGACCTGAAGGAACTGATCGCGATCGTCGGCCGCGCGCTGTCCGAGCCGAAAGAGCGCACGCAAGGCGCGCCGAAGACCGAGGACTTCGACTCCATCCCGCTGGTCGGCCGCTCGGCGGCGATGCAGGAAATCTACCGTGTGCTGGCGCGCCTGATGCAGACCGACCTCACCGTGATGATCTCGGGCGAGTCGGGCACTGGCAAGGAGCTGGTGGCGCGCGCGCTGCACGATTACGGCAAGCGCCGCGCCGGCACCTTCGTCGCCATCAACATGGCGGCGATTCCGCGCGACCTTATCGAATCGGAGTTGTTCGGCCATGAGAAGGGCGCCTTCACCGGCGCCAACACGCGCTCGGCCGGCCGCTTCGAGCAGGCGGAGGGCGGCACGCTGTTCCTCGACGAGATCGGCGACATGCCGATGGAGGCGCAGACGCGCCTTTTGCGCGTGCTGCAGCAGGGTGAATACACCACCGTCGGCGGCCGCACGCCGATCAAGAGCGACGTCCGCATCATCGCGGCGACCAACAAGGACCTGCGGCTGCTGATCCAGCAGGGACTGTTCCGCGAGGACCTGTTCTTCCGGCTCAACGTCGTGCCGCTGCGGCTGCCTCCGTTGCGGGAACGTGCCGAGGACGTCCCGGATCTGATCCGGCACTTCTTCGCGCAGGCCGAGCGTGAAGGGCTGCCGCCGAAGCAGATCGACCAGGCCGCGCTCGATCGCCTGAAGCGGCACCGCTGGCCGGGCAACGTGCGCGAACTGGAGAACCTCGCCCGCCGTCTTGCCGCGCTCTATCCGCAGGAGACCATCACCGCAGCGGTCGTCGACGCCGAACTGGCGCAGCCGACGCTGCCGGCACTCGGCGACGAGCCGCGCGCGCAGGAGAGCCTGAGCGCCGCAGTCGAGCGCCACCTGTCGAGCTACTTCGCCGGCTTCGACGAGGGGCTGCCACCGGCCGGGCTCTATCACCGCATCCTGCGCGAGATCGAATATCCACTGCTGACGGCGGCGCTGGCGGCCACGCGCGGCAACCAGATCCGTGCCGCCGACCTGCTGGGCGTCAACCGCAACACCCTGCGTAAGAAGATCCGCGACCTCGACATTCAGGTCTATCGCGGCGGCAGCTGACCGCCCGATGTAACCCGGCCGCACAGGCGACGCCGGCGGCGAGGGCGGCTCTGGTTGTGGCCCTTTGGCCGCAGGCAGGGCTTGTCAGGCGCCGCGGAATCGTCGCAATTCGGCAACATTGTTGTATAAAAGCATCAGTGCCGGGTGGGTGGCTAAGCCCTTTCCGGCACGATCCTACCCGTCCGTTGCGTCGTATCCGTCCGGGCTCCCATGAGCGAACAGGCCGCCACTGCCGAAACTACGCTCGGTTCGCCCGTCACGCCCCGGCGGCGGGAAATCCGCGTGCTCGGCCCGCTTTCCGTCGCGCTGGCGCTGTTGTCCGCCTTCGTCACCTTCATCGTCCTCGCCGACCTGACGCCGGTCTCGCCCACGCACAACGTGGTGGTGACGCTGCTGCTCGCCAACGCGGCGACCGTGATCTTGTTGCTCTTCATCATCGTCCGCGAAGTCTGGCAGGTCATGCAGGCGCGCCGCAGCGGTCGCGCCGGCGCGCGGCTGCATGTGCGCATCGTCGGCCTGTTTTCCATCATCGCGGCGGCGCCGGCGATCCTGGTGGCGGTCGTCGCCAGCGTTACCCTCGACCGCGGTCTCGACCGGTTGTTCTCGACGCGCACGCGCTCGGCGATCGAGAACTCGCTCATGGTGGCGGAAGCCTATCTGCGCGATCACGCGCAGATCGTGCGTTCCGACATCATGGTGATGGCGATCGAGATCGGCCGCAACAAGCCGCTGTTCGACAAGGAGCCGGACAAGCTGCGGCAGTTCCTGAACTTCCAGGCCGCGGTGCGCGGGCTCGCCGCCGCGGTCGTGCTGGACAAGGATCTCAACGCCTTCGCACGCGCCGACGTCAAGATCAGCCAGACCTTCGCGCTGCCGCCGCGCGAGGCGCTCGAGCGCATCAAGTCCACCGAGCCGCAGATCGTGCTGCTGCCGGATACCAATTATGTCGCTGCCGTCGTCAAGCTCGAGAATTACGATGACGACTACCTCTACGTGACGCGCCTGCTCGATCCGCGCGTGGTGCCGCAGCTTCAGGCCACGCGGGCGAGCGTGATCGAGTACACGACGATTGAGGCGCGCCGCGCCGGCGTGCAGGTCGCCTTCGCGCTGATGTACACGGTGATCGCGCTCATTGTGCTGCTCTCGGCGGTCTGGCTCGGGCTGAACTTCGCCAACCGGCTGGTCGCCCCGATCCGCCGCCTGGTCGGCGCCGCCAACGCGGTCTCGACCGGCAACCTCTACGTTCGCGTGCCGGTGCGGGAATCGGAGGGCGATCTCGCCCATCTCGGCGAAACCTTCAACCGCATGACGCAGGAGCTGCGCACGCAGCGCGACGACATCATGAGCGCGCGCGACCAGATCGACAGCCGCCGCCGCTTCACCGAAGCGGTGCTGGCGGGCGCCAGTGCCGGCGTAATCGGCGTGGACGGCGAGGGCAGGGTCAGCATCCTCAACCGCTCGGCCGAGCGGCTCATCGGCCGCAGCGAGGCCGAGGCGCTGGGCAAGCCGCTGGTCGAAGTTCTCCCCGAACTGGCGGAGATCATGGCGTCGGCGCAGACCGGCGCGCGCACGCAGGACCAGATCACCATCACCCGCAACGCCCGCGAGCGCAATCTGTCGGTGCGCGTTACCAGCGAGCAGTCCGCCGAATCCGACCACGGCTACGTGGTGACGCTCGACGACATCACGGAACTCGTCACCGCGCAGCGTACCTCCGCCTGGGCCGACGTCGCCCGCCGCATCGCGCACGAGATCAAGAACCCGCTCACGCCGATCCAGCTCTCGGCCGAGCGCATCCGCCGCAAATACGGCAAGCACATCACCGAGGACCGCGCGGTCTTCGACCAGTGCACCGACACCATCGTGCGCCAGGTGGACGACATAAGGCGTATGGTGGACGAGTTCTCTCGTTTCGCCCGCATGCCCAAGCCGGTGATCGCCGCCGAGGACCTCGCCGACACCGTGCGCGAGGCCGTGTTCCTCATGCGGGTCGGCCATGCCGACATCGACATCGAGGCAACCATTGCCGAAGAGCGCATGCCCGCGCGTTTCGACCGTCGGCTGATCTCGCAGGCGCTGACCAACATCATCAAGAACGCGACCGAGGCGATCGCGGCCGTGCCGCCGGCCGAACTCGGCAAAGGCTCTATCCGGGTCTTCGCCGGCCGCGATGGCGAGGACCTGGTCATCGACGTGGTGGACAACGGCATCGGCCTCCCCAAGGAGAACCGCAGCCGGCTGCTGGAGCCTTATGTAACCACGCGCGAGAAGGGCACGGGGCTTGGCCTCGCCATTGTTGGGCGCATCGTCGAGGAGCACGGCGGCAGCATCGAACTGCGCGACGCCGCCGACAAGATTCCCGGTCAGCGCGGCGCCTGGGTGCGCTTGCGTTTCGCCGCTACCGGCACGGCCGAAGGCCATGAAAACGGACGTCAGAAGATTGCAAGTGAGTGAGCGAGATGGCTGCTGAGATACTGATCGTCGACGACGAAGCCGATATCCGCGATCTCGTGGCCGGCATCCTGGAAGACGAGGGCTACGCCACGCGGACCGCGCGCAACAGCGACGAGGCGCTCGCCGCCATCGTCTCGCGCCGGCCGAACCTGGTGTTCCTCGACATCTGGCTGCAAGGCTCGAAGCTCGACGGCCTGCAGCTGCTCGGCGCGGTCAAGCAGGAGCACCCCGAACTGCCCGTGGTGATGATCTCCGGCCACGGCAACATCGAAACGGCGGTGGCCGCCATCAAGCAGGGCGCCTACGACTTCATCGAAAAGCCGTTCAAGGCCGACCGGCTGATGCTGGTGGCCGACCGGGCGCTGGAAACCTCGCGCCTCAAGCGTGAGGTCAAGCAGCTCAAGCAGATGGCGCCGCTGCCGACCTCGCTGGTCGGCCGCTCCGCCGTCATTTCCCAGCTGCACCAGTCGATCGAGCGCGTGGCGCCGACCAACAGCCGCGTGCTCATCGTCGGACCGTCCGGCGCCGGCAAGGAGCTGACCGCGCGCACGATCCACCAGCGCTCCGCCCGCGCCAGCGGGCCCTTCGTCGTGATCAACGCGGCCGCCATCACGCCCGAGCGGATGGAGACCGAGCTGTTCGGGGTCGACACGACGAACGGTGGGGAGGGGCGCAAGGCCGGCGCCCTGGAAGAGGCGCACGGCGGCACCTTGTTCATCGACGACGTCGCCGACCTGCCGCGCGAGACGCAGAACAAGATCCTGCGCGTTCTGGTCGATCAGACGTTCCAGCGGGTCGGCGGCAGCGCCAAGATCGCGGTGGACGTGCGCATCATCTCGTCCACCGCGCGCAACCTCGAGACGCTGATCGCCGAGGGGAAATTCCGCGAAGATCTCTATCACCGGCTCTCGGTGGTGCCGGTCCGCGTACCGGCGCTCGCCGAGCGGCGCGAGGACATCCCCGACCTGGTCGAGTACTTTATGGACCAGATCTCGCAGGCCACCGGCCTGCCCAAGCGCCGCATCGGCGACGACGCGATGGCCGTGCTGCAATCGCACAACTGGCCGGGCAATGTGCGCCAGCTGCGCAACAACATCGAACGGTTGATGATTCTGGCGGGCGGCGACCCGGAAGCCGTGCTCGACGCCAGCATGCTGCCGCCGGACGTCGGCTCCATGGTGCCAACCATGCCGAACGGCAACGGCGGCGAGCATCTGATGGGGCTGCCGCTGCGCGATGCCCGCGAGGTGTTCGAGCGCGAATATCTCGTGGCGCAGATTAGCCGCTTCGGCGGCAACATCTCGCGCACCGCCGAATTCGTCGGCATGGAGCGCTCCGCGCTTCATCGCAAGCTCAAGGCGCTCGGAATCGGCTAGTTTACGCAGGTCATTGCCGGCCGGGTGGGCCGCGCGTCAATTCGCTGCTTCATGGAAGTAAATTCCCCATGTCACGCATCGCTTACGTCAACGGCCGCTATCTGCCGCAGGCCGAGGCCAAGATCGCGGTCGAAGATCGCGGTTTCCAGTTCGCCGACGGCGTCTACGAGGTCTGCGAGGTGAAGGGCGGGCGCCTGGTTGACGAAACCCGCCACATGGCGCGCCTCGACCGCTCGCTGAAGGAATTGCGCATCGCGCGCCCGATGTCGCCGGCCGCGCTGGCGGTCGTGCTGCGCGAGACGGTGCGACGCAACCGCGTGCGCGAAGGCATCGTCTATGTGCAGGTCACGCGCGGCACGGCCCCGCGCGATTTTCCCTTTCCGCCGGACGGCACGCCGCCCTCGCTGGTGGTGACCGCCCGCAACAGCGATTCCGACCGTATGGAGAAACTGGCGTCGGATGGCGTGGCGGTCGTGACGGTGCCGGATATCCGCTGGCAGCGCGTGGACATCAAATCGGTCGCGCTCCTGCCGAACGTGCTCGCCAAGCAGACGGCGCGCGAACAGGGCGCGCGCGAGGCCTGGCTGGTGGACGCGCAGGGTCGCGTCACCGAGGGCGCCTCGTCCAACGCCTGGATCGTGAACCGCGATGGAACGCTGATCACGCGCTCGCTCGGCAGCGACATCCTGCCCGGCATCACCCGCTCGGTCGTCATCGACCTGATCAAGGCGGAGGGACTGGCCTTCGAGGAGCGTCCCTTCACGATCGAGGAGGCCTATGCCGCGCGCGAGGCCTTCGTCACCTCGGCGAGCCAGATCGTCATGCCGGTAGTGTCGATCGACGGGCGGCCGGTCGGCAATGGCGCCCCCGGCCTGATCGCAACGGCGCTGCGGCGCGACTATCATCGCTACGCCGAAATCCGCTGACCCGGGCGTCCCGCCCTCGGTAAGTGGCTGATTTTACTTGTTGTTCAGGGGGCTTACGTCGGTGCGCGTTGCGCCGCACTTGCACCCGGCCAACGGCTGCCATCTAATAGCGTCCTCCCGGCTCCTTATCCGCCCTGCGTGGGGCACGGCGGCGCATGTCTTGCGGAACTCGCATGCGCAAGGGGACAGGCAACATCGTCTCGCGCGCGAAGACGCGAGCAAAAAATGGAACACGGCCATGGCTGCCGAACGAGCGCAGAATCTGCAAGACACCTTCCTCAATCACGTCCGCAAGGCAAAAATCCCGCTCACGATTTTTCTGGTGAACGGCGTCAAGCTGCAAGGCGTTGTCACCTGGTTCGACAATTTCTGCGTGCTGCTGCGGCGCGATGGGCATTCGCAACTGGTCTACAAACACGCGATCTCGACCATCATGCCCGGGCACCCCATATCTCTGTTCGAAGGCGGCGAGGAATCGCCGGCCGGGGACAAGGCCTGATTGGAACCAAGACAGCGTGATCAGCGCTCCGACGCGTTAAGCCCGGCAATGCCGGGCGCGGAGACGGGGCGCGCCATCGTCATCGAGCCATGGCTCAAGCACGCCGCCGCGCGGAGCGACGGCGCGCGCGCGCTTGCCGACCAGCGCACGCCGGAGGCGCGCCTGGAGGAAGCGATGGGGCTTGCACGCGCCATTGACCTCAACGTGGTGCAGGGCGGGCTGGTCACGCTCAACGAGATCCGGCCGGCGACTTATATCGGCAAGGGCAAGGTCGACGAGATCGCCGGCCTCGCCAAGAGCTTGCAGGCTTCCGTCGTGATCATGGACTGCCCGATCTCGCCGGTGCAACAGCGCAACCTGGAGAAGGCCTGGAACACCAAGGTCATCGACCGCACCGGCCTGATCCTCGAGATATTCGGGCGGCGGGCGCGCACGAAAGAGGGTGCCCTGCAGGTCGAACTGGCACATCTGAACTATCAGAAGACGCGCCTGGTGCGCGCCTGGACCCATCTCGAACGCCAGCGCGGCGGCTTCGGCTTCCTCGGCGGCCCGGGCGAGACCCAGATCGAGGCGGACCGCCGCGTCATCAGCGAGCGCATCGCGCGCATCGAGGACGATCTCGAGAAGGTCAAGCGCACGCGCACACTGCACCGCGAGAGCCGCAAACGCGTGCCGTATCCGATCGTCGCGCTGGTCGGCTACACCAATGCCGGCAAGTCGACGCTGTTCAACCGCCTGACGCAGGCGACGGTGCTGTCGGCCGACATGCTGTTCGCCACGCTCGACCCGACGCTGCGCGCGGTCGACCTGCCGCACGGCAACCGCGTGATCCTGTCGGACACGGTGGGCTTCATCTCCGATCTGCCGACCATGCTGGTGGCGGCGTTCCGCGCCACGCTGGAGGAGGTGATCGAGGCCGACATCATCCTGCACGTGCGCGACATGTCGCACGCGGACGCGGCGGCGCAGTCGCACGACGTCGAGAAGGTGCTGGGCGAGCTCGGCATCGAACCGGCCGACAAGCGCCTGATCGAGGTCTGGAACAAGGTCGATCGCCTGGACGCGGAAGGACGCGCGCGCCTGTCAAACCTCGCGGAGCGGCAGGCGGAAGCGCGCCGCCCGGTGGCGGTGTCCGCGCTCAGCGGCGAGGGGCTCGACCGGCTCGTTGCGGCGATCGAGGCGCGGCTCGGCGAGGGCCGGCAGACGCTGGCGCTGTCGCTCGATCCGTCCGACGGGGCGGGCCTCTCCTGGCTCTACCGCCATTCCGAGGTGCTGTCGAAGAACCTTGGCGAGGACGGCCGGCTGACCGTCACCGTGCGCGCCGACCCGAAGAATGCCGACATGGTGCGGCGGAAATACGCGACGCTGTAATCTGTGGTCGCCGGGCTTGTCCCGGCGACCTCGCTTAGGAGGGCGAAGTGCCCGACCAAGCGGGATGGCCGGGACATAAGGGCGTTCACGGCCGTCTTCGACGGGCTATGCCCGGCCATGACAATGGCGATGCCTCGCTCCTCAGAGTGACGGTAAGTGCCGTTACGCGCTCCTCAGGATGACGACGAGCGCCCGGCCTTTTCCTCTGCCTTCGCCGCGTCCCACAGCGCGTCCATCTCTTCGAGGCTGGCCTGTTCGGGCCGCTTGCCGCGCGCGGCCAGCGCCCGCTCGATCGAGCCGAAGCGGCGCTCGAACTTGCGGTTGGCGTCGCGCAGCAGGCCTTCCGGATCGGCATCGAGATGGCGGGCGAGGTTGACCGCCGCGAACAGCAGATCGCCGATCTCCGTTGCCGCGTGCGCCTCGTCCTGCGCGTCGAGGGCGGCCTCGATCTCGTCGGCTTCCTCGCGGATCTTGGCGAGCACCGCGCGGACATCGTTCCAGTCGAAGCCGACGTCGCCGGCCTTGTTCTGGAGCTTGAGGGCGCGGGTCAATGCGGGCAGGGCGACCGGCACCCCGGCCAGCGCGCCCGCTTCCGGCCCCTGGCCGCGCGCGGCGCGTTCCTCGGCCTTGATGCGTTCCCACAGTCCTTTGACGGCCTCAGCCGTGCGGCCCTCGGCGTCGGCGAAGACATGCGGGTGCCGGCGGATCAGCTTGGTGGTGACGGCCTCGACCACACCGCCGAAATCGAACAGGCCTAGCTCCTCGGCCATGCGGGCGTGGAAGACGACCTGGAGCAAAAGATCGCCGAGTTCGTCCTTGAGATGGTCGAGGTCGCCGCGGGCGATGGCGTCGGCAACCTCATAGGCTTCCTCGATCGTGTAGGGCACAATCGTCTCGAAGCTCTGCTCGAGGTCCCAGGGGCAGCCGGTGCCGGGCGTGCGCAGAGCTGCCATGATCTCGATGAGCCGGCTGATGTCTTTGGACGGTGTCACAGCCTCATCCTCGATTCGCATAAGACATATTATGGAATATTTGAATACGAGTCTGCGAGCTAACGCGACGAATTTTTATTTAGACTTTTCAAAATCTTGACCAGCAATGCGACCTAATCACTTTAACTTTTGAAGCTCATCCCGTCGAAAGCCGGTTCGACATGCGGCGGCAGTTCGGCGCGCAGCGTCGCGTAGTCCATGTCGGTGTGCAGGTTGGTCAGAATGGCGCGCCTCGGATTGACCCGGTCGATCCAATACAGCGCCTCGTCGAGGTTGAGATGGCTCGGATGCGGCGCCCGGCGCAGCGCGTCCACGACCCAGACGTCCAGGTTCTGCATCAGCGGCAGGCTTTCCTCGGGCAGGTTCTTGATGTCGGCCGAATAGGCCACGTTGCCAATGCGGAAGCCGAGCGAGGGAATGTCGCCGTGGTCCTGCAAAACCGGCACGGCGACGATATCGCCTCCCTGCCCCGATACGGTCACGGCATGGCCCGGGATCAGCCGGTGCTCCTTGGCGATCGGCGGATATTCGCTGCCGGGCGGCGTCATGAAGCAGTAGCCGAAGCGGGCGTGCATGGCGCGCGAGGTCGGCTCGTCGAGATAGACATCCACCTTGCGGCGCTTGTGTACGAACAGCGGGCGCAGGTCGTCGATGCCGTGGGTGTGGTCGGCATGCTCGTGGGTGATCAGCACGCCGTCGATCCAGTCCACCTCGGCGTCGAGTAGCTGCATGCGGCAGTCCGGCGTGCAGTCGACCAGCACGCGCGTGCGGTGGCCGTGTTCGTTGGTGCGGGTGACCAGCAGCGCGCAGCGCCGGCGGCGGTTCTTCGGGTTGTTCGGGTCGCAGGAGCCCCAGCCGAGGGCGACGCGCGGCACGCCCATGGACGAGCCGCAGCCGAGGATGGTGAAGGTCAGGCTCATCCGGTTCCCTATGCCGCGTCCGGCTTGTTTGTTGGAGCATGATCTTGTCCGAAAACCGGTTCCCACTTTTCGGGATCATGCTCGTGGCGCGGCACCTTGGAAAACAGCCGGAAGAAGTTCTCGGTGGTCTCGCGCGCGATCGTTTCCCGCGAAACGCCGCGCGTTTCGGCCAGCATCCTGGCGGTTTCTGCGACATAGGCCGGCTCGCAGCGCTTGCCGCGGTACGGCACCGGCGCAAGGTACGGCGCATCGGTCTCGACCAGGATGCGGTCGGCCGGCAGCGCCCTGGCGATGTCGCGCAAATCGCCGGAATTCTTGAAGGTCAGGATGCCGGTGAAGCCGATGTAGTGGCCGAGCTCGACCGCCGTGAAGGCGAGCTCGCGCCCGCCGGTGTAGCAGTGCAGAACCGCCTTAAAGGGCCCGTGCTTCGCTTCCTCGCGCAGAATCGCCGCCATGTCGGCGTCGGCTTCGCGCGCATGGATCACCAGCGGCAGGCCGGTTTGCCGTGCGGCTTCAATGTGTTGCCGGAAACTCTTCGCCTGCGCGTCGCGCGGGCTCTTGTCGTAGTGATAGTCGAGCCCCGCCTCGCCGATGGCCACGACCTTGGGATGCTGTGCCACGGCGACCAGCGTTGCGGCGTCGATTTCGGGCTCCTCGGCCGCGTGGTGCGGATGGGTGCCGACCGAGCAGAAGACATCGGCATATTTCTCAGCGATCGCAAGGATTTGTGCGTGTTTTTTCACGCGGGTCGAGATGCTGACCATCCGTCCGACCCCGGCGGCGCGGGCGCGCGCCACCACCGCGTCCAGCTCGGCCGCGAAATCCGGGAAGTCGAGATGGCAGTGGCTGTCCACCAGCATGATCAGGCCTTGTCTACCTTCTTGTCTTTCTTCGGCTTTTTGTCCGCCTCGGCGTCCGGCTCGACGTAGCGCGGGAACACCGGCGCCGGCGCAGGCAGCGTGATGCCCGGCTCGATGCGCAGGCCGGGTTTAAGCTCGGAGAAGCCCCGTTGCTCGGGCTTGATCGCCAGTTGATCGAGCATCCTCGCCGCCGAGGACGGCATGAACGGCTGGGCCAGGATCGATACCTGACGGAGCACCTCGGCGGTGACGTAGAGGATGGTCCCCTGCCGCCTGGGATCGGTCTTGGCGTGCGCCCAGGGCTGCTCGGCGGCGAAATAGCGGTTCGCGTCGGCGACCACGGACCAGACGGTGTGGAGCACCTGGTGCAGCTGCAGCGCCTTCATGTGCTCGCGCGCATGGCCGATCATGGCATCGGCCGCCGCCAGAATGGTCTTGTCGGCCTCGGTGAAGCCGTGCGGCGCCGGCAGCACGCCGCCGAAGGCCTTGCCGATCATCGACAGCGAGCGCTGCGCCAGGTTGCCGAGGTCGTTGGCCAGATCCGCGTTGATGCGGTTGACGATCGCCTCGTGGCTGTAGTTGCCGTCCTGGCCGAACGGTACCTCGCGCAGGAAGAAATAGCGGAACTGGTCGACGCCGTATTCGTCGGTCATCGTGAAGGGATCGATCACGTTGCCGGTCGACTTCGACATCTTCTCCCCGCGGTTGAACAGGAAGCCGTGCGAGAAGATGCGCTTGGGCACCGCGACGCCGGCCGACATCAGGAAGGCCGGCCAGTAGACCGCGTGGAAGCGCACGATGTCCTTGCCAATGACGTGCAGGTCGGCCGGCCAGAAGCGCGTGAATTTCTCGCTGTCGGTGTCCGGATAGCCGGCGGCGGTGATGTAGTTGGTGAGGGCGTCCACCCACACATACATCACGTGCTTGGGATTGCCGGGCACTTTCACGCCCCAGTCGAAGGTGGTGCGCGACACCGAGAGGTCCTGCAGGCCGCCTTTCACGAAGCTCGCCACCTCGTTCAGCCGCTCGCGCGGCAGCACGAAGTCCGGCACCGCCTCGTAAAGGTCGAGCAGCTTCTGCTGATAGGCGGACAGCCTGAAGAAGTAGCTCTCCTCCTCCACCCAGTCGACCGGCGTGCCGGTCTTGGTGGCGATGCGCTTGCCGTGCTCGTTGAGGTGCGTCTCGTCCTCGGCGTAATAAGCCTCGTCACGCACCGAGTACCAGCCGGCATATTTCGACAGATAGATGTCGCCGTTCTTCTCCATCGCGTCCCAGATCGCCTGGGACGAGCGATGATGGCGCTCCTCGGTCGTGTGGATGAAGTCGTCGTTCGAGCAGTTCAGGCGCGCGACCATCTTCTCGAACAGCGGCACGTTGCGGTCGCGCAGCTCGCGCGCGCTGATGCCTTCGCGCGCGGCGGTCTGCACCATCTTCTGCCCGTGCTCGTCGGTGCCGGTCAGGAAGAAGACGTCACAGCCGTCCAGCCGCTTGAAGCGCGCGATGGCATCGGTGGCGACCGCCTCGTAGGCGTGGCCGATATGCGGCGCGCCGTTCGGGTAGGAAATCGCGGTCGTGATGTAATAGGGCGTTTTGGCCGACATTCTGCTTTTCGATCAAAGACATGGATGGCCGGGATAGCGACGCGAAGACGGTGCTCCGCGCCTTCTGGCCCGGCCATGAGGAGTCGGGGGTTAGGTAGCAACGCGGGGGGTGCGGGGCAAGCTCACGCCGCCTCTTCCGCCCGCGTGGGCCGGATCAGCACTTCGGCCGAAATGCCGAGTTGCTCGTGCAGACGCCGGATCATGTCGATCGACAGGCTGCGCTTGCGGTTCAGGACCTCAGCGACGCGGGCACGCGAGCCGATCAGCGGCTCAAGATCCTTGCGCGTCAAACCCTGTTGCTCCATTCGGAACAGGATCGCCTCAATCGGGTCGGGCGGGTCCATCGGAAAATGGCGCGCTTCGTAGGTTTCGATCAACGTGACCAGCACGTCGAGCCGGTCGCCTTTCGCCGTGCCGCTTTTGGCGCCCCATAGGCGCTCGACCTCGGCCAGTGCGGCCTTGTAATCCGTCCTCGTTCGGATCGGCTTCAGCTCAGTCGCCATAGCGCACCTTCAATGCGTCAATCTTGTCGTAGTCCCTGTGGCTACCGACCCATTTAATCCAGACGATAGCCTTCTCGAAATCGACCGACACCACGAGGCGATAGTCGTTGCCCTTGATGTTGAAGACGATGCGATCGGCGCTGACCACGCTTGCCGTCGCATAGCGCCGCTTTACATCGGCCGTATTTTTCCACGCCGCCCTACTCGCTTCGTCGAACCAGGCGTCGAGCGCCGCCTTGACTGCGGGCTGGTCCTTTTTGCCCCTGAGGCTATCGACGAACTCGCGCAACGTGCGGCGGGCGATGACCCTCATCGCGGCACTGTATCATGCTCCCATTATGGGAGCAAGCGGCCGGCGCCGGACGCGCTACCACGCCTGCCCTTTGGCCGGATCGAGCACGTACGCCGCGGCGAAGCGGCTCCGGCCGCTACCGGTTCCGGTGCGCGGCCGCTCGGCAACCAGCGCCGGCGGTTTGCCGTCGAGCTGCGCGACCACGATCATGCGGTCCACCTGGCCGTCGAGGAACGCGTCGAGGAACTTCTGGTAGTCCTTGAACGACACGCAGCCGTTCGACTGGCCGTTCGGCCCCAGCAGGTAGGAGTGCGCGAGCATGCCGTCGCGGCCGAACATTTTGCCGCTGTTCACCGGGTTGAGGCGGATGGCGCGCACGCCGTGGAACAGCTTCTCGCGCATCGTGAGATTGTAGACGTTGGGCGGCGTCGGCCCGCGCATGCGGATGTGGATGTAGCGCGGGTCGTCCATCTTCTCGCCGAGACCGGAATGCGCCTCGAGGGTCTCGCCGTTCGGCATGTACACGCTACGCGCCGAGATGTCGTAGACGGCGGTGCGGCCGTCCAGACCGGCGAGCGCCATGGCCTTGCCGTGCGGCGTCTGCGGCGGCACGAGCTTCAATCTGGGCGGAGGCTGCACGGGCAGCGTCACCCGCGCGGCCGGCGCTGGCGCCGCCGCCGGGGGCTCCGCGGCGGGCCGCGCAACCTCGGCAAGCTGAGACGCCGGATCGGGTTTGGGCGGCGGGGCTTCCGCCACGTCCTGTCTTGCCGGATGACTGCGCGGCACCGGCACGGCGTCGCCTGCCGGCTGCGCGAGCTTCTGAGGCGCCACGCGCAGCGGCGAGACGCGCGGCAAAGGCACACCCGGCATGATCACGGGCACAGGCGCCGCCACCGGGGCTGGCGTGGCTACCGGCACCGCTTCGACCAGCGCGCCGATATCGGTTCCGGGCGCGGCCAGCGCCAGCATGGGCTGCGGCAGCGCGGGTGTGCGCGGATGCGCGCCAAAGCGCTTGTCCATGGCGAAGACGCCCGGCCCTATCGAGGGCTTGCCGCGCGGGGTTGCCGACATCGCGTTTGAAAACAGCCAGGCGGCCGCGAGCGCCGCCACGGTGGCCGATCCGGCGATGAAACCGGCCGTGCCGAGACCCATGCCGGCGGCGCGCAAGGTCGCGCGCGCCATGCGCTGCGGGTCGAGGCGACTGTCAAAAACAGAAGCGCCACCGAATGTCGCCGCCGTCGCCGCCGCCATACCAAACGCCACTCAACGCCACTCGCACTGGATCGGGTGCGAACATTGGCGGCGCCATGGTTAAGCGGCTGTAAACGGCCGCGAAAAAATTGCAGATATCGCGCCGCCGAGCAGACGCGGCCCGGTTCCCCGCGAAGCCGGCGCACGCGGCGACGACCAATCATGTGGGAGTAATAGTGCACCGCACTCTTTTTTAGAAATGCGTCACGCGAATCGCTTAGCCTCGGGTCCATGGCGGTTCGTCAGTTACGGATCGAGAAGCGGCCAGATCGGTCGGGACCCACACCACCCCGGACGCCTTCTCGCCTGACGCCGCCGCAACACCCTGAACGACTGTGGCTGTTTGTTCCGCGCTCGCGCGCGGCGCGTTGGCGTACGCACCTATCCTTGAGCCCACCAGAAGGAATACGGCCTTGGCCAAGAACCTCGCGAAGAAGAGACGCCGTCAGGAGCGCCTGAATGGATCTGCCGAGATCATAGAGTTCCTCAACGGCAAGTTCGAAAGCGAACGCGCGCTTCCGCCCATCAAGGCGCTCAACCCGACCCAGGCCGAATATCTCGAGGCTCTTCGCAAGCATCCCCAGGTCATCGTTCTCGGGCCCGCCGGCACCGGCAAGACCTGGATCGCGGCCACCCACGCCGCCGATCTCTACCGCAACCGGCAGATCGACAAGATCATCCTCACCCGCCCGAACGTGCCTTGCGGCCGTTCGCTCGGCTATTTTCCCGGCTCTCTCGAAGACAAGTTCGCGCCCTGGGCGGTGCCGGTCGCCGACGCCATCAAGGACCGCATCGGCAAGGCAGCCTACGACATCGCGCTCAAGCACGGCGGCATCGAGCTCGTCCCCTTCGAGGTGATGCGCGGGCGCTCGTGGCGCAACGCCTTCGTGCTGCTCGACGAGGCGCAGAACGCAACGCCCGGCGAGATCAAGACCTTCCTCACCCGCATCGGCGACGACTGCACCGTGGTGATCAACGGCGACGTCAGCCAGTGCGACCTCGCGGCCGAAAGCGGGCTGGCGACGGTGATCGACATGATCGAGGCGCAGAATCTGCCGGTGCCGGTGATCGAGTTCGGGCACAGCGAGATCGTCCGCTCCGGCATCTGCGCGATGTGGGTGCAGGCCTTCGCGCAGGCGAAACTCTAGCGGGCAGATGCGCGGCGTGGGGCGTCACGCCTCGCGCCCGCGCAGATAGACGAACCAGTAGACGACGCCGACCAGCACGGCGCCGCCGATGATGTTGCCGATCGTCACCGGGATCAGGCTCAGCGCGAACGCGCCCCAGGTCAGCCCCGGCAGGTCGAGCGATTGCGCGGCCGCGATGAACAGGCCGAGCGGCACGAAATACATGTTCGCCACCGAGTGCTCGAAGCCGGCGGCGACGAAAGCGGACACCGGAAACAGCACGGCGAGCACCTTGTCCGCCGCGCTGCGCGCGCCGAGCGCCAGCCACACCGCCAGGCAGACCAGAAGATTGCAGAGTACGCCGAGCAGCAGCGCCTGCATGAATGACAGCGCCACCTTGGCCGTCGCGATGTCGAGCGCGGCCCTGGCCACGCTGCCGCCACCGAATTCGTACTGGCCGGACAGGAAGACCAGTCCGGCAAGCCCGACCGCGCCGATGAAGTTGCCGACGTAGATGATGGCCCAGGCGCGCAGCATTTCGGCCATGCGCACCTTGCCGGAGGCGAGCGCCATAGTCATCAGCATGTTGCCGGTGAACAATTCGGCGCCGCCGAGCACGACCAGCACGAGGCCGAGGCAGAACACCAGCCCGCCGAGCAGGCGCGACACGCCGTAGGGCACCGTGTCGCCGGCGCCGCTCATCACCGTCGTGGCGAACATTGCGCCCAGGCCGATGAAGGCGCCGGCCAGGATAGCGAGCACCATCAGGCGCCAGAAGTCCATCCGCACTTTCTCGGCGCCGACCGTTTCGGCCTTGCGGGCGATCTCGGCGGGGACCAGCGCGTCCACGCCGGCGTGCAGCTCAGGCGCTTCCGGCATGCCGGGCTCCCTTCGGCCGCGCCGGCTCGCCCACCGGCGCGACGATGCGACGGTAGAGATGCCAGGTGGTGTGGCCGAGCACCGGGAGCGTCACGACGAGCCCGAGAAACAGCGGCATCGCGGAGATCATCAGCACGGCGACGATCACCGCCGCCCAGCCGATCATCGGCACCGGGCTCGTCACCACCGCGCGCACGCTGGTGATCATGGCGGTGATGAAATCGACGTCGCGGTCGAGCAGCAGCGGGAACGACACGACCGTGAGCGAGAACAGGATCAGCGAGAGCACCGCGCCGTCCAGGTTGCCGACCGCCAGGAAGACGAGGCCTTCGTTGGTGGTGAGCACGGCGTTGATGAACTCGCGCAGGCTGGCGAACGAGACGTTGAGGCCGAGGAACAGCGCCATCAGCAGGCGCACCTGGTACATCCACATGACGAAGATGAAGACGGTGACGAAGGCCATCCAGCCGATCTCGCTGCGGCCGCGGATGGTTTTCCAGATCGCGCCCAGCGCGATCGGCTCGCCCGTCTCGCGCCTTCGGCTGAGCTCGTAGAGGAACACGGCGGCGAAGGGGCCGATCAGCGCGAAGCCCGCGGCGAGCGGATAAGACAGATAGCTCATGCCGAAATAGGTGGCGGACAGCACGATGAGGATGCCGCCGCCCGCATAGAAGGCGCCGAGCGCGAGCCCGTAGAGCGGCAGTGCCTGGAAGTCGCGCAGGCCCTTGCCGAGCGCGTCAATGACGTCGGCCGCGGTGATGGGCCGCACCACCGGATCGGTCTTGCCGGAAATCGACGCCATTCTGGGCTGTCTCCCTCGATTCCCGGTTGACGGTATTGCTTACCACGCGCCCAGCCTTGATCGGCGTCAAAGCGCAAGGCGAAGGACGCGACCCAGGCGACGGCGGACCTGGTCCGTGCTTGAATTCTAGCGACGGGCGGCTTCCGCCAGCGCGCCGAACACGGCGAAGACGAAGGGCTTGCGCTCGAGGTTGAAGGCTTCCACCTCGCGCGCCGCGCGGTTCACCGTCTCGAAGGCTTCCGCTGCGCGCATGAGGCTTTGCCGGCTGGCGCCCGCGCGCAGGCGGCCGGCCAGCCAGTCGTTCACCAGGTCCATGAAGGCGGCGAGCGTGGCCGGATCGGTGCCGCCGAGCGCGTCGCCCAGCGCGTGCAGCGCGCGCGGGTCGGGCTCCGGCAATTGGCCGATCAGATCGAGCACCTTCTGGCGCAGGCCGAGCGCGGCGCCGTCGAGCAGCGCCAGCGCGCGCGCGACGCTGCCGTCGGCCGCGGCGGCGGCCGCGCGCAGCTCGGCTTCTCCGGGGTCGCGGCCGGTGGCGGCGGCCAGCGCGCGCACGACGTCGTCCTCGGCGAGCGGCCGCAGCAGCAGGCGGCGGCAGCGCGAGCGGATGGTCGGCAGTTCGCGGCCGGGCGAATGGCTCACCAGCAGGAGCAGCGTGCGCGCCGGCGGCTCCTCCAGGATCTTGAGCAAGGCGTTGGCGCCCTCGCGCTGCAGATCGTCCACCGCGTCCACGATGGCGACGCGCCAGCCGCCCTCGCCTGACGTCGAGCCGAAGAAGGACACCGTGCGGCGTACGTCGTCGACGCGGATCACCGTGTAGAGCTTGCCGGTCTGCTCGTTGATGACGCGCTCGAGCACCAGGAGATCGCCCTGCGCCTGCACCGCGATGCGGCGGGCGACCGGGTCATCGGGCTCGACCGCAAGCGAGGTCGCATTCTGCACTTCGGGCGCGGCGGGGTCGGGATGGGCGAGGACGAACCGCGCGAGCCGGTAGGCGAGCGTCGCCTTCCCGATTCCGGGCGGGCCGCCGATCAGCCAGGCATGCGGCATGCGCCCGCTCTTGTAGGCGTCGAGCAGCGCGCGCTCGGCCTCCGCATGGCCGAACAGCACGTCCGTTTCACGCGGCAGTTTCGCGGTCCGGTCGTCGTCGCTGTCGTCGCTCATGGCGCGGCCCGCTCGCCCGCCTGCTCGCTTACGTGCGGCAGGTCGGCGGCAAAGCGCGTCTCGATCGCGTCCCAGATGCGCCCCGCCACCACTTCGCGCGGCGCGCGGCCGTCGATCAGCACGATGCGGTCGGGCTCGGCATCGGCGAGCCCGCGATAGGCCTCGCGCAGCTTCTCGTGGAAGTCGACCGACTCGGCCTCGAAGCGGTCGGCGGCGTCCTTGCCGCGCCGGTGCTTGGCCCGCGCAAGCCCGATCGCCGCCGGCACGTCCAGGATGAAGGTTATCTCCGGCTGCACGGGGCCGACGGTGACGCGCTCGAGGCCGCGGATCAGCTTGGCATCCACGCTGCCGAGCGCGCCCTGGTAGACCCGCGTCGAATCGATGAAGCGATCGCAGATCACCCACTTTCCGGCGGCGAGCGCCGGCTCGATGGTGTTACGCACGTGATCGTCGCGCGCGGCGGCGAACAGGATCGTCTCCGCTTCCGGCCCCAGCGGCTTGGCGATGCCGGACAACAGGATGTGGCGGATGATCTCCGCGCCGGCCGAGCCGCCGGGCTCGCGCGTCAGCACCACGTCGATGCCGAGCGAGGTCAGCCGCTGCGCCAGCTGCGCCGCATGGGTCGACTTGCCGGAGCCCTCGCCGCCTTCGAAGGTGATGAAATGTCCGCGCATGAATTCCCCGGTCACTCCGGGTGGAATGACGCTTTAATCATAGCCGCTCGGCGCCGGCCCGGAACAGCGCGATGACCATTTCGGTCACAGCATCGAAGGCCCGCCGCGGCAGCGAACCCTTCTCCACGCTTTCGGTGGCCTTGAGCGGCATGGTCAGGACCAGGTTGTCGTTGCGCCACACTTTCAGATTGCCGATCGCCTGGCCCGACTGCACCGGCGCGGCCACCGGCCCGGTATAGACGATGCGCGCGATCAGCTTGTCGGCGCCCGATTTCGGCACCATCACGCGCACCGGCGCGCCGGCCGTCAGCGGCACGCTGCCGCTGGCGCCGCCATAGACCCGGGCCGAGCCGACCACCTGGTTCTCGGCGAACAGCACGCGCTGCTCGAAGCTGCGAAAGCCCCATTCGAGCAGCTTCTTGGCGTCGTCGGCGCGCTCCTTGGCGGTCTTGAGCCCGTTCACCACCACGATCAGCCGCAGCCCGCCCTGCACCGCCGAACCGACCAGGCCGTAGCCGGCCTCCTTGGTGAAGCCGGTCTTCATGCCGTCGGCGCCGATGCCCATGGCGAGCAGCGGATTGCGGTTCTGCTGGCGGATCTTGTTCCAAGTGAACTCGTTCTCGCCGTAGATCGGATAGAACTCCGGATAGCTGCGGATGATGTGGCGCGCGAGGATGCCGAGCTCGCGCGTGGTCACCTGCGTGCCGGGATCGGGCAGCCCGTTCGAATTGGCGAACACCGACTTGGTGAGGCCGAGCTGGCGCGCGCGCTGCGTCATCCTGGCGGCGAATTCCGCCTCGTTGCCGGCGATCGCCTCCGCCAGCACGATACAGGCGTCGTTGCCCGACTGGATGATCATGCCGCGCAAGAGGTCCTGAACCGGAACGCGGCTGTGCAGGGCCGCGAACATGGTCGAACCGTGCGAGGGGGCGCCGCCCCTGCGCCAGGCGTTCTCGCTGACGAGATATTCGTCGGTGAGCTTGATGCGGCCCTGCTTGATCTCGTTGAAGACGTATTCGGCCGTCATCAGCTTGGCGAGGCTCGCCGGGAAGATCAGCTTGTCGGCGTCGCGTTCGAACAGCACGCCACCGTATTCGGCGTCGATCAGGATGGCGTGCGGCGCGTTGATCTGCGGCTCGTCCTTCTTCGGCGCATCCTTGCGCTGGGCGAGCGCCGGCGCGGCCGCGGACAGCGCGGCGGCAACCGTCGCGGCGGCGATCAGGCGGGCGATCGAAGCAAGGCGAATGGCCATCATCCTGCGCTCTGGCCGCACGAGGACGCGCTGGGGACGCCCGGCGGACAATGGCGGCGGTGTGGCGGAAAAATGCGGCTCAGTAAAGACCGCGGCCGCTCATGAACGCCGTGCCGCCATCATAGCGGACCGGGGCATAGGCCGTAACCGGCGACGCCGCCGCAGGCTCGGGCAGCGGCGCGGCACTGTAGAAGGCGCGCGGTTCAGGCCGGCTCGTGGCGGCCAGTTCGACCGTGGGGGCCGGCTTCGGCGCGGCCGCGACCTCGCGGGCGGCCTCGCCCAGCCGGTACGGGCGGTCCGGCGGCTGCGGCACCGCCCCGCCGCTCTCGGCGAGCGGGCGCGAATCGAAATAGGCGGGCGCGAACGGCTTGGCCGAGGCGACCTGGACCGGCGCCTGCGCCGGCGTACCATCGCGCAAGGTGGCGATCAGCTTGCGGTCGTCGGAACCGGCGAGCGGCGCGCGGCCGATATAGTCGACCTTTACCTTGGCGACGCCGTGACCGTGGAAGCCCAGCAGATGCGCGGTCTTCACCGACAAGTCGATCACCCGGTTGTGCGCATAGGGGCCGCGGTCGTTGACACGCACCACGATCGACTTGCGGTTCGAAAGGTTGGTCACCCGCACGTAGGACGGCAGCGGCAGCGTCGGATGCGCCGCCGAGATCGAGTTCATGTCGAAGATTTCGCCATTGGCGGTGTAGCGGCCGTGGAAATCGTCGCCGTACCAGGAGGCGATGCCGACGGCGCTGTAATTCGGGTTCTCTTCCGGCACGTAGACCCGGCCGGCGATGGTATAGGGCTTGCCGACGCGATAGACGCCGCCACCCTTGGGCACCGGCTCGCCGGGCTCGACCACGCGCGGGCTCGCGGCGACGCCGTATTTGGGGTCGACCTTGCTGGTCGCCGAGCAGTTGGCGAGCGTGAAAGCGCAGGCCGCCAGCACGGCAAGCCGTGCGCCACAACGAATGGCTCCCCCGAATCCCATTCCGCGTCCGATCCCCTCTTGGAAGCCGCCAGAGTACCCGTTTCCCGCCGTTCCGGGAACCGGCGGCAGCCCGGCGTGGTAAACGATTGGTTCCACTGCCACTTTGTCGCCGGCCGTGGGGCCCCGAATAGCCAAGGGCTTGCCGGCTTGCAAGTCCGCGGCATATCCACCATTGGACTGAGAGCGGTACCGTATTGAGCGGGTGGACGCGCGCAGTCGTTGGCGCCAAAGCCGCCGTGCGACGGAAGGGTGGCCGAGTGGTTTAAGGCACCGGTCTTGAAAACCGGCGTACCCGCAAGGGTACCGTGAGTTCGAATCTCACCCCTTCCGCCAGCCTTCGCAAACGAAGTTTGCGTAAGGCTGTCGCGCCGGAGCCCGCAGGGCGAAGGCGGAGTGATTGCCGTTTGCTTCGGCTCGGCAAGCCGTCCGGGTTCGAACCTCGTCCGAACCCTCCTGCCCCCTCAGCTCCGCAGCCCCGGCGCCTCCTGCCCGGTGCGCGCGACGTATTCCGTATAGCCGCCGCCATAGGTGTGGACGCCCTCAGGGGTGAGCTCCAGCACGCGGTTCGACAGCGCGGCGAGGAAGCGCCGGTCGTGCGACACGAACAGCATGGTGCCCTCGTAATCGGCCAGCGCCTGGATCAGCATTTCCTTGGTTGCCATGTCGAGGTGGTTGGTCGGTTCGTCGAGCACCAGGAAGTTGGGCGGATCGAACAGCATCCGCGCCATCACCAGACGCGCCTTCTCGCCGCCCGAGAGCACGCGGCATTTCTTTTCCTGGTCGTCGCCGGAAAAGCCGAAGCAGCCGGCCAGCGTGCGCAGCGAGCCCTGCCCGGCCTGCGGGAAGGCGTCCTCCAGCCATTCGAACACGGTGCGCTCGCCGTCGAGCAGGTCCATGGCGTGCTGCGCGAAGTAGCCCATCTTCACGCTGGCGCCGATCGCGACCGTGCCGTCGTCCGGCTCGGCCGCGCCAGCGACCAGCTTGAGCAGCGTCGACTTGCCGGCGCCGTTGACGCCCATCACGCACCAGCGCTCCCTGCGGCGGATGGTGAAGTCGAAGCCGTCATAAATCGTGAGGGCGCCGTAGCCCTTGTGCACGTTCTTGAGGATGGCGACGTCGTCGCCCGAGCGCGGCGCCGGCGGAAAGTCGAACATCACGGTCTGCCGCCGCCGCGGCGGCTCGACGCGGTCGATCTTCTCCAGCTTCTTCACCCGGCTCTGCACCTGCGCGGCGTGCGACGCGCGCGCCTTGAAGCGCTCGATGAACTTGATCTCCTTGGCCAGCATCGCCTGCTGGCGCTCGAACTGCGCCTGCTGCTGCTTTTCGGTCAGCGCGCGCTGCTCCTCGTAGAAGGCGTAATTGCCGGAATAGGTGGTCAGCGTGCCGCCGTCGATCTCGATGATCTTGCCGACGATGCGGTTCATGAACTCGCGGTCGTGCGAGGTCATGATCAGCGCGCCCTCGAAGCCCTTGAGGAAGTTCTCCAGCCAGATCAGGCTTTCGAGATCGAGGTGGTTGCTCGGCTCGTCGAGCAGCATCGCGTCGGGCCGCATCAAGAGGATGCGGGCGAGCGCCACGCGCATCTTCCAGCCGCCGGACAGGTTGCCGACGTCGCCGTCCATCATGTCCTGGCTGAAGCTCAGGCCGGCAAGGATTTCCCGCGCGCGCGCTTCGAGCGCGTAGCCGTCGAGCTCCTGGAAACGGTGCTGGACCTCGCCGTAGCGCGCGATGATGGCGTCCATCTCGTCGGCGCGGTCCGGATCGGCCAGATCCGGATCAGACATGGCGGCTTCGAGCGCCTTGAGCTCGGCGGCGACCTCGCTGACCGGCCCCGCGCCCTCCATCACCTCGGCGACCGCGCTGCGCCCGGCCATCTCGCCAACGTCCTGGCTGAAATAGCCGATGGTGACGCCGCGATCGACGGCGACCTGCCCCTCGTCCGGCTCGTCCTGCCGGGTGATCATGCGGAAAAGGGTCGACTTGCCGGCCCCGTTGGGACCCACCAGGCCGACTTTCTCGCCCTTCTGGAGCGCCGCGGAGGCCTCGACGAAAAGGAGCTGGTGGCCGTTCTGCTTGCTGATGTTGTCGAGGCGGATCATTGAGAAAATCGTGTCGGAGGGCGCGGCTCGGTCGGACCGCCCCGCGCCCGTGATGAAGAGCGATTGGGATTGGTGGTCTAGGCCTTGCCGTTGCCTTCGCCGTCCGGCCTGAACTTGGTCTCGGGCTTGATGCCCTTGCGCACCTGTTTGGCGCTAATGCGGCCATTCTCCAAGTACTGGCCCTTGGCCGCGCGCGCGGCCGCCTCGTCCCACTGCGGCAGCCAGTCGCCCAGCGAATAGCCGAACCACGGCGACTGCGGGCGCAGCGGCCCGAGAGCGAGCTCCTGCCAGATCGCCTTGGCGCGCTCCATATAGTCCTTCTTCGGCAGCGCCAAAGGCGGCATGTCGGATTTCATGGTGGCGTCCATCAGGAGCGTCGAATCCTCCTCTTGATCGTGCTCGCGCTTGGGTCCGTGGCCCTGGCCGCGGTGCGGCACCACCATCACGTCCTCGACCGGGTTCATGCGGTAGGCCATCGCCCACAAGAGCGCGTCGGCGTTGTCGACGTCGATGTCCTCGTTCACCGCGATGCAGATCTTGCCGCAGTCGCCTTTGAAGAAGGCCGCGCCGTTGAGCGCGCGCCAGGTTTCCGTCCGCGAGGCGCCCTTCTCCATGGTGACGACGGTGACGCGCAAGAGGCCGGTGAGCGGCTCGTGCAGCGACACTTTCTTGACGCCGCGGATGCTGAGCGTGGACTTCAAGTGATGCGTGAACAAAGGCTCGTAAGCCACGCGCTTGATGACGCTCGATTCCGACGGCGCCACCTGGCTGATGTAGGACGGGATGACCGGCTTCTTGCGATGCGTGATCGCCGTCACCCGCATGGGCATGTTGAACTCTTCCAGCGCGACGTGGCCGTGCGACTCGCCGAACGGCGCTTCCGGCTCCAGCCATTCGGTGTCGATCAGGCCCTCGATGACGATCTCGGACTCGGCCGGCACCAGCAGGTCCACCGTGCGCGCGCGCACGATGTTGATCGGCCCGCCGGCGAGCCCGCCGGCGACGGTGAGCTCGTCCACGCCGATCGGCAGCTTCTGCGGCCCCATGAAGGCGACGTAAGGCGGGCAGCCGAGCACGATGGCGCAGGGCATCGGCTCTTTTCGCTTTTGATATTTGAGGTAATGCTGATAGCCGCCGGCGCCGCCAACGCGGGTCGCCATGCGCACGACCAGCCGGTCGGGCGCCTTCAGCGCCGCGCGGTAGGTGCCCATGTTCTGCACGCCGGTTTCCGGATCGCGCGTGATGACGTTGGTGGCGGTGAGCGTCGGCGCCGAGTCGAACCCGGGCGTCGAGACCGGGATCGGCAGCCGGTCGAGCCCATTGCCCTCGCCCTTGAGCGCGTCGCCTTCGTGCACGACCTCGTGGCAGACCGCCTCGTTGACTAGCCGCGGCGCGACCGGATCGGCGATGGCGTGATCCCACTTGGCCTGGATCTGATCGAGCGGCGCCTGCATGCCGACGCTGTAGATCGCCGGGTTGGCGGCGATGGCGCCGACGACGACCGGGATGTCGTATTTGCGGCCGCGCCCGTCCACGATGTTGGTGAACAGGAAGGCCTTGCGCTCGGCCTCGTCGATGCCGCCAACGAACTGCCAGCGCACCAGCGGATGCAGCTCGGCGTCCTTGTCGATCTCCCGGTCGATCCGCTGCAACAGTCCCTGCTTCTCGAGCGCGGCGAGATGGTCGTGCAGGTCGGGATAATTGCGCGGCGCGGTCATCGGTCCTGTCCCTTGGGGAGCGTCCGCGCTGCGTAAGCCGCCGGCCGAAGCCTAGTCAAGCGCGTCGAACAACGGCGTCAGCAAGGGCCCGCCGCGCGTGCGGCAGTCGCGCTGGCAATAGCGGTTGCAGGCGTCGGTGCGCTTCAGGCAGCGGCCCTGGGAATCGGCCTGCAGGCAGCCCGCTTCGCCCCAGGTGCAATAGGACTGGCACGCGTTCCAGCAGGTATCGGAGGCCCACACCGCCTGCGCGCGGGAACTGCGCGGGAACGGCAGCACACGCGCGCGCGAGGCATCGGCGACCGTCACGCGGCTGCCGCCGAGGTCGGCCGCGCCGGCGGGCAGGCTCGCGACGAGCGCCACCGCAAAGGCCACGAGGACGGCGATCTTTTTCATGTCCGGCTTCCTGCCCGCAGCACGATAGCGCCCCCGCGCGGACCGACCAACCCCGTCTGGGGACAGCAACTTTCGTCACGCAGTCGCGATTTGCTAATGTGACAACCCTATGTCACGGCCCGCGTAAGTGGCGTCAATGTGCGTAAGGAGTTGTCGATGACCGTCGCCGACCAGCCCTCCACCCGGACAGAGCCCACCCAGCGCTTCGGCACCGACGGCATCAAGCCGATGGGGCGGCCGAGCCTCGTCACGCGCATCTTCATGGGCATCGTCGCCCTCGCCGAGCGGCTCAATGTCCGGTTCAGCAAGGTCGGCAACCCGCCGATCTACGACAGCGCGGTATTTCCCTGGACGAAGGAGATCGAGCGCGAATGGCGCGCCATCCGCGCCGAGCTCGACCGCGTGCTCACGCGCAAGGAAGAGCTGCCCGGCTTCCACGAACTGGCGACCGACGTGGCCACCATCAGCCAGGATCGCGACTGGAAGACGTTCCTGCTGTGCGGCTATGGCTTCCGCTCCGACGCCAACATCAGGCTGTGCCCGGAGACCTGGCGCATCTGCCAGAAGATTCCCGGCCTGATCACGGTGATGTATTCGATCCTCGAGCCCGGCAAGCATCTCCCCGCCCATCGCGGCCCCTACAACGGCGTGCTGCGGCTGCATCTCGGGCTGATCGTGCCGGAGCCGCGCGGCGAGCTCGGCATCAGGGTAGAGAACGAGGTCTACCGCTGGCGCGAGGGCGAGGCCGTGATCTTCGACGACGCCTTCGAGCACGAGGCCTGGAACAGGACCCCGCATACCCGGGTGGTGCTGTTCGTCGACTTCCGCAAGCCGCTGCGCTTCCCGGCCAACTTCCTCAACTGGATGCTGCTGAACCTCGCGGTGTTCACGCCCTTCATCCGCGAGGGCATGGACAACCAGGCGGCCTGGGAGAAGAAGTTCTACGCGGAAGCCGAGGCGCTCAGGAACCAGTAGGCGCTTCTCATCCCTCCCCTGAAAGGGGAGGGTCCGGCGCGAAGCGCCGGGGGGTGGGGTTGCCTATCGATTCTACGAGCCCCCACCCGGCTCGCTCACGCTCGCCACCCTCCCCCGTGAACGGGGGAGGGATTCGCGCCGAGATATGGGGCCGCGCAAACCTTGATCTTGCCCGCATTCGCCTCTACCTCCCTCCCCGCATGCTCGATCCTGACAAGAAGACCGATGCCGCCGCCCCCAAGGTGAGCTTCGTTTCGCTCGGCTGCCCCAAGGCGCTGGTCGACTCGGAGCGCATCATCACGCGCCTGCGCGCGGAGGGCTATGAGCTGACCCGCCAGCACCAGGGCTCGGACCTGGTCATCGTCAACACCTGCGGCTTCCTCGACAGCGCCAAGGCGGAATCGCTCGGCGCCATCGGCGCGGCGCTGAAGGAAAACGGCAAGGTCATCGTCACCGGCTGCATGGGCGCCGAGCCCGAGAACATCACCGCCGCCTATCCGGACGTGCTGGCGGTCACCGGCCCGCAGCAGTACGAGAGCGTGCTCGACGCCGTGCATCGCGCCCTGCCGCCGCAGCACGATCCCTTCCTCGACCTGGTGCCGCCGGAAGGCATCAAGCTCACGCCGCGCCACTACGCCTATCTGAAGATTTCCGAGGGCTGCAACAACCGCTGCACCTTCTGCATCATCCCGAAGCTGCGCGGCGATCTCGTCTCGCGCCCCGCCGCCGACGTGCTGCGCGAGGCCGAGCGCCTAGTGAAGGCCGGGGTGAAAGAGCTGCTGGTCATCTCGCAGGATACCTCGGCCTACGGCGTCGATCTCAAGTACGCGGCGAGCAAGTGGGGCGACAAGGAAGTCCGCGCGAAGTTCATCGACCTCGCGCGCGCGTTAGGCGAGCTCGGCGTCTGGGTGCGGCTGCACTACGTCTACCCCTATCCGCATGTCGACGAGGTCATCCCGCTGATGGCCGAGAGACAAGTGCTGCCTTATCTCGACATCCCATTCCAGCACGCCGCGCCGGACGTGCTCAGGCGCATGAAGCGCCCCGCCGCGCAGGAAAAGACGCTCGAACGCATTCAGCGCTGGCGCATGATCTGCCCCGACCTCACGCTGCGCTCGACCTTCATCGTCGGCTTCCCCGGCGAGACCGAGCAGGATTTCGAATACCTGCTGCAATGGCTCGACGAAGCCGCGCTCGATCGCGTCGGCTGCTTCAAATACGAGCCGGTGAAGGGCGCGCCCGCCAACGATCTTGGCGAGGCGGTGCCGGAAGAGGTCAAGGAAGAGCGCTGGCACCGCTTCATGCAGGCGCAGCAGAAGATTTCCGCGCGCCGCCTCAAGCGCAAGGTCGGCACGCGCCAGCAGGTCATCATCGACGAGGTCGGCCCGGATTCTTCGAACGCGCGGCCGGACGCAAAACCGGTTCCCACTTTTGCTGGCCGCGCTTTGGCCAAGGGCCGCTCGATGGCCGACGCGCCGGAGATCGACGGCGCCGTCTACGTGGCGAGCCGTCGCCCCTTACGCGTCGGCGAGATCGCCACCGTCAAGATCGAGCGCGCCGACGCTTACGACCTGCACGGGACCGCGGTCGGCTTCTGAAGCCCTACCAGCGGCGGTAGTAACGGCGATACGGGCGGTAGGGCCCGTAATACGGCGGCGCATAATAAGGCCCGGGCCCGTAGTAATACGGCCGAACGTTGACCCAGCGGCAGCGCCGCACCCAGCGATAGCCGTTCCAGTACCGCCGGCAGACATAGACCGAACGGGCCTTCTCGACCGGATCGACCTGTTCGGCCGCCGCGCCGATGCCCGACGGCGCCGGCAACGTCACCGCTTGCGCGCGGGGCGCCGGCAGCAGCAGAGCCGCCGCGACCGCTGCCGCGGCGAGCGTCAGCATCATCTTCGTGCGCATGGCTGTCTCCATTCCCTTGAGGTTCGGCCACAAGCCGACCCCAACAGGCGATTAACGGAATGACGACGCGCGTCCGTTGACCTGAATCAAGCGCATGCTCGCGCCGACCTTGCGGTTCGCGGCGCGCGCCAGATTGTTGCGCTTCATGCATCGCCCGGTAGTGACGGGCGTCACAGCCGGTAGAATTTCACCGCGTTGTCGTGGAACACGGCGCGCTGCTCGGCCTCCGGATACTCCGAAAGCACCCGGCGATAGACGCCGAGGAAATCGGCATAGCTCGCATGCAGCTTCTCGAGCGGGAAATTGCTGCCGTAGATCGCGCGCCCGACGCCGAAGATCTGGATGACGTCGCGGATCACCTGGCGCGCCTGCGCATAGGTGATGCCGTTGCTGTACATGCCGAGGCCGGATAGCTTCACATTGAGGTTCGGAAAGGCGGCCATGGCGGTGAGCGCCGCACGCCACTGGTCGATCGCCGCCGGCGTTCGGTCGGTCAGCATGCCAGCGTGCACCAGGATCATGCGCACGTTGGGGAAGGCCTTGATCAGATCGAGCGCGCAGTTCACCTGCCCGGCATAGACCTGCAGTTCGAACGAGAGGTCGTGTTTTTCCAGCAGCGCGAAGCCGCGGCGGAAGGCGGGATCGTTGCAGTAGTCCGGGCGCGGCACCGCCTGCCGTACCGGAGCCGAATCCCAGTAGAGCATCTGCCGCACGCCGCGCACGTTGGGAAACTGCTTGTGCGCCTTGAGCGCGCTTTCCACGTCCGGGTCGGCGAGATCGGCGTTGAACACGATGCCGTGCGGGAAGCCCGCCTTGTCGGCGGTCGCCTGCAGCCATTTGGTCTCGTCGAGCGACTTGCCCGGCGCCCACATCGCGGTGACGTGAACTGACTTGGTGACGCCGTTCGGCACGATGTCGTTCGCCCATTCCTCGACCGGGTAGTCGCGGCGGATGCCGAAGTAGTCGCCGAACATGCGCGGGATCGGCGGATCGTCCAGCCACCGCACGTCCTTGCGCAGCCAGATGTGATGATGGGTGTCGATCACCGGCCCGGTGTAGTCCGCCATGGCATTCCCCTATTGCAGTTCGCGCACGACCTTCACGACCGCGCTTGTCAACGTGTTTAGCTCATCCGGCGCGATGGTAAAGGCGGGCGTGAGATAGATCGTGGCGCCGAAAGGCCGCACGAACACGCCGTGCTCGACAAAGCGCGCGCGGACCGCATCGAGGTTGCCGATCCGGTCCATCTCGACCACGCCGATGGCGCCCATCACCCGCACGTCTTTCACCCCTTGCAATTGCCGGCAGGGCGAAAGCCCCTGGTCCAGCGCCGCGGCGATGTCCGCCACCTGCCGCAGGCGCGGCTCGCGTTCGAACAGGTCGAGCGAGGCGTTGGCGGCGACGCAGGCGAGCGCATTGGCCATGAAGCTCGGCCCGTGCATCAGCGCCTTCTTCGGGTCGTCCGACCAGAAGGCGTCGAACACTTTTCCTGTGGCGACCGCCGCGGCCAGCGGCAGCGTGCCGCCGGTGAGCGCCTTCGACAGCGTGACGATGTCGGGCGTCGCGCCCGCCGCCTCGCAGGCGAACATCGTTCCGGTACGGCCGAAGCCGGTGAAGATTTCGTCGAAGATCAGCAACAGGTCATACTTGTCGGCGAGCGCGCGCAGGCGCTTGAGCACCTGCGCGTCGTGGAACAGCATGCCGCCGGCGCCCTGCACCAGCGGCTCGACGATAATGCCCGCGAAATCGCTGGCGCGCTGCGCCAGCAATTTGTCGAGCGCGGCCGCGCGTTCGTCCGTGTCCGGCAGATCCACGATCGTCTGCTGCGGCAAGAGCCCCGCAAACAGCGCGTGCATGCCGTCGTCGGAATCGCTCACCGCCATGGCGCCGGTGGTGTCGCCGTGATAGCCGCCCTTGAAGGCGATGAAGCGCGTGCGGCCCTTGACGCCGCGGTTGAGCCAGTACTGCACCGCCATCTTCAGCGCGACCTCGACCGAGACCGAGCCGGAGTCCGAGAAGAACACGCGGGTGAGATCGCCCGGCAGCAGCGCGGCGAGCCGCCGCGCCAGCGTCAAAGCCTGCTCGTGCGCCAGCCCGCCGAACATCACATGCGGCATCTCGGCCAGCTGCCGCTCGACCGCCGCACGGATGTGCGGCTGGTTGTAGCCGTGGCAGGCGGTCCACCAGCTTGCGATGCCGTCGATCAGCTCGCGGCCGTCGGCCAGCACGATGCGGCTGCCTTGCGTGCGCACGACCGGCAGAGGGGCCGAGGCCGTTTTCATCTGGCTATAGGGCAGCCAGACATGCGATAGCCCGGCCTCCAGCCAGCCGGGCATTGCCGCCTTTTTGCTGCTATCGTCCGCCATTCGCCTTCCCGGCCACCCGTTCCGGACACCTGATGCACTCGCTCGACCGCTTTGCGCAAGCCAAACTCGACGCCCTGGACAGCCGCCACCTGCGCCGCTCGCTGACCGAGACCGTGCGCGAGGACGGCATCTGGGTCGAGCGCGGCGGTCGGCGCCTGCTGTCGTTCTCGTGCAACGACTACCTCAACCTCACCCAGCACCCGGCGATCAAGCAGGCCGCCATCGCCGCGATCGAGACCTATGGCGCGGGCTCCGGCGCCTCGCGGCTGGTCACCGGCAACCACCCGCTTTATGCCGCGCTGGAGGAGCGCCTTGCCCGCCTCAAGCAGGCGGAGGCGGCGGTCGTGTTCGGCTCGGGCTATCTGGCCAATGCCGGCATCATCCCGGTGCTGGTGGGCAAGGACGGGCTGGTGCTGATCGACGAACTCGCCCACGCCTGCCTTTTTGCCGGCGCGCAGCTCTCGCGCGGCCGCGTCCTGACCTTCCGGCACAACGACGTCGCCCATGCCCGCGAATTGCTCGCCGCACACCGGGCGGAGCATGACCGCGCGCTCGTCGTCACCGACGGCGTGTTCTCGATGGACGGCGATCTCGCGCCGGTCGAGGACCTGCTGGGGCTCGCGAACGAACACGACGCCTGGCTGATGACCGACGACGCGCACGGCATCGGCGTCATCGGCGGCGGCCGCGGCTCGAGCTTCATCGGCAACGGGCATGTCGCGGTGCCGCTGCAGATGGGCACGCTGTCGAAGGCAATCGGCGCCTATGGCGGCTATCTCTGCGCCTCCGCGCCGGTGATCGAACTGATGCGCAACCGTGCGCGCACGCTGATCTACTCGACCGGCCTGCCGCCGTCGGCGGTGGCCGCCGCCATCGCCGCGCTCGACCTGATCGAGCGCGAGCCGGCCTATGCCGCGCTGCCCGTGCAGAAGGCGCAGGGCTTCACCCAGCGGCTGGGCCTGCCCGACGCGCAGAGCCCGATCGTGCCGATCGTGATCGGCGACGAACAGGATGCGCTCGACGCCTCGCAGATGCTCGCCGACGCGGGCTTCCTTGCCGCCGCCATCCGCCCGCCGACCGTGCCGGCCGGCACCGCGCGCCTGCGGCTGACCTTCACCGCGCAGCATCCGGACGAGGAAATCGACCGCCTCGCCGGCCTCGTGCGCGACCGGATCATGGCCTGATCCATGTCCGCCTATTTCGTCACCTCGACCGGCACCGACATCGGCAAAACCTTCGTCACCGCCGGCCTCGTGCGCTATCTGCGCGAGAGCGGCCACGCGGCGCAGGCCCTCAAGCCCGTGGTCAGCGGCTACGACTCCTCCGTCGTCGAAACCAGCGACCCCGCGGTGCTGCTGCGCGCGATGAACAAGCCGGTCTCCGCCGAGGAGATCGCGGCGATTGCGCCCTGGCGCTTCCGCGCGCCGCTCGCGCCCGACCTCGCCGCGGCGCGCGAAGGCCGCAGCGTCGATTTCGACGCGCTGGTCGCCTTCAGCCGCAACGCGGTCGAGGCGGCGACCGGCATGCTGTTCATCGAAGGCGTCGGCGGCATCATGGTCCCGCTCGACGCGCGGCGCACCGTCCTCGACTGGATGGCCGCGCTCGGCGCGCCGCTGCTGCTGGTCGTCGGCGGCTATCTCGGCACCATCAGCCATACGCTCACCGCGCTCGACGTGCTCTCGCAGCGCGGCCTGAAGATCGCCGCCATCGTGGTGAGCGAGAACGACCGCGACACGGTGGCGCTCGAGGACACGGTCGAGAGCATCGCGCGCTTCTCGCAAGGCGTTGAGGTGATCGGCCTGCCGCGCCTGCCGGGCGGGATCACCCAGCATCCGGCCTTCGCGCGCATCGCCGCGCTGCTATGACAGCAGCATCGTCTCCAGCATGCCCTCGAAATTGATGAGGGCGTGCAGCAGGAAGGTCAGCACCGTCGACCCGCTCGCCCAGCGCATCCAGCCGAGCAGCAGCCCGAAGGCGAAGATCTGGCCGATCACGAACCAGTCGTATTGCACGTGCAGCAGCGCGAAGAGTGCGGCGGTCACGACGATGGCGGGCCAGGTGTCGCGCGGGGTGCGCATGAGGCCGCGAAACAGGAATCCGCGGAACAGCAGCTCCTCGCCGGCCGGCGCCACGACGACGACCGCCAGCCACAGAAGCACGAGCCAGCCGGCGCTGCCGGCCGTGCGCGTGATGTCGCTCTGGAACGGCGTGACGATGTCGCGGCCGAGCGCCAGGCTGACCGCGTTGAGCACGACGATCAGCGCGACGATGGCGGCGACGCCGAACACCGTCTGTCCGCGCGTCGGCGGGATCAGCCCGAGATAGCGCAGCGGATCGCCGCGCGGCCGGGCGAACAGCAACAGCAGCGCGACCGTGACCGGCGTCGAGACCAGGATGATGAGCGAGACCGCGACACCGTCGCCGCCGAGATTGGGAAGCTCGGAAAGCCCGCGGCCGTACCACAGCCTGAGCGTCGCGAGCGCGACCACCTGGCCGGCCAGCAAGGCGAGCGCGCCGAGCACCAGCGAGGCGAAGCGGCCCCAGGGGCGAAGGTCGGTCGGGTTCTCCGTCATTCGTTGGCCTTCAGCCAGCGGCCAAGCGCCGCGCGTTCGGCCTCGGTCATGCCGGTTTCGTTGCCGAGCGGCATCGCCCTCGTCTCCACCGTCTGCGCGTAGCTCGATTGGGCGTGTTTCTTCAGGTCGGCCACCGTTTCCAGAACAACGCCCTTCGGCGTTTCCTTCATCGCCGGGTGCGTCGGGCTTGCCGCGTGACAGGCGCCGCAATGGCGCCGCACCAACGCCAGCACGTCGGCGTCGCCGATCCCGGCCGCCACTGCCGGATGCAAAACGGCGGCGCTCGCGAACAACGCCAGCGCCGCCGCTCCGCGTGTCATGGCGTTACGGGATCAGGATCGACGATCCGGTGGTGCCGCGGCTTTCCAGATCCTCGTGCGCCTTGCGGGCGTCCTTGAGGGCGTATTTCTGGTTGATCGGGATGTGCACCGCGCCCGAGCCGACCTTGGCGAACAGGTCGCCCGCGGTCGCCAGCAGGTCCTCGCGCTTGGCCACGTAGTGGTTGAGCGTCGGGCGCGTGGCGAACAGCGAACCCTTGCCCTGCAGGATGTTGATGTTGAACGCCTCGATCTGGCCGGAGGCGCTGCCGAAGGACACGAAGTAGCCGAGCGGACGCAGGCAGTCGAGCGAGGCCGGGAAGGTGTCCTTGCCGATGCCGTCATAGACCACGTCGCACAGCTTGCCGCTGGTGATCTCCTTCACCTTCGCCACGAAGTCCTCGTCGCGGTAGAGGATGACGTGGTGCGCGCCGGCCTTCTTGGCGATCTCCGCCTTCTCGCGCGAGCCGGCGGTGCCGATCACGGTGGCGCCGAGATGATTGGCCCACTGGCAGGCGATCTGGCCGACGCCGCCGGCGGCCGCGTGGATCAGGCAGATGGTGCCCTTGCCGACCTTGAAGGTGCGGTTGAGCAGGTACTGCACGGTCATGCCCTTGAGCATCATGCCGGCGGCCTGCTCGTAGGTGATGTTGTCGGGCAGTTTCACCGCACGCTCCGCCGGCAGCAGGCGCTCGGCCGAATAGCCGCCGAGCGGCACCACGTAGGCGACGCGGTCGCCGACCTTGAGGTCGGTCACGCCGGGGCCGACTTCGGTCACCTCGCCGGCGCCCTCGTTGCCGGCCACGAAGGGCAAGCCGACCGGCGAGGGATACATGCCCATGCGGAAATAGGTGTCGATATAATTCACGCCGCAGGCGTGCTGCTTGATCTTGACCTGGCCCTGCCCGGGCGCCGCAACCGGCACGTCCTCGAACGTGAGAACCTCGGGACCGCCATGCTTGTGAACGCGCACTGCCGCGACCATTGTTGCACCCCTCTGAATATGTCTGTGAGATCGTTTCCGCGGCGATCATAGGCGGCGGAAGCGGGAACACAAGGCGGCTTCCGGCGATTGGGTCAGCGCCCACCGGCGACGTTGACCACCGTGCCGGTAATGTAGGAGGCGGCGTCCGAGAGCAGGAACAGCACGGCCTCGGCAATTTCCTCCGGCTGCCCCGGTCGGCCCATCGGCAGGAGCGGCGCGATGCGTTCGAGCCGCCCGGGCTCGTGGATATCGGTCACCGTCGGCCCCGGCCGCACGGCGTTCACCCGCACGCCTTCCCTCGCCACCTCGCGCGCGAGCCCGAGCGTGAGCACGTCCACGCCGCCCTTGGCGGCGGCATAGAACACGTATTCGTTGGTTCCGCCGGTCACCGACGCGATCGACGACAAGAGCACGATCGAGCCGCCCTTCCCGCCATTGGCGGTCGACATGCGGCGCACCGCGGCGCGCGCGCTCAAAAGCGCGCCCATCAAATTGACGTCGACCACGTCGCGGATGTTCTCGGCCGTCGATTTGTCCAGACGCGAGTTCTTGCCGACGATGCCGGACGAATGCACGAAATGCGTGACCGGCCCGAGCGCGGCCGCGGCCTCCTCGAACATGCGCTCGATCTCGGCCTCGTTGACGACGTCGGCCTTGATCGCAACCGCCCTGCCGCCGGCCGCCTGCACGGCCTTCACCACGCTGTCCGCCGCGGCGGTGTTGCTCTTGTAGTTGACCGCCACGTCGTAGCCGCGCTCGCCCGAGAAACGCGCGGTGGCGGCGCCGATGCCGCGGCTGCCGCCGGCAATGAGAAGGACGGGTCGCGGCATGGATAGCTCCTGTGATGGAATGGCGATCAGGCGGGGCGCGGCAGCAGGCCGGCGGTGAAAAAATAGATCGCGATCGCCGACAACGGCAAGGTCACATAAGGACCCGGCTCGAGACTGAGCAGCACGGCCGCCAGCGCGAGCACGCCCCACAGCGCGAGCAGCGCGACGTTGAGCGCGCGCCAGCGCGCCACCCGCAACGGATGCACGAACTTGACCGGCAGGAAAGTCAGCACCGCGAGCGCCGCGACGAACAGCGTCGCCAGCACGGGCGTCGGCTCCAGCAGGAAGAAATAGAAGGCGGCGAGGTTCCACACCGCCGGGAAGCCGCGGAAGTAGTTGTCGTCGGTCTTCATGCTGCGGTCGGCGAAATAGAGCGCGCCGGTCACCACCACCACGATGCCGGCCGGCAGCGTCAGCCCCTGCGGCAGGTAGCCGCTCGCGGCGATCGCGTAGGCCGGCACGAAAACATAGGTGACGAAGTCGACCACGAGATCCAGCGTGTCGCCGGACCAGCGCGGCAGCGTCTCGGCCACCTTGAGCCGGCGCGCGAGCGGACCGTCGACGCCGTCGACCAGCAGCGCGACGCCGAGCGTGATGAACATCGCCTCCCACAGCCCGCCGGTGGCGAAGACCAGCGCGATCAGCGCCAGCGCCGCGCCGCTCGCGGTGAGCACGTGCACGGCGAAGGCGCCCACGGCGGCCACGGCGTCAGTTGCCCCAGTCGAGCTTGACGATTTCGGCCGAGCGTCCGCTCAGATTCCAGTTGCGGCCGAAGCCGCGGAAGCGCGACTTGTCCGCTTTCGACACGATGACGTCGGGCCCGATCCAGTACTGGCTGTTGCGGATGACGACGTTCTCGCCGCCCTCCTTGCCTTTCACCGGCGTGATGGCGCCGCCGCCGTATTTGTCCATCGTGATGATGCGCGTGTCGCCGTTGGTCTCGTAGGTGATCGGGATCTGGTGCACGCCGAGGAACTGGCCGACCAGGATCGACAACAGATGCGTGGTGCCGCCGACGCGGCCGGTGAAGATGCGGGTGAGCCCTTTCACCGCCTGGATCGGCGCCTTCTCGTCCACGAACAGCGCCGCGGTCCAGTTGCCGCGCGCCATGATGCCGGGCAGGTCCATCATCAGGCCGATGTTGATGCCGGCGAGATCGACATTGTCGAAATGGCCGTTGTCGATGCGGACGCCGGCCCAGGTCTGGCAGCGGTCCTCGGTCGGCGGATGCTCGCCGAGCGAGAGCACGCAGGGACAGAACACCGTGCAGCTGCACGACAGCGTCATCTCGCCTTTCAGGGTCCACTTCTCACTCAACGTTCCACTCCCGGGCTTTTCTCGATTGTTAGCTCAAATCCCGCGCGGCGGCCAATGGGCGGCGAAGGCCACGACCACGAAGGCGATGCCGGCCGCGATCAGCGCCACACCGATCGCCTGCGTCAGCCGGCGGCCGGTCGTCGTCTTCTCGACGGTCATGAGGATGCCCAGCGCCGCCATCCAGAACACGTTCATCACGCCGACCGCGAACATCACCGCCATCATCGCCCAGCAGCAGCCGAAGCAGTACACCCCCTGCTTCACGCCGAGGCGGAAGACGCCGGGCGCGGTCGTCGCCCAGTTGGTGAAGAAGAAGGGAAACGGGTTGCGGCAGAGCGTCAGACACGCATGCTTGAGCGCGCTGAACTGATAGACGCCGGCGACCAGCAGGATGGCGCCGGAGAACAGGCCGCTCGCCGAGGCCATGCCGCTGTCGAGCAACGCATAGCGCGTGAACAGGAGCTGCGCGGCCGTCGCCACGATCGAGAAACCGAGCCATACGACGGTGTAGCCGCCCGCCAGCACGAAGGGCGACACGATGCGCTCGCCCTTGCGCGCCGCGGTGTCGGCGATCTCGGCGTAGGTGTAGATCATCGGCGCCGCGCTCGGGATCATCATCGCCAACGTCATCGCCGCCCACATCGCCGCGATCAGCGCGATACCGCCTGTGCTCGGCACGCCGCTGCTCAGCGGCTGGCACAGCACCTCGACCACGCCGTTGTAGTCGGCCGCCGTCAGCACGGCGAGATAGCCCCAGCCCAGCGCCGCCAGGGCGATGACACAGCCGATCGCCAGCGTCTTTGGCCGGCCGAAGACGGCCCCCAGCCGGCTCGCCGCCGCCGGCAGATGGGTGAAATTCCGGTCGCTGAACTCGGTCATCGGGCCTCTTTACCGCATCGGTGCGTCCGGGGGTACGGCCGCCTTTCGGCGTGTTTCCGTTAATCACCCCGCGTGCTAGTCCGTCTAGGCCAAACGGGAGCAAGGCGGATTGATGCCGGACAAATGTGGCGCCCTCGTCGTCGGCGGCGGCCCGGCCGGCCTGACCGCGGCCATCGCGCTGGCGCAAGGCGGTATCCCGACCGTGCTGGCGGGCCGCCGCCCCGGCAAGGCCGACAACCGCACAACCGCCCTGCTCGCCGGCTCGGTCACGGCGCTGGACACGCTCGGCGTGTGGGAACTCTGCGAAGCGCAGGCGGCGCCGCTGCGCGTGATGCGCATCGTCGACGACACCGGGCGGCTGTGGCGCGCGCCGGAGGTGAAATTCGACGCGCAGGAGATCGATCTCGACGCCTTCGGCTACAACATCGAGAACCGCCATCTGGTGGACGCGCTGGAAGCGCGCGCCCGCAGCGTGCCCGGCTTGCGCCTCATCGACGACGATGTGACCGACGTCGCAACCGACGAAGACGTCGGTACCGTGACGCTCAAGGGTGGCGCAAACTTGCGCGCGCCGCTGGTGGTCGGTGCCGACGGACGCCGCTCGCTCTGCCGCGCCGCCGCCGGCATCGCACTGGACGAGCGCAGCTACCCGCAAGTGGCGCTTACCGTCTGCCTCAGGCATTCGCGTCCGCACCGCGACACCTCGACCGAGTTCCACACGCCGAACGGACCGTTCACGCTGGTCCCGCTGCCGGGCGATCGCTCCAGCCTGGTCTGGGTGCTCGATCCGGCCGACGCCGACGAACTTGCCGCGCTGGACGACGCCGAGCTGTCGGACGAAATCGAGCGCGCCGCGCATTCGATCCTCGGCAAGATCGCGGTCGAGTCCGGCCGCGGCCTGTTTCCGCTGACGGTGGCGACCGCGCGCCGCTTCGGCGCCCATCGCATCGCGCTGGTCGGCGAGGCCGCCCATGTGGTGCCGCCGATCGGCGCGCAGGGCCTCAACCTCGGCCTGCGCGACGCCGCCGCCATCGCCGAACTCGCGGTCGCCGCGCATCGCCACGATGCCGATATCGGCGGCGACGACATGCTCGCGCGCTACGACCGCATGCGGCGCGCCGACGTCGGCAGCCGCACGCTGGCGATCGACCTGCTCAACCGCACGCTGCTGTCCGACCTGTTGCCGGCGCAGGGGCTGCGGGGCCTCGGCCTCTATGCAATCGATTGCATCGGACCCTTGCGCCGCACCGTGATGCGGGAAGGCGTGACCCCGCGCTTCTCGCAGCCCAAGCTGATGCGCGGGGAAGCGCTGTGACTCTCATCCGTTATGCCCGGCCTTGTGCCGGGCATCCACGTCTTCCTCAAATACGTTTCAGCAAGGAAGGCGTGGATGGCCGGGACAAGCCCGGCCATGACGAGTGATCACGGCGCCTTCTTTGGCCGCCCGCGCTTGCCGCGGAATTGCGGCGCGATCGGCAGCGGCAGCGCCGGCAATATCTTTCCGCCGACCGCCACCGCGTGCGCGAACAGGCCGCGTTCGACGAAATGCGGATCGCGCATCGCCTCCTCCAGCGGCGTCACGATGGTGACGCAGCAATCCGCCGCCGCCAGGACCGGCCGCCATTCCTCCGCCGTGCGCGACGCGATCAGCCGCGCGACCGCCGCGCGCGTGGCGAGCGGATCGCGCGCGTCGTTCACGAACTTCGCCGGCAGGCCGATCGCCTTGGCGAACGCTTCCCAGAACTTCTGCTCGAGCGCGCCGCAGGCGACGAGCTTGCCGTCTCCGGTCGGATAAAGCTGGTAGCGCGGCGAGGCGCCGGCGAGCGGCAGTTCGCCCGGCTTTGGGAAGCGCCCGCTGGCGGCGCCGAGCGCCAGCGCGTACCAGGCGAAGGTGAACATCGCGTCGGTCATGGCGATGTCGAGATGGCAGCCCTTGCCGCTCCGGTCGCGCGTGCGCAGCGCCAGCAGGATGTTGATCACCGCCGGGAAGCTGCCGCCGGCGATGTCGGCGACCAGCATCGGCGGCACCACCGGCGCCTTCGCCGGCCCCGGCTGCAAGGCGAGCAGGCCGGTATTGCCGATGTAGTTGATGTCGTGGCCGGCCTCGTGCGCGCGCGGGCCGCCCTGGCCGTAGCCGGAGATCGAGCAGTAGATCAGCTTCGGATTGAGCTTCCTGACGTCATCATAGCCCAAGCCCAGCCGCGCCATTGCGCCGGGGCGGAATTGCTCGATGAGGATGTCGGCGCGCGCGATCAGCGGCTTGAGTTTGGCGCGGGACTTCTCGTCCTTGAGGTCGAGCGTCAGCCCCTTCTTGCCGCGGTTGAGCAGCGCGAACACCGCGCTCTCCTTGCCGAGGAAGGGCGGAAAGCGCCGCATGTCCTCGCCGCCCGGCCGTTCGATCTTGATCACCTCGGCGCCGGCTTCCGCCAGCATCAGGCTCGCCAGCGGCCCCGGCAGCAGCGTGGTGAAGTCGAGCACCAGGAGACCGGCGAGCGGCTGCATGAGTCACCTGAACAATAAAGGCGGCAGGTTGTGCGTCTTCACCATCCACATCACGCTGGTGAGCGTGACGACCGAGACGACGGTGCCGATCAGCACCGCGCTCGAGGCCTGCTCGACCCAGGTGTCGTACTGCCGGGCGAACACGAAGACGTTGAGCGCCGGCGGCAGCGCGGCCATCAGCATGGCGGTGTCGATCCAGTTCTGCTCGAACGGCCCGAACAGCGACAGGAGCACGAACAGGATCAGCGGGTGTAGCACCAGCTTCACGCCGGTGAGGTATGGCACCTCCCACGGCATCTTTTTCAGTGGCCGCAGCGCGACGGTGACGCCGAGCGTGAACAGCGCGCAAGGCGCGGCGGCGTTCTGCAGGAACTGCATCAGCCGGTCGAGCGCAACCGGCGGCTGGAACTGGACCGCGGCCGAGGCGATGCCGGCGGCGGTCGCGATCACCAAGGGGTTGGTGACGATGCGCTTGACGACTTCGAGCGCGGTGGCGCCCACGCTCTTCTGCTGCGGGCTCGCCAGCGCCATCAGGAACGGCACCAGCGAGAACAGGAGCAGCGTATCGAAGCAGAAGATCAGCGCGACCGGCACCGCCGCCTGGGCCCCAAGCGTCGCGAGCGCGAGGCCCGGACCCATGTAGCCGATGTTGCCGTAGCCGCCCGCCAGCCCGGCGATGGTGGATTCCCCGATGCTGCCCTTGCGCATCGCCATGCCGATCGCGAAGGCGACCGCGAAGGCCCAGAAGGTTCCGAGCGTGGTGGCGATGATGAAATCGACCTGCGCCAGCTGCTCGAGCGGCGTCTGCGCCAGGATGCGGTAGAACAGCGCCGGCAGCGAGACGTAGACGATGAAGAAGTTCATCCAGGCGAGCGCGGTGTCCGGGATCTGCTTGAGCTTGCCGCAGGCGAAGCCGATGAAGATCAGGCCGAAAAACGGCAGGGCCAGATTGAGGACGTCGATCATGCCGCGCGGGTCCCGGCCGAATGCCTACTTGGCGCGGCCTTTGCATTCCTCTAAACGGCAGACCGGCGTTTTGGAAGGACCCGACCCTTGAAGCTGCCCCGCCAGTTCTTCGCCCCGCTTGCCATCGGCGCGCCCGCTCCCTTGCGGGAACTGCCGGTCAAGCTCGAGCGCATGATCCATTTCGTGCCCCCGCACGTCGAGAAGATGCGGGCCAAGGTGCCGGAGCTGGCGCGCCAGGTGGACGTGGTGCTGGGCAACCTGGAGGACGCCATTCCGGTCGAGGCCAAGGCGGCCGCGCGCGCCGGTTTCATCGAGATGGCGAAGAGCGTCGATTTCGGACCGACCGGCCTGTGGACCCGCATCAACGCGCTCAACTCGCCCTGGGCGCTCGACGACGTGATCGAGATCGTCGGCAGCGTCGGCGACAAGGTCGATGTGATCATGCTGCCGAAGGTGGACGGCCCCTGGGACATCCACTACCTCGACCAGCTGCTGGCGCAGCTCGAGGCGCGCCACAAGGTCGCAAAGCCGATCCTGATCCACGCCATCCTGGAGACCGCGCAGGGCGTCAACAACGTGGAGGCGATCGCGGCGGCTTCGCCGCGCATGCACGGCATGAGCCTGGGGCCGGCCGACCTCGCCGCCTCGCGCGCGATGAAGACCACCCGCGTCGGCGGCGGCCATCCCGACTACAAGGTGCTGGCGGACAAGGTGGGCGAGGCGCCGCGCGCCGCCTTCCAGCAGGACCTCTGGCACTACACGATCGGTAAAATGGTGGACGCCTGCGCCGCCGCCGGCATCAAGCCGTTCTACGGGCCGTTCGGCGACTTCTCCGACGGCGCCGCCTGCGAGGCCCAGTTCCGCAACGCCTTCCTCATGGGCTGCGTCGGCGCCTGGTCGCTGCACCCCTCGCAGATCGCCATCGCCAAGACGGTGTTCTCGCCCGATCCGGCCGAAGTGGCCTTCGCCCGCAGAATCGTCGAGGCCATGCCCGACGGCGCGGGCGCCGTCATGATCGACGGCAAGATGCAGGACGACGCCACCTGGAAGCAGGCCAAGGTGCTCCTCGACCTCGCCCGGCTGGTCGCGGCCAAGGACCCCGAGATGGGAGCCCGCTATGGCCTATAAACGCACTGGCGGCGAACGCCGTTCGGTACTATCTGCTCAACCCATGGAAAAAGTGCGTACGGCGAAGTTCAAGATCGGCCAGGTGGTCAAGCACCGCCTGTTCTCGTTCCGCGGCGTGATCTTCGACATCGACCCGGTGTTCAACAACACCGAGGAGTGGTGGCAGGCGATCCCGGCCGAGATTCGCCCGCACAAGGACCAGCCGTTCTATCACCTGTTCGCGGAGAACGAGGAGACCGAGTACGTCGCCTACGTCTCCGAGCAGAACCTGTTGCCCGACACCTCCGGCAAGCCGATCCGCCATCCGGACGTCGCCGAGGTGTTCGAATGGGACGACACCGGCGGCTACCAGCCGCGCGACAGCCGGCTGCACTGAGCCGTGCCCCGGACGCGGCGCAGCACGAAGTGGTGCGCCGCAGAGCCGGGGCCGTACCACTCTCGGAATTCGTCAAAGGTCCCGGTTCTGCGGTGCACCGTTGCGCTTCGCTCCACGCTGCACCGCGCCCGGGACAGGTAGTCTGCTCCAACAAAAAAGGCGCGGCCGAAGCCGCGCCTTTGTCGTTTCCGTGCGATCCCGTTCAGCGCTTCGGCGCGTTGGCCGCCGGCGCCGCCGGAGCCGCGGCGGGCGCCTGACTCTGCGCGCCTTCCAGTTTCTTGCGCGCCTCCTCGGCCTTCTTCTGCAGCTCTTCCTGCAGCTTGCGCTGCTGCTCCTCGAACGCCTTCGGATCGGTCGGCGGTCCGTCATAGGCCTTGGCGAAGTCGCCCAGCGGCAGCGGCAGGCTGATCGGCGTGCCCTGCATGTTGATCGCCTGGACGGTGATCTGCTGGCCCTTCTTCATCTTGCCGATCAGGTCGTCATTGACCGGATAGTCGGACATGCAACCCACCGGGAAGCAGATCTTGTAGGGCGACTGCATCGGCTGCTGCTGGTCGAGGATCACGCGGGTCCCGTGCGCGAGCTGCATGCCGAGCGGCACGGTGATGCGCAGCACCTTCGCCTCGCCTTCCGGCTCGAACAGCTGCACGATGGCGACCGGCATGCCGTTCTCAAGGCGGCCGTCCTTGGTGACGACGCAGACTTGCTTGTTGTTGGTGTCGGGGCCCTTGCCGCAGACCTTCATCCACGGCGAGTACATCAGCTGCGGCTGGTCGCCCGCCTGCTGCTGCGGCGCCTGCTGGGGAGCCTGCTGCTGCGCGGGCTGCTGCGCCGGTTTGGGAGCGGCCTTCGGCGCGGCGGGCTTCGGCGGCTGCTGCGTCTGCGCCAGCGCGGGCGCAACGGCGGCCGCGGTCAGGAGGGCAATGCCGGCCAACGTGGCGGTCAGCGCCCGGCCCAGCGGCCTGGCCGATGCAATCCGATGATCCATACGATATTCCTTTGTTCTTTACCGCCCCGCGCATACGCGCCCACCCGGCGGTCGCCTCTCTGCCGGGCTACCTCCGCGTGAAATGCGGCGGGAGCGTGGCCCCGGACGAGAGCCTGATACCCGAGTCCGGGTCTGCAATAAAGCCACGAATGTGCCGAAAATACGGGGCGCGCTTGCCGCTCCGCCGCCTGTGATAACTTTCGCCAAATCCGGACCCGAATCGCATTCGCCCCTTGTCTTTGCCCACCTCCGATCTCGAACGTCTTGCCCGGCTGACGGTGACCCGCCGCGCCGTGCTCGTCGGCGCGCTGATCGCCGGCGCGGGCTTCGGCTTCCGTCCGGCGCGGGGCGCGCAGGCGCGTCATGCGATCGCCATGCACGGCGAGCCGGCCTGGGGCCCGGACTTTGCCGCCCCCACCTACGCCAACCCGGCGGCGCGCAAGGGCGGCACACTGGTGCAGGGCGTGCAGGGCACCTTCGATTGCCTCAACCCCTTCATCGTCAAGGGCATCCCCGCCGCCAACATCCGCGGCTACGTGATCGAGAGCCTGCTCGCGCGCGGCTATGACGAGCCCTTCACGCTCTACGGCCTGCTGGCCGAGAGCGTCGATACGGATGCCGCGCGCACCTACGTGACCTTCACGATCGACCCGAAGGCGCGCTTCTCGGACGGGAAGCCGGTGACGCCCGCCGACGTGATCTTCTCCTGGGAGCTGCTACGCGACCGCGGCCGGCCGAACTTCCGTATCTACTACGCCAAGGCGAACAAGGCCGAGGCGGTGGGCGAACGCGGCGTGCGTTTCGATCTCGCCGGGGCCGACGACCGCGAACTGCCGCTGATCTTCGGCCTGATGCCGATCCTGCCGAAGCACGCCACCAATCCGGACAGCTTCGAGGACACCAGCTTCGAGCCGCTCACCGGCAGCGGCCCCTACCGCGTGAGCGCGGTCCGGCCCGGCGAAAGCGTCACCTTCACGCGCGACCCGAACTATTGGGGGCGCGAGCTGCCGATCTACCGTGGCCTGTGGAATTTCGACACCATCCGCTACGACTACTTCCGCGACGGCAACACGCATTTCGAAGCGTTCAAGAAAGGCCTCTACGACGTCCGCGCCGAGACGGACCCCGGCCGTTGGCAGACGGCCTACGACTTTCCCGCGCTCAAGGACGGCCGCGTCGTGAAGGAGGATTTCCCCTACGGCCTGCCGAAAGGCATGCAGGGCCTCGTGTTCAACACGCGGCGGCCGATCTTTGCCGACGTGCGCGTGCGCGAGGCGCTGCTCCACCTGTTCGACTTCGAGTGGACCAACCGCACCTATTTCTTCAGCCTCTACAAGCGCACCGCCAGCTACTTCGACGGCTGCGACCTGTCCGCGCACGGCGTGCCGGCCGGCGCGCGCGAGCGCGAACTGCTCGCGCCGTTTCCCGGCGCGGTGCGCGACGACATCATGGACGGCAAGTGGTCGCCGCCGGCGACCGACGGCAGCGGCAACGACCGCGCCGGCCTTCGTCGCGCCTTCGCCCTGTTCAGGGACGCGGGCTACGAGCTCAAGGGCACCCAACTCACACATGCCGCCAGCGGGCGGGCGCTCTCGTTCGAGATCCTCACCACCACGCGCGACCAGGAGCGGCTGGCGCTCGCCTATGTGCGAAACCTCAAGCGCGCCGGCATCGACGCGCGCGTGCGCACCGTGGACGCCACGCAGTTCGAGCGCCGCCGCATCGCCTTCGATTTTGACATGATGGAGTACCGCTGGGACCAGTCGCTCTCGCCCGGCAACGAGCAGCTTTTCTACTGGGGCTCGGACGCGGCCGAGCAGAACGGCAGCCGCAACTACATGGGCGTAAAGTCGAAGGCGGTGGACGCCATGATCGCCGCCATGCTGAGCGCCACCGCGCGCGAGGACTTCGTCGCCGCTACCCGCGCGCTCGACCGCGTATTGCTGTCGGGCTTCTACGTGATCCCGCTCTACTATCCGCCGGTGCAATGGATCGCACGCTGGACCAGGATCGAGCACCCTAAGCACACCTCGTTGTTCGGCTATCTGCCGGAGACCTGGTGGGCGAGAGAGGCGGCGCCATGATGCTGGGCGACGCCGACCGGCCGGGGGCCGATCCGGCCACGCTCGACGATTTGTTCCGGCGCGCGGGCGTGCGCCGTCCAGACGTGCCGGCGCTGTGCGATCCGCCGAACGCCGCGGCGATCGTCGGCCGCCCGCCGCGCACGCTCACCTTCGCGCAGGCCGACCGCGCCATCTCCGCCATGGCGACGCGGCTGCGCGATCTCGGCCTGCCGACCGATGCGCCCGTCGCCGTGCAGCTCGGCAACACGGTCGAGAGCGTCATCGCCCTGTTCGGCGTGCTGCGCGCCGGCCTGATCGCGGTGCCGGTGCCGCTTCTGTGGCGGCAGCAGGACATGGTGGACGCGCTCGGCCGTATCGCCGCCAAGGCGATCGTGACGCAGGCGCGCATCGGCGATACCGAACATGCCGCGCTCGCCATGCAGGCCGCGGTCGATCTCTTCCCCATCCGCTTCGTCTGCGCCTTCGGCGCCGAAGTGCCGGACGGCGTGGTGCCGCTCGACGATATTTTCGTCCAGGCCACATCCGAGGCGGGCATGCCGGGCGGGCGGCGCGGCAATCCGGCCGGCCATGTCGCCGTGGTCACGTTCGACCGCGGCGCCGACGGCCATGTACCGGTCGCCCGCAATCACCGCGAGCTGATCGCCGGCGGGCGTGGCGTGTTCCTGGAAAGCGGATTGCCGGCGGAAGCGAAGCTACTCTCCACCGTCCCGCTCTCCTCCTTCGCCGGCCTGTCGGCGACGCTTATTCCCTGGCTGCTGACCGCTGGGACGCTGCATCTCCATCACGGTTTCGCGCCTGACACCTTCGCCGCCCAGGCCGGGGGCCTCGACGGCGGCGCGCGCGTGCTGCCGGCGGCGGTGCTGACCGCGCTGGGCGAAGCGGGCCTGCTCGACGACGCCGATACGGTGATCGCGGTCTGGCGGGCGCCCGAGCGGCTGGCGGCCGCCAAGCCATGGCCGCATGCGGCAAGCCTCGTGGACGTCGTGAGTTTCGGCGAGATTGCCGCCATCGCCGGCCGCCGCGGCGCCGACGGCGCGCCGCTCGCGCTGCCGCTCGGCCTCATCGCCAACCCGCGCAGCGCCGCCGCCACGGTCGCGGTGGAAACGGCGCGCGGCAAGGCCGGCACCCTGGCGCTGCGCGGGCCGATGGTTCCCGCGCACGCCTATCCGCCCGGCGCCGAGCACGGCCACGGTCCGCATCTCGCGTGCGAACCCGACAGTTTCGTCGATACCGGCTTCACCTGCCGGCTCGAGCGCGAGACGAACGCGCTGGTGGTGACCGGCGCGCCGGGCGCGCAGGCTGCCGTCGGCGGCTATCGCTTCCGTACCGACGAGCTCGATGCGCTCCTCGCCGAGGCCGATCCGGCGGCCACCCTCGTCGCCTTGCCTGACGCCCTGCTTGGCCAGCGTTTCGCCGGCAGCACGGCCGACCCGGATGCTCTCGCCGCCGAATTGAACGCGCGCGGCGTCAATCCGCTGATTGCCGGCGCTTTTCGCCCGCGCGGCCGCGCCGACGCGGCCTGATTTCTGCATCGTCGTTGACGGGGTATTAACAGCCTGCGGCTATCGTCGCGCGGTACATTTGTAACCCGCGTGCGTCACATGTCGCTTCAAGGGCCGTTGATCGTGGTCGCCGAACAGCCGGCGCGCGACCTCATTGAAGCGCTCGGCGCTGCCGGCGCCTTCCCTATCGTCGAAGCCAAATGGGCCGATGCGCCGACCGCCTTCGTGTCGGTGAAGCCGGCCGGCGTGGTCATCGCCGATCCCGGCCCGCCGCCGAGCGAATCCGCCGCGCGCATGCTCTGCCTCCAGATCGCGACCGTGGACGGGCCGATCGTGCCGACCATCGCGCTATCCGGCGGCGACATCGACGCCGCCATCCCGGTGGCGCTTCCGGCCGATGTGATGCTGCCGCCCGAGCGGCTGGTGGGGCGCCTGCAATCGGCCATGCGCGTGCGTGCATTGCACGCGACCGTGTTGCGCCGCCTCGAACTATTCGATCCCGCCGGCAAGGCGCCGGCGCTGCCCAAGACGGACGCGCTCGACGATGCGACCGTGCTGATCGCCGGCCGCGGCCCGCTCTACCCCGCGCTCACCGTCGCCATGGGCGAGCGCGTGAAGATGGTCGGAGCGCTCAGCGTCGAGAACGCCGCGCGACATCTCAACGCGCGCGACATCGACGGCGTGGTGGTCGGCGACGGCTTCTCCCCGCGCATGGTCGAAGCCTTCCTCACCATGCTGGCCGAGAACACGATCTTCCGCGAGCTGCCGGTCACCGTGATCGGCGACGCCCCGGCCGATCTCGTCGCCGCTCTGCCCAACATCGATCAGGTCGCCGGCGACCCGGCACGCATCGTTGCCCGCATGCTGCCGATGGTGCGCCTCAATGCGTTTGCGCAGCGGCTCAAGCGCGTACTGGCCTCGCTCGAGGCCGGCGGCATGCTCGATCCGGAGACCGGTCTGTTCACGCGCGAGGCGTTCTGGCGCGATCTCGACAAGGCCGTCGAGGAGGCGGGCGACCGCAGCCAGCCGCTCTCGGTCGCGCGCCTGTCGTTCGACGGCATCAGCGATCCGCGCGCCAGCCTCGACGCCGCCCGCCAGCTCGCCCGCCTCGCGCGCGCCGTCGATTTCGCCACGCAGGAGACGGACGGCGCATTGCTGATGGCGTTCGTCAATACCGATCTGCGCGAGGCGCATGTGGTGGCCCGCCGCGTCGCCGGCGCGCTCAAGAGCGCCCTGCTGCCGCAGCGCGGGGCGGAACCGGTCACCGCCAACGTAACACTCGGCACGCTCAAGGCGGGCGACACGCTCGACAGCCTGATGCTGCGCGTGATGGGCAGCCGCATGGTTGCGGCGGAATAGCCGGCGGCCTAGGCTCCTCCAAAAGGAGCCTGCCATGTCCCAACAGCCCGTCCGCATCGACGTCGTTTCCGACGTGGTCTGTCCCTGGTGCTTCATCGGCAAGCGGCGGCTGGAAAAGGCGCTCGCGCTCAAGCCGGACGTTCCGGTCGAGGTGCACTGGCACCCCTACTTCCTCAACGACTGGATCCCGCCCGAGGGCATGTCGCGTGAGCAATACCTCACCACCAAGTTCGGCTCGGTCGAGCGCTACGACGGCATCGCCCAGCGCGTGTCGGCCGCGGCCGCCGCCGAGGGCCTGATCTACGACAAGGACAAGATCGCCCGGCAGCCAAACACCACCGACTGCCATCGCCTGATCCGCTGGGCCGGCGGCATCGGCAAGGCAGCCGAGATGAAGCAGCGGCTGATGGACCTCTACTTCACCGAAGGCGCCGATCTGTCGAACCCTGCCGTGCTGGTGCAGGCGGCGGCCGATGTCGGCCTCGACCCGGAAGACGTGCGCGGTGCGCTCGCCAGCGACAAGGACGTCGCGGAAGTCGGGCAGGAAGCGCAGCAGGCCAAGGAAGCCGGCATCGACGGCGTGCCCTGCTTCATCTTCGGCGGCAAATTCGCCGTGTCGGGCGCGCAGGCGCCTGAGTACCTCGCCGAGGCGATCGAACGCCTCGCGCAGGCCAGCGACGCTGCCGAATAGCGCAATGAAGATCACCGCGGCTGTCGTCTTCGAGCGGAACGGGCCGTTCCGCATCGAGACCCTCGATCTCTGCGATCCGCGCGACGACGAGTTGCTGGTCGAGGTCGCCGCCTCCGGCATGTGCGCGACCGACCTGCACGGCCGCGACGGCTACTACAACACGCCCTATCCGGCCGTGTTCGGCCACGAAGGTGCCGGCATCGTGCGCGCCACGGGGCGCGCGGTGACCGGCTTCAAGCCGGGCGACCACGTGGTGATGGCCTATCCCTGGTGCGGGACCTGCCCGAACTGCACGAGCGGACGGCAGAGCTATTGCGTGGAGGCCTTCCCGCTCAAGATGAACGGCACGCGCGCCGACGGCTCGACGCTGCATTCGAAAGACGGCAAGCCGGTCTACAGCGCCTTCTTCCAGCAATCCTCGTTCGGCACTTTCACCATCGCCAACGAGCGCTACGCCGTGAAGGTGCGCAACGACGCGCCGCTCGAACTGTTGTCGACGCTCGCCTGCGGCGGACAGACCGGCGCCGGCGCGGTGCTGAACGTGATCAAGCCGAAGCCCGGCGACAGCATCGTCGTCTTCGGCGTCGGCGCGGTCGGCCTCTCCTCCCTGATGGCGGCGAAGATCGTCGGCTGCGATCCGATCATCGCGGTGGACGTGCACGCGCATCGTTTGAGCCTGGCGCGCGCCATGGGCGCGACGCACACGATCGACCACAGCGGCCGCACCGACGTCGTCCAGGAGATCCGCCGGATCACCGGGCTCGGTGCGCGCCATACGATCGAGACCTCGGCGCTTGCCTCGGTGCTGCGCGAGGCGGTCGAAGCGCTGATGCCGGCCGGCACCTGCGTGCTGCTCGGCAGCGCGCGCGCCGGCACCGAGGTCTCGCTGGAAACGCCGTTCCTGCAGAACGGCCGCAGCGTCCGCGGCGTCATCCAGGGCGACAGCGTGCCGAAGGAGTTCCTGCCCGTGCTCGCCGACCACATGGTCGCGGGGCGTTTTCCCGCCGAGAAGATGGTGACCTTCTACGAGCTCGCCGACATCAACCGCGCCGCGGCGGAATCGGCGGCAGGCAAGACCATCAAGCCCGTGATCCGGATGCCGCGCTAGGCGGATCGTAGCGCCCTTGCCAAGGCCCGGCTAAAGCCTTGGTCTGACGAGGGCCGGATCCAAATTCGATATGCTGTTCCAATCCGGCGATCCGTCGGCCCGGCGGGCCGGCAACAGCCAGTGCGCCGCAAGAAAATCGGCGAAGAATTTCCGGCTCCGATCACGGACACGCCGCTTCCCCTGCCCAATCCAGACGCGCGCCGCATAGTGCTGCCATAGAATAAAGCGCCGCCAGCTCTTCAGCCCTTCGGCATCCCGACCGGCCCCGGCAGGCGGCGCATTCCAGTTCCATGTAAAGTTCCGAAACGTCAGCGTTCCGCTCCGCGCTGCCATCGCGACAGGCTTGAACCAAGCCGGAGCCGATGAACGATAGGCCGCCGCCGCAACCACACCGGCCTCGTCGTCCTTGAGCCCGACCGTGCTCGCCATTTCAACCGCCGCGCCGACGATCGTCCTGGTCCAGAAATCAACCTGCCAGGCAATGACCGTGCGGTCGCGCAATCCATGACGCAACGCCGGCTTCAGCCAAGCTTCATGCTCGTGATAGAGATCCGGCTCACCCGGCTTGCAGACCTCCGAACAATGCTTGCGGTAGCGAGCCATGAACGCGGAGTTGAAAAGGGTTTTCTCCAAGACCGCTGCCACGGCGTCGCGGGTCGCAGGGCCAGGCGACACGCGCGCAACCGCTTGGGCCCGGCCCCAGATGTCCGCATTGTCGGTCTGCGCAAAGAACTCGTGCAGACAGTCGGTGAATGTGATGAAAGCTTTCCCGCCGTTGCTGGATTTCATATCGGCGAAGAAGCCCGCGACCTCCTGCTGTGGCCAGTTGCCGAAGCCCAGCGTCATTCCATCGAGCGGATCGACAAGATCGTAGTTCCGCGCCGAACGTGCGCCGGAATTGAAGTTGTCGTTCACGGCACGCGCTAGCCGCGTGAATTCAACTCCTGAAACGCTTGCGGGATTGCGGTCCTTGGGCTGCAAGTCGCAGGCGAGCACAGGACCGGCCGCCATCGACAGCCCGAATGCCGTCAAAACTGTCCAGGTTCGCGAAACCATGGCGCGCCTCTTCCAGTTGCCACTCTTAATAATAGCTGCAAACGGGCCGCGATGCCCGCACTGGTTACATCGGCCGCCTCTTGCCGGGGCTTCCGGACCGGCGGCCGCTCACGCCGCCTTCTTCTCCGCAATCTTGGCGAGCTTACGCAGGATCGCCGCGGTGCCTTTCAGGCGCGCCGCCGGCGTGTCCCATTCATCGAGGAACACCACTTTTTGGCCGCTCTTGTCCTGGCGGATGCGGGCGGCCGGCCCCTGCTCCTGGATGTAGCGGATGAGGCCGATCGGATCAGCGAATTCGTTGTCGCGGAACGACAGCACCGCGCCCTTCGGCCCGGCATCGATCTTCTCGACATTGGCGCGCCGGCACAGCGTCTTGATGGTGAGGATCTGCAGCAGATATTCGACCTCCTTCGGCAGCGACCCGAAGCGGTCGACCAGCTCGGCCGCGAAGGGCTCGATCTCCTTCTCGTCCTCGATCTCGGCCAGCCGCCGGTAGAGCGCCAGCCGCACCGTCAGGTCGGCGACGTAGTCCTCCGGGATCATCACCGGCGTGCCGATGGTGATCTGCGGCGACCAGCGGTCGGCGACCGGCTCGGTGATGCCCGCCTTCAAGCTGGTGACGGCCTCTTCCAGCATTTGCTGGTAGAGCTCGAAGCCGACCTCCTTGATGTGGCCGGACTGCTCCTCGCCCAGGAGATTGCCAGCGCCGCGGATGTCGAGATCGTGGCTGGCGATCTGGAAGCCGGCGCCCAGCGTGTCGAGCGATTGCAGCACCTTCAGCCGGCGCTCGGCCTGCGCCGTGATCGGCTTTTGCGACGGCAATGTGAACAACGCATAGGCGCGCAGCTTGGAGCGGCCGACCCGCCCGCGCAGCTGGTAGAGCTGCGACAGACCGAACATGTCGGCGCGGTGCACGATCAGCGTGTTCGCGGTCGGGATGTCGAGCCCGGACTCGATGATGGTGGTCGAGAGCAGCACGTCGTATTTGCCGTCGTAGAAGGCCGACATGATGTCGTCGAGCACGGCCGGCGGCATCTGCCCGTGCGCGACCGCGGTGCGCACCTCCGGCACGTTCTTGTCGAGGAAATCCTTGGCGCCGGCTAGGTCCTCGATGCGCGGGCAGACGTAGAAGGACTGGCCGCCGCGATACTTCTCGCGCAGCAGCGCCTCGCGCACGGTGACCGGGTCGAACGGCGTCACGAAGGTGCGCACCGCCAGGCGATCGACCGGCGGCGAGGCGATGATCGACAGGTCGCGCACGCCGGTGAGCGCGAGCTGCAAGGTGCGCGGGATCGGCGTCGCCGACAGCGTCAGCACGTGCACCTCGCTGCGCAGCGTCTTGAGCTTCTCCTTGTGCGCGACGCCGAAGTGCTGCTCCTCGTCCACCACCAGCAGCGCCAGGTCCTTGAACTTGATGCCGCGGCCGAGCAGCGCATGCGTACCGACGACAATGTCGACACTGCCGTCGGCGAGCCCCGCTTTCACCTTGGCGAGCTCGCCCGCCGCCACCAGGCGCGAGGCCTGCGCGACATTCACCGGGAAGCCGCGGAAGCGTTCGGAGAAGGTCTTGAAGTGCTGGCGCGCCAAGAGCGTGGTCGGCACGACCACCGCCACCTGCTTGCCGGAGAGCACCGCGACGAAGGCCGCGCGCAACGCGATTTCGGTCTTGCCGAAGCCGACGTCGCCGCAGACCAGGCGGTCCATCGGCCTGCCCTTGCCGAGATCGGCGACGGCGGACTCGATGGCCGCGAGTTGGTCCTCGGTCTCCTCGTAGGGGAAGCCGGCGCAGAACTCGTCATAGGCGCCGGCCGCAACCGTCAGCCGCGGCGCCTCGCGCAGCATGCGCTCGGCCGCGATCTTGATGAGGTCGCCCGCGATCGCAAGGATGCGGGCCTTCATTTTCGCCTTGCGCGCCTGCCAGTTGCCGCCGCCGAGGCGGTCAAGCTCGACGCCACTCTCCTCCGAGCCGTAGCGCGACAGCAGGTCGACGTTCTCGACCGGCAGATAGAGCTTGGTGTCGTCGGCGTAATTGATTTCCAGGCAGTCGTGCGGCGCGCCGGCCGCCTCGATCGCCTGCAGGCCGACGAAGCGGCCTATGCCGTGGTCGACGTGCACGACCAGATCGCCGGGCGCCAGGCTGGTCGCCTCGGCGATGAAATTCTCTGCGCGGCGCTGCGCGCGGCGCGGCCGCACCAGGCGGTCGCCGAGGATGTCCTGCTCGCTGATGACGGCGGCATCCTCGGTCTCGAAGCCGCCCTCGATGCCGAGCACCGCCAGCGCGACCGTATGCTTCGGCAGCGCCTGCGCCTGCGCCCAGGAGCCGACATTGGCGAGGTTGTGCAGCCTGTGGTCGGCGAGCACGTGGCTCATGCGCTCGCGCGCGCCCTCGCTCCACAGCGCGATGGCGACCCGCTTGCCGTCCGCCTGCCGCGCCAGCGCGTGCCTGGTCACCGCCTCGAACACGTTGGCGTTGGGTTCGGCGCGCTCGGCCGCGAAATTGTGCCCGGCGCGCGCCCCGATCTCGATCACGTCGCGCGCCTCCGGCACGCCAAACGGCGTCAGCCGCGCCAGCGCCGCCGCGTCCAGGCGCTTGCGCCATTCGTCCTCGGACAGATAAAGCCGGTCGGCCGGCAGCGGCTTGTAGGGCGGCGTCACGCCCTGCTTCAGCGCCTCGGCGCGCGCGTCGTAGTAGTCGGCGATCTGGCTGAAGCGCTCGCGCGCCGCGTCCTCGTCGAGCGGCTCGAGCGCGACCGGCGTGCCCGGCAGATAGTCGAAGATCGTTTCGAGCTTGTGGTGGAACAGCGGCAGCCAGTGCTCCATGCCGGGGTGGCGGCGGCCCTCACTCACCGCTTCGTACAAGAGGTCGTCCGGCCCCGCGGCGCCGAACGTCGCGACATAGCTGGTGCGGAAACGGCGGATCGTCTCGGTGACGAGTTGGAATTCCGCCACCGGCACCAGGTCGAGTCCGCGCATCGGCAGTTCGCTGCGCTGGGTCTGCGCGTCGAAGGTCTTGATCGTCTCCAGCGCGTCGCCGAAAAAGTCGAGCCGCACCGGCATGTCGAGGCCCGGGGGGAACAGGTCGAGGATGCCGCCGCGTACGGCGTATTCGCCTGGCTCCCGCACCGTCGAGGCGCGCACGAAGCCGTTGAGCTCCAGCCATTCGACGATGCTCGCCATGCCGATGACGTTGCCCGGCGCGACCGACAACGCGTGGGTGGCGACGAAGTCGCGCGCCGGCACGCGCTGCGAGGCGGCGTTCACGGTGGTCAACAGGATCGCCGCCTTCTCGCGGCCCTTGGTGCGCACCAGCCGCGACAGCGCGGTCATGCGCTGCGCCACGACCGCGGCATTCGGCGAGACGCGGTCGTAGGGCAGGCAGTCCCAGGCCGGGAATTCCATGAGCTCGAGGTCGGGCCCGAAGAAGGCGAGCGCGCGCGACAGCGCCTGCATGCGCTGGCCGTCGCGGCAGATCACCGCGAGCGAGACCGCCGGCGCGTCCTTGCGCGCGGCGATCGCCCGCGCGAGATCGGCGAGCACGAGGCCCTCGGCGCCGTCGGCGACCTGCGCGAGGGTGAGCGCCTTGCCGGCTTGGAGGAGTTCGGCTGGGGATTTCATTACGTCTTCGAAGTGTCGGTGCGGTGAAAATCGAGCAGCGTGCGCAACAGAGGGGTGTCCACCTCGGGCGGCGGCGGCTCCGCACCGTTGATCCAGGCGAACATCTGCTGGTCGGGTATCTCCAGCCAACTTTCCAACTCGGTCAGTTCGCCGTCGTTCAGGCTGGCCAGCCGCGCGTCGGCGAAACGTCCGAGCACCAAGTCCATCTCGCGGATGCCGCGGTGCCAGCAGCGGAACAGGAGCCGCCGCCGCCGCGGGTCCAGACCTTCGCTCGATAGTTGCGTGCCTGTGGTCAAGCTGCTCTCCAACGCCAAAAACCCGGACGGAGCCGGGCGGGGTTTATATAGAGGTGTCGTTTTGATTTGTCATGGCCGGGCATAGCCCGTCGAAGACGGGCGTAAACGCCCTTATGTCCCGGCCATCCACGTCTTAATCTCATGCGACAGCGAGACCAGAAAGACGTGGATGCCCGGCACAAGGCCGGGCATGACGGCGGAGAGGTCGGAGCCAGAGCTTCAAGAACGCATTACACTTGCCCGATGCGCCCGCTCGTCCTCAGCCCGCTGTTCGCGTCCCTCACCAGCCTGCCGGGCGTCGGCCCCAAGCTGGAGAAGCACTACGCGCGCCTGCTCGACCGCGAGACCCCGCGGGTCATCGACCTCTTGTTCCACCTGCCGGCCGGCGTGATCGACCGCCGCGCGCGGCCGAAGCTCAACGAGGTCAAGGTCGGCCAGGTCGTCACCGTCGCCGTCACCGTGGACGAGCACCTTCCGGCGCCGCGCCACCGGCCGCGCGCGCCCTATCGCATCCTCACCAGCGACGACACCGGCGTCACGCTCACGCTCACTTATTTCAGCGCCCGCCCCGACTACCTGGAGAAGCTCCTGCCGGTCGGCGAAACGCGCTACGTCTCCGGCACCGCCGAGTTCTACGACGGCTCGTTGCAGATGGTGCATCCCGATCGCGTCGTGGACGAGAAGGGCTTCGCCAGCCTGCCGCTGGTCGAGCCGGTCTATCCGCTCACCGAGGGGCTTTCGCTCGGCAACGTGCGGCGCGCGATGGACGGCGCGCTGGCGAAGCTCCCCGCTTTGCCGGAATGGCAGGACGAGGCCTGGGTCGCGCGCGAGCGGCTGCCGGCCTTCGCCGACGCCCTTCGCCTACTGCACCGGCCGCATGAGCCGCACGACATCGCCCCGGACAATCCGGCCTGGACGCGGCTCGCCTATGACGAACTGCTCGCCGGCCAGCTTGCGCTGGCGCTGGTGCGCGCGCACCTGCGCCGGCTATCCGGCCGCGGCACCTCGAGCGAAGGCAAGATCCGCGCCCGCGTGCTCAAGGCGCTGCCTTACGCGCTCACCCATTCGCAGCAGAAGGCGTTGGACGACATCGTCACCGACCTCGCCCGCCCGCAGCGCATGCTGCGGCTGCTGCAGGGCGACGTCGGTTCCGGCAAGACCGTGGTGGCGCTCGCCGCCGCCGCCACCGTGATCGAGGCCGGACGTCAGGCCGCCTTCATGGCGCCGACCGAGCTTCTTGCCCGCCAGCACTTCAAGACCATCGCGCCGCTCGCGGAAGCCGCACGCATCCGCATCGCCATCCTTACCGGGCGCGAGCGCGGCTCGGCGCGCAAGGAGATCCTCGACCGGCTTGCGCTCGGCGACATCGACCTGCTGGTCGGCACGCATGCGCTGTTCCAGGAGGACGTCGCCTTCCACGATCTTGCCCTTGCCGTCGTCGACGAGCAGCATCGCTTCGGCGTGCACCAGCGGCTCGCGCTGACGCAGAAAGGCCAGGCGGTGGACGTGCTGGTGCTCACCGCCACGCCGATCCCGCGCACGCTGGTGCTCACCTATTTCGGCGACATGGACCTGTCCGAGCTGCGCGAGAAGCCGGCCGGCCGCCAGCCGATCGACACGCGCACAATTCCGCTCGACCGCCTCGATGAAGTCGAGGATGCGATCGGCCGCGCGCTCGCCGAGGGCAAGCGCGCCTACTGGGTCTGTCCGCTGGTCGAAGAGTCCGAGAAGAGCGATCTCGCCGCCGCCGAGGCGCGCTATCAGGAGTTGCGCCGCAAGTTCGGCAGGTGCGTCGATCTCGTGCACGGCAAGATGAAAGGCGCCGACAAGGACGCCGCCATGGCGCGCTTTGCCGCCGGCGAGTCACAGCTTTTGATCGCCACCACGGTGATCGAGGTCGGCGTCGACGTGCCGGAGGCGACCATCATGGTGATCGAGCATGCCGAGCGCTTCGGCCTCGCTCAGATCCATCAGCTGCGCGGCCGCGTCGGGCGCGGCACGGGCAAGTCGAGCTGCCTGCTGCTCTACAGGGCGCCGCTCGGCGAAACCGCCAAGGCGCGGCTCGCCATCCTGCGCGACACCGAGGACGGCTTCCGCATCGCCGAAGAAGACCTGCGCCTGCGCGGCGAAGGCGATGTGCTCGGCACGCGCCAGAGCGGCATGCCCGGATTTCAGATCGCGCGGCCGGAAGTGCACGGCAAATATCTCGGCGCCGCGCGCGACGACGCCGCGCTCGTTCTGTCACGCGACGCATCGCTGCAAAGCGAGCGCGGACAGGCGCTGCGCCACCTGCTCTATTTGTTCGGCAAGGACGAGGCGATCAAGCTCATTCGGGCGGGGTGATTACTCGCCGCCGACGGCCGTGCGTCCGATCTGCGCCGCCTTGGCGGTCGCCGCCATCGCCGCCAGTTTCTTCTGCGCATCCTTGTCCTGGTCGGGCTGCACCATGCCGGCCGACATGATCAGGGTCATGGCCGTTTCAACGCTGATATCCAGCTCGATCAAATTCTTGCGCGGCACATAGAAGAAGAACCCCGTCGTCGGGTTGGGCGTGCAGGGCAGGAAGCAGGAGACGCTCTCGCTCTCCGGCAGCCGTGCCGCGACATCCTTGCTCGGCGGCTGCGACAGGAACACCAGCGACCACATGCCGGGCGCGGGGAATTCCACCAGCGCGACCTTGCGGAAGCTCGACCCGCTCTTCGAGAACAGCGTCTCGAAGATCTGCTTCATCGTCTTGTAGATCGGCCGCACGATCGGCATGCGGCTGAGCACGCCCTCGCCGAGGTCGATCAACGTACGGCCGACCAGGTTGGCGGTGAGGAAGCCGAGCAGCGTGAGCGCGACAAAGGCGATGATCAGCCCGGTGCCCGGGATCGGCCAGGGCAGATAGCTCTCCGGCCGGTAGGCCGGCGGGATCACCGGCCGCACCACGTCATCCACCCAGGTGATGAACGACCAGACCAGCCAGGCGGTGACCGTCAGCGGCCCCGCGACCACCAGGCCGGTCAGGAAGTAGTTGCGGATGCGGCCCGCGAAGCTGGTATGCGACGGCGCCGCCGCTTGCACGTCGGCGGAAAGCTCCTCACCCGGTTTCGGCTCAAGTTCGGACATGGCGCCAGTCTATTCCACCGTGACCGATTTCGCGAGGTTGCGCGGCTGGTCGACGTCGGTGCCGATCGCCGCGGCCGTATGATAGGCGATGAGCTGCACCGGTACCGAATAGACCAGCGGCGTCACCGTGGACGCCATTTCGGGCAGCGCGAGCGTGTGCGCGGAATCGATGGTCGATTCCTCCGCGCCCTTCGGGTCGGTGACCAGGATGATACGGCCGCCGCGCGCGGCGACCTCCTGCATGTTGGACACCGTCTTGTCGAACACGCGGTCGTGCGGCGCGATCACGATCACCGGAATGGTCTCGTCGATCAGCGCGATCGGCCCGTGCTTGAGCTCGCCGGCGGCGTAACCTTCGGCGTGAATGTAAGAGATTTCCTTGAGCTTGAGCGCGCCTTCGAGCGCGATCGGGAACGAGGTGCCGCGGCCGAGATAGAGCACGTCGCGGGCCTTGGCGAGCTCCTGCGCGAGCTTCTCGATCTGCGGCTCGAGCGTGAGCGCCTGCGCCATGAGGCGCGGCGTCTCGATCAGCGCATGCACGAGTTTCTGCTCGTCGGCTTCCGACAATTCCCCGCGTGCGCGCCCGGCGGCGATGGCGATGCAGGCGAGCACCGCGAGCTGGCAGGTGAAGGCCTTGGTCGAGGCGACGCCGATCTCCGGCCCGGCCAGCGTCGGCATCACCACGTCGCTCTCGCGTGCGATGGTCGACGTCGGCACGTTGACCACCGAGAGCACGTGCTGCTTGTGCTCCTTGGCATAGCGCAGGGTCGCCAGCGTGTCGGCGGTTTCGCCGGATTGCGAGATGACGATCATCAGATCGCCCGCTTCCAGCGGCGCCTCGCGGTAGCGGAACTCGGAGGCGATATCGATCTCCACCGGCATCTTGGCGAAGCGCTCGAACCAGTATTTCGCCACCAGCCCGGCATAGAAGGCGGTGCCGCAGGCGGAGATCGACAGCCGCTTGAGCTTCTTCCAGTCGAACGGCAGATCGTCCGGCAGCCTCACGCGCTCATGCACCATGTCGACGTAGCGGGCGAGCGTGTGGCCGACCACTTCCGGCTGTTCGTGGATCTCCTTGGCCATGAAGTGCTTGTGGTTGCCCTTGTCCACCAGCATGGCCGAAGCCATCGACTTGATCATCGGCCGCGCCACCGGCTTGTCCTGCTCGTCATAGATCTGCACGCCCTTGCGCGTGAGCACGGCCCAGTCGCCGTCCTCGAGATAGGTGACGTTGTCGGTGAAGGGCGCGAGCGCGATCGCGTCCGAGCCGAGATACATCTCGCCCTTGCCGTGGCCGACGGCGAGCGGCGAACCCTTGCGCGCGCCGATCAGGAGGTCGTCCTCGCCGGCGAAGATGAAGCCGAGCGCGAAGGCGCCGCGCAATTGCTTGAGCGCGGCGGAGACGGCGGCGGCCGGCTTCTTGCCGCTCTTCATCTCCTGCGTAACCAGATGCGCCACCACCTCGGTGTCGGTGTCGCTGGTGAACTTGCAGCCGGCCGCGGTCAGCCGCTCGCGCAGCTCGCGGAAATTCTCGATGATGCCGTTGTGCACCACCGCCAGCTTGTCGGTCGCGTGCGGATGGGCGTTGTCCTCGGTCGGCCGGCCGTGCGTAGCCCAGCGCGTGTGACCGATGCCGACATTACCCGGCAGCGGCTCGTGCTCGAGGCGTTCCTCCAGCGCGTGCAACTTGCCCTTGGCGCGGCGGCGTCCGAGCGCGCCGTGGTCGAGGGTGGCGATGCCGGCCGAATCGTAACCGCGATACTCGAGGCGCTTGAGCGCGTCGACCAGGTGTCCGGCCACCGCATCGGTGCCGAGAATTCCGACAATGCCGCACATCGGCTGGAAATGCCCCCGTTAAACCTGCGGTTCAGCTTTAGCGCCCGGCCCGCGCAACACGGAAATCACAACGCATTTCGCCGTGTGACAGGGCCGAGTATGCCTATTTCGGCGTCTTTTCCGGCCCTCTGGCGGCTGCGTTCTTGCCCAAGGCCTTCTGTTCGCGCAAGCGCTTTGCCCAGCCTTCCTTAACCGTCTGCCGCGCGCGGCCGAGCGCGAGCGCATCCGCCGGCACGTCCTCGGTCAGCACCGAGCCGGAGCCGATATAGGCGCCGTCGCCGATCTTCACCGGCGCGACCAGCGACGAATTGGTGCCGACGAAGACGCCCTTGCCGATGTCGGTCTTGTGCTTGGCGTAGCCGTCGTAGTTGCAGGTGATGGTGCCGGCGCCGATGTTGCTGCCCGCCCCTACCCGCGCATCGCCGATATAGGCGAGGTGGTTGGCCTTGGCGCCGTCCTCGACCGTCGCCGCCTTCACCTCGACGAAATTGCCGATGTGCACGTCCGTGCCGAGCGCGGCGCCCGGCCGCAATCGCGCGAAGGGGCCGACGCGCGCGCCCTTGCCGACATGGGCGCCCTCCAGGTGCGAGAAGGAGCGGATCACCGCGCCGTCCTCGACCGTCACGCCCGGCCCGAACACCACGTTCGGCTCGATGAGGACGTCCTGGCCGAGCTTGGTGTCGGTGGACAGGAAGACCGTTTCCGGCGCCGTCATGGTGACGCCCGCCTCCAGCGCCGCCGCGCGCAGCCGCTTCTGCAGCACGGCTTCGGCTTCGGCGAGCTGCGCCTTGGTGTTGATGCCGCGCACGTCGTCCTCCGGGGTTTCGATCGCGACCGTCTTCAGCCCCATGGCGTGGGCGATGGCGACGGCGTCGGTCAGGTAGTATTCGCCCTTGGCATTGGCATTGCCGATGCGCTCGAGGATGGCGAGCGCCTGCGCGCCGGAAAGCGCCATCAGGCCGGCGTTGCAGAACTTGATCGCGCGCTCCTGCGCGCTCGCATCCTTCTCCTCGCGGATCGCGCACAGCGCGCCGCCCTTCATCACCAGCCGTCCGTAACCCGACGGGTCGGCCGGCGTGAAGCCTAGTACCGCGACCGCCGCTCCTTGCGCGAGCGCCGCGCGCAGCTGCGCCAGCGTTTCGGCCCGGATCAGCGGCGTGTCGCCGAAGATCACCAGCACGTCGTCCGGCAGCTTCGACAGCGCCTGCCGCGCCGACAGCACCGCATGCGCCGTACCGAGCCGCTCGCGCTGCTGGTAGACGCTCGCCTTCGGCGCGAGCCGCCTGACCTCCGCCTCGACCGCGGCGTGGTCCGGCCCGATCACCACCGCGACCTCCGCGCCGCCCGCGTCGCTCGCCGCCGTCAGCACATGCGCGATGAGGCTGCGCCCGCCGATCGCGTGCAGCACCTTCGGCAGGCTCGAGCGCATGCGGGTGCCTTCGCCGGCGGCGAGCACGATGGCGAGGCAGGTACGGGTGGTCATGAGGCTTCGGGTTTCGCGGGTTGCGGGGTTCGCCGCATGTCCTCCCCATAGCCGAGATCGGCGGGAAGGCGAAGGCAGCACGAAAGCGCCACGCGACGAAAGCCAGCTTTGCCGGATTCTGCTAACGTTTTCAATGATGTGATTCGCGGTCGTGGAACGCTGTTGATGGCCATCGAAATAGCGCCCCAGAAACGCGAGTTGAGACCGGAGCGCCGCGCCCGGCGCGGCCTGAACATGCTGCTCCACCTCTGCGGCTGGGGCGGCGCGGCCGCCCTCGCGCTGACCGCGCTGGCCCTGACCGTCCAGACCGACGCCGGGCGCGAACGCCTGCGCCAGGCCTATATTGCCGGCATGTCGGTGGCCGGCGCTCCCGCTGCCCCGCCAAAGGCTCCCGAGAAGGACGCGCAAACCCTGGCGCTCGAAGCGCAGCTGCGCGCCCTCACCGCCGATCGCGACGGCTTGGCCGCGCGCATGGCGAGCCTCGAACGCCATCTCGAGGACGTGACCGGCTCGATCCAGCGGCAGGCCGCGCAAACCCTGGCGCCGCAGCCGGCGCCCGCGCCTGCCGTGCCACAAGCGGTTGCGAGTGCACCGCCGCCTGCGCCTGCCGTGCCACAGGCGGTTGCCAGTGCGCCGCCGCCTGCGCCTGCCGTGCCACAGGCGGTTGCCAGTGCGCCGCCACCCGCGCCCGCCGCGCCACAGGCAGTCGCCAGTGCGCCGCCGGCCGCGGTCGCGGTCGCCAGCGCAACCCCGGCTTCCGCGGCAGCGCCGGTCACAGTCGCGAGCGTCGCGCCGGCCGCACCGCTGCCAAAGCCGATCGACCCGCTGGCCATGCCCCTCATCCTCGACAGCGGCGCGGGCTGGCCGGCGGCCGAAGAGCCGGAAGCCGTCCTGCCGCGCGAACCCGACGGGCCGCAAGCGGCCGTGCCCCTGCCGCCCGCCCGTTTCATCGCCGCGCCGCCCGAGCCCGCGGCGCCGCCCCGCGCCGAATTCGGCATCGAGCTCGCCAGCGCCGCCAACATGGATGCCTTGCGCGCGCGATGGACCGCGGTGAAGGCCAATCACGGCCCGCTGCTCGCCGGCCTGCAGCCGATCGCCGTGCGCGAGCGGCGCGCCGGCGGCACGGACTACAAACTGGTCGCCGGCCCGCTGCCGACCTTGTCCTCGGCGCGTGAGCTTTGCGCACGCTTTGCCGGCGCCCGCGCAAACTGCCGGCCTGCGCGCATCAACGCCGACAACGTCGTGCAACACTAGCGCGCGCGGCGCGCGGCCGGCATAATCGCCGCCCATTCGAACCTGGATCCGCACCCATGCTGTTCCTGCCGAGCGCGCGCGCGACCAACGTCCTGCTGATCGTCGGGTTTTCCGCGCTCGGCTTCGCGCTCTACATGCGCTACCTCGCCATCGAGCAATCGACGGTCGGGCTCGCCTGCGGCGCCGGCCTCGACACCTGGCTCTGCACCTCGCGCCGGATCGTGATCGCGCTGTTCACCAATTCGGTGTTCGGTGTGACCGCGCTCGCGATCGCCGCGCTCAACCTGCTGCGGCCGTCGCTCCTGCTGTTCGGCTGCGCGCTCGCCGCCGCCTGCCTCGGCATCGTGCTCTATAACGTCCAGTTGTCCGCGCTGGCGGCCGGCCTCTTGGTGCTCAGTTTGGCGCGGCGCGCACCCGCGTCAGCGTGAGCGCGAACAAGGCGAGCGCCGCGCACAGCCACAGCGATTGCCAATTGGCCAAGCCCTCGTTCGGCACGATGTAGACGACGGACAGCGCCAGGACCGCTGCGCCGGCCAGTTCGGCGGCGCCGCGGCGTCCGGCGGGTTGCGCGACGGCGAAAGCATGCGTGGCGAGCGGCACGATCGCCGCCGTCAGCGGCGCGAAGGGAAAGTCCTTGTAGCGCGGGTCGAACACCAGGCCGAGCGCCACCAGCAGCGACAGCAGCAGCGTGCCGATGCTGACCGCGCCAATCGCCAGCGCCACCGGATCGCGCGTGCGCAGGGCTGCCGGGCCGATGATGCGCGCGAGCGCCGGTTGCGGCACGCCGCGCATGATCGCCACGCTCGCCAGCAACGGGCTCGCGACGGCCGCCGCGACCAGCGCCAGCGAACGCAGCCAGCCGCCGACGCCCAAGCTCTCCAGCGGCACGTTCGCCACTGCCCAACCGATCAGCAGCCCGCCGGCGAGCGCGTTGGCGCTGACCGCCAGCCATGTGGCCGGCGAGCCGCCCTGGCCCCGTTGCGCGCTGAACGCCATCCCGAACACCAGCACGGCAAAGATCACGCCGCCGGCCGCCTGCCAGTGCCATAAGGGATGATTGGAGACCGGCACGCCCCATTCGAACTTGGCCTGCCGGCCGGCGTCGTCGAACAGGCCCCAATGGCCGCCGACCGTGCCTTCGAGCGCGCGCTTCCACGGCTGGTCGAAAGCCTCGATCACATTGACCTTGACCCCGTCGCGCTTGGCGAGCGTCAGCACGTCCTGGATCACGCGCGCCTGGTTGGCCGGCGACGGAAGCGCGCCCTCGCGCATGCGTCCGGCGCTCGGCCAGCCGACCTCGCCGATGATCACTTCCTTGCCGGCGAAGGCCTCCGCCATCTTGCGGCGGATCGCATCCACATGCGCGGCCGCCTGGCTGGCGCGGATCGGGAAGTCCTCCCAGTAGGGCAGGATATGGATGGTGATGAAGTCCGCCGCCGCCGCCACGTCGCGGTTGCGCAGCCAGAACTCCCACACGTCCGCATAGGTGACCGGCACCTTCACCCGGGCCTTCACCGTCCGCATCGTGGCGGCGAGGTCGGTCGCCGTCATTTCGCCGCGCAGCAGCACCTCGTTGCCGACGACCACCGCGCGCACGGTGTCGGGATATTTGTTGGCGAGCGCCACCGCCGTTTCGATCTGCTCCCGATTGCGGTCGGCATGGCTCGACAGCCACAGACCCTGCAGCACCTTCAGGCCAAGGCGCTCGGCGGTGCCGGCGATCTGGTCGAGGCCGTAATCGGTCGAGTAGACGCGGACACAGTTGGTCAGCCGCGACAAGCGCGCGAGATCCTCCTCGATCTGGGCGGCCGTAATGCGGGTCGTCAGGTCGAGCGGGGTCTGCGTGCCGCGGAAGGGGGCGTAGGAGATGCAGTAGAGCTTTTCGCCGGTCTGCAACGGGGCCGCCGGCATGGCGACCGGCCGGCCCAGCCAGCTCCAGGCGACGGCAATGACCAGCGCCGTGATGGCGAGGCAGGAAAGACCAAGGCGCATCGGCGGGGACCCAGGGGCGTTCGGCGTTGCCTACCCGGCTTATCGCGCAGGACGGCCGGTGCCAAGCGCCCCTATCCGCCCCCGTCTTAAGCAAACTGCGCTGAAACTCTGGACAACATCCTGGCGTTGGGGCCATGTCCCGCCGGGCAAATCTCCAGCCACCGCGTTCAGCCGCGGTTCAGCCTGGCGGTCCAAGTCTAGGGGTCGGGTTTCTCCGTAATAGCAAGCCGGGACGGCCGGCAGTAAACAAGCGCCGCATTAGCGTCCCAATCCGGTTGCACAGAACACCGGAGCAAGGGCATGGGCGGCCTAAATCCAGACAGCACCGGCGGTACAATGCCGTTTTCCTTCATGTCGCGTCACTTCCTTGCCGTGCTCTGCGCGGTCGCCTTCGGCCTGACCGCCGGCAACGCCCTGGCCCAGAGCGGCAATGTCAAGCCGCCGGAGCCTCAGAAGCCCGCCGCCGCGGATACCGTGAAGGAAGGCCAGAAGCGGATCGACGAAATCGCCGAGGCCTCGCGCACCCTCACCGGGGCGGCCGGCAATCCCGAATGCGTTTGGCTCGGGCGCCGGGTGGTCAGCCTGCTCTGGCGCGACGACCTCGACACCGCCTTCCGCCACCTCGACCTCTACGATCGTTTTGCCTGCCCAAGCGCCCATATCCAGGCCACTTTCCGCTGCCTGGTCCGCCAGGGCAACATCGATCCCAAGCAGCAGGAAACGCTGAACGGACGGGTGCACGCCTGCTGGCTCAACCCCGGCCTCGAGCCACAACCCGCCACCGCCGCCGCACCGGCTGCGCCGTCCGCACCAGCCGCCGGAACGACTCCACGCTGACCGCGTTGGGTACCGGGCCGAAGGTTTTCATGCGCGCGCGAAAATTTTCATCCGGAAGCCATGTGCATGCCTAGGAATTGCCATGCCGGTTGATTACTTGAACAAACGCCTGATGCCGCGTTACGTTGCGACCCTGCAGACGGAACGTCGGCTGAGCCCAGGGGACGGGCTCGAGGGTCTGCCATCCAGCCCCACTTGGTATTGAGTCAAATGCGCACCGTCGCTGCCGTGGTCGCCTTCGTGGCGTGCGTGCATGCCGGTTTGTGGGCTTTTACCCGCGAATCCGTCCAGGCCCCCAACTTCACGGGCCAGCTGGCCAGCGTGTCCTACGCGCCGTTCGACGGCAGCGCCCATCCGGATACCTCGCGCGCCCAGGCCAGCCAGATCCGCTCCGACCTCAAGCTGCTGACCCCGCTGACCAAGGCGGTGCGTACCTATTCCTCGACCGGCGGCGTCGAGCTGGTGCCCGGCATCGCCGCCGAGACCGGCCTGCGGGTGACGGTGGGCGCCTGGATCGACAAGAACCAGGACCGCAACGACCGCGAGATCCGCTCGGTCATCGACCTCGCCAAGCGCCACAGCAACGTCAACGGCATCTTCGTCGGCAACGAGACGATCTACCGCGACGAGCTGAAGGTCCCCGAGCTGATCAAGCTCATCCAGCGGGTCAAGCGCTCGGTCAACGTGCCCGTCACCACCGGTGAAATCTGGAATATCTGGCTCGAACATCCGGAGCTGGTGTCGTCGGTCGACTTCATCGCCGCGCACATCCTGCCCTACTGGGAAGGCTTCTCCGAGAGCCAGGCCGTCGACCAGGCCGTGATCATCTACGACAAGCTGCGCCGCGCCTATCCCGGCAAGCGCATCGTCATCGCCGAGTTCGGCTGGCCGAGCGCCGGCTACAATCTGAAGAACGCCAACCCGGGCCGCATCTCGCAGGCCGTCCTGCTGCGCGACTTCGTCACGCGCGCGGAAGCCTACGGCATGGACTACAACATCGTCGAAGCCATCGACCAGCCGTGGAAGATCTTCGAAGGCGGCGTCGGTCCTTATTGGGGCTTTTTCGACGCCTCGCGCCAACCGAAGTTCGAGTGGTCCGGCCCGATCACCATGCCCGACCACTGGCGGCTCGCCGCCATCGCGCTGCTCGTGAGCGTGCTGCTGTCGCTGCCGATCCTGGCCATCGGCGGGGTGACCCTCGCCCAGACCGCGCTGCTCGCGACCGCCGCCAACGTGGTCGGCGCCTGGGCCGCGCACGTGTTCGGCTTCTGGAACGGCCACTACTTCGTCCCCGGCGCAGCCTTCGCGCTCGGTCTCGGCACCGTGCTGCTGATCCCGCTCATCGTCATTGCCTTCGCGCGCATCGAAGAGATCGCGGCCATCGCCTTCGGCCGCAAGCCGGCGCGGCTCATCGCCTCGCCCTCGATCGTGCCGCACATCGCGCCGCCGAAGGTGTCGATCCACGTCCCGGCCTACCGCGAGCCGCCGGAGATGCTGAAGCAGACGCTCGACGCGCTCTCGCGGCTGGAGTACCCGAACTACGAGTGCATCATCGTCATCAACAACACGCCCGACCCGGCGTTCTGGATGCCGATCGAGGAGCACTGCCGCGCGCTCGGCGAGCGCTTCAAGTTCGTGCGCGCCGACAACCTGCAGGGCTTCAAGGCCGGTGCGCTGCGGCTTGCCATGGTCCACACCGCCGCCGACGCCGAGATCATCGGCGTGATCGACGCCGACTACGTCGTCGACCCCGACTGGCTGAAGGACCTGGTGCCGGTGTTCGACGATGCGCAGGTCGGCCTCGTGCAGGCGCCGCAGGACCACCGCGACGACCGCCGCAGCGTCATGCACCACGCCATGAACGCCGAATATGCCGGCTTCTTCGACATCGGCATGGTGCAGCGGAACGAGGCCAACGCCATCATCGTGCACGGCACCATGTGCCTGATCCGCCGCACCGCGCTGGAAGCGGCCGGCGGCTGGTCGAGCGACACCATCTGCGAGGACACCGATCTCGGCCTCACCATCCTCGAGCTCGGCTGGCACGCGCACTACACCAACCGCCGCTACGGCCACGGCCTCCTGCCCGACACCTTCGAGGCCTACAAGAAGCAGCGCGACCGCTGGGCCTATGGCGGCTTCCAGATCGTCAAGAAGCACTGGCGCCGCTTCCTGCCCGGCGCGAGCCTGCTCTCGCGCGAGCAGAAGCGCGAGTTCTCGCTCGGCTGGCTCAACTGGCTGGGCGCGGAATCGGTCGGCGTGCTGGTCGCGCTGCTCAACATCGCCTGGGTGCCGGTCGTCGCCTTCCTCGACATCGCCATCCCGGACCGCATCCTCACGCTGCCGATCCTGGCGAGCTTCGCCGTTTCGGTGCTGCATTTCGTGACGCTCTACCGGCTGCGGGTGAAGACCAACAAGCGCCAGATGCTCGCCTCCATGCTGCCCGCCATGTCGGTGCAGTGGACGGTGGCGCGCGCGGTCGCCACCGGCCTGATCAAGGACCACCTGCCCTTCGTGCGCACCGACAAGGGCGGCAAGCGCCGCTCGACCGACTTCCCGGCCTTCTGGGAGGCGGTGATCGCCGCGCTGCTCATCGCCGGCGCCGTGGTGCTGGTCGAGACCAACATCAAGGAAGTGGTCGAAATCTACATCTTCGCCGGCGTGCTGGTGGTGCAGAGCATGCCGTTCCTCGCCGCGGTGGCGCTGGCGCTGCTCGAGCGCTCGACGCTCAACGACTTCGCCACCTGGCAGGCGCTCGAAGGCCGTCTCGGCGGCCTCACCGCCCGCCGCCCGGCGCTGGTGAAGGCACCGGCCACGGCTCCCGCGCCGAAGCAGCCGGAAGCCGTGCAGTAAAGCTCGGCCCGCTTCGCCCCACCGCCTTCAAGCTGCAACGAAAGCTCCCGCCGCCCAGGGTTGCACCGAATCGCCGCGCGTGAACCACTGTGCCGAGTGGGACCACGCCGATCGGGGGGACCAGCATGCCGGACCTGGACTGGAACAGGGCGATGTGGGGATCGGCCTATGCCTGGACCGCCCTCGGCGAGGAGTGGAGTCACAGTTGGGGCGGCAGCGAAGCGCAGTGGTTCGGTACGCTCTATCCGCGGCTGCACCGTTTCCTGCCCGCACGGCGGATTCTTGAGATCGCGCCGGGTTACGGGCGCTGGAGCAAATACCTCATTCCGAATTGCGATGAGTTCCTCGGCATCGACCTGGCCGAGAAGTGCGTCCATGGCTGCCGCGAGATCTTCGCCTCGGCCACGCATGCGCGTTTCGTCACCAACGACGGGCAGACGCTCACGGCAGCGCCGGACGGCAGCTTCGACTTTGTCTTCTCCTTCGATTCGCTGGTGCACGCCGACTACGATGTGATGGCGTCATACGTGCCCGAGGTGCTGCGCAAGCTGGCGCCCGGCGGCGTCGCCTTTCTTCACCATTCGAACCTGCTCGCCTTCGGCGGCGCGATCGGCGGGCAGCACGGCCGCTCGATGAGCGTATCGGCACAGGTCATGGCCGACCTTATCCGGCACCGCGGCGGCGCCGTTCTCGTTCAGGAGGTCGTCAACTGGGGCGGCGACCAGCTTATCGATTGCCTGTCGCTTTTCGGGCGACGGGACGATTATCCCGCCGCCAACCCCGTCCAGCTGCAAAACCGCATGTTCATGGCGGAATCGACCCTCATCCACCATTTCCAGAGCCCCTACAGCAAGCTGGAGTCGGCGCGCAAGCAAGCCCTGGCGGCGGCTGAATAGCAGCCGCGCAGCGGACCCGGGCGCCCACCCCATCCACGTCTTCGGTGCATCTTCATCCGATAAGTCGCGGATGCGCGGGCTCAATCCCGCGCATGACGGTCTTCACCCCTTCAGCCGCGTCTCGACGAGCTTCACCCAGTACGACGTCCCGAACGGGATCACCTCGTCGTTGAAGTTGTAGCGCGGGTTGTGCAGGCCGGCGCTGTCGCCGTTGCCGACCCAGATGAAGGCGCCCGGCCGCGCGTTCAGCATGAACGAGAAATCCTCCGCGCCCATCATCGCCGGCAGGTTGGTGTCGACATTGCCCTCGCCGACCACGCCGCCGGCGATCTCCGCGGCGATCTCCGTCTCGCGCGCGTGGTTGACCAGCACCGGATAGTTGCGCCGGTAGGTGAAGCTCGCCTTGGCGCCGAAGGCGGCGGCCGTATGCTCGACGATCTCCTTCAGCCGCTGCTCGACGAAAACGCGCACCTCCTCCGACAGCGTGCGCACGGTACCGCGCAGCTGCACCGTCTGCGGGATGACGTTGTCGGCGGTGCCGGCGCGGAACACCGGGATCGACACCACCGCGGACTTGAGCGGATCGACGTTGCGCGAGACGACCGACTGCACCGCGGTGACGATCTGCGCGCCGACCAGCACCGTGTCGATGCCGAGGTGCGGGCGCGCGGCGTGCGCGCCGACGCCCTCGATGTCGATGGTGATGTAGTCGGCCGCCGCCATGATCGGCCCGGCGCGCAGGCCGAAATGGCCGAGCGGCATGCCGGGATAATTGTGCATGCCGTAGACCTCGGAAATGCCGAAGCGGTCCATCATGCCGTCGTCGACCATGGCCTTGCCGCCGGCGCCGCCTTCCTCGGCCGGCTGGAAGATGACCACCGCCGAGCCGTCGAAGTTGCGCGTCTCGGCGAGATAGCGCGCGGCCCCCAGCAGCATGGCGGTGTGGCCGTCATGGCCGCAGGCGTGCATCTTGCCCGGCACCGTGGACTTGTACGGCAGGTCGTTCGCCTCCTCGATCGGCAGCGCGTCCATGTCGGCGCGCAGGCCGATCGCCTTGCCGCTCGTCCCCTTGCGGCCCTTGATGACGCCGACCACGCCGGTCCTGCCGATGCCGGTCACCACCTCGTCGCAGCCGAACTCCTTGAGCTTCTCCGCCACCAGCGCGGCGGTGCGGTGCACGTCGTAGAGGATCTCCGGATGGGCGTGCAGGTCGCGCCGCCAGGCGGTGATGTCGGCGGCGAGGTCGGCGACGCGGTTGACGACGGGCATGCGGAAAGCCTCCAGGGACGAGAAAACGGGCCGGCGCGAAGCAGCCAGTGTATCAAATCCGGCGGCTCCGGGGCGAGTTCGGCCGAGGCGCGGTTCCGCCTATTGACCGGGCAGGCACGCGCCCCTACACAGCCCGGAAGCGCACGGCCGCCCCGCCCATCCGCGGCGGGAACCGGCTTGTCGGCCCCGTCCGTGCCCTTGGTGACGAGCGCGTAGCTCAGGCGGTAGAGCAACTGACTTTTAATCAGTAGGTCCTGGGTTCGAGTCCCAGCGCGCTCACCAATTAACGTACCGCCTCCCCCAGACTAACGACTCCGATTGTTCCAACCGTGGAGCTGGGGCAACGTGATGGGGCGGGTGAAGGCGCCCGCCGCGCCAAAGAGGTGGGGACCATGCCTAAGGTATGGCGATTTCGAATGCGCGCTGGGCGCGCGGTCGATCATTCAAATGCGCGCACCTTTGCGGTCAAGAACGGCGTCGTCGGCGCCGGTTGGCCTTTGCCAAAGAAATGTCGAGTGCCAGATCGATGCAAAGATCTTGAGCGCTACCTTAAGCATGCGCGCGCTACTTTTCCCGATGACCTAATTAGCCTCAACAGAGCGGCAAATATCATCGGTCGCCAAATCCGAGTTGGCGATTACGGTTGGACTTATCTATCTCACACAGGCGAGTATTGGTGCTGCAAAATTACCGGCGACTTCGAGTACCGAACTGGCGGCGATTTTGACGAACACGACATTCACATGGTCCGGAGATGTAAATGGGTAAATGCGGGCCCGGCCGACGCTGTTCCGGGCGTTATTCGCCGGGCTTTTTCGACAACCTTTGGAACAGTCAGCGGCATCGTCACAGATGCCGCTACCGCGATCGACACCGCTGAAATCCTACATAAAAAGAAACGCCCTCAGCTAAACGGGGACCTGTTCGCCCTTGCCGGAGACGATGAGCTTGAGGATTTGGTCGCGCTGTACCTTCAGGGCCAAGGCTGGCGAATAATCCCGAGTACTGCAAAGCGCTCAACCGCAAACTACGAATTCATTTTAGTGCATTCAATCAGCAAAGAGCGCGCGGGCATCCAAGTTAAGGGCGGCGGCGTAAAGAAACTCCCGCTGCGGATCGCGGACGATTTAGATTATTTCTTTGTGTTTATGGCCGATTACATAGCAGAAATTCAAAGCGAAGATAAACGCATCCGGCGCATCAACCGGAATGATATATTAGAGTTCGCGCGAAACAATTGGTTTTTGCTGCCGAGAGCCCTCCAGACTCTTTGGCCGATACGCGAGGTGCGGCGATTCATTGCTTAAAGATCGCCCTCTACAACACCCTCTGCTTATGCCCGCACTCCTTGCACGTGAACTCCGGCCGCGTCTCGCCGGGCGGCGCGGTGACGCGGTTGGGCGCGCCGCACTTGCCGCACTTCGTCTCGATGCGGGTATCGCCGCGCTTCACGACGAGGCCCCGCTTCTCCATCGCTTCCTTGATCAGGCGCTCGGTCTCCGCGCGCGTCTCTTCTTTCGACATTGTTCCGTCCGTTCGTTGCGACGCGCTTCGCGCCTTCACTTCCCCGTTCCGATTTCTTCGCCCCAGCGGCGCACCAATTTGTGTTCGACGCCGAACAGATCGAGCGCGCGGCCGACCGAATGGTTGACCATGTCGTCGATCGATTGCGGCTTGGCGTAGAAGGCCGGCACCGGCGGCATCACCACCGCGCCGATCTCGGTCACCGCCGCCATCTGGCGCAGGTGGCCGAGGTGCAGCGGCGTCTCGCGCACCATCAGCACCAGCCGCCGGCGTTCTTTCAGCACGACGTCGGCGGCGCGCGTCATCAGCGTCGCGGTCACTCCGCTGGCGATCTCGGCCATGGTGCGGATCGAGCAGGGCGCGATCAGCATGCCGAGTGTCCTGAACGAGCCGCTGGAGATCGCGGCGCCGATGTCGTCCACCTTGTAGACGACGTCGGCCAGCTGCGTGACCTCCGCCGGCTTCATGTCGAGCTCGTGCGCGATGGTGATCTGCGCCGAGCGCGACACGACGAGATGCGTCTCGACGCCCGCCGCGCGCAGCGCGCGCAAGGCGGTCGTGCCGTAGATCGCGCCGGACGCGCCGGTGATGCCAACGATCAGTCTCGGCGCGGCCATCCATCCTCCTGAGCCCGCTTGCGCCCCGCCCCGGGGCGAAGCGGCGCAAACCTAGCGGCTCGCCTTGTCCTTGTCGCCCCCTCCCGGCCGGAGCGGCCGCTGCCGGCAGGATGCTGCGCCGCAGCGCATGCCGTCGTCACGAAACTTTGGCTTTCCCGTCACCGGACTTTCATCGCCCGGCCTCAGCCCCGCCACGATGCGCCTCTACTCCACGCGCCAAGGGAAGGCCACGACGACAGGAGACGACCCATGCAGCTCCATCTTGCGAGCCCGGCGCTCTCACTGATCCGCGACTTCGCGGCGCCCGCGCGCTGCCCCCATTGCGACGACTGGATGGTCGCGCCCCTCTCCTCGGAGTTCGTCGAGGACGGTGAAATCCGCCATCACTGGGAGTGCGACTCCTGCGGTGCGCCGTCCTCCACCGTCATCCCGCTCACGCAGCCCTGAAGGCCGGGTCGCCGGAATAGGTGCTAGGGTGCGGGTGTTGTCTGTGCGGGGCTTCGCCGAAGCCTCCGCCACTGGAGGACGCACGCATGACCACCCTTTCCCTGCGGTCCGCGCTGACCGCCGCCGCCTTCGCCGCGGCGCTCGTGCTGGGCGCGCCGTCGATCGCCGCCGCCGTCGACCTGAAGGCCGACCTGAAAGGCACCAACGAGGTGCCGCCCAATGACAGCAAGGCGACCGGCTCGGTCGCCCTCACCTGGGACGCTGCCAGCAAGAAGTTGAGCTGGAAGGGCAGCTATTCCGGCCTGTCCGGCCCGGCGACCGCGGCCCACTTCCATACCGGCGAGGCCGGCAAGAACGGCGGCGTGGCGGTGCCGATCTTCGCCGGCGCCACCGCCAAGAGCCCGTTCGAGGGCTCGGCCACCCTTAACGACGCCCAGGCCGCCGATCTGATGGCCGGCCGCCTCTACGTCAACATCCACACCGAGGCGCACAAGGCCGGTGAGATCCGCGGCCAGGTGGTGAAGTAGTCACACCGCCATTCGGCTCCCGTCCTTCCGCCCGCCGGGACCTCCCGGCGGGCTTTTTGCTGCCCTGCGCTGCACGCATGGCGCGCTTTGCCTCGCCCCGCCGCAGGATTTATGGTCGCAGCCCACGCCCTCCGGCGGCGCAAGAAAAACGAGGCGATTCCCATGGCGAGCGGCAACGGCCAGGCCCCCATCCTGATCTCCGGCGGCGGCATCGGCGGGCTGATCGCCGCCTATGCGCTCGCCAACAAGGGCTTTCCGGTCCGGCTGTTCGAGCAGTCGAGCGAGTTCCGCGAAGTCGGCGCGGGCATCCAGCTCGGGCCCAACATCTTCCGCGTGCTCGAGCGCGTCGGCCTGAAGGAGGCCGTGCTCGCCGACGCCCATATCCCGCCCGCGCAGGAGATGCGCGACGCGCTCACCGGCAAGCTCATCACCCACATCCCGCTCGATGAGGCGTTCTCCAAGCGCTTCGGCGGCCAGCCTTACGGCGTCACCCACCGCGCCGACATCCACGGCGCCTTCCTCAAGGCCTGCCAGGGCAGCAATCTCATCACGCTGGAAACCAGCCGGCGCGTGGAAGGCTACGAGGACCGCGGCGATCGCGTCGTCGTCACGCTCAACAATGGCGAGACGGTCGAAGGCCGCGCGCTCATCGGCTGCGACGGCATGTGGTCCACCATCCGCGAGCGCATCGTCGGCGACGGCAAGCCACGCGTCTCCGGCCACATCGCCTACCGCGCGGTGCTAAGGCGCGATCAGGTGCCGGACGACCTGTGGCGTCCCGACGTCGTGCTGTGGGCGGGCCCGCGCACCCACTTCGTGCATTACCCGCTGCGCCGCGGCGAGTTGTTCAACCTCGTCGCCGTTTTCCATTCCGACCACTACGAGGAAGGCTGGAACGCGGAAGGCAGCAAGGATGTGCTGTGGCAGCACTTCAAGGGTCAGGTGCCGCAGGTGCTGCGGCTCCTGGAGCGCATCGAGACCTGGCGCCTGTGGGTGCTGTGCGACCGCGAGCCGGTGAAGAACTGGTCGTCGAACCGCGTGACGCTGCTCGGCGACGCCGCGCACCCGATGCTGCAATACCTCGCGCAGGGCGCCTGCATGGCGACCGAGGACGCCGTGGTGCTGGCCGACAAGGTCGCGGCGCAGCCGGACAATCTGCCCGCGGCCTTCCAGGCCTATCAGCAGGAACGCTATTTGCGCACGGGCCGCGTGCAGATCATGGCGCGCGTCTACGGCGAGTTCTACCACGCGCGCGGCGTCGCCGCGGAACTGCGCGACATGGCGCTTGCCGGCCGCACGCCGAAGGATGCCTATGACGGCATCGCCTGGCTCTACGGCGGGCCGTGACCGGCTAGTCCTCACGGCTGCTTAAAAACCCGGCGTCCGAGCCGAACCGCACGGCGGTTTGGTCCTGAGACGCCATTTCCACGCCGTTTTCCACGCCGGCTCTCACGCCCGCCCCCACACGAGGCGGGTAGTGAGCCCGCGTCCGCGCCAATGCGGCCTCCCCAATCCGGATCAAAGGAAGCACGACCATGACCCATCTTCTCGGCGCGCTGCCCGCGCCCCTCGGCCTGCCCGGCAATGCCGGCGGGCCTTCCGGCGTCCGCCGCACGCTGCGCCGGCTCGTCATCAAGGCCATCCGCTATCGCCGGCGCAAGCAGACGGCGGCGGCGCTCGCCCGCCTCGACGCGCGCACGCTCAAGGACATCGGCCTCCACGGCGGCCAGATCGACTACCTCGCCGAGGCCATCGCGCGGCGCGGGCCGATGACCGTGCGCGCCATCATGACGGCGGCGCGGGCCGTCGCGCTCGCATTCGCCCTGGCGCTCCCGGTGGCGGCTATCGCCGCGGAAATTCCCGACAGCATCGCCGCCGCGGGCGAAACGCGCGTGGCCGCCGTCCAGGCGCAAGGCGCGTAGCGCAACTAGAACCTCCGTCCTTCTCCGGCGACAGGCGCAAGGCCGTCCGTCGCCGGAGCTTTTTTTTCAGCCCGCCTGACGATCCTCGATGGCGCCGCGCAGCACCGCGTAGAGCACCGCGGCGTCGAAGATGTGCCAGAGGAAATGCGTGCCGACCGGCAGCGCGCCGCAGACGTCGAGATCGACGATGCGCATGATCAGCGCGGCGGTGAACAGGCCGGCCGCCCACAGCATCGCCCTGCCCGCCGGACGCTGCCGCACCATCAGGCCGATGACGAGGAGCGCGGCGAGCGCGGGGAAATAGCCCGACGATCCGTTGAGCACCGCGCGCGGCACCAGCGTCGCGAGCCCGTGCGACAGCGCGATGAAGCAGGCAAGCAGGCCGAGCGTCGCCGGCCATGACAGCTTCAGGAATCGCCGCAGCGCGAGCAGGAAATAGCCGTAGATGAAGACGCCGATCGGGATCACGTCGAGCAGCTTGGCCCCGGGCGTCGCCAGCGTGTGGAAGGCGAACGAGCCGAGCCCGACCGCCACCACGACCAGGATGAGCGCGAGAATGGCCGCGTCGCCTCGTCCCTCGCGCCGCCACAGCACGAAGGCGGCGGCCGCCGCCGCCCGGAAGGCGGCGTTCGTGAGCGCGTTCACCGGCTCCGCCCAGAACGAGGCGTCCAGCCGTTCGCAATAGAGATCGATCGGCGTCGTCCACATGGAAAATCGGGGCCGGATTGCTCCGGCCCCGCCGCTTCAACCGCTACGGATCGCCTGCGCTACTTGCGCGGGATTCCGGCCTTGTCGATCACCGCGTTCCACTTCTTGATGTCGGCGGTCAGCCGGCTGGTCAGCTCCGCCGGCGTGCTGGCATGCGCCTCGACGCCGACCTTGGCGAAAGCCTCCTTCACCTCCGGCATCGCCAGCACTTCGTGCATGGCCTTGTTCATCGCGTCGACGATCTCCTTCGGCGTGCCCTTGGGCGCGCCGATGGCGTTCCACGACACGACCTCGAAACCTTTCACGCCGGCCTGATCGACGGTCGGCACGTTGGGCAGGACCGGCGACGGCTTCGGGCTCGAGGTCGCTAGGATACGCAGCTTGCCGTCGGCGACCTGGCCGCGCACCGCCGGCGGGAATTCGACCAGCATCTGCACGTCGTTGCGCAGCAGCGCCACCACGATGTCGGGCGAGTTCTTGTAGGGCACGATCTGAAGGTTCAGGTTGGCCGACGACTTGAACAGCTCGGCGCCGAGGTTCTGCGTGCCGCCGACCGCGATGGTGCCGATGTTGAGCTTGCCCGGCTGCGCCTGCGCCGCCTTGATGAAGTCGCCGAGCGTCTTGTACTCGGACTGCGCGTTGACCACGAACACCAGGTCGAAGGTGCCGACCATCGACACCGGCTCGAAGTCCTTGAGCGGGTCGAACGGCAGCGCCTTGAAGGCGGCGACGCTGATCGCGGTGCCGTTGGTGACCAGCGCGAAGGTGTAGCCGTCCGGCGGCGAGGTGATCACCGCGCGCGCAGCAGAGATGCCGCCCGGACCCGGCATGTTCTCGATCACCACCCGCTGGCCGAGCTTGTCGCCGAGCTTGTCGGCCATGATGCGCGCGGTCACGTCGGCGACGCCGCCGGCGCCGAACGGCAGCACGATCTTGATCGGCTTCTCCGGCCATTTGGCCTGCGCGGTGCCTGCCGGCGCGAGCGCGAGCAGCGCGGCTGCGGCGAGGCCCGCGAGCGCGCCGCGGCGCGCCGTCAACATCGGTTCAAAACGTCCCATTGTGCCTCTCCTCCGTGAATGTGCGCGTTCTTGTTGTCAGGTGAAACCATACAGCCGGGCCGGATTGTCCACCAGCACCCGCCGTTGCGCCAGCGGCTCCGGCGCGAATTGCGGGACCAGATCGACCAGATCGGCCTCGTCGGCCTCGTGGGTGGCGTTCGGATGCGGAAAATCGGTTCCCCAGAGCACACGCTCCGGGATCGCCGAGAGGATCGCGTGGGCGACCGGCACCGCCTTGTCATAGGGCGGGAAGTCGATGCGCTCCGAACCGCAGACCTTGATCCAGCAGTTTTCCAGCTTGGCGAGATCGAGCAGCGCCTTGAGGGGAGCCTGGTTGACTCCATCCTTGGCCGGAACCCGCCCCATGTGATCGATGATGAAGGGCACCGGCAGCTTGCGGATCATCGGCGCGAGGCTCTCAATGTCCTTGGCGTCGAGATGCAGCACGACGTGCCAGCCGCGGCCCTTGATGCGGTCGATCACGCGGTCGAACACGCCCATGTCGGGCGCGCCGCCGAGATGCTTGACGAAGTTGAAGCGCACGCCGCGCACGCCGCCCCTGTCGAGCGCGTCGAAGTCCTTGTCGGTGAACGTGTCGTCCACGATGGCGACGCCGCGGTAGCGCGCCGGGTCCGACGCGATGCAGTCGAGCATCGCCGCGTTGTCGGTGCCGTGGCAGGACGCCTGCACGATCACCGCGCGCGAGACGCCGAGATGGTCGTGCAGCGCGCGCAGCATCTCCTTCGGCGCGTCGGCCGGCGTGTAGCGGCGGTTGGGCGCGTAGGGAAAGCGGTCGCCCGGCCCGAACACGTGGCAATGGGCGTCGCAGGCCCCCGGCGGCAGCTTGAAGGCGGGCTTGCGCCGGCCGGCGAGAAATCCGGGATGCACGTTCATCGGAAACGGGTCTCCACGCGGGGTGTTTTCGGCCCCGGCATAGCGAAGCCTGCCGGAAACGACAACCTCTCCGCGCCTAGCCCAGCGGCGGAATATCACCCTGCTGCCAGCCGGCGATTGTCACCGCGTGAAATTCGGCGAACCGCCCGGCCTCGATGGCCGCGCGCATGCCGGCCATCAGCGTCTGGTAATAGGCAAGGTTGATGGTCGACAGCAGCACCTGGCCGAGGATCTCGTTTGCCTTGGTCAAGTGGTGCAGGTAGGCGCGCGAATAGCGCCGCGCCGCCTCGTGCGGGCTCTGCTCGTCGAGCGGACGCGGGTCGTCGGCATGCCGCGCATTGGCCAGGTTGATCGAGCCGAAGCGGGTGAAGGCCATGCCGTGGCGGCCGTTGCGGGTCGGCATCACGCAGTCGAACATGTCGATGCCGCGCGCAACCGCTTCCAGGAGATCAAGCGGCGTGCCGACGCCCATCAGGTAGCGCGGCCGCTCGGCCGGCAGATGCGGCGCGGTCTCCTCGACCACCTTGAGCATCACCGCCTGCGGCTCGCCGACCGCCAGCCCGCCAATGGCGTAGCCTTCGAAGCCCATTTGGGTCAGCTCGCGCGCGCTCTCCGCGCGCAAGCCGAGGTCGTCGCCGCCCTGCACGATGCCGAACAGCGCGTAGCCCTCCCGCGCTCGGTCCTCGAAGGCGCGGCGCGAGCGCTCGGCCCAGCGCAGCGAGAGTTCCATCGCGCGCTTGATCTCCTCACGCGGCGCCGGCAGCCGCAGGCACTCGTCGAGCTGCATCGAGATATCGGCCCCCAGCAGCGCCTGGATCTCGATCGCGCGCTCGGGGCTGAGCTCGAACATCGTGCCGTCGATGTGCGAGCGGAAAGTGACGCCCCGCTCGGTGAGCTTGCGCAGTTGCGACAGCGACATCACCTGGAAGCCGCCCGAGTCGGTCAGGATCGGCTTCTGCCAATTCATGAAGCTGTGCAGGCCGCCGAGCGCGGCCACCCGCTCCGGCCCCGGCCTGAGCATCAGATGATATGTGTTGCCGAGGACGATCTCGGCGCCGGTTTCCGCCACGTCCTCCGGATGCAGGCCCTTCACCGTGGCCGCCGTGCCGACCGGCATGAAGGCCGGCGTCTGCACGAAGCCATGCGGCGTCACGAATTGCCCGCGCCGCGCCGCGCCGTCGGTCTTGTGCAGGGTGAAGGAGAAGGGTTGGATCATTGGGCTTTCATAGCAAGTTGGCACTGACTCGTGTCCCGGATGCGGTGCAGCGTGAAACGATGCACCGCTGATCCGGGACCCAGCCTCACGCAGCAACCGGGGTCCCGGGTCTGCAGCGCACCACTTACGTGCTGCGCTGCGTCCGGGACAGGTCCGGCACCGGATACAGCAAACACGCATCACCGTACGAATAGAACCGGTAGGCCGCCGCGATGGCGTGGGCATAGGCCGCCTTCATCGTCTCCAGCCCCGAAAAGGCCGCCACCAGCATGAACAGCGTCGAGCGCGGCAGGTGGAAATTGGTCAGCATCAGGTCGGTCGCCTTGAAGCGGTAGCCGGGCGTGATGAAGATCGCCGTCTCGCCGGCAAAAGCGTGAAGCGTCCCGTCCGTGGCGGCCGCACTTTCCAGCGTTCGTAGCGCGGTCGAGCCGACCGCCACGATCCGCCCGCCTTTGGCGCGGGCGGCGTTGAGCGCCGCGGCCGTCTCGGCGGTGAGGATGGCCAGCTCCGCATGCATCTTGTGGCCTTCAGTGTCGTCCGCCTTCACCGGCAGGAACGTCCCCGCTCCCACGTGCAGGGTCACCTTGTGGACCGCGACGCCCTTGTCCCGCAGCCGGTCCAGCAGCGCGTCGGTGAAATGCAGGCCGGCGGTGGGCGCCGCCACCGAGCCTTCCTCGCGGGCAAAGACGGTCTGGTAGTCGGCCCTGTCCTGCTCGTCGGGGGTCCGGCGCGAGGCGATATAGGGCGGCAGCGGCATCGCGCCGCGCTCCTCGATGGCCTGATCCAGGATCGGACCGTGGAAGGAAAATGAGAGGGTTACCTCACCATTTTTATCTTTATGTGAAACTTTAGCATCGAGCTGGCCGAGGAAGCAGACCCGCCCCTCGTCGCCGAACCGCAGGGTGTCGCCGACCTGGACCTTCTTGGCGCCGAGGATGAAGGCCTGCCAAGTCGCGCCGTCTACCCGCTTGATCAGCGTCGCCTCGATCGCCGGCTCCGCCTCCCCGCGCCCGATGCGCCGGCCCTTCAGCCGCGCCGCGATCACCTTGGAATCGTTGACCACCAGGCAGTCGCCGGGCTGGAGCAGGTCCGGCAGGTCGCCGACCGTGCGGTCCTCGACCCCCTGCCCGGGCCGGACCACCAGCAGCCTCGCCGCCTCGCGCGGGCTCACCGGCCGCAGCGCGATGCGGTCCGCCGGCAGGTCGAAGTCGAAGAGGTCGGTGCGCATGGCTTTCTTATACCTCCCCCTGCAAGGGGGAGGTCGACCGCCGCAGGCGGTCGGATGGGGGTCGGCCGATGCACGCACGAGCGCAACCCCACCCGGCGCGCTGGTGCGCGCCACCCTCCCCGTTCCGGGGAGGGATAATCACGCCCCCATCGTCGCCTTGACGATCTTGTCCGGGTTCGACACCGGCTCGCCGCGCTTGATCTTGTCGACGTTCTCCATGCCGGAGACGACCTTGCCCCAGACCGTGTACTGGCGGTCGAGGAACCGGGCGTCGTCGAAGCAGATGAAGAACTGGCTGTCGCCGGAATCGGGGTTGGCCGCGCGCGCCATCGACACCGTGCCGCGCACGTGCGGCTCGGCATTGAACTCGGCCTTGAGCTTCTGGCCCGAGCCGCCGGTGCCGGTGCCCTGCGGGCAGCCGGTCTGCGCCATGAAGCCGTCGATCACGCGGTGGAACACGATGCCGTCGTAAAAGCCCTGCTTCACCAGTTCCTTGATGCGCGCGACGTGGCCCGGCGCAAGGTCGGGCCGCATCTCGATCACCACTGGCCCTTGCGTGGTCTCCAGCGTGAGGGTGTCTTCCGGTTTGGCCATTTCGAACTCCTTTGAACTTCGAACTGCAAAATCTCTCGATTGTCATGGCCGGGCATAGCCCGTCAAAGACGGGCGTGAACGCCCTTATGTCCCGGCCATCCCGCTTAGGAAGGCACCGTGCTCACCTAAGCGAGGTCGCCGGGACAAGCCCGGCGACGACGAGGCGTGTCACTTCTCGATCATCGCCTTCTTCACGTAGTCGAGCCGCGGGAAGCCCCGCGCCAGATAGGGGTTGCCCTCGGCCTGGAGGCGGTTCTGGTCGGGGCCGGCGCCGTTGGGCGCGCCCTCGCCGTAGCCGCTGTAGAGCTTGTCCACCACGTCCATGCCCGAGATCACCCGGCCGAACGGCGCGAAGCCCATGCCGTCGAGCGGCGAATTGTCCTTGAAGTTGATGAACACCTGCGTCGTGCGCGCGTTCGGGCCGGAGGTCGCGAAGGTGATCATGCCGCGCGTGTTGCTCTGGGTGACGCGGTCGTCCGGAATGCGCGCGACGCGCCACTTGGCGTTCAGCGCCGGGTCGCCGTTGATGCCGAACTGCACCATGAAGTTGGCGATGGCGCGGAAGAAGCGCACGTCGTCGTAATAGCCGTTCTTCACGAGATTGTAAAAACGGTCGGCGCCGTTGGGCGCCCACGCGCGCGTCACCTGGACGACGAAGGCGCCCTTGCTGGTGTCGAACTTCACTTTGTAGGTCGCCGGCGCCTGCTCTTTCAGCGCCGCCGGATCGCCGAGCATGGAGGGCTGGGCGACAACGGGCATCGCCAGCGAGCCTGCGAGCAGGCCCGCGGCAAGCGGCAGGGCAAGGCGGCGAGAGATCATCGAGGGGCTCCCGGATGCTTGGAAATCAGGCGCCGGTCTTGCCGGCGAACTTCTTCTTCAGCCGCGCGGCGACGCTCGCCGGCACGAAGGCGGAGACGTCGCCGCCCATGCCGGCGATCTGGCGGACCAATGTGGCGGTGATCGGGCGCACCATCGGCGAGGCCGGCAGGAATACCGTCTGCACGCCAGGGGCCATGGCCTCGTTCATGCCGGCCATCTGCATTTCGTAGTTGAAGTCGGTGCCGTCGCGCAGGCCGCGCACCAGGACCGTCGCGCCTTCCTTTTTGGCGGTGTCCACCACCAGCCCTGAGAAGGTGACGAAAGCGAGCGCGCACTTGGCCTCGCGCGCGATCGGCGCGCAGGTTTCTTCCAGCATAGCCAGCCGCTCCTCGATCGAGAAAAGCGGCGCCTTGCCCGGATGCACCCCGATGGCGAGGACGAGCTTGTCGGCCAGCGCGGCGGCATGGCGGACGACGTCGATATGGCCGTTGGTGACCGGGTCGAACGACCCGGCATAGAGGGCGATCCGCGGCATGAACGGGGTCTACCGTGCGCTTAGGCCGCCCGCAAGGCCGTCTGTGCGCGAACGCCTGCGCCCCTTTTAGCGCCCGGCACCCGCGAACTTGGCCCGGTCGCGGCGCATGCCGTCGGCGAGCGCGAGGATCAGCCCCATGACCGTCGGGTTCTGCCGCAGCGCCGCGTGCGTGACGATCCAGATGTCGACCGGGCTAGCGACCGGAACGGCGGCGATGCGTTTGACGCTCCTGAGCCGGTCGCCGAGAAAGCAGGGCAGCACGCCGATGCCGGCCCCGGCGGCGATGGCGGCGGCGAGGCTCATCTCGGTGTTCGCGACCAGCGCGACCGAAACGCGCTGGCGTAGCGCCGGCGTCCACCAGGTCGCGGCAGTATGGTGCGTGAGCCGCTCCGACAAGAGGCAGGCCCGCATCCCGTCGAGTTCGGCGACCGTCTTGGGCATGCCGCGCCGGCGCAGCAACGCGGTAGCGCCATAGAGCGCATGCGCGAGCTTGCCGGCGCGCCGCCCGACCAGCCCCTCGCCGGGCTTCTGGTCGGGCCGGATCGCGATATGCGCCTCGTTGCGCCCGAGGTCGGCGAAATGATTGTCCACAACCAACTCGACCGTCACGCCCTGCGCGGCGGCAAAGCGCGCGAGAAGCGGCGCGAGATAGCCTTCCGCCATGCCGTCCGAGGCCGAGATGCGCAGCGGCGCGGGGAAGCCGCGGCCCTCGCCGAGCATGAAGCGCTCCGCCGCGGCGATCTCCGTCTCCATCGCTTCCGCCAGTTGCGCCACCCGCTCCCCGGCCGGCGTCGGGCGCCAGCCCGCGGGCGCCCGCTCGAACAGCGCGAGGCCGATCTCCTCTTCCAGCCGGTCGAGCGTGCGGTAGACGGTCGACGGCGCCTGGCCCAGCAGCTTCGCCGCCTTCGCCGGCGTCCCGGCGCGCCGCGTCGCCAGCACGGCGCCCACGCTGTCGAGCGAACGCAGTCCCCCGATCATTTGCGGCTCCGCGATTAGGTTTTGCGCTCCTGCAAATAGACGAGTGCGGCGCCGGCCGCTAGGTGTGGCGTGGGGCCTTTACAGGAGCCGCCGATGCCGCCGAAAGCCAAGTCCGCCCTTGCGACCGCCGCCGTGGCGATCGCCCTCGCCTTCGCCGCCGCGCCCGCCGCCCGGGCGCAGACCCCGCCCTCGGCCGCCGAGATCGCGGCCTATACCGGCCTGCACGCCGCGGCCGCCAAGGGCGACACCGCCGAGATCGAGCGCCTGGTGAAAGCCGGCGCCGCGGTGGACGCGCGCGACGGCATGCGCCGCACGCCGCTGCATGTCGCCATCTACCGCCACCACGGCGAGGCGGCGCGCGCGCTGGTCAAGCTCGGCGCCGATCCCAACGCCTTCGACGCCCAGCGCTACGACATCGTCACCATCGCCGCGGTCGCCGACGACGTGCCGATGCTCAAGCTGTCGCTCGAGCTCGGTTGCAAGGCGGGGAACGTCACCAGCCCCTATGACGGCACGGCGCTAATCGCCGCCGCCCATCTCGGCCACGATGAAGTCGTGCGCATGCTGATCGCGGCGAAGGCGCCGCTCGACCACGTCAACAACCTGCACTGGACCGCGCTGATCGAGTCGATCGTGCTCGGCGACGGCGGCAAGCGCCACGTCGCCACGCTCGACGCGCTGGTCAAGGCCGGCGCCAGCCTCGCGCTTACCGACCGCGCCGGCGCGACGCCGCTCACGCTGGCCAAGGCCCGCGGCTACAAGGAAATGGTCGCGATCCTGGAAAAGGCCGGCGCGCGCTAGCCCCTCAGCCCGTCCGCCGCGCCAATGACAGCCACACGCCGCCGCCGATCAGCGCGACGGCCGACAGGCGTCCGAGCAGCTTGTCGCGCTCCGGCCGCATGAACCAGGCGCGGCCCATGCCGGCCGCGACCGCCCAGCCTGAGTCGAGCACGGCGCCGAGCAGGACCGACACCACGCACATCACCAGGAGCTGAAGGTCGACCGGCAGCGAGGGGTCGACGAACTGCGGCAGGAAGGCCGTGAAGAAGGCGATGGTCTTCGGATTGGTGATGGCGACGACGAAGCCGCGGCGCGCGTGCACATGCGCCGCCGGGTGCGGTGCGCTCGCCGCCGCGCCGGCGTGGCGCCAGGCCTGGATGCCGAGCCAGACCAGATAGGCCGCACCGGCGAAGCGCAGCAGCTCGAACAGCTCGGCCGAGGTCTTCATGATCCAGCCGAGCCCGAAGGCGATGGCGGCGACCAGCACCGCGTTGCCGGCGGTCGACCCCGCGACCGTCATCAGCGCCGCGCGCGTGCCCGAGCGCGCGCCGGTCGCCACGATCAGCGTGACGATCGGCCCCGGCGTCAGGAACAGGATGACGGTGATGAGCAGGAAGGCGGTGAAGAGCTGATAGTTCATGGGCGGAACTCTCGGACGTCATCGCCCGCGAAGGCGGGCGATCCAGTATTCCAGGGACTCAGCGCCCTTTACAGACGGCACGGGACTACTGGATGCCCCGCCTTCGCGGGGCATGACACTCTCGCATTACTCGCCGTCTTCCTCGCTCAACCGCTCCACCGACACCACGCGCTCGTCTTCGGCGGTGTCGAGCACGATGACGCCTTGCGTCGGCCGCCCGGCGATGCGGATGCCGGCGACCGTGGTGCGGATGAGCTTGCCGGCATTGGTGACCAGCATGATCTGGTCGCCCTCCTCCACCGGGAACGAGCCGACGATGCGGCCGGTCTTCGCCGTCAGCGCCATCGCCACGATGCCTTTGCCGCCGCGCCCCGTCGTCCGGTACTCGTAGGACGAGGAGCGCTTGCCGTAGCCGCGGTCGGCGATGGTGAGCACGAACTGCTCGGCCGTCGAGAGCTCGACATAGCGCTGCTCGCCGAGCTCGATATTGCCGGTGTCGGCGGCCTCGGCCGCCTCCTCCGCTTCCGCCGGCGCGGCGGCTTCCACCTCCGCGCCGGTGCCGCGCCGGATGGCGCTGGCGCGCTTGAGATAGGCCGCGCGCTCGTCGGCGGTGACGTCGATGTGCTTGAGGATCGACAGCGAGATCACCTTGTTGTCCTTGTCGAGCGCGATGCCGCGCACGCCCATCGAGGTGCGGCCGGTGAACACGCGCACCTCCGGCACCGGGAAGCGGATGCACTGCCCGCCTGCGGTCGTCAGCAGCACGTCGTCCTTCTCGGTGCAGATCTGCACGTCGACGATCGCCTCGCCCGGCGCGAGCTTCATCGCGATGATGCCGGAGCGCCGCACGTCCACGAAGTCGGACAGCTTGTTGCGGCGGACCGTGCCCTTGGTGGTGGCGAACATCACGTCGAGCTGCCCCCACGTCTTCTCGTCCTCGGGCAGCGGCATGATGGTGGTGATGGTCTCGCCCGGATCGAGCGGCAGGATGTTGATCAGCGCCTTGCCGCGCGCCTGCGGCGCCGCCAGCGGCAGCCGCCAGACCTTCTCCTTGTAGACCTGGCCGGCCGAGGAGAAGAACAGCACCGGCGCATGCGTCGAGGCGACGAACAGGCGGGAGACGAAATCCTCCTCGCGCACCTGCATGCCGCCGCGGCCCTTGCCGCCGCGTTTCTGCGCGCGATAGGTCGAGAGCGGCACGCGCTTGATGTAGCCGAGATGCGAGACGGTGACGACCATGTCCTCCTTCTGGATCAGGTCCTCGTCCTCGACTTCGGCCTCCTCCTCGGCGATCACGGTGCGGCGCGGCGTGGCGAACTGCTTGCGCACCTCCGCCAGCTCGGCCTTGATGATGCCCTGGATGCGCACGCGCGAGCGCAGGATGTCGAGATAGTCGGCGATCTCGGCGGCGAGCTTGTCGAGCTCTTCCTTGATCTCGTCGCGGCCGAGCGCGGTCAGGCGCTGCAGGCGCAGGTCGAGAATGGCCTGAGCCTGTTCGGCCGACAGGCGCGTGGTGCCTTCCGGCGTCACCTTGTGCCGCGGATCGTCGATCAGCAGCACCATATTGATCATGTCCTTGGCCGGCCAGTCGCGCGCCATCAGGGCCTCGCGCGCTTCCTTGGCGTCCCTGGAGCCGCGGATCAGCTTGATCACCTCGTCGATATTGGCGACCGCGATGGCGAGGCCGACCAGCACGTGGGCGCGGTCGCGCGCCTTGCCGAGCAGGTGCTTGGTGCGCCGCGAGATCACCTCCTCGCGGAAGGCGATGAAGGCTGTGAGCATGTCGCGCAGCGTCATCACCAGCGGCCGGCCGCCGTCGAGCGCCACCAGGTTGCAGCCGAAGCTGGTCTGCAGCGGCGTGAAGCGGTAGAGCTGGTTCAAGACCACGTCGCGCTCGGCGTCGCGCTTGAGTTCGATCACCACGCGGTAGCCGTCGCGGTCGGACTCGTCGCGCAGATCGGAAACGCCGTCGATCTTCTTGTCGCGCACCAGTTCGGCGATGCGCTCGACCATCGCCGCCTTGTTCACCTGGTACGGGATCTCGGTGACGATGATCGCCTCGCGTTCTTTCCGGATCGTCTCAAAGGCGACCTTGCCGCGCATCACGATCGAGCCGCGGCCGGTGTGGTAGGCGCTGCGGATCCCCGCGCGCCCGAGGATGATGCCGCCGGTCGGGAAGTCCGGGCCCGGCACGATGTTGATGAGGTCATCGAGCGAGATCGCCGGATCGTCGATCAGCGCCGTGCAGGCGTCGATCACCTCGCCCAGATTGTGCGGCGGGATGTTGGTCGCCATGCCGACGGCGATGCCGCCCGCGCCGTTGACCAGCAGGTTCGGGAAGCGCGCCGGCAGCACCGACGGCTCCTGCTCGTTGCCGTCGTAGTTCGGCTGGAAATCGACCGTGTCCTTATCGATGTCGTCGAGCAGCGCCATCGCCGCCTTGTCCAGGCGGCATTCGGTGTAGCGCATGGCCGCCGGCGGGTCGCCGTCGACCGAGCCGAAATTGCCCTGCCCGTCGATCAGCGGCAGGCGCATGGAGAAGTCCTGCGCCATGCGCACCAGCGCGTCGTAGATCGCCTGGTCGCCGTGCGGGTGATACTTGCCCATCACGTCGCCGACCACGCGCGCCGACTTGACGTACTTCTTGTCGGGCGTGTGGCCCTGCTCGTGCATCGAGTAGAGGATGCGCCGGTGCACGGGCTTGAGGCCGTCGCGCACGTCGGGCAATGCGCGGCTCACGATCACGCTCATCGCGTAATCGAGATAGCTGCGCTTCATCTCCTCGGTGATGGAAACCGGACGCGTATCGGAGGGGCTGCCGTCCCCCGATTTGGGAGTTTCAGTGTCGGACAAGGGATGCTTCCTGGACGCTCTTCAGCAGCGATTCATCTAGCCGATTCAGGCCCCCGGCGCCACCGAATTATCCCGGAAAACAGGCGTTTTACCGCTGTTTCTTCAATGGCTTACAGGGCGTTGCCGACGGCGGCGGAACGCGCCCGCCGAAGCGTTGCGCAAGCGCGCATTACCACCCTTGATTGCGGGTCCATAACCGGGTTGAATCCCTCGGCCCAGCCAGCAACGGGGGGACCGACATGCGGCGTGCCGTCGACGTGGTCCGCGACATCGCACCCAACGCGCGGGCCGAATACATCGCCGCCCTAGACGCCGGCGACGGCCAGCTCGACGAGGCCGGCGTCACGACCTCGCTGCGGCTCGCCCATCTGCTCGCGCAATGCGGCGGCGAATGCAGTTTCCGTGACGTGCGCGAAAGCCTCTTCTACACGACCCTCGACAATCTGCTGAGGATATTCAGGAACATGAGGCTCGATCCGCCACTCTTTCCGGGCGAGGCGGAGATGCTGCTGCGGCAGGAGCGGGACCTGGGCGAGCGCTTCTACGGTCAGCCGTTTCAGAGTCCGCTCTATGCCGCGCATCGCATCAACGGCGGCGTCAATCCGGGCAACCGCGAGAAGGCCCGCCGCCTCGGCAACGATCGTCCCGGCGACGGCTTCCTGTTTCGCGGCAACGGCATGCTGCAAACGACCGGCGGCAAGGCGCACCGCGAAATCGGCATCAAATGTCACGTCGACTTCTTCAACCATCCCGAACTGCTGACCGCGCCTGAGCACGCGCTCAAGCCGGTGCTGTCCGAATGGACCGACACCGGATGCAACGCTTTCGCCGACGCCGACGATCTGCTGAAGATTTCGCGCGCGATCAATTTCGGCAACCCGAACGCGCCGGGCACGCCGAACGGGATGGACAACAGGCGCATGTGGCTCGACCGCGCCAAGCAGGCACTCGGCATCAGCGGCGCGGTCGCCTGAAGATTCCGCTTCCGGCGCGCCGCGCGCCGACGCATCATGCGTCATGCCCTATGAATTCCTCGTCTCCGCGCTCGTCACGCTCATGGTCGTGGTCGACCCCATCGGCCTGGTGCCGAGCTTCCTCGGCATCACGCACGGCCTGCCGCCGCAGTCGAAGCGCAGCGTCGCGCTGCGCGCCTGCCTGATCGCGGCGGCGGTCCTGATCGGCACGGCCTTTGTCGGCGACTGGCTGCTGCGCACCTTGTCGATCACGCTGCCGGCCTTCCGCATCGCCGGCGGGCTGCTGCTGTTCTCGATCGCCTCGGAAATGGTATTCGGCGTCCGCATCGAGCGCCAGGCGCGGCAGGCCGAGGAAGCGGTGGAAGAGCGCGTGCGCAACATCGCGGCCTTCCCGCTCGCAATTCCGCTGATGGCCGGCCCCGGCGCCATCACCGCCACCGTGCTGCTGGCCGGGCGGGCGGAGGGCAGCCCGCTGCGGCTTGCGCTGCTCATCGGCGTCATCGCCGTGGTGACGCTGGCCTGCCTCGCCGTCTTCCTGCTGGCGACGCGCATCGCCGGCTTTCTCGGCACAACCGGCAGCGCGGTGCTGTCGCGCCTGCTCGGCGTCGTGCTCGCCGCGCTCGCGGTGCAGTTCGTCATCGACGGCGTGCGCGCGACGCTCGGTAGCTGATCATGAACGAGAAAACGCTCGCCGGCGGCATCAGGACGATGCAGCCCTTCCTGCCGGCCAGGGACTTCGCGTTGAGCAAGCGCTTCTACGCCGACCTCGGCTTCACCGTGGAACCGCTGAGCGACAAGCTCGCGCAGGTACGCCTCGGGCCACATTCGTTTCTGCTGCAGGACTTCTATGTCGAGCAATGGGCGTCGAACTTCATGATTCACGTCTCGGTCGACAATCTCGCCGCCTGGTGGGCGCATATCGCGAGCCTCGATCTCGCCGGACGCTATGGCGTCGCGCCGCCGCGCCCGCCCAAGCGCGAGAGCTGGGGCAGCGACGTCGCCTACGTGTTCGATCCCTCCGGCGTGCTCTGGCACTTCTCGCAGCCCGCCGCGCCGCGGCAGTAGCCTGCGCCGGAACGGCCGCGCGCGACAGCGCGTTGACGGCATCCGTTTTGCTCACGCGCAAATGAACGAATGAAGCAAATGAACGAATGAAAATGAAAACGCGCGGGGCTTTGCCCGCGCGTACTTTACGCTCCCCGACGATTGCCGATCAGAACGGAATCTCGTCGTCCATGTCGTCGCGGCGACCGCCGCCCGCGCCGGCCATTGCCGGCTTGCGCGCCGCGGTCGGACCCGGCGAACCGAAGTCGCTGCCGCCTTCGCTCGCGCCCGCCCCCGCGCCGCCGCCGCGGCCGTCGAGCATGGTCAGGTTCGAGTTGAAACCCTGCAGCACCACCTCGGTCGAGTAGCGGTCCTGCCCGTCCTTGTCCTGCCATTTGCGCGTCTGCAGCGCGCCCTCGAGATACACCTTCGAGCCCTTCTTCAGATACTGCTCGGCCACCTTGGCCAGGCCTTCGCTGAAGATGACGACGCGGTGCCACTCGGTCTTTTCCTTGCGCTCGCCGGTCGCCTTGTCGCGCCAAGTGTCGCTGGTGGCCACGCGCAGGTTCACGATCGGCCGTCCGTCCTGGGTGCGGCGCACTTCCGGATCGGCGCCCAGGTTGCCGACCAGGATCACTTTGTTGACGCTACCCGCCATCTGACTCTCCACCGGGCGCACGTCGTACGGCTGACCGCCGCATGCGCCGTTTGCCGGAAGCGCAGCCGCCGTGCGCTCCGATACCTGAATGACCCACCCTAGACCGCGGTCCGGGGGCGGCAAGCGCGTTCGGCCTTAATCCACAGGCCCGACATCCAACGCCCGAAACGACGCCAAGGAGGGTCCTGAAAATTATTGGCCGCAGGTTGCAGACGATTAACCGCCCACTAACCAGTTCTCAGTTTGTTCTATATGCCTTTTACCATGTATGCAACTGATTCGTTTGGGAATTTAGATTTGATGTTGCGTAAAGGGCACAGTTCGAATCATCCACAACATATAGCTTGGCGCCACCAGTATGAGTTGTTTTTCGGCCGAAAATCATCAGGAGGTCACTATGAAGCGTTTTCTGCAATTGGCCTGTGCCGGCCTGTTTGCCGCTGCGATGGCGACGCCATCGTTCGCGGCCGACTTGCCGCGCCCGGCCTACAAGGCGCCGATCTACGTGGCGCCCTTCAGCTGGTCCGGTTTCTATCTCGGCATCAACGGCGGCTACGCCTGGGGCCATAGCGACTGGAACAACGGCCCGATGGGTAACATCGCCCTCAACGCCAAGGGCGGCATGGTTGGCGGCACCCTCGGCTACAACCTGCAGACCGGGAACTTCGTCTTCGGTCTGGAGGGCGACGTCGACGCGACCTGGATCGACGGCTCGAGCCAGGGCGGCGGTGCCGGCTCGGTCTGCTCCGGCCCCAACGGGTGCGAAACCAAGAACTCTTGGTTGGGCACCGCGCGCGGCCGCCTCGGCTTCGCCTGGGACCGGTTCCTGCCCTACCTCACCGGTGGCGCGGCCTTCGGCAACATCAAGGCCACGGCCAACAACGGCGGCTCGGTCGACAAGACCAAGCTCGGCTGGACGGTCGGCGCGGGCGTCGAATGGGCCTTCAGCGGCCCGTGGTCGGCGAAGCTCGAATACCTCTACGCCGATCTCGGCAACGTCACATGCGAGACGTCGGCCTGCGGCGTGGAGACGACGGTCTCCTACAAGACCAACATGGTTCGCGCGGGCGTGAACTACCGCTTCTGAGGCGGCAGCCACGGCCGGTGCGGACTTGATGCGGCCCACGCCACGAACCTGAGACGGAGGGCCGGCCTCGTGCCGGCCCTTTGTTTTGCGGTTATCCCCGTTGCTCCCAGCGCAGTGCGCAGGGGCTGGCGAAAGGCCCGCGTTCTTACTACGTTCCGTCGGCATGACCGAAAATCCCAAGAACAAGCCCGGCGACACCCGCGCCATCACCATCCGCGGCGCCCGCGAGCACAATCTCAAGAACATCGACGTCACCATCCCGCGCGACCAGCTGGTGGTGTTCACCGGCCTGTCGGGTTCCGGCAAGTCCTCGCTCGCCTTCGACACCATCTATGCCGAGGGCCAGCGCCGCTACGTCGAGAGCCTGTCGGCCTACGCCCGCCAGTTCCTCGAGATGATGCAGAAGCCGGACGTCGACCAGATCGACGGCCTCTCGCCCGCCATTTCTATCGAGCAGAAGACCACCTCGAAGAACCCGCGCTCGACCGTCGGCACCGTCACCGAGATCTACGACTACATGCGCCTGCTGTGGGCGCGCGTCGGCGTGCCCTATTCGCCGGCCACCGGCCTGCCGATCGAAAGCCAGACCGTGTCGCAGATGGTCGACCGCGTGCTGGCGCTGCCGGAGGGCACGCGCATCTACGTGCTGGCGCCGGTCGTGCGCGGGCGCAAGGGCGAGTACAAGAAGGAACTCGCCGACTTCATGCGCAAGGGCTACCAGCGCGTGAAGATCGACGGCGCCTTCCACGAGATCACGCAAGTCAAGCCGCTCGACAAGAAGTTCACCCACGACATCGACGTGGTCGTCGACCGGCTGGTGGTGCGCGCCGACATCGGCACGCGGCTCGCGGACTCGCTCGAGCAGTGCCTGAAGCTCGCCGAGGGCCTGGCCGTGGTCGAACTCGCCGACAGCAAGGCCACCGGCAGCGCCGCCAACCGCGGCCGCAACGCCAATGCCGAGCGCCTGATCTTCTCGGAGAAGTTCGCCTGCCCGGTCTCCGGCTTCACCATTCCGGAGATCGAGCCGCGCCTGTTCTCGTTCAACAACCCGTTCGGCGCCTGCCCGGAATGCGGCGGCCTCGGGCTGGAGCAGCACATCGACGCCGACCTCGTCATTCCCGACAAGGACGCCCGCGTCGGCAAGGGCGCCATCGCGCCCTGGGCCAAGTCCTCCTCGCCCTACTACACGCAGACGCTGGAAGCGCTCGGCAAGCACTACCGCTTCACGCTCGACACCAAGTGGAAGGACCTCGCCAAGAAGACGCAGGACGCCATCCTCTACGGCTCCGGCGAGGACGAGATCAAGTTCGTGTATGACGACGGCCTGCGCGGCTACACGACCAAGAAGCCGTTCGAGGGCGTCATTACCAATCTCGAGCGCCGCTTCAAGGAGACCGAGAGCGACTGGGCGCGCGAGGATTTGCAGAAGTACTTCACCGACGTGCCCTGCGCCGCCTGCCATGGCGCGCGGCTTAAGCCCGAGGCGCTCTGCGTCAAGATCGCCGGCAAGACGATCGCCGACATCGCCGACCTGTCGATCCGCGCCGCCGGCGAATGGGTCGAGGCGCTGCCGAAGGACCTGACGCCCAAGCAGATGGAGATCGCCGCGCGCATCCTCAAGGAGATCCGCGAGCGCCTCAAGTTCCTGGTCGACGTCGGCCTCGACTATCTCACGCTCGCGCGCGCCTCCGGCACGCTGTCCGGCGGCGAGAGTCAGCGCATCCGCCTCGCCTCTCAGATCGGCTCCGGCCTCACCGGCGTGCTCTACGTGCTCGACGAGCCCTCGATCGGCCTGCACCAGCGCGACAATGCGCGCCTGCTCGAAACCCTCAAGCGCCTGCGCGACCTCGGCAACACCGTGATCGTGGTCGAGCACGACGAGGACGCCATCCGCGTCGCCGACCACGTGCTCGATATCGGCCCCGGCGCCGGCATCCACGGCGGCAACATCATCGCCGAGGGCACGGTGGACGACCTGATCGCGGCGCCTGAGTCATGGACCGGCAAATATCTCTCCGGCGAACTCTCGGTGCCGGTGCCGGAGCGGCGCGCGCCGTCGCGCCGGTCGATCAAGGTGGTCAACGCGCGCGGCAACAATCTCAAGAACGTCACCGCCGAGATCCCGCTCGGCCTGTTCACCTGCGTCACCGGTGTCTCCGGCGGCGGCAAGTCCACGCTGCTGATCGACACGCTCTACAATTCCGTCGCGCGCAAGCTCAACGGCGCTTCGCTCGCGCCTGCCCCCCACGACCGCATCGAGGGCCTCGAGCACATCGACAAGATCATCGACATCGACCAGTCGCCGATCGGCCGCACGCCGCGCTCCAACCCCGCCACCTACACCGGCGCCTTCACGCCGATCCGCGAATGGTTCGCCGCGCTGCCCGAAGCGAAAGCGCGCGGCTACGAGCCCGGCCGCTTCTCCTTCAACGTCAAAGGCGGCCGCTGCGAGGCCTGCCAGGGCGACGGCGTCATCAAGATCGAGATGCACTTCCTGCCCGACGTCTACGTCACCTGCGACGTCTGCAAGGGCAAGCGCTACAACCGCGAGACGCTGGAGGTGCTGTTCAAGGGCAAGTCGATCGCCGACGTGCTCGACATGACGGTGGAAGAGGCGCTCGAGTTCTTCAAGGCGGTGCCGCGCGTGCGCGACGTGCTGGCGCTGCTGCACCGCGTCGGCCTCGACTACATCCATGTCGGCCAGCAGGCCACCACGCTGTCCGGCGGCGAGGCGCAGCGCGTCAAGCTCGCCAAGGAGCTGTCCAAGCGCGCCACCGGCCGCACGCTCTATATCCTGGACGAGCCGACCACCGGGCTGCACTTCCACGACGTGGCGAAACTGCTGGAGGTGCTGCACGAGCTCACCGACACCGGCAACACCGTGGTGGTGATCGAGCACAATTTAGAGGTGATCAAGACCGCCGACTGGGTGATCGATTTAGGGCCCGAAGGCGGCGACGGCGGCGGCGAGATCGTCGCGGTGGGGACGCCGGAGGATGTGGTGAAGGTGGCGCGGAGTTACACCGGGCAGTTTCTGAAGCCGGTGTTGGGGAGGAAGGAAGCAAAAAGGAAGAAGGGGCAACAGGCGGCGGAGTGACGGTTTGACTACGCAAGCAGATCGACGGCGGCCTTTCGTAAACCTCAGCAGCGGCGGTCGGGTCTTTGCCTTTTTGGATCTCGATCACCCCGCAGTTGCTTGGGCGATGATGCGAGGCATGCTTGTCTCCGCTCAGCACGCAGCAGCGGAAGCCGGTTTCATCTCGTTTATGCAAGCCGGGATGATACTTGCCGGGAACAATCCTCGAATTTTTAATGAAACTGTGATTGAGCTTTGGCGCTCTAATTTTCACCGCGATCGCACCTCGCGAATGCGAGGCATTTACTTTTTCAAAACACGCGCGGATGCGGAAGCAAGAATTGACGATCCGAATTGGCCGCCCTACTTCAGCGCCGAAAATCTAATCGAGTTCGAATTGTTGACTAATGAACCGCCAACACAAGTAGACGCTAATTGGATCACATTTGCGAACTTGGATGGAACCGGGCGTATCGAATTAAACGATCTCAACTGGGTTTCTAAATATTGGCAGGGAGTGCCGAGAGGCGACCAGCCTGTGTGGGAAATTATTGCGAATGGCGTTGCTTTGGTTCTCGACGAAGCCAAACGACGCAACAGCGAGGCGTATCTTAGGCAAATGTTCCCGCGCGCCTACATTCCAATGTTAATGGCGCGGATCGCGTCGGAGGTTGGGACAAGAGGTGGTCAAGTTCATCCCTTCTTGCTGCGAGAGGATGAGGAAACAGTTTGTCTTGTCTATTTGTCGAGCGACGCGGAATTTCACGACTTTGAAATAATCGAGGCCATGAAAACTCATCCAGACATAGGCCTCTTAGGTCGATTGATGTACGAGAATGAGACTTGGAATATTCCAGATTTACGTCCGTGGGGGAGAACTTACAAACTCGGAAAAAGATTAGTCCGAGAGCTTGGCGACTTTGAAATACCATCTGTTCACGACAACCATCTACGGATGAAGTCTGTAGGGCGGATTAGCGGAGCGTAATCCGGGGTCGGCATTCGCGGCGAGACACACCCCGCATTTCGCTTCGCTCCATGCGGGCTACCGCGTCACCCCATTCTCCATTCATTCCCGCGCAAGCGGGAATCCAGCGCTGGGTCCCCGCTTTCGCGGGGACGAACGGAGTAAGAAGCCCGACCATGACAAATCGCGGCTCCGACGCTATATTACCTGCATGACCATCGAAGACCTCGAAAAGGCCGTCGCCACGCTCCCGCCCGATCAGTTCGCGAAATTCCGCGACTGGTTCGAGGCGTTCGAAGCCGCGCGCTTCGATGAGAAGATCGAGCGCGACGCCAAGGCTGGCAAGCTCGACCGCCTCGCCGAACAGGCCCTCGCCGATCACGCCCAAGGCCGCGCCCGCGAGCTATGAGGCACTTCGCCAGCCCGGCGTTCTGGCAGGCTTATGCCAAGCTCCCCGAGAACGTTCGCGCGCTGGCGGATAAGAACTACGCGCTGCTGAAAGAGAACCCGCAGCACCCCTCGCTGAAATTCAAGAAAGTCGGCCGATATTGGTCCGTGCGCGTCGGGCTGCACTATCGCGCATTGGCCGCCGAGAACGGCGGCGATCTGGTCTGGTTCTGGATCGGCTCGCACGCGCAATACGATGCGTTGATCAGCGACTGAGCCCGCCCAATCCGGCCCGGGAACCCGCACGCCCCTACGCTCGTTATCGTCTGTGAAAACGGATGCCAACGAGGCTGCGTCATGCAGACGGAAACCAAAATGCGCGCGCAGCTTGCCGCGCTGATCTACACGATGACCAATGCCGTGCTGTTCGGCGCCGGCGTGATTACCGTGCTGACCGTGCCGGCGCTCAGCGCGGACGCCTTCTTCTGGATTCCGGCGGTGGTGGTGGCGAGCTTCGTCTTCGCCGCGCCGATCGCCTGGATCATCGCGCCGCGCCTGCGCGCGCGCTACTGGCGCGCCCGCGCCCGCCACGCGCAATTCGCGCTGCGGCGGCCTTGAGGCTTCGCCCGGGGATCGAAAGGGCGTGATGGCGGGACGCCGGGCCGAGTTCGCGTTCCGCTTGCGTGCCCGCCGCGTCCCGCCGTGCTAGCCTCGGCGCATGCGCACCGTCCTCTCACTGCTCCGCATGCTCTGCTATGTCGCCCTCGCCGTCGTCGGCGGCGCGGCGCTCGCCCTCACGCTCAACGAGACCTTCGCCATCTGCACCGGCTTCTCCGCCAATACCGGGCTTGCCTGCGGCGGCGCCTGGTACGAGGGCCTGTTCAACTTCGCGATGGGCATCGTGATGGTGAGCCTGTTGTCGCTGGTGCCCGCCGCGCTGGCGATCGCCGGGCTGATCTTCGCCGTCATCGATCTGGTGCGCTGGCGCCGGCGCCGCGCGGCGGCGGCGGCGTAAGGCGCAGCGGAAGTCTGTTATTTCTTCAGCTTGTCGACTTCATCCACCGTGCGCCCTTCGCGCGCCCGATACACCGGCAGCGACCAGTGATAGGTCAGCGCCAGCGCGCGGATGACAAAGCAGAGCGCAAAGCCGGCGATCGCGGCGGCCGCCGGCGGCAGGCCGAGCGCCACCAGCGCGACGAAGGCGGAAGCGCCGGCCAGCGCCGCAGTCACGTAGATCTCCTTGCGCAGCATCAGCGGGCTTTCGCCGCCGAGGATGTCGCGCACGATGCCGCCGAAGGTCGCGCTGATCACGCCCATCGCCGCCGCGATGAAGCCGTTCGCGCCCGCTTCCAGCGCCTTGTCGGCGCCCACCACGCAGAACAGCGAAAGCCCCGCCGCGTCGAGCCACAGCAGCGCGCGGTAGCGCGACTCGGGGATGTGCGCGAGGAAGAAGGTCGCCGCCGAGACGGCGACGCAGATACCGAGATATTCCGGCGCGCGCACCCAGAACACCGGCAGCTCGCCCAGCATCACGTCGCGCAGGCTGCCGCCGCCCATGCCGGTCACGGCGCCGAGCAGGATGAAGCCGAAAATGTCCATCTGCTTGCGCGAGGCGGTGAGCGCCCCGGTCACCGCGAAGACGGCGACGCCGAACCAGTCGAGCGCGGTGAGAAACGGCCCCAGCATGCGTCCGTTCTAGCGGTCGGCGCGGGGCTGGGGAAGCGCCGCGCGCGGTCCGCGCAGGGCTCACCCGAAGCCGGGGCGGTGCGCGACTTTGCTATGCCGTGCGGAATCCGCGCCGCGGAATAGCCGTACTGGCGCGGCAGTGTTACGATCTTTTCGCCTTCACCGGAGACTGAACGATGCGCCGTCTCGTGCTCCCCGTTGCCGCCCTCGCCCTGCTCGCCACCCCCGCTTTCGCCCAGCACGCCCAGCCTTACGCCGGCCTGCAGGCGCGCGCGGTAAAGGCGCTGTCGGCCGAGCAGATCGCCGATCTCCGGGCCGGCCGCGGCATGGGGCTGGCGCTCGCCGCTGAGCTCAACGGCTATCCAGGGCCGCTCCATGTCATCGAGCTGGCCGAGCCGCTCGCCCTCACCGCCGCGCAGAAGCAGCGCGCGCAGGCGCTGTTCGACGCGATGAAGGCGGAGACGGTGCCGCTCGGCGAAGCGCTCATCGCGGCGGAAGGCGATCTCGACCGCCAGTTCGCCGCGCGCAACATCACGCCGGTGTCGCTCGCCGCCGCCACCGACGCGATCGGCGCCAGGCAGGCGAAGCTGCGCGCCGCGCACCTGAAGTATCACCTCACCATGCTCGAAGTGCTCACGCCCGAGCAGGTGAAGCGCTACGGCGAATTGCGCGGCTACGCCGGCGCCGCGCCGGCCGGCCACACCCCGGGCATGCACCACCGCCGCCATTGAGGCGTCAAACCGGCCGTTAGTTGCATTTGCAACAACTGTGCGGCGCAACACCGAACGGTATCGCCAGACAGTTGCCTCGGGTAACTAATTGCGTGCAACATTATCAAAGAGTCGCTGCTTCGCATGCGGCGCTTCACACGAGCGGAGAGTTGAACTCCGCCCAAGAAAAGAGAACTGGGAAGGAACGGAAGACCCGCCATGGCCCGCAAGATCGCGCCGCGAACGCAGATCTCCTTGCTGCTCTACACCACCATCAACCTCGCCTCGTTCACCGCCGGCGTCTGGCTGGTGATGCTGTGGCCGCAGCTCACCGCCAATGCCGGCTTCTGGATCACGGCCATCGTGGCGGTGAGCCTGGTGCTGGCCGCGCCGGTTTCCTGGTGCCTGGCCAAGTGCGTGCCGGACCGCTGGCGCGCCAAGGCGGTGGCCAAGCCCTCGCCGCTCGCCGACGCGCCCTCCCGCCCGCTCTGAGCATCCCCGCGACGGCACGGGACGCGACGCGCAAGCGGCTAGCGGTGCGCAAATGCCCTCGGCTAAGGTCCGGCTTCGGCGGCACGAGCGCGCAGGACCTCGGGTGAGCAGGACGACCGGCAAGCGAAACGGCGCCACACCGGTACGCCGGCTGCGCGCGCTCTACGAGGCGCACGGGACCCAGGCCGTGCGTTTCCGCTACGCCCTGGTGGCCTTCGACCTCGCCACCATCGCCTATATCGTCGCCACCTCGTTCCTCCCCCACACCCGGCTGATCGGCGCCATCGACGTCGTGCTCGGCCTCGTCATCCTGGCGGATTTCGCCGCCCGCATGACGATCAGCCGCGCGCGGCTGCGCGAGCTCCTGCAGCTCTCCACCTGGGCCGACGTCGCCTCTATTGTCTCCTTCCTCGCCCCCGCGCTCGGCGAAGGCGTCGCCTTCCTGCGCGTGCTGCGCACGCTGCGCCTGCTGCGCACCTACCAGCTGCTCGCGCGCCTGCGCGCCGACAGCCGCTTCTTCCGCCGCCACGAGGAAGTGATTTTCGCCGTGACCAACCTCGTGGTGTTCATCTTCATCACCACCGGCGCGGTCTACGAGACGCAGCACCGCAGCAACCCGCAGATCGCCAATTACGCCGACGCGCTCTATTTCACCGTCACCGCGCTCACCACCACCGGCTTCGGCGACATCACCCTGCCGGGCACGGCCGGCCGGCTGGTGTCGGTCGTTATCATGATCTTCGGCGTCACCTTGTTCTTCAACCTCGCCCGCGCGCTCATCGCGCCGAACAAGGTGCGCTTCACCTGTCCGTCCTGCGGCCTCAAGCGCCACGATCTCGACGCCGTGCATTGCAAAGCGTGCGGCCGGCTGCTGAATATCCCGGACGAAGGGTTGCACTAGTGCGCCGAGACCGGGCCAGGGCAGAGACATGACCGACGACGTCCGCGACAATCCCGACCGCCAGCGCTTCGAGCTCGATTTCGGCGGCGGGCGGCTGGCCGTTGCCGAGTACCGGCTGGCCGGCGGCGTGCTCATGGCGCTGCACACCGAAGTTCCCAAGGAACTGGAAGGCCGCGGCATCGGCTCCCGGCTGGTGCGCGGCGTGCTGGCGCAGGCCCGCGCGCGCGGCCTGAAAGTGCGCCCGATCTGCTCCTTCGTGCGCGCCTACATGGACCGGCACCCGGAATACGCCGATCTGCGGGCCTAGCCGGCAACGCAATCTTTACCCTCCGGCAACACATTGGGCGCTCCCGCAGTCCGGAGCGCGCGCCGTGGATTTCTCAGCCGGCATCGACTTCCTGCTCGGCCAGCTCGGCAGGCTGCTGCTGGCGCCCGGCTCGCATTTCTCGCTGACCTCGCTCGCCGCCGCGCTGGTCGTCGCCGCGGTTTTTTTCGCCTGGCAGCGCGTGCGGCGCGGCCGCCGTCTGCGCCTGCGCGCGCTCGCCCGCGCGCTGTTTCCCCGGCGCATCTTGCGCCACCGCTCCAACCAGGCCGACATCGGCTACCTGTTCTTCAACGTCTTCGTGTTCGGCGTCGTCTTCGGCTGGTCGATCCTCTCCTATCAGCTGATCACCAACGGTATCATCGCAGGCCTCGTCGTGCTGTTTGGCGCGGTCGAGCCCGCCACGCATCCGTTCGTGAGCAATGCCGCGATCACGCTGATGCTGTTCCTCGCCTACGAGCTCGGCTACTGGTTCAACCACTGGCTCAGCCACAAGGTGCCGGTGCTGTGGGAGTTCCACAAGGTGCACCACAGCGCGGAGGTGCTCACCCCGCTCACCAACTTCCGCGTTCACCCGTTCTACACGTTCTTCTTCGCCAACATCCTGGCGCTCTCCGCCGCCATCGCCAACGGATTGGGCAACTACCTGTTCGGCGACACCGCCTATCAATACGCGCTGTCCGACACCAACATCATCCTGGTGCTGTTCATCCACGCCTACGTGCACCTGCAGCACTCGCACATATGGATCGCCTTTCGCGGCGTGTGGGGACGGATATTCGTCTCGCCCGCGCATCACCAGGTGCACCACTCGGCCGACCCGAAGCACTTCAACAAGAACTTCGGTTCGTGCCTGGCGCTGTGGGACTGGATGTTCGGCACGCTCTACGTGCCGGAGAAGAAGCGCGAGAAGCTCACCTTCGGCTTCCCGGGCGAGCCGGACGCGCACACCGTCAAGGGCGAACTCGTCATGCCTCTGGTCAAGGCGGCCGCACGGCTGAAGCCCGAACAGCCGCAGACGCTCGCCGCCGGGCGCCGGCAGGCCTGACCGCCTAGCCGGCGTCGTGGCCGAGCGCCTCGGTCTCGCGCAGCCAGCGGCCGCGCGTCTCATCGCCGGCAGCCTCGACCATGCCGTAGATCGCCGCGCGCACCGGCCGCACGCCGATGAAATGCAGAATGTTGCGCCGGAGCAGCTTCAGCGCGTGCGCCCCGTAGAACCAGCGGTAGAACCAGCCTGGCATGCCCATGGTCATGATCACGCGGGCCGACTTGCCCTTGAACATCTTCCAGGCGGCACGCGCCTGCGCCACATTGCCCTTGCGTTCGCTCTCGCGGACCGCCAACAGATCGGGTTGCAGGATACGCTCGATGAAGCCCTTCATGATGGCCGGCATGTCGCCGCACCAGAGCGGGAAGATCAGCACCCAATGATCGCTTTCCTTCATGGCCTCATGCGCCGCCGCGAGATCGGGCTCGAGCGGCTGCGCGGCCCGGTAGCCCAGCCGCAGCACCGGGTCGAACGCCATCTCGCCCAGCATGAACAGACGCACGCTGTGCCCACCGGCCTCGGCGCCGCGCTTGTAGGCTTCGCCCAACGCCGCGCAATAGCTGTCGCGCGCCGGGTGCCCCACCACGATCGCGATTTTGCTCATGGCCGTATCTCCGCTCCCGTTGCAGGCCATTTGCCCGCGCGCGAGCCGGCGCGCTTTGACTTGGCGCAAGCGTGAGACGGCACATGCGCAAGCGCACCGTCACCGTCAACGACAAGATGCAGCGGGGCTACCGCTACGTGCTGTCGGCGCCCGCCGGCCGCGGCTTCGACCCCGAATTCACACCGGACCTGACCCCGGCCGAGATGCTCAAACTCGGCGTGTTCTGCGGCAAGTACATGACCGACTGCCGCCGCGAGTTCCCGAAAAGCTGGTTCACGCGCGCCAGGCTCGCCAAGGGAAAGCGCGACTGCGCGCTCAACTTCTTCGGCGTCGACGCGAGCCAACCGCTGTCCGAATGGAAGCGCAAGGGCTGGATCCACCCGGACGATCCGCGCGGCTGGTTTCAATGGTACTGCCGCTATTACATGGGCCGCCGCCTGCCCGACGAGGACGCGCGCCAGATCAAGCGCTGGAAGGCGATCCGCCGCCATGTCGCGCAGGTGAAGCAGAACTGCGAGCCCGGCGACCTGCTCTGCCGCCGCCGGCAGCGGCAGGCGCTGCTGCACTGGGCCTACGACAGCCGCAAGATCTGAGACTATTCCGCGGCGACCGGGCGGGCGCGCGGCTTGCGCAGGCGGCCTCGCACGAGGTCGAGCACGACCACGACAAGACCTGCGGCCAGCACCTGCCAGCCCGGCCTGACGCCGATCTCGAAGTCGAAGGCGGTCTCGAACACGCGCATCGGCGACACGCCGAAGGCGATGCCGATGCCGATCGCTTCGCCGGCGAAGGTCAGCGCCGACACGACGACGGCGAGTGCGAGCAGGCTCAGCGCAGTCAGTTCGCTCGTGTCCTGCCACCAGGCGAGCAGGCGATACGCGATCAGCCACAAAAAGAGACCGGCCGTGAACACCGGCACGGTCACGTCGGCCTTGGTCTGCTGGAAATAGTGGATGAGGCCGAGCAGCGCGATCGCGTAGATCGACTGGTGCAGCCGCCGCCAGCGCAAAGGCCCGAGCCGGCGCATCATGTCGTCGGTCGAGGTGGCGGCGAGCGCGGCCAGCCCGAGCCAGGCGATGCCGCCGACAATCAGATAAACGCGGTGGGTGATCTCGTGCCAGACCTTGGCGAGGTCGTAGCTCTGGTCCGCGACATAGAGCGCAAGATGCGCGGCGATGTAGCAGAAGGTGCCGACGCCCAGCATGCGGCGCACGTCCACCAGGTTGCCGTAGCGCGCGATGCGGCGGAACGGCGTCACCGCCAGCGTCACGCCCAGGAAGACGAGCGCCCAGAAGCCGGCACGGTGGATGAGGTCGTTGAGCGGTCGCGCGCCGTTGGCGATGGCGCCGGCATCGTACAGCGCCTTGGCGAGCGGCATGAGCAGCAGGGTCAGCGCCGCGACCCGCAGCCAGGACAGTCGGCCGCGCCGGTCGCGCCAGGGCTGCCAACTCGTCCCCCCGGATTGCCTGTCAGCCATGCCTGCACCACAAAGTCCTACCTGTGCGACCATTGGGACAAGTGATAGCATTTTCAACAGGTTCGATTCGTCACAACCGATCACAAGATCGGGCGTCAGCCGGCCCCCTGGAACAAATGACGGGGCCAGCATTTACGGTACACGGAGGAGCAACCAAAGAAGGCCAACGAAACGCCGCGCCGGGGGAGTCTTAACGGAGGCCACCGATGCCGCGACTTCTTTTGCCTGCCCTGCTTTCCTTCGCCTTCTCGCTCACGACGTCGTCAACTTTCGCTCACGATAATTGGATCAGCAAAGGCGGCTACAAGAACGCCGCCGGCGAATGGTGCTGTGGCGACTACGACTGCAAGAGCTATACCCGCACGTCGACCACCGCGACCGGCTGGATGCTGGACGGCGAGCTAGTCCCCTTCGACGAAGCCATGCCGGTGCCGCCGCCCGACGGGCAGGTGACGGTGTGCCGCCGGCCGGACGGCACGCGGCGCTGCGTGTTCGGTCTCAAGCCGGGCCTTTAAGCGCGCCCTACACCCGCGGCAGCGGCCGCCCGCCGGCCGCTTTCGACGGCACCTTCACCCAGGCTTCGCCGTCGAGCACGGTTTCGCCGTCGACGCTGCAGGTGCAGGTGAGCCGCGCGCGGCTCTTTTCCGGGATCAGCTCGGCCACCGTGACCTTCACCTCGACGGTGTCGCCGATCTTCACCGGCGCACGGAAGTTCAGCGTCTGCGAGATGTAGACCGCGCCCGGCCCCGGCAGCCGGGTGCCGAGCACGGCCGAGATCAGGCTCGCGGTGTAGAGGCCGTGCGCGATGCGCGTGCCGAATGGGGTCTTGGCGGCGAAATGCTCCGACAGGTGGATCGGATTGCGGTCACCCGTCACCTCGGCGAAGCCGACCACGTCGGTGGAATCGATGGTTTTCCGGAGCGTCTCGGTCATACCGACCGAGAGGTCCTCGAAATAGAGCATTTGCAGCGGCAGGATCATGTGTGCCTTCGCCGGCCTAGGGGAGAGAAACCGACCTCGTTCATCTACATCATACAGAAGGCGCGGGCGTCGCACTTATTGGCTTTAAGACCAATCCACCCGGCCGCCGATTCCGCCATAGCACCATCATTGATCGTCGGGCGCCGTCCGGCACAGCCACCACAACGCGCCGATCAGCGCCACATTGACTAGCGCCAGCGCGGTCAGCACGACGATCGTCGCGTCGGGGCCGCTTCGCTCGATGAGCAGCGCGCCCGCCGACGGCGCCAGCGCCTGCACGATCAGGCTCGGGAAGGCGAGCTTGCCCATCAAACGTGGAAAGCGCACCGGGCCGAACAGCGCGAGCGGCAGTGTGCCCCGGCCGACCCAGGAAATCCCGTAGCCCGCCCCATACAGCAGTATCACCAGCACCAGGATCGGGAAATCGCCGGCCAGCAAGACGAGGCCGGCCGCCATCAAGGCGCAGCAGGCGATCATCGTCCAGATCGGGTGGTAGTGGTTGCCGAACAGGCGCTCCACCACGCGCGCGCCGACCTGCGCCGGGCCGAACAAGGTGCCGAGGCTCACCGCCACGGCGAACTCCACGCCGCGCGCCTGCAGGAAGGTCATCATGTGCACGATCACGGTAGAGCCGATGCCGGCCGCGATCGACAGCACCGAGGCGAGCAAGGCGAAGATCAGCCCTTCATGCGGGATCCGGTCCGGCGCCCGCTTCGCGGCGCCCTCGCCCGCGTCACGCGCGCGCTCGCCGCGCGACGAGCCGTCGCGCACGACGGCCATCTGCAGCGGCAAGGCGACGAACAGATGCATCGCCGCATAGATGAAGCACGCGCCGCGCCAGCCGACTTCGTCGATCATGAAGGCGCTGAGCGGCCAGCAGATCGTGCTGGCGAAGCCGCCGAACAGCGTGAGGTTGGTGATGGGCCCGCGCGCCTCGCTGCCGTAGAGCCGGCCGAGCACGGCGAACACCGCATCGTAAAAGCCGGTGCCCATGCCGAGGCCGATGACGGCCCAAGCCAGCAGATAGATGGCGACGTTAGGCGCGAGCCCGACGCCGGCGAGGCCCACGGCGTAGAGCAGCGAGCTCGCCAGCAGCACCGGCCGGCCGCCATAGCGGTCGATCATGCGGCCGACTTGCGGCGAGATCAGCCCGGCGACCAGGAGCCCGATGGTGGTGCCGCCGACCACCAATCCGAGCGACCAGCCGGTGTCGCGCACGATCGGCCCGGCGAACACGGCCGGAAAATAGAACGAGGTGCCCCAGGCCAGGATCTGGGCAATGCCGAGCGCGGTGATGACGACGCGCCGGTCGATCGGACTCCCCTCTTGGGCCGGCGGCACTGCATTTCTCCCCGAACGGCGGCCAATTTACTCGATCCGTCGGCCCGCGATACCCGCAGACATAGCTTCGGTACCCGCCCGATCAATGCAGCCAGCGCATGGGCGAATTCAGTAGCCATTACGGGCCCATACCAAATAATCTCCGGAATCAACGCAGTTTTGTCGCCTTTGTCAAAATTCTATCGGTAAAGTGACGAACGAACGTCATTCTTGGTCCCAACCGGCCTGACAGGCTTCGCAGGTGCGAGACAAACAGTTGGCGTACCGGGCGCGATTTGACGTCAGGACAGCTTTATCTCGCGTTATCAGAGCCTTAAGTCATGCGTTTTTCGCTTAACTGCAGCGCAGCATTCTCGCTTTTCAATCACCGGAACATCCCTATGTTCCCCGCAACGAGATGCGCCGGCGCAGGACGCCGGTACCCAGCAGAAAGAGGAAGACCATGTTTGCCGCCATCGTCCGCTTCATCCAGGAGTGGAAGCGCTACAACCGCAGCCTGAACGAGCTCAGCCGCCTCGGCGACCGTGAGCTTGCCGACCTCGGCATCACGCGTTCGGACATTCCGCGCCTGGCCATGGCCGCGTCGCGCGAAGGCTAAGCGCCCCGCACCGGCTTTAAGAACGTAACCGCCCGCCACCGCGGGCGGTTTTGTTTTGGGGGCAGCTATTCCAGCGTCTTCCAGACCGAAAGCGCCATGATCTCGGGCGCGTGGCCGTAGGCCACCGTCCAGGAATCGACCGCCCATTTCTCCCCGCTCGCCAGTTCGACCAGCACCGCCGTGGTGTGCGGCGGCCAGCCGTCGAAGAAAAACCCGCGCGACACAGGCAGGTCGACGCGGTGGTGGCGCAGCAGGTTCAGCTGGTGCAGCAGGAGCAGCAGGCTCGTCGTGTTGCGGCTGGAATCAATGCAGTCGTACTGCTTGGCATCGTACATCCGCGTGTAGCCGGCGCGGGCGACGTGGTTGACGGTGCCGGCGGCCGGGGCGACGCGCTTGTCGAACCAGGCGCCGGCTGCCGCGACGGCGCGCCGTTCCGCCTGCGGCGAGGCTTTGCCGGCGGCGAGCATCTGCGCGAGCCGGGCGCGGTCGCCCGCCGTCAGCCCCACCTGCGTGCGGTATTTGCACTCGAAGCCGTGGCAGATGGTCACGTCGTTCGGCGTCGGCGGCGACACCGAATAAGGCCCATAGGTGACGGCGGCGACGCCTGAAATGTCCGCATCGCCCGCGATTGCCGCCACGCGCACATTGTCCGCCTGCGCGCCCGCCGCGGCAAACGCAGCCATGGCGACGGCCAGGATTGCACCGGCACGCTGTGCCCCGTTACGCATCACCAGCTCCCTTCACGGCGCCGTTGCCGCAATCGGCCGAACCCCCTAGGTATAATTCAATGACCTCCACGCGATTACAAGCCGTGCATGTTGTCGGCGGCGGGCTGGCCGGTTCCGAGGCCGCCTGGCAGCTTGCCAATAACGGCATACCGGTCGTGCTGCACGAGATGCGGCCGCTGCGCGCCACCGCCGCGCACAAGACCGACGGCTATGCCGAGCTCGTCTGCTCCAATTCGTTCCGTTCCGACGACAAGGAGCACAACGCCGTCGGCTTGCTGCACGAGGAGATGCGCCGGCTCGGCTCGCTGATCATGCGCGCCGCCGACGCCAACCAGGTGCCGGCCGGCGGCGCGCTGGCGGTCGATCGCGACGGCTTTTCGGCTGCGGTATCGCAGGCGCTCGCCGCGCATCCGCTGATCGCGCTTGAGCGCGGCGAGGTGAGCGTGCCGGCGGAGGAATGGGACAGCGTCATCATCGCGACCGGCCCCCTCACCTCGCCCGACCTTGCGGCAAATATCCGCGCACGCACGGGCGAGGACGCGCTCGCCTTCTTCGACGCCATCGCGCCGATCGTGCACCGCGATTCCATCGACATGGGCCAGGCCTGGTTCCAGTCGCGCTACGACAAGGCGGGCCCCGGCGGCTCGGGCGCCGATTACATCAATTGCCCGATGACGCGCGAGCAGTACGACGCCTTCGTCGAGGCGCTGCTCGCCGGCGAGAAGACCGACTTCAAGGACTGGGAGAGCTCCACGCCCTATTTCGACGGCTGCCTGCCGGTCGAAGTGATGGCCGAGCGCGGACACGAGACGCTGCGGCACGGACCGATGAAGCCGTTCGGACTGACCAACCCGCACGCGCCGGGCGTGAAGCCCTACGCGGTCGTGCAGCTGCGCCAGGACAACAAGCTCGGCACGCTCTACAACATGGTCGGCTTCCAGACCAAGCTGAAGCACGGCGAACAGGCGCGCGTGTTCCGCACCATTCCCGGCTTGCAGAACGCGGAGTTCGCCCGCCTCGGCGGCCTGCACCGCAACACCTTCATCAATTCGCCCCGGCTGCTCGATGCGACGCTGCGGCTGAAGGTCAATCCGGCCTGGCGTTTCGCCGGCCAGATCACCGGCTGCGAAGGCTATGTCGAAAGCGCCGCGGTCGGCCTGTTGGCCGGGCGCTTCGCCGTGGCCGAGCGGCGCGGCGAGACGCTCGATCCTCCGCCGCCCAGCACCGCGCACGGCGCGCTGCTCGCGCACATCACCGGCGGGCACATCGAGACCATCGACGCGGGGCCGTCGTCGTTCCAGCCGATGAACATCAACTTCGGCCTGTTCCCGCCGCTCGCCGAGCCCGCGCCCTACGACCCGGAAGACGCGCGCAAGTTCGGCCGCGGCTCGGCCAAGAACATGGCGAAGAAGAGCGCGCTCAGCGCCCGCGCGCTCGACGACCTTTCGCGCTGGACCGGCGCGCAGACGCGGGCGGCGGCGGAGTAGTTATCTGTCGTCCCCGCGCTCGCGGGGGTGACAAGGCCGCTATACAGTTGCAAAAATCCGCTGCGGATCGCGGCTCGCCCGCCAGATCAGCCATTGCCGGCGCAGCGCCGAGAGCGGCTCGAACAGGAACGGCTCGTAGCCGCGCCGCTCCATCAGCCGCAATTGCGGGCCGAGTACGGCGAGCGGCAGGAGCACCGGCAGCATCGCCGCCGGCACCGCGCCGCCTTCGCCCTGCGCCGCCGCGAGCTGCCGGCGGGCGTGACGGCGCAGTTCGGCGAGCGCGGCGCGCAAGCCTTCGCTCTCCTGCCCGGCCGCAAGATCGGCGCGCTCGACGCCGTGGCGCTCGAGCACTTCGTCCGGCAGCAGAAGGCCGCACCGCGCGGGCGCGACGAGCGCGCCGAACACGGCCTGCGCGATGCCTGCGTGCCGCGCCATCATCTGCACCTCGAAACCGGTGGCGCCGAGCATCCCGGCTGCCACGCCCATCAATGCGCCCTGCGTGAGCGCCGCGTAGTTGTCTAGGTCGTCGAGCGTCTTCAGCGGCGCGTCATAGAGATCGGCGGTATGCGCGTCGACGATGGCGGTGAGCCGGTCGGCCGCGATGTGATAACGCTGCATCACCGCGCGCAGCGCCGCCGCCACCGGATGGGCGGCCGCCTCGCCCTCGCGCTTGCCCTCGATCGCCTCCCGCCACCATTGCAGCCGGATCTCGCCCGCCATCGGCTCGCGCACGAGGTCGGCCACGCGGGCGATCTCGATGGCGAAGGCGTACAGCGCCAGCAGCGCATCGCGGTGCTCCGCCGGCGCGAACAGCGCCGCCAGGTAGCGGTCGCGGTCGGCCGAACGCACGAGCGCAGTGCTATGGGTGAAGTCGGGCTGCATGGTTCTCAGTCGTCATGCCCGGCCTTGTGCCGGGCATCCACGTTTTTCTTTGAAGAAGCAAGACGTGGATGGCCGGGTCAAGCCCGGCCATGACGCCGTGCATCAATCCACTGCAATCAATCCCGCGCCGACGCGCCGGTTCTCCGCCAGCAGGATATTCCACGTGCGCACCGCGGCGCCGGTCGGCATGGCATCGACCGACAGCGAGACCTCACGGAAACGCGCACGCAGCCGCTCCGGCAGCACGAAGGGATCGCGGCCGCCGCCGATGAGGAAGAAATCGAGCTTGTCCGCCCGCTCCAGGGCCGGCTGCAAGGCGGCGAGCGTCAGCTCGCCGACCTCCGTCACCGGCCAGGCCCAGATGCCGTCGGGAAAGCATAGAATCGAGCCGCGATGCGACATGCCACCGAAGCGGAAACCGCCGTTGCCGTAAGCATCGATCGGCGCCGGGCGCGGCAGGTGGGGCGCCTGCGCCTCGCCCGGCATCAGGGCCGGTCGTCCTTGGCCGCAGGGCCGGTCAGCGCATCGGTGCCGCGGCCGACGCCGAGATAGATCAGGATCGGCGCGGCGATAAAGATCGACGTATAGGTGCCGACCAGCACCACGCCGAAGGTCATGGTGGCGGTGAAGGAGTGGATGGCGTTGCCACCGAAGATCAGCAGCGCGAGCAGGGCCAGCGTCACCGTCAAGTGGGTGATGACCGAGCGCGACAGGGTCTGGTTGACCGCGGCGTTGAGCAGATCGTCCATCGGCATCTTCTTGTAGCGGCGCAGCATTTCGCGGATACGGTCGTAGATGACGACGGTGTCGTTGAGCGAATAGCCGAGGATCGTCAGCAGCGCCGCGATGCTGGTCAGATCGAAGTCCACCTGCGCCACCGACATGAAGCCGATGGTGAGCACGATGTCGTGCACGTTGGCGATCATGGCGCCGAGCGCGAACTGCCACTCGAAGCGAAACCAGAGATAGATCAGGATGCCGAGGATCGCGAGGCCGAGGCCGATCACGCCGTAGGACAACAGCTCGCCGGAGACGCGCGGTCCGACCACCTCGACGCGCCGGTAGTCGACCGAGTCGCCGAGCGCGCCGCGCACCTTCTGCACCGCCGCCTGCTGCGCGGCGTCGCCGCCGGGCTGCTCGGCGATGCGGATCAGCACGGTGTCCGCGCCGCCGAACTGCTGCAACTGCACCTCGCCGAGATTGAGCTCGCCCAGCGTCGCCCGCATCCTGGCGAGGTCGGCCGGACCGGACTTGCTCTGCACTTCCATCAGCAGGCCGCCCTTGAAGTCGATGCCGAAGTTCAGCCCGTGGAAGAAGTAGAGCAGGATCGCGATGATCGACAGCGCCGCGGACAGCGGAAAGCTGATGCGCCGGAAGCGCATGAAGTCGAATTTGGTGTCGTCGGGAACGATCCGAAGGAGTTTCATGGCTCAGCCCCTCAGATCGGCACGCGCTGCGGGCGCCACCAGCGGAACCAGTAGGCGACCATCAGGCGGGTCACCGTGAAGGCGGTGAACACCGTCGTGAGAATGCCGATGCCGAGCGTGACGGCGAAGCCGCGCACCGGGCCGGTGCCGATGTAGAACAGCACCGCCGCCGCGATGAAGGTGGTGATGTTGGAATCGAGAATCGTGGCGAGCGCGCGCGAGAAGCCGGCGTCGAGCGCGTTGATCGGCGAGCGGCCGGCGCGCACCTCTTCGCGGATGCGCTCGTAGATCAGCACGTTACTGTCCACCGCAATGCCGACGGTGAGCACGACGCCGGCGATGCCGGGCAGCGTCAGCGTGGCGTTGAGCAGCGAGAGAACGCCGAAGATCATGGCGACGTTGATCGCCACCGCGACGTTGGCGAACAGCCCGAACAGCCCGTAGGTCGCGAACATGAAGATGACGACCAAGGATGCGCCGACATAGGCCGACATCGTGCCCTTGGCGATCGAGTCCTGGCCGAGGCCGGGGCCGACGGTGCGCTCCTCGATGATGGTCAGGGGCGCCGGCAGCGCGCCGGCGCGCAGCAGGATGGCGAGGTCGTTGGCGCTCTGCACGGTGAACGAGCCGGAAATCTGCCCCGAGCCGCCGAGGATCGGTTCGCGGATCACCGGCGCCGAGATCACCTCGTTGTCGAGCACGATGGCGAAGGGCTTGCCGACGTTCTCCTGCGTCGCCTGCGCGAACTTGCGCGCGCCCGACGTGTTGAAGCGGAACGAGACGATCGGCTCCGAGGTGCGCTGGTCGAAACCGGGCTGGGCGTCGGTCAGATCGCCGCCGGAAACGAGAATGCGTTTCTCGATCAGATAGGGCGTCTTGGGCGCGGTGGACGAATAGAGGATTTCCGAATCCGGCGGCGCGCGGCCTTGCAGCGCCTGCTCCACCGGCACGTTGGTGTCCACCATGCGGAAATCGAGCTTGGCGGTCTTGCCGAGCAGCTCCTTCAGGCGGGTCGGGTCCTGCAGACCGGGTACCTGGACCAGGATGCGGTCGGTCCCCTGGCGCTGGATCAGCGGCTCGACCGTGCCGAGCTCGTTGACGCGGCGCTCGATGATCTGGATCGACTGCTCGACCGACTGGCGCACGCGCTCGAGGATCGCCGGCTCGGTCAGCGTCAGGCGGATGAGCGTGCCGTCGGTCGCGACGTCCAGGCTGCGCTGCCCGGTGGCGCTGAGGAGACCGCCGAGCGGCTGCGACAGTTCGTTGAGCTTCGAGCGCGCGGTGTCCACGCTCGCCTGGTCGCGGATGCGCACCTCGACCGAATTGCCGCGGGAGACCAGGCCGGTGTAGCCGACGCGGGCGTCGCGCAGCACGCGGCGCACGTCGTCACGCAGCGCCTCGACCTTTTCCCTGCGCACCGCGGCGCTGTCCACCTCGAGCAGGATGTGCGAGCCGCCCTGCAGGTCGAGCCCGAGCACGATGTGGCGCTGGGCCCATTTCGGCCAGCTCTCCACCGTCTTGTCGGGGAAGAAGTTCGGGACGGCGAACAGGCAGACGACGAGCGCCGAGAGCAGGATCGCCGCCGCCTTCCACCGCGTGAAATAGAGCATGAGGTCTCGACTGGATTGGTTTCGACAACGCCGCGGCTAGCTCGCCGCGGCCTCGTCCTTCACGGGCTCGCCCTTGGCGCGCACGTCGGTGACCATCTGGCGCATCTGGCGGATGCGCACGTCTTCCGCAATCTCGATCTCGAGCTGGTCGTCGTCGATCACCTTGGTGACCTTGCCGATGAGCCCGCCATTGGTCACGACGGTGTCGCCGCGGCGCACGTTCTTGACCATTTCCTGGTGCGCCTTCACCCGCTTCTGCTGGGGGCGCAGGATCAGGAAATACATGATCACGAAGATCAGCACGAAGGGCAGCAGCGACATCAGCATGCCGCCGTCGCCGCCCAGCGCGGAGCCCTGAGCAAAGGCAGGGGTAATGAACATCGGGGTCGGTTCCTCGGTTAAGGTCGCATAACGGGCGGCCGGACCCGCTAAGGCCCCTCGCCGGCAAGCAAATTCGCGCGGACTATAGCGGCCGCCCGTCCAATTGCAACGCCGCGCCGGCCGGCCGAAATGGGCGTTTTCGGCGCTTTTCCGGGCCCGGCTTGCCTTTGCCCCCGCCGCCCCGCTAAGAGCAGCGCGATTTCCCTTCCGCAGCAGTCTCCTATGGCCAAGAAGACCTCAAAACCCGCCCGCAAGAAAGCCGCCGCGCCGAAGGCGGCGCCGGCACCCGACCTGCTCGAGCGCATCGCCACCGCCCTGGAACGGCTGGCGCCGCGCCCCAAGGTCCTGCCCGACCTGTCGTCGGCCGACGCTTTCATCTGGCATCCGGACGGGCGGCTCGCGCCGGTGCCGCGCGTCAACCGCGTCGACATGTCGCTGCTCAAGGGAATCGACCGCGTCCGCGACACCCTCATGGAGAATACCGAGCGCTTCGCCAAGGGATTGCCGGCCAACAACGCGCTGTTGTGGGGCGCGCGCGGCATGGGCAAGTCGTCGCTGGTGAAGGCCTCGCATGCCGGCGTGAACGCGATGCTCGCGCGCATGGGCAAGGCCGAGCCGCTCAAGCTGATCGAGATCCACCGCGAGGACATCGAGAGCCTGCCCGAGCTGATGGCGCTGACGCGCGGCTCGCACTACCGCTTCATCGTGTTCTGCGACGACCTCTCGTTCGACGCCGACGACACCAGCTACAAGTCGCTCAAGGCCGTGCTCGAGGGCGGCATCGAGGGGCGGCCCGATAACGTGATCTTCTACGCCACCTCGAACCGGCGGCACCTGTTGTCGCGCGACATGATCGAGAACGAGCGCTCGACCGGCATCAATCCGGGCGAGGCGGTCGAGGAGAAGGTGTCGCTGTCCGACCGCTTCGGGCTCTGGCTCGGCTTCCACCGCTGCAGCCAGGACGAGTATCTCGCCATGGTCGACAGCTACATCTCGCACTTCAGGATCAAGGTGGACGCCGAAGAGCTGCGCCGCGAGGCGCTGGAATGGTCGACCACGCGCGGCTCGCGCTCGGGCCGCGTCGCCTGGCAGTTCATCCAGGATCTGGCCGGCCGCCTCGGCGTGGCGCTGAACTGACGCCGGCGCAGACCTCGCGCACGCATCCGCGCAGCCAGCGGTGCGCCGCGTCCGCGTCCAGCCGCGGGTGCCAGAGCATCGCGACCGTCAGCTCCGGCACGGCAACCGGCAGCGGAAAGCTGTGCATCCCCGCGCGCAGGTTGCCGGTATGGCGCTCCGGCACGCTGGCGATCAGGTCCGAGCCGCGCGCCAGCGCCAGCGCCGCGGAAAATCCGCCGACGATCGCGACGATCTCCCGCTCCAGGGCGAGCGCGGCGAGCGCATCGTCGATCGGTCCCCGTTCGCGGCCGCGCCGCGACACGAAGATGTGCCCGCCGGCCGCGTAGCGGGCGGGCGTGACCTTGCCTTTGCTCAGCGGATGCCGCTTGCGCACCACGCCGACGAAGCGGTCGCGGAACAGAGCTTGCGTCCGCACCTCCGGCCCGGTCGCCGTCCCGACGACGCCCGTCTCCAGATCGACGGCGGCGTCGCGCAGCGGCCCGCTGTCCTTGTCGGATTTCTGCACGAAACGCAGCCGCACGCCGGGCGCGTCCTTGCCGACGCGGGCGATGAGCGCGGGCCCGAAATTCTCCACGAAGCCTTCGCTGGTGCGCAGCGTGAAGGTGCGCATCAGGCGCTTGAGGCTGACCGTCTCGGCCGGGCGCAGGACCGCTTCGCCGTCCTGCACGATCCGGCCGACGCGGCCGCGCAATTCGAGCGCGCGCGGCGTCGGAACGAGCCCCCGCCCCGCCCGCACCAGCAGCGGATCGCCAGTCGTTTCGCGCAACCGCGCCAGCGCCCGGCTCATCGCCGACGGGCTGAGCCGCAGCCGCTTGGCGGCGCGCGCGACGCTGCCTTCCGACAGCAGCACGTCGAGGGTAACGAGCAAATTGAGGTCGGGCCGTGCCATGGCCGGCACCGTAGCGGAGTTTGGCATGGCGTCATATGCACGAATTAAGTGCAATCGATGCGCCTTATGCAATTGTCGGGCGGGCGCTAGCTAGCGGGGAGCGCATCCAACCGAGGCTTTTCCCCATGATCTCCGCACCCGGCCGGGCCGACCTCCCGCAATCACGGCCGCCGGCGCTCGCCGGCCTGTCGATGTCGATGCTGCTGTCCTCGCTCGGCACCAGCATCGCCAACGTCGCCCTGCCGGCGCTGGCGGAGGCGTTCGGCGCCTCCTTCCAGGCCGTGCAATGGGTCGTCCTCGCCTATCTGCTGGCCATCACCACGCTGGTCGTCAGCGCCGGCCGGCTCGGCGACCTCACCGGCCGCCGCCGGCTGCTGCTGGCGGGCATCGCCCTGTTCACGCTGGCCTCGCTCCTGTGCGGCCTGGCGCCCACGCTGCCGCTGCTGATCGCCGCCCGCGCCGCGCAAGGCCTGGGCGCGGCCGTCATGATGGCGCTCACTTTGGCCTTCGTCGGCGACATCGTGCCGAAGGAGAAGACCGGCAGCGCCATGGGGCTGCTCGGCGCGATGTCGGCGATCGGCACCGCGCTCGGTCCCTCGCTCGGCGGTTTGCTGATCGCCGCGGCCGGCTGGCCGGCCATCTTCCTCGTGAGCGCGCCCGTCGGCCTGGTCGCGCTGCTGCTCGCCTGGCGCACCTTGCCGGCCGGCCGCCCGCAACCGCAATCCGATCGCGCATCCTTCGACGTGACAGGGACGGCGCTGCTGGCGCTCACCCTCGCCGCCTATGCGCTGGCCATGACGCTTGGACGCGGCGGCTTCGGCCCGCTCAACCTCGGCCTTCTGCTCGGCGCTGCCGCCGGAACGGCCGTCTTCCTGCGCGTCGAAGGGACGGCGGCCTCGCCCTTGATCCGGCTGCCGATGTTCCGCGACTCCGTTCTGAGCGCGGGTCTTGCCGCCAGTACGCTGGTGTCGAGCGTGATGATGGCGACGCTGCTGGTCGGGCCGTTCTATCTCTCGCGCGCGCTGGGGCTCGGCGCGGCCGCGGTCGGCCTGATCCTGTCGGTCGGCCCCGCCGTCGTCGCCCTCGCCGGCGTGCCGGCCGGCCGCCTGGCGGACCGCTTCGGCGCGGAGCGCATGACGCGCGCCGGCCTCGCCGCGATCGTGGCCGGCTCTCTCATGCTTTCGGCGTTGCCGGCGAGCCTCGGCGTCTGCGGCTACGTCGCGCCGCTCGTCGTCATCACCGCGGGCTACGCGCTGTTCCAGACGGCGAACAACACCGCCGTCATGACAAATGTCGATGCGCAACAGCGCGGCGTCGTGTCGGGCATGCTCAACCTGTCGCGCAACCTGGGTCTCGTCACCGGCGCGTCCGTCATGGGCGCGGTGTTCGCGGCTGCCGCAGGCACGGCCGACATGAGCACCGCTCAGCCGGCGGCGGTCGCTTACGGCATGCAGGTGACGTTCGCGGTGGCAGCGGCGTTGGTGGCGCTGGCGCTTGTTGTCGCGTGGTCCGGCCGCCGCCCCGTCTAGGGGCGGCGCGTCCGCGTCAGAATGCGAACCGTTCAGACGCCGCTGAGGTACTTGGTCGGGTCGACCGGCGTCGAGCCCTTGCGGATCTCGAAGTGCAGCTGGGGCGAGGTCACGTTGCCGGTCTGGCCGGCGCGCGCGATGTCCTGCCCGCGCTTGACGCTGTCGCCGCGCTTGACCAGCAGCTCGCTCGCATTGGCATAGGCCGAGACGTAGCCGTTCGCGTGACGGACCAGCACGAGGTTGCCGTAGCCCTTGAGCTCGTTGCCCGCATAGGCGACCACGCCGTCCTCGGCCGCCTTCACCGGCGTGCCTTCCGGCACCGCCAGGTTGATGCCGTCATTGGTGACGCCGTTCACCTTGGCGCCGAAGGCCGAGATGATGCGGCCCTTCACCGGCCAGCGGAAGGACGGCATGGAGCCGGCGGCTTCCGCTTCCTTCACCGGGTTTTCGACGGCCGGCGTTTCCTGCGTGGCCAGTCGCGCGGTCTGCGCCGGAATGCTGGCGACCTTGTCCACCTGCGGCGCCGGGCGCGGCTGCTGATACTGGGCCACCGGCTGCGGGGCCGGCTGCACGGGCGCCGGGCGCGCCGCGGCGACGGGCTGCGGGCGCGCTGTGCCCGGCACGGTGACGCGGTCGCCGATATTGACCTTGGTGTAGGGCTGGATGTTGTTGGCGCGCGCGATCTCGCTCAGCGTCAGGCCGTTGCGGCGCGCGATGCCGATCAGCGTCTCGCCCGGCTGCACGACGTGGACGCTGCCGGCGGCAGCGGCGCTGCGCGCCGGCGCGGTTTGCGGCGCCTGCACCTGCGGCGCCTGAACATGGGGGGTCTGCACCGGCGCGGTGCGCGCCGGCGCCGTGCCGGCCGTCACGTAACGCGGGATCACCAGCCGCTGGCCCGGCCGCACGGCCGTCGGGCTGCTGATGTTGTTGGTCTGCATGATCGCCGACGCCGGCACGCCGTGGCGGCGTGCGATGGTCTCGACCGTCTCGCCCTGCCCGACCGTGACCGGCGAACCGCCGTCCCAGGTCCAGTGTCCGCTCGGCTGCGCCGCGGCGACCGAGCCGGTGATGTCGCCGGAGGGACGATAGGCGCCGAGGCCCTGCGCGCCGGAGGCGACGCCGCCGCCCGCGGGCACGGTCGCCGGCCGGCTCACCGACGGCAACGGCTGGGTCTCGACCCGGCCGCTGGTCGCCGGGCGCGAGCCGACCGAGCCGGTCACGTCCTGGCTCGGCGGCGGGGCGTTGCGGTTCGAGGCGAAGGGGTTTGAGTCGAAACGCGCGGAGTCCGAACAACCGGCGGCGCCGATGCCGACCATGGCGAGGACTGCAACGCGCGGCCAGACCGGCGAGCGAGACGGCACGATGGGGCGCGACATGTGGTTACTCACTCATACGCATACTACGTAGAGTGCGAGTTAAACCAGCAGCCAGTAAATAAGGCTTTAAGAATTCGCTACCGTTAGCGGCCGGTGCACATTGCCGGCAGATTCGGCAAAAATATCACAGCTCGCGCGCCTTGCCCGGCAGAAGCGGCACGAAACGCACCGCGATGAGGCTCTCGCGCGCGAGCCCCGTTTGCGACTTGGTAAGCTTGACGATGTGTTGCGTGCCGTCGTGCGGGCCGAGCGGCGCCAGCATGACCCCGCCGTCGGCCAGCTGGTCGGTCAGCGCCGCCGGCACCTCCTCCGCCGCCGCGGTGACGAGGATGCGGTCGAACGGCGCGCGGGCGGGCTCTCCGTCGAAGCCGTCGCCGACCCGCACCTCGACATTGTCGTAGCCGAGCATGCGCAGACGCTCGCCGGCGCGGTCGGCCAGCGTGCGATAGCGCTCGACCGTCACCACCGCGCGCGCCAGCCGCGACAGCACCGCCGCCTGGTAGCCCGATCCGGTGCCGATCTCGAGCACCTGGTGATGCGGGCGCAGCGCGAGCTGTTCGGTCATGTAGGCGACGACATAGGGCTGGCTGATGGTCTGCCCGCAGGCGATGGGCAAGGCGCGATCGGCATAGGCGCTATCGGCGAAGTCGGCTTCGACAAAGCGTGCGCGCGGCACCTCGTCCATGGCGCGCAGCACGGCCTGGTCGGAAATGCCACGTCGGCGCAAAGTGAGTAAAAAACCCATTCGGCCGATATCCTGAATTGCCGCTGTGTCCGCCAACTGCGCCCCCGTTTCCGCCATTTTTAACACGTCTCATCCCAGTTCGGCTAAGCTCTCCGCGGCAGGTCCCGCGCGGGAACTCGCCGCACGTATTTGCGTTATGGGGACGGGAGCGAGGCAACAATGGCGGATTCCGCAGCGTCGGCGACGCGCCTTTTGGTGGTCGAGGACGAATATCTTATCCGCATGTTGCTGGAAGACATGCTGGCCGACCTCGGTTACGAGGTGGCCGCCGCGGTCGGCTCCATTGCCGAGGCGCGCGAAATCGCCGCCACCGGCGCATTCAACGCCGCCATCCTGGACGTAAACCTCGAGGGACAGGAGATCTTCCCGGTCGCCGACATCCTGGCGCAGCGCGGCCTGCCGTTCGTCTTCGTCACCGGCTATGGCGAGGGCAGCCTGCCGCCCAACTATCGCGGCCGCCCGGCCTTGCAGAAGCCATTCCAGGCCGACCGGCTGAAGAGCGCGCTCGAGGGCCTGCTGGCGGCGACGGCCTAGTCGCATTCGTCATGGCCGGGCTCGTCCCGGCCATCCACGACTTCCTTATTGCCAAGCCGCAAAGACGTGGATGCCCGGGTCAAGCCCGGGCATGACGCAGAGTATGCGGCCAACGCTTAGCCGAACACCATCGCCAGCCTGGTCATGAACGGCTCGTCGGTCAGATCGAGCCGCAGCGGCGTCACCGAAATCCGCTTGTCGTTGAGCGCGGCGAGATCGCTGCCCGGCGCCGCCCCGGCGATGCCGCCGCGGCCGAAGGCGATCCAGTAATAGGGATTGCCGCGCCCGTCATGGCGCGCGTCGATGCGCAGCAATTCCTGGTCGCGCTTGCCCTGCACGGTGATGGCGACGCCGGCCACCTCTTCCGGCGCGCAGTCGGGGAAGTTGATGTTCACCAGCACGTCCTTCGGCATGCCGGTCTCCAGCACGCGGCGCACGATCGCCGGGGCGTGGTGGATCGCGGTCTGCCAGAGCGGCGAGCGGCGCGTCGAGAAGGCGTAGGACTGCGACAGCGCGAAGGACGGAATGCCGAGCACGGTGCCTTCCATGGCGCCGGCGACCGTGCCGGAATACGTGACGTCCTCGGCGCAGTTGCGGCCGCGGTTGACGCCCGACAGCACCAGGTCCGGCGGCTCCTTCAGAATGTGGCGCACGCCCATGATGACGCAGTCGGTCGGCGTGCCCTTGACCGCGAAATGCCGCTCGTCCACTTCGCGCAGGCGCAAGGGATCGTTGAGCGAGAGCGAATGCGACACGCCCGACTGGTCGGTTTCCGGCGCCACCACCCAGACCTCGTTCGAGAGCGCGCGTGCGATCTCCTCGCAGGCGTTCAGGCCCGGCGCGTGGATGCCGTCGTCGTTGGTGACCAGGATGCGCATGGCTTTCTATCCCTCCCCTGCAAGGGGAGGGTCGATCCGAACGAAGTGAGGATCGGGGTGGGGTTTTCTATCGATGATAGCAATCCCCCACCCGGCTCGTTTCACTCGCCACCCTCCCCCTTCGGGGGAGGGATAAGAAAGCGAATGCCGCGCAAAGATTTCGATCACTTCTTTTTCTCAATCGTGGTTATGCCGCCCATATAGGGCTTCAACGCCTCCGGCACGGCGATGGCGCCGTTGTCCTGCTGGTAGGTTTCCATCACCGCGATCAGCGCACGGCCGACGGCGACGCCGGAGCCGTTGAGCGTGTGGACGAAACCCTTCACTTTGCCGTCTTTGCCCTTGTAGCGCGCTTTCATGCGCTGGGCCTGGAAGTCGCCGCAGATCGAGCAGGACGAAATCTCGCGGTACATGTTCTGCCCCGGCAGCCAGACCTCGATGTCGTAGGTCTTTTGCGAGGCGAAGCCCATGTCGCCGGTGCAGAGCGTGATGACGCGGTAATGCAGGTCGAGCTTCTTCAGCACGGCTTCCGCGCAAGAGAGCATGCGCTCGTGCTCTTCCTTGGATTTTTCCGGCGTGGTGATGGAGACGAGCTCCACCTTGGTGAACTGGTGCTGGCGGATCATGCCGCGCGTGTCTTTTCCCGCCGCGCCCGCTTCGGCACGGAAGCACGGTGTGCAGGCGGTCAGCCGCAGCGGCAGTTGCGCTTCGTCGGTGATGGCCTCGCGCACGAGATTGGTGAGCGGGACTTCGGCGGTGGGGATGAGACCTAACCGAGCCGGGACCTTTTTGTGATAAGCAAGCAATGCTTTCGCAAACTCGACAAAATATAGACGTACATAAAGTTCTCCAGGAGGCGCATCGTTTTCATCCTGCGGCTCATAATTTTTGCATGCGAGGTACAGCTCAAATAATTCAATGACTCTCTTGTCGCCCGTTGCCTTGGCTGTTGCGGCAAGCTTCTTATCGTCTGAAAAATCGCGAAGCGCTTCAGCGTAACTCTCGACCTCAATCTTGCCCACGCGATCAACAAAAAACTGATCTGCTTCGAACTTCGGCAACTGCGCCGTCCCGAACATCACGTCGTCCCTAACGAGCAACGGCGGATTAACTTCGGTATAGCCATGCTCGCCGGTGTGTACATCGAGCATGAACTGGCCGAGCGCGCGCTCCATGCGCGCGAGGCCCTTCTGCAAGACGACAAAACGAGCGCCGGACAGTTTCGCGGCCAGCTCGAAGTCCATCATGCCGAGCGCTTCGCCCAATTCGAAATGCTGCTTGGGCGCGAACGCATAGCTGCGTTTCGTGCCGCTCGTGTGACGCTCGACATTGCCGTGCTCGTCCTTGCCGTCCGGCACGTCGTCGAGCGGCATATTCGGAATTTCTGCGAGCATATTTTGGAGCGTTTCCGCGAGTTCCTTCTGCTCCTTCTCAAGCTGCGGCAGCGTGTCCTTGAGCTTGGCCACCTCGGCCATCAGCGCCGACGCCTTGGCCTCGTCCTTGGCCTTCTTGGCCTCGCCGATTTCCTTGGAGGCCGCGTTGCGGCGCGCCTGCGCCTGCTCGAATTGGGTGATGGCCGCGCGCCGCTTCTCGTCCAGCGCCAGCAGCTTGCCCGACAAAGGCTCCAGCCCGCGCCGTTTCAGCCCTCCGTCGAAGGCCGCCGGGTTCTCGCGAATCCACTTGATGTCGTACATGCCGGGGCTTTTAGCGCGTCATGACCGCAACGGCCATCCCCCGCGGCCAGCGCCCTCAGGCCAGCGCCATTTCCAGGAAGGGCTTGAGTTCCTCGGGGATATCTTCCCGCTTCTTGACCATGCCGGCCAAGTCCTTGTCGGTGCGGGCGTCGCTGATCAGGCGGGCGAAGCCGTTCTCGGAAATCGTCGCGCCCTCGTTGGCGGTCACCTTGCGCTTGACCGCCTGGTTGCCGCGCTCGACCAGCACGTCGGTGACGACGTCGGCGATGTGGCGGCGGCCGGCGATCGCCAGCAGGTGGCCCTGGCTCTTGCTCCTGGCGATGCCGACGAGGTCGCCGTCGTTGAGCACGCTGGACTTCTCCAGCACCGGGCCGGACACCGCCGGATCGTCGTCGCTCGACAGCCGCACGATGGTGTCGGCCGGCGCGCTGTCCATGGTGGCGAGGCGGTTGCTCAGTTCGACCAGCGCCTGCGCGCCGACGCCCTGCGTCAGCCGCTTGATCAGCGCGTCGAAGACGGCGGTCTGCTCGGCGGTGTAGAGACCGGCCCCTTGCAGGAACAGCTCGGTCATCTGCCGCAGCATGGCGAGGCGGCGCGGCGGCGTCACGCGCGCGAGCGTCGCATCCAGTTCGGTCAACAGCGCGGCGACTTCCGACATTCCGCTTCTTTCCTGATCGCACAATCCGACCGGGACGGCCGCGCAGAGGCGAGACCTAACGGAACTGCATAGAATCCAAGCGGCAAATTAAAACTTAAGGAGATTTGTCGGCCCGGCGCGGCGGGCCGGCGCGCCACGCGCGGAAAAGCCGCGGATTTCCACGTGAAATTACACAAGGCACGCATGGCCTTAATCCAGATGAGCAATCTGCTTTATCGGAATTTCGCCGCTTATTCCGCCGGCGTGCCGGCCGGCTTCTCGGGCGCTTCGGCGGCCGCCTTCTTCTCGGCGTCGGCCGCGGCGGTCTTCTTCTCCACCAGGCGCACCGACCAGATCGAGCCCTCGTAGAGCAGCAGCAGCGGGAGCGCGAGCGAGAGCTGGCTGATGACGTCGGGCGGCGTCAGCACGGCGGCGAGCACGAAGGCGCCGACGATGAAATAGCGCCGCTTCTGCTTGAGCTGCGCCGAATTGACGATCCCGATGCGGCCGAGCAGCGTCAGGATGACCGGGAGCTGGAAAGCGACGCCGAAGGCGAGGACCAGCGACATCATCAGCGACAGATATTCGCCGACCTTCGGCAGGAGCGCGATCGAGGCCTCCTCCGGCGCCGCCTGCTGCATGCCGAGCGAGAAGCGCACCAGCATCGGCATCACCAGGAAATAGACCACCGCCGCGCCGAGCGCGAAGAAGAAGGGCGTGGCGATCAGGTACGGCAGGAAGGCGCGCCGTTCGTTCCGGTAGAGGCCGGGCGCGACGAACATGTAGACCTGCGCCGCCACCATCGGGAACGACAGGAAGGCGGCGCCGAACATGGCGACCTTCAACTGCGTGATGAAGTATTCGAGCAGCGCCGTGTAGATGAATTTGGTGTTCTCCGCGCCGGCGACCCAGACGAAGGGCCAGACCAGGACGTTGTAGATGTCCTTGGCGAAGACGAAGCAGAGCGCGAAGGTCACCCCGAAGGCGATGAGCGCCTTGATCAGCCGCGAGCGCAGCTCGATCAAGTGGTCCATCAGGGGCGCCTTGGTGGACTCGATGTCCTCGTGCGTCATCCCCCGCTCCCGGCCTGCTTGGGCGGCGGCGGCTCGTCCCCGGCCATCTGCGTCGACGGTTCCGCCGGCGCGAAATCCTCATTGGTGACCGGCGGGAGCGGCTCCGGCAGCGGCACGTCGATCGGCGGCGGATTGGCGGCTTCGGCCGCGGGCGCGGGCTCCTGCGCCACGGTGCTTTCGCCCGGCTCGGGCGCGATCGCCGCCTCCATGCTCTTCTGCACGTCGGCCATCGGATCGAAGTTGGTATAGCTGGAGACGGTGCTCGACAGATCGTCGGCCTGTTTCTTCAGGTCGGCGACCTCGGCCTCGCGCATGGCTTCCTGGAACTGGCCCTGGAATTCGGAGGCCATGCGCCGGACCTTGCCCATGTACTGGCCGATGGTGCGCAGGACGGTCGGCAGCTCCTTCGGCCCGATCACGATCAGCGCGACGATGCCGATGATGGCGAGCTCACTCCAGCCGATGTCGAACATGGATTAGCCAATTCCCAGGCCCCGCACCGCCATCAACGGCGTTCGCGGGCCAGCGGCGCCGCCCCCGGCGAGCCGACGATTAAGAGCGCACGCTCTCGGCGCGCTGCTCGGTTTCCGTCTTCTGCGCCGGCGCGGAAGCACCCTCGATGGTCTTGACCGGCTCGGCCTTGGTCTCGGCCGGCTTCTCGTCTTCCGCCATGCCCTTCTTGAAGGCCTTGATGCCCTGGGCCACGTCGCCCATCAGGTCGGAGATCTTGTTGCGCCCGAACAGCAGCAACACGACCACCAGCACCACGATCCAGTGCCAAATGCTTAAGGAACCCATCGACTTACCCTCCGAGAGCGACGGGCTTTGACGCCTTTTTTCCCGCCTGTTTTCGACCCGAAACTAGGCCCCGGAAGCGGCAAAAACAAGGTGCTCGCGGCCGCGGACTAGGCCGCGATGTCGCGGCAAGTCTCGGAATTTACCTTGATTTCGGCTTTTGGCCCGGTGGGCCCGGCCTCTCCACGCTGCCATTGCCGGGCTTGACCCGGCAATCTCGCTTGGGGAGGCACTGCCCACCTGATCGGGATCAGCGGGTCACGGCGCTGACGCGCCGGCCCGGTGATGACAGGCTTACTTCTCGCCTTCGCCTGCGGCGGGCGCCGGCGCTAGGCCGAGATCGAGGTCGCCGGGCTCCAGCGGATCCTCGTCGTCGCGCAGCGTGGAATCGTCCGACGGCACCGGCACCGAAAAGCCGGTCGGCAGGCTGCCTTCGAGCAGGCCGGCGCCCTTGAGCTCGTCGAGCCCCGGCAGGTCGCCGACCTCCTCCAGGCCGAAATGCGACAGGAACGCCTCGGTGGTGCCGTAGGTGATCGGGCGGCCCGGCGCCTTGCGGCGTCCGCGCGGGCGGATCCAGCCGGTCTTGAGCAGCACGTCGAGCGTGCCGGCGGCGGCCTGCACGCCGCGGATTTCCTCGATCTCGGCGCGGGTCACCGGCTGGTGATAGGCGATGATGGCGAGCGTCTCGATCGCGGCGCGCGAGAGCTTGCGCGTCTCCACCGTCTCCTTGGTCAGCAGCCAGGACAGGTCGGTGGCGGTGCGGAAGGTCCACTTCTTACCGATGCGCACGAGATTGACGCCGCGCGGCGCGTACTCGGCCTTCAGCCGCGCAAGCGCGTCCTTGACGTCGACGCCGTCGGGCAGCGCCTTGACCAGCGTCGGCTCGTCGAGCGGCTCGCCGGCGGCGAACAGCAGCGCCTCGAGCAGGCGCAACTCCTCCGGGCGCGGCGCCGGCTCCACGGCGGCCTCGGCCGGCGGCGCAGGCTCGTCGCTGTGTACGATCTCGAGTTTCGTGGCCACGCTCGGCATCGACCCGGTCTCCTTATGCGTTTTCTTGTGCGTCATGCGTTCGTGCGGCGTCGATCGCGCCAACGCGCTTGCGCATGTAGATCGGCGCGAACGACTCTTTCTGATGGATTTCGGCGACGCCCTCGCGCACCAGTTCGAGCGCGGAGGCGAAGGAGGAAGCGAACACGGTGGCGGCCTGCGACGGCTCGACCACGTAGCTGATGAGGAACTGGTCGATACGCGACCAGTCCGCGGCATCGCCGATCAGCCGCTCGAGCGCGGCGCGCGCTTCCGCCAGCGACCACACCGAGCGCTTCTTGAAGCGCACGCGCGAGAGCACGCTGCGCTGGCGCTGGCTGGAATAGGCGCTGAGCAGATCGTAGAGCGTCGCCGACCATTCCGGGCGCTTGATCTCGGCGATCGGCTCCGGCAGCCCGCGCTCGAAGACGTCGCGGCCAAGCTGCGGCCGCTCCATGAGCTTGCCGGCGACCTCGCGAATTTGTTCCAGCCGACGCAGCCGGTTGGCGAGCGCGAGCGCCATCTCTTCCGCGCTCGGCCCCTCGCCCGGCGCCGCCTCGGGCAGCAGCAGCCGCGATTTGAGGTAGGCGAGCCAGGCCGCCATCACCAGATAGTCGGCGGCGAGTTCGAGGCGCAGCTTGCGCGCCTCCTCGATGAACGAAAGGTACTGGTCGGCGAGCGCGAGGATCGATATCTTGGCGAGATCGACCTTCTGCTGGCGCGCGAGCGTGAGCAGCAGGTCGAGCGGGCCTTCGAAGCCCTCGACGTCGACGATCATCGCCGGCTCGGTGTCGCCGCGATCGGCCTGCAATGTGGTGTCGAATTCCTCGGCGTTCATCTCGTTGTCCGTTACGCGGCCGGCGTCGTGCCGACCATGTCGTTGAAAGTCTCGCGCGCGGCGGCGACGTCGAAGGTTTCCGGCGCGGCGCGCAGCGCAAGCGCAGCCTCGGCGCGGCGCAGCGCCTCGCCCGCAAGCGGCGGCGCTTCGCCGGCGACCTGCGCCATCTCCAGGAGGTTGCCGTTGCAGTGGAGCACGACGTCGCAGCCGGCCGCGAGCGCCGCGCGGCTGCGCTCGGCGATGCTGCCGGTCAGTGCGTTCATCGACACGTCGTCGCTCATCAGCAGTCCCTGGAACCCGATGAAGCCGCGAATCACTTGGCCCACCATTGTGACCGAAGTTGTCGCCGGTGCGACGGGGTCGATGGCGCTAAACACAACATGTGCGGTCATGCCGAGCGGCAGGCCGGCAAGCGGCCGGAAGGCGGCAAAATCGGTCGCTTCCAGGACCGCGCGCGGGGTGTCGACCACCGGCAATTTGTGGTGGCTGTCGGCGGTCGCGCGGCCATGGCCCGGCAGGTGCTTGAGCACCGGCAGCACGCCGCCCGCCATGAGCCCCTCGGCGACGGCCCCTGCGATCGCCGCGACCTTGGCCGGCTCGGTTCCATAGGCCCGGTCGCCAATCACTCCATCCGCCCCGGGAACGGGAACATCGGCGATCGGCAGGCAGTCCACGTCGATGCCGAGCGCCGTCAGATCGGCGGCAATGAGATGGCCGGCGAGCCGCGCTGCAGCCAGGCCGGCGGCCGGCGCGCGATCGTAGAGGTCGCCGTAGCGGGCGCCCGGCGGATAGACCGGCCAGTGCGGCGGTCCGAGGCGCTGGACGCGGCCGCCTTCCTGATCGACGAGCACCGGCGCCCGCCAACCTAATGTTTCGCGAAAAGATGAGACAAGATCGATAACCTGCTGAGGACTATCGATATTTCGCTTGAAAAGGATAAGGCCCCACGGCTGGGCCTCGCGCAGAAACGCGCGCTCGCCGGCGGAGATCGTCAAGCCCGCCAAGCCGGTGATGAATGCGCGCGCCGTCATCGGCGCGGATTAGCCCGCGCCCGCCGACAGGGTCAACCCTGCGGCCGCTAATTCCTCTGGATGATGCACTGTCCGCCGGCAGCCTTGAGGTTCGAGCAGAGTTCGCTCGCCTCGCCGGCGGCCAGGGGGCCGATCATGGCGCGGAAATAGATGCCCTTGGCGCCCAGATCGACCCGGCGGATCGCGGGCTGACGGCTGGCGAGCTGGTCCGGATACCTGCTCTGGAGGGCGCGGAAAGCCGCCTGCGCCTCCGCCTCGCTGCGCTGGGAGGAAACCTGCACGTAGGCGCCGCTGCCGCCACCGTTGCCGGCCGCGGCAGGCGCGGCGGGAGCCGGCGCCAGCGAGGTCGGCGCATTGGCGGTGCGGGTGGGAGCCGGCGCGGGCGCGGTGGCGCGCGGCGCGGGTGCGTTCGGGTTGAGCGATAGCGGCGCGTTGGCCGAAGGCGCGGGCGCCGCATTGCGGACGGGCGCAGGCGCAGCCCGGACGGGCTCGGCCGGCGGCGAAACGGCGGCAGTGCGCTGCGGCTGCGCCGCGGGCG
>JBKBRE010000002.1:27519-291751 GCA_046292265.1 Pseudolabrys sp. | reverse complement strand
CGCTGATGAAGCGCAACAACTGCGGCAAGGCGCTCGACATCGCGCGCGTCGCCCGCGACATGCACGGCGGCAACGGCATCTCGGAGGAGTATCACGTGATGCGCGTGCTCGCGAACCTGGAAACCGTCAACACCTATGAAGGCACGCATGACATCCATGCGCTGATCCTAGGACGCGCGCAGACCGGGATTCAGGCATTCTTTTAGCCACAGCTGTCATCGCCCGCGAAGGCGGGCGATCCAGTAATCACCGCCGCTGCTGCGGCGTACTGGATGCCTCGCTTGCGCGGGGCATGACACGACGGGGCGGCGGCGGGACATATACGTGAATTCACCAGCATGGACCTCCTGACCGCCGTTTTCCTGGCCGCTTCCGGGCTCGTGGCGGGCGCCATCGCAACGACCGTCGGCGGCGCCGCGGTCGTCATCAATCCCGCGCTGATCGCCACCGGCGTGCCGCCGCAAGCCGCCGCGGTTTGCAACCTCGCCTCGATCATGCCGGCGACCATGCTCGCCGCGCTGTCGGACCGCTCGCAACTGCCGCCGTTCAACCGCGCGTTCATCGGGCTGATCGCCATCTCGGTCGCCGGCGCGGCGGTCGGCGCGGCCGTGCTGGTGTCGACGCCCGAGCGGATGTTCGCGGCCGTGGTGCCGCTGCTGCTCGGCTTCGCCACCCTGCTGTTCGCCTTCTCGGGGCGCATCAGCGCCTGGCTGCGCTCGCGCGCGGCCGAGCGCGGGCACGAGATCACCATCAGCGTCACCAGCCTGAAGATCCTGCTGCCGGTGTCGTTCTACACCGGCTATTTCGGCGCCGGCGCGGGCATCCTGGTGCTGGGCGTGTTCTCGCTCGCGACCGGCGGCGACTACCGCGCCGCCAATGTCGCGCGCAATTTCGTCTCCAGCCTGAACGGGCTCGCCGCCACGCTGGTCTTCGCCAGCCAGGGCGCGGTGCTCTGGCCGCAGACGCTGGCGCTCGCCGGCGGCACCGTCGCCGGCGGCCTGCTCGGCGCCTATGTCGCGCGTATTTTTCCGCCGCGCGTCATCCGCGTGGTGATCGTGCTGGTCGGCGCGGCGCTCACCGTGGCCTTCGCCCGCCGCTACTGGTTCGCCTGATGTTTCACGACCTCACCATGCAGACCATCGCGGCGCTGTTCTTCGCCGGCATCGGCGGCGGCATGCTCGCCTCGATGATCGGCGGCGCGGCGCTCGTCACCTATCCCGCGCTGATCGCCGCCGGCATTCCGCCCTTGACGGCCACGATCTGCAACATGACCGCGCTGGTGCCCGGCACGTTCCTCGCCGCGCTGAGCGACCGGCGGCAATTGCCGCCGTTCAACCGCGCCTTCGTCGGCATGGTGCTCGCGTCCATGATCGGCGCCGGCCTCGGCGCCGCCATCCTGCTGGCCACGCCGCAGGCGGTGTTCAAGCTTTTGGTGCCGGTGCTGCTCGGCTTCGCCACGGTCCTGTTCGCCTTCGCCGAGCGAATCGGCGGCTACCTGCGCGCCCGTGCGCTGGCGCGCGGCCGCGAGATCGACTTCAGCGTCACCAACCTGAAGGTGCTGCTGCCGGTGTCGTTCTACGGCGGCTATTTCGGCGCCGGCGTCGGCGTGCTGCTGCTCGGCGTAATGTCGGTGGCGACGCGCGGCGACTACCGCTCGGCCAACGTGGCGAAGAACTTCGTCACCAGCCTGAACAGCGCCACCGCGGCGGCGATCTTCATCTGGCAGGGCGGCGTCATCTGGCCGCAGACGCTGGCGCTGATGATGGGCACCATCGTCGGCGGGCTGGCGGGCAGCTGGCTGGCGCGCATCGTGCCGCGCCAGGTGATGCGCGTCGCCGTGGTCGCGGTCGGCGCGCTGCTCACCGTCGTGTTTGCATGGCGCTACTGGTTCTAGAGCGCGCTCGCCTGCGTCTGCCGCGCCAGCTCGACCACGCGCTTGGTCATCGCGCTCGCCGGATCGGCCAGCGCGTCGATCACGTCGAAGTGGTTCTTGCCGGGCACCGCCTCGTAGCGCGTCAACGCCATGCCCTGCCCCCAGGCTTCCGCGATTGTCCTGCTCTGCCGCAGGAACTCTGCGGACTCGATGCCGCCGACCACCGCGTCGAGCACGCGGCCGGCCGGCACCTTCCAGGTCAGCGGCGAGCAGTCGTGCGCCGACTTGTCGTCGAGCTTGAGGTCGGCGTTGACCGAGATCTGCGTCAGCGGCGCGAGATCGAACACGCCGGAGATCGAATAGGCGGCCGGTACGAGGTCGGCCGGCGCGCTCGGGTCGAGCGTCTTCCAGTCGGTCGCCAGCATGCAGGCGGCGAGATGCCCGCCGGCGGAATGGCCCGCCACCATGATGCGCTGCCTCCGCTTATTCCAGAGGAACAGGCAGGCGGCGCGCATCTCGTCGATGATTGCGGCGATCGACACCTGCGGGCAGAGATCGTAACCGACCACCGCGACCGTCACGCCGTTCGCGTTCGCGCCCTTCGCCATCTGGCTGAACTGGTCGGGCGCGAGCGTGCGCCACCAGCCGCCGTGGATGAACATGACGAGCGGCGTGCCCGCGCCGTCGCCCTCGGCTGGGAACAGGTCGATCGTCTGCCGCGGGGAGGGGCCGTACTTCAGGCCGATCTGCGCGTTGCGGGCGGCGGCGCGATAGGCCTCGGCTTCACGCGTCCAGCGATCGAAGATCTGCGGATGTTCCGGCACGCGCGCGCGGTTGTTGTATTCGACTTCGTAATCGACCATGACGCCCTCCAGCGGGGTGCGAGAGTGCGGCAAGCCGCTGCGGCAGGCAAGGGGACGACAGCCGCGCGAAATTCGGCTAGATCACGCCCATGAAAATCGACGGCCAGCCCACGCGCACGATCTGGGTCGAAGGCGACAGCGTTTCGGTCGGCATCATCGACCAGACGGCGCTGCCGCACCGCTTCGTCACCGCTAGGCTTTCGACGCTGGAAGACGCCGCGCGCGCGATCAAGACCATGCAGGTGCGCGGCGCACCGCTGATCGGCGCGGCGGCGGCTTATGGGATGTGGCTCGGCTTGCGCGCCGACGCCTCTGACGAGGCGATCGAGCGCGCCTATGCCGCGCTGCACGAGACGCGGCCAACCGCGATCAACCTGAAATGGGCGCTCGACGAGATGGTCGCGGCGGTGCGCAACCGGCCGCGCGGCGAGCGCGCCGCAGCGGCGCTCGTCCGCGCCAACGAGATCGCGGAGGAAGACGTCGCCATCAACCAGGCGATCGGCCGCCACGGCCTCAAGCTGATCGAGGAGGTCGCGGCGAAGAAGAAGAACGGCGAACGCGTCAACGTGCTCACTCATTGCAACGCCGGCTGGCTGGCGACGGTGGACTGGGGCACGGCGACGGCGCCGATCTACATGGCGCACGACAAGGGGCTCCCGATTCACGTCTTCGCCGACGAGACGCGCCCGCGCAACCAGGGCGCCTCGCTCACCGCCTGGGAGCTCGGCAAGCACGGCGTGCCGCACACCGTGATCCCGGACAACACCGGCGGCCACCTGATGCAGCACGGCATGGTCGATCTCGTCATCGTCGGCACCGACCGCGTCACCGCGCAAGGCGATGTCTGCAACAAGATCGGCACCTATCTGAAGGCGCTCGCGGCGGCCGACAACAAGGTGCCGTTCTACGTGGCGCTGCCGTCGCCGACCATCGATTTCACGGTGAGCGACGGCGTCGCCGAGATACCGATCGAGCAGCGCGGACCGGAAGAAGTGGCAATGATGACCGGCAAGACCAAAGACGGGCGCATCGAGACCGTGCAGGTCGTGCCGGACGGGTCGGCCGTGGCCAATTACGGGTTCGACGTGACGCCGGCCCGCCTGGTCACCGGGCTGATCACCGAGCGCGGCGTGCTCAAGGCCGAGCGCGCGGCGCTCGAGGCGGCGTTTCCCGAGCGGTCTTAACTTCGCTAAGATCGCCGGCGAAGGTGAAAGGATGAACTTCGCAAAGCCCCTGGGACTTCCCGTGGATGGCCGCCAGTCGGAAACCGCGCTGGCGGTGGCGCGCGGCACCGCGCGGCTGTTGCACGCGCACGGCTTCTGCGTGGTGAGCGAATTGCCGCTGCCGTCCGGCCGCCGCGCCGACCTGGTCGCGCTCGACGGCGGCGGGCGGGTCTGGATTGTCGAGGTCAAATCCTCGGTCGCCGACTTCCGCGCCGACCAGAAGTGGCAGGACTATCGGGCGCACTGCGACCGGCTGTTCTTCGCGACGTCGCTCGCGGTGCCGTGCGAGATCTTCCCGCCCGACACCGGGCTGATCGTGGCGGATTCCTTCGGCGCCGAGTTCAGATGCGAGGCGCCCGAGCACAAGCTCGCCGCGCCCACGCGCAAGGCGATGATGCTGCTGTTCGCGCGCGCCGCCGCGCGGCGGCTTTCCTCGCTCGCCGACCCGACGGGGCCTTACGGCGATATCGATTAATCTTCTGTCGCAACAATCTCCGCTCATTCCCGCGCAAGCGGGAATCCAGAGGCCGCAAGCATAAACGCTGCAAGAAATAGGTCCCCGCTTTCGCGGGGACGAGCGGACACCTAGCTAGCGCGGCGCGCGCATTTTATGGAAGACGGGCTCCGCTAGCGCGGCGCTCTTTTTGCCAAAATCCGCTGCAAGGTGCGGCGGTGCATGTTGAGGCGGCGCGCCGTCTCCGACACGTTGCGCCCGCACAGCTCGTAGATGCGCTGGATGTGTTCCCAGCGCACGCGGTCGGCCGACATCGGGTTGGCCGGCGGCTCGATGCGGGCATTGTCCTGCGCGAGCAGCGCGGCGACCACGTCGTCGGCGTCCACCGGCTTGGCGAGGTAGTCCACGGCGCCGAGCTTCACCGCGGTGACGGCGGTGGCGATGTTGCCGTAGCCGGTGAGGATGATCGCGCGCGCTTCCGGCCGCCGGCGCTTGAGCGCCGAGATCACGTCGAGCCCGTTGCCGTCGCTGAGGCGCATGTCGACGACCGCGAAAGCGGGCGCCGACTGCTCGAGCTGCAGAAGCCCGTCGGCCACCGATTCCGCGGTGCTCACCTCGAAGCCGCGGCTCTCCATCGCCTTGGCGAGCCGCTGGAGGAACGAACGGTCGTCCTCGACGATCAGCACCGAGCGCTCGTCCGGAAGCTGCTGGTTCACCGCCGACCCGGCGATTTCATTGACGGCCATATCCACGATTGCCCAACTCCATGAGGTTTGGCGGAGTTTAGCCCGCGCAGGGCCTCAATCACACAACAAAACATTGTTATCGATTGCGTCTTTTTCAAGCTGCAACAAAGGCTTGCGGACGCTCGAATTGGCTGCGCGGCCAGCGCAAGGTGATCGTGGCGCCGTGGTCGGGCGCCCGCCGGTTCACCAGCGTGAGGGTCGCCCCCGAGCGGTCGAGCAGCGTCTTGGCGATGAAGAAGCCCAATCCCAGCCCGGTCGCCTCGTCCTCGTTCTCCTTGTCCTTGCGCCGCCGGCTGGTGACGTAGGGTTCGCCGATGCGGGCGATGATCTCGGGCGCAAAGCCTGGCCCGTCGTCACTGATGCTGACCTCGATGGTCTCGTTGTCCCACCGCGCCTCCACCGTCACGCGCTCGCGCGCGAAGTCGACGGCGTTCTCCAGCAAATTCCCGAGGCCGTACAGGATCGCCGGATTTCGGGCGCCGACCGGCACGTTCCCGCCGTCGCTCGGCGTCCTGACCTCGATGGCCACGCCAAAGTTGCGGTGCGGAGCCACCGCCTCCTCGATCAGCGCCGTGAGCGGCGTGCGGTCGAACGGTTCGGCGCTTGCCGACAGCTCGGTGAGCTTGGCGAGGATGTCGCGGCAGCGCGTGGCCTGCTCGCGCAGCAGCCGCACGTCGTCGCCGTGCGGCGCGGTGGCGGGGATGGCGTTCTCAAGCTCCTTGGCGATCACCGAGATGGTGGACAGCGGCGTGCCGAGCTCGTGCGCGGCGGCGGCGGCGAGGCCGTCGAGCTGCGACAGATGCTGCTCGCGCGCCAGCACCAGTTCGGTGGCGGCGAGCGCGTCGGTGAGCTGGCGAGACTCCTCGGTGATTTGCCAGGCGTAGACGCCGATGAAGCCGATGGCGAGCAGGATCGAGAGCCAGACGCCCATCATGAAGATCGGCGGCAGTTCCAGCGGGTCCTCGATGTCCCAGGGCAGCGGGTAATGCACGAACACCAGCACGGTGGCGCAGGCGATCGCGAAGCCGCCGAGCTGCAGCGTGTAGCGCGGCGGCAGCGCGGTGGCCGACAGCAGCACCGGCGCGAGGAACAGAAAGGCGAACGGGTTCTGCAAGCCGCCGGTCAGGAACAGCAGCACCGCCAACTCCGCGATGTCGAAGGCGAGCAGCCAGGCGGCGCGGTCGGGCTCCAGCCGCTGCGTGGCGTGGAAGCGCAGGCGCAGCGCGATGTTGAGCCAGGCCGACAGCACGATCACGGCCAGGCAGGCCCAGATCGGCAGTTCGAATTCGAGGCCGAAATAGACCACCAGTACGGCCGTGGTCTGGCCGATGACGGCCAGCCAGCGCAGCCGCACCAACGTGTCGAGACGCACGTTGCGGCGCGGATGTTCCTGGGTGAGGGCGGCGGTGGCCATGGGGCGGCAGTTTAGGGGCTGGGCTCGCGCCGATGAAGCGCAATCGCGTTCCGGCCGGCGGCGGGGCTTGCGCTCGCCGCGGCAGGGCGTCACATCTGAAGCCATGGACGCCCGGAACGCACCGGCCATCGCGGTGGATCGCCTGGTCAAGCGCTACAAGACCGCCGTCGCGGTGGACGGCATCTCGTTCCGCCTGCCCGCCGGCTCGATCACCGGTCTGCTCGGCGGCAACGGCGCCGGCAAGACCACGACCATCGCGATGATCATGGGCCTCGTCACGCCGACCGCGGGCAGCGTCAGCGTGCTGGGCGCAGCGATGCCGGACGAGCGCTACCAGGTGCTGCACCGGATGAATTTCGAGAGCCCCTACGTGGACATGCCGATGCGGCTGACGGTGCGGCAGAATCTGTCGGTCTTCGCGCAGCTTTATGCGGTGCCCGACCGCGACGCGCGCATCGAAAGCCTCGCGGAAGAACTGGCCTTGACCGAATTTATCGACCGGCCGACCGGCAAGCTATCGGCCGGGCAGAAGACGCGCGTGTCTCTCGCCAAGGCGCTGCTCAACCGGCCGGAGGTGCTGCTGCTCGACGAGCCGACCGCCTCGCTCGATCCCGACACCGCCGACTGGGTGCGCGGCAGGCTGGAGGATTATCGGCGCGCGCAGGGAGCGACCGTGCTGCTCGCCTCGCACAACATGAACGAGGTCGAGCGCCTCTGCGAGCGCGTGATCATCATGAAGAAGGGCCGCATCGAGGACGACGATACGCCGGAGCGTCTGCTCGCCCGCTACGGCCGCGGCAATCTGGAGGAAGTCTTCCTCGACGTCGCGCGCGGGCGCGGCCATGCGGCGGAGGCGGCGCGGTGAAGAACAGACTCGTGTCCCGGACGTGGCGCAGCCTGAGGCGAAGCGAAACGGCACGCCGCAGATCCGGGACCGTCATGAACGCCGTCGTCGTCGAGGTCCCGGTTCTGCAGCGCACCACTGCGTGCCGCGCTGTGCCCGGGACAAGAGGCCCGGCATGACCGCCACATCCTTTTCCTTCAACCGCGTCGGCGCCATGGTGCGGCGCTACTGGTATCTGTTGCGCTCGTCCTGGCCGCGCATTCTCGACCTGATCTACTGGCCCGCGGTGCAGATGCTGATGTGGGGTTTCCTGCAGATGTACGTGGCGCAGAACGACAATTACTTCACCCGCGCCGGCGGCGTGTTCATCGGCGCCGTGCTGCTGTGGGACATCCTGTTCCGCGGACAACTCGGCTTTTCCATCTCGTTCCTGGAGGAGATGTACGCGCGCAACCTCGGCAATATCATGATGTCGCCGCTGCGCCCGGCCGAATTCATCGTGGCGCTGATGATCATGAGCATCGTGCGGCTCTCGATCGGCATGATCCCGGTGTCGCTGCTCGCGATCCTCTTCTTCGGCTTCAATCTGTGGTCGTTCGGGCTCGCGCTGGCGGCGTTCTTCGCCAACCTGATCCTGACGAGCTGGTCGATCGGCATCTTCGTCGCCGGCCTGCTGCTGCGGAACGGGCTGGGCGCCGAGAGCCTCGCTTGGACCATCATGTTCCTGTTTCTGCCGCTCACCTGCGTCTACTACCCGGTGGCGGTGCTGCCCGAATTCCTGCAATACGCCGCCTGGGCGCTGCCGCCGACCTACGTGTTCGAAGGCATGCGCGCGTTGCTCATCGACCGCGTCTTCCGCGCCGACCTGATGCTCGAGGCGTTCGCCTTCAACATCGTCCTTTTCGCGATTGCATCATTGGCTTTCCTCAAGCTTTTGCAGAGCGCCCGGGTGCAGGGTTCGCTCCTGCAGACCGGCGAGTAGGGCTAAAAAACCCGTAATTTAAGGGACTTGTGCAGCGCTGCCGCGTTGTAAACCGGCTGCGAAGACCTTATCTGCTAGGTTGACGGTATGACAGAAAAGCGACAGTCTGCTGCGCTGCAGCAGGGGCCGGGCACCAAAATGGCGATTGGCGAATTCGAGGGAGCGGCGACGCTCTCCGACGATCAGGGACTATTGCTTTCGACGCCGATGTACTGGCTCTACGAGATGGGCCACGCGGCGCTCAATCCGGTACGCGCTTTGGCCGATGCCACGCGCCTGTTCTACAAGAATCCCGCCAATCCGCTGGCGCACACGACCTACGGCAAGTCGATGGCGGCGGCGGCGGAACTGTTCGAACGGTCCACGCGCCGTTACGCCCAGCCCGATTGGGACATCGAACACACCGTCGTCGGCGGCGAGCGCATCGCGATCCGCATCGCGAACGTGTGGGAGCGGCCGTTCTGCCGGCTGCTGCATTTCGAGCGCGCGTTCACGCGCGCACCGCGCCGGCCGCAGCCGAAGCTGCTCATCGTCGCGCCGATGTCCGGCCACTACGCCACGCTGCTGCGCGGCACGGTCGAGGCCTTCCTGCCCAACCACGACGTTTACATCACCGAATGGCGCAACGCGCAGTCGGTCCCGCTGGCGGAAGGCCGCTTCGATCTCGACGACTACATCGACTACGTCGTCTCGATGCTGCACATGCTCGGCGGCGACGTGCACGTGCTCGCCGTTTGCCAACCGTCGGTTCCCGTGCTTGCCGCGGCCGCGCTGATGGAAGCCGACAAGGACCCCTACGTGCCGCATTCGATGGTGCTGATGGGCGGGCCGATCGACACGCGCATCAACCCGAACGCGGTGAACAAGCTCGCCGTCGACCGCGGCATCGACTGGTTCCGCAGCCACGTCATCACCAAGGTGCCGTTTCCGCATCCCGGCGTCATGCGCGACGTCTATCCGGGCTTCCTGCAGCTGCACGGCTTCATGAGCATGAACCTCGACCGCCACATCGAGGCGCACCACAATCTGTTCCTTCACCTGGTGAAAGGCGACGGCGATTCGGCGCAGAAGCACCGCGAGTTCTACGACGAGTACCTCGCCGTCATGGATCTCGCCGCCGAGTTCTATCTGCAGACGGTGGACACCGTCTTCGTCCGTCATGCGCTGCCGAAGGGCGAGATGACGCATCGCGGCCGGCGCATTGATCCGTCCGCCATCACGCGCGTCGCGCTGATGACGGTGGAGGGCGAGAACGACGACATTTCCGCGGTCGGCCAGACCGAGGCCGCCCATCGCCTCTGCACGAACCTGCCGGACGACCTCAAGGCGCACTATGTGCAGCCGGACGTCGGCCACTACGGCGTGTTCAACGGTTCGCGCTTCCGCGCCGAGATCGCGCCGCGCATCGCCGACTTCGTGCTGTCGAACAACGGCCGGCGGCCCGCCGCCCCGGCCAAGGCGTCGCAGGCGGCCGCGATCAAGCATTAGTCTTTGCCGCCGGCTGTGGCATGATGCGGCCCTGACGAATCCGGGCCGGCCATGTCGATCCCGCTGCGTGCACTGCTCTTCCGCCGAACCAGCGAGCCTGGCGCCATCTCCGTCGCCTTCGACGGCGAGGTCTATCTCGTGCGCATGCGGCGGCACGCCCAGGCGCGCCGTTATACGCTGCGCATCAACGCCGCCACCCGCGAGGTCGTGCTCACCATGCCGCCGCGCGGCAGCGTCGCGCAGGCGCGTGAGTTCGCCCAGAAGCACGGCGGCTGGATCGCGGCACGTTTGCGACGCCTGCCGGAGGCCGCGCCTTTCGCGCACGGCACCGTGTTGCCGGTGCGCGGCGTCGAGCACCGCATCGAGCACCGTCAGGATGCGCGCGGCACCGTGTGGGTGGAGGAGGGCGGGGAAGTCCGCCTGCTCTGCGTCGCGGGCGAGGCGCCGCACCTCTCGCGCCGCGTGCGCGACTACCTCAGGCGCGAGGCCAAGCGCGACCTCGAGGTCGCCAGCCGGCAGGCCGCGGCGGCGCTCGGCGTGCGGCATGCCCGCGTTTCGGTGCGCGACCAGGCGAGCCGCTGGGGCTCGTGCTCGACCACCGGCGTGCTGTCCTACTCGTGGCGGCTGATCCTGGCGCCGCCCTTCGTGCTCGAATACCTGGCCGCGCACGAGGTGGCTCATCTCATCGAGATGAACCACTCACGCCGGTTCTGGCGCCTGGTGGATCGCGTCTGCCCCGACATGAGTCGCGCCAAGGCCTGGCTCGACGCGCACGGTGCCGGGCTGCACCGGTATGGCATATCGGCGGAAACGCTCTAGCTCGCCGGATTGCATTGAGGTAATGGCTTGTCATGCCCGGCCTCGTGCCGGGCATCCACGTTTCAATGAGCAGCAAGCGAGAAGTCATGCTCCGTGCCGGCACATTCGCGCTTACAGTGCTGCTTGCGGCATTGACTGCGATCGGCCCGCTGACGACGGACATGTACCTGCCGTCGCTGCCGGACATCGCGCGCCAGCTCGGCGCCACCACGGCGCAGGCGCAGCTCACCATTTCCTCCTATTTGCTCGGCTTCGCCGGCGCGCAGATCTTCTACGGGCCCTTGTCCGACCGGCACGGGCGCAAGCCCGTGCTGATGAGCGCGCTCATCATCTACGCGGCGGCGACGCTCGCCTGCACGCTCTCGACGTCGATCGAAATGCTGATCGTCGCGCGCGCCGTGCAAGGCTGCGGCGGCGCGGGCGGCATCGTGCTGTCGCGCGCCATCGTGCGCGACCTCTATTCCGGCGCGCGCGCCGGGCGCGAGATGTCGTTGATCGCGTCGGTGATGGCGTTGGCGCCGGTGCTGGCGCCGCTCGCCGGCGGCGTGCTGCAGGCAGGCATCGGCTGGCGCTCGGTTTTCGTCACGCTGCTGATCGCCGGCGCGGCGATCGCCATGGCCATCTGGCTGCTGCTGCCGGAGACCAACGTGAAGCGCGCGGCCGAGCCGTTCTCGCTGCGCTCGATGATCGGGTCCTATGCCGTGCTCGCGCGCAGCCGCGCCTATCTCGCCTATCTCGGGCTCGGCGCGCTGTCCTTTGCCGGGCTGTTCGCCTGGATCTCGGGCTCCTCGTTCGTGCTGCAGGACCTCTACGGGCTCAGTCCGTTCGCGTTCGGCGCCGCTTTCGCCGTCGGCTCGGTCGGCTACATGTTCGGCGCCGCCCTGTCGGCGCGGCTGGTGCCGCGGCTCGGGCTGGACCGCATGATCGGCGTCGGCACGTGCTGCTGCACGCTGGGCGGTCTCGGCATGGTGGCCGCGCTGGCCCTCGGCCTGACCTCGGCCCTGTCGCTGGTGCTGCCGATGTCGGTCTATCTCGCCGGCATGGGCATGGTGCTCGGCCAGTCGGTCGCCGGCGCCATGACGCCGTTTCCGGAGCGGGCGGGCGCGGCGTCGTCGCTGTTCGGCGTCTGCCAGCAGAGCACGGCGGCGGTTTGCGGCGCGGTGGTGGGCGTGCTGCTGGGCAAGAGCGCGTGGCCGCTGGCGCTCGCCGTGGCCATGATGGGCAGCGCGAGCCTGGTGCTCTGGCTCGCCACGCGCCGCTTGCGCCGGGCGGCCGCCGCCGGGCGCTAAGCCTCAGCGCCGGCCAAACAGGTTGTCGATGAACCAGCCGTCGAGGTTGCCGCGGCCGCTGGTCGCCGCCCCTGCATTGGCGACCGGCTGCACGGGGGCGGGCGGGATTGGCGGCTCAGGCTCGCGTGTGCGTCCACGGTCGTCGCCGCCGCCGAACAGGCCGGAGAACAGTCCGCCGCCGCTTGCCTGGGTGCCGGGCAGTGCGGCCACCGGCACGCCCTGGTGCGCGGCGCGCATGAACTTGCTCCAAATCTCCGCCGGCATGCCGCCGCCGGTGACCTTCCTGGTGGGCGAGTTGTCGTCGTTGCCGAGCCAGACGCCGGTGACGAGATTGGCGGTGTAGCCGACGAACCAGGCGTCGCGGAAGTCCTGGCTCGTGCCGGTCTTGCCGGCCGCCTGCCAGCCGGGCAGCGTCGCCTTCTGCGCGGTGCCGATGAGCAGCGTCTCCTGCATCATCGCGTTCATCATGCCGACGTAGCGGGCCTCGACGAGGCGGCCGAGGGTGCGTTCGTTGCGCACATAGAGCACCTTGCCGGCGCCGGTGGTGATCTTCTCGATGACGTGCGGCGCGGTGGCATAGCCGCCGTTGGCGAAGGTCGCGTAGGCGCCGACCAGCTCGAGCATCGAGACCTCCGACGTGCCGAGCGCGATCGAGGCGTTGGGCTCGAGCAGCGAGGCGATGCCGAGCCGGTGCGCGGTGCGCACCACCGCCATCGGCGTCATCTCCATGGTGAGCCGCACCGAAACCGTGTTGAGCGACATCGCCAGCGCGCGGGTGAGCGTGACGGGCCCGTAGTACTCGTGGCCGTAGTTCTCCGGCTGCCAGTTCTTGATCCTGATCGGCTTGTCCTCGCGCACGGTATCGGGCGTCAGCCCGCGCTCCAGCGCGGTGAGGTAGACGAACGGCTTGAAGGCCGAGCCGGGCTGCCGCTTGGCCGAGACGGCGCGGTTGAACTGGCTGTCCGCGTAGCTACGACCGCCTATCATTGCGCGCACTGCACCGTTTGGTGTCATTGCAACGAGGGCCGCCTGTCCCACATTGCCCTTCTCGCCCTTCGCCGCCAGTTCATCCACGAGCGTCTTTTCGGCGTTGACCTGCAGCGCGTTGTCGATTGTGGTGCGCACCACGATGTCTTCATCGACGTGGCCGATGACGTCGTTGAGCACGTCCATCACCCAGTCGGCGACATAGTTGATTGAGCCGTTACCGGCCTGCGCGACGATGCGCGGCGGTCTGGCGAGCGCGACGCGTTCGCTGCCCGGGGTGATGAACTTGAGCTCGGCCATGGCGGCCAGCACGATTCTGGCGCGGTTCTCGGCGGCGTCGAAGTTGCGCGTCGGCGCAAGCCGTGACGGCGACTTGACGAGCCCGGCGAGCAGGGCCGCTTCGCCGAGCGTGATCTGCTTGGCCGACTTGCCGAAGTAGCGCTGCGAGGCCTGCTCGATGCCGTAAGCGCCGGCGCCGAAGTAGACGCGGTTGAGATAGAGCTCGAGGATCTCCGTCTTGGAGAACTTGCGCTCGAGCCAGAGCGCGAGCAGCACTTCCTGCAGCTTGCGCGTGACCGTGCGCTCCTGCGTCAGGAACAGGTTCTTCGCCAACTGCTGGGTAATGGTCGAGCCGCCTTGCGCCACCCCGCGGTGCAGGATGTTGGCGAGCGCGGCGCGGCCGATGCCCATCGGATCGACGCCGTAGTGGTCGTAGAAGCGCCGGTCTTCGATGGCGATGAAGGCGCGCGGCACATAAGGAGGCAGTTCCCTGAGCGCCGTCGGCGCGCCGGCGAGGTCGCCGCGGCGGGCAAGCGGCTTACCGGCATGGTCCACGATCTGGATTGATGGAGGCCGCTTCGGGATTTCGAGCGACTGGATCGGCGGCAGGTGCGCGCCGACATAGGCGACGGTGCCCACCGCGCCGATGACCAGCCAGAGGCCGAGCACCAGGCCCCAGTAGACCATGCGGCCGATCAGCGAGCGCCGGGGCCGCCGCTTACGGGATTTTCTGCGTCGGCGTGGGCCTCCGGGCGCGACGGAAGGTCGCTCGTCCGGCGCCACCCGCACTTCGGGCGAACGGTCGAAAACCGGCTCCCGGCGGCCGCCTTGTCCGCGTCCCTGCGCCATACGCACGACCCACTACATGCCCGACGGCCATGTCTGCCGTTGGCCCCCACCGGTCACGCTAGAGGGGGCGGTTTAATGCGGTGTTAAGCGGGAAATCCCTCGTGCCGCCAAGGCGTTGGCGCGTGGTTTCGGGCCGCCAGGAGCGCGGTCTGCGCGCGTGCGCACGTGCATTATCGCGATAAAATAGAATAACGCTCTGGACGAATAAGCGGCGTGAGCCTGAAATTTAACCCGCCGCATACCTAAAAGATCAAAAGCCGGCGGCGGTAATTTTCGAAAGCAATTGAATAATTTCTTTCAGCCACTGTTGTGGCATGCGACTGCTCGAACTCTTCGCACCCAGCCGACGTCGTCTATGGCCGCGCCGCTTGCGGGCGGGCGGGCCGGCGCTTTCGGCCGCGCCGATGCGACGCGCCAACGCCGTTCGCTCGATCGTCGCGGCCAGCGTCCTTCTGATCGGCGCGCTCGCCGGCGGGGCTTGGATGCTGTTGTGGGATCTGCGCAACGATCAGATCGCAAAGAGCGAACGCGATCTCGAAAGCCTGGCAATCGTGCTGTCGGAGCAGATCGACCGCAGTTTCCAATCGATCGATCTGGTGCTGACCGGGGTGCTCGAGGGAATCAAGGGGCTCGACCTTGTCTCGGGCGAAAAGCTCGCGGACAGGATGTCGGACTACGCAATCCACCTGAGCTTGCGCGAACAGATGCGGCCGCTGCCGTACATCGATGCGTTGGTCATCACCGACGCCGATGGAAAGCTGGTCACCTTCTCGCGCACCTGGCCGATCCCCGATATCCGCATCAACCAAACACCGGCCCATGTCTTCAAGGAACATCCCGAACTGACGTCGGTGGTGGGCAAGCCGTTGCGCAACCCGGTCGACGGCGAATGGGTTATTTCGCTCGCGCGCAAGGTGACCGACGCTCAGGGCGAGTTCGTGGGCGTCGTGTTGGGCGTGATGAAGCTGAAGTACTTCGAGGACTATTTCCATAGAGTCGCCCGCAATCAAAGCCACTCCGTGTCGCTATTCGACGCCGACGCGCGGCTGCTGGCTCGCTATCCGGTCGACGAGAACCTGCGCGGGCGCTCGTTCGCGCACCGGCGAATATTCAAGGACGTTCTTTCGACGGAGTCGTACGGCACGGTCCGCGAAGAGGGCATAACCGCACGGGGCGATCTGCTGATCTCCGGCAGGAAGGTGCCGCATTATCCGCTTGCGGTGATCGTGACCCAGACTCTTGCCGACTCGCTCGCGAGTTGGCGTTATGCCGCGCTCTATGGCGCGGGCGGCACGCTCATCATCGCGCTGATGATCGCGGGCCTTTCATTCTACGTAGCGACGAGGGTCGGCCGCGATCTGAAGGCGCAAAACCACCGGCTCGATGCGGCGCTTAATAACATGCCGCAGGGACTGGCGATGTTCGATGCCGCCGGCCGACTGATCGTCTGCAACGAACATTATCTCCAGATGTACGACTTGCCTGCGGAGTTGATGAAGCCTGGCTGCTCGTTCAATAGCATCCTGCGATGGCGCATCGATAACGGAACGTTCGTCGCGAATGCGACGGCAGCGGACGCGGACAAGTACATCGGAGAGGTTATGGCGTCGATCGCCGTCGGCAAGCCAACCTCTACTGTGCGGGAGCTCATCGACGGCCGCGTCATCGCGGTACGCAACCAGCCGATGTCCGGCGGCGGCTGGGTCGGCACTCACGACGACATCACCGACGCCCGGCGGCGAGAGGCCTCGTTCCGGCTCTTGTTCGAGAGCAACCCTGTGCCGATGTGGGTCTACGACGTCGACACCATGCGCTTTATCGCGGTCAACGACGCTGCAGTTGCGCAATACGGCTATAGCCGCGAACAATTCATGTCGATGTCGATGTTCGCGATCCGTCCGGCGGAGGAGCATGAACGTCTCCTTCAGGCGGTGAAAGACCGCGAAGGCCACGGCGGAAAGATATGGACGCACCTCAGGGCGAACGGCCAGGAAATCAAAGTCATGGTCTACGCCCGCGGCCTGGACTACGACGGTCATAGAGCCCGCCTCGTCGCCGCGCACGACATAACCGACCGTCAGCGCGCAGAGGAGCAGCTGCGCCGCACACAGAAGTTCCTCGATACGATCATCGAGCACGTTCCGGCCGCCATTCTGGTGAAAGACGCTCCCTCGGAATCGGCGGCGGGCGCCGGCGAATGGCGCTACAGCCTTCTCAACCGCGCAGCCGAAAATCTTCTAGGTGTGACCCGCGCACAGGTCGTGGGGAAGACAGTGCACGAGGTCTACACGCCGGAGGAAGCCAAACGTATCGTCGAAGAGAACAACGCTGCCTTGGCCTCGGCACAGGCGTTGGCCTGGAACGACCATGCGGTGCGCACCGTCGCCAACGGCGTTCGTCTCATCACGGCCAAGAACGTCGCGGTGCGGGATGACAATGACAAGCCGCGCTATCTCCTGACCGTCATCGAGGACGTGACCGACCGCAAGCGCGCCGAGCAGCATGTCGCGCGCATGGCACATTACGACGGCCTGACCGATCTGCCCAACCGCACGTCGTTCAACGACGCGCTGTCCGCCACGATCGAGCGCGCGGAGCAGCGCGGCGAACAGTTCGCCGTGCTCGCCGTGGACCTCGACGGCTTCAAGGAGGCCAACGATACCTACGGGCACTCGACCGGCGACGCGCTGCTGCGCGAGGTGGCCAGACTGCTGGCGGCGGCATCGCAGGGCGCCTTCGTGGCGCGCCTTGGCGGTGACGAGTTTGCCTTGCTGGTGACGGAGGGCGAGCAGCCTGCTGCGGCAGAGGCGGCCATCGCCCGCCTGCAGAATGCCCTGGCGGACGACGTAATCGTCGACGACCGTCGCATCAAGGTAGGCGCGACGATGGGCGGCGCGATTTATCCGGCGAGCGGCGCCGACGCCAAGACGCTGATGATCAACGCCGACATCGCACTGTACCGCGCGAAAGCGGACATGCGCGGCGGCGTTCTGTTCTTCGACGCGGCCATGGGCGAGAAGGTGCATGAAAGGCGCGCGGTCGAAACGGCGCTTCACTCGGCGGTCGCTCGAAACGAGCTGTTCTTGCACTACCAGCCGCAGAAGAAGATGTCCGGCGAAACCACCGGTTTCGAGGCGCTGCTGCGTTGGCGTTGCCCGCAACGCGGTCTGATCTCGCCGGGCGTGTTCATTCCGATCGCCGAGGAGAGCGGCGTTATCGCCGAGATCGGTGAGTGGGTCCTGCGCGAAGCCTGTCGCGAGGCGGCCTCCTGGCCGGAGCCCCTGAGCGTCGCGGTAAACGTGTCGCCCGTGCAGTTCCGCACCGGGGACCTGCCGGCGCTGGTGCATTCGATCCTGCTCGAAACCGGGCTGTCGCCATCGCGGCTCGAACTGGAAGTCACCGAGGGCGTCCTCATCGAGGACTTCTCGCGCGCGCTGGCGATCCTCTTCCTGCTCAAGTCGTACGGCGTGCGAATCGCGCTCGACGACTTCGGCAGCGGCTATTCGTCGCTGTCGTACCTGCACGCCGTCTCGTTCGACAAGATCAAGATCGACCGCGGCTTCGTCGGCGACTTGGAGAAGAGCCGGCGCTCGCAGGCGATCGTCGGCGCCGTGATCGACATGGGTCACCGGCTGCAGATCCCGATCCTGGCCGAAGGTGTCGAGACCGTGGCCCAGCACAGCCTGCTGAAGCGCGGCGGCTGCGATGAGGTCCAGGGCTATCTCACCGGCCGGCCGCTGCCGATCGAGGACTATGCCGAGCTGGTCGGGCGCGCCGCGCCGCCGGATGTGCAGGAAATGCTCGCCGGCTAGCCCCCTGGCGCAACCTCCTCACCCGAACCTTGTGCAGCGCTTCAGTTGGCCGCAGGGCGGGGCCGTTCGGTATAGTCTGCCCCCATCGCGCTGATCTGGATCAAGCGCAACACCGCCGGTTCGCCTATGCTGGAACCGCAATGAAGTTATGGATTTCGGATGAACAATAGCGACACGGCACGCCCCCGCCTGAAGATCAGGCGGGTAAACCTCGACACCGGCCGCGAGAACGTGGTGGTCATGTCCCGCCGTTCCCTGGCGCTGCGGCCCGACGTGTTCCGCGGCTTCAGCCGGGTCGAGCTGCAATGCGGCGACAGGGAGCTTCTGGCCACGCTGCTGCTCACCGACGACGGCATGGTCGGCATCGACGAGCTGGGGCTATCCGAGCCCGCCTTCCGCCGCTTCGGGCAGCCGGTCGGTGCGCTCGTTTCGGTCAAGCCGGCGACGCCGCCCGAAAGCCTCGATTCCGTGCGCGCCAAGGTACAGGGTCATTCGCTGAAGCCGGCCGAGATCAGCGCGATCATCGATGACATCTCGCACTACCGCTACTCCGATATGGAGATCGCCGCCTTCCTCATCTCGTCGGCGAGCTTCATGACCAGCGGCGAGTTGCTGGCGCTCTCGCGCGCCATGGCGGAGGCCGGCAACCAGCTCAAATGGGATCGGCCGATCGTGGTGGACAAGCACTGCATCGGCGGCATTCCGGGCAATCGCACGTCGATGCTCGTGGTGCCGATCGTGGCGGCGCATGGCTTGACCATTCCGAAGACGTCGTCGCGCGCGATCACTTCGCCTGCCGGCACCGCCGACACGATGGAAGTGTTGGCGCGGGTCGATCTCGGCGTCGACGAGATGCGCGAGGTGGTGAACGCCTGCCACGGCTGCCTGGTCTGGGGCGGGCATGTGAATCTGTCGCCGGCCGACGACATCCTGATCTCGGTCGAGCGTCCGCTCTCGCTCGACACGCGCGAGCAGATGGTCGCTTCGATCATGTCGAAGAAGCTCGCCGCTGGCTCGACGCATCTTTTGATCGATCTGCCGGTAGGCCCGTCGGCCAAGCTCACCACCGCAATGGAAGCGATGCGGCTGCGCAAGCTGTTCGAATTCGTCGGCGATCATTTCGGCATTGCGGTGGAGGTTATCACCACCGACGGCCGCCAGCCGATCGGCAACGGCATCGGGCCGGTACTGGAGGCTCAGGATGTGATGGCGGTGCTGTCGAACGATCCGGCCGCACCCAAGGACTTGCGCGAGAAATCATTGCGGCTGGCGGCGCATCTGCTCGACTACGATCCCGAGCTGCGCGGTGGCAAGGGCTATCAGCGCGCACGCGAGCTGCTCGAGAGCGGCGCGGCGCTGCGGCAAATGCAGAAGATCATCGATGCGCAAGGGCCGTCCAGTTGCGGCACGGACCTGGCGTCGCTCACCGCCGATATCCTTGCCGAGAGCGACGGCGTCGTGGAGGGGATAGATTGCCTCCGGCTCAACCGGCTGGCGCGCACGGCAGGAGCGCCGATCGACAAAGGCGCCGGCATCAGAGTGCTCAAGAAAATCGGGGACCGCGTCGAGCAGGGCGAGCCGCTTTATCGTATTCATGCCGCGGACATAGCGGAATTCGAGTTGGCGCTCGCCGGCGGCAAGGACGAATCGGGTTACGCGATCGCCGCAGAGAACAAGCGGTGACGGCCGCGTTTCAGTGCCTGCCGTCCGGAAGGGCCGATGCAGCGCGGCTGGCAGAGCTGATCGGCGTGCCGTTGCATCCGATCGATGTGCATCGTTTTCCCGACGGTGAATTGCGCGTGACGGTCGGGCCGGCTGGCGCCACGACCATTGTCTACGCGCCGCTCGATGTGCCGAACGACAAGCTAGTCGCGCTCCTGTTCGCGGCCGAGGCATTGCGGCGCGGCGGCGCGAAGCGACTGGTGCTGGTCGCGCCCTATCTCTGCTACATGCGGCAAGATGCGGCGTTTAACGCGGGTGAGGCGATCAGTCAGAAGGTCATGGGCCCGCTGCTCGCACGCACGTTCGACCGCGTCGTGACGGTGGACGCGCATCTGCACCGCACCCGCCGCATCGAGGATGTATTTCCCGGCATCGAAGCGGAAGATCTGTCGGCGATGCCCGCGATGGCGGCGGCGCTGCGCGGCATCGACAAGCGCATGGTGGTCGCCGGCCCGGACGAGGAGTCGGAGCCCTGGGTGAGCGATCTCGCCGGCCGGCTCGGACTTGCTTACGCCGTCGCACGCAAGACGCGGCGCGGCGACCGCTCGGTGAATATCGCTTTCGCCGATCCCGCCGTGTTCGACGGACAGCCGGCGCTGCTGGTGGACGACATCGTCTCTTCCGGCGGTACGCTGATCGCCTGCGCTCAGGCGCTCGTGAAGGCCGGCGCGACGGCGGTCGACGCCGTCATTACGCACGCGCTGTTCCCGCCGGGAATGCTGGAGGACTTCAGGCGCGCGGGCATCCGCTCGGTGCGCTCGACCACGAGCGTGCCGCATCCGACAAACGCCATCGCACTTGACGAGGTGCTGGCGGCGGCGTTGCGCAAGGAGACAGGCGCATGAGCGTGACGCTGCGGTTCTGCGGTGCATCGCGCACCGTCACCGGCTCCTGCCTGCACTTCCAGACGCCGGCCGGAAGCCTGCTGGTCGACTGCGGCCTGTTCCAGGGACCGAAGACGCTGAAGGCGCTGAACTACAGCCAGTTCCCGTTCCGCACGGCCGATATCGACGCCGTTCTATTGACGCATGCGCATGTCGACCATAGCGGGCTCCTGCCGAAATTGACACGCGAGGGCTTCCGCGGGCCGATTTTCGCCACGCGCGGCACCATCGACCTGTGCTCATACCTCCTGCCGGACGCGGGCAGCATCCAGGAATCGGAAGTGACCGCTCTCAACCGTCGCAACGCCGCGCGCGGGCGGGCGGAGGTCGCCCCCATCTACACGCAGGCGGACGCGGTCGCGGCGCTGGGCTCATTCCGGCCCGTGGCCTATGAAAGCTGGACGCCGGTGATGACCGGCGTGCGCGCCCGCTATTGGAACGCCGGCCATCTGCTCGGGTCCGCCTCGATCGAGATCGAATTCGCCGGCGCCGGTGCGGAGAGCCGGCCGCTGCGCGTACTCGTATCCGGCGATCTCGGTCCCGACGCAAAGCTGCTGCATCCGGAGCCGGATGCGCCGGCGGGCTATGATTATGTGATCTGCGAGGCGACTTACGGCGCCACCGATCGTCCGCCGGTCACCGACGCGATCCGCCGCGAGCACCTCGCGGCGGAGGTGCGCGACGCTCACAAGGCCGGCGGCGCGCTGCTCATCCCTGCTTTCGCAGTCGAGCGCACGCAGGAGCTGATCATCGACCTGGTCGACCTGATGGAGCGCGGCGAGGTGCCCGCGGCGCCGATCTTCCTCGACTCGCCGCTCGCCATCCGCGCGACCGAGGTGTTCCGTGCGCATGCCGAAAACCTCGGCGCGGACGTCAACCGGCTGCTGTCGTCGCCGTATCTGCGCTGCACGGAGACGGTTGACGAGAGCAAGTCGATTGCCAAGTTCATCGGCTTTCATGCCATCATCGCTGCCAGCGGCATGTGTGATGCCGGCCGCATCCGCCATCACCTCAAGCGATGGCTGTGGCGCGCCAATGCGACCGTGCTGTTCACCGGCTTCCAAGCGCAGGGTACGCTCGGCCGCTTTCTTGACGACGGCGCCAAGGCCGTGCGCATCCAGGGCGAAGAAATCAAGGTGGCCGCCCGCATCCGCCGCATCGACGACTACTCCGGCCACGCCGACGGGCCGGAATTGGCGCGCTGGATCGCGGCGCGGCGGCCGATCCAACGCGGCGTGTTCCTTGTCCATGGTGAAGAAGCCGAGTTGCACGGATTGTCGGCGCGCATCGCCGAGCGCAGCGTGCCGGCGGCGAAGGTCTTCATCCCGATTCTCGACGACATCTATGAGCTCACCACCACGGCGCCGACGCCGATCGACGTCACGAAGCGCCGCCGACTGGCGCCGGAGGCGGTGGTGACGCTCGACTGGCATAACGAGATGTCTGAGCTGATCCTCGACATCAACGCCGCCATCGAGGCGGCGGCCGACGACCGCGCGCGCGGGGTCATCATCCGCAGGCTCAAGCGCGCGCTCGAGGATCGCGAGCGCGCCTAGGCCGCCCACGCGGCGCCCACGCCGCACTCCCGGACGCGGCCGGGTTCGGCCCGATGCAATAGTAACAGTTGCAATTGTTTGCGCCAGATCAAAGACAAAGGCCGTCCTGTCGTCCCGACTTGCCGAGCAGAATCACTCCGGAACAAGGGCGGGAGACAACCCATGGGAGCGAAGTCGACGGGCCGGGCGATCGTGATCGGCGGCTCGCTGTCCGGTCTGTTCACCGGCTTGCTGCTGCGCCGGCACGGCTGGGAGGTGGACGTCTACGAGCGCGTCGAGAGCGAGCTTGCCGGTCGCGGCGCGGGCATCGTCACGCACCAGCCACTGTGGGACGCGCTCGACAAACTCGGGATCGCCTGGCGCGAGAACCTCGGCGTGGAGATCGAAACCCGCCGCGTCTTCGGCCTCGACGGCCAGCTGCTGATTGAGCGCCGGTGTCCGCAGATCATGACCGCCTGGGATCGCGTGTACGATCTCCTGCGCTCGAACTTTCCGTCCTGGCATTACCACCGCGGCAAGGGGCTGGCCCGCATCGAGCAGGGCCGCGGCGGCGTGACGGCGCACTTCGCCGACGGCACGCGCGCCAACGGCGACGTGCTCATCGGCTGCGACGGGCTGCGCTCCACCGTGCGCGCGCTGGTGCTGCCGGAGGTCAATCCCGCCTATGCCGGCTATGTCGCCTGGCGCGGGCTGGTGCCCGAGAGCACCATGCCGCCGGCGCTGCACGAGCAGGTCTTCATGCACATGACGTTCTGCCTGCCGCGCGGCGAGCAGATGCTGGGCTACCCGGTGGCGGGCCCGAACAACGACCTGCGGCCAGGCCATCGCCGTTACAATCTGGTCTGGTACCGTCCGGCGGACGAGACCGGCGCGCTCAAGCGCCTGCTCACCGGCGACAACGGCGTGACCTACGATATCTCCATTCCGCCACCGGCGGTTTCGCGCGCATCCATCGCGGACATGCGCATGGCGGCCGATCAGGTGCTGTCGCCGCAGTTCCGCGAATGCTGGGCCTTGTCGGACCAGCCCTTCTTGCAGCCGATCTACGACGTGCAGTCGCCGCAGCTGGCATTCGGGCGCGTGACCGTCCTCGGCGACGCCTCCTATGTGGCGCGGCCGCACTGCGGCGCCGGCGTCACCAAGGCGGCGGACGACGCGATCACGCTGACCGATGCCCTGACGAGCGCGCCGAACGTCGAAACGGCGCTGCTGCGCTATGAGGCCGCCCGCGTGCCGTTCGGGTGCCGCGTTGTCGAACACGCTCGCCGGCTGGGGTCCTACTTGCAGGCGCAGTTGAAGACGGCGGAGGAACGGCAGAGCGCCGAGAAGCATTTCTCGGCCGAAGCGGTGCTGCGCGAGACCGCCACGCTGGATTTCCTCGCCGAGGCAAGCTGACCGGCTACTTCATCAGCCCGCGCTCGCGCAGCACCTCGGCGGCGATGCGGTGTGCCTCGTTCGCCGAAGGAATGCCGCAATACATCGTGAGCAGCAGCAGTACTTCCTGGAGCTGCTCCGGCGTGCAGCCGTTCTTCAGCGCGCCGTTGATGTGCACGCGCAGTTCGTTCATGTGGCCGGACGCCGCCATCATGCCGACCATCACCAGCGATTTCGTCGCTCCCGGCAGCGCATCGCGGCTCCACACGTCACCATAGGCATATGAGTTGATGATATGCTGCAGCGGCTTGCCGAAGTCACCGAAGGCGACCATGCGCTTCTCGACCGCTTCGCGGCCGAACATGTCGGTGCGCAGCTTCAGCCCGCGCTCGCTCTGGTCCTTGTCGTCCATTGTTCTTTCCTCACCTGAAATTATCGGCCCATTGGCCTTTGCGCGCCGCCGCGTCTACAGTCGGCAGCCTACATCAATGTCACGCACCTGAAGTCATCATCCATGATCGACGCCGCCGTCATCGGCCTCGGACGCTGGGGCAAGAACATCGTCGAATCCGTCCAGGGCAAGAGCAAGCGCCTGCGCTTCATCCGCGGCGTTTCCAAGGAGCCCGAGCTGGTCCGCGACTTCGCGGCCGCCAAGGGGTTCGCGCTGTCCACCGAGTTCGAGGAGGCTGTCGCCGACCCCCGCGTGCAGGCGGTGTTCCTGGCGACGCCGCATTCGCTGCACCTGCCGCAGATCGAGGCGGTGGCAAAGGCCGGCAAGCCGGTCTGGTGCGAGAAGCCGCTGGCGCTGACGCGCGCCGCGGCGGCGCAGGCGGTAACCGCCACGCAGAAGGCCGGCGTGCCTTTCGCGCTCGGCAACAACAAGCGTTGTTTCTCGTCCATGCGCGAGCTCAAACGGGTGGTGGCCGAGGGCACAATAGGCGAGGTGCTGCACATCGAGGGCAACTTCACCAACGAGCATTCGACGCGGGTCATGGGCGGCTGGCGCGACGATCCGCGTGAATCGCCGGGCGGCGGCATGACCGGCGCCGGACTGCACGTCATCGACGCGCTGGTCAATCTCGGCGGGCCGATCGCCACGGTGGACGCCAAGGTCTATTCGCAGAAGGCGCCGCCGGACCCGCGCGATGCCGCCGCCGCCCTTGTGCAGTTCGAGAGCGGCGCGACCGGCGTGCTCGCCACCGTGCGCGCGGCGCCGATGTACTGGCGCATCATGGTGTTCGGCACCAAGGGCTGGGCCGAGGCGCGCGAGGAGACCATGCTCACCGTCGCGCCGCTGCACCAGCAGCCGAAGACCGAGCATTACCCGGCCGTCGATTCGCTCGGCGTGCTGCTCGAGGCCTTCGCGGAGACGATCGAAACCGGCAAGCCGTTCCCCGTCACGACCGACGATATGATCGAGGTTGCCGGCGTGTTCGAGGCGATCATCCGCTCGATGCAAGAGGGCGCGCCGGTGCAGGTGCGGCGCGGCTGAGGGCCGCGCCGCTCTCACATCCTTACTGCTGCGGGATGCCGGCGGCTTCGCGCACGCTATTCCAGCGCTTGTGCTCGTCGGTCATGAACTTGCCGAAGGCTTCCGGCGTCGACGCTTTCACCACCACGCCGGCGGCTTCCAGCCGCTTCTTGACCGTCTCGTCCGCCATACTGTCGTTGAGCGCCTTGTTTAGCTTGGCGATGACGGCAGGCGGGGTGCCCTTCGGCGCGAACATGCCGTACCAGGTGGTGACGTCGTAACCTGGCAGGATGCCGGACTCGATGGCCGCCGGCACGTCGGGCACGGCCGGGAAGCGGTCCTTGCCGGTGACGGCGAGCGCCTTGAGCTGCCCGTTCTTCACATGGCCGATCACCGCTGACACCGTGTCGAACAGGATGTCCGCGTGTTTGCCGAGTACGGCGTTGATCGCCTCCGGCGTGGTCTTGAACGGCACGTGCAGCAGCTTGATGCCCGCCGTCTGCATGAACATCTCGCCGGCAAAGTGTTGCGTGGCGGCGAAGCCGGGGCTGGCGAACACGACCTTGTTCGGATCGGCCTTGGCCCTCGCAATCAGGTCCTTCACATTATCGGCCGGGAAATCCGGACGCGACACGATCATCAGGCTGGCGGTCGCGATCTGCCCGACCGGAGCAAACGCGGTGAGCGTGTCATAAGGCACGCTCTTCTTGGTGACGGACGCGATGATCTGGCCGGCCGTCATGATGCCGAGCGTGTAACCGTCGGGCGCGGCCTTGGCGACGACATCGTTGCCGAGGATGCCACCGGCGCCCGGCTTGTTCTCGATGATCACCGGCTTGCCGAGCTTCTGCTGCATAGATTCCGCCAGGATGCGGCCGATAATGTCCGTGCCGCCGCCGGGCCCGAAGGCCACGACGATACGGATATTCTGCTGCGGCCAGTCCTGCGCCGGCGCCGGCCCGGCAAACCCCGCCGCCAGAGCCACGGCGGCAAGCATCAGCATTATCTTTTTCATTGTCGTCCTCCCCCTTTTCACGCCGCTGTCCGGCTGAAGGCTCATCCCTTCGTGCCGCGCCGGCGCACTTCCTTGATGATCGCGCTGTTGTCGAGCTCCGCTTCGCCGGCGCGCACGCACGATTCCAGCACGTCCGCATGCACTTCCAGCATCGAAAGCTTCTGCCCGACCGCCGCGGCCTGGTCGAGCATCAGATGGCAGTCCTTCAGCGTCTGTTTGACGCGGCCTTCCGGCGCGAAATCGCCACGCACCATCTTCGGTCCCTTGGTCTCCATAACCTGCGAATAGGAGGCCGAGCCGCGCGCCACCTCGAGGAAGGCGGCCGGGTCGAGCCCCAGCTTCTCGGCGAAGACGAGGCCTTCCGCGAGCGCCAGCCGGTTGAGGCCGAGGATCAGATTGACAGCGAGCTTGGCGCGGCCGCCGTCGCCGATCTTGCCGACGTGGAAGCTGCGCGCGAACAGCGCGTCGAACAGCGGCTTCATCTCGTCGGCGGTGGCCTTGTCGCCGCCGATCAGCGCGACGCCGTCGCCGCGCCGCACCTGGTCGCTGGTGCCGGACACCGGCACGTCCAGATAGCGGATGCCGCGCGGGATGACGCGCGCCGCCAGTGCGGTCACGCGGTCGGGATCGACCGTGCTCATGCAGACCACGATCTTGCCCGAACCTTCGCCGAGCGCCGGCAGCAGGTGGTTCTCGACGACGTCCTCGACCTGATCGGTGCTGAAGACGGCGACGATGACGCAGCGCGACGGCGCCGCCAGCTGCGCGATCATCTCGACCGGGCGGCCGCCGATCTCGCCAAGCCGTGCGCGGCGGGCGGGATCGACGTCGAAGCCGATGACGGGGATGCCGGCATCCAGGAGCCGCCGGGCATAGACTTCGCCCATCAGGCCCAGACCGATAATCGCGACGGGGGACTGGTTCATTTCGCCTCTTTCGGCGGCGATACTAGCCCAAAACGCCGAAGGTGGGGAACCCAACGATTTCGTCCCCCTGCCGCCATTGCCGGTTGTGCGGTGTGATTTACGGCAATCCGCCGGTCAGTGCGAGCTGCACCTTGTCCACCAACTCGCCGCTGACGAAGGGCTTGCTGACGACATGCCCGTCGTGAAGATCGGCCAGACCTTTTCGCTCCGCGAAACCGGTCACGAAGAGCAGCGGCAACGCCGGCCGCCGGCTGCGGACGTGGCGGGCGAGCTCGGCCCCGCTCATGCCCGGCATGGCAAAATCTATGATCATGAGATCGACGCCTTCGCCGCGGTTGAGGAGGTCGAGCGCCGCGCCGCCGCTGCCCGCCTCGGTGACGAGATAACCGAGGTCGCGCAGCATCGTCGCCGTCACCTCGCGCACGGCAGGGTCGTCGTCCACGAGCAGGATGCGCGCCCCGCGCGGCGCCGCCGGGCGGCACTCGGGAGCGACCTGTTCGGCCACGGGTTCGGCGCCTTCGGCGCGCGGCAAATAGACGTGGACCGCCGTACCCTCGCCCGGCCGGGTATCGAGCCTGATCCCGCCGCCTGACTGCTTGGCGAAGCCGAGCACCTGGCTCAGCCCAAGTCCCGAGCCCTTGCCGATCTCCTTGGTGGTGAAGAACGGTTCGAACACCCTCTCGCGCACCTGCGGCGGCATGCCGCTGCCGTCGTCGCGCACGCAAATTTCGACGTACTCGCCGGGAGCCGGCTCTTCGGGATCGCGCGGCGGACCGAGCGTCACGTTGGCGGTGGACACTTCGAGCATGCCGCCGACCTGCATCGCGTCGCGGGCGTTGATGGCGAGGTTGAGCACGGCGAGCTCGAGTTGGGTCGGATCGACCAGCGCGGGCCAGACGTCCGGCGCGAGCCGCGTTTCGATGCGCACCGTCCCGCCGATCGTGCTCTGCATCAGGTCGCGCATGTTGGAGACGGTGTAATTGAGGTCGAGGGCCTTGGGCTCCAGCCGCTTGCGGCGCGAGAAGGCGAGCAGTTGGTCGGTGAGCTTGGCGCCGCGCTCGCCGGCGGCCCTCATGTAGCCGAGACGCTGCGCGATCTCGCCGTCGATTCCGGCCTTCGCCAGCTCCTTCTCCAGGAATTGGATATTGCCGAGCACGACGGTGAGCAGGTTGTTGAAATCATGCGCGACGCCGGAGGTGAGCTGGCCGATGGCTTCCAGACGCTGCATCTGGCGCAGTGTGATCTCCACGCGCTCGCGTTCCTCGATCTGCGCGAGCAGTTCACGGTTGGCGGCGGCGAGTTCGCCGGTGCGCTCGTTTACGCGCAGCTCGAGCTCCTCATTGAGCCGCTTGCATTCGTATTGCCGCCGCCGGCCGCGCAGGTTGTTCTGCACCACGCTCACCAGCGTGGTGGGATGGAACGGCCGCTCGAGGAAGCTGACGTTGCCGAGCGCGGTCATGAGCTGCGCGGCTTCGGGATTGCGCTCGATGCCCCCGCCATGGCCGGTGAGCACGATGAAAGGGAAGTCGGACCAGGGCGGTTGCGTGCCGACCCATTGCGCCAATGTGCGCGTGTCGGCGCGCAAGGCCTCCTCGGTCAGCACCGCCGCCTCGGAGCCGCGGTCCAGGCCGGCGATCAGCTCCGGCAGGTCGTTACAGACCTGGCTGGTGATGTGCGCTTCGGACAGAATGTGACGCGCGACCGCCGCGTCGCGGCCGCGGGGCGCCAGGATCAGCACGCGTTCGACCGGTATGTGGGCGTGCGCGTTCAAGAGCGGTCCATCAAGGTTTCGTTCTTCCCGACGAAGGTCGGAACCCCGCGCAGCACGCCCTGGAATTGGTGCAGCGCTTCGCCCAGCGCAAGGCCGCGGCTGTCGATCTTGAACTCGCGGATGGTGTCCTCATGCGCGCCGCCGCGCTTCTTGATGACCGACATCGCGCGCCGCACGCGGCCGAGCGCCTCGAAATAGCGCAGCATGATGACGGTGTCGGCGAGATAAGTGAGGTCGGCCGGCTGCTTCATCTCGCCGACCATGCCGGACTGCGCCAGCGTCAGGAATGTGGTGGCGCCGCGCCGGTTGAGGTACTGCAGCAATTCGTGCAGATGCAACGTGAGGTACTGCTCTTCCGGCATCGCGGCCTGATAGCCGTTAAGACTATCGATGGCGACGGTGCGGATGCCTCCGCGGTCCACCGCCTCGCGTACGATGTGCGAGAATTCGCCCGGCGACAGTTCGGCGGCGTCCATCTGCCGCACGAAGAGCTGGCCGCTGTCGCGCATGGCGTCGAGATCGATGCCCATGCCTTCCGCCCGCGCGAACAGAAGGCCGAGTTCCTCGTCGAAGACGAACAGGGCGGCGCGCTCGCCGCGCTCCACCGCGGCCCTGAGATACTGAAGCACGAGAAGTGTCTTGCCGGTACCGGACGGGCCGACCACCAGCGTGCTCGAGCCCGTGGGCAGTCCGCCGCCCGTGAGGTCGTCCAGCCGCCGAACCCCGCTGAGCAGGGCCTTGCCAGCGTAGCCCTTGCGTTGCTCGGCCGCCACCAGACGCGGGAATACCATTATGCCGCCTTCGCCGATGATGAAATCGTGATAGCCGCCGCGGAAGGTCTGGCCGCGGCACTTGGCAACGCGCAGCCGCCGCCGCTCGCCGCCGTAGACCGGCGAGAGCTGATCGAGATGGATTACGCTGTGGGCGATGCTATGAACCGCGCGGTCGTTCGTCTCGCCCGTCAGGTCGTCGAGCATGATGACGGTCGAGTTGTGCTTGGCGAAATAGTGCTTGAGCGCGAGAATTTGCCGGCGGTAGCGCAGCGAGCTCTGCGCCAGCAGCCTGATCTCCGACAGGCTGTCGATGACGATGCGCTGAGGCTTCAGGCGCTCGATGGCATCGAGCACGCGCTTGATCGCCTCGCCCAGCTCGAGATCGGAAGAGTAGAGCAGGCTCTGGTGCTGGTCGGGATCCAGCACGCTATCGGGCGGCACCAGTTCGAAAATCTCGATCTTGCCGTCGATCTCCCAGCCGTGCGAGCGGGCGCCGTCGCGCAGCTCTCGTTCCGTTTCCGCGAGACTGATGTAAATGCCGGTTTCGTCCGCCTGCGCGCCGGCGAGCAGGAACTGCAAAGCTATCGTGGTCTTGCCGGTGCCCGGGCTCCCTTCCAGGAGGTGCATCCGGTTGCGCGCCCAGCCGCCGCCGAGCACTTCGTCAACCCCGGCGATTCCACTGCTCGCGCGCGGCAATGATCCTGTCGTGGCGTCCATGTGACGTCCCGTAAAATCCTCTGATTGTCATGAGGCGCGCAAACCCGAGCCGGCCGGCGCCGGGGCGAAGGTCAGCCCCGGGAAAAAACGCGGAGCGGTTTAGGGCGGTTCCATCACGCGCTTGTGGGCTGAAATCCCCAACGTGATCAGAGGCTTGCAGTTCGCTCAGGCCTTGGCGGCGGCCTTGGCGCGGCCTTCTGCCTCGGCCGAGGCGAACAGCCCGATCAGCGCCCGCTTGATCGCCGCCTGCCGGGTCGGGGAGGTGATCTGCGCGCCCATCAGGTCGGTGACGTAGAACACGTCGACCACCCGCTCGCCGAAGGTGGCGACATGCGCCGAGGCGATGTTGAGGTTGAGCTTGGACAGCGTCGCGGTCAGCTCGTAGAGCAGGCCGGGGCGGTCGAGCCCGGTGACCTCCACCATGGTGTAACGGTGGGACCACTGGTTGTTGATGGTGACCGAGGGTTCCACCGCGAAGGCCTTGATGCGGCCCTTGGCCGGCATGCGCGTGCCGACCAAGTCGGGCAGCCGCAGTTCGCCGCGCAGCGCCTTTTCGATGGAATCGGCGATACGGCCGGCGCGCCGCTGCTCGTCCTCGTCGCGGTCGAACTCGCGCGACAGCGAGATGGTGTCGAGCGCGCGCCCGTCGGTCGTGGTGTAGATCTGCGCGTCCACGATGTTGGCGCCGGCCATGGCGCAGGCGCCGGCGATGATCGACAGAAGCCAGGGGTGGTCGGGCGCCAGCACGGTGAGCTCGGTCACCGCGCGCTCGCGGTCGAAGCCGGTCATGGTGGCGAGGTTCTTGGCCGCGCGCTCGACGCCCGCAACGAAGCGCGCGTGCTCGATCTTGTGCGGCAGGTCGACCTTCAGCCAGTAGGCCGGATAGTGCTTGCCGATGTAGCTCTCGATCGTGTCGGCCGGCCAGTCCTTCATCGCCGCCCTGAACTCGGCCTGCGCTTGCGCCACGCGCTGGGCGCGGTTCACCTCCGAGAAGCCGCCGGTCAGCACCGGCTCGGTCTCGTAATAGAGCGTGCGGATGAGCTGCGCCTTCCAGCCGTTCCAGACGCCCGGTCCGACGGCGCGGATGTCGGCGGTGGTCAGGATGGTCAGCAGCTTGAGCCGCTCGGCCGATTGCACAAGCGCGGCGAAGTTCTCGATGGTCTTGCGGTCGGACAGGTCGCGCGACTGCGCGACGGTGGACATCACGAGATGATGCTCGATCAGCCAAGCGACCGTCTCGGTGTCGGCGGCGGAAAAGCCCAGCCGCGGGCAGAAGCGGCGCGCCACGCGCATGCCGGCGATCGAATGGTCTTCCGGGCGACCCTTGGCAACGTCGTGCAGGAACAGCGTGACATAGAGCACGGTGCGGTGCCCCGGCACGATCTTCTGGAACAGCTCGCTGGCGAACGCGGTCTCACGGTTGGTGCCGGCCTCGATCTCCGCCAGCACGCCGATGCAGCGCAACAGATGCTCGTCCACCGTGTAGTGGTGGTACATGTTGAACTGCATCATGGCGACGATCTTGCCGAAGGCCGGCACGAAGCGGCCGAGCACGCCGGCTTCGTTCATCCGCCGCAGCACCGTTTCCGGGTCGTTCCTGGAGGTGAGTATCTCGAGGAACAGGCGGTTCGCCTCCTCGTTCTCGCGCAGCTCGGCGTCGATCAGGTTCAGCGAGCGCGTGATCGCCCGCATGGCGTCGGGATGGAAAGCGAGATTGTGCTTCTGCGCCAGCTGGAAGATGCGGATCAGGTTGACCGGATCGTCCTTGAAGGCGTTCGGCTGCGCGAGCTGGATGCGGTTGTTCTCGATCGCGAAGTCGTCGCTCTCGGCAAGCTTGCGCCGCTTGACCGGGCGCAAGCGCGCCATCACGCGGCTGAGCACCGGCACGCTCTTGGCGTGGCTGTCCTCGAGCTCGGCGCACAGGATGGCGGTGAGGTCGCCGACGTCCTTGGCGGTCAGGAAGTAGTGCTTCATGAAGCGCTCGACGTCCTGCTGGCCAGGATGCTCGGTGTAGCCGAGCCGCACCGCGATCTCGCGCTGGATGTCGAACGACAGGCGTTCCTCGGCGCGGCCGGTGAGGAAATGCATGTGGCAGCGCACCGACCAGAGGAAGTCCTCGCAGCGGCGGAAGACCTGGTACTCGTGCTTGTCGAACACGCCGCGCTCGATGAGTTGGTCCGGCTCGTGCACGCGGTAGACGTATTTGGCGATCCAGAACAGCGTGTGCAGGTCGCGCAGGCCGCCCTTGCCGTCCTTCACGTTCGGCTCGACCAGGTAGCGTGACTGGCCGGCGCGGCGGTGGCGCTCCTCGCGCTCGGCGAGCTTGGCGGCGACGAATTCGGCGGCGGTGTTGCGCACGACGTCGTTGTCGAAGCGCACCTGCAGCTCGTCGAACAGCTTCTTGTCGCCGAGCAGGAAGCGCGCTTCCAGGATGGCCGTGCGGATGGTCATGTCGGCGCGCGCCTGCCGGATGCACTCGTCCACCGAGCGCGTGGCGTGGCCGACCTTCAGCCCGAGGTCCCACAGGCTGTAGAGGATCGCCTCGGCGATCTGCTCGCCCCAGGCGGTCTGCTTGTAGGGCAGCAGAAACAGGAGATCGATGTCGGAGCCGGGCGCCTGCAGCCCGCGGCCGTAGCCGCCGGTGGCGACCACCGCCATGTGCTCGGCCTCGGACGGGTTCTCCGACGGATAGAGGTGCGTGCGCGCGAAGTCGTAGAGCAGCCCGATGATCTCGTCTTCCATCCGGCAGAGCCGCTCGGCGCAACGGCGGCCGTGGCGGTCCTTGCGCAGCAGCTCCTCGGCGCGGGCGCGGCCGGCGTTGAGCGCGGTCTTGAGCCGCTGCACGACGGCGCCGCGCAGTTCGCTTTCGCCGTGCTCCGCAACGAGCGTTTCGAGGTCCGCGGCGATGGCGCGGGCGTCGATCAGGTCGCTGGCCGCCCGGGGACTGGGCTCGGTCCCGGGGCGCGGCTCACGGTCGAGGGCAAGGGAAGCCATGGCGGGCTTCGGGATAGCGGAGACGGCGGGTTTAGTCACCGCTTGCGCAAAAGATATTTGGCATGCTGCCCGCGATGGAAAAAGAGAACGATCATCTTACAGGCTCGAATAAATAAAAAATTCCATTCGTTTGACCGGTAAAATTGGACGTTTATAGAATAAACATAGCGCCGATTTGAGCAACGCCGCTTGCGGGCGCTTAACAAATTCAGCTAACGCGCGGGGACAGTGCCCCTTCGCCGAAGCGCATCCTGGAGGGTCACATGAACCTTTTTTCCCGTCGTTCGCTGCTCGCATCCGCCTTGATGACCGCGCTGTTGCCAAGCGCGGCGCTATTCGCTGCCGAACAGCCCAAGGAGATCCGGGTCGACTGGGCGACCTACAATCCCGTCTCCATCCTGCTGAAGAACAAGGGCCTGCTGGAAAAGGAATTCGCCAAGGACGGCATCGCGGTCCGCTGGGTGCAGACGCTCGGATCGAACAAGGCGCTCGAGTTCCTCAACGCCGGCTCGATCGACTTCGGATCGACCGCCGGCTCCGCCGCGCTGGTGGCGAAGATCAACGGCAATCCGATCAAGGCGATCTACGTCTACTCGCGCCCCGAATGGACCGCGCTGGTCACACGCAAGGACAGCAAGATCGGCAAGGTCGCCGACCTCAAGGGCAAGCGCGTTGCCGTCACCCGCGGCACCGATCCGCACATCTTCCTCGTGCGCGCGCTGCTCGGCGCGGGCCTGAGCGAGAAGGACATCCAGCCCGTGCTGCTGCAGCATCCCGACGGCAAGACCGCGCTCATTCGCGGCGATGTCGACGCCTGGGCGGGCCTCGATCCGATGATGGCGCAGGCGGAAGTGGAGGAGGGCGCGAAGCTGTTCTATCGCGACGCGGCCGCCAACACCTGGGGCGTCCTCAACGTGCGCGAGGACTTCGCGCGCAAGCATCCCGAGCTGGTCAAGCGCGTACTCGCCGTCTACGAGGAAGCGCGCAAATATTCGCTCGGTCACTACGACGAGGTGAAGCGCGACTTCATCGCCGTCACCAAGCTTCCGGAAGCCGTGGTCGACAAGCAGCTCAAGGAGCGCACCGAGCTGACGCACAGCAGGATCGGCGCGCCGCAGCGCGAGTCGATCCTCGCCGCAGGTCTCGCCTTGCAACAGGCCGGGGTGATCAAGTCCGACATCGACGTGAAGAAGGCGCTCGATGATCTGATCGACGGCCAGTATCTGGCCGCCGGCACCAACTGAGTCTTCCGCCGGCCCGCGGCCTATGCGCCGCGGCCCGGCAGGTACATGCGTCATTGTCTCCGGGGTTTTCATGTCCGTTGTCGGGGCGACCGGCCGAGCCGAAATCCAGGCGAGCGAGAAAGCGGCGTCCCCGGCGCACTGGCTGCGTCTGCTGTGGCCTTTGTTGGGGCTGCTCGTTCCGATCGCCCTCGCGGGGAGCTGGGAACTCGCCGTGTACGCGGGGCTTTCCGACGGCCGGCTGGTGCCGCCGCCTTCGGTGATCTTCCATACCTTGTCCGAGCTGGCCAACAGCGGCGAGTTGCAGCGCCACGCGCTGGCGACATTCACCCGCGTCGCGGTCGGCTTCGCCGCCGGCGTGGCCGCCGGCACGCTGCTCGGCGCCCTGACCGGCTACTCCGATTTTCTGGCGCGGCTGCTCGATCCCACCTTGCAGGCGTTGCGCGCGATCCCGTCGATCGCCTGGGTGCCGCTGTTCATCCTCTGGCTCGGCATCTTCGAGGCCTCGAAGGTGACGCTGATCGCTGTCGGCGTGTTCTTCCCCGTCTATCTCGGCGTAATGGGCGCTGTGACGTCGGTAGACCGCAAGATCGTCGAGGTCGGTCGCGCCTTCCGCCTGTCCGGCCCGCGCATGGTGCGCCGGATTCTGCTGCCGGCCGTGCTGCCGGCCTATGTGATCGCGCTGCGCTCGGGTCTCGGGCTCGGCTGGATGTTCGTCGTCGCGGCCGAGTTCATGGGCGCCTCCGAGGGCCTCGGTTTCCTGCTGGTCGACGGCCAGCAGCTCGGCAAGCCGGCGCAGATCGTCACCGCCATCGTCGCCTTCGCCGTCATCGGAAAGCTCACCGACTGGGCTATCGTCGCGCTTGCCGCGCCCTTCCTGCGCTGGGAAGACCGCTTCGCGCAGCACAAGGAGAGCTAAGCGATGCTGGTTCTCGACACCGTCAGCAAGTTCTACGGCAACGGCGTGCACGCGCTCGAGGCGGTTTCGTTTTCGGTCGCGCCCGGAGAAATCGTCGCCATCGTCGGCGGCTCCGGCTGCGGAAAGTCGACGCTGCTGCGCGGCATCGCCGGCCTCGACCTGCCGAGCACGGGGCGCGTGTTCATCGACGGCGAGCTTGTCCGCGCGCCGCATCCCAAGATCGGCATCGTCTTCCAGGAAGCGCGATTGCTGCCGTGGCTCGACGTCGCCGAGAATGTCGGCTTCGGCCTCGAGGATCGCTCCCGCTCGGAGCGCGAGGACCTGGTCAGCGCGGCATTGTCGCGGGTCGGCCTTTCCGACAAGGCGCGGGTCTGGCCGCGCGAATTGTCGGGCGGTCAGGCGCAGCGCGCGGCGATCGCGCGCGCGCTGGTGCCGCGTCCGGCCGTCCTGCTGCTCGACGAGCCCTTCTCTGCGCTCGATGCCTTCACCCGCATCGACTTGCAGGACCATCTCCTCGACCTCTGGGCCGATTCCCGGCCCACGCTGATCCTCGTCACGCACGACGTGGACGAAGCGATCGTGCTGGCCGACCGCATCATGGTCATGCGCCCCCGGCCGGGGCGCATATTCGAGGAGATCGACGCGTCGCTGCCGCGTCCACGCGACCGGCAATCCGCCGCGTTCGACTCGGTGAAGCGGCGCGTCCTGGCTGCGCTCGACCGCTCGCTGAACCGTTCCGTGCGCCACGACGACGCCGACACGTCGGTCGCCGCCGGTGCCGCGCACTGGTGGTGAAAATTGCGGCGGGCTATGCTTTCTTCCCAACGTAACGCGGCCGGATCGCTTGCCCCTTGGGCGGCGACGACGACCCGCGAGAGAATGGGCAGGGAGAAAACGAAGATGCGCATGTTCCAGGTCTGCGTCTGCGGGCAGCCTTTGAGGCTGAACGAGCAGCCGACGCCCGAGCCGAAGGGCACCGAAGTGCTGCTGAGGACGCTGGCGGCCGGCGTCTGCCACAGCGACCTGCATCTCGCCGACGGCTATTTCGACCTCGGCGGCGGCAAGAAGCTGAGCCTGGCCGACCGCGGCATGAAGCTGCCGGTAACGCTCGGCCACGAGAACGTGGGCGAGGTGGTGGCGGTCGGGCCGGAGGCCAAGGGCGTCAAGGTCGGGCAGCGGATGCTGGCGGACCCCTGGATCGGCTGCGGCACCTGCGCCGTCTGTTTGCGCGGGGAGGACAACCTCTGCCGCGCGATGAAGAGTCTCGGCGTGTTTTCCAATGGCGGCTACGCCGACCACATCATGGTGCCGCACCCGCGCTATTTGTTCGACATCGGCGACCTCGATCCGGCGCGGGTGGCGCCGCTCGCTTGCTCGGGCGTGACGACCTTCCGCGCACTGAAAAAGGTGTCGACGCTGCAAAGCGAGCCGACCGTCATCATTGGTGCCGGCGGCCTCGGCCTGATGTGCCAGGCGCTGCACAAGAAGATGGGCGGCCATTCGGCGATCGTGGTCGACATCGATCCGGCCAAGCGCGAGGCGGCCAGGAAGGCCGGCGCCGCGCATGTCATCGACGGCGGCGCGCCCGACGCCGCGCAGCAGATCATCGACATCACCAATGGCGGTGCCTGGGCGGTGGTCGATGTGGTCGGCTCGTCGGCCAGCGCCAAGCTCGGCTACGACAGCCTGATCAAGGGCGGCAAGCTCGTCCTGGTCGGCCTCTTCGGCGGTGACTTCACCGTCTCGTTGCCGCCGATCCCGATGCGGGAACTCACCATCCAGGGCTCCTACACCGGCAGCCAGCATGACATGCGCGAACTGATGGACCTGGTGCGCCGCACCGGCCTGCCCGACGTGCCGGTCGCCACCCGTCCGCTCGACGACGTGAACGACGTGATGGACCAGCTGCGCGCCGGCAAGATTGTCGGCCGCGTGGTGCTGACGCCGGCTTGAATTCAAGACCAGAGCAGCAAGGAAGAAGACATGGACGCCGAAGCGTTGCGTGCGATGCAGGCGCCGATCAAGGCGCGCTACAAGGCCGAGCCGCAGGCCGCGATGATCACCCTGAAGGCGAAGGGCGCGCTCGACGACACCAGCATCGCCTGCAAGGTGGAGACCGGCCGGGCGCTCGCGGTCGCCGGTCTTCATCCGGCGACCGGCGGGTCGGGGCTGGAACTGTGCTCCGGCGACATGTTGCTGGAAGCGCTGGTCGCCTGCGCCGGCGTGACCGTCAAGGCGGTGGCGACCGCGCTGGCCATACCGGTCAAGGCCGGCACCGTGTCGGCGGAAGGCGACCTCGACTTTCGCGGCACGCTCGGCGTCGCCAAGGACGCGCCGGTGGGCTTCGCCGCCATCCGGCTGCGCTTCGAGCTCGACACCGACGCGCCGCAGGAGACGCTCGACCAGTTGCTCAAGCTCACCGAGCGCTATTGCGTGGTCTACCAGACCATCAAGAACGGGCCGCCGGTGGACGTGAAGCTGACGCGGGTTTGAGGCACGTTACCTCTCCCCGCTTGCGGGGAGAGGTCGGCCGCCTGAGCGTTACGAAGGCGGCCGGGTGAGGGGGCCTTTCCTTTCGATGAGGGGTTGGCTATGCCCCCTCACCCCGACCCTCTCCCCGCAAGCGGGGCGAGGGGGAATGCAGAAAATGTCCCCCGATCAGTACTTCGTCTTCATCCTCGTCGTCCGCATGATCATCACCGCCGCCTTCGTGCTGGCGGCGACGATCACGGCCGAGCGCGCGGGGCCGCTGGTGGGCGGTCTTGTGGCGACTTTGCCGCTCGGCGGCGGGCCGGTCTATGTGTTTCTGGCGATCGACCACGATTCCGCGTTCATCGCGGCCAGCGCGGTCAACAGCCTCGCCATCAACGTAGTCAACGTCATCTTCGCCCTCACTTACGCCTTGCTGGCCCAGAAACGCTCGCTCGGCGTCAGTCAGGGGGTCGCGATGGTGGTGTGGAGCGCTCTCGCCTGGTCGGTCTATTTGGTGCAATGGACCGTCACGAGCGCCGTGCTGATCAACATCGTGGTGCTCACGGTCTGCATCGCGATCGCGCGTCCCTTGCGCAACGTGCCGATTCCGCGCGTCCACATCCGCTGGGTAGATCTCGCCTTGCGCGCCGCCATGGTGGCGGCGCTGGTCGGCGTGGTGGTGACGCTGAGCTTCACCATCGGACCGTCCGGCAGCGGCATTCTGGCGATCTTCCCGATCATCCTCATCAGCATGCAGATCATCCTGCACCGGCGGGTCGGCGGCCGGCCGGCCGCGGCGGTGATGGCCAATGCCGTGCTCGGCCTGGTCGGCTTCGCCTTCGCCTGCGTCGTGCTGCACTTCACGGCGGTTCCTTTCGGCTCAGCCATCGGCCTGTCGCTTGCGCTGGCGACCTCGATCGCCTGGGGGCTGATCGTGCTGTTGGCGCGCCGCCACGGCATTGCGGTCTAGCCCATGGAAACGGTAATCGGCGGCCTGCTGCTCAAGATCGTGATGACCGCAAGCATCGTGGTGGCCGCGTCCGTCGTGGTCGAGCGCAGCGGGCCCTTCATCGGCTCGCTGATCGCTTCGCTGCCGACCGCGGGCGGCGCCGCGCTGATCATCCTCGCGATGGAGCACCCGCCGGACTTCGTGGCCGCCAGCGCCGTCGGCAGCATCGTGTCGAACGCGATCTGCGCGGCCTTCGCGCTGTCCTATGCCGCGCTCGCGCAGCGGCAGAGCCTGCTGACGAGTCTCTCAGGCGCCTACGCACTGTGGTTTGCGGCCGCCTATGCGAGCTCCTTCATCGAATGGACGGCCGTGCGCGCGCTGCTGCTTACGGCCGTGGTCTTTCCGCTGACGATCGTGGCGGGGCGGCCGTTCCGGGCCGTCAGCACGGGCGGGCGCGCCGTGCGCCTGAGCTTCGGCGACCTCGCCTGGCGCGTCGGCGTGGTGACGCTGTGCGTTATCGTGGTGACCAGCGCCAGCTACTCGATCGGTTCCTTCGCCTCCGGCGTCTTCGTCTACTTCCCGGTCGCGCTCGGCTCCTACTTCGTCATCCTGCATCCGCGCATCGGCGGTCCCGCGGCCGCGAGCGTGGCCGCGCACGTGCAGCTTCCGCTCGTCGGCTTGGTGCTGAGCATGCTGGCGGTACATCTTACCGCCGACCGTATCGGCGTATGGTGGTCCTACGGCCTCGGGCTGAGCATCGGTATCGCGTGGAACGCAATGCTGTGGGCGATCCGGAATCTGCGAAGCCGCGGCCGCCTCGTTTGAGGCAAATCAAGGCCTGTCTTTCAAAGGGCGACAGATTGTGAGCCAAAGGGGGGTGCCCCATGCTCCGGATTTTTCGTCTATGTCGGTTCCTTACCGGTCTTGCAACGGCCGCCGCGCTGGCTGTTGCCGGTCCGGCGAAGGCGCAGGCGCCGATCAACGGCCTGATCATGCTCATCGAGTTCGAGCATATCGAAGGCATTCGTCATTGGGAGCGCGAGCTTGACCGGCGCGGTTTGAGCGCGCTCGTGCAGGTTCAGCGCAGCGTGCTCGAGCAGCACCCCGCGGACTTCGTGCGGCTCGCCGCCAAGGGCTATGTCGTCTCCGGTCTCGACGCCGAAAAGGCGTTCTGGGACATGCCCTATGAAGAGCAGCTTCGGCGCATGCGCGATGCGAAGGAGATGGTCGAGCGCGTGACGCAGAAGAAGATGCGCGTCTTCGGCAGCCGCTACTTCGCCTACGACGAGAACACGCTGCGCGCGGCGGACGCGCTCGGTATCGACTATGTGCTCGGCCGCGGCACGGCCGGCGCGCTTGCCACCGTCTACGCGCCGAAGGAGTACAAGGCGAAGATCATTTCGGTGTCGAACGTTCCCTTCGCGGAGATGGGTACCGGCTCATTGTGCGACTACAGCCTGTGGGCGCGCGGCTCGACCGGCAAGGATTTCGCCGACGTTCTGGACAAGGTGCTGGCCGGGAAACCCAGCGACCTGATTCTGGTTTCGCACGCCTATCTCGGCGGCACCTATACCGAATGGTGGCGCGTCTACGAGAATGCGCTGGCGAGCAAGGACGCCGCCTGGCGCTCGTTCGACCCGTGGGTCGCAAGCGTGAAAACGACCGCGCAGCCGTTCGCAGACATCCCCGTCAACCGCAAGGTCAAGTACGATACGCCGAAGCCGGCTGTCCCGCTGGAGAAGCTCGAACTGCTTCCCGGCATCAAGAACTAGCTCGCCAGCCCTTCTTCAAGGGCCATGATCTGCAGCGCGAGGTAGCGCGAGAAGATGCGGCATTGCGCGAGGCTGCCGGCCGTGAACCAGAGGCCGGGCTGCGCGGTGCGCCGCCACATGTTGCGCAACTCCCCGCCCTCGTCGAAGCCCCAGACCGGTCCGACGCGCTCGGCGATGTCGTCTCCGAGATAGAGCCGCACCGTCTCCTGCTGGCTCTGATAGCCGGTCGCCATCACCAGCAGCTCGGCCGGCTTCTCGCCCCCGTCCTTCATGCGCACGCCGCCGGCGACGAACCGGTCGATGTCGGCGAACTGGGTAAGCCCGATCTTGCCGGCAATGATCAATTCCGAGCCGCCGACGTTGAAGTAGTAACCGCCGCCGCGGCGCAGATACATCATCTGGAAGCCCGTCTCGTCCTCGCCGAAATGCAGGCGGAAGCCGGCCTTCTCGAGCGCGTCGAGCAGCGCCTTGTCCACCTCGCGCCCCTTGGCGGTGGAGATCTGGTAGGAGCGCTGCAGCACCGGATAGGGAAACGAGGTGGCGAGCAGGTCGCAATCCTCGAACGGGATGCCTTCCAGGTAGATGGCGTAGACGCTCTGCGCCTCCTTCAGGCTCACCACGTAGGTCTTGCTGCGCTGGATCATGGTGACGTCGGCGCCGTGCGCCTGCAGTTCCATCGCGACGTCGTGGCCGCTGGTGCCGGTGCCGAGCACCAGCGCCTTGCGGCCCCGCCATTTCTCCGGCTCGGCGAAATCGCCCGAATGGACGACCTTGCCGCGGAAGTCCTTCAGGCCGGGCAGATCGGGCGTGAACGGGATGCTGCTCACGCCGGTGGCGAAGATGAGATGGCGCGGGTGCATCACGCGCTCGCTGCCGTCCGCCCTGCGCAGCGTGACGTTCCAGCGCTTGCGCGCGGCGTCATAGCCGCCTTTGACCAGCGCGGTGCCGGTCCAGAAGTTCAGCTCCATCGCGTCGACGTAGAACTCGAACCAGTTGGCGAGTTTGTCCTTCGGAAGGTAGGTCGGGAATGTGGGCGGAAACGGCAGATAGGGCAGGTGGTTGACGTGCATCTCGTTGTGCAGCGTCAGCGAGTGATAGCGCGTGCGCCAGTTGTCGCCGACGCGCGCGTGCTTGTCGACGATCAGCGTGTCGATGCCCAATTGGGTGAGCCGCGCGGCGATGCCGAGGCCGGCCTGACCGCCGCCGACCACCAGCACCGTGGGATCGCGGTCGGCATAGGCGCGCGCCTTGTTGCGCCGGTCGAGCCAGTTCTCGCCGCCGAAGTCGCGCGTGCCGTGCGGGTCGTGCTTGTCGCGCCGCCGGAACAGCTCCTCGTGGCCGCGGACTTCCTCCAGCGTGGTCGTCAGCGTCCAGGCGGCGAGCCGCGACGGCGCCGCCGGGTCGGGTACGAGCCTGAGCACGCCGGCGCCGTTGCCGACGGCGGTCTGGAAGTCGAAAAGCACCTCGAGCGTGTCGGTACCCGCGCGCATCACCCAGCGCGGCGGCGTGCGCGCGGCCGGAACGTGGAAATTCGCCGCCCGCGTGCGGGCCATCGTCTCGCGCAGCGTGGCTTCGATCGCGGACCGGCCGCTCATGGTCTGGATGTTCCAGGTGAAGGAGACCAGGTCTCGCCACAGGCCGTCCGCCAAAAAGAGCCGCGCTGCGGCGGCGGCGTCTTGCGCCTTCAGCGCGCTTTCGAACTGGGCGAGCCACTTGAGCGCATCGGCTTCGGCCGTGGCATTCTTTCTGTCGGCGACGTTCATGACTGCTTCTTTTCCATTTCCACCAGTTTCGCCTTCAGCGCGTAGAGCGCGTCCATGGCTTCACGCGGCGACATATCGTCGGGATTGAGCGCGGCGATCGCATCGAGCACGAGATCGTAAGCCCGATCCTCTCTCTCATGCGAGGCCTTGTAGGGTGCGGCGAACAGCGGCAGGTCCTCGAAGCCCAAGTCTTTGAAGGATTTGGGCGCCGCGCGGTCTTCCTGCTCGAGCTTGGCCAGCACCACCTTGGCGCGCTCGATCACGCTTGCCGGCAGGCCGGCGAGCTTGGCCACCTGGATACCGTAGGAGCGGTCGGCCGCGCCGGCGGCGACTTCGTGCAGGAACACAACCTCGCCCTTCCACTCCTTCACCTTCACCGTCGCGTTGTGCAGGCGGGCGAGCCGCGCGGCGAGCGCGGTGAGCTCGTGGAAATGCGTGGCGAACAGCGCGCGGCACTTGTTGATGTCGTGCAGGTGCTCGACGGTCGCCCAGGCGATCGACAGGCCGTCGAAGGTGGCGGTGCCGCGGCCGATCTCGTCGAGGATGACCAGCGCGCGCTCGCCCGCCTGGTTGAGGATGGCGGCGGTCTCCACCATTTCGACCATGAAGGTCGAGCGGCCGCGCGCGAGATCGTCGGCCGCGCCGACGCGCGAGAACAGCCGGTCGACCACACCGATATGCGCGGCCTTCGCCGGCACGAACGAGCCCATCTGCGCCAGGATGGCGATCAGCGCGTTCTGCCGCAGGAAGGTGGATTTGCCGGCCATGTTGGGGCCGGTGATCAGCCAGATGCGGCCGGCCTCCGCCTCCTCAGGCGGCGACAGGTCGCAGTCGTTGGCGACGAAAGGGGTGCCGTCGCGCGCCAGCGCCTGCTCGACGACGGGATGGCGGCCGGCTTCGATGTCGAAGTCATGGCTGTCATCGACCTGCGGCCGCGCATAGTCGCGCTCGGCGGCAAGCTGGGCGAGCGCGCCGGCGACATCGAGGGCGGCGAGCGACTCCGCGCAGTCCTTCAGTGCGGCACTCTCGGCGATGACCGCGGCGGTGAGCCGCTCGAAGATATCCAGCTCGAGCCCGAGCGCGCGCTCGGCCGCGCTGGCGATCTTGGCTTCCAGCTCGCCCAGTTCGGTGGTGGTGAAGCGCACCTGGCCGGCCAGCGTCTGACGGTGGATGAAAGTGGCGTTGAGCGGCGGCGCCATCAGTCTGTCGCCGTGCTGGGCGGTGACCTCGACGAAATAGCCGAGCACGTTGTTGTGGCGGATCTTCAGCGCCTTCACGCCGGTCTCGTCGGCGTAGCGAGCCTGCAGCGCGGCGATCACGCGGCGGGATTCGTCGCGCAAGGCGCGCGTCTCGTCGAGCGTTGCGTCGTAGCCCTCGCGCACGAAGCCGCCGTCGCGCTTGATGAGTGGCAGCTCGGCGGCGAGCGCGGCCGCAAGCTCGGCGGCGAGCATGCCGTCCGGCCGGCGGCACCGCTCCAGCGCGTCCGCGACTTCGGCCGGCGTGTCCTTGAGCGTGCCCAGCGCGCGGGCGAGGTCGGCCGCCGCCAGCATACCGTCGCGGATGGCGGCGAGGTCGCGCGGGCCGCCGCGGCCGAGTGCGAGGCGGGCGAGCGAACGGGCGATGTCGGGCGCCGCCTGCAGGCGCGAGCGGGTGTCGGCGCGCGCGGCGACGTCGGTGACGAAAGCGCCGACCGCGTCGAGCCGGCGCGCGATGGCCGCCGGATCGGTGAGCGGCGCGGAGAGCCGTTGCGCCAAGAGGCGCGAGCCGGCCGAGGTGACCGTGCGGTCGATGGCGTCGAGCAGCGAGCCGCGCCGTTCGCCCGACAGCGTACGCACGAGTTCGAGGTTGCCGCGCGTGGCCTGGTCGATCGCCATGGTCGCGCCGGCGCTCTCGCGCGACGGCGGCGACAGCGGCGGCCGCTGGCCGAGTTGGGTGCGCTCGACGTAGCTGACGCAGGCCGCGGCGGCCGTCAGCTCCAGCCGGGTCAGAGCGCCGAAGGCTTCGCTGGTCGCGACCTTGAAGAAGGAGGTCAGCCGCCGCTCGGCAGTCGCCGACTCGAACACGTCGCGGGTGAGCGGCGTCACCGCCGGCAGCGTGCGCCAGTAAGGCACGAGGTCGGCGTCGGCGTAGAGCGCGTCGGAGACGATGATCTCGCCCGGCTCCAGCCGCGCGATCTCGGCGGCGAGCGCGAGGCGGTCGCATTCGGTCAGGCGGAATTCGCCGGTGGAGATGTCGATCCAGGCGAGCGCGAAGCGCGCCTCCTCGCCGACGGAAGAGAGGCGCGCGCGCGCGACCGCCAGCAGGTAGTTGTTGCGCCTGGCGTCGAGCAGCGTGTCTTCGGTGAGTGTGCCGGGCGTGACCAGCCGCACCACGTCGCGCCGCACTACGCTCTTGGAGCCGCGCTTCCGGGCCTCCGCCGGATCCTCGAGCTGCTCGCAGACCGCCACGCGGTGGCCGAGCGCGATCAGCCGATGCAGGTACTCGTCGGCGCGGTGGATCGGCACCCCGCACATCGGGATGTCCTGGCCGTAGTGCTTGCCGCGCTTGGTCAGCACGATGCCGAGCGCGCGCGAGGCCACCTCGGCGTCCTCGAAGAACAGCTCGTAGAAATCGCCCATCCGGTAGAACAGCAGGCAATCCGGATTGGCGGCCTTGATCTCCACGTACTGCGCCATGACGGGCGTCACGCCGCCGCCCGTCTCGGCCGGGGCCGGCGGAGGCGGCGTTTCGTCGGGCTCTTCGAGGCCGATTGCGTTGGTCAGCGCCATAGGGCGGAAGCGTAGCAGATCGATTTCGTCGCTGCCACGCGCGGACTTCCCTCTCCCCGTTCTTTACGGGGAGAGGGTGGCGAGTGCCGCTAAAGGCGCGAGCCGGGTGAGGGGCTGTGCACGGCTCTCACCGGACCGCCATAGCGCGTCGAAGACGCGCGTAAACGCGCTTGTGGCGGTCCGGCCTCTCCCCGCAGTGCGGGGAGAGGTGAAGCAAGATCACTTCTTGAACGTCACGCCGCAGATACGCTCGAGATTGCCGTGCCAGACCTTGTCCTTGTCGGCCTTGGGCATGTCGCGTTCCTCGATGAAGCGCAGAGTGTCGCGCGTGTACATCGTGCCCTTCTCGGGATCGAACGGGCAGTCGGAGGCGAACACGATCTTGTCGAGATCGTAGAACGCGAACCCCAGGTCCATTGCCGGCTTGGCGGAGAAGGTGGCGGTGTCGGCGTAGAACGCGTGCTTGAAGTAGTCGAGCGGGCGTCGCTTGAGCTGCTTGAGCAGCACCGTGAGGTCCTCGTCCGAGGTGCGCGCGCCGAGCTGGTCCCAGCCCGGGCCGATGCGGCCTTCCAGCATCGGCACGATGCCGCCGAAGTGGTGGGTGATGATCTTCAGGTTCGGGTACTTGTCCATCAGCCGCGAGAACACCAGCCGGGCCATCGCCGCCGCCGTCTCGTAGGACCAGCCGAAGGCCCACCAGATCTCGAAGCGCGACTTTTTCTCCGACGCGTAGTCGGCGAAGCCGGCGTTGCGCGCCGGATGCAGCCAGATCGGCTTGTCGAGCTTCTCCATGGCGGCGAAGAACGGCTCGAAGGCCGGATCGTCGAGCGGCTTGCCGGCGATGTTGGTGTAGATCTGCACGCCGAGCGCGCCCGCCTTGATCGCGCGCTGCGCCTCGCCGACGCCGGCGTCCGGCGCGTTCAGCGCAATCTGCGCGACCCAGCCGGGGAAATGGTCGGGGTGCTTGCCGCAGATCTCGACGAACTCGTCGTTGATCAGCATGGCGCAATCGTTCGCCTTGACGCCGTCGCCCTTGGTGAAGGCTTCCAGCGGCGGCATCGGGTACGAGAGGATCTGCGCATAGTCCTTGAACATGTCGACGACGCGCCGGCGCTCGTCGAGATCGTGGATGCACGGCACCTCGCGCATGCGCTTGCCGATGTCCGGGTAGCCGCTGTCGACCAGCAGCTTGAACATCCGGCTCGGCATGAAGTGTGTATAGGCGTCGATACGCATGGACTTCTCCGTGGTTTTTCTTGTCGGCTAGTAGGGCGTGATGACGTTGAGCAGCGCCTGCTTGCGGTCGATCAGCACGGCGTTGCGCGCGCGCGCCAGCGCTTCCGGCAGGTCGGCGGGCTTCTCGACGCGCTCGGCATGCGCGCCCTGCGCGCGCGCCATCTCGTCGTAAGGCGGCGCCGGATCCAGGTCGGCGAGCATGCGGCCTTCCTCTTCGCCGGCCGCCCCGTCCTTGAACATTGACATCGTGGCGTTGCGTACCGCGCCGTAGCGGCTGTTGTTGAACAGAACCGTGAGGATCGGCAGGTTGTTCTTGCTCGACACCCAATGGCCGACCATCGGATTGGAGAACATGTAGGCGCCGTCGCCGAGGGTGGCGACGATGAACTTGTCGGGCGCCGCCAGCTTTGCGCCGAGCGCGGCGCCGAAGCCCCAGCCGAGACCACCGGCGGGACCGAGCGCGAACAGCGTATCCGGCGTCTCGCGCTGCACGTGCGCGGCGCGCAGCGAATACTCGTTGAAGATCACCGCGTCGGGGCCGACTGCTTCGCCGATGCAGTGCGACAAATACTCGGGCGAGATGGTCGCGCCCGGAGCGGAATCCTTGGCGAGCTGGGCGCGGCGCGTGCGCATGCGCTCGGTGAGCCGCGCGCGGCGGGCGGCGATGCGCGCCTCCGCCATCTGCAGGCGGTGTTCGAGCGCAGTGTTGAGCGCCTGCAGCGTATTGACGGTGCCGGCCTGAACCGCGAGATCGCTCGGGAAGGTGCGCATCGGATAGCGCACGAAGAAGGGGTCCTCGCCGATATGCACGACGTGTGCGCCGGCCGGCGGATGCTGCAGGCTCGGGATCCAGGGCGCATCGCAATCGATGGCGATGACGAGGTCGGCGTCGGCCAGCAGCGCGCCCGGCTCGTAGCCGAAATGCATCGGATGGCTGGACGGCAGACAGACGCTGCGCGGGTTCTGCACGACCACCGGGATGGCGCAGCGTTCCGCCAATTGCGCGAGCGGCGCGACTGCATCGCCGGGCAATGTCGAGACGATGAGCAAAGGCCGCTCGGCGCCGGCAATCCATTCCGTCAGTTGCGCGATGGCGCGCGGATCGGCATGGGCCGGCGCCGCCTGCGGGCGCGGCTTGGACGGTCCGACCGGTTCCGGCATCGGCGCCGACAGCGGCTCGCGCGGCAGCACGAGGTAGACCGGCCCGCGCGGGTGCGCCATCGCGACCTCGACCGAGCGTGCGACCACGTCGCCCACCTGGCCGGGCATGCGCAATTCGTAATCCCACTTCACCAGCTCGCGCACCATGCCGGCCTGGTCGAACATCTCCTGCGCCCAGTGGATCGGACGCGAGCGCGAGCCGAACGCGCCCTTCTCCGTGATCGGCGTGCGCCCGGCGGCGAGGATCAGCGGCACGCGGTCGCGTGAAAGGTTGGTGAGGTTGTTGATCGTGTTGGCGGTGCCGACGTTGACGTGCACCATCACCGCCTGCGGGCGGCCGTTCATCAGATAGGCGCCGTGCGCCATCGCGACCGCGAGGTTCTCGTGCGGCACCAGCACGGGCTTGGGAACCTTGGCATTGGTCTTCCGGGCGCGGCTGAAGGCCTCGACGATGGGCGGAAAGTCCGTGCCGGGATTGGCGAAAAAGTAGTCGACGCCGTGGTCGGCAAGCGCGCGCAGGAAAGCTTCGGCGGCGATCGTCGGTTTCGCGGTGGGAGCGGCGGACATGCGTTTCACCCCTGGGGCCAAGTCCGCTGGAGCCACATGCGGACGCCATTTTTATTGTGCGGAGTCTTAGCCGAGGGGACAGGGGCATTACAAGCAAAGGCCCGCCGCGGCATGCATCCGCGGCGGGCCTGTCGTGCGCGCTGGCGCCCTAGAACGGGTAGTGCTGGTGGCTTTCGATGGTGATCCAACGCAGTTCGGTGAACTCGGCGATCGCGGCGGTGCCGCCGAAGCGGCCGTAGCCGGAGTCCTTTGTGCCGCCGAACGGCATCTGCGGCTCGTCGTTCACGGTCGGGCCGTTGATGTGGCAGATGCCCGCCTGGATGCGCTTGGCCACGCCCATGGCGCGCTGGATGTTCTCGCTGAACACCGCCGAGGACAGCCCGTACTCGGTGTCGTTGGCGACGCTGACGGCCTCGTCGTCGCCGTCGACGCGGATGATGCTCTTCACCGGGCCGAACGACTCTTCCCGATAGATCTTCATCTGCGGGTTGACGTGGTCGAGCAGCGTAGCGGACCAGATGGTGCCGTTGCGCTTGCCGCCGGCGACCAGCTTGGCGCCCTTGTCGAGCGCGTCCTTGAGCAGGGTGTCCATGCGGTCGGCGGAATGCTCGCTCACCAGCGAGCCGAGCACGACCTTGCCGCGCGGATCGCCGTAGGGCAGGGCGTTCGCCTTGGCGGCGAGCTTGCTGACGAACGCGTCGGCGATCTTGTTGTCGACGACGATGCGCTCGGTCGACATGCAGATCTGGCCCTGGTGCATGAAGGCGCCGAAGGCCGCGCCATTCACCGCGTCGTCGATGTTTGCGTCATCGAGCACGAGCAGCGGCGCCTTGCCGCCCAGTTCGAGCAGCACGGGCTTGAGGTACTTCGCCGCGATCTGCGCGACGATGCGGCCGACATGGCTGGAGCCGGTGAAGTTGATGCGGCGCACCGCGGGGTGCGCGATCAGCGCCTCGACCACCTTCGGGGCATCCTCGCGCGAATGCGTCACGACGTTGATGACGCCCTTCGGCAGGCCGGCTTCCTGCAGCACCTTGCCGATCAGCATGTGCGTGGCGGGGCAGGTTTCCGAGGCCTTCATCACGACGGTGTTGCCGCAGGCCAGCGGCATCGCCACCGCGCGCATGCCGAGAATGACCGGCGCGTTCCACGGCGCCATCCCGACGCAGACGCCGACCGGCTGGCGATAGCCCATCGCGAAGCAGCCCGGCTTATCGGAGGGGATGACCTCGCCGTGGATCATCGTCGTCATGCAGGCCGCCTCGCGCAGCAGCTTGGCGGCGAAATACACGTTGAAGCCGCCCCAGGGGCCGGTGCCGCCGGTTTCTTCGGTCACCAGCTTGATGAAGTCCGGCGTCTTCGCTTCCAGCAGATCGGCCGCCTTCAGCAGGATCTTGCGGCGGTCGTTCGGGCCCATTTCCGACCAGGCCGGAAATGCGGCGGCGGCCGCCTCACAGGCGGCGTTGACGTCCTCGACGCCCGCTGCCGCGGCCGTGCTCGCCACCTGCCCGGTGACGGGGTCCTTGCGCTCGAAAGTCGCATTGCCGCGCGCCTGCACATCGGCGCCGTTGATCAGAAGTGCTACGTTCATGTCACCCTCCCTTTTTGCATCGCGAAGACGATCGGCCTTGCGGCCCTAGCTCAGTTCAAAGATGCGGCATCTTCACGTCGAGCACGGCGCAGCGCTTCTCCTCGCGCACGACGCGCATTGCGTCGGCGAGGGCGCTCTCGACCTCTTCCAGGCACGCGATCTTCCGGGCATAGGCGCCCCCGGCCGCTGCGGCGATCGCGGAATGATCGGGCGCCGGGTCGAATTCCACGCCGATGGAGTTGGCGCGGCTGGCATAGCCCTCCGGATGGACGGCCAGGACCGACATCTTAGGCGAGCGCCAGCCGCCGTTGTTGTAGACGACCTGCAGGAACGGCGTCTCGTAGCGGCGCGCCATCCAATGCACCGATGAGGGCACCGAGAACATGTAGGAGCCGTCGCCGCAGACGCTGATCACGGTCTTGTCCGGTGCGGCGAGCTTGGCGCCGATGGCCGCGCCGCCGTTCCAGCCGAGCGAGGACCCGCCGCTCAGGAAGAAGCTGCCGGGCCGCGACGGCCGCAGATGGTTGGCGATGGTAGGATAGTTGGTGATGGTCTCGCTCAGCACGATGGTGCTGTCGTCGACGTGCTTGCGCAGGCAGGCCGTGAAAGACTCCGGCGTGAGGATGCCACGGCCCTGCTCGCGCTTGCGCAGCTCCGCGGCAAGTTTGTCGTGCAGCTTGCCGTAGTGCGCCGTGCGTTCCTGCACGGCCTTGGCGTCGAGCGTGACGCCGTCGAGCGCGGCGTTGATCTGCTTGAGCGCGGTGGCGGCGTCGGCTTGGAAGACGTGCCGCGCCTTGATGTACCAGAGCGGGATGTCCTGCTTGAGCGGATCGACGTCGATATGGAAGACGTCTGCCTTTTCGCTCGGCTTCGACACCGAAGGCACCCAGGGCGCGTCGCTGTCGAGGACCAGCACGACGTCGGCTTCGCCGAGCACCGGCTCCTGATGCGGCTCGCTCCAACGGTTGCCCATGTAGAGTGGCTCGTCCGGCGAGAAATTCATGCAGGTGGGGGATTGCTCGAGCACCGCCGTGCCCGTGCGCCGGCACAGCCGGGTCAGCTCGGCGACCGCGGCCGGATTGCGCCCGACATAGCTGGTGACGACCAGCGGGCGCCTGGCGCCGGCGAGCGCCCTGGCGATTGTCGCGGCGTCCTCTCCGCGCAGCGGCAGCGGCGCGATCGCCGGCCATTCGCCCGTGTCGATGGCCACCGGCTGGACCTCTTCCTCCATCACCTCGCGCGCGCCCACCAGATAGACCGGGCCCTGCGGGTCGCTCTTGGCGAGTTGCATGGCGCGGTGCACGACCTGCTTGATGTTGCGGCCGGTACGGAACTCGTAGTCGAACTTCACGTAATTGCGCATGATGCCGCGCTGGTCGGCGATGTCCTGGATCCATTGGATCCATTCGTTGCGCGAACCCTTGAGCTCGCCTTCCTGCGTGTAGGGCGTGGCGCCGGCGAAGATCAGCACCGGCACGCGGCCGCGCAGCGCGTTGTGCACGGCGCCGCCGAGCGCCTGCGTGCCGCACTCGACGTGCACGATGACGGCCTGCGGCCGCCCGCTCACCTGCGCGTAGCCGTGCGCGGCGCTCAGCGCCACCATCTCGTTCGGACAGGTGAGCATGGCGGGAAAGCCGCGCCCGCTCGCCTTGCCTTCGGCGACCGACTCGACGATCGCCGGGTGGTCGCTGCCGAGATTGGCGAAGATATAGGAGACGCCGGCCTCCTTCAGCGCCTCGAGAAAAGCCGTACCCGCCGTATACACCGTAAAACCTTTACCTGGACAGTTTGACGCTCAACTATCTTACTTTGACGCAAGAGGGAATGAGGCGAAAGGTTACATATGCGAGGGTAGCCAGGTCGCCAGGATCGGGAACGCGATCAGGATCGCCAACCGCAGGATATCGGTCAGCACGAAGGGCATGACGCCGTAGAATATGGTCGAGAGCTTGACGTCCTTGATCACGCTCTTGATCACGAACACGTTCATGCCCACCGGCGGGTGCATCAGCCCGAGCTCGACCGTCATCACGATGATCACGCCGAACCAGATTGGGTCGAAGCCGAGCGCCTTGATCACCGGGAAGATGATCGGGATTGTGAGGATGATCATGGCCATGGCGTCCATGATGCAGCCGAGCACCAGGTACATCAGCATGATCAGGACCAGCACGCCGTAGGGGCCGATGCCCAGTCCGGTCAGGAACTCGGTGAGCTTCTGCGGGGTCTGCGTGATGGTGAGGAAGTAGCCGAAGATCAGCGCCCCGATCAGGATGGTGAACACCGCCGCGGTGGTGCGCAGCGACTCGATGAGGCCGCGCCAGAAGTCCGCGTGCGAGAGCTTGCGCCGCAGCACCGCGATGATGAAGGCGCCTGCGGCGCCCATGCCGGCGGCTTCGGTGGCGGTGAACATGCCGGCGTAGAGGCCGCCGATGATGAAGATGAACAGCAGCACGACCGCCCAGATGTCGCGCAGCGACTCCAGCCGCTCGCTCCAGCTGTGCCGCGGCGTGGCAGGCAGGAAATTGGGGCGGAGATAGGCGATGATGTTGATGGTGATGATGTACATGCCCACGGCGAGCATGCCGGGGACGACGCCGGCGATGAACAGCTTGCCGATATCCTGCTCGGTGATGAGGCCGTAGACGGCGAACACGGTGGAGGGCGGGATCATGATGCCAAGCGAGCCGCCGGCAGCGATCACGCCGGTGGCGAAGCTCTGCGGGTAGCCGTGCTGGCGCATCTCCGGGTAGGCGACCTTGGAGAAGGTGGCGGCGGTGGCGACCGAGGAGCCGCAGATCGCGGCGAAGCCGCCGCAGGCCGCGATGGTGGCGATGCCGAGCCCGCCGCGGAAGTGGCCGAGGAAGGTGTTGGAGGCGCGGAATAACTCGCGGCTCATGCCGGAGGCGGAGGCGAAGGCCCCCATCAGCAGGAACAACGGAATGACCGCGAATTCCGCGTCGGTCGCGGTGCGGATCGGGGATTGCGCCAACAGCTTCAGCGCCGGCCCGATATCGCCGATCAGGTAGCCGAAGCCGAGCACCCCGACCGAGCCCATCGCGATGCCGACCGGGACCCGCAGCATCATCAGCAGGAAAAGCGACACAAATCCGATGGCGGCGACGAGGTCGGTACTCATGGTCGGCTACTCGAGCGAGGCTGTCTCGTGCGACGGCGCGAGCTTCTCGGGCGTCAGCACGAGCCGCGCCGTGCGCGTCACCAGCAGCGCCACGGCGGCCCCCAGCCCCAGCCAGGCCACGAGATAATAGATCCAGACCGGCTGGCGCAGGTCGTACGTCCCGACATTGTCGGCGCGGGTGCCGATCACCTTCACCGCGAACATCCAGGTGAACGTCGCCATCGCGACGAGCGTGACCAGCGCCGAGAATACGTCCATCGCGCGCTGCGCCCAAGGCGGCGCCGCGCTCCACAGCAGGTCGACGGTGATGTGGTCGCCGCGATAGCTCGCGACCGCGATGCCCCAGAAGATCAGGATGCCGAGCAGCAGCCGCGTGAAGTCGTAGGAATCCGGGATGGCCCAGGAGAAGAAGTAGCGCAGGATGACGGATACGAACGTCAGCAAGGTGACGACGGCGAGAAAGCCCGCCGCCGTCACTTCGATCAGGTTGATGAACCGATCAACGGGACTCCGTCCCCTTGCGCCAGCCATCAATAGGCCGCTTTGTGCTTCGCGAGCTGGTCCTTCAGCTCCTTCATGATGGCGTCGGGATTGCCGCCGGCCTTCTGCACGTTGCCGGCCCAGGTCTTCTGCAGCGGCTCGGCCGCCTTGCGCCATTCGGCAAGCTGCGCCGGCGAGATCGGATAGACCTCATGCGCCGAATCGGCCTTCAGCTTGGCGACGCCGTTGTGCTCGAAGTCGGCCCACGGGCCGGCAACCTTCAGCGACCATTCGTTGGTGCAGTGGTTGTCGATCACCTTCTTCTGCGCCGCGGACATCTGGTTGTATTTGTCCTTGTTGAAGACGAAGGCGAAGGTGGTCGCGTAGAGCGGCACCTCCATGTGGTACTTGGTCACCTTGTCGATGCCGAACAGCGGGATCGAGCCCCAGGGGAAGGTGACCGCGTCGGCCACGCCCTTCTCAAGGATGTCGCGCACTTCCGGCGCGCTCGACTGGACGTTCGTACCGCCGAGCTGGGTGACGAAGGTTGCCATGGTGGCGTGGGCGGGACGGATCTTCATGCCCTTGATGTCGCCCGGCACCATGATCTTCTTGGCCTTGGCGTGGAAGGTGCCCGGATCGTGCACGAAGGCCAGGCAGAACTTGACGTCCTTCATCTCCTTGTCGGCGTACTTGCGGTACCAGGCGTCGATCGCCTGAGAGCCGCCCCTGGCGTTCGACATCAGGAACGGCAGTTCGCCGGCGCCGATGATCGGGAAGCGGCCCGGCTGGTAGCCGGGGTTGATGTAGGTCAGGTCGGCGATGCCGTCGCGCGCCATGTCGTAGTGGTCGAACGCCTTGCCGAGCTGCTGCGAGGGATAGACCTTGTACTTGATGGTGCCGCCGGAATCCTTCTCGACCGAGGCGCCCCATTGCTCGAGCGCTTTCTGAAGCGGGTGCGACGGCGGCACCCAGTGCGAGAGCTTGAGCTCGAACGTCTTGTCCTGAGCGAGCGCCCCATTGGTGGCCGCGAGCGCGGTCGCCAGGACGGCAGCGTAGACATATCCCGAAAAACGGGCTTTCATGGATTTCCTCCCTCGGTTGGGGTTGGTTGCATTGCCAACTTTTCCCTCATTCAGCCGAATGTAACGCGACTTGTAAAGTGATAGTTTGAAACCCAACTAAATCGGAACGGTGGGGCGGCGGAGCTTGCCCACCCGGAGAGGATGATCGCGGTGCGTGGAAGCAATGGCAAGAGGGTCGCTCGTCGCGGCAAGAACGGCGAGGCCGCCAAATCGGTCAATTTCGGCCCCCTCGCGACCTGGATCGGCTTCAACCTGCGCATGGCGCAGGAGGCGACCTTTCAGGCCTTCTCCCGCCTGTCGCAGGAGATCGGCGAGAGTCCGGGCCGTTTCGCCACCTTGACCCTGATCGCGCGCAATCCGGGCATCAGCCAGACCGAGCTGTCGCTCGCGGCCGGTCGCGACAAGTCCAGCCTGACGCCGGTCATCGAGGGTCTGGTGCGGCGCGGCCTCATCGAGCGCAAGCGCACCGTCAACGACCGGCGGGCCTACCGCCTGAACCTGACGCCGGAAGGCCGCAAGACGCTGAGCCAGATGATGCGGTGCGCGCGGAAACACGAGCGCAATCTCGACCGCGTCATCGGGGCGCGCGACCGACAGAAGTTCCTCGCCATCCTCAAGCGGATCGCGGCGGAGATCGAATAGGGCCGTCATCCTTCGAGGATCGGCAATGTCGTCGCCCCGCACCTCAGGATGACGGGGCCTGCTGAAACTTCGCCAATACCTCCGCCGGCAGCGGATGCGACATGAGCCGGCCTTCCGTGTCGCGCACGGTCCACACGCGCTTCTCGTTGCATTCGGCGCACAGCTCGCCGTTCAGGGTCAGGCGGTGCGTCACGTCGAAGCTGGCGCGGCCGAAGGTGACGGTCGAGGCGACGACCACGTCGTCGCCGAAGCGCGTGGGCTTGAGGAAGCGCGCCTGCGTGCGCACCAGCGGCCAACCGGCGAACTCCAGCTTCTTGAACATCTCGAACTTGGTCATGCCGAGCGCGGCTTCGAACAGGTGCGCGGTCGAGGCATCGAAAATCTCGAAGTAGCGTGGGTAGAAGATGATCCCGGCGGGATCGCAGTCGCCCCATTCGATGCGCACGCTGCGGGTTTTGGTGTAGCCGATCACGTCGCCGCTCTTTCTTCTCCGCCCGTCCCTGCGCAAGGGGGGACCCACAGCGATATAACGCAGTCTTTCGATTGGCGCTCCTGGATTCCCGCTTGCGCGGGAATGAGCGGAGCTTGTGGCAATGCCGACGGTTTATCCCTCAACGTGGCGCCATGCGTAGCGCGCCGTCGAGCCGGATGACCTCGCCGTTGAGATAGCCGTTGTGCACGCAGTGCAGCACCAGCGCGGCGAACTCGCGCGGCTCGCCAAGACGCTTGGGGAACGGCACCGAGGCGCCGAGCGAATCCTGCGCTTCCTGCGGCAGCGCCTTCAGCATGGGCGTGGCGAAGATGCCCGGCGCGATCGCCAGCACGCGGATGCCGAACTGCGCGAACTCGCGCGCGGCCGGCAGCGTCAGTGCCGCGACGCCGCCTTTCGACGAGGAATAGGCGGCCTGCCCGATCTGGCCTTCGAAGGCGGCGACCGAGGCGGTGGACACGATCACGCCGCGCTCGCCGTCGGCCATCGGTGCGAGTTGCTGCATGGCGGCGGCGGCGAGCCGCATCATGTTGAAGGTGCCGATCAGGTTGATGCGGATGACGCGCTCGTAGTCGGCGAGCGGCATCGGGCCGTCCTTGCCGACGATGCGCTTGGCGGGGCCGACGCCGGCGCAATTCACCAGGATGCGCGGTGTGCCGACGGCCTGGGCGGCCTTTTTCAGCGCCGCTTCGCCGGACGCGCTGTCAGCCACGTCGCAGGCGATGGCGACGCCCTTGATGCTTTCGGCCACCTCGGCGGCGGCCTTCTCGTTGACGTCGAGGATCGCGACCTTGGCGCCGGCCGCGCCGAGCGCGCGGGCCGTGGCGGCCCCGAGTCCCGACGCGCCGCCAGTGACGATGGCCGAATGTCCGTTGATCTCCATAATCGGCGTTCTCCTTGGCCCTACACTCCGTTCATTCCCGTGCGCAGACATCGGGTTTACCCGATGTCTGCCACTCATCGTGCGCAAGTCGCGCTATAGCCGACTTGCGGCGGGAATCCAGTCGGACGGCACGACTGGGTCCCCGCTTCCGCGGGGACGCGCGGCTTTTGTATCAAGTCGCTTCCGTGTTCTCGATCAGCAGGGCGATGCCCTGGCCGCCGCCGATGCAGGCGGATGCGATACCATACCGCAAACCGCCGCGCTTGAGCTCGCGCGCGAGCGTCAGCGCCAGGCGGATGCCGGTGGCCCCGAGCGGATGGCCGATGGCGATCGCGCCGCCGTTCACGTTTAGCTTGCCCTCGTCCATGTCGAGCGCGCGGGCGCAGGCCATCACCTGCGCGCCGAAGGCTTCGTTGATCTCGAAGCGGTCGATGTCGTCGAGCGTGAGGCCGGCGCGCGCCAGCACCGCCTTGATCGCCGGCACCGGACCGATGCCCATGATCTCGGGCGGCACGCCGACGGCCGCGCTCGCCAGGATGCGGGCGAGCGGCGCGCGGCCGAGCTTTTTCGCATAGGCCTTGCTGCCGACCAGAGCGGCGGCGGCGCCGTCGACGATCGCCGATGAATTGCCGCCGGTCTGCACGCCGCCGAAGGCCGGCTTGATCTTGGCGAGCGCCTCCAGCGGCGAGGGCCGCACATGCGTGTCGGCGGTCACCTCGTCCCTGACGCGGATGCCGCGCGTCTTGAGGCCCTCGATTTCGAACTTCTCGCTCGCCACCGGCGCGATCTCGCCGGCGAGAAAACCGCTTTGCTGCGCCTTCACCGCGCGGTCGAAGGAGCGCGCGGCGAAGGCGTCCACTTCCGGCCGCGTGATCTGGTACTGCCGCGCCAGGTTCTCGGCGGTGTCGCCCATGGTGCAGCCGGCGCCGGGGTCGAGCAGGGCCTCCCACAGGAAGTCCTTGAACTCGACCTGGCCCATGCGGAAGCCGCCGCGGTGGGTGTAGGCCGCGATCGGGTTGCGGCTCATGCTTTCGGTGCCGACGCAGAGCGCAAGCTCCGCGCGTCCGAGCGAGGTGGCGTCGGCGGCCTGCGACAGCACTTCGATGCCGGTGCCGCAGACGCGCTGCACCATGTGCGCGGGCGTCTCGGTCGGCACGCCGGCGTAGAGGCCGATGTGGCGCGGCAGCATGTAGGCGTCGAAGCTCGCCTGAGCCATGTTGCCGGCGATCACGGTGCCGACGTCACCGGGCGAGGCGCCGGTCTTCCTGAACGCCTCGCGCGCGGTCTTGATGCCGAGATCGATCGGCGACACCTGGGCCAGCGGGCCGTTGTAGTCGGCGAATGGCGTGCGCGCGCCATCGATCAGCCAGGCATCCTCAAAAGTCGCCCCGACGCCAGCGGTTTTTTCGCTCACGGCTTACTCCTCGATCCGTATCACACGCACCGACTCTTCGTCGGCGTACAGCTCCTCGACCAGCGCGGCGCGGTTCTTCAGCACCGCGCGCTGGTTGATCGAACCCTTGTCGGTCATCTCGCCCTTGTCCATCGACGGCGGCTCGGTCAGCAGCACGATGCGCGCGATCTTGTTGGACGATCCGGTGGATGCGCGCGCCATGGCCGACAGCACCTTGGCGAAATGCTGCCGCACGTCGTAGTGCTCGACGATCTCCGCAGCCGGCGTGCCGGGCGCGCGGCCGGGGCAAAGCTTGCGGCAGGCCTCGACGTCGGGGAACACCAGCGCGGTGATCTCATCGCGGTCGAGCCCGGCGAAGACGACGTCGCGCACATAGGGCGCGAAGGCGTTGACGAATTGCGCGCGCAGCGGTCCGACGCTCACCCAGGTGCCGGTGGAGAGCTTGAAGTCCTCGGCAATGCGCCCGTCGAACAAGAGGCCCTGCTTCGGGTCGTGCGGATCGGCAAACTTGAAGCAGTCGCCGAGCCGGTAGAACCCTTCCTCGTCGAAGGCGGCGGCGGTGAAGTCCGGCTGCCGCCAGTAGCCGGGCGTGATGTTGGGGCCGCGCACGCGCGCCTCGAGCTTGCCTTCGAACGGTACGAGCTTGAGCTCCATGCCGTGGCCAGGCAGGCCCATGTTGGCAGCATTGGCGTGCGGGAAAGTGCGGGCGAGTGCAAACGGCGCCGTCTCGGTCGAGCCGAAGCCGGTGAGGAACGGGATCTGCTCGCCGCAGGTCTCGACCGCCAGCGCGTTGATCTCGTCGAACACGTGCTGGGCGATGCCGGCGCCGGCGAACCACAGCACCTTCACGCGGCTGAAGAAGGTGCGGCGCAGGTCGGCGTCGGCGCGCAGATGCGGCAGCAATGCCTCGTAGCCCTTCGGCACCGTGAAGTACCAGGTCGAGGCGATTTCGCGCAGATTGCGCACCGTCTCCTCGATCGCACCGGGCATCGGCTTGCCTTCGTCGATGTAGAAGGTGCCGCCGTTGTAGAGCACGAGGCCGACGTCGTGATTGCCGCCGGCGGTGTGGTGCCAGGGCGCCCAGTCGAGCACGATCGGCGGCTCGTCCTGGAAGTAGCGAAGAGCCTGCCGCAGCATGACCTGGTTGGCGCACCACATGCGCTGCGTGTTGATCACGCATTTCGGCGTGCCGGTCGAGCCGGAGGTAAAGAGAAACTTGGCGACGGTGTCGGGACCGACGGCGTCGTGCGCGGCGTCTACCGCCGCGCCGGGCTCGGCGCGCAGGTCGGCGAAAGCCGTGGTCCGCCCGGCGATCGGCCTGCGCGCGACGACGACCTCGACGTCCTTCGGCACCACGGCCTCGATCGCGCGCGCATAGGTCTCGCCGTCGGCGGCGAAGACGAGACCCGGCGTGATCAGCTCGAAGATCGCGCGCAGGCGGGCGAAGTCCTGCGACACCAGCGAATAGGCGGGCGAGATCGGCGCATAGGGCACGCCGACATAGAGCGCGCCGAGCGCGATGAGCGCGTGCTCGATGTCGTTGCCGGACAGGATGGCGATCGGCCGCTCGGGCGAGAGCTTGCGGGCGAGCAGCGCCTGGCCGATGGCGCGCGCTTCCCGCAGCGCCTGCGCGTAGGTGACGCTGCGCCAGCCGCCGGATGCATCGCGCTGCGCCATGAAAACGCGGTCGGGCGCGGCCTTGGCCCAGTATTCCAGCCGCTCGGTGATCTTGCGCGGGTAGGGCCCCAGCGGCTCCGGCGCGCGCATGAGGAGCGTGCCGTCGGCGCGCCGCTCGAGCGTGACGTCGCGCAGCCCGAGCTTGACGGATCGCACGGGCGCGGCGGCGAAGTTGCGGGCGGCTTCGGAAATCACGGCTTTTCTGCCAGAATCACCGCCGCCGGCGGCGGCTCGGCATAGAGCGCTTCGACCAGCCCCGCGCGGTTCTTCAGCACGGCGCGCTGGTTGATCGAGCCCTTGTCCGTCGCCTCGCTCTTGTCCATCGACGGCGGCTCCACCATCAGGAGCGCGCGCGTCACGCGCGTCGAGGAGCCTTTGCTTTCCGCCGCGAGCGACGTCAATCGCTCGGCGAAGGCGGCGCGCACCTGCGCATTCTCGACGATTGCCGCAGGCGTCGCGTCGGCGCCGAGCCCCGCGAGCTTGCGGCAGGCCTCGATGTCCGGAAACACCAGCGCCGCGATCTCGTCGCGGTCGGGCGCGGCGAACACCACGTCGCGGACGTAGGGCGCGAAATGTTCGACGAAACGGCCGCGCAGTGGACCGACGCTGACCCAGGTGCCGGTCGAGAGCTTGAAATCCTCGGCGATGCGGCCGTCGAACAAAAATCCCTTCAGCGGATCGTCGGGATCGGCGAACTTCAACGCGTCGCCGATCTTGTAGAAGCCTTCTTCGTCGAAGGCCTCGCGCGTGTGCTGCTCCTGCCGCCAGTAGCCGGGCGTGATGAGCGGACCGCGCAGCCGCGCCTCCAGCTTGCCTTCGTTCGGCACCAGCTTCAGCTCGACGCCGGGATAAGGCAGGCCGATATTGCCGGCCTTTTCGAAATCCCAGGTGCAGGACAGCGCGCCCGGCGCGGTCTCGGTCGAGCCGAGCGAGGTGAGGAAGACGATGCGCTCGCCGGTCGTGTCGACCGCGAGCTCGGTGAGCGCGTCCCGGGTCGCCTGGTTCAAGCCCGCGCCGGCGTAGAACAGCACCTTCAGCCGGCTGAAGAAGTTCCTGCGCAGCGTCTCGTCGGCGCGGAAATGCGGGATCAGCGCCTCGTAGCCCTTGGGCACGTTGAAATAGATCGTCGGCGCGATCTCGCGCAGGTTCCGCGCCGTCTTCGGCACGCCCGGCGGCGTCGGATTGCCGTCGTCGATGTAGAGCGAGCCGCCGTTCACCAGCACCATGTTGAAGTTGTGGTTGGCGCCGAAGGTGTGGCTCCACGGCAGCCAGTCCACCACCACCGGCGGCTCGTCGGTGACGAAGGCGAAGCCCTCGGCGATCATGGCCTGGTTGGCGCACAGCATGCGGTGCGTGTTGACGACCGCCTTGGGATTGCCGGTGGAGCCGGAGGTGAAGAGAAATTTGGCGATGGTCTCCGGCCCGACGGTGTCGTGCGCGGCGGCGACGCCGGCTGCGTCCTCGTCGCCGAGCAGTTCGCTGAACATCGTCACCGGCCGGTCGCCCAGCGGATTGCGCGTGACCACGAGCTCGACTTCATCCGGCACGGTCGCGTAGATCGCGCGCGCGAATGGCATGCCGTCATTGGCGAATACGAGGCCCGGCGTGAGCAGCTCCATGATGCCGCGCAGCTTGCCGAAGTCGCTCGACATCAGCGAATAGGCCGGCGAGATCGGCGCGAAGGGGACACCGATATAAGTCGCGGCGAGGCCGAGCAGCGCCTGCTCGATGTCGTTGCCGGACAGGATGGCGATGGGCCGCTCGGGCGAGAGCCCGCGGCGCAAGAGCGCGGCGGCGATGCGCTGTACCTGCGCGTGCACCTGCGCGTAGGCGAGTTCGCGCCAGCGGCCCTCGGGGTCGCGTTGCGCGAGGAACACGCGGTCAGGGGTCTCCGCCGCCCATCTTTCGAGAGGCTCGGTCAGCTTGTCGTGGTAGGCGCCGAGCGCGCGGCTGGTGCGGATGTAGAGCGTGCCGTCGGCGCGCGTGTCCACCACGGCGTCGGGCGCCCCGAGGCGCACGGGACGCAGGGGCGCGGCAGCCGGCTCGGCCTGGCGGATCGGATCGGGCATCTCGTCCCTGGACGCTATGATTTGTTGTCGAGGACAACAATACGCCGGTGGCCGGCCTTGCCTCAAGACTTCGATTGTCATGGCCGGGCATAGCCCGTCAAAGACGGGCGTGAACGCCCTTATGTCCCGGCCATCTCGCTTAGGTGGGCACGGTGCCCCCATAAGCGGGGTCACCGGGACAAGCCCGGTGACGACAAAAGATCAGGACCGCGTCACCTTCGGCCCGCGCTTCTCCAGGAAGTCCTTGAGCCGGCTCTTTGCCTCCGGATCGGCTTGGGCGATCGAGGCCATCAGCGCTTCGACCGCGAAGCCGCTGCCCGGATCCATCTCGGCGATGCGGGGCAGCGCCTGGGTGATGGCGAAATTGGTCAGCGCGGTATTCTGCGCGATGCGCTGGGCGAGCTCGAAGCCCTTGGCGTAGCCCTTGCCCTGGTCCACCAGATAGGTGGTGAGGCCGATGGCCTGGCCTTCTTCGGCCGAATAGGTCCGCCCGGTCAGCATCATGTCCATCATGCGGGCGACGCCGATCAAGCGCGGCAGCCGGACCGACCCGCCGCCGCCGACATAAATGCCGCGGCTGCCCTCGGGCAGGGCGTAGTAGGCCGAGCGATCAGCCACCCGCACATGCGCGGCGGCGGCGAGCTCGAGGCCGCCGCCCACCACGGCGCCATGCAGCACCGCCACGACCGGGGCCTTGCCGAACTGGATCTTGTCGAAGGCCCGGTGCCAGAGCCGGGAATGTGCGATTCCCTCCCGGATATCGCGCTCTTCCAGCTCGGACAGGTCGAGGCCGGCGGAGAAATGCTCACCCTCGCCGCACAGCAGCACGGCGCCGATATCCGCGGGCAGGCCTTCGAAAAACGCCTCGATGCCCAAGATGGTCTCGTCGTCGAGCGCGTTGCGCTTGTGCGCGCGCTTGAGCCGCAGGATGGCCACCCGGCCCTGCCGCTCGGTCGCCAGGGACTGGGGAAGGTTCTTTGCAAGTTCTATCTGGTTCAAGCCAAGCACTCCGCCGTCATCCCGGCCTGCTGCCGGACATCCACCTTGCGACGCATGACAATGAAAGACGCGGATGGCCGGGACAAGCCCAGCCATGACGAATAAAGGGTCACTCCACCTCGTAGACGTCGAGCCGCACCGCGCGCGGCTCCCGGGCACCGTGCGCAATCGCCAGGATACGGTTCATCCAGTCGACCGCCGGATCGGCGGTCTCGAACCGCATGAGCGTGCGGAAATAATAGAGCGAGGGATCGACGCTGTCGCCCCGCGCCAGGGCTGCAATCACGTCGGGTGGCCCATGCCGCAGGCCCTCGCTGGATACCAGGATGCGTGCGCCGGCCTCGCTCTCGATGGTGTAGCGGGCCTGGATATCGGCGGCGCCGTCGGCGCGGATGATCTGCCAATCGGCACCGCCGGGCAGGACGCGGCCCTTGAGCTTCGGCCCTTGAACGGTGCCGCCCAGGATGTTGATGATCCGACGCTCGCCGGCGGGTGTGCGCCCGAGGTTGAGGATCCCCTCGAGCTCGGCATGGATGGTGAAAATGGGCTTGGGCGACAGCATGGCGGGCAAACTCGTTGGGACCCCAACTTATATCGATCTGGCCATTTGACCCTGCCGGAGCCCCGCCGTAAATACGGGGCCGCAAACCGGGAAGCACTTGTATGGCGCAAATTACGTCGCTCGCCGAGGCGATCAAGGCCGCCGTCAAAGACGGCGACACCGTGGCCCTGGAGGGGTTCACGCATCTCATTCCGCACGCCGCCGGCCACGAAATCATCCGCCAGGGCCGCAAGCACCTGACGCTGATCCGCATGACGCCGGACCTGATCTACGACCAGCTCATCGGCATGGGCTGCGTGGACAAGCTGGTATTCTCCTGGGGCGGCAATCCCGGGGTCGGCTCGCTGCACCGGTTCCGCGACGCGGTCGAGAAGGGCTGGCCCAACAAGCTCGAGTTGGAGGAGCATTCCCACGCCGCCATGGCCAATGCCTATGAGGCGGGCGCGGCCGGTCTGCCCTGCGCGATCTTCCGCGGCTATATCGGCGGCGACCTGCCGAAGGTGAATGCGAAGATCAAGCGCGTGACCTGCCCGTTCACCGGCGAGGTGCTCGCGGCGATCCCGGCGCATCGTCCGGATGTGGCGGTGATCCACGCCCAGCGCGCCGACAAGGCCGGCAACGTGATGATCGAAGGCGTGCTCGGCGTGCAGAAGGAAGCGGTGCTCGCGTCCAAGCGGTCGGTGGTCACGGTCGAGGAGATCGTGGATCAACTACCGGAGCGCAGCCTGAACGCGGTGGTGCTGCCGCATTGGACCGTCGGCTACGTGGTCGCGGTGCCGGGCGGCGCTTTCCCGTCCTATGCGCAGGGCTACTATCCGCGTAACAACGGCTTCTACAAGCAGTGGGACGATGTTTCGCGCGAACGCGATAGTTTCCTGGCCTGGATGAAGACGAACGTATTGGAGAAGGGTCCCGAGGCCTTCGCCCAGTACGCCGGTAAGCGCGCGTAAGCGGAGGAAATCATGGCCGATTACAAGCCGAATGAGATGATGACGATCGCGGCGGCGCGCGCGCTGAAGAACGATGATGTCTGCTTCGTCGGCATCGGCATGCCGTCGGCGGCGGCCAACCTCGCGCGCCTCACGCATGCGCCCGGCATCACCTTGATCTACGAATCCGGCACGCTTGCCACCAAGCCTAACGTGCTCCCGCTTTCAATCGGCGACGGCGAATTGTGCGAGACCGCGATCGCCACGGTCTCGGTACCCGAAATGTTCCGCTACTGGCTGCAAGGCGGCCGCATCAAGGTCGGCTTCCTCGGCGGCGCGCAGATCGACAAATACGCCAACCTCAACACGACGGTCGTCGGTCCTTACGGTGCGCCGAAGGTGCGGCTGCCCGGCGGCGGCGGCGCGCCCGAGATCGCCACCTCCTGCGGCGAGATTTTCATTATCATGGCGCAGGGCAAGCGTAGCTTCGTCGACAAGCTCGATTTCGTGACCTCGATCGGCCATGTCTCGGGCGGCGACAGCCGGCAGAAGCTCGGCGTGAAAACGAAGGGTCCGACGCGGCTGATCACCGACATGGCGATCTTCGAGCCCGATCCGGAAACGAAGGAGATGATCGTCACCTCCATCCATCCGGGCGTGACGCGCGAGCAGATCCAGGAGAACACGGGCTGGACCGTGCGCTACGCCGCCAAGGTGGCGGAAACGCCGGCGCCCACGGCCAAGGAACTCGAGGTGCTGCGCGACCTCAACGCGCGCACAGCCAAGGCGCACGCGGCTGCATAAGCGCCCGCGCCGCATATATAAGAGTCCGTCACCCTGAGGTGCGAGCGCAAGCGAGCCTCGAAGGGTGACGGGATGACAATTCGGGCGGTGCGTCCTTCGAGGTCCGCGCTGCGCGCGGGCGCCTCAGGGCGACGGGGAAAGGGACGAGGAAGAACATGCGTGACGTCTTCATCTGCGACGCGGTCCGCACGCCGATCGGCCGCTACGGCGGGTCGCTCGCCAAGGTGCGTACCGATGACCTGGCCGCGATTCCGCTCAAGGCGCTCATGGCGCGCAACCCGAAGGCCGACTGGGAGAAGCTCGACGAAGTCTACTTCGGCTGCGCCAACCAGGCCGGCGAGGACAACCGCAACGTCGCGCGCATGGCGCTGCTGCTCGCCGGGCTGCCGGGCAGCGTGCCCGGCGTCACGCTCAACCGGCTATGCGCCTCGGGGCTCGAAGCAGTCGGTACCGCCGCCCGCGCCATCGCCGCCGGTGAAATGGACTTCGCTATCGCCGCGGGCGTCGAATCCATGACGCGCGCGCCCTTCGTCCAGGGCAAGGCGCAGGAGGCGTTTTCTCGCACGGCGGAAGTCTACGACACCACCATCGGCTGGCGCTTCGTCAACCCGCTGATGAAGGCGCAGTACGGCATCGATGCGATGCCGGAGACCGGCGAGAACGTGGCCGAGGAATTCCAGATTTCCCGCGCCGACCAGGACGCCTTCGCGCTGCGCTCGCAGCAGCGTGCCGGCAAGGCGATCGCGGCCGGCTATTTCGCCCAGGAGATCGTTCCGGTCGAAATCCCGGGGCGCAAGGGCGAGACGGTCAAGGTCGACGCGGACGAGCATCCGCGGCCCGACACCACGCTCGACCAGCTTGCTAGGCTGAAGACGCCGTTCCGCAATCCCGGCACGGTGACGGCGGGCAACGCCTCAGGCGTCAACGACGGCGCGGCCGCCCTCATCGTCGCCTCGGAAGCGGCGGTCAAGACGCATGGGCTCACGCCCCGCGCGCGCGTGCTTGGCATGGCTTCGGCCGGCGTGCCGCCGCGCATCATGGGCATCGGCCCCGTGCCTTCGACGCTAAAATTGTTGGCGCGGCTGAAGCACAAGATCGGCGATTATGATCTGATCGAACTGAACGAAGCCTTCGCCTCGCAGTCGCTTGCGTGCTTGCGCCAGCTCGGCCTCGCCGACGACGCCGAGCACGTCAACCCGCACGGCGGGGCGATCGCGCTCGGTCATCCGCTCGGCATGTCGGGCACCCGACTGGCGCTGACGGCCACGCACGGTCTCGAGGTGCGCGGCGGCAAGCGCGCGCTGGCCACCATGTGCGTCGGAGTCGGCCAAGGCGTGACGCTTGCAATCGAACGGGTTTCCTGAAACAGAGCCAGCATCCAGCATAAGGAACGCCATGTCGCTCGTTTTCCCAACCAAGAGCTTGGAGGCTTATCCCAAGCACCTGACGCCTGCCTATCGCAGCACCGTCAAGCGGTCGCCGTCCAAGCCGCTGATCATCATGCCGCACACGCTGTCGGAGCTGACCGGACCGGTCTACGGCCATGACGCGGTGCAGGAAGGCGACAACGATCTCACCAAGCAGCACAAGGGCGAGCCGCTCGGCGAGCGCATCATCGTGCACGGCCATGTGCTCGACGAGGACAAGCGCCCGGTGCCTGACACGCTGGTGGAGATCTGGCAGGCCAATGCCTGCGGCCGCTACGTGCACAACGTCGACCAGCACCCGGCGCCGCTCGATCCGAACTTCACCGGCGCGGGGCGCGCGGTCACCGACAAGAACGGCTACTACAAGTTCATCACCGTGAAGCCGGGTGCCTATCCGTGGGGCAATCACCACAACGCCTGGCGACCGAACCACATCCACTTCTCGGTGTTCGGCCACTCGTTCCTGTCGCGGCTGGTCACCCAGATGTACTTCCCGGGCGATTGTCTTTTCCCGTTCGACCCGATCTTCAATTCGGTCACGGACGAGAAGGCCCGCAATCGCATGGTTTCGACCTTCGACCTCGAGAACACCATTCCCGATTGGGCGCTCTGCTTCCGCTTCGACATCGTGCTGCGCGGACGCGAGGCGACGCCCCAGGACACGGATAAGCACTAATGTCCGAGATCACACCATCGCAAACCGTGGGCCCGTTCTTCGCCTACGGCCTCTCGCCCAAGGGCCGCTGCCACTGGGATCCGAACGGGACCTACAGCTGGAAGGAAACCGTCGGCGACAACCTGATCACGCCCGACGCCACCGGTCAGAAGATCCACGTCGAAGGCCGCATCACCGACGGTGACGGCCAGCCGATCAACGACGCCATGCTGGAAATCTGGCAGGCCGATGCGCAGGGCCGCTACGCGAGCCCGGCCGACGGCCGCGCGCGTCCGAACACCCAGTTCAAGGGCTTCGGGCGCTCCGCCACCGACAAGAACGGCGTCTTCGGCTTCGACACCATCAAGCCCGGTTCGGTGCCGGGGCCGAACGGCAAGCCGCAGGCGCCGCACATCGTGTTCGCCATCTTCTCGCGCGGCATGCTGCGGCAGGTCTACACCCGCATGTACTTCTCAGACGAGGCCGCCAACGCCTCCGATCCCATCCTGGCGCTGGTGCCGGCCGACCGCCGCGACACTCTCGTTGCGCGCAAGGAGATGCGCGGGGACCTGCCCGTCTATCGCTTCGACATCCGCGTGCAGGGCGAAAACGAGACGGTTTTCTTCGAAGTTTGAGCCGGCCCCGGCAGGTTGCCGGGATTGGCGCTCGTTTTTCAGGGGCGGAGGTGGCATGGTGATGCCCACCTTCGCCCCATTTTTATGCCTTCCCAAGTGGGACACTTCCCCACGATTCGGTCGCCGCGACCAGCGAGGACGACCATCTTGTAGCTCTAAGCCCCTGATTTGCCGAAATTCAGGGCGCCTGAGCACCGCGCGTTTTGCCCACCCACGCTGCCCATCTTTCCCAACGATGTTTTGTGGTTGACCGGCTGACGGCGGCTTGGTTCGCTTTGTCGCACCGGCCGCAGAGCCGGACGCGGGGAAACGCGGCCCAGGGACATCGCCATGAATGAGCAAATTCTCCAGGAGATCAGCGAATTCTGCCGCCAGCGCGGTCTCGCCGAATCCACCTTCGGTCGCCGCGCCGTCAACGACGGCAAGCTCGCCAGCCGCCTGCGCAACGGCGGCCGCATCACCACCGACACGCTCGACCGCATCCGCGCCTTCATGGCGCGCAGCGCCGACGAGGGCCCCAACCGCCGTCGGATGATGTTCGAGCCGGCGGCGGCGCCCGTGCCGCCAATGCTGCCGATGGTGACGCCCGCGGCGCCGCCGGTCGCCGAGGGCCAGGCCGCCGACGACCCGCAGCGCAACTTCCGCTTCTTCGACAACCGCCAGAAATATCTGCTGTTCGTGAATACGTGCAGCGAGAAATGGGAAGTCGCCAACCGCGTCAGCCTCGAGCTCGCCAACATCCACCCGCGCCCGCCGGCGGTGCGCCTGTTCGACGCCGGCGTCGGCGACGGCACCGTGCTCGCCCGCGTGATGCGCGCGATGCACGACCGCTTCCCGACTATGCCGTTCTACGTCGTCGGCAAGGAGATCAGCCTCGAGGACGTGCGCCTCACGCTGCAGAAGCTGCCCGACCGTTTCATGGAGCACCCTTCCAGCGTCGTGGTGCTCACCAACCTCGCTTATGCCGAAGCGCCGTGGCTCGCCGCCCGCTCGCTCAGCGCCGCCACCAGCCTGGTCTGGAAAGATGTGGCGATGGACGGCAACACCGCGCACTCCTTCGAGCAGCAGATCACCGCGCTCGAGCCTTTCCTGGCCGAGAACTGGAAGGCGCGCGTGTCGCCGAAGAGCGGCAATCCGGTCTACGAGCGGCCGGTGATCCTGGTGCTCTACCGTAACGACCACAAGTTCCTGCTCGACCAGATCCTGCCGAAGCCCGGCGGCACCTTCGCCGACTACGACCTGGTCATCGCCTCGCAGCCTTACCGCGCGCGCGCCTCGCTCGAGTTCAAGGCCAAGCGCGTGCTCGCCCCGCTTGCCCGCTCGCTCGGGCCGGGCGGACGCATGATCGCGATCCATTCCTACGGCAATGACCCGGCCATGGAGATCGTGCACAAGGTCTGGCCGACCGACAATCCGTTCGTGCACAGCCGCCATGACCTGCTCAAGGCCGTGAAGAACGAGCTCGGCTCGGCCGGGCGCGATCTCAATTTCAACGCCTATGCCGACCAGCGCTCGCTGTTTCGCTACGACATGCACACGCTGCCGTCGGAAATCTCCTCGTCGATCGGCACCTCGACGCTGCTCGCCGCCTGGAACGCCGCGGTCTACGTGGCGCAGGTGGAGGACGACCGGCTCGCCGACGTCCACGCCGACCGTCGCTACACCGATGCCACGCGCGAGGTGCTGCAGAAGCACGGCGGCCTGTGGTTCTATGACGAGTCCTTCATCATCTCGCGCCGGCGCGAATAGGCGCGCCGCGCGGGCACTCCGCCAAGAACAAAAAAGGGTTTCACGTTGAACATGCATACCGTCCCGAAGCCGGCCACCGTCGCGCGCCGATTTTCGATCGAGACCACGCGGCCGAAGGCGGCCGAGATCGCCGCGCTGGCCGAGCGCGTGCCCGCCGGCACCGAGGTCTTCATCACCGCGGTGCCGACGCAAAGCGAGGACGAACTGGTCGCCGCCGCCGCCGCGGTACGGCGCGCCGGGCTGGAGCCGGTCGTGCACGTCGCAGCGCGGCGGCTGCCGGGCGTCGAGATGCTTTCCGCGCGGCTTGCGCGCCTCAACGGCGAAGCCGACGTGCGTCGGCTTTTGGTGATCGGCGGCGACGTCGAGCCGGAGGGTCCCTTCGCCGACGCGCTCGCCGTCATCCAGAAGGGCCGGCTGCGCGAGGCGGGCATCGAGGAGATCGGCATCGGCGCCTACCCGGAAGGCCATCCGCAGATCGCGCCGGAACGGCTGGAGGCCGCGCTCGACGAGAAGATCGCCGCCGCCGTCGCGCAGGGCCTGCGCGTTAATCTGGTCAGCCAGTTTTCCTTCTCGCCGGAGCGCATCGTCGCCTGGCTCAAGCAGTTGCGCGCCTGCGGCATCAACCGGCCGGTCAAGGTCGGCATGGCCGGGCCGACCAGCGTGACCTCGCTCATCCGCTTCGCCAAGCGCTGCGGCGTGTCCACCTCGCTGCGCGGGCTGATGTCGGGCGCGGCAACCGCGCTGATCGGCAATGTCGGCCCCGACCGCATCATCGAGGCGCTCGACGCCGCGCAAGGCGCGATCGGCGACGTGCAGCCGCATTATTTCACCTTCGGCAACCTCGTCGCCACCGCCGAATACGCAAGCGAGATGGCGCGGAAGGATGCCGCGGTGGTGGCGTAAAGCCCCGTTCCGTTGTGCAGTAGTCCGCTTGCGCGGGAATGAGCGGCGATCGGGCCAGCGCAATGGCGCTGCAGCTCTCTTGTGATGCCAGCCAAAAAATAAGCCGCAGCACTGGGCCGCGGCTTACTTTCAGATCGGGCCCCGCCAGTGGGGCAGCGTCGTTGCGGACGACGGTTACTCCGCCGCCTGGTGCCGCCACTTGCCTTCGTAGCCCTCGCGCACAACGGCCGAGTAGGGCGCGGGCGACACGATGACCTTGATCTCGGTCTGCTTGTGACGCTCGACGGTGGTCTTCCTGGTGCCGCCGTTTTCCTCGCCCCAGACGAGGGTGAGCTCGGTGCCGGGCTTGGAGAATTCCTCCTCGACCCAGCCGAGCGACAGCATCTTGCGCTCGTTGTAGGAGTAGCCCGAGAACATCGAGGCGCCGGCGCGCTTGCCGCCCTTCATCACCGCGTCATACGAGGACGAGGCATAGTTGGACAGCGGCAGGTCGATGAACTTGTAGTTCTCGCCGGCGGGCGCGAGCTGCGAAGCCCAGATGCGCTCGACGTCCTTGTTCTCCCAGGCGAAGGTCACCTTCTTGCGCTTGTTCTTGCCTTCCATCGCCTTCAGCGCATCCGCGCCGATGAAGTCGTGGTCGAACTTGGTGAAGGTGTTGTAGCCGAGCTCGTAAGGCGTCGTGTAGTAGTCCTCGACGTTCTTCGAGACGAAGCTGCCGCCGATCGAGGCGTTGGCTTCGTAGCTCGTCATCGGCAGCCACTCGCGATAGGTTTTGAGCTTGTCGCCGGTGTAGATCGCCGGGACGGGCGAGGGGATCCAGCCGGACTCGAGCGTGTTGGTCGCATAGGCGCGGGAGCCGACGGGGACGATTCCGAAGTCCTTGCCGGCTTCCAGGATCGCGTTCCTGATTTCGTCGACCTGCTCGTAGGGGCCCCACACTTCGAGGCCGGGCGCGCCCGCCATGCCGTGGCGTAGCGCGCGCACCTTGCGGCCCGCGATGGTGATGTATCCCATGCGGAAGAACTTGATGTCGGGCATCGCGCCGCCGTTCAGCTTCTTGATGACGTCCTGCGCGTTCGGCCCCTGGATCTGGTAGCGGTAGAACGCGCGCGTCACCGGCTTGCCCATCGGGCGCGAGGGCGAGCGGTCGTCATACTTTGTGGTGACGTTGTAGCCGCCGGTCTTGGCGTGGAACTCGATCCAGTTGGCGGCCGGGTTGCGGCCGACGTAGCACATGCTGTTTTCGGCGAGATAGAAGAGGATGCCGTCGCCGATCACATGGCCGTAGGGCGTCACCGGCGCGAACTGCTTGGCCTGGTCGACGACGAAGTTCTTGAACGAGTTGGTCGCCAGGTGCTGCAGCAGCTTGACCGTGTCCGGCCCCTCGACGAACAGGTTGACCATGTGGTGGGTCTGGTCGAACAGCACGCAGCTCTCGCGCCAGGCGCGCTGCTCGTCGCGCCAGTTGGAGAACTCCGGCGCGACCACCGGATAGACGTAAGCGCCGATCTGCGAATTGCGCATCATCGACACGACGTCGCCTGCTTCCTTGATCTTCTCTTCCAGGTTTTTCGCCATTTCCTCTCACTCCCGCTGATACTTGTTGTGATCTTGAACGCGCGACCGGGCGCCCGGTTGGATTGGGCTGCCGCGTTGCGCCCTTAGTCCTCGTCAAAAAAGACCGATCAGTCACTCGGACTGTATACAGCCGTTCGACGAAACTCGCTTGCGTCGTCCGAAGGGTTTCAATTTCCAGGCGTCTTGCCTGCCCCGAGGCGACCCTTTATCAATCGGCTGTATACAGGATGAATTCCGGACCCCTCAAGGATTGGGCAGAAAAAAAGGTGAAGCCCACCGTGCCCACCCAGACGGCAGAAAACGAGCGTGCGGCCTCGCAGACCGTGAAGGCGCAGCTCGCGCTGCGCGAGTTGATCCTGTCCGGCGTGCTCAAGCCCGGCGACCGGATTTCGGAGCTGTCCGTGGTCGACCGGCTCGGCATGTCGCGCACGCCCATCCGCATGGCTCTGGTCCGGTTGGAGGACGAGGGCTTTCTCGAGGCGATCCCCTCCGGCGGCTTCGCCATCAAGGCCTTCTCCGAACGCGACATCTACGATGCCATCGAGCTGCGCGGTACCCTGGAAGGCTTCGCCGCGCGGATCGCGGCCGAGCGCGGGGTGCGCGCCCGGCTCCTCACCGAGATGAAGGACAGCCTGCGGCAGATCGACGACATCGCCGCCCTGCCGTCGCTGAGCGTCGACCACTTCTCCGACTATGTCGGGCTCAATGCCCGTTTCCACGCGCTGCTGATCGAGGCCGCCGAAAGCCCGGTTCTCGCCCGTCAGATCGAGCGGGCGCTCAACCTGCCCTTCGCCTCGCCTAGCGGCTTCGTCATGGTGCAGGCGAAGCTTCCTGAGGCGAGCAAGATCCTGACCATCGCCCAGGACCACCATCATTGCGTGGTGCGCGCGATCGAGGACCGCGAAGGCGCCCGCGCCGAGGCGCTGATGCGCGAGCATGCGCGCCTCGCGCATCGCAATCTTCAGCTTGCGCTCGGCAACCAGGGCACGCGCGATCTCGTGCCGGGCGCGGTGCTCATCCGGCGGTCGGTCGCCGCCGGGCTTACTTGATGATAAACGTCTGAACCATAAGCGGGAGTGAACAGTCCATGCAACGTACCAAGCCGCCGTTCCGGGCCGACCACGTCGGTAGTTTCCTGCGCACGCAGCCGATCAAGGAAGCGCGCATCAAGAAGGATAAGGGACAGATCACCGCCGCGCAGCTGCGCGAGGTCGAGGACCGCGAAGTCGAGAAGGTCATCCGTAAGCAGGAGGAGATCGGCCTCAAGCTCGCCACCGACGGCGAATTCCGCCGCTCGTGGTGGCACTACGATTTCTTCGGCATGCTCGACGGCGTCGAGATCATCGAGGGCGACGTCGGCATCCAGTTCCAGGGCGTACTCACCAAGCCGCACGTCATCCACGTCAAGGACAAGATCGGCTTCTCCAACCACCCGATGCTGGAGCACTTCAAGTTCCTGAAGGCGCACACCAAGGTCACGCCGAAGATGACTATCCCGGCGCCGAGCGTGATGCATTTCCGGCTCGAGCCGAACGCCGTGGACAAGGCGGCCTATCCGAGCCGCGACGCGATCTTCGACGATCTCGCGATCGCCTACCAGAAGGCGGTGAAGGCCTTCTACGACGCCGGCTGCCGCTATCTGCAGTTCGACGACACCGCCTGGGCGTATCTCTGCTCGCAAGACGAACTGAAGAAAGCGCGCGAGCGCGGCCTCGACGTCGATCATCTGCAGGACAGCTACACGAAGATGATCAACAAGGCGCTGGAGGCCAAGCCCGCCGACATGACGATCACCACGCATGTCTGCCGCGGCAACTTCCGCTCCACCTTCATTTCCTCCGGCGGCTACGAGCCGGTGGCCGAGAGCCTGCTCGCCAAGTGCAACTACGACGGCTACTTCCTCGAATACGACACCGACCGCGCCGGCGGCTTCGAGCCGCTGCGCTTCCTGCCCAAGGGCAACAAGCAGGTGGTGCTGGGCCTGGTCACTTCCAAGACCGGCCGGCTCGAGCGGCGCGATGACATCAAGCGCCGCATCGAGGAGGCGACCAAGTACGCCGATCTCGATCAGTTCTGCCTGTCGCCGCAGTGCGGCTTCGCCTCGACCGAGGAAGGCAACGTGCTGGCCGAGGAAGAGCAGTGGGCCAAGCTGCGCATGATCGTCGAGTTGGCCGACGAGGTGTGGGGGAAGTAAGCGCTCTTGATCCCTCCCCCGCTTGCGGGGGAGGGTGGCGAGCGGAGCGAGCCGGGTGGGGGCTTTCGCAACGAGAATTAACCCCACCCCCGGCGCTGCGCGCCGGACCCTCCCCTTGCAGGGGAGGGATAAGAAAAAGACTGAGGGAGAGAACAAATGTCCGCACGCACCACGCCGCCTTTCCGCGCCGATCATGTCGGCAGCCTGTTGCGCCCGGCCGCACTGAAAGACGCGCGCGCCCGGTTCGCCAAGGGCGAGATCGACGCCGCCGCGCTGAGAGCGGTGGAGGACCGCGAGATCGAACGGGTGGTGAAGAAGCAGCAGGAGATCGGCCTTCAGCTCGCCACCGACGGTGAGTTCCGCCGCTCCTGGTGGCACTTCGATTTCTTTCGCGGCTTGAAGGGCGTCTCGATGGTGCAGATGCCGGCGATCAAATTCCACGGCGTCGAGACCAAGAGCGAAGGCATCCTGATCGACGGCAAGCTCGATTTCGACGGCCATCCGATGATCGAGCATTTCAAGTTCCTGAAGGCGCATTGCGACGTCACCCCGAAGATGACGATCCCGGCGCCGAGCACCTTCCATTTCCGCCAGGGCCGCGCGAAGGTGAGCAAAGACGTCTACCCGGACATGGACGGGTTCTTTGCCGACGTCTCGGCCGCTTGGCGCAAGGCGATCCGCGCCTTCTACGACGCCGGCTGCCGCTATCTCCAGCTCGACGATACCGCCTGGGCGATGATGTGCGACCCGCATGAGCGCGAAGAATCGCGCAAGCGCGGTGACGATCCCGACAAGCTGCCGTCGATCTACGCGCGCGTGACCAATGCGGCGCTGGAAGGCAAGCCCGCCGACATGACGGTCACCATGCATTCCTGCCGCGGTAATTTCCGCTCCACCTGGATCGCGCAGGGCGGCTACGAGTTCGTCGCCGAGCACCTGCTCGCCCACACCAATCTCGACGGCTATTTCCTCGAATACGACACCGACCGGGCCGGCGGCTTCGAACCTCTGCGCCACTTCCCTAAAGGCAACAAGCAACTCGTCCTCGGCCTCGTTACCTCCAAGAGCGGCCGGCTGGAGCCCAAAAGCGACATCAGGCGCCGTATCGAGGAGGCATCGAAATACGTACCCCTCGAACAGCTCTGCCTGTCGCCGCAGTGCGGCTTCGCTTCCACCGAGGAAGGCAATGTGCTGGCCGAGGAAGAGCAGTGGGCCAAATTGGGCATGATCGTCGGCCTCGCGCGCGAGGTGTGGGGCTGACGCGACTATTTAGCATTTGCGCCCGCGGCGGAGCCGGATAGCATCGCCGCCAGCGCCGAAGTCCGACAGGACAAAATTCGCGTGTATCACGTGAGAAGGGGGAAGGAATGCCCAAGAGTTCGATAGTGTCGAAACTGAGCCGCCTGGCCGCGTCGGCCGCCGCGGCCACGCTGCTCTACGCGGCGCCCGCTTATGCGCAGGCGCCGTCCAAGGAGCCGATCAAGATCGGCTTCGGTATGTCGCTCACCGGTCCGCTCGCCGCCAACGGCAAGAGCTCGCTGCTGGCGATGAAGATTTGGGAAGAGGATACCAATGCCAAGGGCGGCCTGATGGGCCGGCCGGTGAAGCTCGTCTACTTCGACGACCAGAGCAATCCCTCAACGGTGCCGGGCATCTATACGAAGCTGCTCGACGTCGACAAGGTGGACCTCATCGTCAGCGGCTACGCCTCGGGCCAGATCGCCCCGGCGATGCCGATCGCGATACAGAAGAAGAAGGTGTTCATCAGCCTGTTCGGCACCGGCATCAACGATGAATTCAAATACGACCGCTACTTCTCGATGATCCCGAACGGGCCGACGCCGAAGCCGGCGTTCACCCGGGGCTTCTTCAAGGTGGCGGAAGCGCAAAATCCGAAGCCGCAGACCATTGCGATCGCGATGGCGGACGCGGAGTTCGGCCGCAACGCCTGCGAGGGAGCGGCGGAGAACGCCAAGGCGGCGGGCTTCAAGACCGTCTACGAGCGGCGCTATCCGCCGGCGACGACGGACTTCGCGCCGATCGTGCGCGCGATCCAGGCGACCAATCCGGACCTGCTGGTGATCTGCTCCTACCCGCTCGACTCCGTCGGCATGGTCAAGGCGATGAACGAGATCGGCTTCAAGCCGAAGATGTGGGGCGGCGCGATGGTCGGCCTGCAAGCGACCGTGTTCAAGACGCAGCTCGGGCCGATGCTCAACGGCCTCGTCAATTTCGAAACCTGGCTGCCGCACAAGACCATGGAGTTTCCGGGCTCGATGGAGCTCCTGAAGAAGTACCAGGCCCGCGCGGCCGCCGAGGGCGTCGATCCGCTCGGCTACTACATGCCGGTCTGGGCCTATGCCTATCTCCAGGTGCTGGGCGAGGCCGTCAACGCCACCAAGAGCCTCGACGACGCCAAGCTCGCCGACTACCTCCGCAAAACGACGTTTGATACCACGGTCGGCAAGGTCAAGTTTGGGCCGAACGGCGAATGGGCGACTGAACGGGTGATGGCGGCGCAGTTCCAGAACATCAAGAGCAACAGCATCGAGGAGTTCCGCAAGCTCGACACGCTGCCGATCATCTATCCGCCGCAGTACAAGAGCGGCGACGTGATCTACCCGTACGAGAAGGCGATCGCGAAGTAAGCCTTCGCCTTCGCTGTCGTAGCGTGTAAAAAGCGGCCGGCGTCGCAAGGCGCCGGCCGCTTCTGTTTCGGAGCAACGATAGAGAATGAAACGCACCAAACCGCCCTTCCGCGCCGACCACGTCGGCAGCCTGCTGCGCACCGCGCCCTTGAAGGAGGCGCGCGCGAAGCGCGAACGCGGCGAGATCGACGCGGCCGCACTGAAGGCGGTGGAAGATCGCGAGATCGAAAGGATCATCCGCAAGCAGGAGGAGATCGGCCTGCAGGCCGTCACCGACGGCGAATTCCGCCGCGCCTTCTGGAACTACGATTTCCTCGGGGCGCTCCCCGGCGTCGAAGCCTATCTCGGCGAGCGCAAGATCAGCTTCCAGGGCAAGAACCCCAAGCCTATGATGTTGCGCGTCACCGGCAAACTCGGCGCGTTCACCACGCATCCGATGCTCGAGCATTTCAAGTTCGTGAAGGAGCATACGCGCGTCGTGCCGAAGATGACGATCCCGTCGCCGTCGTCGCTGCACTTCCGCTACGGCCGCGACGCCGTGCCGGAATCCATCTACCCCGACATGAACGAATTCTACCGCGATCTCGGCCAGAGCTACGCCAAGGCCGTGCGCGCCTTCGCCGACGCCGGCTGCCGCTATCTCCAGCTCGACGAGGTGAACTTCACTTATCTGTGCGATCCCAAGCTGCGCGCGCAGGTCGCCAACCGCGGCGACGATCCCGAGCAGCTCCCGCACATCTACGCGCGCATGATCAACGCAGCGATTTCCGACATTCCGCCCGACATGACCATCGCGATGCACCTGTGCCGCGGCAACTTCCAGTCCACCTTCGTGGCCACGGGCGGCTACGAGCCGGTTGCCGAGATCCTGTTCAACGAGATCGGCGTGCACGGCTACTTCATGGAGTACGACACCGACCGCGCCGGCGGTTTCGAGCCGCTGCGCTTCGTGCCCAAGGGCAAGACGGTGGTGCTCGGCCTCGTCACCTCCAAATCGGGGCGCCTGGAATCGAAGGACGAGATCAAGCGCCGCATCGACGAGGCCGCGAAGTACGTAGCCCTCGACCAGCTCTGCCTGTCGCCGCAATGCGGCTTCGCCTCGACCGAGGAAGGCAACATCCTTGCCGAGGACGAGCAGTGGGCGAAGCTGCGCATGATCGTCGAGGTGGCGGAAGAAGTCTGGGGCCGGTAGCGCGGCTACGGGCCGTAATTGCCTGCAATCTTGATCGCGCCCTCATCGCCGCCAACGGGCCCGGCAACCCAGTCCGTCCCGGCCAAAGGCGTTACGCGAATGCCGTTGATAAGGCCGAGCTCCAGACTCGGGTCGAAAAAGCGCATCGTCCGTTCGTTGAAGTCGATGATGCGGCCGGGCCGGAGCGGCCCGACGTCGTTGATTTTCACAATGACGCGTTTGGCGCCGGCCTCGACCATGGCGTAGGTGGGCCGATAGTTTCTGCCATAACGCACGCCGCCAAACCGATCGCGCAAGTCGAGTCGAATGGCCGCGGTCCAGCCGCCGGCGTCGTAGAGTTCGCCGGAGGCCGTTTGCGGGCCGCCGGCATACTTATCGTTCGGATTGTACGGATTGTACATCGACGCGATGCCGACGATCATGGCGGGCGCCATGGCGTCGCCTTGATCGTCGGTTGCATCTTCGGTCTCCGGCGGAGTCAGCGAGGCCGACGTTACGAGCTTGGGCGGCGAGAGATCGAAATGCAGATCCGGAATACTGCCGGTGATGTCGTTGAGCGAAAGCGCGCCCGCACGAAGATTCAAGATGGGTGAATCGGAATGATAGTCGAAAAGGGCTTCGAATTTCCGCGGTGCCGGACAGTTGGCAACCGCGACGATCGTCTCGATCGCGCATTTGGTTGCCGGCGTGCTCGGATTGGCGTGAGCCGTATCGATGGATGCGCCAAAGGCCAAGGCTGCGAGAACGCAGCCAAAGGCGGACGTGGTTACAGAATTATGTTTGCGCGGAGATTGTCCGCTGCGCTCCCGCAACGCATGAGCCCTGTAGAAATTCATGCGGCCCCCCGACCCATGATTTCCGTTGCCGCCGATTACACGCAGGGCGCGATAAGGCCGCGTAAAATGACGCGGCGAACAATTCGTAAAGATGTTTTGGAATTGACGGCCGCGATCGCCGCGCGTTGTGGCGTTGCTTTGGCGCGCTCGCGTGAGGCGGTAAAATAACCGCGGTTTTGCTGAGCGCGTGCGGTTACGAAATGTGTAACGTCACCGGCAAGGAGCGGCTGCCGTCATGCGAGCCGTCACATTCTCACGCTCGACGCGCGATCCCAAATCGCGGCCGACGGTTACGGCGGGCCTAACCGGAGTGGTTGACGCATTCTTCCCGGTGCGTCCGGGCGCTTGCCGCGCGGCCGGGACCGTGGTTAAGAATTTCCGCTGACAGCGGTGACCGCTGCGGGGTACAGAGTAGCCCATGACCAAACACCGCCCCGAACCCGACGAATTCGCCGACATCCGCGAGGGGGTGCGCGCGCTCTGCGCCCGTTTTCCAGGCGAGTACTGGCGCGGGCTCGACCGCGAGCGCGCCTACCCGACCGACTTCGTCAACGCGCTCACCGAAGCCGGCTATCTCGCCGCGCTGATCCCGGAAGAATTCGGCGGCAGCGGGCTCACCATCAGCGCGGCCGCCGCGATCCTGGAGGAGGTGCACGCCTCCGGTTCGAACGGCGCGGCCTGCCACGCCCAAATGTACACGATGGGCACCATCCTGCGGCACGGGTCACCGGCGCAGAAGCAGCGCTACCTGCCGAAGATCGCCACCGGCGAACTGCGGCTGCAGGCCTTCGGCGTCACCGAGCCGACCTCGGGCACCGACACGCTGTCGCTGCGCACCGTCGCGCGGCGCGAGGGCGAGCACTACGTCATCAACGGGCAGAAGATCTGGACCTCGCGCGCCGAGCATTCCGATCTCATGCTGCTGCTCGCCCGCACCACCCCGCGCGAGCAGGCGGCCAAGCGCACCGATGGCCTGTCGGTGTTCCTGGTCGACATGCACCTGGCGCAGAGCGCCAACATGACCATCACGCCGATCCGCACCATGATGAACCACGCCACCACGCAGATCTTCTTCGACGACCTGCGCGTGCCGGCGGAGAATCTCATCGGCGAGGAGGGCAAGGGCTTCCGCTACATCCTCTCCGGCATGAACGCCGAGCGCATCCTGATCGCGGCCGAGTGCATCGGCGACGCCAAGTGGTTCATCGCCAAGGCGACCGGTTACGCGAAGGAGCGCGAGCTGTTCGGCCGGCAGATCGGAAAGAACCAGGGCGTGCAGTTCCCGATCGCGCGCGCCTATGCGCAGATGCGCGCCGCCGAGCTGATGGTGCATGAGGCCGCGCGCAAGTACGAGGCGGGCGGCGATATCGGCGCCGAAGCCAACATGGCCAAGCTGCTCGCGGCGGACGCCTCCTGGGCCGCCGCCGACATGTGCGTGCAGACGCACGGCGGGTTCGGCTTCGCCGAGGAATATGACGTCGAGCGCAAGTTCCGCGAGACGCGGCTCTACCAGGTGGCGCCGATCTCGACCAACATGATCCTGTCCTACCTCGCCGAGCACGTGCTCGGGCTGCCGCGGTCGTATTGAGGGCTCGTGTCCCGGACGCGGTGCAGTACGAAGCGCAGCGGAGTGATGCACCGCAGATCCGGGACCGTACTATTCCCTCGCGTTTGACGATCCCGGGTTTGCAGCGCACCACTTCGTGCTGCGCTGCGACCGGGAAAAAGCAGAGAAGCAGAATGACCCTCCCTCTCTCCGGTCTTCTCGTCGTGTCGGTCGAACAGGCCGTCGCGGCGCCGCAGTGCACCTGCCGGCTGGCGGACGCCGGCGCGCGCGTCATCAAGGTCGAGCGCCCCGAGGGCGACTTCGCCCGCCAGTACGACCATGTCGTCCACGGCGAGAGCGCCAATTTCGTCTGGCTCAACCGCGGCAAGGAGTCGGTGGTGCTCGATCTCGGCAAGGCCGAGGACAAGGCGCTGCTGGAAGTCATGCTCGCCAGGGCCGACGTGTTCGTGCAGAACCTCAAGCCCGGCGCGCTCGGCAAGCTCGGCTTCGCCATGGCGCGGCTGCGCAAGGACTATCCGCGGCTGATCTGCTGCTCGATTTCCGGCTACGGCGAAAGCGGGCCTTACGCGCAGCGCAAGGCCTACGATCTCCTGATCCAGGCGGAGTCGGGGGTCGCCTCCGTCACCGGCGGGCCGGACGGCCCGGCGCGCGTCGGCGTCTCCATAGTCGACATTGCGGCAGGCGTAAACGCCTATGAGGCGATCCTCGAGGCGCTGATCGCGCGCGGACGCACCGGCGAGGGCGCGGAGATTTCCGTCTCCATGTTCGACGCCATGGCGGAATGGATGACGGTGCCGCTGTTGCACGGCGAGGGCGGCACGCCATTCAAGCGCATCGGGCTCGCGCATGCGGCGATCGCACCCTACGGCGTGTTCAAGACGCGCGACAACGCCGACATCCTGATCGCCATCCAGAACGACCGCGAATGGCGCGTGCTGGCGGAGAGGGTGCTGGGCGACGCTGCACTCGGTTCCGATCCGCGCTTCGCCACCAACCCGAAGCGCGTGGCCAACCGGCAGGAGACCGACGCCGTCGTCGGTGCGGTGTTCGCCCGCACCGATGTCGCGCCGTTGATGCACCTGCTGGATAGCGCCGAGATCGGCTTCGCCCGCGTCAACGACTGGGAGCTGCTGTCCAAGCATCCGCACCTGCGCCGCATCACGGTAGGCTCGCCCACCGGCCCGGTCTCGACGCCGGCGCCGGCGCCCATGCGCAGCGGCGAGGAGCGGCGGTATGGGCCTGTCCCGGCGCTCGGCGAGCACACGGACAAAGTGCGCAAGGAATTTTCGCCCCGCTAGCCACTCTTCAGGGGGCGTGACGGCGCTTGCGCCGTGAGGCAAAGTCCGCCCGGCAAAAAGACTGCAACAGGAAGGGAACGACCATGGACATCGGCTTTATCGGTTTGGGCAATATGGGGGGGCCGATGGCGCGCCGGCTGGTCGAGGCCGGGCACAAGCTGGTTGTCTATGACACCCGCAATGACGCCGTAGCCCCGCTGGTGGCGCTCGGTGCCCAGGTCGCTTCCTCCCCGCAGGACGTCGCCGACCGGGTCGAGACCGTGATGGCGAGCCTGCCCTCGGTCGACATTTCCCGGAAAGTGGCGACCGCCGAAGGCGGCGTGATCAACGGCAAGAAGATCAAGCGCTACATCGACCTTTCCACCACCGGCTCGCGCGCGGCGGCCGAGATCGCCGCGACCCTCGCGAAGAAGAACATCGTGCAGATCGACTGTCCGGTGTCGGGCGGCGTCGGCGGCGCCACCAAGGGCACGCTCGCGGTGATGGTCTCCGGCCCGCGCGCCGAGATCGACCTGGTGAAGGACGCGCTCGCCGTGTTCGGCAAGGTCTTCATCATCGGCGAGAAGCCCGGCATGGCGCAAACCATGAAGCTCGCCAACAATTTCCTCTCCGCCACCGCCATGGCGGCGACCGCGGAAGCGGTGGCCATGGGCGTGAAGGCCGGGCTCGACCCGGCGGTGATGATCGACGTGATCAACGCCGGCTCCGGGCGCACCACCGCCTCTGACGGCAAGTTCCCGCAGTCCATCCTGCCGCGCACCTTCAACTACGGCTTCGGCACCGCGCTGATGCTCAAGGACGTGCGGCTTTGCTTCGAGGAGGCCAAGGAGCTCGACGCGCCGCGCGCGGTGATGAATACCGTGCTCGACCAGTGGGAAGCGACCAACAGCGAGTTCGGCGGCGACAGCGACTTCACCAACATCGTGAAGATGGTCGAGCGGCGCGCCAGCGTCATTATCGGCAAAGAAAAGAAGCCATGAGCGACGACATCCACGAGGTCTATGCCGTCCGCTACGCCAGCCACGCGCGCAAGCGCGCGGAGAACTACATCTTCGGCGACCCGCACGACGAGATGACGTCGATCGCCTACTATGTCTGGGTGATCAAGGGGCCGCACGGCGTCTTCGTTTGCGACACCGGCTTCGACGAAGCCGCGGCCAAGGAACGCGGGCGCAAGATCATCAAGCCGGTGGGCGAGGGGCTGAAAGCCCTCGGCGTCGAGCCCGACCATGTCGATCACGTCATCGCCACGCACATGCATTGGGACCACGCCGGCAACTACGACCTGTTCCCCAAGGCGCGTTACCACATCCAGGACACCGAGATGGCCTACGCCACCGGCCGCTGCATGTGCCACAAGATGCTGCGCATCCCGTTCTCGGAAAGCGACGTGCATGCGATGGTGAGCAAGGTCTTCGCCGATCGCGTCGAGTTCCACGACGGCGACGAGCAGCTCGCGCCCGGCATCACCGTGCACAAGATCGGCGGCCATTCGAAAGGTCTGCAATGCGTGCGCGTGAAGACGAGGCGCGGCTACGTCGTGGTCGCCTCCGATTGCTGCCACCTCTATGCGCACATCGACGAGGGCCGCGTGTTCCCGATCACCTATAGCGTCGGCGACACGCTGGAGGGCTACAAGAAGCTGCTCAAGCTGTCGTCCTCGCGCCACCACATGGTGCCCGGCCACGATCCGCTGGTGACGAGCCTTTATCCCGCCGCCAAGCCCGGCCTGGAGAACTGGGTCGTGCGGTTGGATGCAGAGCCGAAGGTTTGATCTTTCCCTCTCCCCGCTTGCGGGGAGAGGGTGGCGAGCCGCGTGAGCGGCGAGCCGGGTGAGGGGGCCTCACCGTTGTGCGTGACCTCAATGCCCCCTCACCCGACTTCCTCGCTGACGCTCGGAAGTCGACCTCTCCCCGCAAGCGGGGAGAGGTGAAGGAAGAACTACGCCAGCCCCAGTTCCGCGAACGCCGTCTTGTGGTGCTCGGCGCTCGCTTCCGAGAAGCAGCAGAAGATCACATGCGCCATGCCGCGCGGATGCGCGGCCAGTTCCGACGTCACGGTGCCGACCGCGATGCGCGCGGCGCGGTCGGCGGGAAAGCCGTAGACGCCGGTCGAGATCGCCGGGAAAGCAATGGACCTGAGGCGATGCGCGGCGGCGAGATCGAGCGCCGTGCGGTAGCAACCGGCCAGCAATTCGTCCTCGCCCTGCGCGCCGCCGTGCCACACCGGGCCGACGGCGTGGATGACGTGCCGGGCTTTCAGCTTGTAGCCGCGCGTGATCTTGGCCGAGCCGGTGTCGCAGCCGCCGAGCGTGCGGCATTCCTCGAGCAGCTGCGGGCCGGCCGCGCGGTGGATGGCGCCGTCGACGCCGCCGCCGCCGAGCAGCGAGCGGTTGGCCGCGTTGACGATGGCCGCGACGTCGAGCGTGGTGATGTCGGCCACGACGATCTGCAGATGCGTGTTGCCGATCTCGGCACTGAGCGGGGTCATCGATCCGTCATCCTTCGAGGCCCGGCTGCGCCGGGCACCTCAGGATGACGGATCGAGGTCGCGGCGGCAACTTACCCTCGCTCGGCGTGAACCTCGGTCTTGAGATCGACGCTCGAGCGCACGCCGATGTCGTCGAAATGCGCATCCAGGAAGCGGCGGGCGGCACGCTGGCCGAGCTTGCGCAGCAGCTCGAAGGATTCGAGATCGTTGCGCAGCCGGCTCGCGGTGGAGAAGCGCTCGCCGAGGCCTTCCAGCACGATGCGGTGCACCTTGATCTGCCGGTATTCGGTGGCGCCGGTACCGCGTGGCAGCCGGCCCTGGTCGATCAGCCGGTTGACGAACTCGATGGCGCGCAGCTCGGCCATCAGCGCCGAGTTGAATGTGATCTCGTTGACGCGCGCCACGATCTCGCGTGTGGAAGTGGGTATCTTCTTGCGCATCAGCGGATTGATCTGGACGATGATCACGTCCTCCGTCTCGGTCGAGCGGAAGAACGGATGGAGCACCGGGTTGCCGAGATAGCCGCCGTCCCAATAGGAGACGCCGTCGATCTCGACCGCGCGGAACACCGCCGGCAGGCAGGCCGACGCCATCACGGCCTCGGCCGATATCTTCTCGTGCGGAAAAATGTGCAAGCGTCCGGTCTGCACATTGGTGGCGGCGATGAAGATCTGCCGCGGGTCGCCGCGCAAACCGTCGAAGTCCACGAAACGCTCGATCAGGTCCTTGAGCGGATTGATGTTGAGCGGATTGAGATCGTAGGGCGACAGATGGCGCGACCAGGCGGTGAGCCAGTCGAGCGTCGGGGAGCCTTCGCCCGGCAGCAGCGAAAACAGGCGGTTGAGCACGGCGCGCTGCACCGCCGGCAGATCGCCGCCGAGGCTCGCCGCATGCCAGAACTCGGCGAGGCGCTTGCGCGCTTCGTCCGGCCCGCCGCGCCGCAAGCCGTCGGCCAGCATCACCGCGTTCACTGCGCCGGCCGAGGTGCCGGAAATGCCTTCGACCGTCACCCGGCCGTCTTCCAGCAGATGATCGAGCACGCCCCAGGTGAAGGCGCCGTGCGCGCCACCGCCTTGCAGCGCGAGGTTGACGCGCTTCTGCCCCGGCGTCTTGTCCTTCTTGCCGCCAAAGGCACGCGCGAGGAGGTCGATCATGGGCGCTTCCGACTTTTCCCCGTCACCCTGAGGTGCGAGCAAAGCGAGCCTCGAAGGGTGACGGCCATCATCCTTCGAGGCTCGGCGCTTCGCGCCTCGCGCCTCAGGATGACGGCCGATGTCACTGCGCCACCCAGCCGCCGTCGATGGAATAGGCCGAGCCGGTGATGGTCGCCGCCGCATCGCCGGCGAGGAACACGGCGAGCGCGCCGATGTTCTCCGGCCGGGTGAACTCGTGCATCGGCTGCTTTTCGGAGACGAGCGCGACCTTGGCTTCCTCGTTCGACTGGCCGCTCGCCTTGGCGCGAGCATCCACCTGCTGCTGCACCAGCGGCGTGAGCACCCAGCCGGGGCAGATGGCGTTGCAGGTAACGCCGTCATTGGCGGCCTCGATCGCCACGACCTTGGTGAGGCCGACGATGCCGTGCTTGGCGGCGACATAGGCCGCCTTCTGTCCGCTCGCCACCAGGCCGTGCGCCGAGGCGATGTTGATGATGCGGCCCCACTTGCGCTTCTTCATGCCGGGGATGGCGGCGCGGATGGAATGGAAGGCCGACGACAGATTGATGGCGATGATGGCGTCCCAGCGCTCGGCCGGGAAATCCTCGATGTTGGCCACGTGCTGGATGCCGGCATTGTTGACCAGCACGTCGACCGCGCCGAATTCCTTTTCCGTCGCCCGCACCAAGTCGGCGATTTCCGCCGGCTTCGCCATGTCCGCGCCGAAGTAGCGCGCCTTGACGCCGAATTCCTTCTCGATGTTCGCCCGCAGCTTCTCGATCGCAGCGGCCTCGCCGAAGCCGTTGAGCATCACGTTGGCGCCGTCCTTCGCCAGCGCACGGGCGATGGCGAGCCCGATGCCGGAGGTGGAGCCGGTGACCAATGCCGTCTTGCCTTTGAGCATGCTGTCCTCGTCGTGGCGGGCCGCGGGGCGGCGGAAGAGGAGCCGGACCCTGCCCCTAAAATTGCTGCAGCGCAATACTATCTAGGCAGCATCATCCTTTCCCGACTCTGCCCGAAATCGGCTAGACTCGCGCGCAAACGGAGCAATCCTTGGCCCGAAAGTCTCATTCCCACGCGGTTTTCCCGACACCGGGTCATGACCATGCGCGCTGCGAGAGCGACGGGCTCCAGCACGCCGAGGCCATTTGCGCGGCGCGCAAGGAGCGGCTGACGCCGATCCGCCGGCGGGTGCTGGAAGCGCTGCTCGCCAGCCATCAGCCGCTCGGCGCCTACGAACTGATCGACCGGCTGGCCGAGGGTGGCGCGCGCCCGGCGCCGATCACCATCTACCGCGCGCTCGACTTCCTGCGCACGCAGGGCCTCGTACACCGCATCGAGAGCCGCAATGCCTTCATCGCCTGCGTGCACAATCACGACAGCGGCGATCCGGTCGTGTTCCTGATCTGCGAGAAATGCGGGGCGGTGGGCGAAGCCGCCTCCGCCGCGGTGGCCGAGACGATCCGCACCGCCTCGCGCGCCGCCGGCTTCACGCCCAAGACGCCGGTGATCGAGATCTCCGGAACCTGTTCGCATTGCAAGGCGGCGTGAGGGGAAGAGAGGGCATTCCGCGCAGAGAGCCCATGCCGAACCGCTGCGTAGCTTCCCGCGTCAGAGCGCGATAAGACAAAGCCGCGCATGTCCAGCCCAAGCACCCACCATGTCACGCGCCCGCTCGACGCCTTCGCCGCGGCGGTGACGGTGATGCTATGCCTGTCCTGGGGCTTCAACCAGGTCGCGGTGAAGATCGCGATGTCGGACATCCCGCCGCTAACGCAGGCGGCGATCCGCTCAATCGGCGCGGGCCTGCTGGTCGCCGGCTGGTGCGTGCTGCGCCGCATTCCCCTGTTCGCGCGCGACGGCACGCTGGTGCCCGGGCTCGCCGCCGGCGCGGTGTTCGGCGTCGAGTTCATCCTGATCTACCAGGGCCTCGTCTACACCACGGCGACCCGCGCCGTGCTGTTCATCTACCTCGCGCCGTTCTTCGTCGTGCTCGGTGCGCGCATCTTCCTGCCCGCCGACCGTTTCGGGCTCTACCAGTGGCTCGGCCTGATCCTGTCGTTCGGCGGGATGCTGGTCGCCTTCGGCGTGCCGACACCGGCGCTCGATCCGCGCCAGATCGTCGGCGACCTGATGATGGTGGGGGCGGCGCTGTTCTGGGCGGTCACCACCCTCATTATCAAGGCGAGCCGGCTGAACCGCGCTTCGCCCGAGAAGGTGCTGCTCTATCAGCTCGCCGTTTCCGGGCCGATGTTGGCGGCCGCCGCGCTGTTCGCCGGCGAGCGCATCGTGCACGCGCCGTCGGCGGTCGCGCTCGGCTCGCTCGCCTATCAGACGGTGTGGGTGGTCAGCATTACCTTCGTGCTGTGGTTCGCGCTGATGGTGCGCTATTCCGCCAGCCGCCTGTCGGTGTTCAGCTTCCTGACGCCGCTGTTCGGCGTCGCCGCCGGCCATCTGGTGCTGGGGGAGCCGCTCACCCTGGCCTTCGCCGGCGCGGTGGCGCTGGTGGCGGTTGGGCTTGTGCTGGTGAACCGCACCAAATAGGCGCTCAAAGGGTCGTTTCGCCGCCGCGATTTAGGGGCTATATGAGCGGCCATGAGCAGTCACCCGCGCCACAGAACGGTTCCGGTCGACGTTGGCGGTGTCACCGTCGGCGGCGGCGCGCCGATCGTCGTGCAGTCGATGACCAACACCGACACGGCGGACGTGGAAGCGACCGCCGCGCAGGTGGCCGCGCTCGCGCGCGCCGGCTCCGAACTGGTGCGCATAACGGTCGACCGCGACGAGGCCGCCGCCGCGGTGCCGCACATCCGCGACCGGCTGGCGCGCATGGGCGTGAAAGTGCCGCTGGTCGGCGACTTCCATTACATCGGCCACAAGCTGCTCGCCGACCATCCGGGCTGCGCCGAGGCGCTCGACAAGTACCGCATCAATCCGGGCAATGTCGGCTTCCGCGACAAGCGCGATCCGCAATTCACCCAGATCGTCGAGATGGCGATCCGCTACGGCAAGCCGGTGCGCATCGGCGTCAACTGGGGCTCGCTCGATCAGGATTTGCTCACGCGGCTGATGGACGAGAACTCGAAGAGCGCGGCGCCCCGCGACGCGCGCGAAGTGACGCACGAAGCGATGGTGCAGTCGGCGCTGCTCTCCGCCGCGCGCGCGGAAGAGATCGGGCTGGCGAAGAACCGCATCATCCTCTCCGCCAAGGTTTCGGCGGTGCAGGACCTGATCGCCGTCTATGCCGAGCTCGCGCGCCGCTCCGACTACGCGCTGCACCTCGGACTGACCGAGGCTGGCATGGGCTCGAAGGGTATCGTCGCCTCGAGCGCGGCGATGGGCGTGCTCTTGCAGCAGGGCATCGGCGACACCATCCGCATCTCGCTCACGCCCGAGCCCGGCGGCGATCGCACCAAGGAAGTGCAGGTGGCGCAGGAGCTGTTGCAGACCATGGGCCTGCGCACTTTCGTGCCGCTGGTCGCGGCCTGTCCCGGCTGCGGGCGCACGACCTCTACCACGTTCCAGGAACTCGCCTCGGACATCCAGGGCTTCATTCGCTCTTCGATGCCCGAATGGAAGGCGCGCTATCCCGGCGTCGAGACGCTGAACGTCGCGGTGATGGGCTGCATCGTCAACGGCCCGGGCGAGAGCAAGCACGCCGACATTGGCATCTCGCTGCCCGGCACCGGCGAGCAGCCGACCGCGCCGGTGTTTGTCGACGGCAAGAAGGTCGCCACGTTGCGCGGACCGACGCTGGCGGCCGACTTCAAGCAGATGGTCGTGGACTACATCGAGCGCCGCTTCGGCCAGGGCACACGGACGGCGGCCGAGTGAAGCCCAAGTGATATCCAAGTGAAATCCAAGCATTTCATCATTCTGTCGGCCGGTATTGTGGTCGCGGTCGGCGCCTTCTCCGCATGGCTCGCCGTAACCGTGCCGAAGGCCGACAAGCGGATCACCTCGGTGGTGTCCGAGGATAAGCACTTCCGCGCGGTGCGCGTGTCGGTCGCCGGCGGCGGCTCAAAGCCGTTCTGCTACGACAGCATCTCGGTGATGCTCGCGGTGTACCCCGAGATGTTCGCGGAGAAGGGCAAGAACTACGAAGTCTTCAATGCGCCCTGCGACGCCGACCGCGCCAACATGCCGAAGATCGAGTGGGTGTCGGACAAGGAAGTGCGCATCATCTTCCGCCCGACCGGCGCCGCCGACCCGCGCAAGCGGCGGATCGACATCACCAACACGGTGAAGATCCTGTTCAACGAACTGAAGTAGGGCGCGCTTTCCGCCGCGCCGCTGTGGCGTCACGCCCGCCGTTCGGCGATGAAATGCGCGGTCGCGCGCAGCGTGGCGCCCTGCGTGCCGAAGGACACGAGCGCCGCTTCGGCGTCGGCCACCAGCGCGTCGAGCCGGGCGCGCGCGCCGGCGACGCCCAGGGCGGCGACCAGCGTCGCCTTGCCGGCGGCGGCGTCCTTGTGCGCAGCCTTGCCGAGGGTGGCGGCATCGCCCTCGACGTCGAGCAGGTCGTCGGCGATCTGGAACGCCTGGCCGATCGCCGCACCGTAGCGCTCGATTTTCGCGCGCGCGGCGGCGTCGGCCTGCCCGAGAATGGCGCCGGCGCGGCAGGCGAAGCGGATGAGCGCGCCGGTCTTCATCGCCTGCAAGGTGACGATCTCATCTTCGCTCAGGTCGCGCTTCGGCGCGAAGCGCCCTTCGGCGGCCAGATCGAGCATCTGCCCGCCGGCCATGCCGCCGAGGCCGGCCGCGCGCGCAAGCTCCAGCACCAGCGCGCTGCGCACACCCGCGTCGGCGTGAACGTCCTCGCGCGCCATGACATCGAAGGCGAGCGTCAGCAGCGCGTCGCCGGCAAGGATGGCGGTCGCCTCGTCATAGGCCTTGTGCACCGTCGGCCGGCCGCGCCGCAGGTCGTCGTTGTCCATGGCAGGCAGGTCGTCGTGCGCCAGCGAGTAGCAGTGCAGGCACTCGAGCGCCGCGCCGGCCATCAGCGCACCGCCGCGGGCGGCGCCGAACAGCGCGGCGGTCTCGATGAGCAGGAATGGGCGCAACCGTTTGCCGCCGCCCAGCACGGCGTGGCGCATGGCGGCGAGCAGCCGCTCGGGGCGCGCGATCTCTCCCGCCAGCGGCGCGCCGTCGAGCAGTCGCGCCAGCAGCGCGTCGGTGTCGGCGGCAACCGCGGCCAGCCTGGCGGCGAAGGCGTTATTGGAACCTGCTTCCATGCGGCTAATTAGCCCCAGCGGCCCATGCGCCGCAAATGCGCCGGGATGGGCTATTGTTGGCCGTATGGCCCCGTCCGCGAAACGGCTCAGCGTCGTCCATGACATCCTGCGGCTGCCGCGCGTGGCGCGGCCGCTGCGCGCGGTGCTGTTCGCGCTGCTGGTGCTGCTGCTGCTGCCCTATGCCCTCACGCCGCTTTATGCGGTGCTGGAACCGGTCTCCACCCTGATGCTCTGGCGCCGCATGACCGGCGAGCGGGTGGAGCGCATCTACGTGCCGCTGGCGAAGATCTCGAACAACCTTCCTCTGGCGGTGATCGTGGCCGAGGACGGCCGCTTCTGCGCGCATTACGGCATCGATCTGGCCGGCATCCGCGACGCCCTGGAGGAGGCCGAGGACCTCGACGGCCTGCGGGGCGGCTCGACCCTGACCCAGCAGGTCGCCAAGAACCTGTTCCTCTGGCCGGGCCGGAGCTACCTCCGCAAGGCGTTGGAAATCCCGCTGGCGCTCTGGATCGACCTGGTGCTGTCCAAGCGACGGATCATGGAAATCTACCTCAATATCGCCGAATGGGGCCCGAACGGGGAGTTCGGGGCGGAGGCCGCCAGCCGGCGGGCCTTTGGCGGGCCGGCAAGCGGCCTGTCGCGCTCGCAGGCGGCACTCCTGGCCGCCAGCCTGCCCAATCCGCACCAACGCAACGCCAAATCGCCCGGGCCGGGCCTGCGGCGGCTGGCGGCGCTCTATGTCAGCCGTGCCGGCCGGTCCGGCGGGCTGGCGGCCTGCCTGCGGGCCGGGCGCTGAGAGGCCCAAACCCCTAGCCTTGCCGCGGTCCATCCTCTATAAGCCCGGCCAAACCCGACAGATTTTGCGCTTTTCCAGGAGTTTCCGCCCATGGCTGTGCCAAAGAAGAAAACCTCGCCGTCGCGCCGCGGCATGCGCCGCTCCGCCGACGCGCTCAAGCGCCCGGCCTATGTCGAGGACAAGGATTCGGGCGAGCTGCGCCGTCCGCACCACATCGACCTGAAGACCGGCATGTACAAAGGCCGCCAGGTCCTCAAGGTGAAGACCGAGGCCTGACGTTTCGCGCCGGGGGAAGCCATGTACATGCTCGGCTTTCCCCTGTTGCTCGTCGTCTTCGCCATCTACAACATCGTCGCCTTCCTGATGCCGGGCGTAAGCTGGTCGGCCACGCTCACGACCGTGCACATGATGTCGGGCGCCGACTGGACCATGTCCGCCGGCGACATGCTGATCGCGCTTGCGGTTGTGCTCCTGTTCGGCGAGCTGATGAAGGCGACCCGCATCGGCGTGCGCAACGTCGTCGATCACGGCCTGTCGCTGCTCTTGTTCCTCGGCATGCTGGTCGAATTCCTGCTGGTCAAGCAAGCGGGAACGGCGACCTTCTTCCTGCTGCTGGTCATCAGCTTTATCGACGTGCTCGGCGGTTTTGCCGTGAGCCTGCGCTCGGCGCAACGCGACTTCGCGGTCGAGCACATCCCGCCGACCGCTTCCTGACAACCATTCGGAATGCTTCATGAGCCGTGATTTCCAGTTGCCCGGCCGTTCGCCGGTGATCGCCACCGACGGCATGGCGGCGACCTCGCATCCGCTCGCCACGCTGGCCGCAATCGACATGCTGCGGGAGGGCGGCACGGCGGCTGACGCGGCTGTCGCGGCTGTATCAACTCTGTGCGTCGTCGAGCCGGCCATGACCGGCATCGGCGGCGACTGTTACGCGCTCGTCTCGCGGCCCGGGCAGCAAGTGTGGGGCTACAACGGGTCCGGGCGTTCGGGCGCGAAGGCGTCCTACGAAGCGCTGCGCGCCAAGGGCATGACCGAGATCGGCGCGTCGATCCACGCCGTCACCGTGCCGGGCGCGATCGACGCCTGGGAGAACATCCTCAAGACGCATGGCCGCTTCGGCCTCGACCGCGTCCTGCGCCGCGCAATCCATTACGCCGAGAACGGCTTTCCGGTCGCGGCGCGCGTCGCGCGCGACTGGCGGTACTATCTGGGCAAGCTGCAGGCCAATCCGGCGGCGTCCAGGCACTATCTGGTCAACGGCGGGCCGCCGAAGGAAGGCGACGTCATGCGCTTTCCCGCGCTCGCCCAAACGCTGAAGACCATCGCTGCCAAGGGCGCCAGGGGTTTCTACGAAGGCGAGATCGGCGAGGAGATGGCGGCGACGGTCGCCGCGCGCGGCTCGTTCCTCACCGCGGAAGACTTCGCCGCGCATCGCGGCAACGAGGTCGAGCCGATCTCGACGAATTACCGCGGGCTCGACCTAGTCGAGATTCCGCCGAACGGGCAGGGCCTCACCGCGCTGGTGATGCTCAACATCCTCGAGAACTTCGATCTGAAGTCGCTCGACCCTTATGGGCCGGAGCGCTTCCATCTCGTGCTCGAAGCCGCGCGCCTCGGCTTCGCCGTGCGCGACACGCACATCGCCGACGATGCGCACATGCGCACGCCGATCTCGGCGCTGCTCGACAAGGCCTGGGGCAGGAAGCTCGCCTCGCTCATCGACATGAACAAGCGCGTCAAGCTGCCGGCCAATCCGGCGCCGGGCAGCAACACGGTCTACCTTTCCGTGGTCGACAAGGACCGCATGGCCGTGTCGTTCATCAACTCGCTTTACTCGGGCTTCGGCACCGGCATCTGCACCGAGAAGTCGGGCGTCCTGCTCACCAACCGCGGGGCCTGCTTTACGCTCGAGCCCGACCACCCGAACACGTTCGGGCCGGGCAAGCGGCCGATGCACACGATCATCCCGGCGCTGGCGATGAAGAACGGCCGCTGCGACATGAGCTTCGGCGTCATGGGCGCGCACTACCAGCCGATGGGCCACGTGCAGATCCTGCTCAACATGCTCGACTACGGCATGGACGTGCAGCAGGCGATCGATTGCCCGCGCTTCTTCTTCGCGGGCGAGAAGACGGTCGTGGAGAATGGCACGCGGCAGGCGACGATCGACGGCCTCAAGGCGCGCGGCCACACCGTCGCCATGGCGGATTCGCCCTGGGGCGGCGCGCAGACCATCAAGATCGACTGGGACCGCGGCGTACTGATCGCGGGCTCCGAGCCGCGCAAGGACGGCTGCGCGCTGGGGTACTGACAAAGGGGCTCGGACTCACGGCACCGTTCCGGGAACCAGCCCGCTGCGCCATATCTCCGCGTTGAGGTGATCGGGCGCCGGCTCGCAAAGGCGCGGCGGCACTTTCGGACGAGCGCCCCTTCGCGCGGCGATGAGCACGCGCCGGCGCTCCATCTCGGTGGTCGCGAACGGGTGACTGCATATCCACGGCAGCACCGACGACACGCCACTGAACATCGACGAGAAGCTGAGCGTATGTTCGAACTGCTCGGCGGTGGCCGCGGCGAACCACTCGAGCGGCCTTGGTCCCACAGGGATTCCGTCGAAGCGCGGGGCCGCAGGCAAAAAAGGCTCCTGAAAGGATACATTGTTGAGGAGCCGCGTCAGCCGGTTCAGTGCGCCGAAACTTTCATTGCGCTCGCCCCATTCCGCGGCGATACGGGCCCAGGTCGATGCGCGCTCCGCCGTGCAGGCCCGCGCACAGGCGGCGCGAATGCTTTTCAATGCGAAGGCGAGCGCGGCGCAGCGCACGGCGGTGGAACGGCCGGTCGCGCGCCACGCGGCGTAGCCGGTGAGTGCGTTCTGATAATCGGCATCACCCGACAGCAGACCATCCTCGCGTGGCGGCACCAGAGTCGCGAAGGCCTGGGCCTGCCAGAATGAAGCTGCATCGGCGTGATCGGTCGCCTCCGGCGTCCAGTCCGGCATCGCCTCGACCAGCAGGTTCTGTCTTGCCAGCGCCTGGGCGCGGTCCGCTTTGGCCGCGAACAAGTTGAGCTCGTAGCGATCGAGCGGCGTCGTGCGGTCGTCGGGAACGAGAATGGGTGCGCCGCCGAGCTGGCGGAAGGTGCTGTAGCCGAGGTCCGGAAACAGCGCCCGCAGCCGTTCATTCACAGCGTCGCCGGCCTTGATCTCGAACATCACGAGCGGCGAATGGGCAGCGAAGAAGTTCTTTGCGCCGGCCAGTATTCGTTCCTCCTCACCTTCGGCATCGATCTTGACGAAATCGACCGACGTCCAGCCGTGTGCGGCGTTCTCGATATCGAGCGAGGTGATGTGGACGGGTTCACCGGAGCCCGCGGCGCTCAGCGCCCGGAGCTCGGTCGAGCTGGCGGCGGCGAGATAGCCCTCGCGCGCGCCGTCGGATACGGCGGAGCCCGCGATCTCGAGGTTGGCGAGGCCGTTTTCGCTACGGCTCTTCTCCAGCAGCGCGCGCGCTTCGCCCCCAGGCTCGTAGGCGAAGACGCGGCCGTCCGGTGCGACCAGGCGCGCCATCGGCAGGCTGTACACGCCTAGGTTCGCTCCGACGTCGATCGCGGTCATTCCCGGCTTGAGGAAATGGCGGAGAAAGCCGACCTCTTTCTCGAACCATGCCTCCTGCTCCAGCAGCACGTATGTCGTGATCGCCGACAGCGAGGCCGGCACTTCGATGAGCACGCCGTCGCAAAGCGTCAGGCGGAGCGATGCGCCGGCTGCCGCCGGGCCTGCATCCAACGGGTTCATCGTGCCTCTCGGTCGTTCCGACTTGCAAAGCATAATAGACCGAATCGCGCACCTTACGCGCGCCGTGCCGGTTCGGGCCCGTGCGACTGGGCCGTCCTTGCCCGCAATGTCTAGGCTGCTTGCCGTGAAATTGGGTGCAGTTGGTGCGCGCCGGCCGGCGAACGCGATCAGCCGCCAACAAGGTCGGCGGCCGCCCGATAGGCCGCGATCGCCTCTTGGGGCTCGGCGCGGCGGCGGGCGCGGGTCTGCGGGAACTGGGCCTGGGTGGCGATGAGATGGGCCAGGAACGCGCTCTGGCGCGGTAGAGCCGGTGGCGGCGCATGCGCCCGCTCGACGGGCTGCGCGACCACGGTCAGCGCCCGGCTCTGCGGCGCAGGCTCGGCGGCCGGGGTGTCCTCCCGCGGCGTGCAGGCCTGACCCGATCCTTTTCCGGCTGAACCGATACGCATCACCGAACCTGTTTCAAGTCGGGACAACTCATCCCGCCTTCACCCCTGCTTCCGCAAGTCCCGTGCCGGGTGCAGATATTGGCCGCGCCGGCCCGCAATCCGGGGCCTTTCCCAATTGTTTAGGCTTTGCCCCTAGTTTCGCCGTGCAAACGAGGCGTCCGGGCAACGCCCGCCGCGGCGTGCCGTTCCAAAAAGGGGCGATAGTGACCCGTATCGATCAAGCGGCCGGTGTCCCGGATGTGGCGGAGATTCTCCGCTCCATTGGCGACGCCGTTTACGAATGGCGGCTCGATTCGGATGAACTGACGTGGGGTCCCAACGCGGCGGCCGTGCTCGGCGCCGCGCCGTCCGAGATCGCCAGCGGCCGCGCCTATGCCCAGCGTATCATCGCCGAGGCGGGCCTGAGCCGCATTGACGCCATCCAGAAATCCGCCGGGCGCGACGAAGGCGCGGGCGTTCCCTATCAGGTCGAGTACGCCTTCAAGCGCGGAGAGGAGGCTGCCTGGCTGGAGGACACCGGGCGCTGGTTCGCCGGTCCCGACGGCAAGCCGCAGCGCGCGCACGGTGTGGTGCGCTCGATCGCCGAACGCCACGCGCGCGAGCTCAAGCTCACGCAGCTTGCCAAGTACGATCCGCTCACCGGCGAACTGAACCGTCCGTATCTCACCGAGCTGCTCGCTTCCACGCTCGACGAGACAATGCGTTTTCGCGGCTCCTGCGGCTTCCTGCTGATCTCGATCGATCACCTCGGCCGGCTCAACGACGCCTACGGTTTCGACATCACCGAGGAAATCATCGCCCAGGTCGCCAAGCGCGTGCGCGCGCGCCTGCGCGGCAAGGATCATCTCGGCCGCTTCTCCGGCAACAAGTTCGGCGTGATCCTGACCCAGTGCACGCCGGACGAATTGTCGACCGCCGCCGACCGGCTGCTCGCCGCGGTGCGCGACGAGACCATCCAGACGGCAGCCGGTCCGGTGGCGGTGACGGTCACCATCGGCGGCGTCACAGCCCCGCGGCACGCCCGCACGGTGCCGGAGATCTTCACGCGCGCCATGGATGCGTTGCACGCCGCACGCGCCAAGCGGCACGGCTCCTTCGTCGCCTATCGTCCGAGCGCCGAACGCGACGCGCTGCGCCGCGAAAGCCTGCGCGCCACGGACGAGATCGTCGCCGCGCTCAACGAGCGGCGCATCGCGCTCGCCTTCGAGCCGGTGGTCGACGCCAAGAGCCGGCAGACCGCCTTCTACGAGTGCCTTACGCGCGTCTACCGCCCCGACGGCTCGATCGCCCACGCCAACGAGATATTCCCCGTCGCGGAAAAGGTCGGCTTGGTGCGCATGCTCGACTACCGCGTTCTCGAGCTGGTGGTCGCCGAGCTCGCCGCCGCGCCCGACCTCCGCGCGAGCGTCAACGTCTCGCCCGGATCCGCCGTGTCGTCGAGCTGGTGGTCGGGCCTGGGTGCGCTGTTGCGCGCCAACAGCGGCGTCGCCGAGCGGCTCATTATCGAGATCACGGAAACCGTCGCCATTCAGGACGTGGACGACGCGCGCGGCTTCGTCACGCGCGTCAAGGACCTCGGCTGCCGCATCGCCATCGATGATTTCGGCGCCGGTTACACCTCATTTCGCAACCTGCGCAAGCTCGGCGTGGACATCGTCAAGATCGACGGCGCCTTCGTGCAGAACATCGTCAAGTCGGACGACGACCGCGCCTTCGCGCATACGCTGATCGATCTCTCGCGCCGGCTCGGGCTCAAGACCGTGGCCGAATGGGTGCAGGACGAGCCGGCCGCGCAGTTGCTCTCGAGCTGGGGCTGCGACTACCTGCAAGGCGCGTTGATCGGGCTCGCCACGCGCGAGCGGCCGTGGGTGACCGGAAACGGCAAGGCGGCGAACGCGTAGCGCTTTAAAAACAAACCAGAACGGTGTCATCGCCGGGCTTGTCCCGGCGATCCCGATCATGGGGCGATACGATGCCTGCCTAAGCGAGATGGCCGGGACATAAGGACGTTTACGCCGTCTTCGACGGGCTATGCCCGGCCATGACAGAGAGAGCGTGCGAGGCGCGCTATTCCTTCCCGCCGAGCTTATCGAGCCGCTTCTGCATCTCGTCGAGCTGGCGCTTGAGCTCGTCCATCTCGTTGCCGCCGGCGGCAGCCGGCTTCTCTTCGGCAGGCTTGGCCTGCTGGCCGCGGGCGAAGGGCGCGAACATGGCGAAGGTCTTCTCGAACATCTCCATATTCCGCCGCACCTGCTCTTCCAGCGCGCCGAAGCCGCCGGCGCCGAAGGCTTGTGCCATCTGCTCGCGGAACTTGCCCTGCTCCTTGGTGAGCGAGGACATCGACTGTTCGAGGAAGCGCGGCACCAGCATCTGCATGCTGTCGCCGTAAAAGCGGATGAGCTGGCGCAGGAAGGTGATCGGCAGCAGGCTCTGCCCTTCCTTGTTCTCCTGCTCGAAGATGATCTGCGCGAGCACCGAACGGGTGATATCCTCGCCGGTCTTGGCGTCGTAGACGACGAAATCCTCGCCGGCCTTCACCATCGCGGCCAGGTCTTCGAGGGTCACATAAGTGGACGTGCCGGTATTGTAGAGACGCCGGTTGGCGTATTTCTTGATTGTGATCGGCTCTTTTTCTTCTGCCATGTTGATCACTGTTCCCCCTGCCTAAGTCTCAAGCATAACCACTTTCGCAGGTGGGGGGCCACCGTTTTTGTGGCGGCGCGGCAGGGCGGCTTCCGCGCCGCGGCACCCTTGCGCAAGGCCCGAAAAAGGGCCAGTTCTCGGGGGTATCCGCGATGGCGCGGCGTGTTGACAGGGCGGCCTCGCCTGCCGAGGATGCGGCACTGCCAAAAGCCGGCTTGAGGCCGCTCGAAGGACGCGAAAGCCTGCCGCTCCCATCGCCTGCCACAGGAGTTTTCGGATGAAAGACGATATCGTGATCGTGAGCGCCGCCCGTACGCCGGTCGGTGCGTTCAACGGGGCATTCGCGAACTTGCCGGCCCACGAACTCGGCAAGACCGCGATCAAGGCGGCACTGGACCGGGCCGGGGTGGAAGGCGCCCGGGTCAGCGAAGTGATCATGGGGCAGATACTCACCGCGGGTCAGGGTCAGAACCCGGCGCGGCAGGCCTCCATCGCCGCCGGCATTCCGGTCGAGAGCCCTGCGTGGGGCGTGAACCAGCTCTGCGGCTCGGGCCTGCGCTCGGTCGCGCTCGGCTATCAGGCCATCCTCAACGGCGACAGCGACATCGTGGTCGCCGGCGGCCAGGAATCGATGAGCATGGCGCCACATGCGCAATACCTGCGCTCGGGCGTGAAGATGGGCGCGTTCGAGATGGTCGACACCATGATCAAGGACGGCCTTTGGGACGCCTTCAACGGCTATCACATGGGCAACACCGCGGAGAACGTCGCCAGGCAGTGGCAGATCACGCGGCAGATGCAGGACGAGTTCGCGGTCGCCTCGCAGAACAAGGCGGAAGCCGCGATGAAGGCCGGCAAGTTCAAGGACGAGATCGCGCCGGTCACCATCAAGTCGCGTAAGGGCGATATCGTCGTGGACACCGACGAATATCCGAAGGCGGGCGTCACGCTGGAAGGAATTGCCAAGCTGCGCCCTGCCTTCGACAAGGAAGGCACCGTGACGGCGGCCAGCGCTTCCGGCATCAATGATGGCGCCGCCGCGGTGGTGCTGATGAAGGCGTCGGAAGCCGCCAAGCTCGGCCACACGCCGCTCGCCCGCATCGTGTCCTGGGCGCAGGCCGGCGTCGATCCGGCGATCATGGGCACGGGTCCGATCCCGGCTTCGCGCGCCGCGCTCAAGAAGGCGGGCTGGCGGCACGAGGACCTCGACCTGGTCGAGGCCAACGAGGCCTTCGCCGCGCAGGCCTGCGCGGTCAACAAGGACCTCGGCTGGGATACCGCCAAGGTCAACGTCAACGGCGGCGCTATCGCCATCGGCCACCCGATCGGTGCGTCCGGCGCGCGCGTGCTGGTGACGCTGCTCTACGAAATGCAGAAGCGCAACGCCAAGAAGGGCCTCGCCACGCTCTGCATCGGCGGCGGTATGGGCATCGCTATGTGCGTGGAGAGGTAGCGAACACGCACCCGGTAAAAGGAGCGATAGCGACCGCGCCCTAAGGTCACACTTCGACGCAAGTCTAATGGCGTCGATTGATCTGCGTCATGCCCGGCCTTGTGCCGGGCATTTACGTGTTTAAGCTGTCATCGAGAGGACGCGATCGTCCGGCAGGAATGATGGCGGTCGCAGCCGAGGGAGGAGAGGGCATGGCGCGCGTCGCATTGGTCACGGGCGGAACCCGTGGCATCGGGGCTTCCATCAGCAAGGGCCTGCAGGCGGCCGGCTACAAGGTCGCGGCCAATTACGGCGGCAACGACGAGGCCGCGCAGAAATTCAAGGCCGAGACCGGCATCCCCGTCTTCAAGTGGGACGTTTCCTCCTACGAGGCCTGCGCAGCGGGCATCAAGCAGGTCGAGGCCGAGCTCGGACCGGTCGAGGTGCTGGTCAACAACGCCGGCATCACGCGTGACGCCATGTTTCACCGCATGACGCTGGAGCAGTGGCAGCAGGTGATCAACACCAACCTCGGCTCGCTGTTCAACATGACGCGGCCGGTGTGGGAAGGCATGCGCGCGCGCAAGTTCGGCCGCGTCATCAGCATCTCCTCGATCAACGGCCAGAAGGGCCAGATGGGCCAGGTGAACTACTCGGCGGCCAAGGCCGGCGATCTCGGCTTCACCAAGGCCCTGGCGCAGGAAGGCGCGCGCGCCGGCATCACGGTGAACGCGATCTGCCCGGGCTACATCAACACCGAGATGGTGCAGGCGGTGCCGAAGGACGTGCTGGAGAAGTCGATCCTGCCGCAGATCCCAATCGGACGCCTCGGCGAGCCGGAGGAGATCGCGCGCTGCGTGGTGTTCCTCGCCTCCGATGACGCCGGCCTGATTACCGGCTCGACGCTCACGGCCAACGGCGGCCAGTACATCGCCTAGCCGCTATCGCTTCACCACGTCAGCTTGGCGCCGCCGGTCGCGGAAGCCATGCGGCTGCGGCTCGCCAGCTCGCCGTCGAGCTTGGCGAACAGCGCCGTCGAGCGGTTGAGCGCCAGCGTCCCGCCGGCCTCGACGCGCAGCGCGTCGCGCGCGGCGCGCGCGCCGTCCACCGTGAAGCTCGGCGACGGCACGCTGACGAAGGACGCTTCGATCGTCCGGTCCGGCTTGAATTCGTGCACCCAGGCGGCGCGCAGCGACGGCGAGAACACCGCGCCATTGCTCAGCGCCCGGCGCGTGTCGATCTGCGCGCCGACGAACAGCGGCAGGGACGTGACGGTGTTGGCGGCGTAGCTCAGGCCCAGGGTGCCGCTGCCGCCGCCGGTGACGGTGGAGGTTTCGCTATAGGCCTTCTGCCACACCACCGCCGGTTCGATCGCCATGAACGGCGTCAGCGTGTACGTCGCATAACCATAGCGCCGGCCGAACTCGAGCCGCCCGCTGAGCTGGTCGCTGTCGAAACGGCCGGTGGCGGTCTCGGTCGGCCCGACGCCGGTGATGGTGCGCTCGGTCCTGTTGTCGAGCCGCGCGTAACTCACCGTCGCGGCGAGATAGGACGGCCCGAAAGCCTTGATCGCATAGACGCCGACATGGCCGCCGTTCACATCGCCGCTGGTCGACAGGCTCGACACCGAGAAGTGCGAGCCGGTGCCGCCGGCGGCGACGCCGATCAGCAGGTCGTCGGCGAGTTGGCGGTCGACGCCGAAGGCACCGCCGTAGGTGCGCGTCGTCTGATCGGCACTGCCGGTGGACGACTCGCCATCGATGTTGCCCATTCCGCCGAAACCGAGTGCCCAGGCGCGCCAGCGGGCGGGCTCCGCCGCGCGCGGGCGCATCGCGGCGAAGGCGTCATGGCCGGCGAGGCGCGAGCGCGGCTCCTGGGCATAGCCGAGGGAAATGCCGTTCGCCGCGCCGCCGCTGCCGGTCAGCCAGGCGAGGCCCTGCTGGAACATCGCGTTGCCGAACAGCGCGCCGGCCGAGAACGAGGCGTCCTGCGCCGCGCTGGTGCCCTGGCCGGAGAGCTGGTCGAACACCGCGCCGGAGCTGGCGGCGAAAAGGTTGGCGTAGAACGTCGCCAGGCTGCCAGTCAGCGTCGGCGAATAGCCTGCCTCCAGCGCATTGCCGACAGCGGCCTGGTTCGGCGTCATCCCGGGCACCCTGCCGAACGGAATACGGTCGAGTTGGATGCTCAGGCTTTCATACGAGGATGCATCGCCGGTGTCGTAGATCGGCGTCACCGTGAAGAACGGCGACGACGCGGTGTACTTGTCGAAACCGGAGGTGATCGTATTGCCGAGCGTGCCGGCGCCATACGGAGTGAGGCCGACCGCGGTGCCGGAGAACGTCGTGTTCTGATAGAGCTGCGGCTGGATGACGACCTTCAAGGTGCCGCGCGCGGTAATGGCGTCGGCCGACAAATTGTCGATGGTGCCGGCATTGTCCATACGCAGCGCGAGCGTGCCGCTCGCGGTCTGGACGAAGCTGTTGCCGGCGCCGGCCGTCGATGTGTTGGCGAACAGGAACGTCGGGTAGCCGATCAATGCGGTCGCCGGGTCGGTGATTGTCACTAGGCCGGAGTTGGTCAGCGTGTTGCCCACCCCGTCGACGTTGATATAGCCGTCCAGCGTTCCGCCGGACATGTTGTTGAAGGCGTTGCCGGTCGTGCAGTTGCAACTCGTGACCGAGAAGCCACCGCCGGTCGCCTTGATCGTTCCGTAGTTGTAGAGCGTGTTGTTGTCGAGGCCGAACTCCACGCCGGTGCCCGACGCGCCCACCGTAATCGTGCCGGTATTCGTGATGACGTTGTTGCTGTCGGTCCTGATGCCGTAGGCGGACTGGCCGCCGGTGATGGTGCCGCTGTTCAGCACGCGGTGGTTTTCAATTACGTAGATGCCGGCGCCGAAATCGCCGACGGTGATAGTGCCGCTGTTGGTGACGCTGTCGGTCGCCGGCAGCGCGGTGTTGGCGCCGGCTGCGATGCCTGTTGCGCCTTCGCCGACGGTGATCGTTCCCGAGTTGAACACCGTGCTGTCGAAGCCGACGGCGATGCCGTAGCCGCCGAATCCGTCGCCGACCGTGATCGATCCCGCGTTGGTGATGGAATTCCGGTCATCCGCACTGATGCCCACACCGTCGGCGCCGGCAGTGATCGTCCCGTTGTTACGGATCGTGTTGTCGTCGTCGACGTAGATGCCGGCCGCGTTGTCGCCCGCGCTGATCGTGCCGTTGTTGGTGATGGTGTTGAAATCGCGCAGTTCGATCGCCGCGAAGCCGTTGTCGACCACGGTCGTGCCGGTCTGAACGTTCAGCGTGAGATTGTCGCCGGCGGGATCGGAATAGCCGCCGGTCCCGGGGGGCGAGCAGGTGATGGTGGAGCCGGTCAAGAAGCAGTCGGCCAGAGCCGGGGCTGGGGCAAGGACGCCGAAGGCGATCGCGATCGCAACGGCGCCTGACGCGTGGGCCCACGCGGCGAGCTTCACATGCAGGCGAACAGACTCGTGACAAGAAAGCACGCCCAGCCCCAACCGCACCCGTCCGGCTGCTTACATTAGCACCGCGATTTGCCGTAGTCGAACCCGGAACAATTCTCCCGCAGGCCGTGCGTTATTGCCTTCTGGCCTTCCGCTTGGCCGTCCCATTGGCTTTGCGGGTGGGCAATTTCGCCCGCGCCGCCGCTCGCGGGCGAGGAGCGATACCCTCGGTCTTATCCAGCCGCGCGCACCAGTATTCGAAGGCGCGGGCCACCGGATCCGGCTGCAGGTTGAACGCGCCGGCGAGCCTGGTTTCCTCCGCGTTGAGCGGCGAAACATGGCCGAGCGCATGCGCCTGGAGCTGCAGCGCGGCGTTCCGCGCGGTGTAGATGCAGCGGAAGACGAGCTCCTGCAGCGAGCGGCCGGCGACCGTCGCGCCGTGACGGCGCATCAGCACCGTCCAGTGTGGGCCGAGCGCGCGGGCGAGCGAGGCGCCTTCCTCGGGCTTGGCCACGATCAGCGTGGTGTCGCCGAAGTCGTCGCGCGCATCCCAGAAGGGCACGCGCTCGCCCATGGTGGCGCCGAGATGGAAGACCGGCTTGAGCTCCACGCCGGAGATGCAGAACGGCAGCATCGACGGCGCGTGGTGGTGGCACACGGCCATCACCTCGGGCCGCGCCTTGTAGATCTCGCCGTGGATGACGCGCTCGCTGTAGAGGCGTTCCTTGATCGGGCTTGACGATCTGCGAGTCGAGCGTGAACATCGTGGATGTCCTCCGGCTGCACCAGTTCGGGCCCGCGCGAGCGCGATATCAGGTAGCGCCCCGGATCGGCCGGATGGCGCATGGTCACGTGGCCGAAGGCGTCGAGCACGCCCTCGTGGGCAAGCATGCGGTTGGCGCGCGCGAGCAGCACGCGGGCATCATCGAGCTTGGTCGGCACCGCCCTCTCCTAATCTAGATTGTTATCGTTTCTAGCGTGTTTTCCCGTCGGGAGGCCAATCTGTCGCTGGAGCCCTTTGACGGGGAGGCTGCCGCGCCAGGTAGCCTTAACGAGCCCTTAAACGCCATTTGACATTGTAGGGCCGTTATTTTCCTTTGGAGGGAATCATGGCCATGCATCGATTTGTGATTGCCGCGGCGCTTAGCATCCTTGCGGGGCCGGCGCTTGCCGGCCCGACCTGCACATCCGAGCCGAAGCAGAAATGGCTGAGCGAGGCGGACATGAAGGCGAAGATCGCGAGCCTCGGCTACAAGTACAAGGTCTTCAAGGTGACCACTGGCAACTGCTACGAGATCTACGGGCAGGATTCGAAGGGGCAGCGCATTGAGGTGTACTTCCACCCGCTGACGGGCGCCGTTGTCCAAGAGCACAAGAGCTGAACGCCACGCCACGCGCCTGGACGCGATTACCGACTAGCACGGGGGGATAGCCAATGCTGCGCCGCTTTGGCCTCCGCCAGCGGATCACCGGCATGCTGGCCGGCGGCGCAGTCGCGATCTCCTTCATCGTGGGCTTGAGCCTCCACGAACTGGCGACCCTGCAAACTCTCGGAGAGGTCGAACGGGCCGCGGAGCAGCGCCGTGAAACGATCAATGAAGTGGTGATCGTCGCGCTGGGAGCGGCAACCGTGTTCTCCTCGATCGGCCTCGATCTCACCCCTGAAGAGCAAAGACAAGCGATCGATGAGAGCGGTTCTATGTTGCAGCGCCTCGAGGCGTTGCAGGCGCCGATCGCACCGATCTTGCAGGATGTTCTGACCGCGCAAGAGCGGGAGTCGCTGGCAGCGTCGATCAAGGAATTTCGCCATGCCTGGGAGGAAACGGACGAGGACTTCGGCCGACGGTCGCACGACGAGCAGATATTCCATCTGGTCGCGGCCGTAAATCACGCCGGGCGCGTGCGCGCGCTCGTCGTCAAAGCCGATGAGATTGTCAATAACAGCGCCAAGGCCGCCGCCAAGGCTTTTGACGATCGCGCCGCCCAGGCGAAGCGGACCATCCTTGTTGCCTTGACCTTAGGAATCCTCGTGCTGCTGGTGGCGGGATGGGCGCTGCTGCATTACGGCGTCAAGCGCCCACTTGGCGAAGCGATCGCCGCCGTATCCCGGATTGCAGAGGGCGACATTGCCAGTCCGGTCCCTGCGCCCACGACGTCCGATGAAATCGGCGCGATTCTGTCGGCGCTGACGGTGTTCCGGGAGAATGCCATCGCCCGCGCCCGGCTGGAGGACGAGCACGCGCTCGATATCGCGAAACGCGCCGCCCGGCGCGAACAACTGGAATCCCAGATTGCCGAGTTTCGCGGCGCGGTCGTCACAGCCTTGAGCGAAGGCGTTTCCGCAGCCGATGCGATGAGCCGTGCCACAGAGGCGCTGACGCACGCGGCGGCCGACGCGCAGGCCAGTGCGACCCGAACGACCGTGACATCGCGCGACGTTTCGGCCAATGTCTCGGAGGTCGCGGGATCCGCGGCGCAGTTGTCCCAGTCGATCGGCGACATGGCGCGCTCGGTCGAGCAGGCGGGCGCGGCCATCGATGAGGCCGCAACGCGCGCCAAGGACGCATCCGCCACGATCGGCGACTTGTCCGGAACCGCCCAGGCCATCGGCGAGGTCGCGGCCTTTATTGAGGCCATTGCCAGACAGACCAACCTGCTCGCCTTGAACGCCACCATCGAAGCGGCGCGGGCAGGCGCGGCAGGTCGCGGCTTTGCGGTGGTAGCGACCGAAGTGAAATCGCTTGCCGCACAGACCGCCAAGGCGACCGAGGAAATCGGCAAGCGCATCGACGACGTCCGCCGGCGCACGTCCGAGGCGGTCGATACCGTCCAGGTGATCGATCGGACCAGCGGCGTCGCCACATCGCATGCTGCAACCATCACCATCGCCGTCGATGAGCAGCACCGGGTGACGGCGTCGATCTCGCAAAGCTTGCGCGACGCCGCCGCGTCGACCGCGGACCTCTCCGCCACGGTGGAGAGCCTCGCCGCCGCGGTCGACCGCACGCGGACGGCCGCCGCCGAGGTCCAAGTCGCCTCCGCGGCCTCCGCATCGGCGGCCGACAAATTCAGCCGGCTTGTCGATACCTTCCTCGATCGTGTGCGGGCGGCCTGACGGCTGACGCATTGTGCCGGCTGCGCCGGTCGGCTATGCGCTTCGGCGCATGTCTTCCCTCCGCGCCACGCTCATCGGCTTCTCGGCCATCTTGATGTGGTCGCTGCTTGCGCTGCTCACCGTGGCCTCGGGCAAGGTGCCGCCGTTTCAGCTCGCCGCGCTGACCTTCGCCGTCGGCGGGGCGATCGGCGCGGCCTGGGTGGCGCGCGCCCGCGCCTGGGGCGCGCTGCGGCAAAAGCCGGTGGTGTGGGCGCTCGGCGTCGCCGGCCTGTTCGGTTACCATGCGCTGTATTTTCTGGCGCTGCGGCTCGCCCCGCCGGCCGAGGCCGGGCTGCTGAACTATCTCTGGCCGCTGCTGATCGTGCTGTTCTCGGGGCTTCTGCCGGGCGAGCGGCTGCACCTACATTCGGTCGCCGGCGCGCTGCTCGGCCTTGCCGGCACGGTCGTGCTGTTCACGGGCAAGGGACTTGCGCCGGCGCTCGATTTCGTAGCCGGCTACAGCGCGGCTTTCTGCGCCGCCTTCGTGTGGGCCGGCTATTCGGTGCTGTCGCGCCGCTTCGCCGCGGTGCCGACGGCGGCGGTGGCCGGCTTCTGCCTGGCGACGGCGCTGCTGGCGGCCCTATGCCATCTCGCGGTCGAGACGACCGTCTGGCCGGCCGATACCGGCGAATGGCTGGCCGTGCTGGCGCTCGGCATCGGTCCGGTCGGCATCGCCTTCTATGCCTGGGACATCGGCGTCAAGCGCGGCGACATTCGACTGCTCGGCGTTGCCTCCTACGCCGCACCCATTCTCTCGACGCTGTTCCTGGTGCTCGCGGGTTATGCCGAACAGAGCGCCACGCTGGCGCTTGCCGCGCTGCTCATCGCGGGCGGGGGACTGCTCGCCGCGAAGGACTTGCTGCGGCGGAAAGGCTAGCGCGGCCTCCAGCCGGTCGGCGCCAGCTCGAAGGCCTCGAAGTTGAAGCCCGGCGCCACCGTGCAGCCGACCAGCGTCCAGTCGCCCAAGGATTCCGCCGCCTGCCAGGCGCGCGCGGGCACCGTCACCTGCGGGATCTCGTCCCCGTGGACGTCGGCGCCGAGCCGCACGATCTCTTCCTTGACGCCATCGACGATCGACAGCTTGAGCGGCGCGCCGGCGTAGTAGTGCCAGATCTCCACCGCGTCGATGCGGTGCCAGTGCGAGCGCTCGCCGCGCGCCAGCAGAAACAGGATCGCGGTCGAGGCTGAGCGCCCGCCGATCTCGCGCGCGTCGCGGAACGTTTCGCGATAGTGTCCGCCTTCGGGATGCGGCTTGAGGGCGAGCTTGCGGATCATCTCCGCGGCGGTCGGGTAGGGTTTGGTCATTCCTCGGCCTCGATCCGTCATCCTGAGGTGCGAGCGGAGCGAGCCTCGAAGGATGACGGGCACTCATTCACGGGCTGTCATCCTTCGAGGCTCGGCCTTCGGCCGAGCACCTCAGGATGACGGACTGATTCAGAACCTGTTCTTCCGCTCCCGGACGTCGGTGAATACCTCCACCGCCGGCCTGCCGGCCATGCCGATAGCGGCGGCCACCTCGGGCAGGTCGGCGCGCAGGAAGGGATTGGCCAGCTTCTCGTCGCCGATTGTGGTCGGGATCGTCGGCTCGCCTTCCTCGATCTGCTTCCTGGCCTGCGACTCCCGTGCCGCCAGCACCGGATTGCCGGGCTCGATGGTGCGCGCGAACTTGATGTTGGCGAGAGTGTATTCGTGGCCGCAGTAGATTTCGGTGTCGCTGGGCAGGTCGCGCAGCTTCTTGAGCGAGTTCCACATCTGCGCCGGCGTGCCCTCGATCACCCGGCCGCAGCCGATCGAGAACAGCGTGTCGCCGACGAAGGCGAGCTTGTCGGCATGAAACCAGTAGGCGATGTGGCCGAGGGTGTGGCCCGGCGTCTCGATCACGTTGGCGGACAGATTGCCCACCTTGACGGTGTCGCCTTCGCGCACCGTCTCGTCCACTGCCGGGATTCTGGCGGCCTCGCCGGCCGGCGCCACCACGCGGCACTTGTATGTGCTCTTCAACACCTCGATGCCGCCGGTGTGGTCGGCATGGTGATGCGTCACCAGGATGTCGGTCAGTTTCCAGCCGGTCTCCTTGAGCGCCTTTTCGACGGCGGCCGCTTCCGGCGCGTCGATCGAGGCGGTCGCCCCGCTGGCCGGGTCATGCAGCAGCACCCCGTAATTGTCTTGCAGGCAAGGGAAAAGGTGGGTTTGTGCCGCCATGGTCTGATCCTCTTCGTGTCGTGCGTTAACCGTATCACGCGGATAAAGGGCCGTGCACGCCCTCCTGTTCCGCGCCATTGGGCCGGCGCCGCGGATTCATGATAATTTTGACGCATGTCGATCGACGTCGTGGACCTGCGAAACTTCTATGGCCAGCGCCTCGGCGTGGTGGCCCGCCGGTTCATCGCGCGCGCCGTCCGCGCGCACTGGACGGATACCGCCGGCCAGCGCGTGGTCGGCATCGGCTATGCCTCGCCCTATCTCGGGCTTTTCCGCGAGGAGGCGGAGCGCTGCCTCGCCTTCATGCCGGCGGCGCAAGGCGTGGTGAAATGGCCGAGCACGCGGCCCGCGCTCTCCGCGCTGGTCGACGAGAACGAACTGCCGCTGCCCGACAATGCAGTCGACCGCGTGCTGCTGGTGCACGCGCTGGAGATGACCAATGATCCCGGAGCGCTGCTGCGCGAGGTGTGGCGCGTGCTGGCGTCGGGCGGGCGATTGCTGGCGGTGGTGCCGAATCGCCGCGGCGTCTGGGCCCGCACGGACACGACGCCGTTCGGCCACGGACGTCCTTATTCGCGCGCGCAGATCAATCAGCTGTTACGCGAGAGCTGGTTCACGCCGACCGGCTGGAGCGAGGCGCTCTACGTGCCGCCCGTCGATCGCGGCTGGTTCCTGCGCTCCGCGGTGGCGTGGGAGCGCACCGGCGCGACGCTGTCGGCGCCGTTCGCCGGCGTGCATCTGGTGGAAGCGGCCAAGCAGGTCTACCGCGCCATCCCGGCGCGGCGGGTCAAGCGCCGCCTGGTGCCGGCCCTCGAGCCGGCGCTGGCGCCGTCGCCCGGCGGCGCGGCGCGAACCGTCAACTAGCAGCTAAAAAAGCGGCCGGCGTTATTCGCCGTCGCCCTGCGGGGACGCGGCAACGTCGGGGCGGTCGCCGCGGAAGCCGCCACCGCCACGGTGACGCCGACGGCGGCGGTGACCGAACCGTTCGCCGCGCTCGCCGCCGGCCGGCTGCTCGTAGCCGCCGCCATTCTGCTGTTGCGGCTGCTGCTGCCCGCCGGTGATGAAAGCCGGCAGGCCGCCGTTCACGTCGCCTTCGCCTTGCGGCTGGTAGGCCGGCTGCTGCGCCGGCTGCTGCGGCACGCGGTTCTGCTGCTGATCGCGCGGCGGGAAAGGCTGCGCGTCGCGCGGCAGGTAGGGCTGCGCCTGCGGCTGCGGCGTATAGGGCTCGTTCTGGCCCATGAACGGCTGACCCTCGTCGTCGCCGTCGTCGTAGCTGTCTTCGCCGCCCTGCTGGCCGGCTTGCTGGCCCTGCTGCTGCGCGTAGTACGGATTCTGCTGCCTGAACTGTTCCTGCGCCGCGGCGATCAGGCGAAAGTAATGCTCTGCGTGCTGATAGTAGTTTTCGGCCGCCACCGGGTCGCCCGAGCTTTGCGCGTCGCGCGCGAGCTGGATGTACTTCTCGGCGATGTGCGAGGCGGTGCCGCGGATTTTCACGTCTGGCCCGTTGGACTCGTAGACCCGCGTCAGCGGATTCTGGCTCTTGCGATGACCGCTACGTCCCCGCATGCGCTTTTGACCGTTTCTCATGATGTGCCTGTTCGCCGACCTTTCATCCTGGGCTACGGCCTTTTTGCCGAACGCCGCGCTGGAAACCGCAAGTCCGTCGCAGTCCAAACAAAACTCATCGCGCGGCCGGACTCGCGTCTAATGCCCGCGCCGATGATCGCAATCGTTGCACTTCCGATGTCGCGATGCTGTAGCAACCCTATAACCACGGCCCCTGCCGCAGCGGCGCCAACCTTTAGTTACGCACATCGTTCGCGATCTTTGAGTTCTGATGCGCCCTACCGGTGAAGCATCCAGACCCGTATCTGGCGTTTCGTGTGCCGTCTTCGGTAAGTCGGCTGTTCGCCATCCGCCTTGCGCCGCCGCCGCACAGAGCTCCTTGCTCCGGGGTTCTGGCCGCGCCGTTGGTCACGGGTCGATTCCGTGACCGGAAGCTAGTCGTTTCCCGGCTATAATCCAAGAGGTTTTTTCGCGCGCAGGAGAGCCCTGCACATTCCTCGGGGCCGCATTTTGTGCGGTTTAAGGCGCGGCCGTTTCGGCTTTGCTAGGTTTAAAGTCCGCAAAAAGGCAGCGCGGGATTCCAGCCAGATCGGCGCGGGCCGGATAGACGGTGAGGCCCGCGGCCGCAAACAACGCACCCACGGCGCTCTCCTGGCCGATGCCCAGTTCGACGAACAGCCGGCCGGCCGGCGCCAGCAGCCGGCGCGCTTCCCCGGCGATGGCGCGATAGGCGTCGAGTCCGTCGGCGCCGCCGTCGAGCGCGAGCGCCGGATCGAAGTCGCGCACTTCCGACATCAGCTGCGCGATCTCGCCGCGCGGAATGTAGGGCGGGTTCGATACGACGATGTCGAAGGTTCCCGAAATCCCGTCGGCGATGTTGCAGACGACGAAGGCGCAGCGCGCGGCAAGCCCGTTGCGTTCGGCATTGCCGCGCGCGACGGCGATGGCCGCTTCGCTGATGTCGGAGCCGGTGCCCACCGCGTTCGGCAGTTCCTGCAACAGCGCCAGCACCAGCGCACCGGTGCCGGTCCCGATGTCGAGGATGCGCAGCTTCTCCTGGCGCAAGCCCCCACGCAGCACGAAATCGAGCGCGGCTTCCACCACCGTCTCGGTTTCCGGCCGCGGCACCAGCACGTCGGGTCCGACCGCGAGCGTGAGATCCCAGAAATCCCTGTGGCCGAGGATGCGCGCCACCGGCTCGTGCCTGAGTCGCCGCGCGGCCAGGGCGGAAACGGCGTTGACCTCGCGCGCTTCCAGCAGGCGATCGGACTGCGCCATCAACTGCGCACGGTCGAGCCGCAGCGCATGGCCGACCAGGATGCGCGCGTCGATCTGCGGGTCGTCGAGACCGGCCAGCCGGAATGCCTGCGCCAGAAGCCGGATCGCCTCGGCCGCCGAGACACCGTCCTTGAGGCCGGGAATGGTTCTCATGCTTTCAATCCGCTGTTCCGGGTCGCGCCGAACGCGAGACTCCGGGCGACCAGGCCTTCTTACGTCGCGCCTTCGGCCGCCAGCAATTCGGCCTGATGCTCGGTCACCAGCGCGTCGATGAGCTCGCCCAGCGCCTCGCCCTCCATCACCTGCGGCAGCTTGTAGAGCGTCAGGTTGATGCGATGGTCCGTCACCCGGCCTTGCGGGAAATTGTAGGTGCGAATGCGTTCGGAGCGATCGCCCGAGCCGACCTGACCGCGCCGTTCGGCCGCGCGCTCTGCATCGCGCCTAGAGCGCTCCTGATCGTAAAGCTTGGCGCGCAGCATGGCCATGGCCTTGGCGCGGTTCTTGTGCTGCGATCGCTCCTCCTGCACCAGCACCACGATGCCGCTCGGCATGTGGGTGATGCGGATGGCGGATTCCGTCTTGTTGACGTGCTGGCCGCCGGCGCCGCCCGCGCGCATGGTGTCGATCTTGAGGTCCGCGTCGTTGATCTCGACGTCGACGTCTTCCACCTCGGGCAGCACCGCGACGGTTGCCGCCGAGGTATGAATGCGTCCCGACGCTTCGGTGTCGGGCACGCGCTGCACGCGGTGCACGCCCGATTCGAACTTGAGCTTGGCATAGGCGCCGCGGCCGCGGATCTCCGCGACGATCTCCTTGAAGCCGCCTTTGGTGCCCTCGCTGAGCGACAGGATCTCCGTCTTCCAGCCCAGCTTGGCGGCGTAGCGCTCGTACATGCGGAACAGGTCGCCGGCGAACAAGGCGGCCTCGTCGCCGCCGGTGCCGGCGCGGATTTCGACAATGACGTTGCGCTCGTCCATCGCGTCCTTGGGCAGCAGCGCGAGGCGGATCTGCTGCGCAAGGCTCTCCTTGCGTTCCTGCACGGCCCCCTTTTCGTGCTCCGCCAGCTTGCGCATCTCGGCGTCGCTCGAGGCGTCGTCGATCAACGCCTGCAAATCGGCGAGCTCGCGGTCGGCGGCGCGGTATGCCTTGATCGCGTCCACCACCGGCCCGAGCTCGGAGAACTCGCGCGACAGCTTGACGTAGGCATCGGCGTTCAGGCCGGTGGCCAGCTCGCTCTCCAGCATGGAATGGCGGGCGAGCAGGGCATCGAGCTTCTGTTGCGGCAGTGTGATCATTCTCTCGTCATGCCCGCCCTTGTGCCGGGCATCCACGTCCTTGTTGCAGGTAAGGCGTAGATGGCCGGAACAAGCCCGGCCATGACGCCCTCATCGGGTATCTATAACTGCAAACCTTCGGCCGCCGCGAAGCCTTCCAGCGCGTGGCGGATGGAGACGCTGCCGACCGGCCGATCGAGCAGCGGCAGGATGGCTTGCTCGCCCTTGCGGCAGTCGAGCTCGATGAGCATCGCCTTGACCGGTCCGACCGCCGAGGGCGACAGCGACAGCGCGCGATAGCCGAGGATGGCCAGCGCCAGCGCGCCGATCGGTTGGGAGGCGAGCTCGCCGCACAGGGCGACGGGCTTGTTGTGCTTCTTCGCCTTGTCGGCGATGTCCTTCAGGGCGCGCAGCACCGGCGTCGAGAGCGGGTCGAAGCGCTCCGACACACGCACATTGCCGCGGTCTGCGGCGTAGAGGAACTGCATCAGGTCGTTGGAGCCGACCGACAGGAAGTCCACGCGCTCCAAGAGCTCGTCGAGCTGGAACAGCAGCGAAGGCACCTCCAGCATCGTGCCGACATGCACGCGCTCCGGCAGCGTGTGGCCATGCCGGCGCAGATGGGTGAGCTCCATTTCGACCAGCGACTTCGCCTTGTCGAACTCCTCGACCATGGCGATCATCGGGAACATCAGCCGCAACTCGCGTCCGCCGGCCGCGCGCAGCAGCGCGCGTACCTGGCTGCGTAGCAGTCCGGGGCGGTCGAGACCGAGGCGGATCGCGCGCCAGCCGAGCGCGGGATTTTCCTCTTCGATGTTGCGCAGATATGGCAGCACCTTGTCGCCGCCGATATCGAGCGTGCGGAAGGTCACCGGCCGCTTGCCGGCGGTGTCGAGCACCTGCCGGTAGAGCGATTGCTGCTCGTTGATGCGCGGCAGCGTGTCGGCCACCATGAACTGCAATTCGGTGCGGAAAAGCCCGACGCCAGCCGCGCCTGTCTCCTCGATGTGCGGCAGGTCGATAGTGAGGCCGGCATTGATCATCAACGCGATCTTGTGGCCGTCCTTGGTCACGCAAGGCTTGTCGCGCAGCGCGCGGTACTGCGCCTGCCGGCGCGCGCGCAGCTTCACGCGCTCGCCATAGGCGGCCTCGATGTCCTGCGGCGGGCGCAAATGCACATGACCGGTCGAGCCGTCCACGATGACGGGATCGCCGGATTCGACCAGGCCGGTGGCGTTCTCGATCTCGCCGACGGTCGGGATGCCGAGCGCGCGCGCCACGATCGAAACGTGCGAGGTCGGCCCGCCTTCCTCCAGCAGCAGCCCGCGCAGGCGCTTGCGGTCGTAGTCGAGCAGCGCCGCCGGTCCCATGGAGCGGGCCACCACGATGGCGTTCTCCGGCATCTGCTCCTTGCTGGGCGCGTGGTCTTGGCCCATCAGCACGCGCATCAGCCGGTTGGCGAGGTCGTCGAGATCGTGCAGCCGGTCGCGCAGGTACGGGTCGGAGGCGCGCAGCATGCGCGCGCGCGTGTCGGACTGCACGCGCTCGACGCCGGCTTCCGCGGTGAGGCCGGTCATCACCGCCTCGCGGATCTTGTGCAGCCAACCCTGGTCGTAGGAGAACATGCGATAGGCTTCGATCACCTCGCGGTGCTCGCCGCCTTCGGCGAGATCGCGGTGCTCGACCAGCCGGTCGAGGTCGGCGCGCAAGGTGGCGATGGCGGCGTCGAGCCGCTTGAGCTCGCGCTGCACGTCGTCGGCGATCACGTTGGTGATGACCACGCGCGGCTCGTGCAGCACGACATGGCCGAGCGCGATGCCGTCGGCGAGCGCGGTGCCGCGCAGATGCATCGCATGGCGCGCGGCCGGCTCGGCGCCGGGACGGGCGAGCGAGGACAGCTCGCCCGAGGCGATCATCTCGGCGAGCACCATCGCCGTGGTCTGGAGGGCCTCCTCCTCCTCCTCGGTGTAGGTGCGGCGGGCGCGGTTCTGCACCACCAGCACGCCGAGCGTATTGCCGGCCCGCAGGACCGGCACGCCGAGGAAGGAGTGGTAGATTTCTTCGCCGGTCTCTGCCCGGTAGGAGAAGGCCGGGTGGGTCTGCGCTTCCGACAGGTTGATCGGCTTGGCCTCGCTGGCGACCAGGCCGACGAGGCCCTCGTCGGCCTTCAAGACCGTCTGGTGGACCGCTTCGCGCTTGAGGCCTTCGGTGGCGTATAGCTCGAGTGTGCCGTCTACGCGCAGCACGTAGACAGAGCACACCTCCGCCACCATGTTGGCGGCGATCAGCACCACCACCTTGTCGAGGCGATCCTGCGCGCTGACCGGCTCCGCCATGACTTCGCGGAGACGGCGCAACAGCACGCGCGGACCGCCGAGCGCCCCACGCATCAGTCAGGTCCTTGTCGGCCGCGGCACCGGCCGCAGCCCCTGTACGGCCCAATCATGTACGAATAGCGACCGCCGGGAGCCGATTCCCGCGGCCGCGTCTTGTTCAGGCTATAGCGAATGGGGGATGCAAGGGGCAAGCCAAAGCCGCTGTCGTCCCGCGCAGGCGGGGACCCATACGCCTCGGTCGTTCGATAGGCTGGGGGTTATGGGTTATGGGTCCCGGGCCTCCCTCGCCGCCGCTCGGTCGCCCGGGACGAAAGCTACGCCTTGTCCAGCCCGTACAGGGTGTGGAGGGTGCGCACCGCCAGCTCGGTATAGGCGGCGTCGATCAGCACCGAGAACTTGATCTCGGAGGTGGTGATGGCGCGGATGTTGATGTTGCGCTCCGCCAGGGCCTTGAAGGCCTTGGCGGCGACGCCGGCGTGGCTGCGCATGCCGATACCGATGACCGAGATCTTGGCCACGTCGGTGGCCCCGTCCAGCCGCTCGAAGCCGATGGCGCCCTTGGCCTTCTCGATGGTCGCCCGCGCCCGCTCGTAGTCGGCCGAGGGCACCGTGAAGGTCAGGTCGGTGGTCGCCCCGTCGGCCGAGACGTTCTGCACGATCATGTCCACGTTGATGTTGCCGTCGGCAAGCGGTCCGAAGATCGCGGCGGCGACCCCCGGCTTGTCCTGCACGCGGCGGATGGAGATTTGCGCCTCGTCTTTGGAGAAGGCGATGCCGGTGACGGTCTGCTGTTCCATGATCTCACTCTCGTCGCAGATAAGCGTGCCGATGAAATTGGCGCGGGGGTTGATGTCCTCCGGCTTGACGAAGCTCGAGCGCACGAAGATGCGCACCTTGTGCAGCATGCCGAGCTCGACCGAGCGCACCTGCATGACTTTGGCGCCGAGCGAGGCCAACTCCAGCATCTCCTCGAAGGCGATCTTGTCCATGCGGTGCGCCTTCGGCACCACGCGCGGATCGGTGGTGTAGACCCCGTCCACGTCGGTGTAGATGTCGCAGCGCTCGGCCTTGATGGCAGCGGCGATCGCCACGGCGGAAGTGTCCGAGCCGCCGCGGCCGAGCGTCGTGATGCGGCCGGTCTCCTTGTGAATGCCCTGGAAGCCGGCGATCACCGCGACCTGCTTGCGCTCCTCGAAGCGCTTGATCAGCTCGGCGCCGTTGACGTCGAGGATGCGGGCCGAGGCGTGCGCCCCGTCGGTGAGGAGGGGGAGCTGCCAGCCCTGCCAGGAGCGGGCGTTCACCCCCATGCCTTCCAGCACCAGGGCGAGCAGCCCCGAGGTGACCTGCTCGCCGGTGGCGACCACGGCGTCGTACTCGCGGGCGTCGTGCAGAGGCGCGGCCTCCTTGCACCAGGCGACCAGTTGGTTGGTCACGCCGGCCATGGCCGAAACCACCACCGCGACGTCATAGCCGGCATCGACCTCCCGTTTGACGTGGCGGGCCACGTTGCGGATGCGGTCGAGGTCGGCGACGGAGGTTCCGCCGAATTTCATTACGAGGCGAGGCATGCGTGTCCCGGACGTGCTAACAAGCGGCCGGCGCAGGGCTTCCAACCCGGGCGCCGGCCGGAAAAGGCGCGTATACATACCGATGCGGTCGCTGCCCTGCAACATTGGGGCGCGGCCGGAAGGCGCGATGGTACCGATGGTTAACCCGAGAGCCCGTTCCTCCAGCGTCGATGCGGCCGAGGTCGAGCGTTTTTCGCGCCTGGCCGCCGACTGGTGGGATGCGCGCGGCCCGATGGCCCCCCTGCACAAGCTCAATCCGGTCCGCATCGGCTATATCCGCGACCGCGTGGCGGACCATTTCGGCCGCGACGCCAAGAAGCTCGACTGCCTCAAGGGCTTGCGCGTGCTCGACATCGGCTGCGGCGGCGGCATCCTGTCGGAGCCGCTGGCGCGCCTGGGCGCCGACATGGTCGGCATCGATCCCGGCGAGGAGAACGTCGAGGCCGCGCGCGCCCACGCTGCCGAAAGCGGGGCCGCGGTCGACTACCGCGCCACCACGGCGGAGGCGCTGGCGGAGGCCGCCGAGCGCTTCGACGTGGTGCTGGTGATGGAGGTGGTCGAGCACGTGCCCGACGTCGAGGCCTTCGTCGCCACCTGCGCCTCGATGGTCAAGCCGGGCGGGCTGATGATCGCCGCCACGCTCAACCGCACGCTCAAGAGTTTCGCGCTGGCGATCGTCGGCGCGGAATACGTGCTGCGCTGGGTGCCGCGCGGCACCCACCAGTGGGACAAGTTCGTCACCCCGCGCGAGCTCGAGGACGCCGTCGAGCAGGCCGGACTGGACGTGATCGGCGAACGCGGCGTGATCTACAATCCCTTCGCGGACCGTTGGCAATTGTCGTCCGATATGGATGTCAACTACATGCTGGCGGCCGCGCGCCCTGCCACAGGAGCCGATGCATGATCCTCGAACTGGTCGAATTCAACTCGCCGAAGGGCTGGAGCCGGCAACAGGTGGCCGAGGAAGCCCGCAACGTCATTCCGAAGTGGAAGGCGAACAAGGAATTGCTGCGCAAGCACTTCCTGCTCGAACTGAACGGCAAGACCGGCGCCGGCGTCTATATCTGGCCGTCGGTCGAGGCGGCCAAGCGCGCGCACAACGAGGAATGGGTGCAGGCGGTGATCAAACGCACCGGGGCTGCGCCGACTCTCCGCTACTTCGATCTGTTCCTGCTCATCGACAATGAGCAGGGCAAGGTGACGGAGTTTCCCGAGGCGGCGGAGATCAAGGCGAACGCGGCGTGATAGTCCTGCACAACCTCGCTCCGTCATCCTTCGAGGGCTTCGCGAAGCGAAGCCCTCGAAGGATGAACGGCCCGGGCCGTCGCCCTTCGAGGCCCGCCTGCGGCGGGCACCTCAGGGTGACGGGTCAGGCTCAGAAGTATCCCACCTCAGCAAATCGAAAATAGCATCGTCTCATGCTCTGGGCCGTCTTCACGCTGATCGCCGCGGCGGCGCAGACCGCGCGCAACGCCATGCAGCGCGAACTCACCGCCACGCTCGGCACGGTGGGCGCCACGCATGTGCGCTTCCTGTTCGGCTTCCCCTTCGCGCTGCTCATCTTCCTGCCCGGCGTGCTCATCGTCACCGGCGCCTCGCTGCCGAACCCGCCGCTCGAGTTCTGGCCCTGGGTGATCGCCGGCGCGGTCGGGCAGATCGCCGCCACCGCCACCATGCTGTCGGTGATGGGCGAGCGCTCCTTCGTGGTCGCCTACGCCTACATCAAGACCGAGCCCGTGCAGGTCGCGATCTTCGGCCTGCTGTTCCTCGGTGACCACATCACGCCGCTGTCGGGCGCGGCGATCATCGTCGCCACGGCCGGCGTGATCGTGATGTCGCTCAAGCCCGGCGTCGGCCAAGTCACTACCACGCGCTCGACCGTGATCGGCATCGTGTCGGGCGCCTTGTTCGCGATTTCGGCGATCAGTTTCCGCGGCGCGATTCTTTCGCTCGGCGTCTCGGATTTCGTGCTGTCGTCGACCTACACGCTGACGGTCGGTCTCGTCATGCAGGCGGCGATGCTTTCCGCCTATCTGGCGCTGCGCGATCCGGGCGTGCTGCGCGCGATCCACAAGGCATGGAAGCCGTCGCTGTTCGCCGGCTTCATGGGCGCCTTCGCCTCGCAGTTCTGGTTCCTGGGCTTCGCGCTGACGAGCGCCGCCAACGTGCGCACGCTGGCGCTGATCGAGGTGCTGTTCGCGCAGGGCGTGTCGAAATTCATCTTCAAGCAGCCGACGACGGCGCGCGAAGGCGTCGGCATCGTGCTGGTGGTGATCGGCGTTGCGCTGCTGGTGTGGGCGTATTGATACGCGCCTGATGGCGCGCTAGTTCCGCTCGTCCGGCAACGGCGGCAGCGGGTGGACCTCGATGCCTTCCTCGACCAGCTCCTTGGCCTCCTCCAGCGAGGCCACGCCGTAGATCGAGCGATGCTCGGTCTCACCGTAGTGCATCTTGCGCGCCTCCTCGGGAAAACTCGTTCCGACGTCAGAGGCATTCTTGGTCAGATGCTCGCGCAGCTCCTTCAGCTTGGCGCGGAATTCCTGCTCCTGCGGCGAAATCATCGCGACCGGCGCGGGAGCCGGAGCCAGCGCTTCGGCCGCGGCGGGGGCCGGTGCCGGCGCTTCGACGGGCCGCGCGCGTTTCTTCGTGCCGGACAGGCGCGGCGTCATCAGCGCCTTCTCGACCCTGGTCGAGCCACACTGCGGGCATGACACCAAGCCGCGTTTGGCCTGCTTGTCGTAGGCGGCCGAGTCGGCGAACCAGCTTTCGAAATCGTGGCCTTTGTCGCAGACGAGCGCGTACCTGATCATTCCGCGCCCCGCACGACATGAAGGTGGGTCGGCTCGGCGAGCGGCTCGACGATCTCGAAGCGTCGGCCGTGCTGCAGCGACGGGATGCGCGCGCGCGCCTTGGCCACCTCCGCAGGATCGATCTCGGCCATCACCAGCCCGGGCTCCGTGCCGCCTTCGGCGAGGATACGGCCCCACGGGTCAACGATGAGTGAATGGCCGAAAGTTTCGCGCCCGTTCTCGTGCTTGCCGCCTTGCGCCGCGGCCATGACGAAGCAGCCGTTCTCGATCGCGCGCGCGCGGTTGAGCACGTGCCAGTGCGCCTCACCGGTCTGCTTCGTGAAAGCGGACGGGATCGCCAGCATGATGGCGCCGGCTTCCGCCAGCGCGCGGTAGAGCGCGGGGAAGCGCAGATCGTAGCAGATTGTCAGCCCGAGCCGGCCCCACGGCAGGTCGCACAGAACGCCGCTTTCGCCGGGCCGGTAGCTGTATGATTCGCGGTAGCTCTCGCCGCCCGCGAGGTCGACGTCGAACATGTGGATCTTGTCGTAGCGCGCGACCACCTCGCCGCGCGGGTCGATCAGGAACGAGCGGTTGGCCGCCTTGTCGGCGCTGATCTTGATCGCCAGCGAGCCGACATGGAGCGTGACAGCGAGCTTGCGCGCCAGTTCGCGGAACGTCGCGAGCGCGGCGTCACGCTCCTCCTCGACGATGGCGGCGAACAGCTGTTCGCGCTTGGCCGCCAGGATGTTGGTCATCTCCGGCGTCTGGATGTAGTCGGCGCCGGCGGCCTTGGCCTCGCCGATCAGCTTCGCCGCGGCGTCGATATTGGCGGCGGGCGTCAGGCCCGACCGCAGCTGGATCATCGCCGCCTTGAAGGTGGCCACGCTCATGTCGGACCCCGTGTTCCGGACGCGGCGCCGCACGAAGCGAAGGCGGAGTGGTGCGCCGCAGAGCCGGGACCGTACCAAGAATTCATGGTGCTCATGCGCTCTGTCCCTGGCCGGCGAGCAGCGGGTCGAGCTTGCCGGCGCGCTCCAGCGCGTGCAGGTCGTCGCAGCCGCCGACATGCACCTGGCCGATGAAAATCTGCGGCACCGTGGTGCGCCCGTTCGCCCGCTCGATCATCTTCTCGCGCAGTTCCCAGTCCCGGCCGACGTCGATTTCCTCGAAAGTGACGCCCTTCCGCTTAAGCAGGGCCTTGGCGGCGATGCAATAGGGGCAAAAGCGCGTGGTGTAGATCTGGATCGGGGGGAGGGCCGCGTGCATGGACAATTCCGCTGTTCCGCAAAGAACTTATATGGGGCTGCGGACGCCCCCGACAACCCGCGCGAAGACCAGCACGTCGACATGGGCCGCCCCGGCCCGCAGAAGCGCGCGGGCGCAGGCCTCGGCGGTAGCGCCGGAGGTGAGCACGTCATCCACCAGCACCAGCCGGCGGCCGGCGATTTCGGCCTTGCGCTCGGGCGGCACCCGGAAAGCGCCCTGCACGTTGTCGGCCCGCGCGGTCTTGGACAAGCCCACCTGCTGCGGGGTCGCGCGCACGCGGGAGAGCACGCCGTGCACGACCGGCCGTGTGGCGATGCTGCCGATGGCGCCGGAGAGTGCCGCCGACTGGTTGAAGCGGCGCGCCCACAGCCTGCGCCAGTGCAGCGGCACGGGCACCAGCGCGTCGGCGTCGGCCAGCAGTTCGCGTCCGGCGCGTGCCATCCACCGGCCCATCATGGGCGCCAAGTCGAGCCGGTCGCCGTACTTGAAGGCATGCACCAGCGCGCGCGCGACGTCGTCGTAGCGCACCGCCGCGCGCGCCAGGTCGTAGGAGGGCGGGTTGGCGATCGCCTCCATCGACAAAAGGCCGGGGCCGGGGTCGTAGGTGAAGGGAATGCCGAGCCGCGCGCAGTAGGGCGGTTCGATCAGCGACAGCTTCGACCAGCAGGAGGCGCACAGCCCGGCGCCGTCGCCCAGCGGTTCGCGGCAGGATGGGCACAGCGGGGGCAGCGCGACGTCGAGCGTAAGGCGCATCGCGGCGCGCAAGCCCTGCCAGCTCCGCGTCATGAAAGGCGTCCGTACTTGCCCGGTCTCTTGGCTTTCGGCCGTCGGCCCGTTCATGCTTAAAAGGTAGCAGATGCCAGGGAACCCGACCATCTTCGACCGCCGGCTGCTGCGCGCGCGCCGCGCGCGGGCGCGTGCAGGCGGGCCGGCGACGTTCCTCCTTGAGCGCGTCGCCGATGAATTGGCGGACCGTCTTTCCGCGGTGATGCGGACCTTCGACGTTGCGGTCGATCTCGGCACGCCGGCGGACGCCGTCCGCCGCGCGCTGGCGCAGACCGGCAAGGTCGGCACGATCGTCGCGGCCGAGCCCGACGCGGCCGCCCTCGACGCCGCGTTTCCGCGCGTGGTCGCCGACGAGGAAGCGCTGCCGTTCGCCGACGCTTCGCTCAATCTGGTCGTCTCGGCGCTGGCGTTGCACTTCATCAACGACCTGCCCGGCACGCTGATCCAGATCCGCCGCGCGCTGAAGCCCGACGGGCTGCTGCTGGCCGCGCTGCTCGCCGGCGACAGCCTCGCCGAGCTGCGCGAGGCTTTCACGCAGGCCGAAAGCGAGATCGAAGGCGGACTGTCGCCGCGCGTGTCGCCGTTCGCCGATCTGCGCGAACTCGGCGCGTTGATGCAGCGCGCGGGCTATGCGCTGCCGGTGGTCGATTCCGACCGGCTGACGGTGCGCTATCCGACGCCGTTCGCTTTGCTGCGCGACCTGCGCGCCATGGGCGCCACCAGCGTGCTGCGTGAGCGCCGCCGCACGCCGCTCAGGCGCGCGACGCTGCTACGCATGGCCGAAATCTATGCGGAACGCTTCGCCGATGCCGACGGACGGGTGCGTGCGACCTTCGAGATCGCCTGGCTCTCGGGCTGGGCGCCGCACGAGAGCCAGCAGAAGCCGCTCAAGCCGGGCGCGGCCGCGCACCGGCTCGCCGACGCGCTCGGTACGCGCGAAATCGGTACCGGTGAAAAGGCAGGCAGCTCCTGAGTGAGCCGCTCAGAACATGTTGGCAAGCCTGTCGTAGAAGATCGTCTTCATGTTGGAGCCGAGCGTCGTCACCGCGGTCAGGACGGCGATGCTCACGCCGGATGCGATAAGCGCATACTCGATGGCGGTGGTGCCTTCCTGCGCGCGCAGGAATTGGCGAAGCAGCGCGGACCATTCAAGCTTGCGCATCGGCGTCAACTCCAAGGACTAGCGGAAGCTAGAGCAGCGCGATCAGGTGCGAGATCAGCGGCACGTCGGCCGGCGGCATCTCGTAGTCCCGCAGCTTGTTCGGTTTCACCCAGGCGAGCTGTTGTCCTTCCGTGGCGGCGACCGTTCCCTCCCAGCGCCGGCAGACGTAAAGCGGCATCAGAAGGTGGAAGTCCGGATAGCTGTGGCTCGCGAAAGTGAGCGGGGCGAGGCAGGGCTCGCTGACCGTGATGCTCAGTTCCTCCTTCAGTTCCCGTATCAGGGTCTGCTCGGGCCGCTCCCCGTCTTCGATCTTGCCGCCCGGGAATTCCCAGAGGCCCGCCATCGGCTTGCCGGCGGGCCGCTGCGCGATGAGCACACGGCCGTCGGCGTCGATCAGGGCGCAGGCAGCGACGAGAACGAGTTTGACGCTCACATCCCTTCACCCCAAAATATGGGTGTCCTTGAGTTAAAAGCGCATCAACCGGGCGCCGTGTAACCGCACACTGCCCGGCGTGGTAAACAAATCGCTAAGAGCGGTAGTCCCCGTTGATGGCGACATATTCCTTGGTCAGGTCGCAGGTGAGCACGCGGTCGCGTCCCTTGCCCATGCCGAGCGCCACCTTCAGGTAGATCTCCGGCTTCTTCATCTCGGCCGAGACCTTGGCCTCGTCGTAGGACGGATCGCGCGCGCCCTTGTGGGCGACGCGGATGCCGCCGAACCAGATCGAAAGCTTGTCGCGGTCGGCCGGCTCGCCGGCCTTGCCGACGGCCATGACTACGCGGCCCCAGTTGGCGTCCTCGCCGGCGATGGCGGTTTTCACCAGCGGCGAGTTGGCGATCGACATGGCGATCCTGCGCGCCGAGGCCTTCGACGCCGCGCCCTCGACTACGATCTCGACCAGCTTGCGCGCGCCTTCGCCGTCGCGCGCCACCTGCTCGGACAGGTTGGCGAGCACGTTGTTGAGCGCCTTCCTGAAGTCCTTCAGCCGCGGGTCGGAAGCGCGCGCGATGCGCGGGCAGCCCACGGCCTGGCCGGTGGCGAACATCATCAGCGTGTCGGAGGTGGAGGTGTCGCCGTCGATGGTCACGGCGTTGAAGGTGTCGGCGACGCCTTCCTTCAGCATGGCCTGCAGCGCCGGCGCGGCGACGGCGGCGTCGGTGAAGACGAACGACAGCATCGTCGCCATGTCCGGCGCGATCATGCCGGCGCCCTTGGCGATGCCGTTGATGGTGACCTTGGCCTTGCCGATCTTCGCCGTCGCCGTGGCGACCTTCGGAAACGTATCGGTGGTCATGATGGCCTTGGCGGCCTCGTGATAGAAGGCGCCCGAGGCGCTGTTGGTCAGGCTCTTCATGACCGGGGCAAACTTGTTCGCGTCGAGCGGCTCACCGATTACCCCGGTGGAGGCGAGGAAGACCTCGCCCGGCTTGCAGCCGGCGGCCTTGGCCGCGATCTCGGCGGTCAGTTTGGTCGCGGCGCGGCCGCTCTTGCCGGTGAAGGCGTTGGCGTTGCCGGAATTGACCACCAGCGCGCGCGCCTTGTTCTTCAGGTTGGCGCGGCACCATTCCACCGGCGCCGACGGGCATTTCGAGCGGGTGAACACGCCGGCGGCGGCGGTCCCCGGCGCGAATAGCGCGAGCAACACGTCGGTGCGGCCTTTGTAGCGGATGCCGGCCTGCGCCGTGGCCAGGGTGACGCCGGCGACCGCCGGCATGTCGGGCACGTGCTGCGGGGCGAGGGGGGAGACTGAGGTGGACATGACACTCTCCGCGTCATGCCCGGCCTTGTGCCGGGCATCCACGATTTGTGGGCGCACCGGCATAAAAGACGTGGATGGCCGGGACAAGCCCGGCCATGACGAAAGTGGTTACTTCTTCTCCGGCGCGGGAGCAGCCGGCGCCGCCGGCTTGTCCAGTCGCTCGACTTTGGCGTTGTCGCGCAGCGAAGTCACCAGGTCGGCCTGCGCCTTGCGCTGCACGTACTGCTCGACCTGCGGCTTCACTTCCTCGAAGGTCGGCGGCGCCTTCTTGCGCTTGTCCTCGACCTTGAGCACGTGCCAGCCGAATTGGGTCTTCACCGGCTCGGAGATTTTGCCTTTGTCGAGACCGAAGGCGGTATTGGCGAATTCCGGCACCATCTGGTCCTTGGTGAAATAACCGAGGTCGCCGCCATTAGCCTTGCCGGAGGGATCCTCGGTCACCTCGCCCGCCACCTTGGCGAAATCCTCGCCCTTGTTGATGCGCGCGATCACCGCCTTGATCTTGTCCTCGGCTTCCTTGCTGGCCTTGTCGTCGCCGGGGGCGGCGCGCACCAGGATGTGGCGGGCGTGTACTTCCTGCTCGTCGGCGATCTGCTTGATCGCCTCGTCATAGACCTTGCGCATGGCCGCGTCGGTCATTGCGTCCTTGCCGGTCTGGGCCAGCAGCGCTTCCATCAGCAGCTTCTTGCGGGCGAATTCCAGCTTGCTCTTGAAGGCGGGCGTGTCGCCGAGCTTCTTGTCCTCCGCCGCCTTGGACACAAGGATCATGTCGGCGAGGAATTGCACCAGGTAGTCCTGCTTGGCGTCCGCCGCCATCGGCGGGAGCTGGCCGGCCTCTTCCTCGGCCGCTGAGATGTCGCTCTGGCGGATCTCGACGCCGTTGACCTTGGCGACGACCGGGTTGGCGTCCTGCGCGCGCAGCGGGGAGCCGGCGCTCGCCAGCAGGGCGAGGGCGGCGGCGAGGATGCCGGCCCGGCGCAGCATGGCCGGGCAGCCAGCGAGGAGGGAGATCGTCATGGTCTGTCCTTGGAATAGGTTGGTCCGCCAAAGGCGGACAGCGCGGTCTTGTCACCCAACAACCATGGCTTTGCAATGGCCGACCCGGACCGGAGCGTTAACGACCGCGTGACCCCGGTTAAACCCTCGGCCAGCCGCCAATTGACAAGAAACCGACCCCCTCCTATCTCTCGAAAGACCTCGGCTTGATGCGCCAAATGCGCGTTTCACGTTGAAATTGCCCGAAAAGTGCCGTTTTCGGAGCGCCGGAACCAATATCCGGCCGCGGCGTGATAGAAGCGCCCCGGCATGACCTTTAAGGAGCTCTCCCGATGATCGGCGCCGTTGCCCGCAAGCTGTTCGGCTCCGCCAATGAACGGCGGATTCGCAGCTATCAACCGCGGGTCGCCGCCATCAACGCGCTGGAGCAGGAGGTCGCCGCGCTCTCCGACGAGGCGCTCAAGGCGCGCACCGCCGACTTCAAGCGGCAGGTCGAGGAGGGCACCTCGCTCGACGACATCCTGGTGCCGGCCTTCGCCACCGTGCGCGAGGCGGCCAAGCGCACCCTCGGCCAGCGCCATTTCGACGTGCAGCTCATCGGCGGCATGATCCTGCACGAAGGCAAGATCGCCGAGATGAAGACCGGCGAAGGCAAGACGCTGGTCGCCACGCTCCCGGTCTACCTCAACGCCCTCGCTGGCCGCGGCGTGCACGTCGTCACCGTCAACGACTACCTCGCCAAGCGCGACGCCGAGTGGATGGGCCAGATCTACAACTTCCTCGGGCTGACCACCGGCGTGATCGTGCACGGGCTCGACGACGCCGAGCGCAAGGCGGCCTACGACTGCGACATCACCTACGGCACCAACAACGAGCTCGGCTTCGACTATCTGCGCGACAACATGAAGTACCGGCTGGAGGACATGGTCCAGCGCGGGCACATCTACGCCATCGTCGACGAAGTGGACTCGATCCTGGTGGACGAGGCGCGCACGCCGCTGATCATTTCCGGCCCGCTCGACGACCGCTCGGAATTCTACAATACCATCGACGCGTTCATCCCCAAGCTCGACAAGTCCGACTACGAGGTGGACGAGAAGCAGCGCACCGTCACCATGACCGAAGCGGGCATGGAGAAGATGGAGCAGTTGCTGCGCGATGCCGGTCAGCTCAAGGGCGAAAAGCTATACGACGTCGAGAACGTCTCGGTCGTGCACCATGTGAATCAGGCACTCCGTGCGCATAAACTGTTCCAGCGCGACAAGGACTACATCGTGCGCAACGGCGAGGTCGTCATCATCGACGAGTTCACCGGCCGCATGATGCCGGGGCGCCGTTATTCGGAAGGCCTGCACCAGGCGCTCGAGGCCAAGGAGCAGCAGCCGATCCAGCCGGAGAACCAGACGCTCGCCTCGATCACCTTCCAGAACTACTTCCGCATGTACGAGAAGCTCGCCGGCATGACCGGCACCGCCATGACCGAAGCGGACGAGTTCATGGATATCTACGGCCTCGATGTGCTCGAAGTGCCGACCAACATGCCGCTCAAGCGCATCGACGACGACGACGAGGTTTATCGCACGGCAGGCGAGAAGTATCGCGCCATCATCACGCTGATCGAGGACTGCAAGAAGCGCGGCCAGCCGGTGCTCGTCGGCACCACCTCGATCGAGAAGTCCGAGCAGCTCGCCGAGATGCTGCGCCAGGCCGGCTGGGAGCAGCACGACTTCTCCGATCCCAACGCGTTTGCCGCGCTCTATTCCGGCGACGAGGGCGCCACCAAGGCCAAGGTCTTCGCCATCCTGAACGCCCGCTATCACGAGCAGGAAGCCTATATCGTGGCGCAGGCCGGCGTGCCCGGCGCGATCACCATCGCCACCAACATGGCCGGCCGCGGCACCGACATTCAGCTCGGCGGCAATGCCGACATGCGCATCCGCCAGGAGATCGCCGACGTCACCGATTGGGCCGAGCGCGACAGGGATCCGCGCGCGGCCGCCATCCGCGAGCAGGTCAGGCGGCTGAAGGAGAAGGCGCTCGCCGCCGGCGGGCTCTGCGTGCTCGGCACCGAGCGACACGAAAGCCGCCGCATCGACAACCAGTTGCGCGGCCGCTCCGGCCGCCAGGGCGACCCCGGCCATTCCAAGTTCTTCCTGTCGCTCGAAGACGACCTGATGCGCATCTTCGGCTCGGACAAGCTCGACGGCATGCTGACCAAGCTCGGGCTGAAGGAGAACGAGGCCATCGTTCATCCCTGGATCAACAAGGCGCTGGAGAAAGCGCAGCAGAAGGTCGAGGCGCGCAACTTCGACATCCGCAAGAATCTGCTCAAGTTCGACAACGTGATGAACGACCAGCGCAAGGTGATCTTCGAGCAGCGGCTCGATCTCATGCGCGACGAGGCGGTGGACGAGACGGTCGCCGACATGCGCCATTCGGTCATCGAGGAGATGGTCGTCAAGCACATCCCGCCGAACGCCTATCCGGAGCAGTGGAACACCGCCGGGCTCGACCAGGCGCTGCGCGACGTGTTGACGCTGGCGCTGCCGGTGCAGGACTGGGCGAAGGAAGAGGGCATCGCCGACGAGGAAGTCACCGAACGCATCAAGCGCCGCGCCGACGAATGGATGGCAGGCAAGGTGGCCAAGTGGGGCCCCGACGTCATGCGCTACGTCGAGAAGTCGATCCTGCTGCAGACGCTCGATCATCTCTGGCGCGAGCACCTGGTCATGCTGGAGCACCTGCGCCAGGTGATCGGCCTGCGCGGCTACGGCCAGCGCGATCCGCTCAACGAATACAAGGCGGAAGCCTTCAACCTGTTCGAAACCATGATCGCGCGCCTGCGCGAGGCGGTCACCGCCCAGCTCATGCGCGTCGAGGTCGTGCAGCAGCCGGAGGAAGAGCCGGCGCAGCAGCTCCCGCCGATGGAGGCGCACCATTTCGATCCGAACACCGGCGAGGACGAGATGGCGTTCGCGGCGACGCCGATGCTCGCCGCCGGCGGCGGCGATGCGGCGGTCATGGAGCGCAATCCGAAGGACCCGGCCACCTGGGGCAAGGTCGGCCGCAACGAGGCCTGTCCCTGCGGCTCCGGCAAGAAGTACAAGCACTGCCACGGCCGCTACGCCTGAGGTCATAGCCCGGGGGGACGGGGCAGATGCCGACCGATCCGCAATTCCAGAAAGCCCTGCAAGGGTTGGAGGCGGCCGTCGCACTGCAGAAGCAGGGCCAGCCGATCAAGGCCGATCTGCAATTCCAGAAGGTGCTCAAGAAGTACCCGGAATACTTCGACGCGCTGCATCTTTACGGACAGTTCAAGTACCAGCGGCGGGAATTCGCCGACGCGCACCGGCTGGTCGCCAGGGCGCTGAAAGTGCATCCCGGCTCCGCCAATGCGCTCAATACTCTCGGCGTCGTCCTCGAGGCGCTCAGGCGGCCGGCGGAAGCCTTGGCTGCGTTCGAGCGGGCGCTGGCGATCAATCCCAATCTGGCGCTGGCGCTGAACAACCGCGGCGGCGCGCTCAATATTTCCGGCCGCTTCCGGGACGCACTCGCCAGCATCGACCGCGCGCTGGCGCTCGAGCCGCGTTACGCCGAGGCTTACGTCAATCGCGGCGCGGCGCTCGTTGCGCTCAAGCAGTACACCCAGGCGCTGGAGGCCTATGACCGCGCGGTGAACTTCGCGCCGTCGATGGCCGATGCCTGGCTTGGGCGCGGCAACGCCTTCTACAGTCTCAAGCGCTACGGCGAAGCCGCCGCCGCCTACGACAAGGCCTATGCGCTCAATCCGCAGCTGACGGCCGCTGAAGGCGCGCGGCTGCACAGCCGTATGCTGACAGCCGACTGGACCGGCTTCGAGGCCGAGTGCGCGCGCGTGCTGACCTCGATCCGCAGCGGCAAGCTGGCGGCTTCGCCGTTCGTGCTGTTGTCGCTGCCGGCGACGGCGGCCGACCAGTTCGAGTTCGCCAAGCGCTACAGCGCGACCAAGCCGCCGGCTTCCGAGCAGCCGCTGTGGCGCGGCGAGAAATACGCGCACGACAAGGTCCGGTTGGCTTATCTCTCGGCCGACTTCGACCTGCATCCGGTGGCGCACCTTGCCGCCGGCATGTTCGAGGCGCACGACCGCGCGAAATTCGAAACGGTCGCGATCTCCTTCCAGCCGGACGGGCCCGGCGCGATGCTGAATCGGCTCAAGGGCGCTTTCGACCGTTTCATCGACGTCTCCAGCCGCAGCGACCTTGAGACCGCGCAGCTGCTGCGGTCGTCGGAGATCGACATCGCCGTCGACCTGATGGGCTACACCCAGAACTCGCGGCCGGCGATCCTCGCTTCGCGCGCGGCGCCGGTGCAGGTCAGTTATCTCGGCTTTGCCGCGACCATGGGCGCCAGGCAGATCGACTACATCGTCGCCGATCGCGTCGTGCTGCCGGAGATCGAGTGCCGCTTTTTCAGCGAGAAGGCGATCTGGCTGCCGCACAGCTTCATGGCCAACGACGCCAAGCGGGCGATCGCCGAGACGACGCCACGCCGCGCCGACTGCGGTCTGCCGGAGGATGGGTTCGTCTTCTGCTCTTTCAACAACATCTACAAGATCACGCCGGCAACCTTCGACATCTGGATGCGGCTCTTGAGCCGCATCGAAAAATCGGTGCTGTGGCTGAGCAGCGCCGATCAGACGGCGGTCGCCAACTTGCGCAAGGAAGCGGAAAAGCGCGGCGTCGACCCCGGGCGTCTTGTCTTCGCCAAGCGCGTGCCTGACAACGAGGATCACCTCGCGCGCCAGCGGCTGGCCGACCTCTTTCTCGACACGCTGCCTTACAACGCCCACACCACCGCGAGCGACGCCTTGTGGGCGGGTCTTCCCGTCCTCACCTGTCCGGGCGAGAGCTTCGCCGCGCGCGTGGCCGCCAGCCTCGTCACCGCGGTTGGCCTGCCGGAACTGGTGGCGCCGACGCGGCCAGCCTACGAGGCGCTCGCCGTCGAACTCGCCACCCAGCCGGACAAGCTGGCCGCGCTCCGGCGCCGCCTCGCGGACAACCGCCTGACCGCACCGCTGTTCGACACCGCGCGATTCACCCGCGCCATCGAGGCCGGCTATCTCACCGCGCACGAACGCGCGCAGAAAGGTCAGCCGCCGGATCACATCTCGGTTCCGGCCTGACCGGTTCCGGCCCGCAACCAAAGCGGCCGCTCCCGCATTACTCCTGACATCTTAGTCAGTGTCGGGTGCCGCAATGCAAATTCCGGTCGAAATCGCCTTTCACAACATCCGCTCCTCGCAGGACGCCGAGGCGACCATCCGCGATCACATCGCGCGGCTCGAGCGCATCTATGGCCGGATGACGACCTGCCGGGTGCGCGTCGACCAGCGCAACCAGAACGCCAACGGCACCATTCCGCCGGTCGTGCACATCGAGATGTCGGTGCCCGGCCGCAAGGATATCGTGGTGGCGCACGAGCCCTCGCACCTTCAGCGTAAATTCCAGGCGCCCGATCTGTACAACGCGATCAATGAAGCCTTCCGCATCGCCGAGCGCCGCCTGTCCAGGTTCAAGGACAAGATGAGCGACCACGGCACCGCCGAGATGGTGCACGAGGCGTCGAACGAATTCCGTGGCCAGGTCGCTGAGCTCACGCCGGACGAGGACTTCGGCTTCCTGATGACCAAGGAAGGCGGGCTTCTCTACTTCCACCGCAACAGCCTGCTCAATGGCGATTTCGACCGCCTGCACCGCGGCGACGCCGTCAGCTATGTCGAGGATATGGGCGACACCGGCCCGATCGCCAGCAAGGTGCGGGTGATCGAGAAGGCGTGACGCCTCAAGCGAAGCCGATCAGCGCGCGCGGCGTTTCGGTGAACAGCTTCCGCCGTGCCGCGGGGTCGGGAAAGAGCCGCGCCGCCAAATCGACCAGCGGGCCGTAATCCTGCCGCTGCGGCGAGCGCAGGAACGGCCAATCCGACGCCCACAGGCAACGGTCGAGCGTGAAGGCGTCGGCCAGCGCGCGCACGAACGGCCAGGTGTCGGCGAACGGATAAGCCTGCGCCGAGAACTTGGCGTAACCGGAAAGCTTCACGGCGACGCGCTCCGAGCGCGCGAGCGCGAGCAGCGCCTTGAACCCCGGCTGGTCGAGGCCTTCGCGCGGCGTCGGGCGCCCGCAATGGTCGATCAGCACGCGCACGGGGATGGCCTCGATCCATGGCACGAAAGTCAGAAGCTGGTCGCGCTCGACCTGCAGATTGAGAAACATGCCGAGCTGCGCCAGTTTCTCGAGCAAGGGAGCGCAGTCGTTGTAGTGATCGACGCCGTGGAAGGTCGGATTGAAGGCGACGCCGACGACGCCCTGCGTCTGCAGGGCGCGCAGTGCATCGAGCGTCGCGTCGAAATCGACGATGGCGACGCCTTTGAAGCGGCCATTGCCGCGCGCGACCGCGTCCAGCATGCAGGCGTTGTCTCCGCCGTAGCCCGAATTCGGCTGCACAAGCAGAGCGTGGCTGACGCCATAAGTCTGCATCGCCGCGCCGAGCTGCGTCGCGGTGGCTACCTCCTGGCCGGCCGGGTGATAGGCGATGTCCTTGCCGTAAGGGAAGCGCGCCGGATCGATCACGTGGACGTGGCAGTCGATCTTCGGCTCGCCGAACACGCTCACGACGCAGGCGCCGTCAGGCTCGCCGCCAGCGTCTTGCGGAATTTGCGGTCGCGCTTGAGATGCCATTCGCGGCGCATGGCTTCCTGCCGGGTGGCGAAGCCTTCCGAGTGCAGCAGCACCCAGACGCGCCCGCGCGTCGTCCGTGCGCCTTTGCCGGCATTGTGCTGCGCGAGCCGGCGCGCGACGTCGCTGGTCCAGCCGACATAGGTCAGATGGCGGTTCTTGCTCGTGGTGCCGAGGACGTAGACGAAGGCGTCCATTCCGATCTCAATTGTCATGGCCGGGCGGAAGCGCGTCTTCGCGCTGAAGTCCCGGCCATCTCGATGAGGAGGGCAAAGGACTGCCCCTATAAGCGAGGTCACCGAGACAAGCACGGTGACGACAAGACTGGCCTGAGTCGCGAGATCGAATCCAGAAGCCTAGCGGAAGCCCATGCCCGACCAGCGCTGGGCGAAGCTGCCGGCCGGCACGACCGGCTGGGCGCCGCTGAGCATGCCGCGGCTCGGCGGCGGCGCGTCGGAGAAGGCGGTGCGCATCTGCTGCGCCGGCGCGCTCGGCGTCGAGTCCTGCGCGGGCTGCTGGGCAGCCTGCTTGACCTCGGGCTTGCGCTCGGGCGTCGGCGCCGGCTCAGCCGCCGCGCTGCGGATGACCGTCATCTTCGGGGTCGCCGCGGGCTTCGCCGGCGGGGTCGGGGCCGCGGCGGTACGGATGGCCGCGGGCTTCGGCTTCGCCGTCAGATCGGTGTTGGTGCCGCGCAGGGCGACGGTTTCGGCCGCCGGCTCCGCCTCTGCGGCGGGCTCGCTCGGCTGGCTCGCGCTCTGCGCGCCGCCGCTGAACAGGCCGCCGAACAGGCTGGCGACCGAAGTCTGCTCGGCCGGCGCCTCGCCTTCCTTCGGCAGCGGGGCGGTCGGCGGCACCGGCACGTTGGCGGCGACCGCGGTGGCCTGCGGCCTGGGCGTGAAGTTGTAGGCGCCCGGCGGGTTCGGAATCTTGGGCAAGGAGCCCGGCGCGGTGGCGACGTGAACGACGCGGCCCTTCGCGTCATACTGCTCCTGCGTGCCGATCTTGTCGGCGAACACCGGGTTGGAGCCGCCGTCACGCGGGCGCATGGCGACGACGCTCACGCCGTCGGCGATGTACTGCGCCATCTTGCGCTGCTCTTGCCGGCGATGCTCGAGCACGGCGTCAGCGATGTTCCTGTCGAGCTGATAGGCCGGGCACGCGCCCTTCGGATTGAACGAGAGCGGCTTGGTGGCGCCGTCCGGCGCCGCGGGGTCGAAGACGTAGCGCTTCTCGCAGACCGCGACCTTCGGCTCGAGGTTGGTGGCTTCGAAGTGGTCGTAGCCTTCCTTCAGCATCTTCCAGAACGCGAAGTGCGGGCTGTTGCGATGCTTGGCCATGTTCAGCGCGGTCATGCGGAACGGGAAGGCCTGGAGCTGGAACGATTTCTGGCCGCCGAAGAAGGATTCGCGCGCCAGCGCGTAGATTTCCTGGATCTGCTCGTCGGTCATCGCGTAGCAGCCGCGCGACGTGCAGTCGCCGTGCACCATCAGCTCGGAGCCGGTGTAGTTGTGCGCGCGATCATAGGCATTGGGAAAGCCGGTGTTGAACGCGAGGTAGTACGAGGAGTTCGGATTCATCTGCCCGGGCGTGATCGTGTAGAAGCCCTCGGGCGCCTGGCGGTCGCCTTCCTTCTTCTTCGGACCCAGTTCGCCTGACCAGCGGCAGATCGGATAGGTCTTTAGCAGCGCGTACTGGCCGTCCTGGTTCTGCTTCCAGACTTCCAGCTCGGACTCTTCCTTGAACAGGCGGACAAGGATGGGCGACTCCTTGTCCATCTTCTTGTCCTTGATGTCGGCGAGCATGCGCTCGGACAGCGGCGCCATGGCGCGGCCGTTGGTCGGCAGATCGTTCTGATTGCAGCCGGCGAGCGCGATCGCTGCAGCCACGGCTGCGGATGCGAACAGCGCGCGTAGGAAGGGTCGTTGCAAAACGCGGTACTCCCCCAAAGGGCGGGCCCTCTGTTGAGATATCGTTATCCATAAGATGTGGCATCCGCAAGGCAAACCAGAGGCGGCCGAACTTCGGCTAACCCTATGGTAAAGTGGGGGTAAATTCGCCGGATCGGCCGCCCGGGGCCTGCCGGGCGTGGGGAGGGCGATTCCCGGCGATCAGGCGGGCGGGCGGGCGGCGCGGCCCATGGCGAGGAACTTCTCCCGCCGCTGCTTGCGCACCGCGTCGGGGCTCAGCCCGCGCAACTCGGCGAGCGCATGGCCGATGGCCTCGCCGGTCGCGGTAATCGTCGCCGTCGGGTCGCGGTGGGCGCCGCCAACGGGCTCGGGGACCACGCTGTCGATGATGCCGAAACGCACCATGTCCTGCGCGGTGATCTTCATGTTGGTGGCGGCTTCCTGCGCCTTGGTGGTATCGCGCCACAGGATCGAGGCCGCGCCTTCCGGTGAGATCACGCTATAGATCGCGTGCTCCAGCATCAGCACGCGGTTGGCGGTGGCGAGCGCGATGGCGCCGCCCGAGCCGCCTTCGCCCAAAATGACCGCCACATTCGGCACGCCGAGGCCGAGGCAGACGTCGGTCGAGCGGGCGATGGCTTCCGCCTGCCCGCGCTCTTCCGCGCCAATGCCCGGATAGGCGCCGGCGGTGTCCACTAGCGAAATCACAGGGATTGCGAAACGGTCGGCCATGTCCATCAGCCGCACCGCCTTGCGGTAGCCCTCCGGGCGCGCCATGCCGAAATTGTGCTTGAGCCGGCTTTCGGTGTCGGAACCCTTCTCGTGGCCGAGCACGCAGACGCTCTCGCCGCCGAGGCGGCCGAAGCCGCCGACGATGGCGGCGTCGTCGCCGAATTTGCGGTCGCCCGCGAGCGGCACGAAATCGGTGATCAGGCGCGCGACATAGTCGAGGCAGTGCGGCCGCTGCGGATGGCGCGCGACCTGCGTTTTCTGCCAGGGGGTGAGGTTGTCGTAGAGGTCCTTGAGCGCCAGCGCGGCCTTGGCCTCGAGCCGGCCGATCTCGTCGCCGATGGCGACGGCGCTGCCGGTCTCCCCCATGGCGCGCAGCTCCTCGACCTTGGCCTCCAGTTCGGCCACCGGCTTTTCGAAGTCGAGATAGCTGCGCATGGGTTCCGGCTGGGTTGGGTCGGGGCGTACTGACGCGGCGGCGGGGTGAAGTCAAGCAAGCCCGTCCGTTACCGCGAAAACCTTTAATTGGGGTAATTTGGCGGGACTAAGGGAGTTCATGCGATGTCCTGGATAATCCTGTTCGCGGCGGGTCTGTTCGAGATCGGCTGGGCCGTCGGGCTGAAGGCCGCCGACGGGCGGTTCTGGTGGCTGGCCGCGACCGTCGCCGCGATGGTCGTCAGCGTTGTCCTGCTTTATCTCGCCATGCGCGACCTGCCGCTCGGCACCGCCTACGCGGTGTGGACCGGCATCGGCGCGGTCGGCACCGTCGTGTGCGGCATCGTGCTGTTCGGCGAGCCGGCCGACGCGATCCGCCTCGGCTGCATCGCCCTGATCGTCACCGGCATCGTCGGCCTCAAGCTCGTCACGCCCTAGTCGCCCGCCAAAGGGTGCAGGTCGCGCACCAGCGACTTCAGCCGTTCCTCCAGCACGTACGTGTAGATCTGCGTCGTCGAGATGTCGGCGTGGCCGAGCAGCGTCTGTACGACGCGCAGGTCGGCGCCGTTGTGCAGGAGATGGCTGGCGAAGGCGTGCCGCACCACGTGCGGGCTCAGTTGTGCGGGTTGGATGCCGCAGGCCGCTCCCAGGAGTTTCAGTTCCCTCCCGAAGTGTTGGCGGGTGAGATGGCCGCTCTCGCCGAACGACGGGAACAGCCATTTCGACGCCTCGGCCTTCGCTTCCGTGCGCAGCGCAAGGTATTCCGCCATCGCGCGCTTGGCGGCCTGGTTGAGCGGCACCAGCCGCTCCTTGTCGCCCTTGCCGCGCACCACCAGCATGCGCTGGTCGCGCCGCGCGGCGGAGGCCGGCAGCGCCACCAGCTCGGACACGCGCAAGCCCGTGGCGTAGACGACTTCCAGCAGGCACAGCAGCCGCGCCGCGCGCAGCCGCGCCGCGGCCGGCTGCGCGGCGTTGTCGACGTTGGCGCGCGCCTGCGTGAGCAGGCGGTCCACGTCGGCGATCGACAGGACCTTGGGCAGCGTGCGCGCGCGCTTGGGTCCTTCCAGCACGGCGGCGGGATCGTCGCCGCGTTTCCCTTCGGCGTAGAGGAAACGGTAGAGCTGCCGCACGGCCGAGAGCCGCCGCGCCAGCGACGACGCCTTGAAGCCGCGCTCGGAGAGATCCACGAGAAAGCCGCGCAAGTCGTCGGTGTCGGCGTCGATGATAGCGCCGCCCGCCGCGCGCAAGTGGGCCGCGAGGTCTTCGAGGTCGTTACGGTAGGCGGCAAGCGTGTTGGCGCCGGCGCCGCGCTCGGCCGCCTGCATGTCGAGGAACAGCTCGATCAGGCTTTCATCGGATGCTTTCGGCCGGCGCGCCATCGCAGCCAAGTCCTAAGTCAGCGCTGGTGCTTGAGGTACTTGTCGGGCGGGATCGTCACCACGATCTCGCGCGGCTTGAGCGGCACGAAATTGGCGAGGGAGAAGACGGCGACATAGGCGAGTCCGCCGATGATGCCGACGAACACCAGGAATCTGAACAGGCTCGGCATGGACGAAATCCGCTCGGCGCGCGCAAGGCTCGGAAGACTCGATGAAAAGCGTTACGACCACGTTCCGGCGCGGCTGGCAAGCCGCCCGCGCCCGCAGCCATCGATTGCTGCCCCGCTTTTGCTGCTATATGGGAACCATGGCTTCGGTTCGGGACCCTAGCATGGTTAACACGGCCGTTCAAAAACCGGCGGAAAACAGCCCGGAACAGGCGCTCGTGCGCGCGCTGGGCGACCGCTCCATCGTGCTCGTTGGCATGATGGGCGCCGGCAAGTCTTCGATCGGCCGGCGGCTGGCCGGCCGTTTGGGGATCGGTTTCGTGGATGCCGACGCCGAGATCGAAAGCGCCGCGGGCATGTCCATCCCGGAAATCTTCGAGAGGCACGGCGAGCCCTACTTCCGCGCCGGCGAGGCGCGGGTGATCGCGCGCATCCTCGACCATGGCCCGCAGGTGCTCGCCACCGGCGGCGGCGCCGTCATGGACCCGCAGACGCGCGCGCTGATCCGCGACAAGGGTCTTTCCATCTGGCTCAAGGCCGACCTCGAGGTGCTGCTCAAGCGCACCAAGCGCCGCGGCGACCGGCCGCTGGTCGAGAAGATCAGGGAACTTCTGCCGGTGCGCGAGCCGTTCTATGCCGAGGCCGACGTTGTCGTGCAGTCGCGCGACGAGCCGCACGACGTCATCGTGGACGAGATCGTCGCCGCGCTGACCGAGCTGACGGCCCACGGCGCGCACAAGGAGAAACAGTCATGACCGCCCCCTTGCGTTCGGGCGAGCCGATCGTGGTGCCGGTTTCGCTCGGTGCGCGCAGCTACGAGATCGTCATCGGACGCGGCCTGCTTTCGAGCCTCGGCGCGCGCGTGAAGGCGCTGCGTCCCGGCGCGCGCACGGCGATCGTCACCGACGAGACGGTCGCCAGGCATCATCTCGCGGCGGCCGAGGCTGCGCTCGGCGCGGCCGGCGTCGAGACGTCGCATATCGTGGTGCCGCCGGGCGAGAGCTCCAAGAACGTCGCCACCTTCGAGCGCGTGTGCGAAGCCATCATCGCGGCGCGCATCGAGCGCGGCGACCTCGCCGTCGCGCTCGGCGGCGGCGTTATCGGCGATCTCGCCGGCTTCGCGGCCGCCTGCGTAAGGCGTGGCATCGACTTCGTGCAGGTGCCGACCACCTTGCTCGCACAAGTCGACTCCTCGGTCGGCGGCAAGACCGGCATCAACTCGCGCCACGGCAAGAACCTGATCGGCGCCTTCCACCAGCCGGTGCTGGTGGTCGCCGACACCGCGCTGCTCGACACGCTCGACCCCCGCGAGTTCCGCGCCGGCTATGCCGAGGTGGCAAAGTACGGCCTGCTCGGCGACGCCGCGTTCTTCTCCTGGCTGGAGGCGAACTGGCAGGACGTGTTCGCCGGAGGGCCCGCGCGCGAGCACGCGATCGCGGTTTGCTGCCGCGCCAAGGCGGGCATCGTCGCGCGCGACGAACGGGAGACCGGCGAGCGCGCGCTGCTCAATCTCGGTCATACCTTCGGCCATGCGCTGGAGGCCGGCTGCGGCTTCTCCAGCCGTCTGCTGCACGGCGAGGCGGTGGCGCTCGGCATGGTGCTGGCGTTCGAGTTCTCCGCTCGCAAGGGCCTCATCGGCCAGGATGCGGCGGCGCGTGCGCGCGCCCACCTTGCCGCGGCCGGCTTGCCGACCCATATCGATCAGGTGTCCGGCGGCGTGCCGCCGGTCGACGCGCTGATGGATCTGATCGCGCAGGACAAGAAGGTGAAGCGCGGCAAGTTCACCTTCATTCTGGTGCGCGGCATCGGTCAGGCCTTCATCGAAAACAACGTCGATCCGGCCGAGGTGCGCGCGTTCCTCGCTGGAACGCGTGCCTAGGACACGAACTCTCGGAGACAACCGGCCCGCCTCCCACAGGCGGCCTATCCTGACATGACCGGCTACGATTGGCTCTCTCTCGCGTTCATTCTGCTCTGTCTGCTGCTGTCGGCCTTCTTTTCCGGCAGTGAGACGGCGCTGACGGCACACTCGCGTGCCAGCATGGCGCGGCTGGAGAAGCAGGGAAACCGGGCAGCCGGCGTGGTCAATCGTCTGCTGGCGCAACGCGAGCGCTTGCTCGGCGGCATTCTGCTCGGCAACAACGTCGTCAACATCGCCGCTTCCTCGCTGGCGGCCGGCATGCTGCTGACCTGGTTCGGCAATGCCGGCGTGGTTTATGCCACGGTGGTAATGACCGTTCTGGTGGTCGTATTCGCCGAAGTGCTGCCCAAGACGGCGGCAATCAATGCGCCCGACCGCATCGCGGTGTTGGTCGCCCGGCCGATCTCATGGGTCGTCAAGCTGCTCGGACCGATCCTCATCGCGGTCGAGGTGGTGGTGCGATGGGTGCTGAAATGGGTGGGCATCAATATCGGCGAAGATCAGCCGATCTTGTCGGCCCATGAGGAACTGCGCGGGGCGGTCGATCTGCTTCACCGCGAGGGCGGGGTCGAAAAGCTCGACCGCGACATGTTCGGCGGCGTGCTCGACTTGCGCGAGCTGGCGGTGTCCGACGTCATGGTCCACCGCACCAACATGATCATGCTCGATGCCGACGAAAAGCCGGAGGATGTCGTCAATGCGGTGATCGCTTCGCCGGTGACGCGGCTGCCGCTCTGGCGCGGCAACCCGGAGAACATCGTCGGCATCCTGCACGTGAAGGACCTGCTGCGCGCCTTGCACGCGGTGGACGGCGATGCGGGGAAAGTCGATATCGCCGCGCTGCTCACGCCGCCCTGGTTCGTTCCGAACACGCGCCTGGTCTCCGACCAGCTCAAGGCGTTCCGCCGCCGGAAGACGCCGTTCGCGCTGGTGGTCGACGAATACGGCGAGGTGCAGGGTCTGGTCACGCTCGAGGATATTCTGGAGGAGATCGTCGGCGACATCACCGACGAGCACGACGTCGCCATGCCGGGCGTGCGCCGGCAACCGGACGGCTCGGTCAACGTCGACGGCGCGGTGCCGATCCGCGACCTCAACCGCGTCATGGACTGGAATCTGCCGGACGAGGAGGCGACCACCATCGCGGGCCTCGTCATCCACGAGGCCCGCTCGATTCCCGAGGTAGGGCAGAGCTTCACTTTCCATGGCTTCCGCTTCCGGGTGCTGCGCAAGGCGCGCAACCGCATCACAGCCCTGCGCGTCCAGCCGCTGCCGCGCTCCGGCAAGGCGCGCTGATATTACACGGCCGGCGGCCTGGGCGGGGACGGCCCGGCTTGGCGGTGTGGCATGGCGTCGCTTGCATGCGGGCCCGCCGGTCGGCAGGATGCGTGCCGAAAATCATAATAGTGGGGAGCCCAACGATGAGGATGACTTATTCGCTGCGCCATGCGCGCAAGCTCGCACTGGCCGTGCTGTTGTCGGCCGGCTTCGCCGTAGCCGCGCAGGCGCAAGGCTATCCCAACCGCCCGATCAAGCTGATCGCGCCGTTCCCGGCCGGCGGCCTCGCCGACGTGCTGGCGCGCGCGGTCGGCGACGAGATCAGCAAGACGCTCGGCCAGCCGGTCATAGTCGAAAATAGAGCCGGCGCCGGCGGCAATATCGGCGCCGACGCGGTCGCGAAGTCGCCGGCCGACGGCTACACGCTGCTGATGACCTCGGCCGGCATCCTCACGGCCAACCAGTTTCTCTACGCCAAGATGCCGTTCGATCCGGAAAAGGACTTCGCGCCGGTGTCGAACGTCGCCAGCATGCCGATGCTGGTGGTGGTCAACCCCAAGGTCGAAGCCAAGACGCTGGCCGAGTTCGTCAAGCTGGCGAAGGACAACCCGGGCAAGATGAACTTCGGCTCGCCGGGCGTCGGCACCACCGGCCATCTCGGCCTGGCGCTGTTCATGCACGCTGCCGGCATCAAGCTCACGCACGTGCCCTACAAGGGCGCCGCGCCCTCGATCACCGACCTGCTGGCCGGACAGATCGAAGGCGTCGTGGACAATCCACCGACCGTGCTGCCGCACATCGCGGCCGGCAAGCTGCGCCCGCTCGCCGTGGCGGCGAAGACCCGCATGCCGCAACTCCCCGACCTGCCCACCGCGGCGGAAGCGGGCGTGCCGAACTTCTACGCCTCGTCCTGGTTCGGCGTCGTGGCGCCGGCCGGCACGCCGCCGGACGTGGTGGCGCGCCTGCAGAAGGAAATCTCGGCCGCCCTGAAGCAGCCGGTTCTGGTCGAGCGCTTCTCCAAGTCGGGAGCGCGGCTGATCGGCGACACGCCGGCCGAGTTCGGCAAGCAGATCGGCGACGACCGCAAGATGTGGGGTGACATCATCAAGGCCGCCGGCATCACGCCACAGTAATCTTGCGGCCTAAGTCCCCGTCACCCTGAGGCGCTCGGCGCAATTGCGCCGAGCCTCAAGTGCGACGGGCCACTGATTATGCAACTCGGCAGCAGCCCGCTCGCGGCGGCCGTTCATCCTTCGAGGGCTTCGCTGCGCGAAGCCACCTCAGGATGACGGGTCCGGGACGGAGACCGCGTTACACCCCGCCTTCGCCGGGCGCGGCGGCGTGGATCGCCAGCGCGTGCACACCGCCGGCAAGCTCGCTGGCCAGCGCCGCGTTGATCAGGCGGTGGCGTTCGAGCCGGGTCTTACCTTTGAACGAGTCAGACACGATATAGACGCGGTAATGGGTCTGCCCGCCCGGACGGTGCCCGGCATGGCCCTCGTGACGGTGGGATTCGTCTTCCACGCGCAGGCTTTGCGGGGCGAAAGCCTCGGTCAACTTCTGTGTGATGAGATCGGCGGTTCGCATGCTTCCCGAGTTAGGGGAGGGCGGCGGGCCGGTCAATGGCGCTTTGCGGCGGAATCGCGTTTCCGGCTGCCCTGTCAAGTCTTGAACGTGTCACGCGCAAAAGCGCATAGTGTTTGGTCATGAAATTCGACTCGCCCTTGTTCGATCGCATTCGCGTCAAGCCGACGCAGGACCGCCGCTTGAAATCCGGCGGGCCGGCCTGTCAGTGGCATGGCTGCAACGAAAAGGGCACGCACCGCGCGCCCAAGGGCCGCGGCCGCGAGAACGAGCACTGGCGTTTCTGTCTCGAGCACGTGCGTGCGTACAACCAGTCCTACAATTTTTTCGCCGGCATGAGCGATGCGGCGGTGATGGCGTACCAGAAGGATGCGCTGACCGGCCACCGCCCGACCTGGAAAATGGGAACCGGCAAGGGAACGGTAAGGCCGGATTTCCAGGCCTTTGGCATGCACGGCGATCCCTTCGGTTTCTTCTCGGAGGGCGTGCGCGCCGAACAGAAGGAGCGCGCCGAGGCCGCGCGCCCGGTACGCAACGCCGAGCGCAAGGCGCTCGACACGCTCGGCCTCGACGTCGGCGCCACCAATGCCGAGGTGAAGGCGCGCTTCAAGGAATTGGTCAAGCGCCATCATCCGGACGCCAATGGTGGCGACCGCTCGACCGAGGACCGCCTGGTCGAGATCATCCAGTCCTATAACTATTTGAAATCGGTCGGGTTTGCCTGATCGCGGTTATCCCTCCCCTGAACGGGGCGGGTCCGGCGCGGAGCGCCGGGGGTGGGGTCAAGTTTCGTGACACTTGGCCCACCCGGCTCGCTGCGCTCGCCACCCTCCCCCGCAAAGCGGAGGGAGGGATAGGAGCCAAAATTCAACCCTGCCCCGCCTTTCGGACAGAGGCCAAACACCCCATCTTATTGAAATAATTGATGGTGTTATTCGCGGCCGCCGGTTTGTCGCGCCCGAGCCGTCTGCTAAGTTGCCGCGCCATCAGCCGGACCGTGAGACGTGGCCGCATCAGGCTTCGGCGTCCCGAAGCCAGGAGGATCAATGACCGCCGCAGTACAGGAAAAGCCCGCCAATCTGCCCGACATGAAGGTGTCGGTCCGGCAGGTTTTCGGGATCGACAGCGATTTGGAAGTTCCGGCCTATTCCTCGGCCGAGGAGCACGTGCCCGACGTCGATCCGGATTACCGCTTCGACCGCCCGACTACGCTCGCCATCCTCGCCGGCTTCGCCAAGAACCGCCGCGTGATGGTCACCGGCTATCACGGCACCGGCAAGTCGACGCACATCGAGCAGGTCGCCGCCCGGCTGAACTGGCCGATGGTGCGCGTCAACCTCGACAGTCACATCAGCCGTATCGATCTGATCGGCAAGGATGCCATCGTCATCAAGGACGGCCAGCAGGTCACCGAATTCCGCGACGGCATCCTGCCCTGGGCCTATCAGCACAACGTCGCACTCTGCTTCGACGAGTACGACGCGGGTCGGCCCGACGTGATGTTCGTCATCCAGCGCGTGCTGGAATCCTCCGGCCGCCTCACGCTGCTCGACCAGAGCCGCGTGATCAAGCCGCATCCGGCCTTCCGCCTGTTCGCCACCGCCAACACGGTCGGCCTCGGCGACACCTCGGGCCTCTATCACGGCACGCAGCAGATCAACCAGGCGCAGATGGACCGCTGGTCGATCGTGACCACGCTCAACTATCTGCCGCACGACAACGAAGTCGACATCGTGCTGTCGAAGGCCAAGCACTATCAGAACGAGAAGGGCCGCGAGATCGTCTCCAAGATGGTGCGCGTCGCCGACTTGACGCGCAACGCCTTCATGAACGGCGACATCTCGACCGTGATGAGCCCGCGTACGGTGATCACCTGGGCGGAGAACGCCGAGATCTTCAACGACATCGGCTTCGCCTTCCGCCTCACCTTCCTCAACAAGTGCGACGAGCTCGAGCGGCCGATCGTGGCCGAGTTCTACCAGCGCTGCTTCGGCGTCGAGTTGCCGGAGTCGTCGGTCAACGTTGCGCTAAGTTGACCGGGGCCGTCATCCTTCGAGGCTCGCTTCGCTCGCACCTCAGGATGACGGAGATAGTCTGAACGCGTGGCTACCTCCGGCCGTCATCCTGAGGTGGCCACGTAGCGGCCCTCGAAGGATGACGGGCACTGACTCATGGCCTCGAACATCAAAGGCAAGACGCCGTCCAAGGAAGCCCCGACCGAGCCGTTCAAACGCGCGGTCACCGGCTGCCTGCGCGCGCTCGCGCGCAAGCCCGAGCTGGAAGTCTCCTTCGCCGCCGAGCGCCCGGGCCTGATGGGCGGCAAGGCGCGGCTGCCGGAGCCGCCGCGCAAGCTCACCAAGGCCGAAGCGGCCATCGTGCGCGGCAATGCGGACTCGATCGCGCTCAAGCTCGCCTGCCACGACGCGGCCATGCATCGCCGCCTGCAGCCCGCCGGCCAGCAGGCGCGCGCGGTGTTCGAGGCGGTCGAGCAGGCGCGCGTCGAGGCGATCGGCGCGCGCCGCATGGACGGCGTGGCGCAGAACATCACCGCGATGCTCGATGACCGCTACGTGCGCGGCAAGTTCGACCAGATCGGCGAGCGGGCCGACGCGCCGATCGAAGACGCGCTTGCCCTCATGGTGCGCGAGCGCCTCACCGGCATGGCGCCGCCGCCGGCGGCCAGGAAGATGGTCGATCTCTGGCGTCCGCTGATCGAGGAGCGCGCCGGCGAAGACCTCGACCGCCTGGAAGACCTGGTCGAGGACCAGCGCCAGTTCAGCGACGTCGTGCACGACATGCTCGACTCGCTCGAGATGGGCGAGGACCGCTCGTCCGAATCCGAAGAGGAGGAGGAAGGCGAGGAGGACCAGCGCAAGCAGCAGCAGGGCGACGAAGGCGAAGCCGCCGATAGCGACGAGACGCAGCGCATGAGCACGGAGGACACGCAGGTGTCGTCCGAGGACATGCCCGCTTCCGCCGCCGAGGCGGCGGAAGCGCCGACCTCGGACATGGCCGACGACGCCGACATGGGCGACGCCGAGACGCCGGGCGAGCCGCAGCGCCCGCGCCAGTTCGGCGCCAACGAGCCACGCGGCCCCGACTACCGCGCCTTCACGCTGCGCTTCGACGAAACCATCGCGGCCGAAGACCTGTGCGAGCCGGAGGAGCTCGAGCGGCTGCGCAGCTACCTCGACAAGCAGCTTTCGAACCTGCAGGGCGTCGTCGCGCGGCTGGCCAACCGCCTGCAGCGCCGCCTGATGGCGCAGCAGAACCGCTCCTGGGAATTCGACCTGGAGGAAGGCCTGCTCGATCCCGCGCGCCTGTCGCGCATCGTCATCGATCCGATGCACCCGCTCTCGTTCAAGTGGGAGAAGGACACCCAGTTCCGCGACACCGTCGTCACGCTGCTGCTCGACAATTCGGGTTCGATGCGCGGGCGCCCGATCACGGTGGCCGCCACCTGCGCCGACATCCTCGCGCGCACGCTTGAGCGCTGCGGCGTCAAGGTCGAGATCCTCGGCTTCACCACGCGCGCGTGGAAGGGCGGGCAGTCGCGCGAGCACTGGCTCACCGCCGGCAAGCCGGCCAATCCGGGCCGGCTCAACGACCTGCGCCACATCATCTACAAGGCCGCCGACGCGCCCTGGCGGCGCGCGCGCAAGAATCTCGGCCTGATGATGCGCGAGGGCCTGCTCAAGGAGAACATCGACGGCGAGGCGCTCGACTGGGCGCACAAACGCCTGCTGGCGCGGCCGGAGCAGCGCAAGATCCTGATGATGATCTCCGACGGCGCGCCGGTCGACGACTCCACGCTGTCGGTCAATCCGGGCAATTATCTCGAGCGCCACCTGCGCTGGGTGATCGAGGAGATCGAGACCCGCTCGCCGGTCGAGCTGATCGCCATCGGCATCGGCCATGACGTCACGCGCTACTATCGCCGCGCCGTCACCATCGTCGACGCCGAGGAACTCGGCGGCGCGATGACCGAGAAGCTCGCCGAGCTGTTCGAGGAGCACGCGCAGGCCGAGCGGCAGAGCCCGCGGCTGCGGAGACGCGTCGCTTGAAATTGCCGGGCCGCCGCTGGTTGATCGCCGGCGCGTTGTTCGCCGCGCTCGCCGGCGCCGTCGGCACCTTCGCCCTCGCCGATGTCCAGCGTTACGTCTCGGCGTCGACCCGCATCGAGGTGCAGGCGGCGCCGATCGAGCATTTCGACAATCGCGATCCGGCGCAGACGCGCTTCGGCACGCTGCAGTTCCGCGGCAGCCTCGCGCTCACGTCGAAGAACGACGCCTTCGGCGGCATTTCTGCCCTGCACATGGAGCCGGACGGTGCGCGCTTTCTCGCCGTCACCGACCGCGGCTCTTGGCTGCGCGGCCGTCTGCTCTATCGCGACGCCCGCCCTGTTGGCGTCGCCGACGTCGAGATGGCGCCGATCCTCGGCGCCGACGGCAAGGCGCTCGCCGCGCGCGGCTGGTTCGATGCGGAATCGCTCACCGAGCTCGACGGCTTCTTCTACGTCGGCATCGAGCGCGTCGAGCAGATCATGCGTTTCGACATTCGCCGTCACGGCCTCAAGGCGCGTGGCGAAGCCGTGCCGGTGCCGGCCGAGTTCAAGACCTTCACGCGCAACAAGGGACTTGAATGCCTGGCCGGCGTGCCGAATCCCGCGCCGCTCGCCGGCCGCCTGATCGCCGTCACCGAACGCAGTCTCGACGAAGCCGGCAACCTGCGCGCCTATCTGCTCGAAAAGGGCGCGACCGAGCGCTTCAGCGTCAAGCGCGGCGACGACTTCGAGGTCAGCGACTGCACGGTACTGCTGCCCGGCGACCTGCTGCTGCTCGAGCGTAGCTATTCGCCGGCGCGCGGCGTCGCCATACGCATCCGGCGCGTGCCCTTGGCTTCGATCAAGCGGGGCGCGCTGGTGGACGGCGAGGCGCTGATCGTCGCCGATCTCGCCTATCAGGTCGACAACATGGAAGGCATCGCCCTGCACCGCGACGCGCGCGGCGAAACCGTCGTCACGCTGGTGTCGGACGACAACTTCTCGCCGCTCCAGCGCAACCTGCTGCTCCAGTTCACGCTGCCCTGAAGTCCCAAAAACAAAAACGCCGCCTTGCGGCGGCGTTGTCGAAATCCGCGTTGTGCGGCTCAGCTCGCCTGGGCGAGCTTCTTCACCAGCGCGCGCTTGGCTTCCAGCATGCGCGGCGCGAGCTCCGAGTCCTTCGCCTTAATGAGGAAGGCGTCGAGCCCGCCGCGATGATCGACGGTCTTCAGGGCGTTGGTCGACACCCGCACGCGGAACTTGCGGCCGAGCGCGTCCGACGTGAGCGTGACGTTCTGCAGGTTGGGCAGAAAGCGCCGCTTGGTCTTGATGTTGGAATGGCTCACTTTATGGCCGACCTGGGGACCCTTCCCGGTCAGATCGCAACGCCAAGACATGGCAAATCCCTCGAAAAGCGCCGGCGCCACGAGCGGGCCGGTCCGGTCAATCATCATGGAAAGACGGGCCGGACGTATAAAGAGCGCGCCGCGGGGCGTCAAGCGCGCGATTCTGCTGGGAATTCAGCCTGATCGCCGCTCGAAGGCCTCCCGGGTGGCGCGGTCCCGTTCCTCCGCCGCCACCGGGTGTCGCTTCCACTGCCGCCAGCGCATGATGCCGTAGATCAGGGCGCCGCCGAGGGCCGCCACCAGCGCGACGTCGATGAACAGCCATAGCCAGCCGCCAAAGTCCGAGATCATTTTGGCTCCTCCTGGTCGGGTAACCTTTCGGAGCTAACGCCTCGGCTTTCGATCCGATCCCCTCGGATACCATCGCCAAGTGCCGCAGGAACCACAGATTCGACCCAATCCCGGCCGAACACATGCGTCCGCCTGCGCAGTTAACTTGTGCAGCCCGGACCCGTTTGCGCGGGTCGGCCCTTGCGCCCCGCCAGGCGCTTGGTGATATGGCGGCGTCCCGCCGCGGAACCCCGCGGTCATGCCGGGCGGAGGGGATCGGAACTCGTGCTGGCGCTGCGGCAGGTCCTTTTGTGCACGCTGCTGGTTTCGGCCCAGGCGGTCGTCGCCGGGCTGCCGGCGTCGGCGCAGGGCAAGCTGGAGGCGCAGTACACCGCCTACCTCGCCGGCTTGCCGATCGGCCATGGCAGCTGGGTCGTCGAGATCGGCGAGGGCCAGTACAGCGCGGTTGCCAGCGGCACCACCAGCGGCCTGCTGCGCGCCTTCACCGGCGGCGAGGGCAGTACCGGCGTGCGCGGCACGTTCTCCGCCGGCCGCCTCACCATGGCGAGCTATGCCGCCACCATCGCCACGCGCAAGAAGACCGAAAACATCCGCCTCCTCATCAACAGCGGGAACGTCAAGGAATCCAAGGTCGAGCCGCCGCAGGATAACGAGGACGAGCGCGTCGCAATCACCGAGGCGCACAAGCAAGGCGTGCTCGATCCGATGACCGCCTCGCTGATGCGCACGCCCGGCAACGGCGATCCGCTCAAGCCGGAGGCCTGCCAGCGCTCGCTCGCGGTGTTCGACGGCCGCCTTCGCTACGACCTCCAGCTCGCCTATAAGCGCATGGAGACGGTGAAGGCAGACAAGGGCTACGCCGGCCCGGCCGTGGTCTGCGCGGTCTATTTCACGCCGGTCTCCGGCCACATCCCCTCGCGCAGCGCGATCAAGTATCTCACGAAGTTGCGCGACATGGAGGTCTGGCTTGCGCCGATCGCCGGCACGCGCGTGCTGGTGCCGTTCCGCGCGCAGGGCCCGACGCCGATCGGCAATGCCGTGCTCGAGGCCGACCAGTTTGTCTCGGTGGCGCTGCCGGCCAGGCCGGCCGGCGGTCAGAAGACGCAATAGAGCACGGCCGACGGGCTTGACTCTTGCCCGCACAACCGACCCAGGCGCGCGTTAACCTTTTGAGCGTCGAAAACCGTCCGGAATCCGCACTCCGCTACCCTATCTGGTAGCCGCCCGGACGGCGCGTTCCAGATGTCGTCGTGAACGAAATCGTACAACGCCTGAGTCAGCGATTCGGGCGCGGTTCGTTCCAGAGTCGTTCCGAAGCTTAATCGGCCGCCTCCCGCCCGTCGCAATGTGAAACAGCGCCGGCCCCATGGCCCGTCGTGCGCGAAGCGGTCGCAAGGTGCGCGCCGCCGGGTTGCCCGTTAAGGAATTCGCGCCGATTTCCGCCGTCGCGCGCGCCGCCGCCAGGACAAATCTGGTGGCAACCGTACCGCGAACGCCTACATATGGCCGTGAACGAAATCCGACAGCGCGCAATCCAGCGATTCGGGCGCGGTTCGTTCCAGCCCCGTTCCGAAGGTTAACCGCGGGCCACTTCGCCGTCGCATTGTGATACAGGAAGCCTCGTCGGCGGACCTCTTCATTCGGTCCGCCGCCAGTCTGGAAGCGTAATGGCCATCTCTTTCTCCCCGCGGCCGGCCCGGACCGCGCGCGTCCGTGGCGCCGGTGTGACTGCGGTGCTCGGTCCCACCAATACCGGCAAGACCCATCTCGCCATCGAGCGGATGCTCGCGCATTCCTCGGGCATGATCGGGCTGCCGCTGCGGCTGCTCGCGCGCGAGGTCTACAACAAGGTCGTCGACCGCGCCGGCGTGAATGCCGTGGCGCTGATCACCGGCGAGGAGAAGATCAAGCCGCAGAACGCGCGCTACTGGGTGTCGACCGTCGAGGCGATGCCGCGCGATCTCGACGTCGCCTTCATGGCGATCGATGAGATCCAGCTCGGGGCCGATTTCGAGCGCGGCCACGTCTTCACCGACCGCCTCCTCAACGCGCGCGCGCGCGAGGAAACGCTGGTGCTGGGCGCCGCCACCATGCGGCCGATGATCGAGAATCTTCTTCCCGGTGCCCATATCGTCAGCCGCCCGCGGCTGTCGATGCTCACCTTTGCCGGCGAGAAGAAACTGACACGTCTTCCGCGCCGCTCGGCCATCGTCGCCTTCTCGGCCGACGAGGTCTACGCCATCGCCGAACTGATCCGCCGCCAGCGCGGCGGCGCGGCGGTGGTGCTCGGCGCGCTCTCCCCGCGCACGCGCAACGCGCAGGTGGCGCTGTACCAATCGGGCGACGTGGATTACCTCGTCGCCACCGACGCGATCGGCATGGGGCTCAATCTCGACGTCGATCACGTCGCGTTTGCCTCCGACCGCAAGTTCGACGGCTACCAGTTCCGCAAGCTCAACCCGGCCGAGCTGGGGCAGATCGCCGGCCGCGCCGGCCGCGCCACCCGCGATGGTACCTTCGGCACCACCGGCCGCTGCGATCCGTTCGAGCCGGAACTGGTGCAGGCGCTGGAAAGCCACACCTTTGAGCCGGTGCGCATGTTGCAGTGGCGCAATTCGGCGCTCGAGTTCTCCTCGATCGGCGCGCTGCAGGCCTCGCTCGCCGCGGTGCCGGGTGAGCAGGGGCTGACGCGCGCGCCGGTCGGCGAGGACATCCTCGTGCTCGAGCACGCCTCCCGCGACGAGGATGTGCGCGCGATGGCGCGCAACCCGGCGGCGGTCGCGCGGCTGTGGGACGCATGTCAGGTTCCCGACTATCGCAAGATCGCGCCCGCCACCCATGCCGAATTGGTGGTGACCCTCTATGGATTCCTGATGCGAGAGGGTAACATCCCCACCGATTGGTTCTCGCGCCAGGTTGCCCTGGCCGACCGGACCGACGGCGACATCGACACCCTCTCAAACCGGATCGCGCATGTCAGGACGTGGACTTTCGTTGCCAATCGCCCGGATTGGCTGGCCGATCCGGAGCACTGGCAGGGGGTCACCCGCGCGGTCGAGGACAAGCTGTCCGATGCGTTGCACGAGCGCTTGGCTGAGCGCTTCGTGGACCGCCGCACCAGCGTATTGATGCGGCGGCTGCGAGAGAACACGATGCTGGAAACTGAAATCGCAAAGACCGGTGAAGTCACCGTCGAGGGCCATATGATCGGCCGGCTCGACGGTTTCATGTTCGCGCCCGACGCTTCGGCCGCGGGCTCCGAAGCGCGCGCGCTCAACGCCGCGGCGCAGAAGGTGCTTTCCGTCGAGATCGAGGCGCGCGCCACGCGGCTGTCGCAGTCGCCGGCCGAGCAGATCGTGCTCGCCAACGACGGTGCCATCCGTTGGCTCGGTGCCGTGGTCGGTAAGCTCACGTCCGGCGACGACACGTTGCGGCCGCGCGTACGTCTGATCGCCGACGAGCATCTCACCGGCCCGTCGCGCGAACTGGTGCAGACGCGCCTCGATCTCTGGCTCAAGAGCCAGATCGAGAAGCTGCTCGCGCCGCTGTTCACGCTGTCGGCGGCGGAGGACGTCACCGGCATGGCGCGCGGCGTCGCCTTCCAGCTCGTCGAGGCGCTCGGCGTGCTCGAGCGGCAGAAGGTGTCCGAGGAGGTCAAGGGCCTCGACCAGCCGGCGCGCGCGACCTTGCGCAAATACGGCGTGCGCTTCGGCGCCTATCACATCTACCTGCCCGCGCTGCTCAAGCCCGCGCCGCGCGCGCTCGCCACGCAGCTCTGGGCGCTCAAGCATGAAGCGCCCGACGCCAAGGGCGTCGAGGAGCTGCTGCACCTCGCCGCCTCGGGGCGCACCTCGATCCCGGTCGACAAGGAGACGCCGAAGGCGCTGTACCGCACCGCCGGCTATCGCATCACCGGCGAGCGTGCGGTGCGCGTGGACATTCTGGAGCGGCTCGCCGACCTCATCCGCCCGGCGCTGGCCTGGCGCGAAGGCGCGTCGGGGCCGAAGCCCGATGGCGCGCTCGACGGCCGCGGCTTTACCGTCACCGGCGCCATGACCTCGCTCACCGGCGCCTCGGGCGAGGACTTCGCCTCCATTCTGCGCTCGCTCGGCTATCGCATGGATCGCCGGCCGAAACCACCGGAGGCAGAGAAACCGCCGGAGGCGGCTGCCGCGCCCGCCGCCGAAGCTGCCGAAATGCCCGCCTCCGAAGCGACCACGTTGGAAAGCGCCGCCGAGGCGGCAGTCGCCGTGGTGCCGGACAGCGAAATGATCCCGGAGATCGAGCCGCCGGTGGAGGTGCCGGTCGCCGTGGCGCCGGAGATGCCGGCTGCCGAGCCCGTGGCCGAAGCCGCCGCCGAGGCCCAGCCGGCCGTTACCGAGCAAGCCACGCCGGCCGAGGCCAAGACCGAAGAAGCCAAGACCGAAGAAGCCAAGACCGAAGAAGCCAAGCCTGCGGAAGAAGCGTTTATCGAGGTCTGGCGTCCGGCCGGCCGTGCGGAGAAGCGTCCGCCGCGCCACCGCCGTCCGCAGCGTGCGCAGCAGCAGGCCGCCCCGGCCTCCGCTGAAGGCGCGGCGCCCTCGGCCGAAGCCGCCGCGCCCGCCGGCGAGGCGCAGCCAACGCCCCGCCGCGAACGGCCCGAGCGCGGTGATCGTCAGGACCGGCGCGAGCGCCACGACCGCCAGCAGCGCATGGACCGCCAGCGGCAGGACAGCGGCGACCGCCGCGACCGTGGCCCGCGCCGCGGCGACCGCCCGCGCCGCGACCGCGACGGCGGCGTCGATCGGGCCGACCGCGACAAGTATCTGGTCAAGTCACACGGCTCGGATCGCCGTCCCAAGCAGGCGGATCCGAACTCGCCCTTCGCCAAGCTCGCCGCGCTCAAGCAGCAGCTCGAGCAGGGTAACAAAGAGCCGTCTTGAGCGCGCCTGAGCTCGCCGGGCGGCAGCGCATCGACAAATGGCTTTGGCATGCCCGCATGGTGCGCACGCGCAGCGCAGCCGCCGCGCTGGTCGCGGCCGGCCATGTGCGGGTCAACGCCGTCCGCGTCACTGCGCCGGGCCACCTCCTGCGCACGGGTGATGTCGTCACCCTCGCGCTCGACCGCGCGGTGCGGGTGATCGAGGTCACCGGCTTCTGCGCGCGGCGCGGCGACGCAGCCGCGGCGCGGGCGCTTTACCGGGACAAGGCCGCTTCCGCGGCGGGCTAGGCTGCCATGCCCGAATGGGCGAGGGCGTACCTTGCAGCCTATCTGCGGTTACGGTAGCAAACCCCGGCGCGTCCCGTTCCGGAGCCCTCTTGATGACCTATGTCGTCGTCGAAAACTGCATCAAGTGCAAATACATGGATTGCGTGGAGGTGTGTCCGGTGGACTGCTTCTACGAGGGCGAGAACATGCTCGTTATCCATCCGGACGAGTGCATCGACTGCGGCGTCTGCGAGCCCGAGTGCCCCGCCGAAGCGATTAAGCCGGACACCGAGCCGGGGTTGGAGAAGTGGTTGGAGCTTAACGCCGAATATGCCAAGTCCTGGCCCAACATCACGGTCAAGCGGGAGCCGCCGGCGGACGCCAAGGAGTTCGACGGAACCCCGGGCAAGTTCGACAAGTATTTCTCGTCCAATCCGGGCAGCGGCGACTGAAGTTCCCCGCCGGCCCTGGCCGGGAACCCGGCCTGGAACCCTGGTCCGCCGGCCGGCGTTAACCCATTCGGCGAAATTACCGTTTTGTAACGGGCGGATTGCGTATTTGCATCGCCATAAGGCTTTGATTCCGCCCAAAATTGTGCTATATAAGCAAAATCCGATGCAAACGAACACGGCCGCCCGTGCCGAGCGCTCCCGACCTCGGGAGCCTTATTTTTCGCGGCGTGTCACAAAGTCTGGATCAGAGGGCGTGAAACCCACGCGCGTCAGCAGTGGCCGGAAAATCGCGTCATAAATCGAAGAAATCTTCCGCCGGTTCGAGCCGGGGGACGAAAAAGTCTGCCGCCGCGCGGCGGACGTCCCAGGTCTCGCGCGGCGCTGCCCGCGGGGCTCCCGCAGCCAAGGTGACCGGCGCCCGCAAAGGGGCCGGTGAAGGAGTAGTGCCCGGAATGGCTACCAATAAGAAGACCACCCAACGTCAAGGCTTCAAGACCAGCGAATTCATCGTCTATCCGGCCCACGGCGTGGGCCAGATCGTGGCGATCGAGGAGCAGGAGATTGCGGGGGCGAAGCTCGAGCTGTTCGTCATCAACTTCATCAAGGACAAGATGACCCTGCGGGTGCCGACCGCGAAGATCGTGTCCGTCGGCATGCGCAAGCTGGCCGAGGCGCCGCTGGTCAAGCGCGCGCTCGAGACCCTCAAGGGCCGTGCGCGCATCAAGCGCACCATGTGGTCGCGCCGGGCGCAGGAATACGAAGCGAAGATCAACTCGGGCGACATCGTCGCCATCGCCGAGGTGGTGCGCGACCTGTACCGCTCGGAGAGCCAGCCGGAGCAGTCCTACTCGGAGCGGCAGCTGTACGAAGCCGCGCTCGACCGCCTGTCGCGCGAGATCGCGGCGGTGCAGAAGATCACCGAGACCGAGGCGGTGAAGGAGATCGAGGCGGCGCTCGCCAAGGGCCCGCGCCGCGGTCCGAAGCCGGCCGACGAAGCCTCCGGTGAGGAAGGCGTCGAGGAAGAGGCGGCCTGACGCTCAGGCGACGCCGACGAATAAACGAAAAAGCCCGGCAGTGATGCCGGGCTTTTTCGTTGCCGACGATACGCGCAGGCGCTCGCGATATAGATTCCGGTCTGTAGGACAATAAGCCACTGTGTGCGAAGCCGGGGCTTGCCCCGCTGCGCGCGGGCGGGCGGGCCGCGACAAAGGGCAGGGGCAGCAAAGCGTTGGCTTGCGATGTGGTGCAGCGGGTCGCGCGCGATCGCGCCGCGTCACGCGCGCGAAGTGGGGCGAAGGCCCAACGGTTTCGCGCAACTCGGTCGCACGGCGCAAGCGTCGGACGCGGTTGCCGCCCGCTCGCAAAGGACTAGAATGCCGCCAAATTTCCGCATCGGAGTTCAAGGGAGTTCACGATGACCGCCATCACGGGTCATGTCGCGGCGACCGCCAAGGACGGCGATCTCGGCGTTCACTCGCTCGACCAGTTCGTGCTGCAAGTCCCCGACGCCAGCGCCGCCGAGGACTTCTACACCAATTTCGGCCTCGACGTTCACACCAAGGACAACGTCCTGCAGCTCAAGACCTTCGGCCACCAGCATCGCTGGGGCTCGGTGGTCGAGGGCGCCAGCAAGAAGGCGCTGCATCATTTGTCCTTCGGCTGCTACGCCGAGGACCTGCCGCGGCTGAAGACGCGCATCGAGGAGCAGGGTGTCAAGCTGATCGACGCGCCGCCGGGCTTCGAATCGAACGGCATCTGGTTCCGCAACCACGAAGGCGTGCTGATCGAGATCAAGGTCGCGCCGAAAGTGTCGCCCGACCAGAAGGCCGCCAGCGAGTGGCCGACGGTCGGCGCCGGCGTCGCCGCCGCCACCACGCGCGCCAAGGCGCCGCCGGTGCGGCCGCGCCGGCTGTCGCATGTGCTCATCTTCACGGCCGATATCGACGCCTCGATCAAGTTCTACGAGCGCACGCTGGGGCTACGCCTGTCGGACCGCGCGTCCGACATCGTCGCCTTCATGCACGGCATCCACGGCAGCGACCATCATATGCTCGCGCTGGTGAAGTCGAGCGGCCCCGGCTTCCACCACTGCTCGTGGGACACTGCGAGCATCCAGGATATCGGCCTGGGCGCCATGCGCATGCACGACAAGGGCTACAAGAAGGGCTGGGGCCTCGGCCGCCACGTGCTCGGCTCCAACTACTTCCACTACATCATGGATCCGTGGGGCAGCTTCTCGGAGTATTCCTGCGACATCGACTACATTCCGAAGGAAGAACGCTGGCCTGCCGGCGACCACAGCCCGGAGGACTCGTTCTACCTGTGGGGCCCGGATGTGCCGCGCGAGTTCACGCTCAACCCGGAGATGGGCGAGAGCTGAGGCCTGTCCGTCGTCCTGAGGTGCTCGGCGCAATGCGCCGAGCCTCGAAGGACCTGTGACTCAGAGACCCTTCGAGGCTCGCATGCTGGCGCATGCGAGCACCTCAGGGTGACGGCACAGGTCACTCCACCACGATCTTCACCTTGTCGCCCGGCTTGAGCCGGTGCTGCGCCGACAGCCCGTTGATCACGCGGAAGACCTCGAGCGGCCGCTCGCTTACCGCCATGCGGCGGGCGAGCTTTTCCTGCGTGTCGTGCGGGCCGACGGTGACGATCTTGAGATGCAGCGGGCGGATGTCGCCGCTCTCCTTCAGGCTCATGCGCCGGAAGCTCATCACCGAGTCGCGGAAGGCGCGGTCGACCTGCGCGGTACGGTTTTTGGACGCGAAGATGAAGCGGTAGACGTCGCTGCCGAAGCGCACGACGTAGAGGCGGAACGACCAGCCGTCGCCGCTGGCAATGCCGGTAGCGGCCGGGAAGCCGTTGATGGTGGTCTGCTCGACGCTGGCGGGATCGACGTTCTCCATCCAGCCGGATTTCAAAAAGTCGGGCAGCGACTGCTCGGCCGGCACGCTCACCACATCGAGCCGCAGCGCCTCGCCGCCGCCTTCCTTCAGGCCAAGCACCGCCTGCGCGGTGTTGTCGAGCGTGAAGGCCGGCGGCGCCGTGAAGGTGAAGCCGAGCTTGGGATGCACGAAGCGCCGGCCGCGCACGAAACCTTCGCTCGGGTCCTCGCCGTAGACCAGGCCGTCGAGCGCGGCGAGATAGTCGCTGTGGTCGCGCTTGCCGGCGCCCGGGCCGCTGAACTGCCGCGCATTGGACAGCGCGTTCTGCACGCGCTCGGGCGTCGCCGGATGGCTGGACAGGAAGTCGAGCGTGCGCGGATCGCCGGTGTTGACCGAAGCCTTCAGCTCGGCGTTGCGCTGCATTCCGGTGAGGAAGCGCGAGGCGCCGAAGGGATCGAAGCCGGCGCGCGCCGAAATGCCGACGCCGATGCCGTCGGCCTCGAACTCCTGCGCGCGCGAGAAGCTCGCCAGCGCGAGCTTCGACTTGGCCAGCGCCAGCGCGCCCATGTTGGGATCGCTGAGCACGTCGTTGACCACGTGCGAGATGATGAGCGCCTGCCGCGCCTGTTCCTCGCGGATGGCGGCGTGGCGCGCGATGACGTGGCCCATCTCGTGCGCCAGCACCGAGGCGAGCTCGGCCTTGTCGTTGGCGAGCGCGATCAGGCCGCGCGTGATGTAGAGGTCGCCGTTCGGCAGCGCGAAGGCGTTGATCGCCGGCGAGTTGAGGATGGTGACGCGGTATTTCAGGTCCGGCCGCTCGGAGGCGGCGACCAGCCGGTCGACCGTCTGCTCGACCAGCGCCTGGAGGCGCGGGTTGTCGTACTGGCCGCCGTAGGAGGCGAGGATGCGCGCGTTCTCGCGCTGGGCGGCCGCCGGCCGCGTGGGTGGTGCGGGTGTCTGAACCGTGGGCAGCGAAATCTGCTGCTGCCCCGGCGTTCCGGTGCAGGCGGCGAGCAGCAGCAGGCCGAGCACGCCCATGGCGCGGCGGAGCATTCGTGCCGGTCCGGTCGCGGGTGCCATGACGCTTCTACCTGCCCTCACTCACTCACTCACTCACTCACTCAGCCAGTTCTATTTGTTCGGGAGCGGCCGCATCGACGATCGGGCCGGAACGCTGTTCCAGCCAGCCGCGGACGCGGATGACGCGGCCCTCGAGCGCCTTCGGCTCGAGCCCGGCCGCCACAAAGGCCGGCTTGAGCCGTCGTGCGATGGTGACCGAGAAGTCGCGCGTCCAGCGCCGCCCGAAATTGACGTATATTGTGGCCCCGCTTTCGCGCACCGACAAGACTCGTCCCTCGACCAGCACGAAACGGCCCTTCTGCGCCCTCAGGGTCTGCCAATGTTCCGCCGCCAAAGGGGCGAAATTTGGATCGGCCCAGAGGCCCCGGCGCGCGGCCCGGGCGCGCCGCTCGACCGCCAGCAGGGTGTCGGCGCAGGCCTTGCCGCCCGCGCGGGCCGAGACGCGGGCCTGCCCCTGTTCCAGCAGGAGTTCCTGCAGCGACCGGCTGGCATCCGCGGCATGGGCAAAGGCGACAAGGCGGCCATAACGGTCCTGCCCGGAACCGAGCTGCTCGAGCCGCAGGGTCGCGCCGCCGGCCAGGACCTGGAGGGCGCCGGCGTCTTCGCCCGCCTCGATCGCCGCCAGCCGCAGCTCACGGCCGTCCGTCAGCACGAGCGTGCGGCCGTCGCGGACGGCGGCGACGGTGGCGGTGCCGATCGGCGAAAGCTTGCAGGATTCCAGCGCAAAGGCGGCCGTCGCCGCGAAGGCGGGCATCGCGGTCGTCAAGGCGAGTATCGGAAGGCGAAGGCGCCGTCGCACGCGCCGATTGTCGGTATCCGGCCGTCCCGTCGTCAATACGGTCTAGCCGCCGCGCGGCGACCCGGTAAGATGCTCCGATCGTTGCTGCCATTGTGACCGCTGGGGAGCGTTCAATGCCGACGCCGTTCAATCGCCGCACATTCCTGACATCAGCCGCTGCGGGCGTGCTCGTCGCCACCGCCGCGCGCGGCCAGTCGGGCTGGCCCGACCACAACGTCAAGATCATCATTCCCTATCCGGCGGGCGGCTCGACCGACGTGCTGTCGCGTATCCTGGCCGAGCGCCTGAAGGACATGTTCGGCCAGAACTTTGTGATCGAGAACCGGCCGGGCGCGGGCGGCAACATCGGCATTGCGGCGGTGACCGGCAGCCCGCCCGACGGCTACACGATCGGCGCGGCCACCATCGGCCACTTCGCCATCAACCAGTTCCTCTACAGCAAGATGCCGTTCGACGCCGAGCGTGACATGGTGCCCGCCTCGCTCACCTGGGAATTGCCGAACGTGTTCGTCGTCGCGACCGAGCACAACCCCGCCAAGACCGTGGCGGAGTTCGTCGAATGGGCGAAGAAGAAGGGCAAGGTCAATTTCGGCTCGCCCGGCGTCGGCACCTCGCCGCATCTGTCGGGCGTGCTGTTCGCCAAGCGCGCCGGCATCGACGCCGTGCACGTGCCGTTCCGCGGCGCAGCGCAGACGATCCCGGCCATGCTCGCGGGCGACGTCAATTTCGCCATCGACAACCTCACGTCCTATGTCTCGACCATCGAGTCCGGAAAGCTGCGCGCGCTCGCGATCACCGCGGCGCAGCGTTGGCCGACCATGCCGAACGTGCCGACCATGGCCGAGGCCGGGGTCAAGGATTTCGTCGTCACGTCCTGGGCGGCTTTCGTCTTCCCGAAAGGCACGCCGCGCCCGATCATCGACAAGCTGTCCGGCGCGCTGAAACAGATCGCGGCCGATCCGGACATCCACAAGCGCTTCCAAGCCGTCGGCGCCCGTCCCATCGCCTCGACGCCGGAGGAGGCGATCGCCTACGCCGCGCGCGAGCGCGCGATGTGGAAGGACGTCGTGGCGCTGTCCGGCGCCAAGGTGGACTAGAGCACCGACGCTGCATTTCACCACGCGCAATGCGTCTCGTGGGCGCTGGCCCGCGAGCGGCGCCATGCGCTACGCGCGCGCAAGCGGCGCAGCGCGGCCCCTTGGCATTCCCGCTGCGGCCCGTTAAAGCGACCGCTGTTCCGGGGAGAAAGCGTCAATGCAGCGGAAACTGATCAAGGGCGGGACCGTCATCAGCATGGACCCTGCCATCGGCGAACTAGCCAAGGCGGACATCCTGATCGAGGGCGACCGCATCGCCGCCGTCGCGCCGTCGATCGCGGCGGACGACGCCGAGGTGATCGACGCCTCGCGCATGATCGTGCTGCCGGGCTTCATCAACGGCCACCTGCACACCTGGCAGACCGGCCTGCGCGGGCTCGCCGCTGACTGGACCGTGGCGCAATACATGCAGGCGATGCACCGCGGGCTCGCCACGCTGTTCAAGCCGGACGACATCTACATCGGCAACCTGATGGGCGCGCTGAACCAGCTCAACAACGGCGCCACCACGCTGGTCGACTGGTACCACAACAATCCGACGCCGGCGCATACCGACGCGGCGATCCGCGGCCTGGAGGAGTCCGGCATCCGGGCGCTGTTCCTGCACGGCTCGCCCAAGCCCGATCCGAAGCCGGGGCAGAAGCACTTCAGCGAAGTGCCGATGCCGCGCGGCGAGGTCGAGCGGCTGCGCAAGGGCAAGTTCGCGAGCGACGGCGGCCTGATGACGCTCGGCCTCGCGATCCTCGGGCCCTATTACTCGACCTACGAGGTGACGAAGACGGATCTCAAGCTCGCGCGCGAGTTCGGACTGATCGCCAGCATGCATGTCGGCGGCGGCACGCCGAAGGTGGCCGGCGGCTTCGAGCGCCTGCTCGATGAAGGCGAGGTGGACGCGACGGTGTCGATCGTGCACGGCAACGACATCGCGCCCGACACGGTCATCCGCATCGCCGACAAGGGCGGCACCTTCACGGTGACCGCCGATGTCGAATTGCAGATGGGCTATGGCGATCCGCTCACCGGCATTCTGCATGCGCGCAAGGCGCCGATCTCCATCGGCACCGACGTCGAGCCGGCGGTCGGCAGCGACATGTTCACCTGCATGCGCATCACGCTCCAGCACGAGCGCAACCGCGGCATCATGGAAGAGGTCGGCAAGACCGGCCGCCGCCCCGAGCTGCCGGCGATCACCTGCCGCGACGCATTGGCCTGGGTGACGACCGACGCAGCGAAGATCGCTGGCCTGGACAAAAAGGTCGGCTCGCTGACTCCGGGCAAGCAGGCCGACGTCCTCCTGCTGCGGGCGGACGACCTGAACATGGCGCCGGCGCACGATCCCGTCGGCTGCGTGGTGATGCAGGCGGGACCGGCCAACGTGGACACCGTGCTGGTCGCCGGCAAGGCGATGAAGCGCGGCGGCAAGCTGCTGGTTGACGCACTGCCGCAGAAGATGGCCGCGCTGGCCGCGTCCGGAAAGCGCATCATTTCCGACTTCGGCGCCTTGCCGCGCAAGGCCTGAGGCCGCGGGCGCTTGCGGCGCCCGCCAGGCCGCCGCGGGTGCACGGGCGGCAAGCCTGTGCTAAATGGCGCCGTCAGCGGGTCCCGTAGCTCAGCTGGATAGAGCAGCGGTTTCCTAAACCGAAGGTCGGAGGTTCGAATCCTCTCGGGACCGCCATGACCCCAGGCTGCGCTTAGCAAGCTTTTAGCATTTCCTGCCGGAACACTTAGCAAGCGCGGGACCGGGTTTTTCCCTATCAGTCCGCGCAACGAAGAACACGACGACGCCGGCGGCTTCGCCAAGCGCCGATGTTCAAAGCCTCACTTATTCCCGACCAACCGCAATGCGGCCGACGCGATTCGGCTTCGCTGCGATCGCAGCCGCTTGCCCTGTTCTCAAGGAGAAACGCCATGGACCTCCCTGCAAACCTCGTATCCCGCCGGACTTTCATCGTCGGCCTCGCCTCGGCGATCGGCATTCTGGCCCTGGTCGGCCCGAGCCTCACGCTGCAGGCGCGGGCCCCATCCATGACCACCAGCGTGCCCGGGCCGGGCGAGCCGAGCCTCGCGGAGGTGCGCGCCGTCACCGAGCGATTTCGCGACATTAAGGTGGCTCTGGCCGAAGGATACATCCGAGACCCCGGAGATATGTGCGAGACCGCCGAGATGATGGGCCGGCCGGCGTCCGACGGCGGCATGGGTATCCACTACTTCCGCCCCGACATGCTCGGCATCACCGCGCCGCCGAACCCGCGCGTGAACGGCAACGGCACGCATACCGACTTCCGCAAGCCGTCGATCCTGATCTACGAGCCGCAGCATGACGGTTCGCTCGAGCTGGTGGCGGTCGAGAACCTGGTCTTCGCCAAGGCCTGGAAGGAAGCCGGCAACTACTCCCCGCCGACCTTCCACGGCGTGCCGTTCGACCACATGGTCGATAATCCCGCGACGCCGATCGACGAGGCGCACAACTTCGAGCCGCACTACGACCGGCACGTCTGGATCTATCGCGCCAATCCGAAGGGGGTCTTCGCCCCGTTCAATCCGGCGGTGACCTGCAAGCATCACGTCGCCAAGGATGGGACGCAGCGTCACGCCTCGCACTGACCGCGTGCCGCTCGCCTGGGCACGGCCGGCGCCGGCAAAAGACCGGCGCGGCCGTCCTATTGACAGACGCCCGGCGCAATCGGAGGGTCGGCACTCTTGGGTGCGCGACCCTTCGAACCGCCGGGCCATGCTGCACACTCCTCCCGCCACACCAGCTGAAGACGTCTCGGCTTATCAAAGCCGGCCCGACCGCATTGCCGCCGGCAGCCCGATCAGCGCCGAACTCGCCGCCTTCATGCAGAGCGGGCTCAGCGTGACACTAGCGTCCGTCAGCGCCGATCTGCATCCGATCGCGGGCTTCGGCCTGGCTTGCCGCATCGACCCGACCGGCACCATGCGCCTGCTGCTGCGCAAGCCGGCGAACCTCATGCTGCTCGATATGGTCGCGCAGGGGCGTCCGCTCGCCGTGACGCTCACCCGCCCGCACGACCACCGCTCCATCCAGGTCAAGGCGCCCGCCGCGCGGATCGCGGCGGTGCGTCCCGATGACCTGCCGGAGATCGCGCGGCAGACCGCGAATATGCGCGACGAGCTCATCGACGGCGCCTACGACCCGGTGCTGTCGGCAGCCTACGTCGCCTACGAGCCGGGCGAGGTCGTCGCGCTGGAGCTCAAGCCCGAACGCATCTTTGTGCAGACGCCGGGCCCTGGCGCCGGCAGCGAGCTGGTGCCGTGACGCGCATCACGCTCGACCTCTTGCGCCGCTCGCTCGAGGGCGTGATGCCGTCGGTGATGGCGACCTGCAGCCAGGACGGCACGCCCAACGTCTCGATGATCTCGCAGGTCCACTACGTGGACCGCGACCACGTGGCGCTGTCCTACCAGTTCTTCAACAAGACCCGGCAGAACCTGCTGGCGACGCGCCGGGCGTCGGTCGCGATCATCGACCCGGTCACGTTCGCGCGGCACAGGCTGGCGCTCGACTATATCGAGACCCGGACCGACGGGCCGCTGTTCGAGAGCATGAAGGCCAAGCTCGCGGGCATCGCGTCCCATGCCGGCATGTCGGGCGTCTTTCGCCTGCTCGGCTCCGACATTTTCCGGGTGCGCACGATCGAGCTCATCGCGTCGCTCACCGTGCCGGAGCCGACGCCGGAACGCGACCTGCTTTCGCTCGTGCGCCGCACCTGTGCGGAGATGGCGGGCGTCAACGAGCTCGGCGAACTGCTCGACGCCACGCTCGACTGCCTCGATCGCCGTTTCGGCATCGGTCACAGCATGGCGCTGATGCTCGATCCGGACACGCAGCGGCTCTATACGCTCGCCTCGCGCGGCTACGCGCGCTCCGGCGTCGGCTCGGAAGTGGCGCTGGGCGAGGGTGTCATCGGGGTCGCGGCGCGCGAGCGCACGCCCATCCGCATCGGCCACATGACCTCCGAATACGGCTACGGCACGGCGGTGCGCGACAATGCGCGGCGATCGGGCGTCGACGATTGCGAGGTCACCGAGATTCCGTTTCCCGGTCTGGCCAGTCCGGCGAGCCAGATCGCCGTGCCGATCGCCGGCGGCGGGCGGGTGCTGGGCGTGCTGTTCGCCGAAAGCGAGGAGACGATGCGGTTCGGCTATGACGACGAGGACGCGCTGGCGCTTGTCGCCGCGCATCTCGGCACGCTCATCATGCTGTTGCCGCCGGAGGAGGCCGCGGCGCTGCCCGACGCCGCGGCGCTGGATGCGGCCGCCGCCGGAGCGCCGGTGACGGTGCGTCACTATGCCAGCGACGACAGCATCTTTCTTGGCCACGACTACCTGATCAAGGGAGTCGCTGGCGCGATCCTGTGGCGGCTCGCCCGCGAATTTGTGAACAGCGGCCGCACCGACTTCACGACGCGCGAGCTGCGGCTCGACCGCTCGCTGCGCTTGCCGGAATTCGCGGAAAACCTCGACGCGCGGCTGGTGCTGTTGCGCAAGCGCCTCGACGAGCGGGGCGCCTGCATCCGCATCGAGAAGTGCGGGCGCGGACGGTTCCGTCTGCTGCCGTCCGCGCGCCTGGTGCTGGAAGAAGTGCGCGGCGAAGCGGCGCCGTAAGACGCCGCGCCGGAAAAACCTGCGCTGCTTTGTTCTTCAGAATTATTATTCCACTTTAGCAAAGTGCTTAGACGTAAAATAAAACCATAGTATCCGAGCAATTATGTTTCCGCGAATTAACCAATCTGCAATTGCGAATGCCCATTTTTGTACCCGCCACGAACGCCTCTCGCCGTCGAGGGCGTCGAATACTTCAGAGCGGGTCAGCACAACATGAGCGAGCCAGTCATCGCGACGTCACCGCTTGGCGCAGGCCAGGCCAACGAACTTGAACTGGGCGCCGTGGATGCCGGCGGCACCACGACGATTCCGAGCCAGCTGATCAGCTTCGCCATCGGCGACGACCAATACGGCGTCGACATCATGGCGGTGCGCGAGATCAAGGGCTGGACCGACATCACCCCCTTGCCGCGCCAATCCGAATACGTGCGCGGGGTGCTGAACCTGCGCGGCGTCATCGTGCCGATCGTCGACCTGCGCTGCCGCTTCGGCCAGGGCCTGACCAAGGCGACGCCGCTGCATATCGTCATCATCGTGCAGATCGCCTCGAAGCCGATCGGTCTGCTGGCCGACCGCGTGCTCGACATCGTTTCGCTCGACGAGACGCAGATCAAGCCGGTGCCGCGCGTCGCGCAATCCAATCGCATCAGCTTCCTCTCGGGTCTCGTCACCACCGACGCCGGCATGATCGCGCTGATCGATCTTCCGAACCTTCTGTCGGGGCAACTGGGCGACGAGCTCGAAACAAAAGCTGCCTGAGAACCGGTTCGGCGTACGCCGCACCAGCCCGACGATGTGAAACTTCGTCCCGCCTTGCGACCAAACGACACCCATCTACCAGCACCTTAACGCTCGGGGAAAACCAATGCTCCGCATTTCGAACATCAGTATCGGCATCAAGCTCATGGTCATGTCAGGCGTGAGCATCCTGCTCGTCGCCGCCATGATCTACAGCCAGATGGCGGGTAACTCGGCGGTCAAGTCCGCCAATCAGATCGTCGACGCCCAGCAGCACATCGCGCTGGACGCCACCAACGCGAAATCAGCGCTGCGCGGCATGCAGGTCGGTACGCGCGACGTCCGCCTGGCGCAGGCCCCGGCCAATCTTCAGGCCGCGCTGAAATACATGGATGAGCGTCACCAGAGCGCGCGCAAGTATCTCGACAACGCGATATCCAAGGCGCGCCTGCCGGAAAACCGCGAACGGATGGAGAAAGTACGCTCGCTGGCCGACCAATATCTCGCCGGCACCAAGGAAATCGCCGCGCTCAAGAGTGAGACCTTCCAGTCGGGCATTGCCGCCGACAGGCTCGCCGCGCTCAACGAGCAGGCCGGCCGTATCGCGCGCGAGAAGACCCTGCCGCTCGCCGCCGAGATGGATTCCCTCGCCGAGAGGGCTGCGGCGGCAGCGGAAGAAGCCGCGAAGCGCGAGCAGCTCCACGCCGAGCAGGAAATGGCGTCGGCCGAGCGCATGAATCTGATCATCGCCGGCCTCGCGGTCATCGCGCTGATCGGCTCGGCGGTGTTCGGCACGGTGTCGATCGCCCGGCCGCTGGTCGCGCTGACCCGGCCGATCGGCGAGCTCGCCGAAGGCAACTTCAACGTCACCGTGGCCGGCGTTGGCCGCAAGGACGAGGTCGGCCAGATCGCCACCGCGGTCAATGTGATGGCCGGCAAGATCCGCGAGACGATCGGCGAGATCAAGCAGTCCGCCATGGAGGTCAATAGCGCCTCCGGCGAGATCTCGACCTCGACTACCGACCTCTCGCAGCGCACCGAAGAGCAGGCGGCTTCGCTCGAGGAAACCACCGCCGCGATGGAGGAGATCTCCGCCGCCGTAAAGAAGAGCGCCGAGAACGCCGATCAGGCCAACAAGTCGGCCGGCATGGCCCGCGAAGTCGCCGATCAGGGCGGCCAGGTCGTCGCCAAGGCCGTCGATGCGATGGCGAAGATCGAGGACTCCTCGCGCAAGATCTCCGACATCATCGGTGTCATCGACGAGATCGCGCGCCAGACCAACCTGCTCGCGCTCAACGCCGCGGTGGAAGCCGCGCGCGCCGGCGAAGCCGGCCGCGGTTTCGCGGTGGTCGCCTCGGAAGTCCGCAGCCTTGCCCAGCGTTCCTCGCAGGCGGCCAAGGACATCAAGGAGCTGATCACCAACTCGAACGGCCAGGTGCAGGAGGGCGTGGAGCTCGTCAACCACGCCGGCGAAGCGCTCGCCAAGATCGTGGAGTCGGTCAAGGAGGTCGCCGGCCTCGTGGACGACATCGCGCGGGCGAGCACCGAGCAGTCCACCGGCCTCGAGCAGATCAACAAGGCGCTGATGCAGATGGACGAAGTCACGCAGCAGAACGCCGCGCTGGTCGAGGAGAACGCCGCCACCGCCAAGGCGCTGGAGACCCAGGCGCAGTCGATGGACGAGCAGGTCGCCTTCTTCAAGCTGGACGATTCGGCGGTCGCCGCGCAGCCCAAGCCAAAGATGGCAGCCGCGCCGGAAGCGCCGGCCAAGAAGGAGGTGGCTGAGGTGAAGCCCGCCGCCCGTCCGGCCGAGGCCAAGCCGGCCGCCGCCCCGGTCCGCAAGCCGGCCGCCGCGGCCGCCCGCGCTCAGCGCCACCCGGTCGGCCGCATGCAGACCGCGCTGGCGACCGCGCTCGACGCCGACACGGAGTGGAAAGACTTCTGATGTCGAAGCACGGCTACGGGGCGGCTGCAGCACTCGCTCATGGCGAGCCTACAGCCGCCTCACTTCGGGAGTTCGACTTCTCGAGCGACGACTTCCGGGCTCTGGCGGCGCTTGCCTACGAGCATGCAGGCATCGCCCTTTCCGAGAGCAAGCGAAATCTGGTCTACAGCCGGATTTCGCGCCGGATACGCACTCTCAGGCTGGACTCGTTCCGGGCCTACCGCGAATTGCTGGAAACCAATCCGCGCGAGATCGAGAACTTCATCAACTCGATCTCGACCAATCACACCAAGTTCTTCCGCGAGGATCACCATTTCGACCATTTCCGCTCGCGCGTGGCGGTGCCCTTCGCCCAGGGCGGCCGGCCTAGCGGCAGGCTTCGGATCTGGTCGGCGGCGTGCTCGTCGGGCGAGGAGCCCTACACGATCTCGGTGGTGCTGAAGCGCGAGCTGCGGACGCTCGCCAACTGCGACGTGAAGATCCTGGCCACCGACATCGATACCGAGGTTCTGGCCAAGGCGGCGCGCGGCCAGTTCGCCGTCGCGAGCACGGCCGATGTGCCAAAACCCTATTTGTCCTTCTTCCGGCAGGAAGGCGACAAGGTAACGGTGGACGACGACGTGCGCGACGCCATCACCTTCCGCCGCCTCAACCTGATGGAGCCGTGGCCCTTTCGCGGCCTGTTCGACGCCATCTTCTGCCGCAACGTGATGATCTATTTCGACGGGCCGACCAAGGCCAACCTGATCGAGCGGCTGTCGAAGCAGCTCAAGCCCGGCGGTTGGCTCTACATCGGTCATTCGGAATCGCTGATCGGCTCCCATCCCGAGTTGCGCCCGGCCGGGCGCACGATTTACCGGAGGGGTGAGTGAGCCTGGCAACTCAACGGGCAAGCGCCGCCGCCGATTCGTGCGTGCAGGCGGTCGGCGGACGTCGGATCTACGACTCTGCCGGCTCGACCTGGATGGTCAAGGTCTTTCCCGGCGAGTTCTACGTCACCGGCAAGCAGGACGAAGTCATCGTCACCGTGCTCGGCTCCTGCGTATCGGCCTGCATCCGCGATCCCATCGCGAAGATCGGCGGGATGAACCATTTCATGCTGCCGCACCACAAGTCAGGCTCCTGGGGCGAGGATCTTAAGTCGACGCGCTTCGGCAATTTCGCCATGGAGAAGCTCATCAACGAGCTGATCAAGGCCGGCTGCTCGCGCGAGCGCATGGAGATCAAGGTGTTCGGCGGCGGCAATGTCACGGATACGTCCAACGCGGTCGGCACCGACAATGCCGAGTTCGTGCTGCGCTATCTCAGCGCCGAGGGCCTGCGTTGCGCCGCGCAGGATCTCGGCGGCTCGCTGCCGCGCCGCATCCACTATTACCCGATGACCGGCCGTGTGGTGCGCAAGCTCCTGGGCGTCACCGAAACCTACGCCGTCAGCCGCGAAGAGTCCGACTACGGCAATCGCCTGCTGTCGCAGAAAACGACCGGCGATATCCAGTTGTTTGGGGAGACCTGATGAACAGAACGAACGCACCGGTGCGGGTTCTCATCGTGGACGATTCCGCGGTGATGCGGCAGATGCTGGCCAACATCCTGTCGGCCGATCCGGAGATCGAGGTTGTCGGCACGGCTCCCGATCCGCATGTCGCGCGCGAGCGCATCAAGGCGCTCAATCCGGACGTCATCACCCTCGACGTCGAGATGCCGCGCATGGACGGGCTCACCTTTCTGCGCAAGATCATGACGCTGCGGCCGACCCCGGTGGTCATGGTGTCCTCGCTGACGCAGGCCGGCGCCGAAGTCACGCTCGAGGCGCTCGAGATCGGCGCCGTCGATTTCGTGGCCAAGCAGTCGACCGACTATGTCAACCCCGAAGCGATGGCGCACGAGCTGCAGTCCAAGGTGAAAACCGCCGCCCGCACGCGCATCGGCATGCGCCGCGGCGTGCCGGTGCAGGCCAAGGTGCGCCCCGCGCGGCCGAGCGGCGCCGGCGACAAGATCGTCTTCATCGGCGCTTCGACCGGCGGCGTTGAGGCGCTGAAAACCGTCCTGATGGGACTGCCGGCCGACTGCCCGCCGATCCTGATCACGCAGCATATGCCGCCGCGCTTCACCGCGGCGTTCGCGGAGCGGCTGAACCGCGAGTGCCCGATGAAGGTCTCCGAAGCGACGCACGACGAGCCGATCGAGGCGGGCCACGTCTATATCGCGCCTGGCGCCCATCATCTCGAATTCGCGCGCGGCAAGGGCCGCGGAATCTGCACGCTGTCGGACGGGCCGCCGGTGTCCGGCCATCGGCCATCGGTGGACGTCCTCTTCCAGTCGGCGGCGAACGTCGTCGGCAAGAATGCGGTCGGCGTCATTCTCACCGGCATGGGCAAGGACGGCGCCGACGGGTTGCTGGCGATGCGCCGCGCCGGCGCCATCACCCTGGGCCAGGACGAGAGCTCGTCGCTCATCTACGGCATGCCGCGCGCCGCCTTCGAGCGCGGGGCGGTGATGCGGCAGCACGGCCTGAACCATGTCGCCGAGGCTATTCTCGATGCCTGCGACGGTGCCGGCCATCACCACGATAGCGCGCGCCCCACTCACGCGGCCTGATCAACCGGAGCGGCAGAATGACCATGCAGCAAGATGCCGAGACCGCACAGTACGCCTTGCCGTCCGTGCTCGATCTGGCGGCGGCGGAAAACCTGCTCGCGACGATGCGCAAGCTCGTCGCCGCCGGCGGGCCGGTCGCACTCGACGCTTCCGCCGTCGACACCCTGACATTGCCCTGCATCCAGATCATCGTTTCCGCCCAGCGCGGCGAGGTGCCGGTGCTGGTGGTCAATCCGTCGGACGCCTTTGCCGCCGCCTTCGCCGATCTCGGCCTCGCGTTCGTCGCCGGCGAGCCGGGGACGCCGATGGCGCAGGCCGAGGCGCCGGCCATCGCGCCCGTGACGGAAGCCGATCCGCCGCCGCCGGCCGTGGCGGAAGTGCCTGTCGCAGCCGAGGAGGCGGCCGATCAGCCCGACGCAGCAGGCGCGGCGGCCAAGCGCATCCTGACCATCGACGACTCCAAGACCATCCGCGACATGCTCAAGTTCACGCTGCTCGACGCCGGGTTCGAGGTCGCGCAGGCGGTCGACGGCCAGGACGGCGTGGAGGTCCTGGCCCGCGAGCAATTCGACGTCGTCATCACGGACATCAACATGCCGAAGATGGATGGTTACGGCGTCATCCGGCACATGCGCAGCAAGCCCGAGTTCGACAAGACTCCGATCCTGGTGCTGACCACGGAGAGCGACGGCGACAAGCGCAATATCGCGCGCGACGCTGGCGCCACCGGCTGGCTGGTCAAGCCCTTCGACCCCGCCGCGCTGATCGCGACCATCAACAAAGTCTCTCCCTGAGCACGGAACAGTGCGGTCAAGGAACACGCCATGACGAGCCTCGATCAACTGAAGAACACGTTCTTCGACGAGTGCAGCGAAGCGCTGCAGCAGATCGAGCAGGGCCTCACGGACATGCGTGACGGCCACGGCTCGGACGACACGATCAACGCCGTCTTCCGCTCGGTGCACTCGGTCAAGGGCGGCGCGGGCATCTTCGGCTTCGACAGCCTCGTCGGATTCGCGCATGTGTTCGAGACGGTGCTCGACGCGATGCGCAGCGGCACGCTGCATTCCAGCCCCGATATTGTCGACGTGCTGCTGCCCGCCAACGACGTGCTCACCGACCTAATCTCGATGTCGCGTGCCGGCGAGGCGATCGCGCCCGATTTCGGCCACGACTCCCGCCGGGCGCTCGAAAATCTGCTGGGCAAGACGGCGGATGAGTCCGGCGGCGACGAGCCGGCCCCGGCCGACTTCGAGGGCCTCGACTTCACGCCCGTGGCCTTCGACGTGGAAAATCCCGCCGGCGGCTATCGCATCGTTTTCCGGCCCAAGCCGGACATGCTCAAGAAGGCGAGCGAGCCGCTTCATCTCATCCGCGAGCTGCGCAAGCTCGGCACGCTCGACCTGACGGCGGAAACCGACGCCCTGCCGGCGCTGGCCAAGCTCGAGGCCGACCGCGCCTATATCGGCTGGAGCGCCACGCTCCATACCGACGCCAAGCGCGAGCAGATCGAGGAGATCTTCGATTTCGTCAGCGGTGACTGCGAGCTCGAGATCGCGCCGCTGGACATGGAATTCCCGGCCGAGCCGCCGCCGTTTGTGCCGCCCGAGCCGACCGTGTCGGCGCCGGAACCGGTGGCCCTTGCCGAGCATCCGTCGCCGAGCCTGGCGCCGGCTGTGGCCGAAAAGTCCGGGACCGCGCCCAAGGCGGCCGCCGCCAAGCAGGCGGCCACCACCATGCGCGTCGAGGTCGAGAAGATCGACCGCGTCGTCAACATGGTGGGCGAACTGGTCATCGCGCAGGCCATGCTCGGCCAGATCGTGCACAACCTGCCGGAGGAAACCAGCGGCCGTCTGGCGCAGATCCTCGACGAGGTGGTGCATCACACCCGCGAGCTCAAGGACAGCGTGATGTCGATGCGCGCCCAGTCCATCGGCGCGGTGTTCCAGCGCATGCCGCGACTGGTGCGCGAACTCGCGGCCAAGACCGGCAAGAAGGTCCGGCTCGAGATGCAGGGCGAGAACACCGAGGTCGATCGTTCGATCATCGAGCGGCTCGGCGATCCGCTCACCCACATCATCCGCAACTCGATCGACCACGGCATCGAGACGCCGCAGACGCGTTCGGCCGCCGGCAAGCACGAGGAAGGCACGATCAAGCTCGTGGCCGAGCACCGCGGCGGACGCATCGTCGTCGAGGTACGGGACGACGGCGGCGGCATCGACCCGGAGCGCGTGCTGCGTAAGGCGCGCGAAAAGGGGCTGGTCAGCCCCGACGCGAATCTCAGCGAGGACGAGATCGTCAATCTCATCTTCATGCCGGGCTTCTCGACCGCCGAGACCATCTCGGACATCTCCGGCCGCGGCGTCGGCATGGACGTCGTGCGCCGCAACATCCAGGACGTCGGCGGCCGCATCTCGGTCAAGTCCGAACGCGGCCGCGGCATGACGCTGCAACTGGCGCTGCCGCTCACCCTCGCCGTGATGGACGGCATGGTCATCAAGGTCAACAACGAGACCTATGTCCTGCCGATGTCGGCGATCGTCGAGTGTCTGCGTCCGTCGCGCGACGAAGTCCACAATCTCGTGGGTGGACGAGGCCTGCTGCAACTGCGCGGCAGTCTGGTGCCGCTGGTCCATCTCAGCGACCTGCTCGACCTCGGCGCGAACGCCGCCGACTCCGACGAGCGGGTGGTGATCATCACCGACGCCGGCGACGGCACGCGCTTCGGCATCATCGTCGACGAGCTGTGCGGCCATCAGCAAGTCGTGGTGAAGAGCATGGAGGAGAGCTACGGGACGGTGCCCGGCGTGGCCGGCGCCACGATCCTCGGCAACGGCCGGGTCGCCCTCATTCTCGATGTGGAGAAACTGTCCGACCTCGCGGTCAGCCAAACGTCGCCGTTCGCCGGCGCCCGTTTCGGCCAAGGCGAATCGGCCACCGTCAACTGAAGTTCTGTGCAATGCCCCTCCGTGACTGTGAGAGGCTTTTTATGAGGAGTGGTGACAATGCCAATCGCAGCGGCGCTTAAGGTTCTCGTTGTGGACGACCAGAACAGTGTGCGGCAGATGACGCGGATCTCGCTCGAGCAGATCGGCGTCCGTGTTGTGCACGAAGCCGAGAATGGCGTGAAGGCCATGGAAACGGCGTCGGTGCAGCCGCTCGACCTGATCATCTCCGACTACAATATGCCGGAAATGGACGGGCTCGGCCTGCTGCGCGCCGTGCGCGGCCATCCGGCCGCCCGGCGCGTGCCGTTCATCCTGGTGACCGGGCGCGGCGACCGCGAGCTCGTGGTCAAGGCCGCGCAGGCCGGCGCCAACAACTACGTGGTCAAGCCGTTCACCGCGGAAATCCTGCGCACCAAGATCGAGCAGGTGGTGGGCAAGCTGTCGTGACCGGCGCGCCGAGTAGCATCGTGCCGCCGGCCGACGCGCCGGACGAGGCGCTGTCGCGCCGGCACGACGACGTGAAGAAGTTCATGGCGGCCATCGCGGTCGTGCTGCGCGAGACCGTGACCGCGTTCGAGGACACGGTGGCGCGCGTCACCGAGATGACGGTGATGAAGCGGCCGGATCAGGCCGACCGCGAGCTCGTCGTCGCCTTGCAGAACTTCGACCGGCTCCAGCAGGAGTTCCACAGCCTGAGCGAGGTGCTGGTGCGGCTGTCGGCGCTACCCGGCGAGCACGCGCTGCTGGGCGAGGCGGGGCCGCGCGAGCCGGGCTACGACGTGCTGGCGACGGTCGCCGTGGCCGATCTCAAGCAAAGGCTGTCGCGCCATCTGCGCACGCTGCTGGTCGATCTGCCGGCGGGCGATGCATCCGACGAAGCGGTTTTCTGAAGGCGCCGCGCGCGGCCGATCAGGTCGGCGAGGTGCTCACGAAATCGACGACGCGGCGCAGCCCACTGATCAATTCCGGCACCTGCTCCGGCTTCATCTTGCGGTAGGGCTGCTGGCGCGACAGGAACAGCGCGTCGAGATGGCAGGTGATCGATTCCATGTTGCATTCCGCGCCTGCCGCCACCGCATCGAGCACCTCGCACAGCGAGTTGGCGATGTAGGTGAGCAGGTCGAAGCCCATGGTGGTGCCGACGTCGCGCAGGTAACGGCTGTGCAGATTGGCGGTTTCGATCCAGTCGTCCGGCGCAGTGCCCGCTTCGGCCTGCTTGACCACCTCGGCCAGCTCTTGCAGCCGGGTGCCGGCCCAATCCTCGAAGCCCGGCTTGATCTCCTCCACCTTGGACTGGGCGTTCTCCAGGGCCTTATCGCGCGGGATGCCGCCGGGCTGCCGCGCAAGCTTCTGGAAGCGGGTTTCGACGGCAAATACGCGCGCTTCGCGGTTCTCTGTCGAGTCGGACATCAATCCTTACCCATCTGTGCGGCGCTGAACAAATTGTCGATGTCGTTTTGCCCCAGCGCGGGCCCCGATTCTGCGGCCACCACGATCTCGCTATCGCCCTTGCGGCGGCCGACGCCGCGTGGATAGCCTTCGATCTTGAAGCGCCGGTCGGGGCCGAAATAGGTCGGCGTATCGACGAACTGCCGCGGCGTAAGCGCGATCCAGGCCAGCCGGTCGTAGAGGCTCGCCGGCGACATCGGCTTGGCAATCACCATGTTGGCGCCCGCGTCGCGGGCCTGACGGACGGTCGACTCGCGCGTGTCGGCCGTCATCACCAAGATCGGCAGCATGCGGTTCTCGTTGTCGACCTTGCGGCGGATTGCGCGGGTCAGCGAGAGGCCGCCGTGCGGCGGCAGGCGCGAGTCGCAGAGCAGGATGTCGATCTTCTGGCCGCTCAGCGCCTGGATGACGCCCATCGAGTCGCGGACTTCGAGAACCTTGTTGGTGCCGAAGCCGCGCAGGATGCTGTGCGCGATCATCGACAAGTAAGAGTTCGGATCGGCGATCAGAACCACCAGGTCGCGAAGGTTGATGGTGGGAGCAGTCATATGGTCAGTCTACCTGGTCCCGGCGGGCTGCACAGTTTGCAGCTCGAGCGCCGGGCGCCGCCCATTTCGATCCGCTGGCAAATGTCACAGGCCAACTTTCCGAGGGTCAGGGAAAAGTCTCGCGTCATGATCGCGCCGGCAGCCGGAGGCAGCGGCACGCATTTGCAATGGTCCCACGTACGGCAACTCATCCGATTCGGAATCGGCAGCCTAGGACATTTGACTTAATCTGCCGCTAGCAACCGCGATAACAAACGAGGCCAAGAGCTGGGGGCGGGCGGCGACACGCGTGTGGCATCGCGGGCGCGTGCCCATGGTATCAAGATAAGTAATTGAGCAATGACAGTGGGGCGGAAGGACCGTCACATTTTATGATGCGAAAACGGCATAGGAGGTGCGCGATAAATCTGTCTAATAGTCCATAATTGTTGTTGTATATTATAAAAATAGCCTCATAACCTGAAATATTATAAGTCTACTTTACGATCATGTAACTTGATTTAACTTTGAGGTCGCAATCGATTCGTGCCTCGTGCGCAATGTTTCGCGTAATTGATAGTATAGGAGTTGTTTTGAAACGCGTAATTGTAGCTTCTGGCGGTATTTTTTGACTGTTTTATTTTGAGAATACTGAGTGGGTATCGCGTTCGGGTTGCGTAGAGTCGTCGTCAGTGCCCCAAGAGGTTCGATGCCTGTTGGGCAAATGGGACGGTCCGCGACCAACACGAACGAGAACCAGACGATGAATGCTCACTTAGGCCTCAAGAAGCCGTCGGTCCAGCCGATGCCGACGCAGCTATCCTGCGAGGCCTGCCCTGCCTTCGAACTCAATCTGTGCCAGGCCGCGTGCGAAGCCGCCTGGGCATGCCCCGGCTCCAAGCCGCTGCCGGTCTACCAGACCGAACACACCGTCCCGGCGCGCCGCACCATTTGCCGCGAGCACGATCTGCAGGATTCCGTGCCGATCATCTGCAGCGGGTGGGCGGCGTCGATCATGATGCTCTCCGACGGCAGCCGGCAGATCCTTTCGTTCCTGCTGCCGGGCGACATCGTGTCGACGGCGCTGCTGTTCGAAGCGCGCCCGCACTGTCTGGTCGAAGCCATCACCGACGTCCGCTATCGCAATTTCAAGCGCGCCGAGCTGAAGCAGCTTCTGTTCGCCCATCCGGATCTGCTGGACAAGTTGTCGAAGGCGTGGATCGAGGAAAAGATGCGCGCCGACCAGCTCATCGTCGATCTCGGCCGCCGCACCGCCGACGAGCGCATCGCGCGGCTGATCCTGAGCCTGGCGGACCGGCTCGCCAAGCGCACCATGGCTCAGGGCGATCCGATGGAGTTCGACTTCCCCTTGCGCCAGCACCACATCGCGGACGCCACCGGCCTCACGCCGGTTCACGTCAGCAAGGTGCTTTCGGAATTCCGCCGCAACGGCCTGATCAGGATCAGCGAGCGTTCGCTGTCGATCCTGGACCAGACCGGCTTCCGCCGCGTCGCCAACATGCGCTGACGCGCTTCTGCGCTACTCGCCGCGATAGAAGGCGGCCGCGTCGGCGGTGAAGGCCCTGCGCGACTGCGCGTCGATATAGAGCATGTGGCCCCCGCGATAAAGCTTGAGCTGCGCGCGGCCGGGCGGGTCGGTCGGCGGCAGGTGGTCGAGCACATAGCGCGACATGGCGTGGGGCGTGACCAGATCCGATACGCCATGCGCGATCAGCAGCCGGAACGACCGGCTGAAGGACAACAGAACGCGCAGCTCGTTCTCCGCGCTGGCCTGGCTGCGGCCGCCCTGCCAATCCCAGCGTCCGGTGACGTCGCCCGCCAGCAGGCTGTAGGTCATCTCCGTCTTGAAACCGAGCTCGTTGCGCGCATAGGCCGCCATGGCGCCGCCATAGGCGCGTGTCACCCCGTCCAGGATCGGGTCGGGACCGCGCGTGCTGCGCTGCTCGGGAAACGGATCGTCCACCGCGAAGGTGGCGTCGTAACGGCTGACTACCTTGCCGTCGCGCAGGCTCTTGATGAAGGCATCGGTGATGAAGCCGCGCTCGCGCCGGACGATATCCTCCGGCAGTCCGGTGATCTGCGCCACGCGCGCATAGAATGCGTTTGCCGCCTCGCCTTGCGGCGGCGGGCCGGCGAGCGTGGTGAGATACTCGGTAAGGGCGAATTTTTCCGCATCGGCCAATGCTTCAAGGCTGAAATTGCCCTTGCGCTCCAGCGTGGCGGCAGCGAGCGACGGCAGCTCGAGCGCGGCGCGCAGCGCCGAAGCGCTGTTGCCGAATGTAAGCCAGCCTTCCAGAAACGGCGCTACCATGACGATGCCGTTGACCGCGATCCCCTGGTCGCGCTGCAGCGCGCGCGCCACCTTGGCGGCGCGGAAGCCGCCGTAACTTTCGCCCAACAGATATTTCGGCGCACCGGAGCGGTTGTTCCTCGCGACGTAGAGTGCGATGGCCTTGGCCATGGCGTCGGCGTCGGCGCGCACGCCCCAGAAATTCTTGGCGTCGTCCGCTTTGGCGGCGCGGCTCCAGCCGGTGCCGACGGGGTCGATCAGCACCAGGTCGGTGAAGGCGAGCCAGGTGTCGGGATTGTCCTTCAGCGCGGCAGTGGCCGCGTCATAGGCCGGCCCGAAATCGAGCAGGCGCGGGCCGACTAGGCCGAGGTGCAGGAAGGCGGAGGCCGCGCCCGGTCCGCCGTTGAAAACGAAAGTCAGGGGCCGGTCGGAGCCTGCGCTCTTTGCGACGTAGGCGGTGTAAAAGACGGCCGCGCTCTGCTCGCCCGACTGGTCGTAGAACGGCAGCGTGCCGGCCGTCGCCGTATAGGCGAGCGTGCCGTTCGGGGTGTCGATCGAATGCTCGGTGACGGAATCCGCCGGCAGCAGGCGCAGCAGGCCTTTGCCGGCTTGCTGCTGTGCGGCGGCCTGGGGCTGACCGCCGGCTTTGTTCGCTGCGTCCTGCGCTGCGGCGGAGCAGACGGCGCCGGCGATGAAGACCGCCAGCGCCCAGCGTGAGAGGGACGTGAACCTCATGGCAGGCCCGGCGCTCCTTCTTGTTGCGCGTGCCCCCCGGAAAGCTAAACCCGGCCAGCCCGGCCGGGCTCGCAACCTCAACGTCTGCCGCGGAACTGCGGCCGGCGCTGCTGCGGAGCCGCGGCCGGCGCTTCACCCTTGTGACGGAAGCTGATGCGTCCGCGCGCTAGGTCGTAGGGCGACATTTCGACGATCACGCGATCACCCACGCCGGTGCGGATGCGGAACTTGCGCATCTTGCCCGCGGTGTAAGCCAGCACCTCGTGCTCGTTGTCGAGCTTCACCCTGAAATTGCCGTCCGGCAACACCTCGGTCACCGTGCCGTCGAACTCCAGCAGTTCTTCCTTCGCCATTCAGTCGTCTCCGGTTGATCAGCGGGGCGCGCGGTGGCCGGCGTGGCGGCGCGGGCCGTTCGGACGCTGCATGAATGTAACATTTCCGAGGCCGCTTGGCTCGCCCTGTGCGGCGGCTTCCGGACGGGGGCCCTGGTGGCCGCCCTTGTGGGCGCCGGCATTGCGACCGCTGCCCGGGTGGCTGCCCCGGTTTGGCCGCCCCTGGTGGCCGCCATTATGACCGCCGGCCTTGTGACTGCGCGGCTGATGGTTGCCGCGGTGATGCGGCCGGCCGTTCTGCCGGTGGGCGGCGTGGTGGCCTTCCGCCTGTTCGGCCCGCGGCCGTTCGCCGGTGCGGCGGTCGGTCGAGGGGATCGACATGCGGATCAGGCGTTCGATGTCGCGCAGGAAGGCGCGTTCCTCGTGGTCGCAGAACGAGATTGCCACGCCGTCGGCGCCGGCGCGCGCGGTGCGGCCGATGCGGTGGACATAGCTCTCGGGAACGTTTGGCAGGTCGTAGTTCACGACGTGGGTGACGCCGTCGACGTCGATGCCGCGGGCGGCAATGTCGGTGGCGATCAGGGTGCGCAGCGAACCGGAGCGGAAGGCCGCGAGCACGCGCTCGCGCTGGTTCTGCGACTTGTTGCCGTGGATTGCCTCGGCCGGATGGCCGATCTTCTCGAGCGCGCGCACGACCTTGTCGGCGCCGTGTTTGGTGCGGGTGAAGACCAGCACGCGATCGATCTTCTCGGTCCTGAGCACCTCGGTGAGCAGCGCCACCTTCGACGCCTTGTCGGTGAGGATGACGCGCTGGGCGATGCGCTCGACCGTGGTGGCCTGCGGCGTCACCGCCACGCGGGCCGGATTGTTCAGCATCTGGTCGGCGAGCCTGGTGATCTCCTGCGGCATGGTGGCCGAGAAGAACAGCGTCTGCCGGTCCTTCGGCAGCATGCTCACGATGCGCTTGATGTCATGGATGAAACCCATGTCCAGCATGCGGTCGGCTTCGTCGAGCACCAGCATCTCGATCTGGTCGAGGCGGACGGCGCGCTGGTTGACGAGGTCGAGCAAGCGGCCCGGCGTCGCCACCAGCACCTCGGCGCCGCGCGACATGGCGCGGACCTGCCGGTTGATCGGCACGCCGCCGATCGCCAGCTCGATGGCGAGCGGGCGGATGTGGCGGCCGTAGGTGCGGAAGCTGTCGGCGATCTGGCCGGACAGTTCGCGGGTCGGCGACAGCACCAGCACGCGGCAGGCCTTCTGGGCCGGGCGCACGCGCTTGGCGATCAGGTGGTGGAGGATCGGCAGCGCGAAGGACGCGGTCTTGCCGGTGCCGGTCTGGGCGATACCGATGACGTCGCGCTTCTCAAGCGCGAGCGGGATGGTCTGGGCCTGGATCGGGGTGGGGGTGACGTATTTCTCTTCCGCGAGCGCGCGAAGGATCGGCTCAGCGAGGCCGAAGTCGTTGAATGAAGTCAAAAGTTGTCTTTCTTATACGGCGAAGCGGCCGTCCCACGGACGTGGGCGGCGGAATCGCGGGGTCTTTAGACATCCCGCGTGGCCAGGGTTGTCGTCAGGTCAGGAGAAACGGAGGAGGCGGGGCGAAATTCGTTTGAATGAAGTTCGTGCACGCAGCCCGCGAAACCCGAATCCGGGTCTTTCATCCGCAGGGCTCATATGGCAGGCGCGGATGGTCTTTTCAAGGCGAAAAGAACCCAGCCCGGCGGCATAGTGAAGAAAGTTTCACCCGCCACCGCTTTCGTCCGGAATGCAGCATCCGGGACGGCGCGATGCCGCCCGAGCAATGGACAAGAGCAAACAGATCGGGGAAGGTCGGCGCCGCCTTCGATTTTGGCCGAAAATGTCCGCCGGAGCCGTCGAAATGCCGCTTCCCAGGGCCTCCCAGGCCCTTTCCCGCTTCACCGTCCTCGACCTGACCCGCGTCCGTTCCGGGCCGACCTGCGTCCGCCAATTGGCCGACTGGGGCGCCAATGTCATCAAGATCGAGACGCCCCCGCACCTGGAGAAGGGCGAGGGGCCGGGCGGACCGCGCGAGAACGCGGACTTCCAGAACCTCCACCGCAACAAGCGCAGCATGACGCTCGACCTGAAGTCGCCGGAAGGCCTCGCCGCGTTCAAGCGCCTAGTCGCGAAAGCCGACGTGGTGGTCGAGAACTTCCGGCCCGACGTGAAGGACCGCCTCGGCATCGACTACGAGAGCCTGAAGAAGATCAACAAGGGCATCGTGCTGGGTTCGATCTCCGGCTTCGGCCAGGACGGGCCCTATCGCGACCGGCCCGGCTTCGACCAGATCGCGCAGGGCATGGGCGGCCTGATGTCGATCACCGGCCTACCGGGGCAGGGCCCGGTGCGCGTCGGCATCCCGGTCGCCGATCTCTGCGCCGGCCTGTTCTGCGCCATGGGCATCCTGACCGCGCTGATCGAGCGCGACGTGTCCGGCGAAGGCCAGTGGGTCAACACTTCGCTCCTGCAGGCGCAGATCTTCATGCTCGACTTCCAGGCCGCGCGCTGGCTGCAGATGCACGAAGTCGCCAAGCAGGCCGGCAACAATCATCCGACCAGCATCCCGACCGGCGTGTTCAAGACCAAGGACGGCCACATCAACATCGCCTCCACCGGCCAGGTGATGTGGGAGCGCCTGTGCAACGCGATCGAAGCGCCCGAGCTGATCGCGCATCCCGACTACAAGACCGGCGCGCTGCGCTCGAAGAACCGCGATGCGCTCAACGCCGAGATCGACAAGCGCACGGTGCACAAGACCAGCGCCGAATGGATCGACAAGTTCAACACCATCGGCGTGCCGTGCGGACCGATCTATTCCATCGACCAGGTGTTCGCCGACGAGCAGGTGAAGCACCTGGGGATCGCACAGGCCGCCAAGCGTCCGGACGGCAGCGAGCAGGTCTTCGTCGGCCAGCCGTTCGCACTGTCGCGCACGCCGAGCAGGATCGTCGCCACGCCGCCGGCGCAAGGCCAGCACACCGACGAGGTGCTCAAGGAGTTCGGCTTCGCCGACAACGAAATCGCCGCGCTGCACGCCGCCAAGGCGGTTTGATGCGCCGCTAGAAGAGGACGTTCGCCAATGAATGCGATGATCAAGACCGACAAGATGCTCGTCCGCAAGGAGGGTGGCGTCGGTTATGTGACGTTCAACAATCCCGAGCGCCATAACGCCATGTCGCTGGAGATGTGGGAGGCGCTGAGCGGCTATCTTGCCGACTTCGCCACCGACAATGCCGTTCGTGTGGTGGTGCTGACCGGCGCGGGCGGCAAGGCCTTCGTGTCGGGCGCCGACATCTCCAAGTTCGAGAGCGAGCGTTCCAGCAAGGAGGCGATCGACCGTTACAATGTCGCTGTCGATGAAGCCAACACGGCCGTCTACGAGTTTCCCAAGCCGACCATCGCCATGATCCGCGGCTACTGCATCGGCGGCGGCGTCGGTCTGGCCTTGTGCTGCGACATGCGCATCTGCTCGGACAATTCGAAGTTCGGCGTGCCGGCGGCCAAGCTCGGCCTCGGCTACGGCTTCAAGGGCATCAAGAAGCTGGTGGACGTCGTGGGCCCGTCCTTCGCCAAGGAGATCTTCTACACCGCCCGCCAGTTCACCGCCGCCGAGGCGCAGCAGATGGGCCTGGTCAACCGCGTACTGCCGGACGCGGAGCTGGAGGCCTACGTCAAGAATTACGCCGAGACGATCAGCGGCAACGCCCCGCTTACCGTCAATTCGGTCAAGTACATCGTCGGCCAGGCGGTGAAACCCGAATCCGAGCGCGATCTGAAGAAGTGCGACGACCTGGTGGCGCAATGCTTCGCGTCAAGCGATTATATCGAGGGCCGCACGGCCTTCATGGAAAAGCGCAAGCCCAACTTCAAGGGGGCCTAGGAGAGGCCGCGGGCGTCGACGAATCCGAAGCCGGCGGTGTTAGTACGAAGAGCGCAAAGAGCCGCGGCAGGCGGCCGTGCACGAGGGGAGGACATGCGTGGCGTCGGTTGAATTGCGGAGCCTGACCAAGCGGTACGGCGACCTCGCGGTGGTCGACAACGTGTCGCTCACGATCGAGCACGGCAAGCTCGTCTGCCTGCTTGGCCCCTCCGGCTGCGGAAAGACCACGACGCTGCGTCTGATCGCCGGCTTCGTCGAGCCGAGCGAAGGCGAAATCCGCGTCGGCGACCGGCTGATCTCGTCGCCGGCGGGTACCCTGCCGCCCGAGCGGCGCAATATGTCGATGATCTTCCAGAGCTACGCGCTGTGGCCGCACATGACCGTGGCGGAGAATATCGTCTACGGCCTTCGCCTCCGGAAGATGGACCGCGACACGATCGGCAAGAAGCTCGACGCCATGCTGGCCACCACCAAGCTCGCGCCGCTGGCGCAGCGCTACCCGGGCGAATTGTCGGGCGGTCAGCAGCAGCGCGTGGCGCTCGCCCGCGCGCTGATCGTCGAGCCGGAGACGCTGCTGCTCGACGAGCCGCTCTCCAACCTCGACGCCAACCTGCGCGAGGAAATGCGCTTCGAGGTGCGCCGGCTGCACGACGCCTTCCGCTACACCACCGTCTACGTGACCCACGACCAGTCCGAGGCGATGACCACCGCCGATCTCATCTGCGTGATGAATGCCGGCAAGATCGAACAGTCCGGCACGCCGGAAGACATCTACGACCGTCCGCAGTCGGAGTTCGTCGCCCGCTTCATCGGCTCGAGCAACGTCATCCGGGGCAGGGGCCTTGCCGACGGCCGCGTCGAATTCTCCGGCGTGTCGCTGCGCTGTGTCGGCGCCAGGGTCCAGGCGGACGTGTTCACGCCGGTGTCCATCCGGCCGCACGATATCGGCATTTCGACCGCGCCGCCGGGCGACACCGACAATGTCGTGCCGGCGACCGTCGTGCGCCAGGTCTTCTTGGGCGGCAGCCGCGATTACATGGTCGAGACCAAGGACGGCTCGCAGTTGCGCGTCATCACCGCGGCGGGGGAGAACATCCCGCCGGGCAGCGCGGTCTGGCTCAGCCTGACGCCGGAGCGGTGCCGTGCATTGAGCGGCTGATTTTCTACGATCGCAGGAGTTTCGCGCAAGACGAAACCACCACAACCAAAGCCAGGCATAGGGAGAGACGCGATGAAAAATCCTCGATTCTCACGCCGCGACTTGGTGATCGGATCAGGCGCGCTTGCCGCCGGTGCCGCTTTCTCGACCAGGGTCATGTCCGCCGCGCCGCCGGCGAGCACGATCACGCCGCAGCTGATCGAAGCTGCCAAAAAGGAAGGCAAGGTGGTCTGGTACACCTCGATCGATCTGAAGCTTTCCGAACAGATCGGCAAGGCGTTCGAGGCCAAGTTTCCCGGCATCACCTGCCGCGTCGAGCGCACCGGCGCCGAGCGCGTATTCCAGCGCATCGGCCAGGAGTATTCCACCAACATCCGCGCGGTCGACGTCGTCAACTCGTCCGATGCCGCGCATCTCATCGTGTGGAAACGCAATGGCTGGCTGGAGCCGCACGTGCCCGAGGACGTCGCCAAATTCTATCCGGCGGAGCACCGGGACGTTGACGGGACATTCGCGAGCTTCCGCGTCTTTCTCAGCATCATCGCGTACAACACGAACCTGGTGAAGAAGGAAGAAGCGCCGAAGAGCTTTGCCGATCTGCTCGACTCGAAATGGAAGGGCAAGATGGTCAAGGCACATCCGGGCTACAGCGGCACCATCATGACCGCCACCTTCCAGATGGCGCGCGATCTCGGCTGGGGATACTTCGAGAAGCTCGCCCAGCAGAGCGTCCTGCAGCTTCAGTCCGCGTCCGATCCGCCCAAGCGTCTGGCGCTCGGGGAACGCGCGGTGCAGGCGGACGGCGTCGAATATCTTGTTCTGAAAGGCAAGGAATCCGGGCAGCCGATCGAACCGGTCTACGCGACCGAAGGCTCGCCGCTCGTGATCGGGCCGAACGCCATCTTCAAGGCGGCTCCGAACCCGAACGCCGCGCGCCTGTTCCAGAACTTCTGCTTCACGGCGCAGGCCCAGCAGCTCATCATCGACATCGGCGGACTGCGGTCCATGCATCCGCAAACGAAGGAAAAGCCGGGCCGGACGCCGTTCAACCAGATCAAGACCATGAAGGACGATGCCGCGGGCGTCGAGCGCGACGCTGAGAAGATCAAGCAGCAGTACTCGAAACTGTTCAAGGTGTAGCAGCCGCGGCGCCTGTCCATCCGCAGCGGTCTTTCAAGGGGAGCAGCGAGCCATGCGCAAGAGCAGAGTCTCCAGACGTGACGTGCTGAAAGGGACGACGGCGCTGGCCGTCGGTTCCGTCTTCGCCGCGCCGGTGCGCGCAGCGCCGCCGGAACCGGCGGCGCTGACGCCGGCCTTGATCGAGGCGGCGAAGAAGGAAGGCAAGGTCGTGTTCTACACGGCGATGGACCTGCAATTCGCCCAGCGTTTCGGCAAGGCGTTCGAAGAGAAATTCCCCGGGATTGCCGTGCGCGTGGAACGCTCCGGCGCCGAGCGGATCTTCACGCGCATCGGCCAGGAATACGCCGCCAACATCCGGACGGTCGACGTGGTCAACACCTCCGACCAGGCGCACGTCATCGACTGGAAGCGTCAGGACTTGCTCGCACCGTACCTGCCCGAAGAGGTCGCCAAGCATTACGACAAGGTCTACTACGACCCCGAGGGCTTCGCCGTCACGACGCGCATCCTGATCTCGCCGATCGCCTACAACACCAATCTGGTGAAGAAGGAAGACGCGCCGAAAAGCTTCAAGGATCTGCTCGACCCGAAATGGAAGGGCAAGATGGTCAAGGCCCATCCGGCCTACAGCGGGACGATCATGAACGCGACCTTCCAGATCGCGCGCGATCTGGGCTGGGACTATCTCGTCAAGCTGGCCGCGCAGAGCGTGATGCAGGTGCAGTCGGCGACCGACACGCCGAAGCGCGTCGCACTCGGAGAGCGCGCGGTCATGGTCGACGGAGCGGGCTATCTCGTCATCCGCAACAAGGAAGCGGGTCAGCCGATCGAGATCGTCTATCCGGAAGAGGGCACGCCGCTCGCCGCCGGTCCGAGCGTGGTCTTCAAGGCTGCTCCCAACCCGAACGCCGCACGCCTGTTCCAGAACTGGATGCACGGGCGCGAGGGACAACAGATGATCGTCGATATGGCCCGGCAGTACTCGGCCCACAGCCAGACCGTGGAGAAGCCCGGTATCCGCAAGCTCGCCGACATCAAGCTGATGAAGGAAGATCCGCAGGGCGTGCACGACCAGGCCGAAGCGATCAAGAAGCGCTACGCAGAGATTTTCAAGGTCTGATGACAAGCATAACGTCAGCGGCGCCGGCTTCGCGAAAGCCCGGGATCGACGTCTCGAAGCCGGTGCTCTATTTCTTTGCCGCCATTCTGCTTGTGTTGATCGTCCTGCCGATGTCGTGGCTGCTGGTGTACAGCATCACCGACCAGAAGGGCGCGCTCACGCTCGACAACTTTGGGCGGCTGTTCACCGAGTCCTCGTTCTACGATCCCCTGGTCACGACCTTCGTCCTGTCCACCTCCTCCGCCTTCATCTGCTGCGCGGTGGCCGCGCCGATGGGCTGGCTGGTGGCGCGCACCGACCTGCCCTTTGCCGGCGTGATCCGGGCGCTGGTCACCGCCTCCTTCGTGACGCCGCCGTTTCTCGGCGCGATCGCTTGGGAGCTTCTGGCGGCGCCGAACAGCGGCCTGCTCAACAAGGTGTTCCGCGCCGTCACCGGCGCCGAGCAGGACGTGCACCTGTTCAACATCTATTCGCTGGGCGGGCTGATCTTCGTCATCTCCTGCTACACCTTTCCCTATGTCTTCACGCTGGTCGCCAATTCGCTCGACCGCACTCCGGGCGAACTGGAGGATGCCTCGTCCATTCTCGGCGGCGGCCGCTGGTACACCGCGCGGCGGGTGACCGTGCCGCTGGTGCTGCCGGCGCTCCTGGCCGGCGCGCTGGTCGCCTTCCTGCAGGCGATGACGCTGTTCGGCTCGCCCGCCATCCTGGCGCTGCCGGCCGGCTTCCACACCATGACCACCAAGATCTGGAGCCTGTTCCAGTATCCGCCGAAACCGGAGCTCGCCGCCGCGGCCTCGCTGCCGCTGCTGGTGCTCACCGTCATTCTGCTGCGCGCCGAGCACATGATCCTCGGCCGCCGCGGCTATTCCATCGTCGGCGGCAAGTACGGCGCGCCGCGCCTGATCCCGCTGCATGCCTGGCGCTGGCCGGCGCTGGCCATCTGCCTCGGCGTGCTGCTGATGCCGGTGTTCCTGCCCTATGCGGCGCTGCTCAACGCCGCCTTCTCGCCGGTGGCGACGACATTCCTCACCTTCAGCAACGCGACGCTGCACAACATCGAGTTCGTGTTCTTCGAACTGTCGGCGACGTCGCTTGCGCTGAAGAACACCGTCATTCTCGGCACCGCCACCGCCACCGTCGGCACGGTGATCGCGCTGATCATCTCCTACGTCACGGCGCGGCAGGCGGTGACCGGCTGGCGCGCGCTCGCCTTCCTCGCCACTGCGCCGATCGCCATTCCCGGCATCGTGCTCGGCGTCGGCCTGTTCCTGGCCTACACGCGGCCGCCTTTCGTGCTCTACGGCACGCTGTGGATCCTGCTTATCGCCTTCGTCACCATCGCGCTGCCCTCGGCCTATCAGCAGCTGCAGGCCGCCTTCCGCACCATCCACCCGGAGTTGGAGGACGCCAGCCGCATCCTCGGCGCGTCGCGCCTGCGCTCGCTCTGGCAGATCACCGCGCCGCTCCTGCGCACCGGCGTGATCGCCACCTGGTGCTTCATCTTCGTCGGCGTGATGCGCGAATTGTCCGCCGCCATCATCCTGTTCACGTCGGAGACGAAGGTGATCTCGGTGCTGATCTACGATCTCAACGAAAGCGGCGATCTGGGCGCCATCGCGGTGATCGGTCTCGGCATGCTGATCATTACTTTCGCGGTGGTGATCGCCGTGAACAGGATTCCGGGTTTCGGCACCGTTCGCTTCAGAACCTGATCATGGATGCGGCGCCTCCCAATACGGCCCTGGCCGAGCAGATCGCCGCGCGCATCGTCGCGCTCAAGGCCGACGCTCTGCCCAGGGCCGTGCGCGAGAAATGCGTCGACCTGCTGATCGAAGTGGTCGGGCTCTGCGTCACCGCGCGCAACGAGGACTATATCGCGAGCGCGCTCGCCGGGCTCGACGACGACGGGCCCTGCACGGCGATCGGCCATGCGCGCACGTTGACCAGCGCCGGCGCCGCCTTCGTCAACGGCACGGCCGCGCATGGCGAGGATTTCGACGATACCTTCGAGGGCGGCCCGGTGCATGCCGGGGCGGTCATCGTGCCGGCGGTGCTGGCGGCCTGCGAGCGGCACGGCCGCGGCGGCCCCGACGCGCTCGTCGGCATCGCCGTCGGCAGCGAGCTGATGTGCCGCCTGTCCACCGTGGTGCCGAAGGCCGTGCACAAGGCCGGCTTCCACCCGACGGCGATCTTCGGCGTCATGGGCGCGGCGGCCGGCGTCGGCGCTTCGCTCGGCCTCGACCGGAAGCAGATCGTCGATGCGCTCGGCATCGCCGGCAGCATGGCGTCGGGTATCATCGAGTATCTTGCCGAAGGCGCCTGGACCAAGCGCATGCATCCCGGCTGGGCGGCGCAGTCGGGCCTGCGCGCCGCGCTGCTCGCGCGCGGCGGCTTCTTCGGCCCGCGCACGGTGTTTGAGGGCGTGCACGGCCTGTTCCACGGCTTCGCGCACACGACCCAGGGCAATTACGGCGCGCTCGATGGCTTCGGGCAGGCCTGGGTGATCGAGACGCTCGCCTTCAAGCCTTACCCCTGCGGAACCATGGCGCATCCTTACATCGACTGCGCCCGGCGGCTCGCCGCGCGCGGCATCAAGCCCGGTGACGTGAAGGAACTGGTCTGCGAAGTGGCGGAGGGCACCGTGCACCGGCTGTGGGAGCCGCTGGCCGCCAAGCAGCGCCCGCCGAACGGCTACGCGGCAAAGTTCGCCACGCCCTTCCTGCTCGCCACCGGCTTCGTGAAGGGCCGCGTCGGCCTCGACGCCTTCACCGACAAGGCGGTGAAGGATAAGGACGTGCTGGCGCTCGCCGCCAGGGTCCGCTTCGTCATCGACCCGGATAATCCTTACCCGAACAACTTCACCGGCCATATCCGCGCCGTGCTCAACGACGGCGCGGTCGTGGAAGAGCGCCAGCCGCATTTCCGCGGCGGCGCGCATGAGCCGCTGACGCGCGCCGACATCGAGGAGAAGTTCGTGCTGAACGCGCGCCACGGCGGCTGGGATGACAAGCGTGCCGCCGCGGCACTCACGCTGCTGGCGAAGCTGTATGACGGCCGCATCGATTTGACGAGCTTGAGAGGATGAGGCCTTTCGGCTGTCATCGCCGGGCTTGTCCCGGCGATCCCGAGCATAAGGCACATCCTTGCCGACCTAAGCGGGATCACCGGGTCACGCCGCTGCGCGGCGGCCCGGTGATGACAAGGAGAGCAAATGGCTGAAAGCAAAAACCTCACCGGCCGTGTGGCCGTCGTCACCGGCGCCGGCCGCAATATCGGGCGCGCGATCGCTCTTCAGCTCGCGGATGCCGGCGCCGCGGTCATCGTCAACACGCGCTCGAACAAGGCCGAGGCCGACAAGGTCGTCGGCGAGATCGAAGTCGTCGGCGGCAAGGCGGCCGCTGTGATCGGCGATGTCGCCGATCCGAAGACCGCGGCCGCGCTGGCGGAAGCGGCGGTGAAGCAGTTCGGCCGGCTGGATATTCTCATCAACAACGCCGCGCTGCGTGGCGAGATGCCGTTCGAGAAGATGTCTTACGCCGACTGGCGCAAAGTCATGGATGCGACGCTCGACAGCGTCTTCCATTGCGTGAAGGCCTGCCTGCCGGCGCTCAGACAGAGCGGGCAGGGCACCATCGTCAATATCGGCGGCCTGAGCGCGCATACCGGCGCCAAGGACCGCGCCCATGTGGTGACCGCCAAGGCCGGCCTGGTCGGCTTCACGCGCGCGCTGGCGCACGACCTCGCCGACGCGCACATCACCGTGAATTGCGTGGTGCCAGGCCTCATCGGCACGCCGCGGCCGAAGGGCTCGCCCGAGCCGCAGCATCACTTCACGCATTCGACCATCAGCGGCCAGCGCGGCACGCCCGACGACGTCGCCGCGGTGGTGCGCTTCCTGTGCAGCCCGGGCGCGCGCTACGTCACCGGCCAGAGCATCCATGCCAATGGCGGGGCGTATTTGGCGTCGTAGGCTTCGTGTCCCGGATGCGGTGCGGCACGCAGTGACGCACTGCTGATCCGGGATCCAGCTTGCTCTATTTGTCTCGACCCCGGGTCTGCAGCGCACCACTTCGCTTCGCTGCGTGCTGCGCTGCGCCCGGGGAACGCGAAAGGGTGGCCCGGCTTGCACGAAAGTGCTAATCCAGCGCCAACAATTATCCGGGTAACGAGGTCTCGCATGTACACCGAACTCGCTCTTTTCATCGACGGAAAATGGCTCAACGGCAGCGGCCGCAAGGGCGAGGACGTCATCAATCCGGCGACCGGCAAGGCCCTGGGCCATCTGCCGCACGCTTCCACCGCCGATCTCGACGCCGCGCTGGAAGCCGCCCAGAAGGGCTTCCAGGTCTGGAAGGCGACCTCGGCCTACGACCGGTCCAAGATCCTGCGCAAGGCCGCCGATCTGCTGCGCGAGCGCGCCGACCACGTTGCGCGCGTGCAAACCCTCGAGCAGGGCAAGGTCGTCGGCGAGTCCCGCATCGAGGTGCTGACCTCCGCCGACATCATCGACTGGTACGCCGAGGAAGGCCGCCGCGCCTATGGCCGCATCGTGCCGGGCCGCCAGAAGGGCGTGCGCCAGCTCGTCATGCAGGAGCCGGTCGGCGTGGTCGCGGCCTTTACGCCGTGGAACTTCCCGACGCTGACGCCCGTGCGCAAGATCGCCGGCGCGCTGGCCGCCGGCTGCTCGATCATCATCAAGGCTTCGGAAGAGACGCCCGGCGGCTGCTTCGAGCTGGTGAAGTGCTTCGCCGATGCCGGCCTGCCGGCGGGCGTGCTCAACCTGGTGTTCGGCGTGCCGGCCGAAGTGTCGGAGCACCTGATCCCGTCCGACATCGTCAAGAAGATTTCCTTCACCGGCTCGATCCCGGTCGGCAAGCATCTCGCTGGGCTCGCCGCGAAGGGCATGAAGAAGGCGACCATGGAGCTCGGCGGCCACTCGCCGGTCGTCGTGTTCGCCGACGCCGACCCCGAGAAGGCGGCCGACACGATCGCTGCGTTCAAGTACCGCAACGCCGGGCAGGTCTGCATCTCGCCGACGCGCTTCTACGTTCAGGAGCAGAGCTACAACAAGTTCGTCGCGCGCTTCACCGAGTACGCCAAGAACATCAAGCTCGGCGACGGTCTGGAGAAGGGCACGACCATGGGGCCGCTCGCCAATCCGCGCCGGCTCGACGCCATGGAGAGCTTCGTCAATGACGCCAGGGATCGCGGCGGCAAGGTCCTCACCGGCGGCTCGCGCCACGGCAACCAGGGCTTCTTCTTCCAGCCGACGGTGGTCGTCGACGTGCCGGACGATTCGAAGATCATGACGCAGGAGCCGTTCGGGCCGGTGGCGCCGATCGTGCCGTTCAAGACCTTCGACGAGGTGGTCGAGCGCGCCAATTCGCTCGAGTTCGGTCTGGCGGCCTATGCCTTCACCTCCTCGGGGGCGACAGCGGCGGCCATCGGCGAGGCCATCCAGTCGGGCATGGTGGGCGTGAACTCGGTCGCCATCTCGACGCCGGAAACGCCGTTCGGCGGCATCAAGGAGTCGGGCTACGGCTCCGAAGGCGGCATCGAGGGCCTGCAGGCCTACATGAACACCAAGTTCATTTCGCAGGGCGGCTGAGCGGCGTCCCGCTGAAAAATGGCCGGGCAATGCCCGGCCATTTTGTTCGCGTCGGGGCGCTAGTGAGCCGTCACCCTGAGGTGCGAGCGAAGCGAGCCTCGAAGGGCGACGGCGGGCACACTTTACCGCGTCGATCACCTCGGCCGTTCATCCTTCGAGGCTCGCGTGCTGCGCACGCTCGCACCTCAGGATGACGGGACTGGTGTTCAGGGTAGCGGTTCACTTCGCTCTCGCCTTCCGGCAGGCGTCCCAGATCTTCGCCGGCGTCGCGGGCATCTCCATATGATTGGCCGCGCCGCTCGGGATCGCGTTGGCGACCGCGTTCATCACCGCGGCGATCGCCGCCGTGGTGCCGGCTTCGCCGGTGCCCTTCACGCCGAGCGGATTGGTGGTCGCCGGCACCGAATGCACGGCTTCGCGCAGCTCCATCGGCATGTCGTGCGCATGCGGCATGCCGTAGTCCATGAACGAACCGCTCACGAGTTGCCCGCTGGCCGGATCGTAGACCGCGTTCTCGGTGAGCGCCTGGCCGAGCCCTTGCGACAGGCTGCCGTGCACCTGGCCCTCGACCACGGCAGGGTCGAGCATCACGCCGGGATCGTCCACCGCGGTGTAGGTGACGATGTCCATGCGCCCGGTGTCGGGATCGATCTCGACCTCGGCGATGTGGCAGCCGTTCGGGAAGGTGAGCGGCGCCTCGGCCTTCTCCTTGCTGTCGAGGTTCTCGCCGACTTCCTTGGCGCGGCGCGCCGTTTCGAACAGCGAGATCTTGCGGTCGGTGCCGACCACGGAAAATTCGCCGTTTCGATACTGGATGTCACTCTCCGACGCCTCCAGCAGCGCGGAGGCGGCCTTCTTGCCCTTCGTCAGCATGACGTCGGCGACCTTCAGGATCGCCGCGCCGCAGCACATGGCCGAACGCGAACCGACCGAGGCGAAGCCGGTGAGGCCGAGCGCGGTGTCGCCGTGGCGGTGCTCGATTGTGCCGGGCGCGATGCCGAGCCTGGCCGCCAGCACGCGCGGGAACACGGTGGCGTGGCTTTGTCCGGTCGATTGCACGTTGATGCCGAGCAGCATCTTGTCCCCGCCGGGGAATGTGATGGAGGCCTCCTCCATCGGCATGGCGCCGGCATGCTCGAGCATGCAGGAGACGCCGATGCCGCGATACTTGCCGCGGCGCGCCGCCTCGCGCTTGCGCTTGCCGAAGTTGGCGTAGTCGGCCATCTCGACCGCCTTGTCGACGATCGCCGGGAAGTCGCCGCTGTCGTAGGTGTTGCCGACCGCGGTCTTCACCGGCATGGCCGACGGCGGAATGAGGTTCTTCCGGCGCAGCCGCAGCGGATCCATGTTCAGCATGCGCGCGGCTTCCTCCACCACGCGCTCGAGCGCGTAGTTCGCCTCGGGGCGGCCGGCGCCGCGATAGGGGCCGATCGGCACCGTGTTGGAGTAATAGCAGGCCGCCGACACGTCGACCTTGGCGATGCGGTACATGCCGGGCAGGCAGCGGGCGAAGTTGTTGGTGTTGATGTTGACGCCGGCGGTGCTGATATAGGCGCCCTGGTTGCACAGGTGGCGCATGCGCAGCGCCTGGAACTTGCCTTTCTCGTCGAACGCCAATTCCGCATGGGTGAGCGTATCGCGCGCCTGCGTGTCGGTGAGGAAGGCCTCCGAGCGCGTCGACTGCCAGTGCACCGGACGGCCGAGCTTCTTCGCCGCCACCAGCAGCGCGGGGTATTCCGGGTAGACCGGCGTCTTCATGCCGAAGGCGCCGCCGACGTCCTGCGTGATCACGCGCAGCTTGTCGGGCGGCACGTTCATGATGGAGGCGGCCTGGCCGCGCAGCGAGTCGGCGCCCTGCGAGCAGGCATAGAGCGTGTAGCTGTCCGTGGCCTTGTCGTAGGCGCCGGTGGCGCCGCGCGTTTCCATCGAGGCCACCACCATGCGCTGATTGGTGACGCTCACCCGCGCCACATGCGGCGCCTTGGCGAGAATGTCGGCGACCTCGCGCACGTTGTTCTCGTCCGGGACTGGGCCGGGCCAGTCGACCACTAGGTTGCCGTGCGCGTCGGCGTGAAGCTGGGTCTTGCCCTTCATCGCCGTTTCCAGGTCGATGACCGGCGGCAGTTCCTCGTAGTCCACGGCCACCAGGTCGGCCGCGTCGAGTGCGGCGGCAAGGCTCTCCGCCACCACCATGGCGACCGGGTCGCCCACATGCAGCGCCTTCTCGCCGCACAGCGCAGGCCGGAATGGCATCGGCATCTTCACGCCGCCCTTGCCGACCACCGGCGGATGGCGCGACAGGCCGGTGAGGCCGGCGGCCTTCATGTCGGCGGCGGTGAGCACCCCCAGCACGCCCCTGGCCTTGGCCGCAGCAGAGGTCTCGACCGAGACGATACGCGCATGCGCGTGCGGCGAGCGCACGAAGGCGGCATAGACCTGGTTGGGCAGGCGCGGGTCGTCCATGAACTGCCCGCCGCCGCGGACCAGGGCATCGTCTTCGACGCGCGGCTCGTTCGTACTGCGAGGGGCAGGGGTCACTGTCATGGAGATTTCCGGCTGAATGGTATTTCGGGGAGGCAAAGCCTAGCGCAGGAATCCAAAGGGAGGGAACCGGTTTCGGGGCGTTTCTCGCGCTGACCGGGACCATGGGCGGGGCCCCTTGCGCGGCACGCGCGGGTGCGGCACTCAGGCGCTCTTTGCGGCGGAAGATAGACACTTTCAGAGGATGAAATGAGCAAGGCGCGCACCATCGACACCCACACCCACATCCTGACGCTGGAGACGGCGGCGCTGCTGACCAAGGCGGGCGCCAAGGTCACCATCACGCCGGACGATGCGGAGCTCTCGACGCTGGATGTGAACGGGGTGGTCTACAAGGCCTTCCCGACCGGCGGCTACGACATCGCGCGCCGCCTGAAGGACATGGACGCCACCGGCGTGGACGTGCACGTGCTGTCGGCGACGCCGCAGACCTATCTCTACAATCTCGATCCCGAGCTGTCGGCGACGATGGCGCAGATCCAGAACGACCAGATGGCCCGCCACGTCGCGGCCCATCCGGACCGGTTCATGGCGATCGCCACGCTGCCGCTGGCGCAGCCGGCGCGGGCCGCCGATGAACTGCGGCGCGTGATGAGCAAGCACGGCTTCAAGGGCGCCATGTTCGCCTCCAACGTCAAAGGCGTCAATCTCGACGATCCGATGTTCGAGCCGCTGTGGGCCGAGGCGGAGAAGCTCGGTGCTTTTATGTTCGTGCATCCGAACAACATCGCCGGTGCCGACCGGCTTAAGTCGTACTACCTTGCCAACCTGATCGGCAATCCGCTCGACACCACCATCGCCGCCGCGTCGCTGTTCTTCGGCGGCGTGATGGACCGCTATCCCAAACTCAAGGTCATGCTGGCGCATGGCGGCGGCTTCACGCCCTACCAGGCACCGCGCTGGGAGCACGGCTGGAAGGTGCGCGAGGAAGCGAAGAAGAACATAAAGAAGGAGCCGAAGAACATCGCCGGCCGCTTCCTCTACGACACCATCCTGCACTCGGACAAAACCCTCGAGGCGATGATCGGGCTGGTCGGCGCCGACAAGGTGATGCTCGGCAGCGACTACCCCTACGACATGGCGATGCTCGACTGCGTGTCCCATGTGCGTGGGCTGAAGATCTCCGACGCCGACAAGCAGGCCATCCTCCAGGGCAACTTCGAGAAAATTCTGGCGGGGATCGCCAAGTGAACGCACCGTCGAAAACGCCGCGCGTCGCCATCGCCGCGGTGCGCGGCCTGATCGACGACGCCATGCGCAAGGTCGGCGTTCCCGACGCCGACGCCGCCAAGATCGCGGGCCTGATGCTGGACGCCGATCTCATCGGCGCCGATGCGCACGGCGTGTTCCGCCTGCCGCAGTACATCCAGCGCCTCAAGCTCGGCTCGACCAACGCGCGGCCGAACATCACGGTCGACCGTACGGCGCCGGCGACCGCTTTGGTGCACGGCGACAACGGCATGGGGCATCTGGTCGTCTCGCGCGCGGCGGAAACGGCGGTCGAGCTCGCGCGCGAATGCGGCGTCGCCTGGGTCGGTTGCGTGATGTCGGGGCACGCCGGCGCCGCCGGCGTCTATGCCGCGCTGCCGCTGAAGTCCGACATGATCGGCATGTACGCGGCGGTGGCGAACGCTAACCACATGCCGCTCGCCGGCGGCGCCGAGCCGCTGCTCGGCACCAATCCGCTGGCGATCGCCATTCCCGCCGGCGAAGAGCCGCCAGTCGTGCTCGACATCGCCACCTCGATCGTCTCCTACGGCACCATCAAGAACCACCGCTTGCAGAACAAGCCGCTGAAGCCGGACTGGATGGTCGATCCGAAGACGGGCGAAGCCGTCACCGATCCGCACAAGAGCATGGAAGCACTTCTCCTGCCGATGGCGGGCTACAAGGGCGCGGGGCTGGCGCTGATGATCGGCCTGCTCGCCGGCACGCTCAACGGCGCGCTGTTCGGCCGCGACTGCATCGACTTCAATCTCGAGCCGGACAAAGTCACCAACACCGGCCAGTTCGTGCTGGCGCTCGATCCCTCACGCTTCCAGAAGCTCGGGCATTTCAAGGCCGAGGTCGACCGGCACGTGCGCTCGCTGCGCAATTCCAAGCCGCTGCCGGGCGGCGAGCCGGTGCGGCTGCCGGGCGACGCGCGGGCGAAACGCATCGCCGACCGCACCACCAACGGCCTGCCGCTGCCGCCGGAGCTCATCGTGCAGCTCGACAAGCTGGCGGTAGAGATGGGGATCAAGCGGCTTAGCGAGCGCGCTTAAGGCGAGTGCCTCTCAGTCGTTCCCCGGGCGCAGCGCAGCGCGCAGCGGTGCGCTGCAGACCCGGGGTCCAGCTATGCACTGCAAAAACAGCTGGGTCCCGGACTAGCGGTGCACCACTTTGTGCTGCACCGCATCCGCGACATGAGGCTGTGCCTACGCCACCGCTTTCAGGTCGTCCTCACTGAGCGGCAACGCCAGCGGCTTCTTGCGCTTGGCGGAGAGGTCGAGCGCCTTGGTCAGCATCAGGTTGCGGTGCGCTTCTTCCACGGTGGCCGCGGCGGTCGGCAGGCCGAGCGCCATTCGGTTGAGCCAGCTATCGGTTTCCAGCGCCATCGGGCCGCGCAGTTCGCCCAGCGCCATGTCGCCCGGCGGATAGCTGCCCATGAAGTCGACCAGGCGCGTGGCGTCGGGGTTGTAGCCTTCCGACTGCGCCTTCGACACCGCCAGCACGATGTCGCGGTGAGTGTCATCGATCGTCAGCACGCCGGTGGTGCCGGAGATGCCGACCTCGAGTGAATAGACCGCGGCCGGCCAGGTGACCGGCATCGCCCACGACATGCTGAGGTGATAGATGGTGCCGTCGTTGAAGGAGATCATGCCGGCGGTGGCGTCGATGCCCTTGTAGAGCGGGCCCATCACCTTGTCGATCGAGCGGGCGTAGACTTCGACCGGCGTCTTGCCTTCCAGGCACCACATGCAGATGTCGAGCGCGTGCGTGCCGGAGATCACCATCGGCGAGATCGTGCTCGGGTCGTCGGTGCGCTTGTAGTTGTCGATGGCGACCAGGCGGTTCATGAAGGCGCGCGAAGTGACCAGCGTGACGTCTCCGAGCGCGCCGGTGCGGCATTTCTCCTTCGCCGCCAGCCAGCGGCGGCGGAAACGTTGCGTATAGCCGACCACGGCGTCGAGCTTGGCCTCCTTGATCAGCTTGAGCATGCGCGCCGATTCTTCGAGGCGCGTGGCCAGCGGCTTCTCGATCAGCATCGGGATGCCGCGCTCGATGCAGGCCATGATCGGATCGACGTGCAGATGCTCGTCGGTGGCGATGATGGCGCAGTTCACCTCCGGGCGCTTGATCAGCTCGACGTGGCTCTGCGTGACGAAGTCGGCGCTGATCTTCGGCCCGACTTCGCCGGCGCGGTTCGGGTTCTTTTCGGCGAGCCCGATCCATTCCACCGCCGGGTGGCGCGCCGCCACTTCGCCGCGGAACAGGCCGACGCGGCCGCCGCCGATGATCGCGAGGCCCAGGCGCTTGGCTTGGTTCTTCATGCGTTTCCTCTTTATACGTGGCGGTCGTTACTGTGCCCTCTCCCCTTGTGGGAGAGGGCTGCCGCAGCCGGTCAGTAGGAAAGAATGGGTGAGGGGTTAGGCTTATCGAAAGCGCCGCGCCCCCTCACCCAGCAGAATGTGCGGCAGCGCCGGCGCTGCCCTCTCCCACGAGGGGAGAGAGCAAAAATGGCGAGCGCCGCAGTCGCGGATACATGATCAGACATTCAGCCCCGCCCTAATGCGCTGCTTGAAGTCGGCGATGGCCGAGATCGTCTCGTTGGTCAGCGGCAGGTTGACCGGCTCGCCGCGGTCGGCGGACAGGTCGGCGGCGCTGTAGGTCTCCATCACCAGCCGCGCGCCTTCCGGCGTCACCATCACCGGGCGGTTCTTGATGCATGATTCCAGGAAGTAGATGGTCTCCGGGCCGATGCCGCCGGCGAAGACGTGGTCCACCTGCTCGCCCGGCATCGTCGACATCGGGAATTCCTGCCCGCGCCGCTCGGTGTTAAGCCAGTTGTCGCGCTGCGTGTCGTCGAGGAACAGCGAGCCGTCGGTGCCGGTGATCTCGATCCAGGTCGAGCAGTAGTTCGGATAGCTCGGCGGCAGGTTCCAGCCGCCGCCGATCATCACCACCACGCCGTTGTCCATGGTGACGGTGGTGAACATCACGTCGTGCGAACCGTTCACCGGCTTCATGTAGCCGTAGGCGCCCTGCGAATAGACGCGCACCGGCTTGGCCGGCTCGAGCAGCCAGTAGACGAAATCGAGGTCGTGGGTCGATTCCATCACCACCGGCGAGAGGCGGACGCGGCCGGCGATCTTCTTGCCGAGCTCGCGCGAAAGGTGGCGGCTGACCAGCACCGAGACGACGTTGCCGAGCGTGCCGTCGACGATCTTCTTCTTGGCGTAGGCGATCTTGGTGTTGAAGCGCTGCGAATAGCCGATGGTGAACTTCAGGTTGTTGGTCTTCGACAGGTGGATCAGCTCGTCGGCTTCCCACAGCTCCAGCGCGATCGGCTTCTCCAGCATCACGTGCTTGCCGCCCTTCAGGCAGTCGCGCGCGATCGGATAATGGTTGGCCTCCGGCGTGGTCGAGATGTAGACCACCGAGATGTCCGGGTTCTTGATGATGTCGTTGTAGTCGAGCGTCGCCGACGCCGGCTTGTACATCTCCTTCACCTCGGCGAGCCGGTCCGGCTTGATGTCGCAGAGATGCAGCTTGTCGACCAGCGCCGTGCGTGACAGCGCCTCCGCGCGCAGGCCGCCGATCCAACCCACCCCGATTACCGCAGCTTCAACCGTTTTCACCGAACGCTTCCTTCGTCTTCGCTATGGATTGACGCAGCCGGACGGCCGCGCGCGGGACACTAGCCCAACGGGAAATGGGCCGGAAGGGCCGCCGCGGCTTTCACTTGGCGAAAGCGGCCGGCGCGACGCCGAACACCTGCTGCGCGAATTGCGGGTAGAGGCCGGCCAATTCCTGCGCGACCGGCCCGCGCATCAGCGCGAGCGTCTCGGGCGAGGGGGCCGGCGTCTCGGGAACCCGGTCCGGCCGGTCGAAGTCGAAGCCAGTGTTGTCGAGCACCTCTTCGACCGTGTGGCCGGGGTGCACGCTTTCCAGCCGGAAGCGGCCTTTGGCGAAGGAGAACAGACAGCGGTTGGTGACCAGCGCGACCGGCCCGCCGGTGCGGTGCACGTTCGGTGCGCTGGAGCCGGGCGCGCTGATGAAGTCCACGTCCGGCACCAGCGTGCGGCGCGAGTGCTCGGTGCGGAACAGGATCACCTTCGGCACGACATAGTAGAGATGCGCCGAGCCATAGGAGCCGGGGAAGCGCACCTTCGGATGTGCGTAGTCGCCGATGGAGACCAGGTTGATGTTGCCGTGGCCGTCGATCTGGCCGCCAGAGAGGAAGAACACGTCGATGCGGCCCTGGCCGGCGCAGTCGAACAGCTCGCGGCCGCCGTCGGTCCAGAAGGTGTGCTTCGGGCTGCCGAGCAGCGACACGTAGGGGCGGCCATGCCCGCGGGCGCGGGCGAGCAGCGCCGCGGTGGCCGGGATCGGCGAGGCGTTGCCGACGGCGACATGGCGCACATCGCCGATCAGCCGCGTGATGACGTCGGCGAGGAGCTCTTCGTCTTTGACGTTCACAGAATTCACGTGAGGGCCTCTCCGCTTCACCTCTCCCCGCTTGCGGGGAGAGGTCGACTTCCGAGCGGAAGCGAGGAAGTCGGGTGAGGGGCTCTTTTCGCACGCTCAGAATCGCGGCAACGCCCCCTCACCCCGACCCTCTCCCCGCACGCGGGGAGAGGGAGCGCGCTGTGCTTGCGGCTAAGCATCACGCCGCCTTTTTCTCATACACATACCTGTCTAGGTACTCCGCAAATCCCTCCGGCGTCGCCGCCATGCGGGCATAGAGCGCCAGATGCTCGGCATCCGCCGCGTAATGGTCGGGCAGCGGCAGCGGCCAGGCGCCGCGCTCGGCCACTGCCACGCTCTCCACGTAGAAACCCGGCAGCGTGCCAGCGGCCAGCACCGGATCGGCGAGCAGGTCGCCGTCGTGAATCTTCTCGACTGTCACGACCGTGCGCACCGCCGCGTGAGCCATAGTTGTCAATTCGCGCTGGCGCCCGATCCACACATTGCCGAAGCGGTCGGCCATCGGCGCGTGGAACAGCGCCACGTCCGGTTTGATCGCCGGCAAGAGCACGATGGGGTCGTCATTGCCGAACGGCGAGTCGATGACTTTCCAATCCGGTCGGTACTTCAGCACATCGGAGCCGATCAGCCCGCGCAGCGGCATGAACGGCACGCCCTTTTCCGCCGCCTGCAGGGCCGCGTGCAGCGCCGGGCAGGTGGCATCCTTCATCGCGATGGCGCCGCCGGTGATTGCGGCCGAGAAGCGCGGCGCCGGTCCGAACTCGCCCAGGCTCACCGCGCTCGTTTCCAGCGTGTCGATGCAGCCGGCGCCGATCATGAGGTCCGCCTGCAGGCTCGAGGTGGGCAGCGCGACCAGATGCAGCTTGCGGATGCCGCGGCGGATCAGCGCCCGCGTCGCCGCCATGGGCACGCCCGAAACTTCGCGTGGGACGGCCAGCATGCAGCCGTCGGCGATGGGCGCGAGCGCCTCCTCGAGCGATATCACCGGTTGGGCCATGGCCTCGGCGCTCCCATTTGCCCTCCGCTTATAGGGCCGCTGTTCTCGCGCTTGCAAGGCGGTCCGCGATCCTGCACCTTGCCGGCGCATGATCCTGCAGGACAAGCTCAAGGCCGGCCGTTTCGTGTTCACCGCCGAGGTGACGCCGCCGGTCTCCGCCGACCGCGCCGATCTCGTGACCAAGGCGTCCCCGCTCAAGGGCCTCGCCGATGCGGTCAACGTCACCGACAGCGCCGGCGCGCGGCCGCACATGGCGGCGGTTGCCGCCGCCGGCATCCTCGCGGCGGAAGGGATCGAGCCGATCCTCCAGTTCACCTGCCGCGACCGCAACCGCATTGCCCTGCAGAGCGAGCTCATCGCCGCCGCCGCGCTTGGCGTGCGCAACCTGCTGATCCTGCGCGGCGACGACCCGAGCGCCGGCGACCAGCCGGATGCCAAGCCGGTGTTCGACCTTGACCCGCGCCAGCTCATGGACACCGCGCGCCGGCTGCGCGACACCGGCGAGTTGCCGACCGGCCGCAAGGTCGGCGGCGCGTGCCCGTTTTTCATCGGCGGCGCCGACAATCCGATCGACCCGCCGCCCGGCTGGGAGCCGAAGGGCCTCGCCGCCAAAGTGGCCGCCGGCGCACAGTTCGCGCAGACGCAGTTCTGCATGGATGCCGGCGTGGTGCGCCGCTATGGCGCGCGGCTCGCCGAGCATGGCCTCGGCGACAAGATATTCATGCTCATCGGCGTGGCGCCGCTGCGCTCGGCGAAGTCGGCGCGCTGGATGAAGGAGAAGTTGTTCGGCACCATTATCCCCGACGCCATCGTCGACCGCATGGAAGCCGCCGCCGATCCCGTCGCCGAGGGCGTGCGCATCTGCGTCGAGACGATCGCGGCGCTCGCCGACATCGCTCAGGTCGCCGGCGTGCACATCATGGCGCCCAACAACGACGCCGTCGTACCGCAGGTGATCGAAGAGGCGCGGAAGGCGATCAAGCGGTAGTGCTTGTCATGGCCGGGCTTGTCCCGGCCATCCCGTTCAGGAGGGCAATGGCGATGCCATCCTAAGCGGGATCACTAGGACTCGCCGCCATAGCGTGTCGAAGACGCGCGTTAACGCGCTGATGGCGGCGGCCCGGTGATGACAGATTCAGATGACGTCAGAGAATCGCGCGCACCGCCTGCAGCAAATCCCGCACCTGCTTCTCCGATATCCCGCGCGTGATGAACACCACGCGGCTCTGGCGGTTCTCATCCGGCCAGCTTTCGAGCTCGGCCGGCGGATGGGCGAGGTGCTGCACGAACTGCACCACCACCGGCCCCTTGCAGCCTTCGACGTCGAGGAAGCCCTTCACGCGCAGCAGATCCGGCCCGCGCAGGCTCATCAAGGTATCCATGGTCCGCGCGAAAGCGGGCCAGGGCAATGGCTTGTCATCCGTCAGCACGAATGAGCCGATTCCGTCGGAATGCACCGCCTCGGCCACGAACGGATTGCGCGAGAGCGTGGCGGGCTCGGTGAGGCGGGCGGGGTCGATCGCGCCGTTGACCGCCTCGTCGATGGTCGCGCCCGGGTTGAGCGCGCGCAGGCGCGCGGCGAGCGCCGCGGCCGCGCCGGCTCCGGCGATGTCGGTCTTGGTGATGACCAGCCGGTCGGCGAGGATCGCCTGCTTGCGCGCCTCCGCCGACCAGTCGAGCGTTTCGCCGCCGTTCACCGCGTCGACGAGCGTCACCACTGCGTCGACGTGGAACGTGTCGCCCAGCGCGCGGTCGGTGGCGAAGGTCTGCAGGATCGGCGACGGGTCGGCGAGCCCGGAGGTTTCGATCACCACGCGGCGGAAGTCCGGGATCTCGCCGCGCGCGCGTTCCATCACCAGGCGGCGCAGCGCCTCCTGCAGGTCGCTGCGCGTGATGCAGCACAGGCAGCCGTTGCCGAGCAGCACGGTTTGGTCGGCGATGCCGCGCACCAGCGCGTCGTCGATTCCGGCGGCGCCGAATTCGTTGACCACCACCGCGGTGCCTTGCCCTTCCGGGGCGCTGAGGAAGCGCTTGAGCAGCGTGGTCTTGCCGGCGCCGAGGAAGCCGGTGAGCACCGTCACCGGCAACTTGGCGCCGCGCGCGCGCTTGAGCCGGCGGCCGAACGGCCCGGCGGCGGGGGAAGGGAAGGGGGAGTTCATGGTCTATGTTACCTCTCCCCGCCGCGCGGGGAGAGGTCGATTTTCGAGCGTAGCGAGGAAATCGGGTGAGGGGGCGTCTCCGCGATTCTGAACACGTCCAAGCAGCCCCTCACCCGGCTCGCACCTGCCGGTGCTCGCCACCCTCTCCCCGCTAAAGCGGGGAGAGGGAAGATCAGAAATCCATCTCCAGGATGTACAGCCCGCCGGTGTGGCGGTCCACGGTATAGACGATGCCGCGCTCGTCCACGAACACGTCGTTGAGCTGCACAGCGCCGACCGGCGTGCCCTTCGGCGCCGGCGGCACGAAGGTGGCGATTTCCGTCGGCGTATAGGGATTGGAGATGTCGTAGGCGCGTAAGCCCCCGTTGAAGAACGTGCCGAGCACGATCTGGTCCGACTGCCACGACGTCGGCAGCGGCACGTTCTCGTGGATATTGTGCGCGCCGAAGCGGCCGCCGCGACCCTTGAAGGCGTCGACCGGCGGCAGCGGGCAGGTGGAGATCGAGACGGGGTGCGTTTCGTCGCGGATGTCGAGCACCCAGATCAGCTTCGGCCAGTCGGCGCCGTTGTCCTCGGTCGACTCGTCGGTCACCAGCATCAGGTTGCGGTCGAACAGCGGCACCGCGGTGTGCATGAAGCCGGTATAGGGCGGCGAGTTGGTCCAGTGCGAAATGACCTTCGGATTGGCCTTGTCCTTTATGTCCATGACGAACATGCCGCCGTCGATGTAGCAGAGGTAGAGGCGGTCGGGGCGTTGCGGATAGACGTTTGTGTTGTGCGCGCGATAGCCCTTGTCGAGCGGGTGGCGCGGCGGCGGTGGCACGTTGTCGGTCGCCGAAGTGCCGGGCATCCACCAGCGGCCGACTTCCACCGGCTTCGACGGGTTGCGCACGTCGATGCAACGGTAGAACTGGTCGTCCAGCGGATGGCTCGGCGTGAAGTCGGGCGCGCCCGAGGCCATGTGCACGTATTCGCCGTCGCAGAACCACAACTGGTGTACGCCGCGCGAATGCGGGCCGGAGGTATCGAAGAACGAGATGGAGCGCGGCTTCTCCGGCACCGAGATGTCGAACAATTCGAGGCCGGCCGGCTGCTGTCCGGTCTTCTGCGTCTGGTAGGCGACCGTCATGATGTCGCCGGCCGTCTCCAGCGAATTGGAGCGCATGTAGGGCTGCGGCAGTTCGGTCTGCACCACGACTTTCGGGTTGCGCGGATCGGAGACGTCCACGCCGGTGAAATTCTTCGGCGCGCTTTCATGCGCCAGCCAGATGATGCGCCGGCCGTCCTTGGCGATCTGCACCGACATGCCTTCGCCCATGCCGCCGAAGCCCCCGAGGTCGTTCTGGGCGAGCAGCTTGAAATTCCAGGTGACGGGCTCACCGCTCTTATTGAGCGGACTTGTGGCGGACATTCGGGTCTCCGGTCGCTGTGAGGTCTCAAGAGGGAAGGCCGGCGCGGATGCGCCGGCCCAGGGTAATTGCCGCGGGCCCGAGGCCCGCCGCTCGACAGCCGTTACGCCGTCGCGCGTGCCTTCTGCATGAACTCCGGACGGAGCGCCTTTTTCCAGTCCGGAATGGCCTTGATCTTCTTGGCGTCCAGCAGGATTTTCGCGTGGTTGGTGAGATAGCCGGTCAAGTCCGCCGGGAAGCCGGGATCCACCTCGACGCGCGACAAGGCCGTCTTGAAGGTGTCCTTGCTCATCTTGTAGCCCTTCGAGGCGTAGTATTCGTAGACGACGTTATTGACCTTGTCGGGGTTCTGCTTGAACTCCTTGCCGGCGTCGAGCCACGCCTTGAGATAGGCGACGACCGCGTCCGGGTTCTTTTCGACGTATTCGGGCGTCGCCGCCATGAACACCGGCAGCTTGTCGAAGCTGTAGAAGTCGCCGCCCTGGAGCGGATTGGCGATGCCGTCCGCCTCGGCGATGGCGTTGTAGGGCTCCACCGTCACCATCGCGTCGATGGTTTTCGCGGCGAGTGCGGCTGCCATGTCGTTGGTATTCATCCGCACTTCCTCGTAGTCGCCCTTTTTCAGGCCGGCCTTCGGCGCGATCTGGTCGGTCCAGATATTGCCGGTCGACGAGCCGGTCTGGTTGGCGACCTTCTTGCCCTTGAGATCGGCCACGGACTTCAGCCCGAGATCCTTGCGCGCCATCACCTGGGCGGTCTTGCCGACGTTCTGGATCACCGCGATGGCGACCAGGCCGCCCTTGTCGTTGCCGATGATGAACGACGGTCCCGCATAGGTGCCCATATCGACCTGGCGGGCCACCATCTGCTGCATCGTCAGGTTGCCGGACGCGACGGCAAATTCCTCGACGTCGATCCCGTGCTTCTGCAGCAGGCCGGACTTCATGAGATAGTAAGTCGGCATGCCCCACATGTTGACCTGATAGCCCTGACGCAGCTTGGTCGCGGCGTAGGCCGGGATCAGGCCCGAAATACCGAGCGACAGAGCGGTGGCGCCGGTGGCGGCGAGATACTGCCGTCGATTCAGTCCGGAACGTTCGATAGTCATGGCTTTTCCTCCGGGTTGTCTGGTTTGATTTATTGCCGTGCGGTCGGTTTGGCGGCTGCTTCGCCGAGCTCTTGCAGCAACTGCTTCTGGTACTCGAGAAACGCCACGCTCAGGGGATCGCGGGGGCGCGGCAGGTCGATGACGACTTCCTTCTTCACGCGGCCGGGATGCGGCGACATCACCACCACGCGGTCGGCGAGGTAGACAGCTTCGGCCACGTTGTGCGTGACGTAAATGACCGTCTTGCGCGTCTCGCGCCAGACGTCGGCGAGGAGCCGCTGCATGTCGTCGCGAGTCAGCGCGTCGAGCGCGGCGAACGGCTCGTCCATCAGCAGCACCGACGGGTTGTAGGCGAGCGCGCGGGCGATGGCGACGCGCTGCTGCATTCCGCCGGACAAATGATGCGGATAGGCATTGGCGAATTTTTCGAGCTTCACGAGCTTGAGCTGCTCCAGCGCGATCTGCTCGCGCTCCTCCTTGGACACGCCTTTCATTTCCAGGCCGAACGTGACGTTGCCGAGCGCGGTGCGCCACGGGAACAGTTGCGCGAAGTCCTGGAACACGACGCCGCGGTCCATGCCCTGTCCGTTGACCGGCTTGCCGCCGATCTTGATCTCCCCGCCACTCGGCTTGAGAAAGCCGGCGAGAATATTGAGCAGCGTCGACTTGCCACAACCGCTCGGCCCGACCAGGCAGAGGAACTCGGAGGCTTTCAGTTCGAAGCTCGCACGGTCGACGGCGTGGACCTGCCCCGCCGGGGTATCGTAGACGAGGGAAACGTCGGTGACTTCGATTTCTTGCATTGACGGCCTTCTAGTTCCTCGCAGTCCGTACCATGCCCCATTTGAGAATGGTGGCGCGCTCGATTGAGCCGAAGACCAGCCGCTCGAACAGGAACCCGATCATTCCGATCACGACCAGCGACGACAGCATGATGTCGGCGTTCAGGAATTCCTTGGCGTCGAAAATGACCCAGCCGAGACCCCAGCTCGAGGCCGCGATCATCTCGGCGCCCACCACCGCGATCCAGGCGCGGATAAACGCCTGGCGGACGCCGGTGATGATGAACGGCGATGCGCCGGGAATGATGACCTTCCAGAACAGCCTCTGCTCGTCCGCGCCCATGGCGCCGGCCGCGCGCAGCCAGAGCGGGTTGACCGAGCGTACGCCCGACCAGGTGTTGAACATCATCGGAAAGGTCGCGGCGTAGAACACGATGATGATCGTCGTGAGATTGCCGATGCCGAACCACAGCATGAAAAGCGGCACCAGCGCGAAGGAGGGGATCGGCATCAGCGCGCTGACGAGCGGCAGCATGAAGTTCTCGACCGGACGGAATCGCGCCATCAGAATGCCGAGCGGGATGCCGACCACCATGGCGAGGGCGAAGCCAAACAGCACGCGATAGAGCGTGTATGCCGTGTGCTTGAGCATGCTGCCGTCGAGCAGCATGTCGTAGAAGGTCGCGGCCACGGTCGGAATCGTCGGCATCAGGGCGGCCGGGAACTCGCCGCTGCGCGCGACGGCTTCATAGACCACCAGCGCCAGCGCGATGGTCGCAGCCGCGCGCCAGTAGCTGCGCACCACGGCGGCGTCGATGTCCTTGCGCTGCGCGGCGCTTGGTCCGGCGGCGACGTCGGTCATGCCGTCACCATGCCCCAGCGCACCACGGTGTAGTTCTCGATCTTCTGGAACACCAGTTTCTCCAGGACGATGCCGATGATTCCGATCACCGCGATGCCGGCCAGCATCGCGTCGGTATTGAGCAGTTCACGGGCGCCGAAGATCAGCCAGCCGAGGCCCCAGTTCACGCCGACCAGCATTTCCAGCGCGACGAGGATACGCCAGGCCTGGGCGAGGCCAAGGCGCAGTCCGGTCAGGATGTAGGGCAGCGCGCCGGGCAGGATGACGTGGCGGAACAGCCGCCGGTCGTCGGCGCCCATCGATTGCGCCGAACGGACCCAGATCTCCTTGACCGCCTTGACGCCGGTCCAGGTGTTGAAGATCACCGGGAAGCACGCGACGACGCCGACCAGCATGACAGCCGGCACATTGCCGAGGCCGAACCACAGCAGGAACAGCGGCGCATAAGCGAGGCCGGGGATCGGCGCGACAATGCTGACAATCGGAAGCAGCAGGTCTTCCGCGCGGCGGGAACGGCCCATCAGGATTCCGATCCCGACGCCGAGGACGCCCGCGACCGCGAACCCGGAGAACAGACGCAGCAGCGTTTGCGCGGCGTGGTTCGGCAGGATGCCGTTCAGCGTCAGCTCGACGAAGGTCCGCGCCACTTCCTCGAGCGACGGAAACAACCGGTGCGGAAACACGCCCATCCAGGCGATGGCTTCCCAGATGGCGCCGACGACGATGAAGGGGAATACGTTGCGGACGATCATCCGCAGGCGCTCGCGCCAGACAGGCGCGGCCTCCGCGCCGGCGAGGGCAATGGTGCTGGCGGCGTCCTGCATCGCTGGCCGCATCCTCCCGTGGTCGTTGTAACGCCGGCCTCTCGCGAGCCGTTGGCAACGTGTGGGCATCAGGATAATGCCCTTTGATCGGCGATAACAAGCGCGCGCGTGGCCCTATTCCTGTGGCGCATTGCCCGGCACTGGCGAACCGGCCGCAGAAAGGGTAAAGGGCCGGGCACCAAGCCTGTTTGGCCGCGGTTCAAGGGAGAGTTTCGGGATGTCGAAGAATTCGCAGAAGATCGGCTGGATCGGAACCGGCCGCATGGGCCTGCCGATGGCCGAGCGCCTGCTCAAGGCCGGGCACGAAGTTTCGGTCTGGAACCGCACGCGCGCCAAGGCCGAGCCGCTCGCCGCCTACGGCGGCAAGATCGTCGGCAAGCTGTCCGATCTCGCCGACTGCGACATCGTCTTCTCCATCGTCGCCGAAGGCAAAGATCTTGATCAGGTCTATTTCGGCAAGGACGGCGTCCTCTCGGGCGGCAAGGCGCCGAAGGTGGTAGTGGACTGCTCCACCATCTCGGTCGAGGAATCGGCCGACATCCGCAAGCGGCTGAAGGACAAGGGCGCCGACTACATCTGCGCGCCGGTGTCCGGCAACGCCAAGGTGATCAAGGCCGGCCGGCTGTCGTCGGTGGTCTCGGGTCCCGAAGAGGCCTGCAAGAAGATGATCCCGCTGATGGAAGTGGTCGCGCCGCAGGGCGTGTCCTACGTCGGCGAAGGCGATCTCGCGCGCATCTGCAAGATCGCGCACAACGTGATGCTCGGCGTCGTGATCGAGAACCTGATCGAGATCACGCTCCTGGTGAACAAGATGGGCGTGCCGCGCCACGCCTTCCTCGCCTTCCTCAACAACGGCGTCATGGGCTCGATGTTCACGCGCTACAAGTCGCCGGCGCTGGTCAATCTCGACTGGACCACGACCTTCACGCCCGAGCTGCTGCGCAAGGACCTGGACCTCGGCCTCGAGCTCGGCCGCGAGATGGACGTGCCGATGCCGGTCACCGCGGCGACGCGCGAGATGCTGCAAAGCCACTTCGGCCACGCCATCACGAAGGACAATCCGCAGGAATACCTGCAGAAGGACTTCGCCGCGCTGATGGAGACCATGGCGCTCGCCGCCGGCATGAAGCTCACGTCCGAAAACAAGAACGTGCCGACCGGGCTGGAGCACTAGGCGCTAGAAGCGGTACGGCCTCGCACCAACTCAGGCTGTCATCGCCCGCGAAAGCGGGCGATCCAGTATCCACCGCATCGTCAGTGATTACCGGATGCCCCGCTTGCGCGGGGCATGACGGCCTGTGTGGTGGCTCGCTCGCGAGTTACGGCTTGGCGATGTGCCAGGCGCCCTGCAGGAAGCCGTCGCCGGTGATGTCGCCCGGCTTCTTGTCGTTCTTCCAGGTGTAGAGCGGCTTGCCCTTGTAGGCCCATTGCTTGCCGCCGTCGTCGCGCGTGATGACGGTGTAGCTGGCCGCCGGCTTGGCGTCGGCCGCCGCCATTAGCGGCGGCCAGTTGGTCGCGCAGGGGCCGTTGCAGGCCGACTTGCCGCCGGCGTCCTTGTCGAAGGTGTAGAGCGTCATGCCCTTGGCGTCGGTCAGCACCTTGCCCTTGGCGCTGTCGCCGGTCTTGGTCGGGCCCATCTGGGCCAAAGCGGTGCCCGCGAAGGCCAGCGCCATGACGGCGGCGGTCGTAAACAGAACTTTCTTCATTTGATCCTCCAAACATGCGCTGTTCGCTGCGCAATAGGACCAATGCCGCCAGGCGGGCCATATTCCGCCCAGCCGGCCGCCGAAATTTTTTCCAAAGCACGGAATATCGGTGGCGGCGCCGCTCCGCCGCCAAAAAAAAGGGCCCCTCGCGGGGCCCGTGTGCAAAAGGTGGAGGATTCACGCCGCCGTTTCCAAAGGGAGGAGGCCGGCGGCTGCGCACGTTGCCACTGAACCGGCTGCCGCCAACGGCCACAAGTAAATTGCCCGTAAATTCCGAAAGTGGCACGGTTCGGACAATGATCCTCATCCGCCATTTGCACTGGCGGCGCGTAACGCGCCCTCCGGAGACCGCATGACGCCACAAATCACCGCGCTGATCGAGAAAATCCGCCTGCTCGAGGGCGAACTCGATGCCGAACTGGCCAGACGCCGCGCCGAGTTGCGCGTCGGCCTGGAACACGGCCGGGTCGCCTTCGAGGCGGAGCTTTTGCGCCGCCATCGCGAACTGCGCAGCAAACTTCTTCCCTATGTGCTTGGCGCCAATCCGCTGGTCGTGCTGACCGCGCCGGTGATCTATGCCGGCATCGTGCCGTTCCTGCTGCTCGACCTGTTCGTCAGCGCCTATCAGGCGGTCTGCTTTCCGATCTACGGCATCCCCAAGGTCAAGCGCGCCGACTATCTGGTGTTCGACCGCCATCACCTCGCCTATCTCAACGCGCTGGAGAAGCTCAACTGCGCCTATTGCTCCTATGCCAACGGGCTGATCGCCTTCACGCGCGAGATCGCCGCGCGTACCGAGCAATACTGGTGCCCGATCAAGCACGCGCGCCGCGTGATCGGCACGCACGCGCGCTATGCGCTGTTCGACGATTACGGCGACGCCGAGTCCTACCAGGGGCAGCTGACCGCGCTGCGCAAGGCGCTCTCCGAGGAAGGCCGCTTACCGCCGCGTCCGGATGCGTGACGCAGGTTGCTCTATCGCACGGCAAAGTGACAGACTGCCTTTCTTACGTCATTCGCGACGGCGCGCAGCGCCGGACCTGGAATCCAGATGCAAAGTCGGAATCGGTTTCTGGATTCCGGGTTCGCGTTTTCAGCGCGCCCGGGAATGACAAAGTCGGGGAGAGAACATGGCCTACAAGCTCTACAACGCGCCGCAATCCACCTGCAGCCAGCGCGTCCGCTTCGTGCTCAACGCCAAGGGCCTGCCATTCGAGGAGGTGAAGCTCAACCTGCTCGAAGGCGACCAGCTCAAGCCCGATTATCTCAAGCTCAACCCCAACGGCGTCGTGCCCACGCTCGACCACGACGGCGCCATCGTCATCGATTCGACCGTCATCACCGAGTATCTCGATGAGGTCGCGCCGGAGGAAAGCTTCACGCCGGAGGACCCGGTCGTCCGCGCGCGCATGCGCACGCTCATGCACTACATCGACGAGATGCCGGCGGCTTCCGTGCGCGTGCCGACCTTCAACCTCGCCTTCCTGCCGAGCTTCCAGAAGATGAGCCGCGAGGCTTTCGTCGCCATGGCGGAATCGAAACCGATCCGCCGCGAGTTCATGCTGACCATGGGCCAGACCGGCTTCCCAAAGGCGGAGATGGACAACCATCTCGGCCGCCTGCGCCGTTCCTACGAGCGCATGGACGCCGAGATCGAGAGGAGCGGCGGCCCCTGGCTGCTCGGCAAGGAGATCAGCCTCGCCGACGTGGCGGTGATGCCGGCGCTGGTACGCATGCACGACCTCGGCATGCCGGACTGGCAGGACTTGCCGCGCGTCGTCGCCTGGTTCGACAATATCCGCGCGCAGGCGGCCTACAAGCCGACCTATTATCACGGCTCGCTCCTGTCCGAGCGCTTTCCGCATCTGCGCGAGAAGGCGGCGCAAACAGCATAGACCGCCGTCCTCCGGAAAGCTCCTTACGCATTTCATCGGACCGCGCGATTCCCGCAGTTTTGATCCGCGTCAACCGAAGCGGGTAACGGCGCCGCGAAGCTTGCGGCCATCCTTGAAAGAGGAGGGTCGCATGCTCATCGCAATTCGTATCGCGTTGGTGTCCCTGCTCTTGTGCCTGCCGGCACGCGCGCAGGAAATCGAGGTGGGCTCCACGCTCGCCTGCGACACGCAGCAGCAGGTCGAGCGCTTCGTTGCGGTGTTCCGCGGCGACGCCGAAGGCGCCGCCAAGAGGGTCAACACCGAAGTGATGGACGCCACCGCCTGCGCCGTGGTCTCGGTCGTCTATGTGCGCGGCCCGGAAGTGGCGGTGGTCAACGAGACCGGCCGCACCTACCACATCGTGCGCATCCTGGTGCTCGGCGTGCTGACGCCCGCGGGCGTCCAGCCGGCGATGCCGGCGGCGTTCTTCTCCTACGTGCCGCAGGACGAACGGGCGGCGTGACGCCGCTCAGTCGAGCAGCCAGCGCAGCAGGACCGGCACCAGCAGCGCGGTGAGCAGCCCGTTTAGCCCGAGCGCGATGCCAGCGAAGGTGCCGGCGAGCGGCGACACCTGGAACGCGCGCGCGGTGCCGATGCCGTGCGACGCCAGCCCGGCGGCGAAGCCGCGCGCCGCGTAGTTCTTCAACCTGAGCGCGTTCATCAGCGGTGTCACCACGATGGCGCCGGAAATGCCGGTCAGCACCACCAGCACGGCGGTGAGCGCCGGGTCGCCGCCGGTCTTCTCGGCGATGCCCATGGCGATGGCGGCGGTCGCGGATTTCGGCGCCAGCGCCAGCATGGCGGCGCGGTCGAGCCCGAAGGCCCCGGCGAGCAGCACCGCCGAGCCGACCGCCGCGCACGAGCCGACGACAAGCGCCACCAGCATCGGCACCAGCGCCCGCCGCACCTGCGGCAGATGGCGCACCAGCGGCACCGCCAGCGCCACCGTCGCCGGGCCGAGCAGGAAATGCACGAACTGCGCGCCGGCGAAGTAGGCCTGATAGGCGGTGCCGCTGGCGAGCAGCAGCACCGACACCAGCACGACGGCGATCAGCACCGGGTTGGCCAGCGGATGGCGGCGGCACGCCGCGGAAGCGGCTTCGGCGACCACATAGGCGGTCAGCGTGACGGTCAGCCACAGTAGCGGCGAGCCGGAGAGGTAGACCCACAGGTTGACGAAATCGATCACCGCATCGCTCCGTCGTCGGGTCCGGCGTCCTCGATCCGCATCAGCCGCGCGACGCCGGCGAAGGTGAGCGCGGTCACCACCAGCGTGACGATCGTGCCGAGCACCACGACCGCGACCAGGCGCAGGCCGGTGTCGCCGAGCAGCGCGATGTTCTGCACCACGCCGACCCCGGCCGGCACGAACAGCAGCGACAGATGCTTGAGCAGGCCGTCGGCGGTGTCGCCGGTCTCCTTCGGCAGCGGCGCGCGCAGGAGCATGAGCGCGAACAGCAGCACCATGCCGACCACCGGGCCGGGCACCGGCAGCGCCGCGGCCTTCACGATCGCCTCGCCGGCGAGCTGGCAGAGCAGCAATGTCGCCAAGGCGGCAAGCATGCGCATCCCCCGTTTACTCATGCATCCGAAGCGCAAAGTGCGTCCGGTGCAATTCCGCCGGCCCGTTGCTCCCGGCCGCGCCGCTGCGCACAATAGCACGTCAGGGTTCCGCCAAGAGGACCCGAAGCGAGAGGAAACCGCCGCCGATGCTCACTGCCGCACGCAACGACATGCTCACCCGCGTCGGGCCGGGCACCCCGATGGGCGGCCTGCTGCGCCGCTACTGGATGCCGATCGCCGGCGCCAGCGAGCTCGCCGGGGACCGCATCAAGCCGGTGCGCCTGCTCGGCGAGGACCTCGTGCTGTATCGGGACCTGGGCGGCCGCTACGGCCTCGTCGCGCGGCACTGCGCCCACCGCGGCGCCGACATGGCCTATGGCATGGTGGAGGAGGACGGCCTGCGCTGCTCCTATCACGGCTGGAAGTTCGACGCGCGCGGCGCCTGCATCGAGCAGCCCTACGAGGAGATCGCCAATCCCAACCCGAAATCGCGAGAGGGTTGCGGCATCGCCGGCTATCCGGTGCGCGAACTGGCCGGCTTGCTCTGGGCCTACATGGGTCCTGCGCCGGCGCCTGAATTGCCGGTGTGGGAGCCCTTCACCTTCGAGAACGGCTTCCGCGAGATCGTCACCGCGCAAGTGCCGTGCAACTGGTTCCAGTGCCAGGAGAACTCGATCGACCCCGTACATTTCGAATGGATGCACGAGAACTGGAGCGCGCACATGCGCGGCGCCGAGGCCGGCGCGGCGCGCCACCTCAAGCTGAAGTTCGACGAGTTCGAGCACGGATACATCTATCGCCGCGTGCGCGAAGGCCAGGCCGAAAACGATCCGAACTGGTCGGTCGGCCGCGTGGCGCTATGGCCGAACGCCTTCTATCTCGGCATGCATTTCGAATGGCGCGTGCCGATCGACGACGAGAACACGCTGAGCATCTCGTGGTTCTTCATGCGCGTGCCGAAGGGCCGCGAGCCCTACGTGCAGGAGGAGGTGCCGACCTGGGAAAGCCCGGTGCGCGACGCCGACGGCCGATGGATCGTCAGCCACGTCATCAACCAGGACATCGTCGGCTGGGTGGGGCAGGGGCGGATCGCCGACCGCTCGAAGGAGAACCTGCGCACGAGCGACATCGGTATCGTCGAGATGCGCAAGCGCTTCTTCGCCGACCTGGAGAAAGTCGCGGCGGGCAAGGACCCGTCGGGCATCCTGCGCGATCCGGCCAAGGCCGCCTGCGTGCCGCTGCCGGACGTCATGCGCAAGTACAACGTCGAGGGCGTGCCGCTATCCGACTACGACAAGCACCCGCTGCTGCGCGAGCGGCTCGCCGGCTTCCGCCATCACCACGGGCAGCCGACGGAGGTGCGCCGCGCCTTCGCCGCCGCCATGGGCATCGAGGCGTAGGTCTATTTCGAGCCGGTGGTGGCAGGCGCGTCGATTTTCGGCATTTCCACCTTCACGGTGGAGGTCTTCGAGCCGCCGAGGTTGCCGGTGGCGAAGAGTACGCCGGCGCCGGCGATGATCACGATGAGCGCCCCGACGAGGACGCCGAGCACGCCGACGCCGCCGCTTCCGTTGTCAGCCATGATTGCCTCCCTGAATACTCGGGGAGGATAAGTTCCGGATGCTGCGATGGTTCCGGTACTCAGCCGGCCTCGGCCGTGGCCTGCACCGCGCGCCGCCCCTTCGAATGCTCGAAGCCGTGCATGCCAAGGAACCACTGGATGCCGACCACGGCGCCCTTGACCGGCTGCAGCAGCGCGAGGCACGCGCCGAGCGCCACCGTGGGCCACAGCGTCATGCCGACCCACATCGGCGGCGCGATGTCGGTCTCCACCGCCAGCACGATGGGCACCAGGAGGTGGCCGACGATGACGATCACCAGATAGGCGGGGAAGTCGTCGGCGCGGTGATGGTGCAGTTCCTCGCCGCAGTTCGGGCAGCTGTCGGCTACTTTCAGGAATTTGCGGAACATGTTACCGTGGCCGCAGGCCGGGCATTTGCCGCGCAAGCCGCGCTTGAAGGCTTCGCCGCCCGAGGGGCCTTGCGGCGTCGAGACGGTGCGGAAGGGCAGTTCGTTCATCAGGGAGGCTCTCCAGGGTCCTCAGGAGATAGCGTCTGCACCGGCCTTGCGCCACCCGCCCGGGCCGCACGGCTGCCTTGCGCCGGGCGGTAGCCCGCTCACGCCATCAGCTTCTGGATCAGCCAGAGCACCGACTGGCCCAGCGCGCCGTCCAGCGCCAGGGTGAACGCGCGCAGCCATGCGGGCGCCTGGTCGCTGTAGCCGACCATCATCAGCGCCACGAGCACGGGGATCGCCACCACCACGCCATAGGCGAAGCGCAGCCACCGCGCACGGTTCTCCGCGCGTTCCTTGGGCGAGACATAGCGGGGGGCGTTGATCTTCATGACCGCGGGCAGGGCGCGCCGCCGACGGCGCGCCCCGCGTTTGCTCAGTACCGGTTGGCGATCGGCAGCTCTTCCGCCGGGAACAACGAGATCAGGCGGCAGCCCTTGTCGGTGACCACCACTTCTTCCTCGATGCGGGCGGCGGAGGCGCCGTCGGTTGCCGGGCAGTAGGTCTCGATCGCGAACACCATGCCTTCCTTGATTTCGGTCGGATGCTCCATCGAGATCACACGCGAGATGATCGGCCGCTCGTGCAGCGCCAGGCCGAGGCCGTGCGCGAACTGCAGGCCGAAGGCCGAGATCTCGTCCGGGAAGCCGAATTCCGGCGCCTTCGGGAACACCTCGCAGATGTGCGCGGTGGTGACGCCCGGCTTGATGCGCTCGATGGCGAGGTCGATCCATTCGCGCGCCTTCTTGTAGGCGTCGTGCTGCGCCGGAGTGGCGCGGCCGACGTTGAAGGTGCGGTAGTAGCAGGTGCGGTAGCCCATGAACGACTGCAGGATGTCGAAGAAGGCCTGGTCGCCAGGGCGGATCATGCGGTCGGTGAAGTTGTGCGGGTGCGGGTTGCAGCGCTCGCCGGAGATGGCGTTCACCGCTTCCACGTCGTCGGAGCCGTGGCGATAGAGGAACTCGTTGACCATGGCGACGATGTCGTTCTCGCGTACGCCCGGACGCAGCTTCTCGTTGACCAGGTCGTAGGCGCCGTCGACCATCGCGGCGGCGCGGTTCAGGAGCGCGATCTCGTCCTGCGATTTGATCTCGCGCGCCTCGAGCATGACCTGCTGGCCGTCGACGATCTTGATGCCGAGCTTCTGCAGCTCGAACATCATCGCCGGCTCGATGATGTCGACGCCGACCGGCATCTTCTCGACGCCCGCGTCGCGCAGCAGGCCGAAGATCTCCTTGGCGTGCTTCGCCATCAGGCCGAAGTCGGGCTGGATGGTGCCGCGCAGGCCGAGCACGCCGGCCTTGCAGTTCTCGGGTTTCAGCCACGGCGAATAGAGGCGGTGGTGCACGGCGGCCGAGCCGAAGTCCCAGATGATCGGATCGTCGCTCGACTTGGTCAGCAGCGCCCAGCGCGAGATCTTGTCGCGCTCCCATTCGCCGATCTTGGTCGAGGTGACGTAGCGGATGTTGTTGACGTCGAACACGAGCAGTGCGCCGCACTCCGATCGCTCCAGCGCCTGCTTGGCGCGGCCGAGGCGGTAGCGGTGCATGCGGCGGTAGTCGACACGCTCCTCGAAATCGACGCCCATCGTGCCGAGGGCGGGCAGCGGGCGGTCCCACTTGTAGCGCGGGTTGATGTCGTCGGCCGTGATCTTGTGCAGATCGCGCGTGAGATCGTCCATGGGTCCCTCTCCCTTGCTCGGGCTGTTCGGATATGGCCGGCCTTATAGCCGGTCGGCTGGCCGGATTATAGGTCCTGCCGGCGCCGCTGTCGGCATGGCCGTGATGCCGCCCCGGCCGCTGCGGCGGCCCCTTCCTCCCCGGGGCGCGCCGGCCGGCCCGCGGGCATCGACATTCGGCCTGGAAATCCGCCTCGGAATCATAGTTCGCGGCCGCATCGGCCCGCCGTTGCGGTGTTTCGGGGCGCTCTGCATAATGCCGCCGTTTCGGGAGGAAAACAGCAATGGCAACGGCTGAAGCGCGCGTGGCGCAGGCGGCCGCGCCCGCCGCAATGGGCGCGGTCCCGCGCGAGTACAATTTCGCCGCGGACGTGCTGGAGCGCAATCTCGCCGCCGGCCGCGCCGGCAAGCTCGCCTTCGACGACGGCCGCCGCAAGCTCACCTACGGCCAGTTGTCCGAGCGCGTCGCCCGCTTCGGCGCCGCGCTGCGCGGTCTCGGCATCCGCCGCGAGGAGCGCGTGCTGATGGCCATGCTCGACACCGTGGACTGGCCGGTCGCCTTTCTCGGCTGCCTGAAGGCCGGCATCGTCGCCGTGCCGGTCAACACGCTGCTGACCGAGGACGACTACCGCTTCATGCTCGCCGACAGCCGCGCCAGGTGCCTGGTGGTGTCGGAGGCGCTGTTTCCGAAATTCGAGAAGCTGATCGGCGAAAATCCCGATCTTGCCCACGTCATCGTCGCCGGCGACAATCCGCACGGCTATCGCCTGTTCGAGGACGTCATCGGCGCCGACGAGCCGGAGCCCTACACGGCGCCGACCACCTGCGACGACATAGCGTTCTGGCTCTACACCTCCGGCTCGACCGGCAAGCCGAAAGGCGCGGTGCACGTGCACGCGAGCCTCAAGCTCACCGCGGACCTCTACGGCACGCCGGTGATGGGCTTGAAGGAAAGCGACCTCGTCCATTCCGTCGCCAAGCTGTTCTTCGCCTACGGGCTCGGCAACGCGCTGACGTTTCCGCTTTCGGTCGGCGCCAGCGTGATCCTCAATCCCGAGCGGCCTACGCCGGACGGCGTTTCTGCGATCCTGCGCAACTACCCGATCACGGCCTTCTTCGGCGTGCCGACCTTCTATGCGGCCTTCCTCAATAGCCCGAACGCGCCGGCAAAGTCGGAAGTGAAGCTGCGGCGCTGCCAGTCGGCCGGCGAGGCGCTGCCGGAGGAGGTGGCGAAGCGGTTCTTCGAACGCTACGGCATCGAGATTTCCGACGGCCTCGGCACCACCGAGATGCTGCACATCTTCCTCACCAACCGGCCCGGCCAGAACAAGTACGGCACCACCGGCAAGGGCGTGCCCGGCTACGAAGTCAAACTCGTCGGCGAGAACGGCGAGACCGTGCCGCAGGGCGAACTGGGCGAACTCTACGTGCGCGGGCCGACCAGTGCGGTGATGTACTGGAACAACCGCGAGAAGTCGCGCGACACCTTCCGCGGGGAGTGGACCCGCTGCGGCGACAAATACTACCAGGACGAAGACGGCTACTTCGTCTGCTGCGGCCGCGCCGATGACATGCTGAAAGTGTCGGGCATGTACGTCTCGCCGTTCGAGGTCGAGGCGGCGTTGTCGTCGCATCCGGAAGTGCTGGAGGCGGCGGTGGTCGGCTGGTTCGATGAGCAGCGCCTGGTCAAGCCGAAGGCCTTCGTGGTGCTGAAGGTGCCGGAGAAGGCAACCGAAGAGCTCGTCGCCGCGTTGCAGGAACACGTGAAGCAGAAGCTCGCGCCGTTCAAGTATCCGCGCTGGATCGAGTTCCGTATCGACCTGCCGAAGACGGCGACCGGCAAGATCCAGCGCTTCAAGCTGCGGGCGGAAGGGCAGATATAACTTTGTCATCACCGGGCCGCCGCGGAGCGGCGTGACCCGGTGATCCCGCTTAGGGACGCACTTTGCCCTCCTAAGCGAGATGGCCGGGACAAGCCCGGCCATGACAAAAAAGCGCTCCGGATGACAATGCAATTAAACGACTCCGGCTTCCTCGACATCGGCACCCAGCGTCTCGAATACCGCATGATCGGCCCGCGGCCGGAGCGGGCGCCGACCATCGTCTTGCTGCATGAAGGCCTCGGCTGTGTCGGGCTCTGGGGCGATTTCCCGGACAAGGTGCAGAAGGCGACCGGGCTCGGCGTCTTCGTCTATTCGCGCGCCGGCTACGGCCAGTCGAGTCCCTGCGTGTTGCCGCGGCCCTTGTCCTACATGCACGACGAGGCGCGCGACGTGCTGCCCGCGCTGCTCGATGCGATCGGCTTCCGGCGCGGCCTGCTGTTCGGCCACAGCGACGGCGCCTCGATCGCCGCCATCTACGCCGGCACGCACCAGGACCACCGGCTCGGCGGGCTCGTCCTCATGGCGCCGCACTTCTTCACCGAGGACATGGGGATCGCCGCCATCGAGGAGGCGCGGCAGGCCTATGCGACCGGCGACCTGCGCCAGCGGCTGGCGCGCTGGCACAAGGACGTGGATTGCGCCTTCGAGGGCTGGAACGGCGCCTGGCTCGATCCCGCCTTCCGCAAGTGGGATATCACCGAGCAACTCGCCTACATCCGGGTGCCGGTCCTGATCGTGCAGGGCGAGAACGACCAGTACGGCACGGTGAGGCAGATCGAGGCGGCGGAGCGCGAATGCTACTGCCCGGTCGAAATCGCGCTCTTGCCCGGCGCGCGGCATTCGCCGCAGCGTGACGCGCCGGAGGCGACGCTGAAGGCGGTCGCCGATTTCACCAAGCGCGTAGCCGAGATCAGCGGCTGGGCCGTCGCGGCGTAGCCCTTGCTTGTCATGGCCGGGCTTGTCCCGGCCATCTCGCTTAGGCGGGCATTGTGCCATCCTCATCGGGATCGCCGGGTCAAGCCCGGCGATGACAGATAAGAAGCCGCCCCAAACAAAAACGGCCGGGCAAGCCCGGCCGTTTTCATTTCAGATCGATCGGGCCGCTTACTCCGCCGCCTTGCGCGTGCCGCTGTTCTGCGCGGAGACGAGATAGTCCATCGCCGCCTGCACGCCGCCCTTCTTGATCGGAACGCCGGCGAACACGAGCGCCATCTCGGTGATGCCGAGCGCGCCGATCATCATGCCTTCGTTGACGTCGCCGAGGTGGCCGATGCGGAAATACTTGCCGGCATAGGCGCCGAAGCTCGCGCCATAGGAGATGTTGAAGTTCTCCAGCGCCATGGCGCGGAACTTGTCGGCGTCGTGGCCCTCCGGCAGCATCACCGCCGTGATGGTCGGCGAAAGCTGCTTGGTGTTCTTGTTCAGGTTCTCCAGGCCCCAGGCCGCGACCGCGCGGCGGGTGGCTTCCGCCAGCCGCTCATGGCGGGCGAACACGTTCTCGAGCCCTTCCTCGTGCAGCATGGCGATGCCTTCGGCGAGGCCATGCAGCATCTGCGTCGCCGGCGTGTAGGGGAAGTAGCCGACCTTGTTCATGCCGAGCATGTCGTCCCAGGCGAAGAACGACTTCGGCATCGTGGAGGTCTTGCTCGCAGCCAGGGCCTTGTCGCTGACGGCGTTGAACGACATGCCGGGCGGCAGCATCAGGCCCTTCTGCGCGCCGCCGACCGAGACGTCCACGCCCCATTCGTCGTGGCGATAGTCGGCCGAGGCGAGCGAGGAAATGGTGTCCACCATCAAGAGCGCCGGATGGCCGGCGGCGTCGATTGCCTTGCGCACTTCGGCAATCGGCGCCAGCGCGCCGGTCGAGGTCTCGTTGTGCAGAACGGCGACGGCCTTGATCTCCTTGTTCTTGTCGGCGCGCAGGTGCTTTTCGATCGCGTTCGGATCGATGCCGTTCCGCCAGTCGGTGTTGATGAATTCAGCCTTGAGGCCGATGCGCTCAGCCATCTTCTTCCACAGCGTGGCGAACTGGCCGGTCTCGACCATCAGCACCTTGTCGCCGGGCGACATGGTGTTGGTGAGCGCGGCTTCCCAAGCGCCGGTGCCGGTCGCGGTGTAGATGACGACCGGGTTCGTGGTCTTGAAGATGGTCTTGATGCCGTCGAGGCACTTCCTGGCCAGCTTGGCGAATTCCGGGCCGCGGTGGTCGATGATGGGAGTATCCATCGCGCGCAGAACGCGGTCGGGCAGCGGCGACGGTCCGGGGATGTGCAGAAAATGACGCCCCACCGGACGCGAGGAATTCTGAGCCATAGGCAATCGCTCCTAAAAGCGGCAGCTAGAGGATTTTCGTGGGTGTTGGCCACGGGCCCGTCCCGGCACTTGGGGGGCGGTGCTTGTGGCGTTGAACTATGAATGCAACATTGCGGTCAAGCGGTTTTCCGCTTAGCAACCAACCCCCTATGCATAGGCGTAACGCGGCTCGGAAAGGACAGGTATCGTGGCGGTAGTCCGGCCTGGCTTGGAACGGCGGCTGAAGGCCGAATTGAGCGGGGACGTGCAATTCGACCGCTTCAGCCGTGGCCGCTACGCCACCGACGCATCGCATTACCAGATCACGCCCCTGGGCGTCGTCGCCCCGCGCACCATCGAAGAAGCCGATCGGGCGATAGCAATTGCCCGGGCAGACGGGGTGACGGTGCTGGCCCGCGGCGGCGGCACCTCGCAGAGCGGGCAGACGGTGGGCGAAAGCTTGGTCGTGGATTGCTCGAAGTACCTCAACCGCATCCTCGACCTCGACGTGAAGGGCAGGCGCTGCACGGTCGAGCCCGGCATCGTGCTCGACGATCTCAACCGTCAGCTCAAGTCCCAAGGCCTGTGGTTCCCGGTCGACATCTCGACCTCCTCGCGCGCCACTATCGGCGGCATGGCCGGCAACAACTCCTGCGGCGGCCGCTCGCTGCGCTACGGCACCATGCGCGACAATGTGCTGTCGATCGAGGCCGTTCTGGCCGATGGCACCCTTGCGCATTTCGGCCGGATCGGCGGCAACCTGAATGACATTCCGGCGCCGCTGCGGCCGCTGGTCAAGGACCTGCTCGCCATCGGCGCACGCGAGGCCAACGAGATCGAGGCGCGCTTCCCCAAGGTCCAGCGCCGCGTCGGCGGCTACAATCTCGACGCGCTGCTGCCAGGCAAGAACGACGTCAATCTCGCGCACCTCCTGGTCGGCTCGGAAGGCACGCTCGGCTTCTCCACCCGCATCGAATTGAAGCTGTCGCCGTTGCTCGGCCGCCGCGCGGTCGGCGCCGTGCATTTCGGCAGCTTCTACGAGGCGATGAACGCCGCGCAGCACCTGGTGCGGCTGAAGCCGATCGCGGTCGAATTGATCGACCTCACCATGATCGAGCTCGCGCGCAAGATCCCGATTTTCCAGCCGACGCTGGAAAAATTCGTGCGCGAGGCGCCGGAAGCGATCCTGCTGGTCGAGTTCGGCGACGAGGACCACGAGGTGAACCTGCGCCTCCTGCGCCAGCTCAAGGAGCTGGTCGGCGACCTCGGTTTCTCCTGGAACAACACGGGCGCCAAATGGGGCGGCGTGGTCGAGGTGCTGAACCCGGAGCTGCAGGCCGCCATCACCGAGGTGCGCACCTCCGGCCTCAACATCATGATGTCGATGAAGGAGGAGGGAAAGCCGGTCTCCTTCGTCGAGGATTGCGCGGTGCCGCTCGAGCATCTCGCCGAATACACCAGCCGCCTGACCGCGATCTTCGAAAAGCACGGCACGCGCGGCACCTGGTACGCGCACGCGGGCTCCGGCTGCCTGCACGTGCGGCCGATCCTCAACCTGCGCCTGGAGAAGGACGTCCATGCCATGCGCGGCATCGCGGAGGAAGCCTTCGCGATGGTGCGCGAGTACAAGGGCTCGCATTCCGGCGAGCACGGCGATGGCTTGGTGCGCTCGGAGTTCAACGAGCCGATGTTCGGCGCGCGGCTGGCCCGCGCCTTCGAGGAGGTGAAGGACCGCTTCGATCCGAACGGCCTCTACAATCCCGGCAAGGTGGTGCGGCCGCCGAAGTTCGATGACCGCTCGCTGTTTCGCTACAAGCCGGACTATCAGGGCATCGAGCTCAAGACGCATCTCGACTGGTCGGCCTATCCCGGCAGCGGCGGCGGTTTCCAGGGCGCGGTCGAGATGTGCAACAACAACGGCGCCTGCCGCAAGCTCGCGGGCGGCGTGATGTGTCCAAGCTACCGCGTCACCCATGACGAGCGCGACGTCACGCGCGGGCGGGCCAACACGCTGCGGCTGGCGATCACCGGCCAGCTCGGGCGCGACGCGCTGGCCTCGCACGAAATGGCCGAGACGCTGAGCCTGTGCGTCTCCTGCAAGGCGTGCCGGCGCGAGTGCCCGACCGGCGTCGACATGGCGCGCATGAAGATCGAGGTGCAGGCGGCGCGCGTGAAGAAACGCGGCCTGTCACTGCACGACCGGCTGATCGGCTACCTGCCGCGCTACGCGCCGTTCGCGGCGCGTCACCCTTCCTGGTTCAACCTGCGCAACGACAGCCCGGTGTTGCGCCGCGCCTCGGAGCTTTTCGCCGGCTTCTCGGCGCGCCGCAGCCTGCCCAAATGGCGCAAGGACATCTATCGCGACCGCTCCGACTGGCGCTACCGCGGCGCCGAGAACAAGGCGCCGGCGCGCGAGGTGGTGCTGTTCGCCGACACCTTCAACCGCTACTTCGAGCGCGAGAACATCGACGCCGCCATGAACGTGCTGCTGGCCGGCGGCTATCATGTCCACGCCGCGCAGCCCAAGGACGGCAATGACCGTCCGCTCTGTTGCGGCCGCACGTTCCTTTCCGCCGGCCTGATCGATGAGGCGCGCGCCGAGATGCAGCGCACGCTCGATGCGGTCGCGCCTTTCGTTTCGCGCGGCGTGCCGGTGGTCGGACTGGAGCCGAGCTGCCTGTTCACGTTCCGCGACGAGCTGCCGGCCCTGCTCAAAGGCGAGACGGTCGAGGCGCTGGCGGCGAACGCGCTGCTCTTGGAGGAATTCCTCGCGCGCGAGCAGAAGCAGGGCGTGTTGAACCTGCCGCTCGCGCCGCTGCCGAAGAAGGCGCTGCTGCACGGCCACTGCCACCAGAAGTCCTTCGCCGCCATGGGCGCGGTGGAAAGCGTGCTCAAGCTGGTGCCGGAGCTTTCCGTGGAGACGGTGGAATCGAGCTGCTGCGGCATGGCCGGCGCGTTCGGCTACGACGCCTCCACCATCGACGTCTCGCTCAAGATGGCCGAGCTGTCGTTGCTGCCGGCGGTGCGCAAGACGCCGGACGATGCGTTGGTGGTGGCCGACGGCACCTCCTGCCGCCACCAGATCGCCGACGGCAGCGGGCGTGAGCCGCTGCACGTCGCGCGGGTGCTGGCGATGAGCGTCGAGGCGGCATCCGGGCATGACCTTGAGGCGGTCTAGCCGCCGTAGAAGACGCGGATCAGCACCAGCGAGAACCACGGCACGTAGCTGCACAGCATCAGCACGCCGATCAGCACGCCGATGAAGCCGAGATTGGCCTTGGTCGTCGCCCAGATGTCCGACTTGGCGATCGAGCATGCCGCGATCAGTACCGATGCGACCGGCGGCGTCTGCTGGCCGATGGCGAGGTTGAGGGTGAGCACGAGCCCGAAATGCACCGGGTCGATGCCGACCTGGTGCACCAGCGGCATCACGATCGGCACGGTGAGAATGATCGCCGCCGCCGAATGCAGGAACATACCCAAGATCAGGAAGAAGATGTTGAGCAGAAGCAGCACCATGTAGGGATTGCTGGTGAAGCTGACGATCGACTTGGCGAGGTTCTGCGGCAACTGGCTTTCGGTCAGGAAGACGCCGACCAGCGCGGACGACGCCACCAGCAGCATCACCACTGCAGTCTGCATCGCCGAGTCGACCAGCGCGCGATACAGGGATCTGAAATTGAGGTCGCGATAGACGAAGATCGAAATGGCGAGCGCCGCCACGACGGCGAGCGCGGCGCCTTCGGTGGCGGTGACGAAACCGCCGAAAATGCCGCCGAGGATGATCACCGGCAACATCAGGGCCCAGGCGGCTTCGCGCGTCGCCTGCGCGAGACGGGACAGCTGGAATTTCTGCTCGACCGGAAAATTGTTCTTCCGCGCGTAATAGTAGCTCAGGCCCATCAGGCCGAGCCCGCCGAGCAGACCCGGAACGAAGCCCGCGACGAACATCTTCACCACCGATTCCTCCGCCATGGCGGCGTAGAGGATCATCGGGATCGACGGCGGGATGATGATGGCGAGGCTGGAGGCCGAGGACGAGATCGCCGCGGCGAATTCCTTGGAATACCCGCGCGCCTTCATGGCGGGGATCAGCAGCGTGCCGAGCGCGGCGACGCCGGCGACCGCCGAGCCGGAAATCTCGGCGAAGAACATCGAAGCGCCGACCGTGACCATCGCCAGGCCGCCGCGGATGAAGCCCAGCAGCGCGGTCGCCAGATTGATCAGGCGGCGCGAAATGGTGGACGCGTTCATGATGCCGCCGGCCAAGACAAACAGCGGCACGGCCAGCAGCGGGAAATTGGTGGCGCCCTCGAACATCACCAGCGCCGCATTCGGCAGCATGTGCGTCCCTTGCGCGACCCAGATCGCGACGACGGCGACCACGCCGAGCGCGACCGCGACCGGTACATTGATCAGCACCAGCGCAAACATCCCGATCAGCATGAGAGCAATGGTCATGACTGGCGCACTTTCTCGGCCGCCTCCTCGGGATCGACGCCGACGGATTCGAGCGCTTCCTTGAGCTCGTGATCGATCAGCGGGCCGCGGCGGGCCTCGCGCAGCAGGTCGGGGAGGCGTAGCAGTTCCGCAATGACGAAAAGGACCGCGGTGATGGGGATCACCGATTGCGTCACCTGAAGCGATACACCGGGCAGCGACACGAGGGTGTCGCCGGCGAGGATCTGCACCACGGCAAGGCCCATCCAGGCGAGCAGGGCGAAGAAGCAGATCGTGATGGCGGAAGCCAGCAAGGTTGCGGCCACGCGCAAGTCGGGCGGCAGCGCGTTCACCAGGCCGGGAAAGCCGATATGGGCGCCGCGCAAGGCGGCCAGGGCGCCGGCGTAATAGGTCAGCCAGCACAGCGAAATGGCGCCGACTTCGTCATACCAGACGAGCGCATAGCCGGCCCAGCGGAAGACGAAGCCGGCGACGATGATCATCGCGACCGCGGCCATCAGCACGGCGGCGATCACTTCGAGCACCCGATCGTAGGCGTGTTGAAGCCTGGTGAAGGTCATGAGAGCGAGCCGGCCGGAGCGGAAGGAAAGACAAAAAAAGCGCGCCGGGCCTTGTGCGGCCCGGCGCCCCGATCATCCGCTCAGGAGCCCTTGGCGAGCGCCAGCGACTTGTCGATGAGCTCCTTGCCGGTCGGCACTTCCTTGGCGAACTCCTCGTAGACCGCCTTGCTGGCGGCGACGAAGGCGGCCTTGTCGGCCTGGTTCACCTGGATGCCGGAGGCCTTCATCTTGTCGATGAGCTCGCTGTCGAGCTTGGCGGCGAGCTTGAGAATATCGGGCTCGACCTCCTTGGCGGTGTCGGCAAGGATCTTCTGCACGTCGGCCGGCAGCCGCGACCAGCTCGCGCCGGCGGTCAGATAGGCCGGCGTGTAGACGTGGCCGGTCATCGACAGGTATTTCTGCACTTCCTGGAACTTCTGCGAATAGATCTGCGTCAGCGGGTTTTCCTGGCCGTCCATCACGCCGGTCTGCAGCGCCACGAACACTTCCTTGAGTTCCATCGGGCTTGGGCTGGCGCCATAGGCCTTGAACATCTTCACGCGCCAGACGCCGCCCGGCACGCGCAGCTTGATGCCCTGCAGGTCCTCCGGCTTCACGATCGGCTTCTTGCTGTTGGTGATCTCGCGGTAGCCGTTCTCCCAGACGCCGAGGATCCGGTAGCCGGCCTTCTCGGCGATCGGCCCGAGGATCGGGCGGGTCACAGCGTCGGAGATGCGGGCGGCGTGACCGCGGTCCTGCACCAGATAGGGCATCTCGAATACGCCGAATTCCGGTGCGACCGAGGTCATCACGGTCGACGGCAGGGCCAGATCGACAGTGCCGAGCTTGAGTTTCTTCAACAGTTCGCCGTCGCTGCCGAGCTGGCTCGAGCCATAGACCACGACCTTGGCCTTGGTGCCGAGCTTGGCATTGACGCGCTGGGCGTACAGTTCCGCCGATTGCGCGAACAGCGAGCCGGGCGCGCCGACGTGGCCGAACTTGATCTCGGTTTGAGCGGCGGCGCCGGCGGTCGAAAGCGCCGTCGCGACAGCGGCGGTCAGCAGAAGTTTGGCAAGCGACATGTGCGTCCTCCCGAGGGTTGGCGGTTCCGCCGCAGGCAGCTGACGGCCGCGCGTTCTGATTGCCAGCAATCAATGCAAAACCGCGGCGGGAAGGCAAGCCGTCCACTCCTCCGGGGAGGGGTTTCGCCCGCAACTATCGGGCAGAGCGTGCCTTCGGCGCGGCGTGGTCCGGCGCGGTGCAATTGGCGCGGCCGTTCAAGATCTTGGTTAGCTGCGAGTATTCATGCACGCCGGATCGCCGCTGCCCGGTTGCGCTCGACGTACACGATGCCGCAGACGCTGTTGCCTGCCTCGCCCGTCGGCTGAATTCAGAAACGCAGATTAAGGCCGAGCGTCATCCAGTGGGCGTTTTCGCCGGTGATGTTGCGGCCCCAGATCAGGTCGATGTCGATGTTCTCTTCCGGCGTAAAGCGCAGGCCGACCTGGCTGCGCGGCTCGCGAATGGCGCGTGGCGCCGGCGGCTCGTCTTCGTCGACCGCCGGCAGCTTGCCGTGAAATCCGAAGACCTCTGCAATGAGTGTCACTGGCTTCACGAAATTCCACTCGAAACCCGCGCCCCAATAGGCGTAGTTCAGCCGGTTGACCGCGTCATATTGCCAGCCGCCGTTCAAATTGATGCGGAAGCCTTCGCGCAGTTGATAGGTGAGTGGCACGTAGATGAGATTGCCGGTGTACTGCCCGTTGCCGAAATCCCATCCGGCAGAGCCGGCCAGGCCGACGCCGAGCCTGCCGGTTTCGACCGGGATGATATTGACCTTCGCCTTCGGACCGCCGGAGGTGGTCCAGACGCTGTCGCTGCGGCCGCGCGAAAAAGCGGCGCCGACCTCAACCGGGATGCCGAGATTGACCACGCAGGCTGGAGACACTACGGCGGTCAAGTCGTGGTTGGTGGCGAAGGAAGCCCAGGTCTCGACCTTGCAGTCCCCGGGCTTGCCGACCTCCACGTCATCGACCGCAAAGGCGCCGCCGGCCGCATGGGCCGCCTCGGAGGCCAGGGAAAGGGCAAGCAGGATCAGCGATGCCCGCCCGAATTCACGCAACCGACACGGAATTTGCGTGACGCAACAGGCATAATCCATGGACGCCATTTCCGAAATCCCGCCTCGGTGGCCCGGACGCCGCCGGCGGTGCAAGTTAGAATGAATAAGATATCCTGGCGCAAGGGAAATGTCGGTCTTCGCCAATGACGACGCGAACGGCCGCACAGGATTTCGCGCGCGGGGCCGGGGTGGCGCCGGTCCGGCGTCAATGACAGAGTGAAACGATGAAGAAATTTCTCGGTTTGGTGATCGGTTGTTTCGCCGCGGGTGCAGCGCAGGCGCAGCCGCTCGACAAGGTCCGCTTCGGCACCAATTGGGTGGCCCAGGCCGAGCACGGCGGCTACTTCCAGGCGGTCGCCGACGGCACCTACAAGAAGTTCGGGCTGGACGTGGAGATCGTGCCCGGCGGGCCGAACGTGAACAACCGCATCCTGCTGCCGGCCGGCAGAATTGACTTCTTCATGAGCGCCAACTCGCTGCAGTCCTTCGACGCGGTCGAGAACAACATCCCGACCGTTGCGGTCGCGGCGAGCTTCCAGAAGGAGCCGCAGGTGCTCATCGCCCATCCGGGCACGGCGGAAAAGCTCGAGGACCTCAAGAAGCTCACGCTGTTCGTCTCGAAGGAGGGCATCGTCAGCTACTTCCAGTGGCTGAAGGCCGACTTCGGCTTCGACGAGAGGAAGGTGAAGCCCTACACCTTCAATCCGCAGCCGTTCCTCGCCGACAGGAATTCGGCGATGCAGGGCTACGTCACCTCCGAGCCCTTCGCCATCGAGCAGCAGGCCGGCTTCAAGCCGAAGGTGTTCCTACTCGCCGACCATGGCTTCAACGCCTATTCGACGCTGATCGAGACGCGGCGCGAACTGGTCGAAAAGAAGCCCGACCTGGTGCAGCGCTTCGTCGATGCCTCGGCGATCGGCTGGTACAATTACTTGTACGGCGACAGCCGGCCCGGCAACGCGCTGATCAAGAAGCACAATCCGGAAATGAGCGACGCGCTGCTCGCCTATTCGACCGCCAAGATGAAGGAATACGGCATCGTCGATTCGGGTGACGCGGTGAAGCTCGGCATCGGCGCCATGACCGACGCGCACTGGAAGAACTTCTTCGACAAGATGGTGCGCGCCGGCGTGGTGAAGGGCTCGCTCGACTACAAGCGCGCCTATACGCTTCAGTTCGTCAACAAAGGCGTCGGCGCGGAGCGGCGGCCGAAGTAGCTACTTTTCGTCATGGCCGGGCTTGTCCCGGCCATCCACGTCATTACTTTGGCGCGTCAGCAAGACGTGGATGCCCGGCATAAAGCCGGGCATGACGAGGCAGATGGCGCAGCCTTCCCACCACACCAACCCCATCGTCTCCCTGCGCGGCGTCGGCAAGACGTTCGACAGCGGCACCGTGGCGCTCGACGGCTTCGATCTCGACGTGCGCGCCGGCGAGTTCGTGGCGCTGCTCGGGCCGTCCGGCTGCGGCAAGTCGACCGCGCTGCGCATCCTCGCCGGCCTGGGCGCCGCCTCGAACGGCGCCGTCACGCGGCCGGACACGGGCGCGGGCGGTGTCGGCTTCGTGTTCCAGGAACCGACGCTGATGCCCTGGGCCGACGTCGCCGGCAACGTGCGGCTGCCCCTGACGCTCGCGCATGCCGGCGAGACGTCCGCACGCGAAGCCGTCGCGCGCGCGCTGGCGCGCGTCGGGCTTGCCGACTTCGCCCAGGCGTTCCCGCGCGAACTGTCGGGCGGCATGAAAATGCGCGCCTCGATCGCGCGCGCGCTGGTCACGGGGCCGGACCTCTTGCTGATGGACGAGCCTTTCGCCGCGCTCGACGAGATCACGCGCTTCCGGCTGAACAACGACCTGCTGGCGCTCTGGCAGGACGCCGGCTGCACGGTGGTCTTCGTCACCCATTCGGTGTTCGAATCGGTGTTCCTCGCGCAGCGCATCGTGGTGATGACGCCGCGCCCGGGCCGCGTCTTTGCCGAGATCGCGATCGATGCCCCTTATCCGCGCGACGAGCGATTCCGCACTTCGGCGGAGTACGGCGCGCTCTGCCGGCAGGTCGGCGAGGCGCTGCGCGCGGCGATGGCAGGAGGCGGCTCATGAGCGAGCGCGCGCTCCGCGTCCTGATGCCGCTGGTTGTACTGGCCCTGCTCGTGCTGGCCTGGGACCTGGTCGTGCGCGGCTTCGCCATTCCGCCCTACGTCCTGCCGGGACCGGGGCTCGTGCTGGCGACGCTGGTCGTCGACGCAGGGCTGCTCTTTCAGTCGCTGCTGGTGACGCTCACGCTGACAATCGAAGGCTTCCTGCTCGCCGCCATCGGCGGCATCGTCTGGGCCGTCGTCTTCAACCAGTGGCGGGCGATCGAGTATTCCTTTTACCCCTACGCGGTCATCCTGCAGGTGACGCCGATCGTCGCCATCGCGCCGCTGTTGCTGATCTACCTGCCGCAACCGCTGGCGGTGCTCGCCTGCGCCTGGATCGTCGCGTTCTTCCCGGTGCTCGCCAACACCACGCTCGGCCTCAACTCGGTCGACCACAATCTGCTGGCGCTGTTCGAGCTCTACAAGGCGACGCGCTGGCAGGTGCTGTGGCACCTGAAGCTGCCGGCGGCGCTGCCGCAGATGCTGGCCGGCCTGCGCATCGCCGGCGGGCTGTCGCTGATCGGCGCGGTGGTGGCCGAGATCGCGGCCGGCTCCGCCGGCGCCGGCTCGGGCCTGGCCTACCGCATTGCGGAGTCGGGTTACCGGCTCAACATTCCGCGCATGTTCGCGGCGCTGCTGCTGCTGTCGCTCGCCGGCGTCGCGATCTTCTTCGCGCTGTCGGCGCTGTCGCATTTCCTGCTGCGCCGCTGGCACGAGAGCGCGCTGCGGCGCGAGCGCTAGGGCTAGAGCCGCGCCACCATCCCGAGCAGCGCCATCACGACGATCACCTCGATCAGGCCGCGGTGGAAGCGGAAAGCGAGCACGGCCGCGACGGCGGCGAGCATTGCCGCCTGCCTGTCGAGCGCGAGCGGATCGAACGAATACCAGCGCAGCCAGCCGGCACGGTGCTCCGTCACATCGCCGAACAGGACGTGCAGCGCGAACCAGACCGACAGGTTGAGGATGACGCCGACGACGGCCGCCGTGATCGCGGCGAGCGCGCCGGCGAGCCGGCGGTTGCCGCGCAGATTCTCGATGAACGGCGCGCCCGCGAAGATCCAGAGGATTGCCGGCACAAAGGTGACCCAGGTCGTCAGCGCCGCGCCGACGAGCCCGGCGGTGAGCGCCGAAAATGGCTCCGGCGTGCGGAAGGCGGCGAGAAAGCCGACGAACTGCGTGACCAGGATCAGCGGCCCGGGCGTCGTCTCGGCGAGGCCGAGGCCGTCGACCATTTCCGGCGCCGTCATCCAGCCGTAGCTGTCGACCGCCTGCTGCGCCATGTAGGCGAGCACCGCATAGGCGCCGCCGAAGGTGACGACGGCAAGCTTGGAGAAGAACAAGCCGATCGCCACCAGCACATGCTGCGGACCGAGCGCGAGCGCCGCGATTGCGACCGGCGCCCACCAGAGCGTCAGGCCGACCGCAAGTGCGAGAGCCGCGCGCCGCCATCGGCCATTGCCGTGATCGAGGACCGTGTCGGCAACGCTGCTGATTCCGATCAGGTCCGGGCGCGCCTTCGCCACCACGAAGCCGGTGAGCGCGGCGGCGGCGACGATCAGCGGAAAGGGCAGGTCGAGGAAGAAGATGCCGACGAAGGCCAGGGCGGCGAGGAGCGCCATCAGCCAGGTTTTCAGCGCGCGCTTGCCGATGCGGATAAGCGCCTCGACCACGATCACCAGCACGGCCGCCTTGATGCCGAACAACGCGCCGTCGATCGCGCTCACGCCGCGCCCGTAGGTGTAGAGCAAGCTCAAGCCCAGCATCACGAAGGCGCCGGGCAGCACGAAGAGGATGCCGGCGGCAAGGCCGCCGCGCACCCCGTGCAGGAGCCAGCCGACATAGGTCGCGAGTTGGGTCGCTTCCGGACCCGGTAGGAGCATCGAGAAGTTCAGCGCGTGCAGGTAGCGCGGCTCGTCGATCCACTTCTTCTCCTCGACCAGGATGCGATGCATCATCGCGATCTGGCCGGCCGGACCGCCGAAGTTGATGCAGCCGATCTTCAGCCAGACCTTGAAGGCCTCGCCGAAGGTCGGCTGCGCGTGCCCGTCGATAGACGTCATCGTCGTCATGTTGTTACGCCGCCTTGGCGGGCCAGTTGTGCCGTTCGCCGGCGGCAAAGCGCAGCCACGCGAAGAAGGCATCGTAGACCATGAAACCGCGCTCGAGCAGCCCATGGTCGTCGTCGCCGGCAAGCGCCGACAGGCCGAGCGAGACGGCGTGCAGCCCGGCCGCTTCCGCTGCGATGTCGGGACGGGCGGTATCGGCGCCGCGCACGATCAGCGCGAGGCGCGCGAGCGACGGCTCGGCCTCGAGGCCGAACAGCTGCAGCATGGTGTCGAAGCTGCAGCGCTCGCCCGCGTGGCTCAGTTCGACGCCTTCGATGTCGAAGGGCACGGCGCCGCTTTCGCGTGCGACGGTGAGAACCTGGTCCGGATCGACGAACAGGATGCGCGCCTGCGGGTCGAGGAAGCGGCGGATCAGCCAGGGGCAGGCGATGCGGTCGATCTTCGGCCGGCGGCGGGTCACCCACAGGCTTGGCCGCTGCGGCGCCAGCCGTTCGAGCCCGGCTTTGGCGACGAAGGGCAGGCCGGCTTCGGCCCAGGCCGCGTAGCCGCCTTCCAGCACGCGGACATCGTGGCCGCCGGCGCGCAACTGCGCGGCCGCCATCTGGCTCATCTCGTGGCCGGCCTTGCAGGCGACGACCAGCGGCGCACGGCCGAAGTCGTCCGCCCATTGCGTCGCCGCGGCGGCGTCGCGCCAGAGCGCGCCTGGCAGCAGGTGCGGCGACGAGTCGTAGGCATCGCGCCGCCGCACGTCGACGATCACCGGCGCCTCGGGCGTCGCGATCGCGTTCCAGAGTTGAAGCGGTGAGAGCGAGTAGCTCGCGGACAGCATAGGTCCCCTCCGTGAACGAAGGAGACGGTGCTTGGGCTCGCAAGCCTTGGGGATCGGGGCGACCGTCGCAGGCCCCGCGAACGAAATTTAACTCAGTGGATCATCGCGGACAAGCCTCTAACCAATGGCGGCAGGGCCAGCGACAATCCGGATATCAGCAGCAAGACGAGAATGGCTTTGCGAAACGCCGCATCGTCGAGCTTTCCGTAGAGCGTGACGCCGGCCCACAAGCCCACGAGCAGCGCCGGCAAGCCGAGCACGAAAAGCCGGAGGATTTCGGCGTGGATGAGATGTCCGGAGGCCGCGAAGGTCGCCGTGGTCATCGTCATGGTGAGGAACAGCACCGGCTGAAAGATCGCGCGCTGCGCGTCCTTCGGTCCGCCGCCGAGCTGGCACCAGATCGTGCTGATGACGCCGCCGAGGCCGGTGAGACCGCCGAGCAGACCGTTGAAGACGCCCACAACGCCATCCGCGGCGGGACCGGATTTGATCGGTGGCAAGCTTGGCCGTGCCAGGTTGTAGATGCTGTAGGCGATGAGCACGCCGCCGACGCCCGTGCGCACGTGCAGTGGGTTGAGATAGGTCACCAGATATGCGCCGAGCGGCACGCCGACCGCGCCGCCGATAACGAACGGGAGGATCCGCCGCCACTGCAATGCACGGCGGACCTTCCAGATTCCATAGGCTTGGTTGACCATGCCGAAGGCCGCGATCAGTACAGCCGTTTGCAACGGCGTGATGATGTGCAGCCAGATGCCGGATACCACCAGGCCGGCGGCGAAGCCGGTCAGGCCGCTGGTAAAGCCGCCGAGAAAAGTCGCGACGAGAAAAAGACCGATGTTCATTGTATCCATAGCGATCGCTCCCAAAGCGAAAGGGCGCAGCGCTTGGATGAATGCCATCTGACGGGGAGGCGGCTCGGTCCCCGGAGCTCTGTTGCGTTGATTGGCTAAAGTGCAAGCAGCATCGGGTCCCCTCCGTGAACGAAGGAGACGGTGCTTGGGCTCGCAAGCCTTGGAAGGATCGGGGCGACCGTCGCAGGCCCCGCGTATCGAATACTACCTCAGTAGAACGGTACGATCAACGCCAGCCCGGACAGGAGCAGCAGCACCAGGACGATCTTGCGAAAGGCGGCCTCGTCGAGGTGGCCGTAAAGTCTGAGGCCGAGCCACACGCCCGCCGCCAGCGGGATCACGCCGTAGCTGTAGATCCGCGCCACCTCCCAGGTGATTTTTCCGGAAACGGCGAAGGAAATCATGGTCAGAACGAAGCCCGAGAGGATCACCGGCTGATAGACCGAGCGCTGCATGTCCTTCGGCCAGCCGCGCAGCGCGCACCACATGGTGATGATCGGGCCGGACAGTCCGGTCAGCCCGCCGAGGATGCCGTTGAAGAAGCCGACGACGGTTTCCACCGGGAAACTCGCGTGCATCGGCTTGAGATGGGGGCGCGCCAGCGAATAGGTGCTGTAGGCGATCAGCAGCACGCCGACGCCCGTCCGCAGGTAGTCCGGGTCGGCGTAGGTCAGCAGGTAGGTGCCGATCGGCACGCCGACGATGCCGCCCAGCACGAAAGGCGCCACCGCGCGCCAGTTCAGGGCGTGCCTGAGCCGCCATATGCTGTAAGGCTGCGTAATGAGCCCGTAGCCGGCGATCAGCACGGCGGTTTCGGCCGGAGTGAGGATGTGCAGCCAGACGCCGGAAACCACCAGGCCCATGGCGAAGCCGGCGAGGCCCGTCACGATCCCGCCGAAAAAGGCCGTCAGCAGAAAGATGATCAGAGCCGAGACAGCCATCCGCCGCCCTTCGTTGGAGACCAGCCAGACACCCGGATGGATGGCTGCCATCTCGCTGGGGAGGCTGCTCATTCCCCTGTAAGATCAGTATACCAGCGCGCAGCGCCGAGCCAGCCCAGCCGCGATGACCAGCCCTGAGACCAGCCCGATCGAGCTCGCCCGGCAGCGGCGCCAGCGCCTGGCCGGAATCGGATTGATGTGCGCGGCGGTGGGGCTGTTTGCCGTGCTCGACACCACCGCGAAATATCTCAGTGTGAGCATGGCCGTGCTGCAGATCGTCTGGGCCCGCTATACCGGCGCTTTCGTGCTGACGCTGTTCGTCTCCAATCCGATCACCCACCCGGCGCTGCTCTATACGCGGAACCTGAAGCTCCAGGTGGTGCGGGCGGTGCTGCTGGTCGCCTCGACGCTGCTGAACTTCCTCGCGCTGCGCTTCATGCAGCTCGACGAGGTTCTCTCCATCATCTTCACGTTCCCCTTCATCGTCGCCATCGCCTCCGGCCCGCTCCTCGGCGAACGGCTCGGCTGGCGGCGCTGGAGCGCGATCTGCTTCGGCTTTGCCGGCGTGTTGGTAATCACGCGGCCCGGTTTCGGCGCCGTGCATCCGGCCGCGCTGCTCTCACTCGCGGCGACGACCTGCTACGGCATCTACGCGGTGATCACGCGCATCGTCTCGCGCGTCGACTCCAACCAGACGTCGCTGTTCTATAACAACGCCATCGGCGCGCTGATCATGCTGCCGGTCATCCCCTTCGTCTGGCAGGCGCCGACGGACTGGCTGACCGCGCTGCTGCTGCTGGCGACCGGCGTGCTCGGCAGCCTCGGCCACTTCTGCCTGATCGCCGGGCACCGCATTGCGCCGGCTTCGGTGCTCGCGCCCTTCATCTATACGCAGCTCATCTGGGTGGTGATTCTGGGCTACCTGATCTTCGCCCACGTGCCCAACGGCTGGACCATTGCCGGCGCCAGCATGGTCATCGGCTCCGGACTCTACCTGCTCTACCGTGAGCGGCAATTGGGCAAGCGCACCACCAGCGAAGGGGTGGTCGAGGGCCCACGGGAATAGCTTTTTCCGTGCGTCGAAGCTGCATGCCGGGCATGAGAGGGAACGGTTGCGGTCGCCCGAACTTCGGGGCTAAGTTCCGGCACCAAAATTGAAAAACCCGCTTTCGAGGAACATCCATGGCTACTGCGAAGGATCGGGCGGCCGCCTCGGCCAATCCCGGCCTCAACGACGACATCGGCGAGGAAAAGCGCCTCGAGCTGTACCGGACCCAGGTCGTCATCCGTGAGGCCGAGCAACGCGCCTTCGACCTCTTCCTGCAGAACCTGGTGAAGGGGACGAGCCATCTTTCGCTCGGGCAGGAAGCGGTGGCGGCGGGCTTTGCCGGCGCCATGCGCAAGGGCGACCTGTCGTTCTGCACCTACCGCGGCCACGCGCACACGCTGGCGCGCGGCGTCTCGGTCGAAAAGGTGCTGGGCGAGCTGATGCAGCGCGACAACGGCCTGATGCGCGGCAAAGGCGGCTCCATGCACCTCACCTCGGAGGAGCACGGCGTGATGGGCTCTTACGCCATCATCGGCGCGCACCTGCCGATCGCCTGCGGCGCAGCCTGGCGCGCGCAGTACAGGGGCGACAAGGACGTCTCGGTCTGCTTCTTCGGCGACGGCACCACCAATATCGGCGCCTTCCACGAGGCGCTGAACTTCGCGGCGGTCTGGAAGCTGCCGGTGATCTTCGTCTGCGAGAACAACCTCTACATGGAATATACCCCGATCGGCGACGTGACGGCGGTGCCGCATCCGGCCGCCGACCGCGCCGCCTCTTACGGCCTCGAGCGCATCGTCATCGACGGCAACGACGCCGACGTGGTCTACCGCACGGCGCAGGCCGCCTTCGACAAGGCGCGCGCCGGTAACGGCCCGTCGCTGATCGAGTGTCTGACCTACCGTCACTCGGGCCATTCGCGCGCCGACCCGGCGAAGTATCGCCCCGAAGGCGAACTCGAAAAGTGGAAAGAGCGCGACCCGATCAAGGTCTATCGCGAGCGGCTCAAGCAGTTCGGCATCGGCGAGGCCGTCACCGCCAAGATCGACGCCGAAGTGCGCAAGATGGTCGATGACGCGACCGAGGTCTGCAAGGCCGCGCCGATCCCGCCGGTCGATATCCTGACCACAGACGTCTACGCCGACGGCGGCTGGGCCTGGAGGAACTGACATGGCGGAAATCACCTATCGCGACGCGGTGATCCGCGGCATCGCGCAGGAGATGGAGCGCGACAAGGACGTCGTGTTCCTCGGCGAGGATGTGGCCAAGGCCGGCGGCGTGTTCAAGGCGACTGTGGGCTTGTACGAGCAGTTCGGCCCGTTGCGCGTGCGCGACACGCCGATCTCGGAGCAGGCGATCCTCGGCGCCGCCATGGGCGCGGCGATGACCGGCCTCAAGCCGATCGCCGAGATCATGTTCTCGGACTTCATCGCGGTGTGCTTCGACTACATCGCGAACGAATTCCCCAAGAGCCGCTACATGTCGAACGGGCAGACCAAGTGTCCGCTGGTCGTGCGCACCGGCAACGGCGCCGGCTCGCGCTTCGGTGCGCAGCATTCGCAGTCGGTCGAGAACTGGTGCATGATGATTCCCGGCCTCAAGGTCGTGGCGCCGTCCAGCCCTCGCGACGTGATCGGCCTCTTGGCCGCCGCGGTGCGCGACCCCGACCCGGTGATCTTCTTCGAGCACAAGTCGCTCTACGCCACCAAGGGCGAGGTGCCCGACGGCGAGATCGTTGACACGCTCGGCACCGCCAAGGTGCTGCGCCCCGGCAAGGACGCCACTATTCTGGCGCTGGCGCTGATGGTGCCGCGCGCGCTGGAGGCGGCCGAGACGCTCGCGGCCGAGCACGGCATCGACTGCGAAGTTGTCGATGTGCGCTCGCTGGTGCCGCTCGACACGCAGACCATCCTCGGCTCGGTGGCCAAGACGCACCGGCTGTTCACCGTGGAGGAGAATCCGCGGCTGTGCGGCTGGGGCGCCGAGATCGTGTCGATCGTCGCGGATGAGGCCTTCTACGATCTCGACGGCCCGCCGGTGCGCATCACTACGCCGCACATTCCGCTGCCGGCCGCCGACAACCTGGAAGACATCGTGTTGCCGACGCCGGCGCGCATCGTCGAGACGGTGAGGCGGTCGCTCGGCGGTTAATCACAGTCCGCTCGTCCCCGCGAAAGCGGGAACCCAGCGCTGGATTCCCGCTTTCGCGGGAATGAGCGGAGCAAGTTGAGAGGTAGTGCCATGTACGAAAATCTCCTCGCCAATGTCCCGACCGACCTCTGGATCGGCGGCAAGTGGCGCAAGGCCTCCGACGGCGGCCGCTTCGACGTAACCGATCCGGCGACCGAGAAGACCATCGCCTCCGTCGCCAGCGCGACCGTGGACGACGCCATCGCCGCGGTCGACGCCGCGCAGAACGCTTTCGCCGATTGGGCCGGTCGCAAGCCGCGCGAACGCGCCGAGATCCTGCGCAAGGCCTACGAGCTGATCATGCGCGACGCCGAACGCTTCGCGAAGCTGATCACGCTGGAGAACGGCAAGGCGCTGCCCGACTCGCGCGGCGAAGTGGCTTACTCCGCCGAGTTCTTCCGCTGGTACGCGGAAGAGGCCGTGCGCAACCTCGGCCAGATATCGATGGCGCCGGCCTCCGGCGCGCGCATCGTCGCGCAGCACAAGCCGGCCGGCGTCGCCGTGCTGGTGACGCCGTGGAATTTCCCGGCCGCCATGGCGACGCGCAAGATCGGCCCGGCGCTCGCCGCCGGCTGTCCGGTGGTGCTGAAGCCCGCCTCCGATACGCCGCTCACCATGCTGGCGCTGATGCCGGCGCTGGAAGAGGCTGGCGTGCCGGCCGGCGTGGTCAACGTCATCCCGTCGCGCTCGTCGGGCAAGGTGGTCAGCGCGATGCTGCACGATCCGCGCGTGCGCGTGGTCTCCTTCACCGGCTCGACCGAGGTCGGCCGCAAGCTGCTGCATGAGGCCGCCGACCAGATTCTCAAGCCGGCGATGGAGCTGGGCGGCAACGCGCCGTTCCTTGTGTTCGAAGACGCCGACATCGACGCCGCCATCGACGGCGCGATGATCGCGAAGATGCGCAACATGGGCGAGGCCTGCACGGCGGCCAACCGCTTCTACGTGCACGAGAAGGTGCACGACGAATTCGCCAAGAAACTGACCGCCAAGATGGCCAGCCTGAAGATGGGCAACGGCCTCGACGAGGGCGTCGCCGTCGGCCCGCTGGTGAACAAGGAAGGCCGCGACAAGGTGGTCGAGCTCGTCGACGACGCGGTGTCGAAAGGCGCCAAGGTGCTGACCGGCGGCAAGACGCCGGATGGCCCGGGGTTCTTCTATCCGGCCACCGTCGTCACCAATGTGCCGAGCGATGCGAAGATGTTCAACGAGGAAATCTTCGGACCCGTCGCCGCCATCCAGACCTTCAAGAGCGAGGACGAGGCGATCAAGCGTGCGAACGATACCGAGTATGGTCTGGTCGCCTATCTCTATACGAAGGACCTTTCGCGCGGCATGCGCGTATCGGAAAAACTCGACTTCGGCATGATCGGCCTCAACCGCGGCCTCGTCTCCGATCCGGCGGCGCCGTTCGGCGGCACCAAGCAGTCGGGCCTCGGGCGCGAAGGCGCGGCCGAGGGCATGAAGGAATTTCTCGAGACGCAGTACATCTCGGTGACGTGGTGAGGCCTTTCCCGGGCGCAGCGCAGCACGCAGTGGTGCGCTGCAGACCCGGGACCGCACAAAGTTCGGACTTTGCGAAGGTCCGGGATCTGCGGTGCATCGCTTCGCGCTGCACCGCGTCCGGGACAAGAGGTGGGTGAATGGACGTCCTGATGCCGCAGCTCGGCGAGACCGTCGCCGAGGGCAAGATCGTAAAGTGGTTCAAGGCGGCCGGCGACGCCGTGAAGCCGGGCGACAACCTGTTCGAGATCGAGACCGACAAGACCTCGATGGAGGTGCCGGCGACGTTCGGCGGCACGCTGAGCGAAATCCGCTTCCAGGTCGGCGATGTTGCCAAGGTCGGCGCCGTGGTGGCGGTGATCGCGGGCGAGGGTGGGGCGGCTGAGCCGCAGAGCCAGGCCAAGGGCAATGCAGGCGCCCCAGCGCCTCAGGCTCCGCTCGCTCCCGCGAAAGCGGCGGCCCCGGCTCAGGCCGCTCCGGCTTTCCGCGTGCGTGAGGACGAACGGAGCGCTGCTTCGTTCGCCTATCCCAACATGGACCCGTTCCGCGAGGTGCGCACGCCGGAGCGCAATCACGGGCCGGCGCGCATCGGCGGCAACGCGGTCACGCCGCTGGCGCGTCGACTGGCCGGCGAGCGCGGCATCGATCTGGCGACGATCAAGGGCTCGGGGCCGCACGGCCGCATCGTGGCCGCCGATGTGGAGAAGGCCGCGCCGGTGCGTGCCGCCGCCATGCCGGCCGGCGCCAGCGCCGTGCAGGTAAAGGCGCTGTTCGACGGTGTGCCTTACGAGGAAGTGCCGCTCGACTCGATGCGCGCGACCATCGCCCGGCGGCTGGTCGAGGCCAAGCAGACCGTTCCGCATTTCTACCTCACCGCCGATATCGAGATCGGCCGGCTGATGGCGATGCGCGAGGAGGCCAACGCCGCCGCGCCGAAGGGCGCCGACGGCGAACCCGCCTTCAAGCTCTCGCTCAACGATTTCATCATCAAGGCCTGGGCGGCGGCGCTCACGCGCGTGCCGGCGGCCAACGCCGTTTGGGCGGAAGACCGCACCTTGCGCTTTGCCCGCGCCGACATCGGCGTGGCGGTCGCGCTCGACGGCGGACTGATCACCCCGGTCATCCGCAACGCCGACGCCAAGTCGCCGCGCGCCATCTCGGCCGAGATGCGCGATCTCGCGACGCGCGCGCGCGACAAGAAGCTCAAGCCCAACGAGTATCAGGGCGGCGCCAGCGCCATCTCGAACCTCGGCATGTACGGCGTGCGCGAGTTCGCCGCGATCATCAATCCGCCGCACGCCACCATCCTGGCGGTGGGCGCCGCGCGGCGCGCGCCGATCGAGGCCGAGGACGGCAGCGTGAGGTTCGTCAGCCAGATGACGGTTACGCTTTCCTGCGATCACCGCGTCGTGGACGGCGCGCTCGGCGCCGAATTGCTGGCGGTGTTCAAGTCACTGGTCGAAAAGCCGGTAAGCTTCCTGGTCTGAAGGAGATTGTGCATGGCTGGCGGAAAGCCGGACGTATTGCTCGTCGGAAACAAGAAACCGGTCATCGTCAAGGCGCTGGACGGCCCGGTGACGCTGCATTGCCTGGCCGACGCGACCGACAAGGAGGCGTTCCTCAAATCGATCGCCGACAAGGTGCGCGCCATCGCCGTCGCCTATACCGCGGAGAAGATCGACGCAGGTTTCATGCAGCGCTTCCCCAAGCTCGAGCAGATCTCGAGCTTCGGCGTCGGCTATGACCACATCGATGCCAAATGGGCGGGTGCGCACGGCATCGTGGTCACCAACACGCCCGAGGTGCTGAACGAGGAAGTGGCCGACACCGCGCTCGGCCTCCTGCTCTGCACGGTGCGTGAGTTCCCGCAGGCCGACCGCTACGTGCGCGCCGGCAAGTGGGAGCAGAAGGCTTATCCGCTGTCGAAGGCGACGCTGCGCGACCGCACCGTCGGCATGGTCGGCATGGGCCGCATCGGCAAGGCGATCGCGCGCCGGCTGGAGGCTTTCGGCGTGCCGGTCGTCTATCACAGCCGCAATCCGCAGGCCGGCGTGAGCTACAAGTACTACCCGAAGCTCCTCGACATGGCGCGCGACGTCGACACGCTGATGGTCATCGTGCCGGGCGGCGCCGCGACGCAGAACCTGATCAACGCCGAGGTGCTCAAGGCGCTCGGGCCGCGCGGTATCGTGATCAACATGGCGCGCGGCTCGGTCGTGGACGAGCAGGCTCTGATCCAGGCCCTCAAGGACCGCACGATCTATTCCGCCGGGCTCGATGTGTTCCTGAAGGAGCCGCAGGTGCCGAAGGAGCTGATCGAAATGGAGCACCTCGTGCTGCTGCCTCATCTCGGCTCGGCCAGCGAAGCCACCCGCGCGGCCATGGACCAGCTCGTGGCCGACAACATCCTGGCCTGGGCCGCCGGCAAGCCGCCGCTGACGCCGGTGCCGGAAACGCCCTATCCGCCGAAGAGATAGGCGGGCGGGCCGGGCGAAGCGGTGCTATTCTCTCCGTCATTCCGGTTCCAGCGCTGCGCGCCGTCCCGGAACGACGAGGTGAGAGATCGCCGTCCGATGACTCGCATCATTTTCGTATTCGCCCAGCTCTTTCTGGCTGCTTCGGCCCTCGCGCAGACGCCGCCCGCGCCGCCCGCTTTAGGCGACTCCGCGCAGGCGGTGCTCGGCAGCTGGGAGTTCTCCAATGCCGAGCGCGACAAGCGCTGCACCGCGACGTTCAGGAAGGACCGCACGACGGTCGGCTTCAAGGTCGAGTTCGACGCCAATTGCGGCAGTCTGTTCCCGCTGGTGAACAACGTCGCCGGCTGGATTTTTCCGGACAACGACCTGCTGCGCCTGCTCGATGCGCAAGGCACATCGCTGGTCGAGTTCAGCGAAGTGGAAAGCGGGATCTACGAAGCGCCGACTCCGGGGGTCGGCGTGCTGTTCCTGCAGAACGCCGCGGCCGCGGGGCCAACCCCGAAGCCGCCGGCCGAGCTCGCCGGCGAGTGGGCGATGCGTCGCGGCAACGCGATCCTTTGCGCGTTCACGCTGACGGCCAACCCTTCGGGCGATGCGCTCGCGCTGAGCGTGAAGCCCGGCTGCGCCGGCTCCATCGCGCAGCTCAACTTCACGCAATGGCGGATCGACCGCGACGAGCTGATGCTGCTCCCGGCGCGCGGCAATCCCTGGCGCTTCGAGGAGATCGACGGCGCGACCTGGCGCCGCCTGCCGGAGACGGCGGACCCGATCACGCTGGTGCGGCAGTAGCTCCGCTCGTGCCGCGCGCGTGGCGTAATACTCAGCGCAGCGAGGCCGCTATGTCACGCGTGGAAGGCCGCGTTGAAACTGAAGCGGTGCTGTCGGCATCCTGGATGCGCCAGAAGGCGACCCTGGTTTCGTACCGCTGGTCGCTTTGCAGGCGCCGCGAGACGGACCGATGGCGTGACTTAAGTCAATGTACGAATGGCTCCAGCGTCGTAAAAATACAAAAAACCGAGTAGCTTGACCGAAGCAAATTGATTCATCCCGCTGGCGTGCGTTCGATCAAGCTCAATTTTCAACGGCAAGAAAGAATGCGAACGCCGGACTCCTCATCCGTCATCAAATTTCCGCAGAGCTCCCGGCCCGACGGCCGGGCACGCCGTCAAGAAAGTAACCCAGCCATGTCCGCTGCCTCCCGATCGCGCGAATGGGCCGGCAGCGCGTTGGCGCTGGCCGCCGCCGTCGCCTTCGCGCTCGCCAACACTTCGGCGAGCATGGCCTATCAGGGCGGCAGCAATCCGTTGACCGTAGCGGCGCTTCGCTTCGTGCTGCCGACCGCGGTGCTGGTCGTCTGGCTGCGTATGCGCGGCGTGCCGCTCGGCTTGCCAGGATCGAACGGCTGGATGGCCGCCGCGCTCGGCGCCATCACTGCCATCTATACCTGGGCACTGCTCAGCGCCATCGGCGTGATCCCACTAGCGCTGGCCGTCCTCGTCTTTTTCCTCTTTCCGCTGGTCGCCAACGTCATCCTCGGCATCTGCGGCTGGGAGAAACACGGCTGGCGGATGATCGCAGCGATCATGCTCGCCTTCGTCGGCCTCGCGCTGGCGCTCGACCCGCGCGGCAGCAATGTCGATATCGAGGGTGTGGGGCTGGCCTTCGTCGGCGCGCTCGGGCTCGGCATCGTTATCGCCCTCTCCAGCCGCGTCTTCCGCGCCGGCGACTCGCGGCCGGTGACGCTCTATATGGCGGCCGTCGCCGGCGTGCTGCTGATCGCACTCTGTGCCGCGCAGGGTGAGTTCATGCTGCCGCGGACTGGTTCCGGATGGGTCGGTTTCATCGGCGCTGCGGCGTTTTACGCCTTCGCGATGATTGCCTTCTTTATCTCCATCTCGATGATCGGGCCGGCAAATGCCTCGCTGTTGTCCTATGCCGAACCGATGGTCGCCGCCGGGCTCGGCGTGGCTCTCCTCGGCGAGCTGCTGGCGCCGATTCAGATTGCCGGCCTCGCACTGGTCGTCACGGCCTTGGTCGGCGCGACATTGTGGAAGCCGCGCGTGCATTGACCAAACAAATTCGCATTCACGATACTTCTGTGAACGCTCGGTTAAAGTCGCGCACCTCCCAATAGCGGCTTTCTCAAATCAGCTTCAGGCCCTTCAGACTCGCGTGGCCTTCCTTGCCGACGATGATGTGGTCGTGCACGGCGATGCCCAGCGGCTTGGCCACATCGACGATCGCTTGCGTCATCTGGATGTCGGCGCGCGAAGGCGTCGGATCGCCTGACGGGTGGTTGTGCACGAGGATGAGCGCGGTCGCCGACAATTCGAGCGCCCGCTTGACTACCTCGCGCGGGTAGACCGGCGTGTGGTCGACGGTGCCGGTCTGCTGAAGTTCGTCGGCGATGAGCTGGTTGCGCTTGTCGAGGAACAGCAGGCGGAACTGCTCCTTGTCCGCGTAGGCCATCGCCGTGCGGCAATAGTCGATCACGCTCGACCAGGACGACAGCACCGGCCGCTTTTGCACCTGGCCGCGCGCCAGCCGGCTCGCCGCCGCCTGCACGATCATCAGCTCGTCGGCCACGGCGTCGCCGACGCCCTTGGCTTCCTTCAGCCGCGCGCGCGGCGCCGCCACCACTTCGGCGAAAGAGCCGAATTTGGCGATCAGCTGCTTGGCGAGCGGCTTGACGTCGCGCTGCGGAATGGCGCGGAACAGGAGCAGTTCGAGCAGCTCGTAGTCGCTCACCGACTCCGGGCCGGCCGCGCGGAAGCGCGCCCGCAGCCGCTCGCGATGGCCGTGATAATGCGGCGCGGATTCGGCCAGCCCGTCGCCGGCTTCGTCGATTTGCGCCTGGTATTTGCCCGCCATGCCGCGCCCGCCCGTATGCACGGCCTGATTGTAGTCCGGTTGCAAGGCGGGGGCGAGGGGGAAGGCTAGGCGCGCTTGTAAGGCGGCTTGTCGAGCCCGGCCGGCGAGAAGGTGAAGACTTCGACGCCGGCATCGGTGACGCCGATCGTGTGCTCGAACTGGGCCGACAGCGAGCGGTCGCGCGTCACCGCAGTCCAGCCGTCCGACAGCACCTTCACGTGCGGACGGCCGAGATTGATCATCGGCTCCACCGTGAAGAACATGCCGGGCTTGAGCATGATGCCTTCGCCCGCCCGGCCGACATGGACGATGTTGGGCTCGTCGTGGAACAGGCGGCCGAGGCCGTGGCCGCAGAAGTCGCGCACCACGCTCATGTGCTGGGCCTCGACAAAGGTCTGGATGGCGTGGCCGATGTCGCCGGTGGTGGCGCCCGGCTTGATCACCGCAATGCCGCGCATCATGGCTTCGTGCGTCACCTCGATCAGCCGCTCGGCCCGGCGCGGGATTTCACCGACCGGGTACATGCGGCTGCTATCGCCGTGCCAGCCGTCGAGGATCAGCGTGACGTCGATGTTGACGATGTCGCCGTCCTTGAGCGGCTTGTCGCTCGGAATGCCGTGGCAGACGACGTGGTTGAGCGAGGTGCAGGTGGACTTCTTGTAGCCGCGGTACATCAGCGTCGCCGGTAGGGCGCCGTGGTCCATGGCGTAGTCGTAGACCAGCTTGTCGATGCGGTCGGTCGGCACGCCGGGCCTGACATGCTCGGTCAGCATATCGAGGCAGCGCGCGGTCAGCTGCCCGGCCTTGCGCATCCCTTCGAATGCGGCGGGGCCGTGGATCTTGATCTGGCCGGTTTTCCGGAGGGGCGCGACTGTGGCGTCGACGTAGGTCATGCGGGCAATGTAAGCCCTGGCGGCTGCAAGGCAAGCAGGGACGGCCAGGGCGGTTTCCGGCCGGTGCGGCTTCGGCTATCGTTTCGCTCGCCGGGCCGGACCCCTGGAGGGCTTTTTTGAGCGACTTTGTTCCCCCGTTTCCGCCCAGGCTTGCCGAGCCGCCGTCGGCGGTGCGGCGGCTGCAGATCGGCCGACGAAATTTCCTCGCGATGTGGGAGGACTCGATGTTCGAGTCCGACTTCGCGGCGACGCGCATCCTCATGCGTCAGTGTTTCGTCTGCAACAGTCCGGAATCGGTGCAGTTCGCCTTCAGCCAGAAGAATGCGAGCTTCGAGCGCAAGAGCCCGCAGATGCGGCACGCGCTGGAGCCGCTGCTCGGCGACGGGCTTTTCATCAGCGACGGCGCGACCTGGCGCACGCGCCGGCGGATCGTGGCGCCGATCGTGCACATCTCGCGACTTTCCGCCTATGCGCCGCACATGGTCGAGGTCGCCGCCGAGTTTCGCGACCGCTGGGCCGGACAGGAAGGCGGAACGATCGACGTCCTGTCGGAATGCGCGGAGCTCACCGCCGAGGTCGTCAGCCGTTCGCTGTTCGGCCGCCAGCTCGGTAAACGCTACGCGCACCAGATCGTGCAGGGGTTCAGCGAGTATCAGCGCGAGATCGACCAGGTCGATGTCATGGCCATGCTCGGCCTGCCCGACTGGATGCCGCGCTACCGCAACGCGGCCACGCGCAAGGCGATCAAGCGCATGCACGCGGCGCTCGACGACATCATCGCCAGTTGCCGCGCGCATGCCGGCACGGAAGAGCAGTCCGTCATCATGCGCCTGCTGGAAGCCAAGGACGAGGAGACCGGCGCGCCCTTGTCGCACGAGGCGGTGCGCAACGAGGTCGCCGTGCTCTTCATGGCCGGCCATGAAACCACCGCCAACAGCGTCGCCTGGACCTGGTACCTGCTCTCGCAGGTGCCGGAGGTGGAAGCCAGGTTCCACGCCGAGATCGCCTCGGTGCTCGGCGGCCGGCTGCCTTCGTTTCAGGACGCGGCGAAGCTCGTCTACACGCGCGCGATCTTCGAGGAGGCGCTGCGGCTTTATCCGCCGGTGCCGATCCTGCCGCGCGAAGCGCTGCAGGACGAGTCGTTCCAGAACATGAAGATCCCCAAGGGTTCGTTGATCTTCGTCGTGCCCTGGCTGCTGCACCGGCATCGCCTGCTATGGGAGCGGCCCGACCACTTCGTTCCCGAGCGCTTCCTTGGCGAGAACGCCGAACGTATTTCCAAATTTCAGTACGTCCCCTTCAGCATCGGCCCGCGCATCTGCGCCGGGATGGCGTTCGGGCTGACCGAAGCCATTCTGTGCCTGGCCACGCTCGGCCAGAGCCTGCGGCTCCGGCTCGTGCCCGGCACGGACGTGCAGCCGGTGTGCCGGCTGACGCTGCGGCCCGGCAACGGCCTGCCGATGATCGTCGAGAAGCGCGCGGGCGTTGCCCGTGCGGGCGAATGGCAGGCGCGTGGCACCGCCGCGCCGCCAACGGGCTGCCCCGTCCATCATGCGTGAAAGCGCTAGGCCTCTTATGTTTTATCTTTTTCATGGCAAGGCGAGCTGCCGCGCCGCGATCTTGCATCTGGCGAATTGGAAGATGATTCCCGCCACGGTGTTGCCGCCGGCGGAATCAAGTGACGAATAAGAGGAGCGGGGTGTGGAGGACGAGAACAGCAATCGCTTCCGGCTTGCGTGGTCGCAGCTGATCGGCCTGTCGCGATCACCGGAACCGACCGCCGAAATCCGTCGCTATCCACCGCTGCGCAATTTCGTTGCCGACATACTGGCGGAAGGTCGGCGCAAGAAGATCGCGCATATCACGTTCGAGGCTGATATCTCGGGAATCAGGGAGAGGTTGGCGGAGTATCGACGGCAAACCGGGGAGGCGGTCTCGATCACCAGCTATATTGCAAAAAGTTATGCCTGTGCGCTCGCGGAAAACACCCGCATGCAAGCGTACCGGCTGGGACGTTCGCGGTTGATCAGCTTCGACGACGTCGACCTTGCCTTCATGGTGGAACGCGACGCGGATGGCGAGCCTCAGCCCGTTTTCTATATCGTGCGCGCGGCGCAAAAGAAGACCGCGCAGGAAATTCACAAGGAGCTCCAGGTCGCCAAACAGGTGCCGCTGGGAACAACAGGCCCGATCAGCGCCCTGGAATTGCAATTCTTCCTCCTTCCCCGCTTCGTCAGGCGCATTGTGTGGTTTTTTATTCGTCGCAACCCCTACTGGTTCAAGAGCGTCGCCGGCACGGCGGGTCTCACGTCATTCGGCATGCATACGTCGGGCGCTGCGATCGGACTTCCGATCACGCCGATGACGCTGACGTTGACTGTCGGCGCGATCGAGAAAAAGCTTGCGCTGCACGACGGCGCAGTTGTCGAGCGTGAGGTGATCCATATGAACATCAGCATGGATCATGACATCATCGACGGCGCCCCATCGATGCGGTTTGCCAACCGGCTGAAGGAAATATTGCAGCTGGGAACCGCCCTTGCACCCGCCCCGCCTGCACAGGAGAGCAAGCAGCAGCGGCTGTAGGTTTATCGTGGTGCTTCCGCCCGCTTGCCAAGAATGTCAGCGCTTGTCGGCGGCTCGTCGAGGCCGGCCAGCATTTCTTTCTCTTCTATGTGGACGAGTTGTCCTAGAGCCAGTGTCGGCGTCGTCCTTCGGACGCCCGCTCAACGTCAAAGGCAACATCGGCAATGCCGCGCGGCTGGCGCAGGGCGTCGTCATCGTCGCCTATTGCACGCGGCTCGGCGACGGGCGGCATTTGCGCTCGATTTCGAGCTGCCGGCGTAGCCTCAGGCGATCTTCCCGCCCAGTTCGTCCTCGATATGGGCGCGGATGATGTCGTCGAAGCTCTTTTCGACCGTGAAGCCGAGCGCCAGCGCGCGCTTCGGATCGAACCGGCTCGGCCAGCCGGCCACGATACGTGCCACCAGCTCGTCGGGCGCGCGGCGGATGCGCGCCGCGACCTTGTCGCCGGCGACGCGCTTGAGCGCCTCGATCTGCTCGCCGACCGTGCAGCACACGCCGGGCATGGTCAGGTTGATGCGGTCGCCGAGCGCGGCGCGCGACAGGCCCGCGGCGTGGATCAGGAAGCCGACCGCCGAGCGCGGGCTGGCGTGCCAATGCAGCACGCTGTCCGGCACCGGCAGGATTGCCTCCTGTCCCGCCAGCGGCTCGCGGATGATGCCGGAGAAGAAGCCGGAGGCCGCCTTGTTCGGCTTGCACGGCCGCACGACGATGGACGGCAGGCGGATGCCCACGCCTTCCAGAATGCCGCGCCGCGTGTAGTCGGCGAGCATGAGCTCGACCATGGCTTTCTGCGTGCCGTAGGAGGTGAGCGGCGTGAGGTGGAAGTCGTCGGGAATGGCGTCGGGGAAGGGCGCGCCGAACACGGCGATCGAGGACGTGAACACGAGCCTCGGCTTGTAGCCGCCGCCGGCCTTGCGGATCGCCTCCAGCAGCGCGCGGCTGCCGTCGAGGTTGACCCGGTAGCCCTTCTCGAGATCGGTCTCGGCTTCGCCCGAGACCACGCCGGCGAGATGGAAGATGACCTCCGGCCGCTCGGAGATCGCCTTCTCGGCGACGCCGGGGTCGGAAAGGTCGGCGGCGCGGGTCTTCACGTGGTCGGAGAAGCCGGCGGGGCGCGCCGGCGCCACGACGTCGATCAGCGTCAGCTTTTCGATGGCCTGGCCGTTCAGCGCGCGGTCGATGACCAGGCGCTCGGTCAGCTTGCGGCCGATCATCCCGGCCGCGCCGGTGATCAGGATGTGCATTTCACGTCCTCGCTTTGGTGTCGTCGGCCGGCTCGTAGCGGTCGATCTTGCGCAGGTCGGGGAACATTAGCATCCAGGTGGCGGCGACGACGAGGGAGCCGATGCCGCCGATCAGCACCGAGGGTACCGCGCCGAGCCAGGCGGCGAGCACGCCGGATTCGAACTCGCCGAGGGTGTTCGACGACGAGACGAACAGCGAGTTGATGGCGCCGACGCGACCGCGCTTCTCGTCCGGCGTCTCGATCTGTACCAGCGAGAAGCGGATCACCACGCTCACCGCGTCGGAGGCGCCGAGTACGGCCATCGCGACGAGCGACAAGGGGAACGAGGTCGACAGCGCGAACACGACCGTGGCGACGCCGTAGATGCCGACCACCGCGAACATCCAGGCGCCGATGTGACGCTCGATCGGGTGGTTCGCCAGCACGATCGTGGTCATCAGCGCGCCGACCGCCGGCGCGGCGCGCAAAAGGCCAAGGCCGGTCGGGCCGACCGCCAGGATGTCCTTGGCGAAGATCGGCAGCAACGCGGTGGCGCCGCCGAGCAGCACCACGAACAGGTCGAGCGTGATCACGCCGAGCAGGCGCCGCCGCGTGCGGATGTACTCGAAGCCGGCGAGCACCGAGGCGAAGGTCGGCGGCTCGCGCGGCACCGGCGGGCGCTGGATGCGCACGAAGCCGATGACCACGATCGCCGCCGTGCAGAGCACGAAGCAGACGATGCCGACCAGCAGCGGGCTCAGCGCATAGAGCAGGCCGCCCAGCGCCGGCCCGCAGATCACCGCGCCCTGGTTGGCGCTGGCCCAGCCGGCAACCGCGCGCGACACGAGCGGCCCCGGCACCAGGCTCGGCACCAGCGCGTGGCCTGTCGGCAGCTCGAAGGCACGGCCGATTCCAATCAGGAAAACGGCAACGAACAGCATGTTGCGGTCGAGCGCGCCGGTGATCAGCGAAACCGTCAAAATCAGGGCGGCGAGGGCATAGGTCGACTGCGCGCCGCGCACGATCAGCCGCCGGTCGTAGCGGTCGGCGGCGTGGCCGACCAGCAGGGTGAACACCACCGCCGGCACGAACTGGATCAGCCCCACCAGGCCGAGGTCGAAGGCGCTGCCGGTCAGGGCGTAGATCTGCCAGCCGATCGCCAGCCCCAACATATGGTAGCCCATGGTGGCGGACAGGCGGGCCAGGCAGAACATCACGAAGGGCCGCTGCCGCAGCAGCCCGCCCGCGGCCGCGGTGGCGTCGGTCATGCGGAAACGCCGTTCATCGCGCCCAGGCTGGCGACCTGCTTCCCGCCGGCGAAGTTCTGCGGCGCGAGCCAGCGCTCGAAGTTGGCCTTGCGCACCGGCCATTCGCTGTCGAGCATGGAGAACATCGCGGTGTCGCGGCTGCGGCCCTTGGCGATCATGTGCTGGCGCAGCAGCCCTTCGAACACGAACCCGTAGCGCAGCGCCGCCCGCCGCGAGGCCGCGTTGAGCGCATGGCATTTCCATTCGTAGCGCCGGTAGCCGAGCGTCTCGAAGGCGTAGCGCGCCAGCAGATACTGCGCCTCGGTGCCGAGCGGCGTGCGCTGCAGCGCGGGCGAATAGACGATGTGGCCGACCTCGATGACCCGCATCGCCGGCCTGATCTCCATCAGCGTGGCGATGCCGAGGCAGCGGTTGTCCGGCGCCACGATGGCGTAGGAATAGGGGTCCTCCAGCGGCACGCGCGAGGCGACCCAGGCGGCGAACGCGTCGGCGCCGGCGAAGGGGCCGTAGCTCGACATGTAGGTCCAGATCGCGTCGTGGCCCTTCACGGCCTCCCACAACGAGGCGGCATGCGCGGCATCGAGGCGCTCGACCGTGCCATAGCGGCCGGCAAGCGTCACCGGCGCTGGCCGCGCGGCGGGCGTCGCGTCGACGATCGGCCCCACCGGCTGGCCGGTCTGCGGATGCAATTCCGATGTCACGGTTTGCGGCCGGCGCGGTCGTCGTGGAAGAACGCGTTGAGCTCGGCGTTCGACATGACGCCGGCGAAACTGTCGAACGTCCCGTCCTCCGCGATCGCGCGCGCCGACTTGATGAAGGCGTGCATGGCGACGCGCGCCAGCGTGCCGCCGACGCTGATGCGGCGCACGCCCATGTCGGCGACGTCGTTGACCGTGAAGCCGAGCGGGCCGGCCATCAGCAGGTTGACCGGCTTGGGCGCGACCGCCTTGACCACGGCCTCGATCTGCGCCCGCGTCTTGATGCCCGGCGCGTAGAGGCAATCGGCGCCGGCGTCGGCAAAGGCCTTCAGCCGCCGGATGGTTTCATCGAGGTCCGGCCGGTTGCGGATGAAGCCTTCGCTGCGCGCGGTGAACACCACGCTGCCATCGGTCGCGTCGATCGCCTTGCGCGCGGCGCGCACACGCGCCAGCGCCGTGTCGAAGTCGTAGAGCGGGTTGGCGTCGTCGCCGGTGGCGTCCTCGATCGACAGTCCGGCGACGCCGGTTTCGACGCAGAGCCGCACGTTCTCGGCCACGCCGTCCGCGTCGTCGGCATAGCCGGCCTCGAAGTCGGCGTTGAGCGGCACGTCGGTCGCGGCGGCGAGCTCGCGGCAGTGCGTCAGCACCATGTCCCGCGTCGTCTCGCCGTCGGAGTAGCCTTGCGCGTGGGCGAAGCCCGACGAGGTCGTCGCCAGCGCCTTGAAGCCGAGGCCTTGCAGGTAGCGCGCGCTGCCCACGTTCCACGGATTGGGAATGACGAAACAGCCGCGCGCGTGCAGCGCGCGGAACGCTTTTCGCTTTTCAGCAGGCGAAAGGGAACGCATGGCCGATGGTCCCGGCAAAGGTGAGGACGCAAGCGTGCCACGATTGCGCTTGGCGAGCCAATATCATTAGGTGATGACGATCATCAGAGCTAATCATAGCAATGCATGCCAGACCGGCGTTGGCGGCGGCTGGGGAGAGAATGCCGTGGACTGTGTCGATTTCGATGCGCTCGAAGACAAGGCGCGCGCGAAGATGCCGCCGGCCTCGTTCGCGTTCTGTGCCGCCGGCGCCGACGACGAAATCAGCCTGGCCGAGAGCATCGCGGCCTGGCGCGCGCTGCGGCTGCGCCCGCGCATGCTGCGCGACGTCTCCGCCGCCGACACCAGCGTCACGCTGCTGGGCGAGGGGCATCTGTCGCCGATCCTGGTCGCGCCGACCGGACGCCACAAGCTGTTCCATCCGGAAGGCGAGGCGGCCACCGCGCGCGGCGCCGCCGCCGCCAACGTGCCTTACGTGATGGCGAGCTACTCGAACGTGCCGATCGAGACCGTGGCGGCCGAGCGCAAGCAGGCGCCGCAATGGTTCCAGCTCTATTACTGGCCGCAGCACAAGGAGGTCGAGGCGCTGATCGACCGGCTGGCCGCCGCCGGCTTCGGCGCGCTGGTGCTGACCGTCGATGCGCCGGTGTCGGGCTGGAGCCCGCGCGCCGCGCGCGAGCAGCACGAACCCTCGCACGAAATCCGCAACATCAACATGCCGGGCCAGCCGATGGCGCGCACGGCCTATCACCCCGACTTCGCCGGCAAGGTGATGCATCCGGCGACTTGGCGCGAGCTGGAATGGCTGGTCAAGCGCGCGCCGATGCCGGTGCTGGTCAAGGGCGTGCTGCGCGCCGACGACGCCGTGCAGTGCGCCGAATGCGGCGCCCGCGCCGTCATCGTCTCCAATCACGGCGGCCGCCATCTCGACACGACGGTCACCACCGCCGACGCTCTTCCCGAGATCGCCGCATCGCTCGCGGGCAAGGCCGAGGTCTATGTGGACGGCGGCATTCGCCGCGGCACCGACATCCTCAAGGCGCTGGCGCTCGGCGCGCGCGCCGTGCTGATCGGCCGGCCGGTAATCTGGGGGCTCACCGTGGATGGCGCCGCCGGCGTCACCGCCGTGCTGGAATATTTCCGCACCGAACTGATCCGCGCCATGCAGCTGACCGGCACCGCCAGCCTGAAGGACGCGACGGCGGACCTGCTGGCGCCGCGGCAGCGCGTGTAACCCGGTATGCCCTCGATTATTCCGACACCGGAAATTGATCGCATCCTGCGCCGCCGCCCTTGCGCCGCCGCCATGGTGCGCTAGAGCAATCGCATCGTGCTTTAGATGGTGCCGCCATGCCGTCCCTTCCGCTCAAGCTCCTTGCCGCCGCCATTGGTATCGTCGTAGCCGCCGCCGCGCAGGCCGACGCCGCGCCGCGCAAGGCCAAGAAAAAGGCGGTCGCCTCTGCCACCGCTTCCACCGCCAGCGTGCCGAGCCGATACCGCAACAAATCGCTCTATCCGCAAGGCCCGGTCTACAACGGCAACGACTATATCGGCGACGACCCCGACCCCTTCATCCGCTACCAGCTCTTTCGCGACATGTCCCGTTACGGCGCCGATCCCTGACCGCGGCCGCCCGGGCCGATTTGATTTACGCCGGCCGATCGGCTGAACTTGCCGCCAGCAACAGGGGGCGGCGCGGATCGATGGGAAGTCAGCTTTTTGCCGGCGTGGCCGTGAGCCTGCTCAACTTCGCCATACACGGCGTCATCACCGGCCTGATCGTCATCGCGACGCGGCACACCGCGCACGTGACCAGCGAACGCGGGATGTTCATCCGGCTCTCGGCCCTGCTCACGGTCACCATGGTTGCGCTGATGTGCGCGCACATGGTCGAGATCGCCGTGTGGACGGCCTACTACGCACTGTCGGACCTGCAGGTGAAGGGCGCCAGCCTGTTCGAATTCGCCTTCGAGAACTACACCGCGCTCGGCTACGGCGACGTCCTGCCGCCCGAGGGATCGCGTCTGATCGGCCCGATCACCTCGCTCAACGGCCTGCTGCTGATCGGCTGGTCCGTGGCGGTCATTTTCGAGGTCATGCGCATGGCCGAATTGCAGTTCGGCCGCCGCCGTTCCTAGATCGGGCCCGATTGACGCCGCAGGCGGCCGCCCGGCAAGATCGGCGCGGCAGAAGCGGGGAACCCACATGCTCAAGACCATCGCGGCTTTCGATCGGATCGGCGAGGAGAACGCCTTTGCCGTGCTCGCGCGCGCCAACGCGCTGGCGGCGCAGGGCCGCGACATCATCAGCCTCGGCATCGGCCAGCCCGACTTCCGCACGCCCGAGTTCATCGTCGAGGCGGCGATCAAGGCGCTGCGCGACGGCCATCACGGCTATACGCCGGCGAACGGCATTCCCGCGCTGCGCGAGGCGGTGGCCGCCGACCTGCACAAGCGCTTCAAGGTCGAGGTCTCGCCCGACAGCGTGATGATCATGCCCGGCGGCAAGCCGACCATGTTCATGTCGATCCTGATGTTCGGCGAGCCGGGCGCCGAGATCATGTATCCGGACCCCGGCTTTCCGATCTATCGCTCGATGATCGAGTTCACCGGCGCGACGCCGGTGCCGGTGCCGATCCGCGAGGAGAACGGTTTCGCCTTCTCGGCCGACGAGACGCTCAAGCTGATCACGCCGAAGACGCGGCTGATCATCGTCAACTCGCCGGCCAATCCGACCGGCGGCGTCACCCCGAAAGCGGAAGTCGACAAGCTCGTCGCCGGGCTCGAGAAATGGCCGGACGTCGCCATCATGTCGGACGAGATCTACGACCACATGGTCTATGACGGCGAGAAGCACGTCTGCCTGCTGTCCTATCCGTCGATCCGCGACCGGCTGATCCTGCTCAACGGCTGGTCGAAGACCTACGCCATGACCGGCTGGCGCCTCGGCTACGCGGTGTGGCCGGGCAAGCTCTACGACTACGCGCGCAAGCTCGCGGTCAACCTGCACTCCTGCGTCAACGCCTCGGCGCAGTATGCCGGCCTTGCCGCGCTCACCGGACCGCAGGACGAGGTGGTGCGGATGATCGCCGAGTTCGACAAGCGGCGCAAAGTGGTGGTCGAAGGCCTGAACAAGCTGCCCGGCGTCTCCTGCGTGAGGCCGAAGGGCGCGTTCTACGCCTTCCCCAACGTCAAGGGCACCGGCTGGAAGGCCAAGGAGCTGGCCAGCACGCTGCTCAACGAGACCGGCGTCGTCACCATCGGCGGGCCGGACTTCGGCATTCTCGGCGAAGGCTATCTGCGGCTGTCCTACGCCAACTCGACGGAGAACATCCTGAAGGCGCTCGCGCGCATGGGCGAGTTCCTGGCGTCAAGGAAAGCGGCGTAGGGCGGACTCGCGCGCGCTTCTTCCCCTCTCCCCCGGAGGGGAGAGGGGAAGAAAGAATTACCCCGGGAAGGGCGAGCGGGGTGGGGGCGGGGCGTCGTTGCCGCCATCCTGGTCCTTGGGCGGCCCGGGCTCGTCCTCGCGTACCACCTCGACCGGGCGCGCCATCTCGTAAATGACGCGGGCCGGGCCGGGCTTCGGAATCTTCACGCCTTCATTCGCCAGCGTGTCCCACAGCGCGAGCAGCACGTCGCTGCGCACATTGGCGACCCCGGCGGCGGGATCGCGGATCCAGAACCACAGCTCGTATTCGATCGAGGTCGGCCCGAACGCCGTCAGCATGCACTGTGGCGCGGGCTTCTTCAGCACGCGCTCGACGCCGAGCGCGCCGGCGACCGCCGCTTCCTGCGCCCGCCGCGGCTCGCTGTCATAGGTCGTGTTGAACTTCACGAACAGCCGCACGAGGTCGCTCGAGTAGGTCCAGTTCGCCACCCGCTGGGTGATGAAATCCTCGTTCGGGATCAGGTATTCGCGGCCGTCGCGCGTGTCGACCGAGGTGTAGCGCGCGCCCATGTTGCCGACGCGGCCGAAGTGGTCGCCGACCGAGATCACGTCGCCCGGCTTGATCGACTTGTCGGCGAGCAGGATGATGCCGCTCACCAGGTTCGACACGATCTTCTGCAGGCCGAGGCCGACGCCGACGCCAACCGCGCCGGTGAAGATGGCCAGCGCCGAGAGATCGATGCCGACGGTCGACAGCACCACGACGATCGCGAAGCTGACGAGCAGCAGGCGCAGCAGCTTGCTCATCAGGACCTGGATCGACGGCGTCAGGTCGGTGGAGGCCTGCAGGCGCCGGTCGAGGAAATCGCCGACGGCGCTGGCCAGCCACAACGTGAGCAGCAGCAGCACGGTGGTCTTGATCACCAGGAGCGGCGTGATGCGCAGGCCGCCGAACACGATGCCGAACGAGCCGAGCGCGTTCACCGTCGGCTCGAGCAGGTCGAGGATGCTGAGCGCGGCGATGGTCCAGGCCGAGATTGCGACCAGCCGGTAGACGAACTGGTTGCGGATCAGTCCCGCCACCAGCGCGATCGCCACCCAGGCGGTGGCGAGGCTCGCGCCCACCCCGAGCAGGTAGGACGCGCTCGGCCAGGTGATCGACAGCATCGCCGTGCGCATGAAGCCGACCACGAGCACGAAGATGACGGTGCCCAGATTGGCGAGCAGCAGGGCGGCGAGTTTCTGGACGAACAGCGGGAAGCGCGCGGTGAGGCCGGGCAGGTCGATGCGCCGGCGGACCAGCGTGGCCGCCGCGGTGCCGATGACGGCTGCAACCAGGATGAGCGCGAACTGGATCAGCACACGCGCCGAGGTCAGCTCCTGCGCGACCGCGTGCAGGATCTCGGCGATTGTTCCGGTCAGTTGCTGGACGTTGTCCATGCCGCGCGCGCCCTTCGGCCGAGCCCCCTTGGAAACCGTCGCCGAAGCGGATCAATATCAAATTCGGGCCGGTGCCGGGCATCCGCCACGGCCGGACGCAAGGGGTTATGCACATGTACGACCGGGGACTTTCGGAAGAGCAGCGCATGATGCGGCAGAGCTGCTGCGACTTCGTGGACGGCGTGGTTCTTCCCTTCATCCGCGAGAACTGGCAGCGCGAATGGTCGATGACGCCGGAGGGGCGGCTGCCGCCGCGAATCCTGGACGAGGCCGAGAAAATAGGCGTCCGCACGCTCGGCGTGCCGGAGGAGTTCGGCGGCATCGAGCTCGACAAGGCGAGCGAGGTTTCGACCTTCGCCGTCATCGCGGAGGAGATCGCGCGCGGCGATTCAGGGCTCGCCGACAAGCTGGTGCAGAACTGGAAGGTGTCGGTGCTGCTGCGGCAGTTCGCCCCGCGCCATTTGCAGGAAAAGTGGTTCAAGCGGCTGGTCGAGGATCCGCAGTTCCTGCTCGCGCACTGCCTCACCGAGCCGCGCGGCGCTTCCGACCGCTGGCTGCCCTACAACGTGCCGGAAGCGGCGATGCAGACCAAGGCGGTGAAGACGAGCGGCGGCTGGATCGTCAACGGCCGCAAGCAGTTCATCTCCAACGGCTACGACGCCGGCCTCTACGTGGTCTATGCCAACACCAACCCGAAGGTCGGCATGCTGCAGGGCACGTCATCGTTCCTGGTGCCGCGCGACACCAAGGGCCTCACCGTTGCGCGTTGCAACGAGACGCTCGGCTGCCGCTTCATGAACAACGGCGAGCTGGTGTTCGAGGACATGTTCGTGCCGGACGACCATCTGCTGGTCGAGCACGAGGCGCTGAGCAAGCTGGGCATCTATTTCCGCCCCGGCAAGATCATCCAGGCGGCGAAGAACCTCGGCGTCGGCGTGCGCGCCTTCGAGGTGGCGGCGGATTACGCGCAGAACTACGTGCAGGGCGGCCGCATCCTGATCAAGCACCAGGCGGTGGCGCTCAGGCTCGGCGACATGGCCACCCGCATCGAGGCGGTGCGCGCGCTCACCGAGCGCGCCGCGCGCGCGGTCGACGACGGCGCGCCGGAAGCGGAAGTCATGTGCAACATGGCCAAGCTGTTCGCTTCCGAGGAGATCATGAAGGTGGCGCAGCACGCGGTCGAGCTGCACGGCGGCAACGGCATCATGCTCGACTTCGGCGTCGAGAAGATCCTGCGCGACGCCGTCATCTTCCTGCACATGGACGCGACGGTGGACATCTCCAAGTTCAAGATCGTGAAGAGCCTGTTCCCGCAGACCGCGGGCAAGTACGCCGGGCCGGAGTGACGCCGCCGCTACTTCACCACCAGCCGGAAGCCGACGACGACGATCACCAGGCCGGCGAGCTGCGGCCAGCTCGGGATGACGCCGAGCGCCAGGAAGCCGATGACCAGCGCGAAGCCGGGCACCAGCGCCGGGAAGGTGCCGGCGCGGCCGGCGCCGAGCAGCGTCACCGAGCGCGCGAACAGGTAGATCGGGAAGGCGCCGGCGAGCACGCCCTGCACGACGATCTGCACCAGGTTCTCGACGAGGCCGAGCCGCGCCATGTTGTCGAAGCCGACAAGAACCGCATGCAGTGGGGCATAGATGAGCACGGAAAGCGTGCCGACCACCGCGGCCGCGCGGGTGCCGGCGACGCGCCACATCTTGAGCAGCGTGCCGAACAGGGCCCAGAACAGGCCGGCGGCGGCGAACAACAGATCGCCGCCGACGCCGTGGCTGCCGATGGTGACCAGCGACTCCGCGCCGAACACGACCAGGCCGGCGATGATCGTCGCCCCGCCCGCGATGCGGGATAGGGTGAGCCGCTCGCCGAGGACGAGGCTGGCGAACAGCAGGCCGAACAGCGCCGCGCAGGCCGGCTGGATGGTGGTGCCATGGCCGAGCGGCACGAGGATGAAACCGGTATAGGCGACCAGCGCCTGTGTCGGTCCCGACAGGATCGCCAGCACCAGGCTGCGGCCCCAGCCGATGCCGCCGAGCTGCACGACGCCGGCGCGCAGCGCGAGGGGCATCAGGAAGAGCCCCGACCAGAAGTAACGGTGGAAGGCGAGATCGCTCGGATGGAAGCCGATGGAAATGCCGTGCTTGGCCACGACGAAGCCCAATGCCCAGCCCAGCGAGGCGCCGGCCCCGCACAGGGTGCCGATCAGCAGGCCGGACGATTTACCCGGCACGGGTTGCATCTTGTCGTTCACAGCGACGTCCCGGGGCAGGTGACTTGATCAGGGCTGATACTCTAGGATCGCCGTCCAAGTCCAATCGCTAATCGTGAAAATAAACTTCAACGGGATGGAACGCTCATGGCGAAGTCGCGCAAAGTCATCATCACTTGCGCCGTAACCGGCTCGATTCACACGCCTTCGATGTCGCCGCATTTGCCGGTGACGGCGCAGGAGATTGCAGACGCGGCAATCGGTGCAGCCGAAGCCGGCGCCTCGGTGGTCCACCTGCACGCCCGCAACCCGCAGGACGGCCGTCCCGACCAGTCGCCGGAAGCCTTCGCCCCCTTCCTCAAGGTGATCAAGCAGCGCTCCAACGTGGTGGTGAACATCACCACCGGCGGGGCGCCCACCATGACCGCGGAAGAGCGCGTCAAGCCCGCCGCGACGTTCAAGCCGGAAGTGGCCTCGCTCAACATGGGCACCATGAACTTCGGGCTCTACCCGATGATCCCGCGCTACAAGGGCAAGTTCAAATACGACTGGGAAGAGCCCTATCTGGAGCGCTCGCGCGCGGGGATGTTCAAGAACACCTTCGCCGACATCGAGTACATCCTCACCACCTGCGCCGAGAACGGCACCCGCTTCGAGGTCGAGTGCTACGACGTCGGCCACCTCTATACGCTGCGGCATTTCCTCGACCGCGGGCTGATCAAGGCGCCGGTGTTCGTGCAAGGCGTGTTCGGCATCCTCGGCGGCATCGGCACGCACCCGGAAGACGTGATGATGATGAAGCGCACGGCCGACCGCCTGCTCGGCGACAATTACGAATGGTCTGCGCTGGGCGCGGGCGCGTCGCAGATGCGGATCGCGGCGCAGGTGCTCGCGATGGGCGGCAACGTCCGCGTCGGCATGGAGGACTCGCTCTGGGTCGGCGCCGGCCAGTTGGCCGAGTCGAACGCGCAGCAGGTGACCAAGGTGCGCAAGATCATCGAGGGCCTCGGCCTCGAAGTGGCTTCGCCGGACGAGGCGCGCGAAATCCTCGCTCTCAAGGGCGGCGACAAGGTCAATTTCTGACGAGGGCTCCGCGCGCGACGCGTTGGACCGACGCGGGCAATTGCGCGCGGAATCGGCCTGCCGCGTGCTGCTGCAACTGCGACGGTGACGGCGGAAAGCCGCAGTCACCGGCGCGCGCCCCTCCTTTGCGCCTTGCCCGAAGTGTGTAAGACTTTGCGCAGGTGAGATAGTCTAATTTCGCCATACGAAATGCCCGCAAAAAGGGCATCGACGGGAGGGAATGCAGCGCGTGCGCCAAGCGGGCGGCGCCGCAATCGGGCCCGCGGCCCGTGCGGCGAAGCCGCCCAAGCGCACGCCATCATGTGCAGTTCGCGACTTGCATCGGCCGGCACTCGCAATTGCCGGTCCGCAACTTCTTCAATCCAAGCTGAAGAAGCGCGTCGAAGCGCGCAAAAAAGGGAGGAGCGAATGCTTACGAGAAAGACGGGCACTCTGGCGACCGGGGCGATGGTCCTCGGATTCGCAGCCGCCCTGATGGCCGGCGGAGTCGGCCAGGCGGTGAGCAAGGAGATCGTCATCCGGATCGGGTCGGGTCACCCGCCGACGGTCGTTTACGCCGGTCTGATGAAGAACTTCTTCCAGACCGAGCTCAAGAAGGAGATCGAGTCCAAGACCAGCCACACGGTGAAATTCATCGAAGGCTACTCGGGCTCCATCGCCAAGGTATTCGATACCCTTGAAGCCGTTGAAAACGGCATCCTCGACATCGGCGGTTACTGCTTCTGCTTCGAGGCCTCGAAGCTGCCGATGCACGCCTTCCAGATCATGCTGCCCTTCGGCACCATGAACCCCGAGATGAGCGTGGCCATCGCCGGAGACGTCTACAAGAAGTTTCCGCAGCTCGAGCAGGCATTCCAGAAGTACAACCAGACCCTGCTCGCGCGCATCGGCGACGGCGGCTACAATCTCGGCACCAACTTCCCCTGGAAGAACGTGTCCGACCTGAACGGCCGCAAGCTGCTCGGTGCGGGCCTCAACCTCAACTGGATGAAGGAAGCCAATATCGGCATCGTGCCGGTGACCGACGGCTTGCCGGGCTGGTACGAGAAGATCAAGACCGGTCTCGCCGAGGGCGGCATCATGTTCCCCAGCGCCTGGGGACCGGTGTTCAAGCTCCACGAAGTCGGCAAGTACTACACCGAGATCGGTTTCGGCTCGATCACCTGGCACGGCCTGACGGTCAACAACCGCTTCTGGAACAGCCTGCCCGAGGAAACGAAGCCGATCTTCAAGGAAGTCGCGTTGCGCTACGAGGTGCAGACCGGCGTGTTCAACAAGCAGGGCTACGAGAAGGACATGGCCTGGCTGCGCCAGAACATCACGGTCTCGAACCTGCCCGAGGAAGTCCGCGTCGAATGGGCCAAGAAGCTCGCGCATTGGCCGCAGCAGATCGCCGACGAACTCGAGAAGCAGGGCTATCCGGCCAAGGCGATCCTCAACGCGACTTTGGAATCGGCGGAGAAGCACGGCTACAAGTGGCCGGTGCGCTACGTCGTCAAGTAGCAGCCCGGTCGCTTATCCGACCGACAGCAAAAACGCCGGCTGAAAGTCGACCTGATTTTCAGCCGGTTTTTTGAAGCCGCTTCGCGCGGCCTTCGGGGAGAACATAATGTCGATCATTACGCTCAGTGATCGAGTCTCCAAGTTCTTGATGGTTGCGGCGGCGGCCTGGACCTTCGGGCTGGCGTTTCTCGTCATGGGCGACATCGTCGGGCGGACCGTATTCAGCAGGCCGATATACGGGACGGCGGAGATGGTCGCCTCGTCCATCGTCATCGTCGTGTTCCTGCAGGTCGGCTACGCCATCCGCTCCCGCTCGATGCTCAAGGCGGACTTCCTGGTGGTCCTGCTGCCGGAAAAGGCGCAGCGGATCCTGCTGGCCGTCGGTTATCTCCTCGGCGCCGGCTTCTTCCTCATGATCATCACCGGCGGCTGGGAGGCGAGCGTCCGGTCGATCATCGAGGGCGAGTTCGAAGGCGAAGGCGCGCTGCGCGTTCCTTCGTGGCCCGCGCGCTGGACCGTGATGATCGGCAGCGCGCTGGCGCTGATCAATTACCTGGTGATGGCCTACCTCGACGTGTTCCGTCCCGAATTGCTGAATTCCGAAGCGGATTCGAAAGCCTCACCCAGGCACTAACCGACAACGCGCAGGCCTCAGACCCGTGTTCGAAATCAACACCGCCGTCTTCCTTGTCGTCAGCCTTGTCGTGCTGGTGGCGATCGGCGTCCACATCGCGATCGCCCTCGGCATCACCAGCGCGCTCGGCATCTTCCTGGTGACCGGCGCGGACGCCCACGCGTTCCGATCCGTGCAGGCCATGCTGGCGGCGACGGCCTACGAAGCGATCCGCGACTACATCTTTGCCGTCATTCCCCTCTTCATGCTGATGGGCGAGTTCATCGGCAGATCGGGCGTGGTGACCGACGTTTACCGCGGCATCAACCGTCTGCTGCACAGGCTGCCCGGCCGGCTGGCGATCGCCACGGTGGCGGGCAACGCGCTCTTCTCGTTCGTCACCGGCGTGAGCATCGCCTCGGCCGCCGCGTTCACCCGCATCGCCTATCCGGAGATGAAGCGCCACGGCTACGACAAGGGCTTCGCGCTCGCCGCGATCGCCGGGTCGAGCAGCCTCGGCATGCTCATTCCGCCGTCGGTGCTGATGATCGTGTGGGGCATCCTGACCGAACAGTCGATCGGCAAGCTGTTCGCGGCCGGCGTCTTCCCGGGCCTGCTGATGGCGGGCCTGTTCATGCTCTATATCTTCGGGCGCGCTCTGTTGACCCCCTCGGTGGTCGGCGGGGGAAGCCGGCAACAAAGCGGAACCGGCGACGACGTCGAGGAGGTTTCCACCGAACGCTTCCTGTTCAGCCTCGCCGCCATTCTCCTCATCGTGGTCGCCGTGCTCGGCGGCATCTGGTTCGGAATCTTCACGCCGACCGAAGGGGCCAGCGCCGGCGCCCTCATCGGCCTGGCTCTCGGCATCATCCGCGGGATGCGGCTGCGCGACGTCATCGATTCCATCCTGTCGGTGGGGCGGACCTCCGCGCCGATCCTGCTGTTGCTGGTCACCGCCGCGCTCTATTCGCGCACACTCGCCATGACCGGCATGGCGAACGCCATCGAGAGCCTCTTCATCGGCTCCGGCATGACGCCCTGGATGATCGTCTCCGTCATGGTGCTGGTGTGGTTCCTGCTCGGCATGATCATCGATTCCATTTCGATCATGCTGCTGACCGCCGCCATCTTCGCGCCGATCGCGGTCAATATCGGCTACGACCCGATCGCCTTCGCGATCGTCGCCATCATCGCCATCGAAGCCGGCCTCTATACGCCGCCCTTCGGGTTGCTGGTCTATACGGTCAAGGCCTCGATCCAGGATTCCGAGCCCGACATGAACGTGATGACGATCTTCAAGAGCTCGACGCCATACTGGATGATCATGCTGCTCGGCATGGTCCTCATCATCATGTTCCCGCAGATCGCCACCTGGCTGCCGAGCAAGCTGTTCTGACCGGCCGGCCGGACCGCGTGCGAGGTCCCCGAGCCCGAGGGCGGCGGGGCGGGCCCGAGATCGCCAGGGCCATGCCGGCCGGCCCGCCTGACGCAATCGGCATTTTGCAGCCACGCTTTTGTCGTTTAATCCGATAGCGCGAGGTTTGTCCTCGATTCGGGCGAGGCCGGGTCGCCCACCAGGCCTTCTTATCGGACCTGATATTCAGGAGTAACTGCGCTTGGCCGTGCTCGATACCGTCAGCATCGCCATCCTGCTGGGCAGCCTGCTGATCCTGGCCGGCATCCTGTCGAGCCTGATCGCGCTGCGCTTCGGCGCCCCCTTGCTGCTGGTGTTCTTGCTGGTCGGCATGCTGGCGGGCGAGGGCGGGCCCGGCGGCCTGAAGTTCGACGATGTCGGAACCGCCTATACCGTCGGCTCGATCGCGCTGGCGCTGATCCTGTTCGACGGCGGCCTGCGCACCCGCTTTGCCACCTTCCGCAATGTGCTGGCGCCCTCCGTGATGCTGGCGACGGTCGGGGTGCTGGTCACGACCCTGCTGACCGCCCCGGTCGCCAAACTCGTCCTCGACATCGGCTGGACACAGGCGCTGCTGGTCGGAGCGGTGGTGGCGTCGACGGACGCCGCCGCGGTGTTCTTCCTCATCAACGCCCGCGGCCTGCGCCTGCGGCCCCGCGTGCGCGCGACGCTGGAGGTTGAGTCGGGCACCAACGATCCGTTTGCGGTGTTCCTGACCCTCCTGCTGGTCGAGCTGCTGCTCGTGGGCGGGCAAAGCTGGTCGCATGTCGTGACGGTCTTTCTGCGCGACGCCGTCCTCGGCGCCATCATCGGGTTCGCCGGCGGCTGGGTCATCACCTGGGTGCTGAACCGGATCACCTTGGCGCAGGGCCTGCACGCTCCCTTCGTGGCGGTGAGCGCGCTGGTGGTCTTCGCCTTCGCCAACGCGATCCATGCGTCCGGATTCCTCGCCGTCTATCTGGCCGGCCTCGTCATGGGCAACCAGAAGACCCGCGCGCACAACTCCGTCGTCGTCTTCCTCGACGCCATCACCTGGCTGGCGCAGATCGTGATGTTCGTGCTGCTCGGCCTGCTCGCCTGGCCGCACCGGCTGGCCGACAGCCTGGTCGGCGCCGTGCTGGTCGCTCTGGCGCTGATGCTGGTGGTGCGCCCGGCCGCTGTCTTCCTGTGCCTGGCGCCGTTCAACTTTCAATGGCGCGAGAAACTGTTCATCTCATGGGTCGGCTTGCGCGGCGCGGTCGGCATATTCCTCGCATCCATTCCGTTGCTGGTTGGCCTGCCGGCGGCCTACCTGTTCTTCGATGTCGCCTTCGTGGTGGTGCTGCTCTCGCTGCTGATCCAGGGCTGGACGATCGCCTATTCGGCGCGCAGGCTCGACATCGCCTTCACGCGCACCGAGCCGCCGCCGAGCCGCGTCGAACTCGATCTGCCCGGCCAGCTCGCGCGGGAAATCGTCGGCTATCCGGTGCCGGCCAACAGCCCTTTCCTGCGCCGAGGGCTGATTCCGACCTGGGCGCGGCCGACGCTCGTCATCCGCAACGAGGAAATCCTCACGCCGGCCGAGGCCGAGCCGGTGCGCGAGGGCGATTACGTCTACCTGCTGGCGCCGCCGGAAAAGGCGCAGGCGCTCGACCGCTTCTTCGTCGAGATGCCGCCGCCGGCCAAGCCGGACCCGGCGCTGCTCGGCGACTTCTTCGTGGCCGGCACGGCCACGCTCGGCGCGCTCGCCGAAATCTACGGGCTGCAGGTCGCCGCCGACCATGCGGAGGTGACGCTTGCGGCCTTCTTCACGGAGTATCTCCATCGTCCGCCGAAGCAGGGCGACGTCGTCGCGCTCGGGCCCATCGCGCTGCTCGCGCACAAGGTCGAGGGTGGGACGGTGGTCACGGTCGGCCTGCGGCTGGCTGAACCGGAAGCGCCCGCCACATGGGGGCTGTCGCCGGCCGCGGCCTGGACGATGTCGCCCGGGACCAGGTGGGCGGCGTCGATTTCGACCAGATGCCCGTCGCGCCAGACGTGCGCGCGG
>JBKBRE010000002.1:0-27509 GCA_046292265.1 Pseudolabrys sp. | reverse complement strand
GCCCGCCACATGGGGCGGGCGCGCGCAGGCGACATTCGAGCGCTGGAAGAAGAAGCTCGGCTAGCGGGCGCGGCGCGCCAGCGCCGGGCCGTGCTGCACCAGCCAGGCGCCGCCGAACAGTACGCCGGTCCAGAACAGGTCGCCGAGCACCGTCTTGTCGAGGAACGGCAGCGCCAGCGCGAAGCACTGGGCAAGGCCGGCGAGGGTGAGCGGATACATGCCGCTAAACGCCCAGACGGCCAGGTTGGACAGGACGAAGAACACGAGCGAGCCGGTCAGCATCGCGCCAACCACCGGCAGCGCGCCCTGCCAGCGGCGCGTGGCGATGCCAAGCAGCGCGGGGACGGCGATCGCGAGGTAGACCACGGCCGAGACGCGCCAGTCGTCGGCGCCGAGCGCCGGGCCAGTCAGCGCCATGGCGGCGATCGGTACGACTACCGCCAACGCCGGGATGCGCAGGTAGCGCGCGGCGAACAGGCCGGAGGCGGCTACCGGCAGGAAGCCGGGGGCGTGGGGCAGCAGCCGGGCCACGACGTCGAACGCGATCAGAAAGGCGATCAGGGCGAGATCGGTCCGGAAATCGGCGCGGGTCTTGGTCATTGTCGGTCGGTCCTCGTGAGGCTATTGGGCGCTTGATAGCACGTTCGCCGGACGGGTTCGATGGCTATTCGCGGTCCGCCGGACCACGGCCTTCCGCCCATTCGGCGACGATCCGGGACAGCGCGTCGAGCCCGTCGGCGAGCGCCGCCGGCCCGGGCTGGAGGATCAGGGGGGACTTGATCTCGCGCAGCCAGCCGCCGGAGACCGCCGGAACAGCCGAAAAGCCGGGCCGGGCGGCCACCTTCGCCGGCACGAATTTCTTGCCGCACCAGGAGCCGACGATGATGTCGGGCGCGGCTGCGATCACGGCGGCGGGCGTGACAATGCGGTCCCTGGCGTTCTTGCGGGTGGACAGCGCGGGGAACACCTCGATGCCGCCGGCGGCATCGATCAACTCCGACACCCAGCGGATGCCGGAGATCATCGGCTCATCCCATTCCTCGAAATAGACGCGGGGGCGGGCGGGCAACTGTGCGGCTTGCGCACGAACGGCCTCGACGCGCGCTTCGAGCTGCGCCGCCAGCGCCTCGGCCTTGGCGGGCGCGCCGACCAGCGCGCCGAGCGTGCGAATCATGGCGAAGATGCCGGCGAGGTCGCGCTGGTTGAAGGCGTGCACGGCGACATTGGCGCGCACGAGATCGGCGACGATGTCGGCCTGAAGGTCGGAGAAGGTCAGCACCAGGTCCGGCTCGAGCGCCAGGATCTTCGGCACATCGGCGGAGATGAAGGCCGAGACGCGCGGCTTTTCCTTGCGCACGCGCGCCGGCCGCACAGCATAGCCCGACACGCCGACAATGCGCGCCTCCTCACCGAGGAGATAGAGCGTCTCGACGGTTTCTTCGGTCAGGCAGACGATACGGCGCGGCGGGAACATGGCGCCTCGTACACTGCCATGACCTGCGTCATGTTGCACTTGGTGTCGGCAAATCGAGTGCCTCCGCGACACGCGCATTGACCGGCGCCGCCAACAAGTCTGCGGGCCGTCCACTTTGCAGCGTCTCGCCTTTGTCCAGCACGCAGATGCGGTCCGCCAAAGTGGCCGCCTCAGTGATGTCGTGCGTCACCAGTACGATGGGCATTCTCACCGCTTTACGCAGTTCCGTGAGCTCCAAGTGAAGCTTACGCCGCGTCGGCCGGTCGACGGCGGAAAACGGCTCGTCGAGCAGCAACACCTGCGGCTCGCGGGCAAGCGCCCGCGCGATGGCCACCCGCTGCTGCTGGCCGCCTGACAATTCGGCCGGGCGCCGGGCTTCGAGTCCGTGCAAATGCACCTGATCGAGCAGTGCGCGCGCGACCGCTTCGCGCTCGGCCGACGGCCGATGGCCGAGCGCGGCCATCACGTTGCCCAGCGCAGTCATGTGCGGGAACAGCGCGAAGCTTTGGAAAACGAAGCCAACACGGCGCTGGTGCGGCGGCAGGTCGATTCCACGCTCGGTATCGAGCCAGGTCGCATCACCGCATGCGACCTCGCCGCGTTGCGGGCGGTAGAGCCCGGCAATCGTCCGCAGGATCGTGGTCTTGCCGGAACCGGACATGCCGACGAGGGCAAGCAACTCGCCCTCGTCGCACGAAAATGCAGCACCGAGAGGGATCGGCGCCGGCTGACTCAATCGCACGTGCAGTCCGGACCTAGCCATGGCGACGGCCCACCTGGCGCGACAGCATGTAGGTGATGCTCAACGCCAGCAGCGACAGGACGAGCAGCAGGGCGGACATCGCGCCGGCCGCGCTATAGTCGAAGGCCTGCACGCGGTCGTAGATCGAGATGGCAATGGTTCTGGTCTCGCCGGGAATGCTGCCGCCGACCATCAGTACGACGCCGAATTCGCCGAGCGTGTGGGCGAAGGCCAGCACCAGCCCGGTCACGATGCCGGGCCAGGCCAGGGGAATGTCTATCCGCCAAAGCACCTGCCAGGGCGATAGACCGGCGCAGGCTGCAGCTTCGCGGATGTCGGGTGCGATCGATTCGAAGCCGCGCTGCATCGGCTGGATCGCGAACGGGATGTTGACGATGACCGATGCCAGCAGCAGTCCTTCGAAGCTGAACACGAGCAGGCTTCCGAACAGGCTTTGCCACGCCTGCCCAAAGGGAGAGCCGCCGCCGAGCGCCACCAGCAGGTAATAGCCGAGAACCGTAGGCGGCAACACCAGCGGCAGCGCAAGCAGCGCTTCGGCGAAACCTTTGCCGCGGAATCGCCCGAACGCGAGCAACCGTCCGACGATGACGCCGAGCGGCAGTAGCACCAGCACGGTCAGCGCCGCCAGCCGCAACGACAGTGTGAGGGCCGACCAATCCACGGCTCAGGCCGCCTCGCCCGGCAAGACGAATCCGAACTTCCGAAAGATGACGCGCGCCGGCGGACTTTGAACGAAACGATAGAATGCGCGCGCCGTCTCGCCTGCGCTCTTCATCAGCACCATCCGTTGCCGGAGCGGCGCGTGCCATTCGGACGGAATCAGGACGTAGCGGCCGAGACCTCCGACGGCGGGCGCCAGCGCGAGGGAGTAGGCGAAGATGCCGCCCTGCGCCGAGCCTGAAGCGGCGAACTGCGCCGCTTGCGAGACGTTCTCACCGAAGACGAGCTTCGGCTTGATTGCATCCCAAAGCCCCTGACCCTTCAGAGCTTGCTCGGCCGCGCGTCCGTAGGGCGCATGTTCGGGATTGGCGATAGCGAACTTCTGGATGCGCCCGTCGGCGACGGCCTTGCGCAGATCATTGAACCCCGCATCGGGACTGAAAGACGAGCCCTTTGGCGCGAACAGCACGATACGTCCTTCCGCATAGAGCACGCCGCGATCGACCGCCTTGCCGGCATCCGCGAGTTGAAAGACGAAGCCTTCGTCGGCTGAAAGAAAAATATCGAACGGTGCGCCCTGCATGAGCTGAGTGGTAAAATTGCCTGAAGAGCCGAAGGTCAACTTCGCCACTTTGCCAGTTTCGGCCTTGAAAAGGGTGTTGATCTCTTCCAGCGCGAATTTGAGGTCGGCGGCCGCGGCAACCGACGCCGTCTCCTGCGCAGTCACAGGCGCCGGCACGACGAGCGCGATCAGCATAGCGAGAATGGCCGAAAGCCGGGCAATCATGGCGGTTCTCCTCGGGCGCACGCAATGCGCCGATGGGTTGAGGTCGAAGACGAAGTGATGATCGGAACCGCCGTTCCGGAAAATCGCGGGCGCACGCACGGTGCCCCTCGGATCGCGAGGATATTAGCAGGGCTTCCGCGCGGGCCGCAAGCCGTCGCGGGTCGCGTGGGCACGCTTTAAGCCACGCGCGCCAGCTTCTCCTGCGGAAGCTCGAGGTTGAACACGCGCATGGCGTTGCCGCCGAGGATGTTGCGCTTCGCCTGCTCGTCGAGGAACGGCAGGTCGTAAATGGTCGAGGGCAGGTCGAAGTCCCAGTGCGGGTAGTCCGACGAGTACAAAAGCTGCGTCTCCGCCTTGATCATGCGGAAGGTTTGCTCCAGCGCGGCCTGGTCGGTGATCTCGATCGGCTGCGAGGAGAAATACATGTCGCGGATGTAGTCGCTCGGCAGCTTCTTCAGCGCCGGCGCCTCCGACGAGCGCATCATGTACTCGTTGTCGAGCCGCTGCATCATGAACGGGATCCAGGCGAGGCCGCTTTCGATCCAGATCACCTTCAGCTTGGGGAAACGTTCGGGCAGGCCGTTCATCAGCCAGTTGGTGAGGTGCACCATGTTGTAGAACACGAAGCCGAGCGCGTGCACCGAGATGAACTTGTTCATCTGGCTCATCGACTGGTCGTTCCAGTTGTAGCCGGCGTGGAAGGCGAGCGGCAGGTTCATCTCCTCCAGCAGCGCGTAGGTCTTCATGTAGGCGTTGTGGTGCACCGGCCGGTGACGCGCGCTGGTGACCATGAAGCCGGCGACGCCCTTGGCCTCGCCCATCTCCTTGACCATGCGGTAGGCGGCTTCGGGGTCGTTAAACGGCAGATAGAGCATCGAGCGGATGCGCGGCTCGTGCGCCAGCACCCGGTCGGTGAGCCAGCGGTTATAGGCCCGGCCAAGCGCGACCTCGACCTCGATCTGCGGATGTAGGCCGAGCTGCAGCATGGGCGAGGGGAACATTACCGCGACGTCGACGCCCATCGCGTCCATCCAGCGCTTGGTCAGCGTGATGTCGCGGTGCGTGCCGGCGTCCACCTTCTCCATCTTGCGCAGCGGATAGCGTGTCACCCGGCCGCCCATGTCCTGGTAGCCGATGCCGCCGGCCATCATGCCGTTGCCCTTGGCGCCGGTCTGGCTCGCGCTCATGGCGAGCTGCTGGAGCACAGGGTCGTCCATGTACTCGAGGATCTCGTTGAACGATTCGAGCTCGTAGTGGTGCGAGTCGACGTCGATGATCGGGAAGTTCTTGTAGCCGCGCTCGCTCGCCTGCTTGGCGGCGTGCGCGAGTAACTTGGAGGTGTCGAATTCCTCGACCGCCTGGCGGCGGAAATCGCTGAGGGGCAGATCCATCGTCTTTGTCCTTCCTTGCTCAGCGGCCAGACCAGGCCTGCCACATGCCGAGCTCGAACACCTGCAGGTTCACCGCCTTGAGCATGGCGGTCACCGTCACCATCACGTCGGTCGCCGTCACCTGTACGTCGGCCGGGAAGGCGGCCAGCGCGCCTTCGCGCTCGGCCGCGCGCTCGGCATAGAGCCGCACCGCTTTGGCGAGCATGGCCTGGATGTCGGCGTCGCTGAGCCGCGCGGGCGCGTCAGTCTGCAACGACATAGACGTCCTCCCCGCGCTGCACGACCGGATAGCTCTTCAGCTTCAGCCGCCGGTCGGCGGCGCACTCGCCGGTCTTCAGGTCGTATTCGTAGCCGTGCCAGGGGCAGACGAAATGCATCTTGTCCCTGGCGAAGCGCTGGCCGACCCAGGTGCGGTCGGGGCCGAGCACGTCCTCGACCTTGTGCATCATCACGCCTTCGCAGGCCGGCCCGCCCTGATGCAGGCACAGGTTCTCGTAGGCGTAGAAGTTGCCTTCCCAATGGAACACGCCGATCTCGCCGCGCTCGTGCTTGACGATGCGGCGGTCGCCGTCGGGAAACTGGGAGAGCTTCGCCACGTGGATTTCCGGCATGTCGTCGCGTCCGTCGGTCGTTGAATGCGCCGCGCGGGCCTGGCGGCGCAACGGCAAAAATCGTATGGTCCCATACGATTGGAGTCAATTGGCGAAGCGTCGCGATGCCGATGAAGCCGAGCAAGGCCGGGAAAGCGGCCCGAAAGACCGCGCCGCGGCGGCCGAAGGCCGAGAGCATCGGCTATCTGGCGCGCTACGCGCACCGCGCTTTCGTCAAGGCGCTGGCGCACGAGCTGGAGACGCACGCCATCCTGAGCGCGCAATGGTCGGTGCTGCGCGTGCTGTGGGAAACCGAAGGATTGACCCAGGTCGAGCTGGCCGACCGCATGCGCGTCGAGAAGGCCTCGCTCACCGCCGTGCTCGGCGGCATGGCGCGTGCCGGCCTGATCCGGCGCGCGCGCAACGCGAAAGACCGACGCAAGATCAACATCACGCTGACCGCGCGCGGCCGCGCGCTGAAGGACGAGATCCTGCCCTATGCCGGCAGGATCAACCGGCGCGCCACGCGCGGCATGAGCCGCCGCGAGGTCGAGCGGCTGCGCGAGCTGCTCGGCAGGCTGATCCGGAACCTGGAGCGCTGAACCGCGCGCGGCCGGGCTTCGCAGGAATCGAAAGCAGGGTTGCAGCCTCGCGCATTGCGGGACCGATGCGCGTCGCGCATGGTGGGGTCTCTCGCGACCGCCCGGGTTTTCTCATGGATTCATGGCCGATCGTTGCGGCGACTGTCGCCGCCTTCCTGCTTGCCGGGCTCGTCAAGGGCGTCATCGGCCTCGGCCTGCCGACGGTCGCCATCGGCCTGCTCGGGCTCTTGATGACGCCGGCGCAGGCGGCCGCGATCCTGATCGTGCCTTCGCTCGTCACCAATGTCTGGCAGGCGGTGGCGGGCGGCGGCGTGCTTGCGCTGGCGCGGCGCATGTGGGCGCTGCTCACCGGCATCTGCATCGGCACCTTTATCGGCGCGGCGTGGCTGCCGAGCGGCTCGAGCGGCGAGGCGTCGCGCTGGCTCGGCGTCGCGCTGGCGGCCTATGCCGGGCTCGGTCTGTTCAACGTGCATTTCTCGGTGCCGCCGCGCGCGGAAGGCTGGATCGGCATGATTGTCGGCATCGCCACGGGGGCCATCACAGTGGCGACCGGGGTCTTCGCGATTCCGGGCGTGCCCTACGTCCAGGCGCTCAAGTTCGAGCGCGACAAGCTTGTCCAGGCGCTCGGCCTGTCCTTTACGGTCTCGACCGTCACGCTCGCCGCCGCGCTGTCGCACGCGGGCGAGATGCAGGCGTCGCTCATCGTTCCATCGGCCGCCGCGCTGGCGGCCGCGGCCGGCGGCATGGTGCTCGGCCAGTTCGTGCGCACACGCGTGAGCGCAGGCACATTCCGGCTGTTCTTCTTTCTCGGCCTGCTGGCGCTCGGCCTGCATCTGGCGCTGCGCGGCTTGATATGATCGACTGTGTCGGTCAACGCTGTTCGAGGACTCCATGAAGATCGTCGATCTCTCCCACGTCATGAACGTGCACACGCCCGGCTGGGTCGGCTACGCCGGCAACAAGATGTACTACGCGCAGAACCTGCAGACGGTGCGCATCGTCGCCCAGCGCATCGATACCGCACTGCACGTCGGCACCCATTTCGACGGCGCCATGCATGCCACCGACAATCCCACCGGCGACATGGCGCACCTGCCGCTCGACTATCTGGTCAACCGCGGCGTGGTGGTCGACATCTCCAAGCACATGCACGACTGGGCGGTGATCACTCCGGATATCATCGAGTCGTCCGGCGCCGACATCCGCGAAGGCGACATTCTCATCCTGCACACCGGCTGGCATCGCCACTACGAAGGCCAGCCGCAGCAGGACCTGGTGCGCTACTTCTGCTACCACCCGGGCCCGAGCCTCGACACGCTCGCCTGGATGCTGAAGAAGAAGATCAAGTGGTGGGGCATGGATACGGGCTCCTGCGACCACGCCATGAACACCTCGATCCGCTACATGCGGCCCGATCTCGCCGAGGAGTTCACCAAGAAGCACGGCAAGACGCCGGGCGAGTTCTTCGGCACGTTCTCGTATACGCACAAGCGCTCGGGCCGAAAGGTGACGGCCGACGTGTTTCCCTTCCACAACTGGGCCTTCCAGGAAGGCCTGCTGCACGCGGAAAACCTCGGCGGCGACATCGAGCTGATGCTCAACAAGCGCTGCCTGATCGGCGCGTTCCCCTGGCGCTACGAGGGGCTGGAAGGCTGTCCCTGCCGCATCGTCTGCTTCCTCGACACGGACGACAGCGTCGAAGCGGTCGGCAACGCGGCCAAGGCGATCCTCGCGCCGCGGTGAGGGCAAAAGCGCCGCCACATCCGCTCATTCCCGCGCAAGCGGGAATCCGGCGCTGGGTGCCCGCCTTCGCGGGGACGAGCGGGTTAATGCTAAGGCTCAGCCCCTATTCAGCCGCGGGTCCGGCTGCTGCGTCTGCAGCGTGAGCTGGATCGCCTCGCGCAGCGTGGCGTATTCGCTCTCCGCCCACTTGGCGACGTGGATGTCGGCCAAGAGCTTGGCCGACTTGCCGAGCACCGCGATGCGGTCGCCGACCGCGATGGCTTCCTCGAGCTGGTGCGTGATCAGGATCGCGGTCGCGCCGGTTTCACGCGCGAGCTTGAGGAAGGTGTCGCGCAGCTCCGCCGCGGTCACCTCGTCGAGATGGCCGAAGGCCTCGTCGGCGAGCAGGATGTCGGGCTGCACCGAGAAGGCGCGGGCGATGGCGACGCGCTGGCGCATGCCGCCCGACAGTTCGTGCGGATAGGCGTTGATGAAGCTGCCCAGCCCCAGCTTGTTGAGCCAGGTGAGCGCGCGGTCGCGCTGCTCTTCCTCGGACAGCCCGATCAGCTCGAGCGGCAGCTTGGCGTTGTCGAGCGCCGAGCGCCACGGCAGCAAGCGGTCCTGCTGGAACACCGTCGCCATCTTGCCGCGGAAGTAGTCGAAGTCGGTGGACGGGCTCTTGTCGCCGACCATGATCGAACCATCGGTCGGCTCCTCCAGCCCGATCATCAAATCGAAGAAGGTCGACTTGCCGCAGCCGGTCTGCCCGACGATGGCGATGACCTCCTTCGGCGCGATGGTGAGATCGAGCCGGTCGATGGCGACCACCGACTGGCCGGTGGTGGTCTGCCGAAACACCTTGCGCAGGCCGCGCACGGTGATGGGAGGAGGGCCGCTCTGGGTCATGTCCGCCACCGCAGCAGGCGATGCTCGACGCGCGCCACCACCGCCTCGAGCAGGAAGAGCAGGGCGACCAGCACGATCGTCCACGCGAACACGTTGGCGACGGAGAACAGCTCCTGCGCCACCGCGAGCTGGTGGCCGATGCCGGTCACCGCACCGACCAGCTCGGCGATAGTGACGACGCGGATGGCGAGGCTGATGTTCACCTTCCAGCTCGTGAAGATGGTCGGCACGATGGCCGGCAGCATCAGCTTGAGGAAGAACTGCAGCGCGGTCGGGCGGAACGAGCGCATCATGTTGCGCAATTCGCGCGGCACATTGCGCATGGCGTCGAGCGTGTCGACCAGGAACACCGGGCCGCACACCACCACGAGCACGAAGCCGATGCGGAATTCGACCCCGGGGAACCACAGCACCGCGAACAGGATCCACGACACCACCGGCACCGCCATCAGGATACGGATCATCGGGTGCAGGTATTTGTCGAGCGCGTCCGAGCGGTACATGGCCATGGCCAATGCCAGCCCGATCACGAAGGACGCGATCAGCGCGCCGATCACGCGCGCCAGCGTCACCACGATATCGATGGGCGTGATGGTGGTGATCGCCTTCGCGATCCGCGCCAGGCTGGGGATGGCGAACGGCGGAATCCCCAGGTAAGGCGCGAGATAGGACAGCGCCTCCCAGCACACCGCGAAGACGACCAGGGAGACGAGAGTCTGCCGCGGAAACGTCAGGACCGGGACAGACTCCCGATGCTCCTCATGGGCCATGGACTTAACGAACGCGACTTACGGCGCGTAGATGATCTTGTCGTCCGGCATCTTCTCGTAGAAGCCGGCCTTGACCGCGCGCTCCATCATGTCGGTGATGGTCTTGCGGGTGGCGGGCTCCCAGGCCGGCTGGATGATCATCGCGAGGCGCTTGCTCGCCAGCGCGGCGGTCAGGATGCCGGGCGGCAGCTTGAGCGTCTCATTGGCGATCTTGTCGGCCTCGGCGGTGTTCGTCTCCATGAATTTGGCGACGTCCTGCAAGGCGGCGACGAGCTGCTTGGGCGCGTTCGGATTCTTCTGGATCGCATCCGCGCGCATCGCGGTGACGATCTCCCAGCCGTCCTGGCCGGTGATCTCCTTCCAGCCCTGGGCGCCGTTGAAGATGATGTTCCAGCTCGGGTTCTGCTTGATGATGATGCTGGCGAGCGGCTCGATCACCAGCGCGGCGTCGACGCGGTCGGCCTCGAGCTGCGCACGCGCCACCGCGAAGTTGGCGTTCACCACCGTGATGTCCTTGCCGAGATCCACGCCCTTGGCGTTCAGGTAGATCTTCACCACCTGGAACTGCGAGCCGCCCATGTCGACCGCGAGCTGCTTGCCCTTGAGGTCCATCAGCGACTTGATCTGCGGGTTCTTCGAGAAGACGACGAGGTCGGCGAGCGTGAAGCCGGTGGCGACGATGCGCACCGGCACGCCTTCCTGGTAGAGCTTCTGCAGGATGGTCGGGCCGCCGATCAGCACGTCGGTTTCGCCGGTGGCGAAGGCCGCGTAGAAGGCGGAGATCGAGGGATAGGGCCTGGCGTCGAGCGTGAAGCCATTCTTCTCGTCGAAGCCCTTGGCCTTCATGATGTTCCAGACCAGCGGGTTGAACACCGGCAGCGTCAGGCTGGACACCTTGATGACCGGCTTCTGCTGCGCCTGCGCCGGCACGGCGGCAAAGGCGGCAATCGCGCAGGCCGCGACGGCGGCAAGAGCGCGTCGGGATAACGTGAGCATGGACAACTTCCCCCTGTGGTGTTCAGGCGCGGTCATTGCTCGCCGCACCATTCGGTTCTCATTTCGCCCGGTCCCGGACGAATGCGCAATCGATCTTTGCAGACGCGGCGTGTGCGACGCTCGCGCACGTTGCGTCCGACCGGGCAGGGCAACACACTTTACTCCGCTTTCATTTGTGTGCAAATAATTGGCCGCCGAGAGCGGAGTAGGATATGCCGCACATTGTCGCGCGCGATGGCACCCGGCTGTACTACGAAGAAGCGGGGCAGGGCTCCGCCGTTGTATTCGTGCACGAATACGCCGGTGACTGGCGCACCTGGGAGCCGCAAATGCGGCATTTTGCCCGTTCCCACCGCTGCGTCACCTACAGCCAGCGCGGCTACCCGCCCTCCGACGTGCCCACCGATCCCGCGCGTTACAGCCAAGACCTCGCGGTCAGCGACGTGATCGCGGTGATGGACGCGCTCAAGATCGACAGGGCGCACGTCGTCGGACATTCGATGGGCGCGCTCACCGCCCTTCTCGTCGGCATCCGTCATCCCGGGCGCTGCATCAGCGTCACCGCGGCCGGCTGCGGCTATGGGTCGAGCCCGGACCGCGCCATTGTCGAGCAGGGCCGCGCGCAGTCGCGCGAGACCGCCGCGATGTTCGAGACCGAAGATTTCAAGACGGCGGCGGCCAAATACGCCGACGGCGCCACGCGGCAGACGCACAAATACAAGGACCCGCGCGGCTTCGCCGAGTTCGCGGCGATGCTCGCCGAGCATTCGCCGGTCGGCCATGCGCTCACCATGCGCGAAGTGCAGGCGAAACGCCCGACGCTGTGGGACCTGGAAGCCGAGTTGCAGACGTTCTCGGTGCCGCTCCTGGTGCTGGTCGGCGACGAGGACGCCTGGTGCCTCGACGCCAGCATCTTCCTCAAGCGCACCGCGCCGACGGCCGGGCTGATGGTGATTCCGCGCTCCGGCCACACCATCACCAGCGAGGAGCCGGCGGCGTTCAACGCGGCCCTATCCGACCTGATCGCCAATGCCGAATCCGGCCGCTGGATGTCGCATCGGCCCCCCCGCTAGACTGTTTGCAACGGAGTAATTGCGATGGACCTCAAACTGAAAGGCAAGACCGCCGCGGTGACCGGCGGCTCGGAAGGCATCGGCAAGGGCATCGCCCTCGCTTTGGCCAAGGAAGGCGTCGACGTCGCGATCTGCGCGCGCCGGCTCGAGCCGCTCGAGGCGGCCGCCGCCGAAATCGCCAAGGCGACCGGGCGCAAGATCGTCGCCATCCCGGCCGACCTGCGCAAGGACGCGGACGCCAAAAGCTTCATCGAAAACGCGCACAAGGCGCTCGGCCGCATCGACATCATGGTCAACAACGCGGGCTCGGCCGCCGGCGGCGTGATCGAGCACCTCACCGAGGACGACTGGGAGAAGGGCCTGCAGCTCAAGTTCATGGGCTACGTGCGCTGCCTGCGTTACGTGCTGCCGATCATGCGCAAGCAGGGCGGCGGCCGCGTGGTCAACCTGATCGGCAATGACGGCGTGAAGCCGTCCTACTGGGAAATTTGCCCGGGCGCGGCCAATGCGGCGGGACAGAATCTCACGCTCTCGCTCGCCGGCCAGTACGGCAAGGACAAGATCTCGTTCGTCGCGGTCAATCCGGGCCCGGTGCGCACCGAGCGCTGGGCGGGCCTGGTCAAGGCGATGTCGCGCGACATGAAGATCTCCTACGAGGAAGCCGACACGCTGGCGCCGGCCTCCATCCCCATGGGCCGCATTGCCGAGGTGGACGAGGTGGCCAACCTGGTCGTCATGCTGGCGTCGCCGCTGATGGAAATGGTCAACGGCACCATGATCGAGATCGACGGCGGCCAGGACAAGCCGCTGATGGACCGTTTCCGCGACAAGAACCGGAGCTGACCGAAAGGGCCGCGGAGCGCAAAAAATTGAAGCACCCCTGCCGGGATGCTTTGCTTGACAAGCGCAGGGGAGCGGTCCGACTATTTGTGTACAAACAAGTTCGCCAGCCGGAGGCGACGGGGACAGTGCATGCTTGGTTCAGCGCGGCGCCGCGCATGACGCGGGACGCCGCTAGGCAGGGGAGTTTCAGTCATGATGACAAAGCGTCGGTTGTTTTCTCTCGCGCTCGCCGGCACCTTCTTTGCCGGGTTGGCTGCGTCCGCCTCGGCGCAGCAGACGATCAAGATCGGTGAGCTCAACAGCTACAAGGCGCAGCCGGCCTTCCTCGACCCCTACAAGAAGGGCTGGGAGCTGGCGATCGAGGAGATCAACGCCAAGGGCGGCGTGCTCGGCAAGAAGCTGGAAGTCGTCTCGCGCGACGACGGCGCCAATCCGGGCGAGGCGGTGCGCGTCGCCGAGGAGCTGGTGACGCGCGAAGGCGTCGCCATGATCGCCGGCACCTTCCTTTCGCACATCGGTCTCGCGGTGACGAACTTCGCCGGCCAGAAGAAGGTGTTCTTCCTCGCCGCCGAGCCGCTCACCGACAAGATCACCTGGCAGAACGGCAACAGGTACACGTTCCGCCTGCGCGCCACGACCTACATGCAGACGGCGATGCTGATGCCGGCGGCCACCGCCGCCAAGAAGAAGCGCTGGGCGCTTGTCTATCCCAACTTCGAATACGGCCAGTCGGCGGCGGAGAACTTCAAGACGATGATGAAGAAGGCGCAGCCCGACGTCGAGTTCGTTACCGAGCAGGCCCCGCCGCTCGGCAAGATCGACGCCGGCGCGGTGGCGCAGGCGATCGACGACGCCAAGCCGGACGCCATCTTCAACGTGCTGTTCGGCGGCGACCTCGCCAAGTTCGTGCGCGAGGGCAACACCCGCGGCGTGTTCAAGGACCGCACCGTGGTGAGCCTCCTGTCCGGCGAGCCGGAATATCTCGACCCGCTCAAGGACGAGGCGCCGGTCGGCTGGATCGTCACCGGCTATCCGTGGGACAAGATCACCACGCCGGAGCACAAGGCCTTCGTCGCGGCCTACCAGAAGAAGTTCAACGACTATCCGCGGCTCGGCTCGATCGTCGGCTACGCGACCATGAAGTCGCTGGCCGCCGGCATCGCCAAGGCGGGCTCGACCGACACCGAGAAGATGGTGGCCGCGTTCAGGGGCCTGAAGGTGGACAGCCCCTTCGGTCCGTTCGAGTATCGCGCCAGCGACCATCAGGCGACCATGGGCGCCTATGTCGGCAAGATCGTGCTGGAAGGCGGCAAGGGCACCATGGCCGACTTCAAGTACGTCGACGGCAAGGACGTGCTGCCCGGCGCCGACGAAGTGAAGAAGTTGCGCCCGGCGGCGGCGAATTGAGCGCTTCCATCCCTCCCCCTCTTGGGGGAGGGTGGTCGGCGAAGCCGACCGGGTGGGGGACGTCACTGCTCATAAAACCCCACCCGTCTGCTCGCTGCGCTCGCAGACACCCTCCCCTTGCAGGGGAGGGATAAGAAAACCCATGACCCTCAGCGCATTCCTGTTCCAGGCGCTCAACGGGCTCGCCAGCGCCTCCGGCCTGTTCTTCATCGCCGCCGGCCTGTCGCTGATCTTCGGCGTCACGCGCATCATCAATATCGCGCACGGGTCCCTCTACATGCTGGGGACCTACATCGCCTATTCGCTGGCGACCAAGATCGGCGGCGGCCTGGGTTTCTGGGGCGGCATCGTCCTCACGGCGGTCATCGTCGGCATTCTCGGCGCGCTGATCGAGATCGTGCTCTTGCGTCGGATCTATCGCGCGCCCGAGCTGTTCCAGCTGCTCGCCACCTTCGCGCTGGTGCTCGTGTTCAACGACGCCGCGCTCTACATCTGGGGCCCGGAGGATCTGCTCGGCCCGCGCGCGCCCGGCCTGCGCGGCGCCGTCGAGATCTTCGGCCGCAAGCTGCCGAGCTACGACCTGTTCCTGATCTTCATCGGCCCGGCCGTGCTGCTGGTGCTGCATTTCGCGCTGGCGAAGACCCGCTTCGGCCGGCTCATCCGCGCCGCCACGCAGGACCGCGAAATGGTCGGCGCGCTCGGCGTCAACCAGGCGATCCTGTTCACCTCCGTCTTCGCGCTCGGCGCCGCGCTCGCCGGCTTCGGCGGCGCGCTGCAGGTCGCGCGCGAGCCGGCCAATCTCGCGACCGACCTCATCGCCATCGGCGACGCCTTCGTCGTCGTCGTGGTCGGCGGCATGGGTTCGATCACCGGCGCCTATCTCGCCGCGGTCATCATCGCCGAGGTGAAGGCGCTGTGCATCGGCATCGGCGTCGTAGACTTCGGCTTCGTCACCGTGAACTTCTCCAAGTTCACGCTGGTCGCCGAGTTTCTGGTGATGGCCATCGTGCTGATCGTCCGGCCCTATGGCCTGCTCGGCAAGCCGCAGGGCGCGGTGCGCTCCATATCCGAGCCGGAAGAGCCGATCCGGCCGGCCACCAACGTCGTGAAGATGCTGGGCGCCGCCGCGCTCGCGCTGCTGCTGTGCCTGCCGCTGCTGGCGCAGACTTCGCCCTACATGCTGGTGCTCGGCATCGACGTGCTGATCGCCGTCATCTTCGCGACCTCGCTGCACTTCATCATGGGCCCGGGCGGCATGCACTCGTTCGGCCACGCCGCCTATTTCGGGCTGGGAGCCTATGGCGCGGCGCTGCTGGTGAAATGGCTGGCGGTGCCGATGGGGCTGGCGCTCGCCGCAGCGCCGCTGCTGGCGCTCGCCGGCGCGCTGCTGTTCGGCTGGTTCGCGGTCAGGCTCTCGGGCGTCTACCTCGCCATGCTCACGCTCGCCTTCGCGCAGATCGTGTGGGCGGCCGTGTTCCAGTGGGAGGCGCTTACCGGCGGCTCCAACGGCGTCATCGGCGTGTGGCCGCCGCCGCCGTTCAATGCCTCCTGGGTCTATTTCCTGCTCACGCTCGCGCTGGCGGTGATCGCCGTGCTGGCGTTGCGGCGGCTGCTGTTCGCGCCCTTCGGCTACGCCATGCGCGCGGGCCGCGATTCTCCCTTGCGCGCTGAAGCCATCGGCATCGACGTGAAGCGCGTGCACTGGCTCGGTTTCGCGATCGCCGGCGGCATCTGCGGCATCGCCGGCGGGCTGTTCGCCTTCGCCAAGGGCTCGATCTCGCCGGAAACCATCCATGTCGGCCGCTCCATCGACGGCCTCGTCATGGTGCTGCTCGGCGGCATCCAGACGCTCACCGGCCCGATCGTCGGCGCCTCGGTCTTCGCCACGCTGCAGGACACCGTGATGCGGCAGACCGAATACTGGCGCGCGCTGCTGGGCGCCATAATCCTGCTGCTCGTGCTGGCTTTCCCGCAGGGCATCGTCGGCGCCTTCGTGCAGATGTCCGGCAAGTGGCGCAAGGGGCGGACGCCATGAGTGTGCTTTCCGTCCGCTCCTTGTCGAAGTCCTTCGGCGGCGTGCATGCCGTCAACGAGGTCTCGTTCGAGATCGGCAAGGGCGAGTTCCTCGCGCTCATCGGGCCGAACGGCGCCGGCAAGTCCACCTGCTTCAACATGATCAACGGACAGCTTCCGCCCGACTCCGGCGAGATCCTGTTCGAGGGCAAAAACATCGCCGGGCTCGCGCCGCGCGATATCTGGCGCCTCGGCGTCGGCCGCACCTTCCAGGTGGCGGCCACCTTCGCCTCGATGACGGTAATCGAGAACGTGCAGATGGCGCTGATCTCGCACGGCCGCGAAACCTACCGGCTGTGGCGGCCGGCGGCGTCGCTGCACCGCGAGCGCGCGCTGGCGCTGCTCGAGCAGGTCGGCATGCGCGAAGCCGCCGACCGCCCGAGCCGCGAGCTCGCCTATGGCGACGTCAAGCGCATCGAGCTCGCCATCGCGCTCGCCAACGAGCCGCGCCTCCTGCTGATGGACGAGCCGACCGCCGGCATGGCGCCGCGGGAACGCAACGATCTGATCAGGCTGGTGAAGAAGCTGGTGGTCGAGCGTGGGATTTCCGTGCTGTTCACCGAGCACTCGATGGACGTGGTCTTCGCCTATGCCGACCGCATCCTCGTGCTGGCGCGCGGGCGATTGATCGCCGACGGCGACGCCGCCGCCATCCGCGAGAACGAGAAGGTGAAGGAGGTCTACTTCGGCACCGGCAAGACGTTTGCGCACGCAGCGCAAGGAACCGCGTCATGAGCTCAGCCATGCTCACAGTAGAGAGCTTGAGCGCCTGGTACGGCGCGGCGCGCATTCTCTACGACCTGAACTTCCACGTCGGCCGCGGCGAGGTGGTGGCGCTGATGGGGCGCAACGGCGCCGGCAAGTCCACCACCATGAAGACGATCATGGGCCTCATCGGCCAGCGTCAGGGCGCGGTGCATTTCCTGGGCGAGGACATCTCGCGGCTGAAGCCGTTCGAGATCGCCCGCCGGGGGCTGGGCTTCACGCCGGAGGACCGCCGCATCTTCGTCGACCTCACGGTGATGGAAAACCTCGACATCGGCCGCCAGGCGCCGCGCACGTTTCCCGACGGCACGCCGGCGCCCGCCTGGACACCTTCGAGCCTGTTCGCGCTGTTTCCCAACCTGGCCGAGATGCCGAACCGGCCGGGCGGCCGCATGAGCGGCGGCGAGCAGCAGATGCTCACCGTGGCGCGCACGCTGATGGGCAATCCGCTGCTGGTGCTGCTCGACGAACCGTCGGAAGGCGTCGCGCCGCTGATCGTGGAGCAGATGGCCAACACCATCGTCGAGCTGAAGAAGGAAGGGCTGTCGATCCTGCTTTCCGAGCAGAACATCCACTTCGCCCGGCTGGTCTGCGACCGCGTCTACGTGCTGGAGAAAGGCCAGATCCACTGGGAAGGTTCGATGGCGGAGCTCGACGCCAACCAGGACGTGCAGAAAGCGTATCTGACGGTGTAGGGTCAAAGGCGGGGGAAAATCCCGGAATTATTCGGGCTTAGACCCAAGATAGGGCTTTCCCGGCGACCGGTTCCCGGCCATGATTTATCACCTTATGAAACTTCGGGTGGTGTACCCGCAACGGGAAGTAATCGGATGGGCCGGGACAAGTTGAGCGTCGTGACGAGTCCGGCGGATGCGCCGGCGGCGCGCTATGTGCTCGACGAACAGGCCGGCTTTCTCATGCGGGTGGCCATGCAGCGGCATACCGCCATCTTCACCGCGCGCATGATCGAGGGGCTGACCCAGACCCAGTTCGCCGCGCTGGCCAAGCTGCACGAGGTCGGGCCGTGCTCGCAGAACCACCTGGGACGGCTGATCTATCTCGACGCCGCCACCATCAAGGGCGTGGTGGACCGGCTGAGCCTGCGCGGCTTCGTCAGCGCGCTCAACGATCCGAACGACCGCCGGCGCCGCGCCGTGGCGCTCACCGAGCGCGGCCGCCAGGTGACCGAGGACGCCATGAAGGTCGCGGCCGAGATCACGGCCGCGACGCTTGCGCCTTTGACGCAGGAAGAGCAGCGCACGGTGGCGCGGCTGCTCAAGAAGTTGAGCTAAAACAGAATTTCATTTCTGCTGTCATTCCGGGGCGCGGCCGTAGGCCGCGAGCCCGGAATCCATAACCCCGGCGTCGCGGAATATGGATTCCGGGCCCGTCGTTTCGCGACGTCCCGGAATGACAAAGGCTTAGCTTACCACAGCCCCTTGAGGCGCCCGCCGTCGGTGTTGAGCGAAACGCCGGTGATGTAGCTGGCGCGTTCCGAGCACAGGAACACGGTGGCGTTGGCGAGCTCCTCCGGCTTGCCCATGCGGCCGAGCGCATTCTTCTTGGCCGCGAGCTTGCGCGCTTCCGCCTCGGTCTGGACGTTGAGTTCCTTCTTCAGGCCTTCGGTGTTGCGCACCCACAGATCGGTCGCTACCCAGCCCGGGCAGATCGCGTTCACCAGCACGTTGTCCTCGCCGAATTCGGTCGACAGCGACTTGGTGAGGTTGAGCAGCGCCGAGTTGGTCATGCCGCTGCCGAACATGTAGGGATCCGGTTCCTTGCCGGCGCCGCCGATCGTGTTGACGATGCGGCCCCACTTCTGCGCCTTCATCATCGGGTAGACGGCGCGGATGGCGCGCATGAAGCCGAACAGCTTGGTGTCGAGCTGCGTCTGCATGTCCTTGTCGTCGAACGCCGCGAAGCGGCCGGAATACATCTGGCCGGCGTTGTTGACGAGAATGTCGACGCCGCCGAGCTTGTCCTTGGCGAACGCGACCATTTTCACGATGTCGGATTCCTTCGTCATGTCTGCGACGACGCAGTGAACCTCACCGCCGGTACGCTTGGCCAAATCGTCGCACGCCTTCTTCAGCTTTTCTTCCTTGCGGCCGCTGATCACCACGCGCACATCTTCCTCGAGGAAAACACGCGCGGTTTCAAAGCCGATGCCGCTTGAACCGCCGGTGACGAGGGCGCGGCGGCCTTTGATTCCCAGATCCATACGACTCTCCCGTTGACGCCTCCGAGATCACCATAGAGTATCGTTATAAGAACCAAAGCAAAAATAATCGGGGAAACGCGCAATGCAGCTAGGCCTCCTCGGCAAGGTGGCCGTCGTGACCGGTGCTTCGCGCGGCATCGGCAAGGCCGTGGCCGAAGCGTTTCTCGACGAAGGCTGTGCCGTCGCGATCTGCAGCCGCAACGCGGGTCAGCTCAGCGCCGCCGTCGACGAGCTTTCGAAAAAGGGCGACGTTCTCGGCGTCGCCACCGACGTGATGGACGAAAAGGCGGTGAAGGCTTTCATCGCCGCGGTGATCGATCGTTTCGGGCGCATCGATATCCTGGTCAACAATGCCGGCACGCATCTGCGCGGCACGGTCGAAAGCACGACCCTCGACATCCTCGAACGGCAATTGCGCGACAAGGTTTTCGGCTTTTTCGCCATGATACAGGCCGTGCTGCCCACCATGAAGGCGCAGCACGATGGACGGATCGTCAACATCGTGGGCCAGGCCGCGCGTCATCCGCATCCCGACCGGTTCCCGTCCGGCGTCACCAACGCCGCCTTGATGGCGATGAGCAAGTCGGTCGCCGACGCGGTCGCGCGCGACAACATTCGCGTCAACGCGGTGTGCCCGCAATACATCGAATCCGAGCTGCTCGCCTCGCTGATCGCCAAGGAGATGCGCGAGCGCGGCGTCGACCGCGCCACGGCGGCGGCGGGCTTCACGCGCGCCAACCCGCTCGGCCGCACCGGCCGGCCGGACGAGGTGGCCGATCTCGTCGCCTTCCTGGCTTCCGATCGCGCCGGCTTCGTCACCGGCAGCGCCGTCAGCGTCGACGGCGGCTATCACCGCTACGTGTTCGGGTGAGCGGCATGGATCTCGGTCTCGCGGGCAAAGTGGCGCTGATTACCGGGGGCACCAGCGGCATCGGGCTCGCCGTCGCGCGCAAGCTCATCGAGGAGGGCGCTTCGGTCGCGATCTGCGGCCGCGACCGCGCCAGGCTCGACGCGGCTGTGCGCGCGCTCGACGACAAGGCGAAGGGCTTCGTTGCCGACGTGCGTGACCCGCCGGCCGTGGCGGCGCTGGTCAAGGATGTGGTTGCGGCCTTCGGCGGCCTCGACATCGTCGTAAGCAATGCCGGCACGCATCTGCCCGGCCGCATCGACGAGGTCGCGGGCGAGGCGCTGCTGCAACATTTCGAAACCAAGGTGCTCGGCGCCTGGGAACTTGCGCGTGCTGCTACGCCGGCGATGAAGGCGCGCGGCGAGGGCCGCTTCATCGTCATCATCGGCCAGGCGGGGAAAGTGCCGCAGGCGAACGCGATCGCCTCCACGATCGTGAACGCCGCGCAACATGCCTTTGTGAAATCGCTGTCGGACGAGCTCGCGCCGCAGGGCATCCTGGTCAACGCCGTGTGCCCGAGCCGGATCAAGAGCCCGCTCACGCACGCGCTCGGCGGGCTGCACAACGAGATCTACTACGGCCGCAGCCTGGAGCAGCAGGAAGCGAAATGGGGCGCCGAGGTGCCGCTCGGTCATTGGGGCACGCCGGACGATATCGCCAACGCGGTGGCGTTTCTCGCCTCGCGGCGTGCGGCATTCATCGTCGGCGCCAATATCGACGTCGACGGCGGCCATCAGCGTTCGGTGTATTAGCGGAAGAAACCATGATCGACCTGCGTCGTGTATCCAAGACTTTCCGCAAGCAGGACGAGATGGTCGATGCCGTCCGCGATATCGATATGACCATCGCGCAGCGGGAGATCGTCGCGATCATCGGCCCGAGCGGCTGCGGCAAGTCCACCCTGCTCAACATGATCGCCGGGCTCTATCGGCCGTCCTCCGGCGCGATTCTGTACAAGGGCAAGCAGGTAACCGACGTGAACACCGACGTCGGCTACATGACGCAAAAGGACAACCTGCTGCCCTGGCGCACCGTGCGCGACAACATCGCGTTCCCGCTCGAGCTTGCGGGCGTGTCGAAGGCCGAGCGGGCCGAGCGCGCCGAACAGGTGATCGCCCATGTCGGGCTCGACGGCTTCGCGCACCGCTATCCGCACGAACTGTCGGGCGGCATGCGCAAGCGCGCCTGCCTCGCGCGCATGCTGCTGTACGGGTCGGAAACCGCGCTGCTCGACGAGCCGTTCGCGGCGCTCGACGCCCAGCTCAAGCTCTCGATGCACGATTTGCTGCTCAAGCTCGCCGCCGAAACTGGGCAGACCGTGGTGCTGGTCACCCACGACCTGATGGAGGCGGTGACGCTGGCCGACCGCGTGCTGGTCTGCACGCGCCGGCCCGCCATGCTGGCGCTCGAACAGCACATTCCGCTCAAGCGTCCGCGCGACGTGCTCAACGTGCGCTTCACCAACGAGTTCAAGGATCTCTACGACGCGCTGTGGGAGCGCCTGCGGCTCGAATACCAAGAGGATCGCGTATGAGCGCCCCCGACGCCGCCCAGACCGACACCGCAGCTGACAGCGGCCCGCGGCCGCTCGGCAGCGGCTTCATGGTGCTGTGCCAGGTGGCGCTGGGCGCCGGCCTGCTGCTGATCTGGCAAGGCGCCTCCGGCCGGCTGGTGGATGCGTTCTTCATCTCCAATCCGGTGGACGTCGCCGTGCGCCTGTTCGGCTGGACCGCCGACGGCACGATCTTCCTCCACATCTGGGCGACGTTCTACGCGACCGTGATGGGCTTCATCGTGGGTTCGGTCATCGGCGTGGTGCTCGGCATCTGGCTGGGCGTGTCGCCCTTCACCAGCCGGCTGCTCAATCCCTATCTCAACGCGCTCAATGCGCTGCCGAAGGTAGCGCTCGCGCCGTTGTTCGTGCTCTGGTTCGGTCTCGGCATTGAATCCAAGATCGCATTGGCCGCGGTGCTGGTGCTTTTCCTCGTGTTTCTCAACACCTACGCCGGCGTGCGCGAGGTCGACCAGGACCTGATCGACGGCACGCGCCTGATGAAGGCGACACGCGTGCAGGTCATTACAAAAGTCATCATTCCCTCGGCGATGTCGTGGATGTTCGCCGGCTTGAAGATTTCGGTGCCCTATGCCCTGATCGGCGCCGTGCTCGGGGAGATGATCGCCGCCAATCGCGGGCTCGGCTACCTCGTGCAGTTTTCCGGCTCGCAGTTCGACACTGCGGGCGTATTCGCCGTGTTGTTCGTGATCGCACTACTGGCCGTCGCGCTCAATTTCCTCGTCGATTTTGTGCAGCAACGGATGCAGCAATGGCGGGTCGTCGGCCGCTGAACCAAAAACCGACTTTGGGAGGATGCGCGATGAAACTGTTCAGGATGGCGGCGATCGCCGCGGGAACGTTGTTTGCCGGCGCGGCCCTGGCCGAACCGGTCAAGATCACCAATATCGGCCACGGCTATTTCTCCGGCGCGCTCTATGTCGCCGTGCAGGAGAAGCTGTTCCAGAAGCACGGCCTCGAGCCTGAAGTCTCCTACGTGCAGGGCGGCCCGCTCGCGCTGCAGGCGACGCTCACCAAGCAGGCCGACGTCGGCATCCTGTCGTACGAACACGTGCTCACCGCCGCCGTACAGGGCAAGCGCATCGTCTCGTTCTTCAACGTCGCCAACCGCCCGGTTAACAACGTCATCGGCAACGAGAAGCTGATGGCCGGCTCCGAGAAGATGAGCGTCGAGGAGAAGGTCAAGCGGCTCAAGGGCCTGCGCGTGGCGATGCCGTCGGCGAACGGCTCGGGCGAGAAGATGCTGGGCGTGCTGGCGAAGAAGTACGGCCTGACGCTGCCGGGCGACATTCAGACCGCCTACCTCGGCGCCGAGGCGCCCTCCTATGTCGCGGCCTTCCAGAAGGACCTGATCGACGCGGCGCTCCCCTTCGAGCCCGCGGGCGTCATGGTGCAGCAGGCCGGCAAGGGCAAGATCTACCTCAACATGATGAACGGCGAGATTCCGGAATTCCGCGACATCCTGTTCATGACGCTGGCGACGCATCCGGACAACGTCAAGGATAAGCCGGAACTGCTGCGCAAGGTGGCGCTCGTGTTCACCGAGGCGCACAAGATCCTCAAGGACGATCCCAAGCGCGGCATGGCGATCATGGCCAAGGAATATCCGAGCATGACGCCGGAGACCAACGCCGAGGCCTTCAAGACCGTCAGCCAGATCTGGACCCGCGACGGCAAGATGACGGAAGCGCAGGCGCGCGCGACCTTCGCCTATCTGCAGCCGAAGGGGCCGGCCGAGGTGAACTTCCCCTCGACCTTCACCAACGAGTTCCTGCCGAAGTAGCAGGGCAGGGGGACCGTTCAGTGCACAAGGTCGGCCAGGCCACCATCACCCGCATCGAGGAGACTTATGGCGCAACCTATCCGTTGCGCCATATCTTCCCCGAGATCACCGACGCGCAGCTGACCGAGCATCTGCCCTGGATGGCGCCGCATCACTACGACGCGGAGCAGGGGCTGGTGAAGCTTAGCGTGCACAGCTGGCTGCTGCAGGTCGGCGGCAAGAAGATTCTCATCGACTGCTGCTGCGGTAACAACAAGCAGAAGCCCGGCCGGCCGTTCTGGAGCAACCTGAACACGCCTTACCTCGACCGGCTCGCGGCCGCGGGCGTGCGGCCGGACGAGGTCGACATGGTGATGTGCACGCACCTGCACCACGATCACGTCGGCTGGAATACGATGCAGCGCGACGGCAAGTGGGTGCCGACCTTCCCGAACGCGCGCTACGTCTTCTCCAAGCCGGACGTCGACTATTTCACGCAAATGGATGCGGATCCGAAAACAGCGCCGGCCGAGCTCGGCACCTTCCGCGAATGCGTGGTGCCGATCCTGGAGCACGGCAAGGCCGATCTGGTGAGCGGCGGGCCGCACCGGCTCAACGACTTCATCGAAATCGATTCCGCGCCCGGCCATTCGCCCGGGCACGTGGTATTCAAGCTGGAAAGCGGCGGGCAGCAGGCGGTCTTCATCGGCGACGTGTGGCATCACCTGCTGCAGGTCTACTACCCGGACTGGAATTTCCCGAAGAACTCGGACGTCAACCAGGCGCGCGCCAGCCGCCGCAAGATCCTCGACTACTGCGCTTCGAGCGGCGCGCTCGTCTTTCCCGGCCACGTCGGCCTGCCGTTTGCCGGCCGCATCGAGAAGACGCAGAGCGGCTACAGGCCGGACTTCCCGGCCTAGTCCTTCGGCCACCACGCGGTCTGCGCCGCCAGTTCGGGCCAGCCGATCGGCCGGCGCGCGCGCTGCGCGGCCTCTTGCTCGCCGAGCGCGGGGTCCCACTCGGCGCCGGTGAAGCGCTGGCCGGTGACGCCGTTTGCGGCCTCCGACATCAGCCAGCGCAGCGGCGGGCCCATGACCGCGGGCCGCAGCATCTTCTCGCGCGCCCAGCCGGAGCCTTCGGCGACGAAGGGCGTGTCGGTCGGCCCGCCCGGCACCAGCACGTTGACGGTGATGCCGGTGTCTTTCAACTGCTCGGCCCAGACCGCCGACATCGATTCCAGCGCCGACTTGGTCGCGCCGTAGGGCAAAACGCGCAGCATGGTGCGGAAGCTGGTCGTGTTGTTGACGATGCGGCCCCAGCCTTGCGCGCGCATCGGCGCCAGCACGGCGCGCATGAGGATCAGCGGCGCGCGCACGTTGATGGCGAAGAACCGGTCCCAGATCTCCGGCGTCAATTCCTCGATGGTCGGGATGTTCTTCTCGGCGTCCGGCCGCAGCGAGCTCGGCCCGATGCCGGCGTTGTTGACCAGGCCCTCGATGCGGCCGAAATGGCCGATGGTCTTCTCGACCATCGCGGCGCAGGCCGCTTCCGTGGCGACGTCGGCGGCGAGGGGGAGAAAGCGCGCGCGGCTTTGGGCAACGCCGGGACTGGCGGCGAGACGTTCGAGCGCGGCCGCGTCGCGGTCCACCGCGGCGACGGCATGGCCCGCTTCGAGCAGCGCGACCGTCATCACGGTGCCGAGCCCGCCGGCGGCGCCGGTCAACAACACCACGCGGCTCTTGTTCGCTATGGCCATGGGAGCCTCCCGGCCCGGAGCCTAGCAGGTCAGCGCCGCGCGATCAGCGCCTTCAGCCGCTGCGGCGTCACCGGCAGCCGCGTGACCGCGCCGGGCCGGCCGAGCGCGTCGTCGATGGCCGAGGCGATCGCCGCGCCGACCGGATTGACGCCGCCTTCGCCGGCGCCCTTGAGGCCGAGCGCATTGAGCGGGCTCGGCGCGTCCTCCGAGATGAGGACGATGCTGGGCGGCACTTCGCGCGCCGTCGGCATCAGGTAGTCGGCGAAGGTGACGGAGAGCGGCTCGCCGCCGTTGTCGTAGGCGAATTCCTCGAACAGCGCGCCGCCGATGCCCTGCGCCAGCCCGCCGGCGATCTGGCCTTCCACCAGGCGCGGGTTCACCGCCTTGCCGATGTCATAGGCCATGGCGTAGCGCTCGATCGCCACGCCGCCGGTCTCGGCATCGACCTTCACCACGGCGACGTGCACGCCGTAGGGGTAGACCATGTGCGAGGATTCGAAGGTGTCCTCGGCGCTCAAGCCCTCCTGCACCTGCTGCGCCAGCGCTGCCAGCGTCATCGACGGTCCGGCGCCGTCGGTGCGGACGATCTCGCCGCCGACGATGTCGAGCGCCGCGGCGTCGGTCTGCATCAAGGGTGCCGCGGCCTCCAGCGCCTGGCGGCGCAGCTTGCCGGCGGCAAGCCGGGTCGCCTCGCCGCACATGACGGTCACGCGCGAGGCGAAGGCGCCCATGCCTCTGGCGATGCGGTCGGTCTGGCCGTGGATGACGCGGATCGTCCGGTAGTCCACCCCGAGCGTATCGGCGCAGATCTGCGCCACGACGGTCTCCACGCCCTGGCCGATGGAAGCGACGCCGGTGACGACTTCGATGCCGTCGGCCTTCGCCTCGATGCGCACGGTGTCGAACGGCCCGAGCCCGCTCTTCTCGACGAACATGGCGACGCCGGCGCCAACCATCTCGCCTTTGGCGCGGCGCGCTTTCAGCTCGCCTTGCAGCGTGTCCCATTGGGCGGCGGCGAGCGCCTTGTCGAGCAGCAGCGCGTAGTCGCCGGAATCGTAGACAATGTGCGTGCCGAGCGTTTCCAGCCCGAGGTCGTAGGGCATCGCGCTCTTGCCGATGAGGTTGCGGCGGCGCACCTCGACGACGTCGATGCCGACTTTCGCGGCGATGGCGTCGAGCAGGCGTTCGCGCACGAAGGTCGATTCGTAGCGGCCCGGCGCGCGATAGGTGCCGGCCGGCGTCTTGTTGGTTAGGCGGATATGGCCGGTGGCGGCGTAGGCCGGCACCCGATAGGGCCCCGGCAGCATGGCGGCGGCGAGGTCGGGCACGGTGGCGGCGTGCGTACGCATGTAGGCACCGTTGTCGTGGAAGAATACGTCCTCGATGCCGAGGATGCGGCCAGCCTCGTCGATGGCGGCGCGGATGCGGTGCACCTGGTCGCGCGAGTGGTTGGCGGCGATGAGGTGCTCGCGCCGGTCCTCGATCCACTTGATCGGTCGCCTGAATTTCAGCGCGGCGGCGCAGACCAGCACATCCTCCGGATAGAGCTCGCCGCGGATGCCGAAGCCGCCGCCGACATGGCCTTCGTAGAGCTGCACCGAGGCGGCGGGCCGCCCCAGCATGCGGGCAATATTGTCGCGATTCCAATGGGGTACCTTGGCGGCGCCGTGCATCTCCAGCACGTCGCGCGTTGCGTCGTAGCGGGCGATGGCGCCGCGCGTCTCGAGCGGCACGCCGGAGTGGCGGCCGACGGAAAGCTCAAGCGACACAACGGCATGGGCGGCGCGGAAGGCGGCGTCGATGTCGCCGTAGGCCTTGCGCACCACGCCCGCCTCGGTGCTGCGCTCATGCTCGAAGAAGCCCGGTTGTTCGGTCGCGAGCATCACGGCGTTCAGTTGTTCGATGTCGAGTACGACCAGGTCGGCGGCGTCCTCCGCGAGATAGGGATCGTCGGCGAAAACGACCGCGACCGGCTCGCCGACATAGCGCACCACGCCGTCGGCCAGCACCGGCTGCTGGTAGGGCGTGAGGCCCTCGATGCGCGTGAGGCGGAAGCCGATGCGCTGGAGGTGCGCGACGTCCTTGTACATCCACACCGCGTGCACGCCGGGCAAAGCGAGCGCGGCGGCGGCGTCGATGGCCTTGATCTCCCCATGCGCCACAGGTGACCGCACCACCCGCATGTGCCACTGGCCGGGAAAGTTGACGTCGGCGGCGAAGCGCCCCTGGCCGGTGAGCAGCGGCCGGTCTTCCAGCCGCGGCACCGAGCGGCCGATGAATGTGTGCTTCTCAGGCATAGGAGCGCACCGCAGCGCGACTCCCTCTCCCCGCGTGCGGGGAGAGGGTCGGGGTGAGGGGGCTGCGCCGCAATTCTGAACCTGATTGATACGCCCCCTCACCCGATCCGCCCGTGCCGCCGCATCGGCGGATAGAACGCAACCCCCCACCCGGGGGCGGGGGAGATTGGC
>JBKBRE010000001.1:127769-338482 GCA_046292265.1 Pseudolabrys sp. | reverse complement strand
TACGAGGGGGTCGGCTCCGTAGAAGCCATCGATACTGCGCTCCGCTTGGGTGCTCATCATCGGATGGGGCCGCTCCAACTGGCCGATTTCATTGGACTGGACACATGCCTTGCGGTCATGCAGTCGCTCCACGACGGCTTATCCGACACCAAGTATCGCCCATGTCCATTGCTGGTGAAGTATGTCGAGGCCGGGTGGCTCGGGCGGAAGACGAAACGCGGATTTTATGATTATCGGGGAGAAGCGCCCATCCCCACCCGATGATTGCGGTGGCCGGATTCGTTCTATGACGTGTGGCGGGCCTTAGGCTGCCTTGTATCCCGCCGTGACACTTCGCATTCTTTTGGCGTCGTACATCGCGTGATCGGCAGCGCGAATTATGTCCTCCGCGCTGAAGTCTTCCTGGGGCCCCGTGCTGAAGCCGATGGTGGCGTCGACACGCACCATGATGTCTTTGACCCTGATGGGCTCGCGCAAGCTGCTTTGAATTACGTGGATCATGCTCTTAAGCGTTTCGTCTGTGCCACAGAATTCGACAAGAACACCGAACTCATCGCCACCCAATCGTGCGACATGGCGTGCGCCGGTTAGCGCGGTGTTGAGTCGCTTCGCCACCTCTACTAGAACGGCATCGCCTGTATGGTGCCCGAATGTATCGTTGATAGGCTTGAAGCCATCGAGGTCAATGAAGAAAACTGCTAAGCGCAGGTCCTGCGACGCCACCCGGAGTGCGGAGTCAACGGCCTCCGAGAAAGACAGCCGGTTCGGCAGCAGCGTGAGCGGGTCTCGCCTTGCTGCGTTGTGAGCTTCGGCCTCGGCGCGTTTGCGCCGAACGATCTCTGCTCGAAGCTCCTGTGACCGGCGTAACATGAAAAAGAGAAGCCAAGAGCCGGCGCAGAGAAAAAGAGCGAATGCGACATCCAGCTCGCGCCATAAACGGTGATGCGCTGTAAGCTGCACAAGGGTTTCGAATAGCGAGAAGTAAGTTGAAACCGCGAATGCTGCGACAGCTATCACTGCCGACAACACCTTCTCCCCAATAGCGGGTACCAATCGCATGAAAGACGCGAACCCCGTTTCCCCAGGGCCCAACGCCCTCGTTCCTCCGGGAGATTACCCCCGGAGGTGCAAAGGGTGCCTTATGACGTTCGCTACAATTTTACCGGCTTCGTGGAGGCTTTGCTGTAGACCTTGTGGAGCATCGCTAAAAGCTTCTACTGCGATACCCTATCAGCCGGATGCCAGGCTCCGACCCAATTTGAAGACGAAATCACGCCAATGTACTTCGAAGAACTTGACTACAGGCCCACGCCGATCGGACCACTGATCTTACGGCGCCGCCGGGAATTGAAGCTCGACGTCGATGTCTTCGAGATCAAGCTCGGGGACGAGTTCTTGATGTCGAGCCTTTTTACGGAATCGGAGGTCGCTCTCGCCCGGTTGGGGCTTGCGGCGCGCAGCGGTGATCGCCTGGACGTTGTTGTTGGCGGGCTGGGTCTTGGCTACACGGCCCAGGCCGTTTTGGAGCACGAGACAGTCGGCTCGCTGGTCGTCGTGGAAATGCTGGATGCTGTGATCGACTGGCATCGCACTGGGCTGTTGCCGCTTGGCCCGGCACTCGTGGCCGATGAGCGTTGTCGGCTAATCCAAGGCGACTTCTTTGCCATGGCCGGCAGCGCGGCCGGATTCGACCCGGAGGCGCCCCGACGTCGCTTCGATGCCATTCTGGTCGACATCGACCACTCGCCCGATGCTCTGCTCGACGATCGAAGCATCAGCTTCTATCGGCCCGAAGGGCTCCGCGCAGTTGCCGCCCATATCAAGTCCGGCGGAATTTTCGGGCTTTGGTCGAACGACCGGCCCGACCCGGCGTTCACGGACCGGCTGGCGAGCGTCTTTGCCGAGGCTTGGGCCGAGCCGGTGACCTTCCACAACCCGCTGCAAAACCGGCCGTTCACCCAGACGGTCTACCTTGCCCGCACCGCCGCCGCTGCCGCGTCGAACGAGGCGGCATGAAGGCTGAAGCTGCCACGAAGGAAGCCGGGAGCGCATCCGGCGCTCCTGACGTCTGCCCGGTCTGCCGCGCGAGCGGGTCGCAACTGTTTCTTTCCGTCGACGGACGGGACTACTGGCGCTGCGCGATCTGCGAGGCGCGTTTTCTCGACCCGCGCCAGCGTCCGTCGCGGGAGGAAGAATACGCCCACTACCTGCACCACGAGAATCATCCGGACGATCCAGGCTACCGCCACTTTCTCTCGAAGCTGGCCGATCCGTTGCTCGCGCGATTGCCTGCACGATCGCGGGGACTCGACTACGGCTGCGGGCCGGGGCCGGCACTGGCCGCCATGCTGCGCGAGGCCGGCCACAGCGTAGCGCTTTACGACCCCTTCTTTCATCCCGACCCGGAGCCGCTGCGAGGGCGCTACGATTTCGTGACATGCACGGAGACGGCGGAGCATTTTCATCGACCGGCCGACGAGTTCAATAGGCTTGCAGAGCTTGTTCGCCCGGGCGGATGGCTCGCGATCATGACCGGCTTCCACACCAACGACGCACAGTTGCCGAGTTGGCGTTACCGCATGGATCCGACCCACGTCGTCTTCTATCGAGAGGAGACGTTGCGGCATCTGGCGGCGTGCCGCGGCTGGTCTTGCGATATCCCGGTCAAGGACGTGGCTCTGATGCGGAAGCCTGCTACGGAGTTTGGTGCGGAATGACCACCTGGCTGCACGAACAACGGCTAGAGGCCGCGAGCGAGGTTGTCCTGAGGTGCGGTGCGCGAACCCTTCTCGACCTCGGCTGCGGCGAGGGTGAACTCCTCACACGCCTGGTGTCGGAGCCGCGGATCGAGCGGATCGTCGGGGTGGACATGTGTCGCCATGCTCTTATCCGGCTTCGCGCGCGTCTCGATGCATTGGCCGAGGAGGATATGGCACAGGTGGAGCTTGTCCACGGTTCAATGACCGACGGCGGAGCGGCGCTTACCGGGTTCGATTGCGCCATCCTGATCGAGACGATCGAACATATTGATCCGGACCGCTTATCGGTTCTAGAACGAGCCCTCTTTGCCGAGATGCGGCCGACGACCATCGTCATCACGACGCCGAACGCGGAGTTTAATCCGTTGCTTGGCGTGCCGTCCCACAGGTTCCGCCACCCGGACCACCGTTTCGAGTGGGATCGGAGCAAATTTTGCCGTTGGGCGGCGGGCGTCGCTGCACGCCACAGTTACGGTGTTGCCTGCCGCGATATTGCCGGCAGCCATCCGGCCCTGGGTGGCGCCAGCCAAATGGCGGTGTTCCATACCGCGCCTGTTGCGGTGACGGTCGCGATGCCCGAGGAAGATGCAAACTGGAAGCAATCAGACTGAAGATGACCTCTGCCGAAGCCGAAGAAAAAGCCCGTCTGAACGACTGCCTGGAGAGCCTACAGGACACCTTGCATGACATTGGCGCTCGCCTGAGGGCCTATGCAAAGGAGATCAAGGAGCGTAACGCCTACATGTGGGACGCGCGACGCGATATGGATCATCTCGAAAAGGTCGCGGTCCGAGAGATGATTGAGCAGACGGCGAGGTCGGCCGAGAATCTCCGAGTTCAACGCCAAAAGCTAATGAAACTCCAGCGCTCGCCTTACTTCGGGCGCTTCGATTTCGCGCGTGACGGAAGCGGCGAGGCGGGGGCCGAACCCATTTACGTCGGAGTTCACGATTTTCGCGATGATGGCACGGCAAAGACCCACGTCCACGATTGGCGGGCCCCCATCTCGTCAATGTTCTACGACTGCGAGATCGGCAAGGCGCGCTATCAGGCGCCGGCGGGCGAGGTCCGCGGTCGGCTGGAATTAAAGCGACAGTTTCGAATCCGGGACGGACATATGGAGTTCATGCTCGAATCGGGCGTGAACATTGTGGACGACGTGCTGCAGGAAGAACTCAGCCGCTCTTCCGACGAAGGCATGAAGAACATCGTCGCGACCATTCAGCGGGACCAGAACGCGATCATCCGCGATGCCGAGGCCCATACGCTCATCATTCAGGGGGTGGCCGGTTCAGGCAAAACCTCCATTGCCCTGCACCGCATCGCATTCCTGCTTTATCGCTTCAAGGATACGCTGAGTTCGGACGACATCCTGATTGTTTCGCCCAATCGTGTCTTTGCCGATTACATCGGCAACGTGTTGCCCGAACTTGGCGAGGAGAAGGTGGCCGAAATCGGCATGGAGACGCTGGCCGACGAATTGCTCGACCACAAGTATCGGTTTCAGACGTTTTTCGAACAGACGGCATTGTTGCTGGAAAAGAACGACGAGGAAATGAAGGAGCGCATAACCGCGAAGGGGTCGCTGGATTTCCTGAAACAGATCGATGCCTATGTCGATCATTTGGAGGAGACTTCTTTCGTTGCCGCGGAGTGGCGAACCGGGCTGCGGCGCATCGTGCCCAACTGGTTCTTTGATGAAACCTGGCGCAAGTATCGCGGCCTGCCGTTCACTGAGCGCGTTGCCGAGGTTGTCAGCGCGACCGAGCACCAAATCGTCAAGTTCTATAACTATGAGCTGCGGACAGAGGAGCGCCGCGTCTTGCGAGAAGCTATTCGCGCCATGGCGCGCCGCACGACGCTACGAGCGGCCTACAACAACCTGTTCGATTGGATGGGTAAGCCGAAGCTCTTCCAACCCGCCGGTGGCAAGCTCGAATATTCCGACGTCTTTCCTTTGATCTACCTCAAGATGAAGCTGGAAGGCGTCGACAATCCGCGCAAGGATGTCAAACATCTGCTGATCGATGAGATGCAGGACTACAGCCCTGTGCAATACGCCGTGCTCGGCAAGCTGTTCAACTGTCGCAAAACCGTGCTCGGCGATGCCATGCAGTCGGTGAATCCCTACAGCGCCTCAACTGCTGAGCAGATTCAGCGCGTGTTGCGATCGTCCGTCCCGGTCAAACTCACCAAGAGCTACCGCTCGACCTGGGAGATCATGCAATTCGCCCTGGGTATCTCACCCAACGCGGAGCTCGTCGCCATGGAACGGCATGGCGAACCGCCGCAGGTCGTTCTCTGCAAGCGCCAAACTGAATTGCAGGGTCGTATCATCGCGGAGGTCGAAGACTTTCAGTCGTCTTCTCATCAGAGCTTGGCGATCATCGCGAAAACGCAGAAGCAGGCCGAAAAACTGCACCGCCTGTTGCTCGAAGCGGGCATAGAGGTTCGCTTGTTTGATGCCAACAGCGATGGGTTTTCCACCGGCGCGATCGTTTGCACCGTGCATCTGGCGAAGGGCCTGGAATTTGACCGCGTCATCGTGCCGGACGCGAGCGCGCAGAACTATCATACCGAAATGGATCGGAACCTCTTGTATGTGGCGTGCACACGCGCGATGCATCGATTGACCGTGATCGCCGTAGGCGAACTGTCCCATTTGATTCCAGACCAACCGGCATCCGGAGTCAGCTGACGTCTCCCCCTCCGCAAAGCGATGAGCTGCTTCGTAGAGAATGAGTGATTCAATTTCTCGCCCGGAAGTGACCGGGGACTGAGCCTTAAAGGAAGCCGTCAGATTACGGTCAGAGCAGCCAGCAGACCATCGTCGCCGGCCTTACATTCACATTCGTTGGACAAGGCGATGGGCAGATCTATCTTATGCCGCGGATTTAAGAATTCCCTCGGAGTGAAGGTTATCGAGGCATTGCAGGAAAACAGTGTTTTGGGCGGGAACCCGAATCGCGCCAATTGCGGCGGAGACCGCAAACCAGCGAAAGTCCACAATCTCCTCAGCCTGTCGATGGATCGCGACGCCACTCGGTACCTGGCATAGAAACATTTCGGCCAACTGCCCGTCGTGATCGAGGCTGCGCTTTTCCTTATACTCAGGTTCATAAATGAATTCGGAACAGACATTTAACGGCGTGAGCCGCAGCATATGAGCCACCTGCAACCCGAGCTCTTCGTGTAGCTCGCGTCGTGCGGCATCGATCGGCTTCTCTCCTTCTTCGACGCCGCCGCCTGGCAATGTCCAGTTCCCGTCTGCATATCCATAGGGACGAATGAGCAAAATCTGTTGGTTGGTATCTATCACGACCGCACGCACTTTTCGGCGCAGACGACAACCCTCAATCATAGCAAATGACGACATGCGGTTCCCTCTTTCAAAGCTTTGAAAGAGTAGTGCACCGGAATGCCAAAACTATTTACGGGGTGTCTCACCTTGGATCGATGGTAAGTATTCGGTGACCGTGATGCTTAGAAGTGACCTGCTGTTGCCATAAAATATTCATCATGCCGTGACTGTATTTTCAATTCGGGAGTCGGACCCCGGTCTCTCTCCCTCGGGCAAGTTGACGGCCCACAAATTAGGAGACCGTTGCATCCCAGTTCCTCTCGCTCCGCCACGTAGTTTCCCAACCGAAATCCAGCTTTGAGCCTGGTAACAGGCCCGTTCCGCCGCCCTGACGTGCGGAAAATGCCAGCCCCGAGCCGGCGCGTCCGCCAATCCGCAGCGCGCGGCGGATCGCGCGCACCTGTTCGGCTCCTCGCTTACGTCGCCTGCAGCTCGCGCCGCGCGGGCGCCGGCCGGACGTCCCGCCCGCTATTTCATCCGCCGCTTCTGCAACTTATACTAACTAAAAGCGGCCTCAGGCCCATGCAACGGGGAGGGCATTCGCAGCATGCCGGTGAGTTACGAACCCTGGCTGGTGCTGCTTTCGATCGTGATGGCCGTCCAGGGCGCCTATGTCGGACTGCACCTGGCCGTGCAAGTCGGCGGCGCCACCGGCATGCGGCAGCGTCTGTTGCTGGCCGGGGCGGCGTTCTCGCTCGCGGTCGCGATCTGGGCCATGCATTTCGTCGGCATGCTGGCCGCCCGCCTTCCGTTTGCGGTCGACTATCTCGTTTTCCCGACCCTGTTGTCGTTCCTGGTTTGCGTCATCGTCGTCGGCGGCGCGGTCTATGCCACGAGCACTGGGCCGTTGACGCTGGTCCGCCTCACGCTTTCGGCCTGTCTGATGGGCGGCGGCATTGTCTCGATGCACTACATCGGCATGACCGCGCTGCACGCCAGCGCTCATATGATTCACAGCCAGGCCTATGTGGCCGCGAGCACGACGATCGCCATCGCGACGTCGGGATTGGCGCTGTGGCTGGCGAACGGTCCGGGCACCCGCCCGCCCTTGATCGTTTCAGCCATCGCCTTCGGCTTCGCCGTGTCCGGCATGCACTACACCGCGATGGCCGGCATGACGCTTTATTCGCACACGAGCGGCGTATCGGGCGCGCCGGCGCTTTCCTCCGATCTGTTGGCGATCGTGGTCGCGGTCGTCGCCTTCTGTGTGTCCGGCATCTTCCTGCTCTTCCTGGTCCCCGATCGCACCAGGAGCGGGCCCGAATTTGCCGACGGCGCGGCCGAGCTCGGGCGCGGGACCTATGCGCCGTTGGGTGGCATCGGCGGGCCGCCGCCCCGGCTTGCGCGCCACCTGCCGATCGAGCGCGATGGCGCCACCAAATTCATCGCGGTGGAGGACGTCGTCGCCGTGCACGCCAACGCGCACTATACGTATGTGTTCGACGGCACCGCCAAGCTGTTCTGCCCGCTGGCCATCGGCGAGGTGGAATCGCGGCTCGACAAGCACCGCTTCCCGCGCATCCACCGCAGCCACATCGTCAACATCGAGCGGGTGATCGCCTGCAAGCGCGCCGGCGACAGCGAGGTCGTCGAATTGCGCGCCGAGGGGCAATACACGGTGCCGGTCAGCCGCAGCCGCGCCGGCTGGCTGAAGGCCCGCATCGGCGCCGGCAACGGGGCGGATAGCCTGAACGAGACGCATCGCGACGGCTTCCGCGCCGCAACATAGTTGCGGCCATCGACCAGTCGCACTCTCACGTCGTCATTGCGACACGCCCATCGTCGCGCGATTGCGACAGTCACGCTGACGCAGTTCGTGCAAATGCGCTGCAATTGGTGCAACGCCGCCGCTACTCGTGCAGCAGCGGCTGCATTCATGAACGATAACTTGTCGCTGCGGCGCACACTTCGCCAGCATTGCTCCCAATCAAATGGATAGGCGCCTCCAGGTGACCGCGATCGGCGTAAGCCGACGGGGCAGGGCGCCCGGGAGGACGCCATGATTCCAGGCTCATTTGCCTACCACCGCCCATCATCCGTAAAGGAAGCGATCGGCCTGCTCGCCCAGTTCGGCGACGATGGCCGCGCCATCGCGGGCGGACATAGCCTCATCCCGATGATGAAGCTCAGGCTCGCCAGCCCCGGCCATCTGGTCGATCTGGCCGGCATCGGCGACCTCAAAGGCATCCGCGCTGACGGCAACGATGTCGTGATCGGCGCCACCACGACCCAGCACGAGCTGATCGGCTCGGCGCTGTTGCGCGAGAAGCTGCCGATCCTGGCCGAAACCGCGGCGCTGATCGCCGATCCGCAGGTGCGCTACGTCGGCACGCTCGGCGGCAACGTCGCCAACGGCGATCCCGGCAACGACATGCCGGCGGTCATGCTGTGCCTGAACGCCAGCTATCAGGTCGCCGGCAAGTCGGGCGAGCGCCGCATCGCGGCGCGCGAGTTCTACCAGGGCGCCTATTTCACCGCGCTCGAGCCGGGTGAGATCGTCACGGCGATCCGCATTCCTGTGCCGCCGGCCGGATACGGCTACGCCTACGAAAAGCTCAAGCGCAAGGTCGGCGACTACGCCACCGCCGCCGCGGCGGTGGTGCTGAGCATGAGCGGAGGCAAGGTCGCCACCTGCTCGATCGGTCTCACCAACGTGGCGGAGACGCCGCTCTTCGCGGAGGAGGCGGGCAGGATCCTCGTCGGCTCGAGCCTCGACGCGGCCACCGTCAAGAAAGCCGTCGCCGCGGCGGAAGCGATCACCGCGCCGGCTTCCGACGCCCGCGGTCCGGCACGGTATCGCACCAAGATGGCGGGCGTGATGCTCGCCCGTGCCCTCGCGCGCGCCAAAGACCGCGCCCAGCCGCGCGCCAGCGCGTGATCCCGGGAGATAAAGACATGGCCAAATCGCAAGTATCGATGATCGTCAACGGCAAGAGCGTGGAAGCGCTGGTGGAGCCGCGCACGCTGCTCATCCACCTCCTGCGCGAGCAGTTGAACATCACCGGCCCGCATATCGGCTGCGAAACCAGCCACTGCGGCGCCTGCACCGTCGATCTCGACGGCAAGTCGGTGAAGAGCTGCACCATGTTCGCGGTGCAGGCGAACGGCGCCGACATCCGCACCATTGAAGGCATGGCCAATGCCGACGGCACCCTGCACGCGCTGCAGGAAGGCTTCCGCGAGATGCACGGCCTGCAATGCGGCTTCTGCACGCCCGGCATGATCGTGCGCGCTTACCGGCTGCTGCAGGAAAACCCATCGCCGACCGAAGCGGAAATCCGCCTCGGCATTTCCGGCAATCTGTGCCGCTGCACCGGCTACCAGAACATCGTCAAAGCCATTCAATACGCCGCCGCCAAGCTTCGCGGCGTGCCGTTCCAGGAGGCCGCAGAATGAACGACATGACCCCCACCTCCGCCGAACGCGCCGCCAAGCTCGAGGGCATGGGCTGCCGACGCAAGCGCGTCGAAGACGTCCGTTTCGTCCAGGGCAAGGGCAACTACGTCGACGACCTGAAGCTGCCGGGCATGCTGTACGGCGACTTCACCCGCTCGCCGCATGCGCACGCCCGCATTAAAAAGATCGACACCGCGAAGGCCGCCGCCGTGCCCGGCGTCGTAGCCGTGCTGACGGCGGAGACGCTGAAGACCGTGAATCTGGCCTGGATGCCGACGCTGGCCGGCGACGTGCAGATGGTGCTCGCCGACGGCAAGGTGCTGTTTCAGAACCAGGAGGTCGCCTTCGTCATCGCCGAGGACCGCTACGCCGCCGCCGACGCCGCCGAACTGGTCGAGGTCGAATACGAGCCTCTCCCGGTCAATGTCGATCCGCTCAAGGCGATGACGTCCAATGCGCCGGTGATCCGCGAGGACATCAAGGACAAGACCGACGGCGCGCACGGGCCGCGCAAGCACTACAATCACGTGTTCAACTGGCAGGCCGGCGACAAGGCCGGCACCGACGCCGCCTTCGCCAAGGCCGACGTCACCATCAAGGAGATGATCGTCTACCCGCGCGTGCACCCGTGCCCGCTCGAGACCTGCCAGTGCGTTGCCTCGTTCGACAAGATCAAGGGCGACCTGACGCTGTGGGGCACGTTCCAGGCGCCGCATGTCATCCGCACCGTGGGCTCGCTGATCTCCAAGATCCCGGAACACAAGATCCACGTCATCGCGCCCGATATCGGCGGCGGCTTCGGCAACAAGGTCGGCGCCTATCCCGGCTATATCTGCGCCATCGTCGCCTCGATCGTGACCGGACGGCCGGTGAAATGGGTCGAGGACCGCATCGAGAACCTGTCGACCACGGCCTTCGCCCGCGACTTCTACATGGACACGGAGATCGCCTGCACCAAGGACGGGCGCATCACCGCCATGCGCTGCAACACCGTCGCCGACCACGGCGCCTTCGACGCCTGCGCCAACGCCAGCAAATGGCCGGCCGGGCTGTTCAGCGTCATCAGCGGCTCCTACGACATTCCGGTGGCGCACGTGTCGGTGGACGGCGTCTACACCAACAAGGCGCCCGGCGGTGTGGCCTATCGCTGCTCGTTCCGCGTCACCGAGGCGGCTTACGCGATCGAGCGCGCCATGGACATCATGGCGCAGAAACTCGGCATGGACCCGGCCGAGTTCCGCAGGAAGAATCTGATCCGGCGCGAGCAGTTCCCTTACACCTCGGCGTTCGGCTGGGTCTATGATTCCGGCGACTATCACACCGCGCTCGACAAGGCGCTGGAGAGCGTCGACTACAAGAAGCTGCGGTCGGAGCAGAAGGCCAGGCAGGAGGCCTTCAAGCGCGGCGAGACGCGCGAGGTGATGGGCATCGGCGTTGCCTTCTTCACCGAAATCGTCGGCGCCGGTCCGTCGCGCAACTGCGACATCCTCGGCATCGCGATGTTCGACTCGGCCGAAATCCGTATCCACCCGACCGGCAGCGGCATCTGCCGCCTCGGCACCAAATCGCAAGGGCAGGGCCACGAGACCACCTACGCACAGATCATCGCGACCGAGCTCGGGTTGCCGGCCGACAACATCACGGTCGAGGAGGGCAACACCGACACCGCGCCCTACGGCCTCGGCACCTACGGCTCGCGCTCGACGCCCGTGTCCGGCGCCGCCACCGCGATGGCCTGCCGCAAGATCAAGGCCAAGGCGCAGATGATCGCCGCCTACATGCTGGAAGTGCACGACGACGACCTGGAATGGGACGTCGACCGCTTCCGCGTGAAGGGCAATCCCGAGCGCTTCAAGACCATGACCGACATCGCCTGGGCGGCCTACCACGAAGTGCCGCCCGGCATGGAGCCCGGCCTCGAGGCGGTGAACTATTACGACCCGCCCAACTTCACCTTCCCCTTCGGCGCCTATGTCTGCGTCGCCGACATCGACGTGGACACCGGCGCGACCAAGATCCGGCGCTTCTACGCGCTCGACGATTGCGGCACGCGCATCAACCCGATGATCATCGAGGGCCAGATCCACGGCGGGCTGACCGAGGCCTTCGGCATCGCCATGGGCCAGGAGATTCACTACGACGATGAAGGCAATGTCACCACCGCGTCGCTGATGGACTACTTCCTGCCGACCGCGGTCGAAACACCGCACTGGGAGACCGACTGGACCACGACGCCGTCGCCGCATCATCCGATCGGCGCCAAGGGCGTGGGCGAGAGCCCGAATGTCGGCGGCGTGCCGGCCTTCTCCAACGCGGTGAACGATGCCTTCGCGTTCCTGGGCTCGACGCACATCCAGATGCCGCACGACAACTGGCGCACCTGGATGGCGGCGGACAGACTCGGCCTGCATGCCGGCTGATGTGCTCGCCTTCTTCCCTCTCCCCGCTTCGCGGGGCGAGGGACACCAACTCGCGAGCCCCGGCAATCGGCGATGACCATCGACCGCGACACCATCTCCGACCGCCTGGCCGCCGTCGGCTACATCGCCGACCGCGACCTCGCCACCGCGTTGTGGATGATGGACTTCCTCAAGCGGCCTTTGCTGCTGGAGGGCGAGGCCGGCGTCGGCAAAACCGAGGTCGCCAAGGCGCTGGCCGCCGTGCACAAGGCCGAGCTGATCCGCCTGCAATGCTACGAGGGCCTCGACCAGAACGCCGCGCTCTACGAGTGGGACTACCAGCGGCAGTTGCTCGCCATCAAGGCGCGCGAGGGCGAGGACGCCGACTCGATCGAGGAGCACATTTTCTCGGAGCGGTATCTTCTGGAGCGGCCGCTGCTCGCCGCCATCCGCCGCATCGATCCGCCGGTACTGCTCATCGACGAGGTCGACCGCGCCGACGAGGAGTTTGAAGCTTTCCTGCTCGAACTGTTGTCGGACTTCCAGGTCAGCATCCCCGAGCTCGGCACCATCAAGGCGACCGCGATCCCGCGCGTGGTGCTCACCTCCAACGGCACGCGTGAACTGTCGGACGCGCTGCGGCGGCGCTGCCTCTATCACTACGTCGATTTCCCCGACGTCGATCGCGAGGCCAAGATCATCCTCGCGCGCACGCCGGGCATCGACACCGCGCTCGCGCTGCAGATCGCCCGCATGGTCAACGCCGTGCGCAAGGAAGACCTGCGCAAGCTGCCGGGCGTGGCCGAGACGCTCGACTGGGCGGCGACGCTCGCCGGCCTCGATATCCACGACCTGCGCGAGGCACCGGAGGTCGTGCACGAGACCATGATGTGCCTGCTCAAGACCCGCGAGGATCGCAGCCAGGTGACCCGCGAGGTGACCGAGCGGCTCGTGGGCAAGGTGGCGTGAGGGAAAGTGCAGCCGATGACAGCCTCCACCCGTCACCCTGAGGAGCGAGCGCAGCGAGCCTCGAAGGGCGACGGCCGGGGTATGGCAGCAAGCGGAAATTCAGAGGCCGACATCCTTCGAGGCTCGCCCTTCGGGCTCGCACCTCAGGATGACGGGTTCGACGCAGGGGTTCTAGGCCCTCCTACCCGCCTGCGCCTGGCCGGCTTTGCGCGCACGCTGCGCGACAACGGCTTCCGCGTCGGGCTGGCGGAAACGCGCGATGCGCTGACCGTGCTGGCACAGCCGATCGCGGCGCGGCCGTCGACGCTCAAGCCGGCGCTGCGTGCGCTGTTCTGCGCCACCCATTCCGACTGGGAGCGCTTCGACGAGATCTTCGACGCCTTCTGGCTCGGCCACGGCCGCCGGCAGGCACGCGTGCTGTCAGGCGCGCCCAGCGCGAAAGTGTCGCCGCTCAAGCGCCTCGCCGAGGCGATACATGAGCAAGGCAGGCACGGCTTGCCCGAGCGCGTCGAACGGCGCGGCGAGGACGGCGGGGACGCCGCGGGCGGTCGCGAACGGCGGGCAGGCGCCGCGCGCGCGGAGAATCTGGCGAGCGTCGATTTGCGTCACATCACCGATCCCGCCGATATCGCGAAGGCGCAGGCCTTGGCCGAACGGCTGGCGCGCGTCATGCGCGCGAGGCTGGTGCGGCGCGAACAGCCGCGCCGGCGCGGCCACAGGCTCGATCTCAGGCGTACGATCCATCGCAGCGTGTCGCATGGGGGCGTGCCGGTCGATCTCGTCTGGCGCCGCCGCAAGATAAAGCCCCTGCGGTTGGTGGTGCTGCTCGATGCCTCCGGCTCGATGAACCTCTACACCGCCTTTTTCGTGCGTTTCCTGCACGGCATCGTCGACGCCTTCCGGGAAGCGGAAGCCTTTGTCTTTCATACGCGGCTTGCGCACGTCTCGGCCTCGCTGCGCGACCGGGATGTCGGCCGCGCGGTCGACAAGCTGGCGCTGATGGCGCAGGGCATCGGCGGCGGCACCAGGATCGGCGAGTGCCTGGCCACCTTCAATCGCTGGCATGCGCGCCGCGTCATCAATTCGCGCACCGCGGTGATAATCGTCTCCGACGGCTACGACACCGGCGAGCCGGCGCACCTGGTGCGCCAGCTGATCCAGCTGCGCCAGCGCTGCCGCCGCATCATCTGGCTTAACCCGCTGATCGGCTGGCGCGACTACACACCGGCGGCGCGCGGCATGCAGGTCGCGCTTCCTTACGTCGATCTGTTCGCGCCGGCGCACAATCTCGAAAGCCTGGCCGCGCTCGAGCCTCATCTCGCGAGGATATGACGATGCAGAACGCCTCCGACATTCTCGGAATCATCTCCGCCCGCAAGGAAACCGGCGAGCCCTTTGCGCTCGCGACCGTCGTGCGCACGGTCGCCGCCACCGCCGCCAAAGCGGGCGCCAAGGCGGTGATCCTGCCCGACGGCACTATTTCGGAAGGCTGGATCGGCGGTGGCTGCGCCCGTGCCGCCGTTATCAAAGCCGCCAAGGATGCGCTCGCCGACGGCAAGTCGCGGCTCGTCTCGGTGCAGCCGCCTGACGCGCTGGAAGAACAGGGGCACATGGCGGGCGAGGAAGAAGACGGCGTGCGCTTCGCCAAAAACATGTGCCCGAGCCAGGGCACCATGGATATCTTCGTCGAACCGGTGCTGCCGCGACCGCACGTGGTGATCTGCGGATCGAGTCCGGTTGCCGTGGCGATTGCCGATCTGGCGCGGCGCAGCGGCTTTGCCGTCACCGCTTGTGCGCCGGCGGCCGAGCAGGGTGCTTTTGGCGAAGTCGACCGGCGCATCGAGGGCTATGCACTTGCCGTGGGCGAGCCGGGCTCGCGCTATGTCGTGGTCTCCACACAGGGGCGCGGCGACGAGGCTGCGCTTCTGGCGGCGCTCGCGGTCGACGCCGACTACGTCGCTTTCGTCGGCAGCCGCCGCAAGGCGGAAGTGTTGAAGAAGACATTGACCGAGCGCGGTGTCGCGCCCGAGCGTCTCGCCAAGCTCAAGGCACCGGCCGGGCTCGATCTGGGCGCGATCACACCGGACGAGATCGCGATCTCGATCCTGGCGGAAATCGTCGCTATCCGGCGCGGCAAGCAGTCGCGCGGCGCTCCGCCCGCGCCCTGATGAGAAGACTCAGTGGCGGCACCTCAATCGGCTGCGAGTTGGACGACCCTCATCCTGCGGCCCTTCATTTCCGCGATCAGTATCGGCAGGAGCTTCACGGTCTCCGGCTGGCTGTCGTGCAGAATGAGGATGCTCCTGATGTTACTGTTGGCCACGGTGTCGTGATGTCGCCGGGCGCGTGAACCTCCGTGGCACGAACCTTGCTGCGTCGGACAGACGCAGCCGGCGTTTTTCGTGTTGCAGGAGGTGCGAGATGTCTCCGGATCAGGTCAGTCTGGTTCAGGCCAGCTTCAGGAAGATCGTGCCGATCGCGGACACCGCGGCCGATCTCTTCTACGACCGCTTGTTCGACATTGCGCCCGAGGTGAAGCCGCTGTTTCCGGAAGACCTGCGCGAGCAGAAGAAGAAGCTGATCGCGATGCTCGCCACCGCGGTCAACAATCTGCATCAGATCGAAACCATCCTTGCCGCCGTGGCGGACCTCGGCAAGCGCCATGCGACGTACGGCGTCACGGCTGCGCACTACGCGCCGGTCGGGGCCGCGCTGCTCTGGACGCTGGAGCAAGGCCTGGGTCCCGACTTCACGCCGCCGGTGAAGGCGGCCTGGTCGGAAGCCTATACGACCCTCGCCGGAGCGATGCAGCGCACGGTCTGAACTGCCCGCGCCTTGGGCACATGCTGCCTCTCCCGGTACCGCAGACCGCCGGCGCGCGGCCGTTTCGGGCGCAAGCGTCGCGCCGCCTCTTTGCACGAGTCTTGCATGGCTAAGGTCAAGATGTTGGCCGAGAGAAATCGCGCGCGGAAGGTTGCCGCGCCAGCAAAAGCCGCTCCGGCGGAAACGGACGAGTTGAGCGAGGTCAGGAAAGGTCCCGGTCTGCCGGCTCCCGGCGCGCATGCGCCGGCCGAGCAGCGCGATTCCTCGCTCAAGATCGCCATCGTCGACGAAAGTCCGATCCGTGCGGCGATCCTCGTCGACGGACTGCGCGAGGCCGGTTTTGTGCATGTCGAGCGCGTTCCCGACACGCACAATCTGCTGGCGCGCATCTACGCCATCGATCCGGACGTGATCCTGATCGATCTAGAAAGCCCGAGCCGCGACCGGCTGGAGCAGATGTTCCAGATGAGCCGCGCGGTGAAGCGGCCGGTGGCGATGTTCGTCGACCAGAGCGACGCCGCCTCGATCCAGGCGGCGGTCGACGCGGGCGTATCCGCCTATATCGTCGACGGATTGAAGAAGGAGCGGGTCACCAGCATCCTCGACCTGTGTATCTCGCGCTTCAACGCCTTCCATCGCCTGCAGACGGAGCTCGATCGCGCAAAGGACGCGCTGGAAGAGCGCAAGGTGATCGACCGCGCCAAGGGCGTGTTGATGAAGGCGAAGGGGCTGAGCGAGGAACAGGCCTATGCGCTGCTGCGCAAGACCGCGATGAACGAGAACAAGAAGATCGTCGAGATAGCGCAGTCGGTGCTGACCGCGGCGGAGCTGTTCAAATGAGCGCGACAAGGCTACGCATCGGCTACATTCCGCTCGTTGACGCCTCGCCGCTGCTCGTCGCCGCCGACCACGGCTTCGCGGCGGCGGAAGGCTTCGCGATCGATCTGGTGCGCGAAGTCTCCTGGTCGAACGTGCGCGACAAGCTCAATCTCGGGCTGTTCGACGCGGCGCACATGCTGGCGCCGCTGCCGATCGCCTCGAGCCTCGGCATCGGCCACGTGCAGGTGCCGCTGATCGTGCCTTTTACGCTGGCGCACAACGGCAACGCCATCACGGTGTCGCCGTCGCTTCATGACGAGCTTGCCGCCGCGGCCGACGGCGATCTCGCCGATCCGCACGTTTCGTCGCGCGCGCTCGCGCGCGTGGTGGTGGACCGGCGTGCGCGCGGCGCGCCGATGCTGAACTTCGGCATGACCTTTCCGTTCTCCAATCACAACTACCAGCTCCGCTTCTGGATGGCGGCGGGCGGCGTCGATCCGGACGAGGATGTGCGCATGGTCGTGCTGCCGCCGCCCTATATGGTGGAGAGCCTGACGAGCGGCCATGTGGACTGCTTTTGCGTCGGCGCGCCGTGGAACTCGGTGGCGGTCGACAATGGCGTCGGCCGCATCCTGCATTTCGGCTGCGAGGTGCTGGCGCGCATGTCGGAGAAAGTGCTGGCGGTGCGCGCGCAATGGGCGAGCGAAAATCCGGCGGTGCTGGCCGCGCTGGTGCGCGCGCTCGCCAAAGCTGCGGCTTTCACCGAGGACCCGGCCAACCGCGCGGCGGTTTCAGCGACGATCGGCAGGCGCGTTGGCGCCGCCGCCGAAGTGATCGCCCGCACGCTGAGCGGCAACCTCACGGTTTCGACCGACGGGACCATGCGCGCGACCGACCGCTATATCCTGATCGGCCGCGAGGGCGCCAACCGGCCCGACGCGATCCATGCCGCCTGGATGTACGCCGACATCGTGCGCTGGCGTCAGGCGCCGCTGTCCGAGGATCTGCAGCGCATTGCCGAGAGCGTCTTCCGGCCGGACATCTACGACGCCGCGCTCGGCTGCGGCGCGTCGGTGCCGATGACCGCGCCGCGCGACCATGTGGGCGCATTCGCCGGGCCGGAGTTCGACCCTTCGGACATCGCCGGCTACCTGGCGGCTTGGCGCCGGCCGCGCAACGCCAAGCCGCGCCTGTCTATCGTGCGCGGATAGTGCGGTGCACAAATAAGCGCCACTTGCTCCGGCGAAGGGCATCGCCGCCGCCTTCCGGTTCCCACACTGCGGCTCGTTACCCTTGATTTGTCAGGGATTTCGTCCGGGAGGCCGTCTGGCACGCCGCTTGTATAGATGAGGGGGAAGGGCGCCTCGCTCGCGCTGCGCCCTGGTCCAACGAAGGGCCGCACAGGCAACGCCGCTGTCTTCGGAATGCGCATCTCGCGCGTCCGCAGGCTGCGGCTTTTTTTTGTTGCGCGGAAGCGACGACCGGGACTCTCGAACACAGGACGACCACGATGAGCAAGACGACAGGCGACAAGACCGGGAAGAAGTTCAGCCGCCGCACGTTTCTCAAGGGCAGTGCCGGCACCGCCGCGCTGATGGGCGCGATCGGCGCGCAATTCCCCTTCGGCGTTCACATCGCCGAAGCCGCCGGCCCGGAAGTCACCAAGGCGACGCTCGGTTTCATCGCCTTGAGCGACGCCGGTCCGCTCTTCGTCGCCAAGGACAAGGGCTTTTTCGCCAAGCACGGCATGCCCGACGTGGAAGTCGCCAAGCAGGCCTCGTGGGGAGCGACGCGCGACAATCTCGTGCTCGGCTCCGAAGGCAACGGCATCGACGGCGCGCATATCCTGACGCCGATGCCCTACCTGATCTCCGCCGGCAAAGTGACACAGAACAACGTGCCGACACCGATGTACATCCTGGCGCGGCTCAATCTCGACGCGCAGGCGATCTCGGTGGCGGCGGAATACGCCGATCTCAAGCTTGGCGTCGACGCCAGCCCGTTCAAGGCCGCGCTGGAGAAGAAGAAAGCCTCCGGTAAATCCGTGAAGGCGGCCATGACGTTCCCGGGCGGAACACACGATGTCTGGCTTCGCTACTGGCTGGCTGCTGGCGGCATCGACCCCGACAAGGATATCGAGACGATCGTGGTGCCGCCGCCGCAGATGGTGGCGAACATGAAGGTCGGCACCATGGATTGCTTCTGTGTCGGCGAGCCGTGGAACCTGCAGTTGATCAACCAGAAGATCGGTTACACCGCGGTCAATACCGGCGAACTCTGGAACAAGCATCCGGAAAAGTCGCTCGGTATGCGCGCGGCGTGGGTCGACAAGTATCCAAACGCCGCCAAGGCCATTCTGATGGCTGTCCAGGAAGCCCAGCAATGGGCCGACAAGATGGAGAATAAGAAGGAGCTTGCCACGATCATGGGCAAGCGGCAGTGGATGAACTGCCCGGTCGCCGATGTTTTCGACCGCAGCGCCGGTAAGTACGACTATGGCACGGGGCGTGTGGTCGAGAATTCGCCGCACATCATGAAGTACTGGCGCGACCACGCCTCCTATCCGTTCCAGAGCCACGATCTCTGGTTCATGACTGAGGATATCCGCTGGGGCAAATTCGAAGCCGGCTTCGACACCAAGGCGCTGATCAAGAAGGTCAACCGTGAAGACCTTTGGCGCGATGCGGCGAAGGCGCTCAGCGTGCCGGCCGCGGAAATTCCGCCGTCGACGTCGCGCGGCAAGGAGACCTTCTTCGACGGCAAGGTCTTCGACCCCGAAAATCCCGCCGCCTACCTGAAGAGCCTCTCGATTAAGCGTGTCGAGGTCTGACGCTCTGCGGCCCGCCCGTTCGCGGGCGGGCCGACACATTTGAAAGCCATTTGGAGAATCCGCGCGATGAACATGCCAATCGTCAAGACCGAGGTTCGGGTCGCTGCCGTGCCGGTGCCGGTAAGGCCGGCCGCCAAGGTATTGCAATTGACGCCGAAGCGGCCGGCGCTGCAAACGTGGGCCGGGACCATGCTGGCCAGAACCGCAACGGCTGTAGTGCCGCCGGCGATCGTGGTCGCGCTAGTGGCGGTGACGTGGGAACTGCTCTGCAGCAAGACCGGCGCGACCTTGCCGCCGCCGTCGCGTGTAATCAACGAGGCGTGGGACCTGATCGTCAATCCGTTCTTCGACAATGGCGGATTGGACAAGGGCCTGTTCTGGCATCTGTCGGCGAGTTTACAGCGCGTCGCGCTCGGCTATGCGCTCGCGTCGATCATCGGCGTCGCGCTCGGCACGCTGGTCGGTCAGTCGGTGTGGGCGATGCGCGGGCTCGATCCGATCTTCCAGGTGCTGCGCACGGTGCCGCCGCTCGCTTGGCTGCCCTTGTCGCTCGCCGCCTTCCGCGACGGCCAGCCATCGGCGATCTTCGTGATCTTCATCACGGCGATATGGCCGATCATCATCAATACCGCAGTCGGCATCCGCAACATCCCGCAGGACTATCGCAACGTCGCGGCGGTGCTGCGGCTCAATCCGCCGGAGTTCTTCGTCAAGGTCATGGTGCCGTCGGCCGCGCCCTACATCTTCACCGGCCTGCGCATCGGGATCGGGCTGTCGTGGCTCGCCATCGTCGCCGCGGAAATGCTCATCGGCGGCGTCGGCATCGGCTTCTTCATTTGGGATGCCTGGAATTCCTCGCACATCTCCGAGATCGTCCTCGCGCTCGTCTATGTCGGCATCGTCGGCTTCGTGCTCGACCGCATTGTCGCCGGCATCGCTTCCATCGTCACCCGCGGCACAGCGGCCAACTGAGGAGCCGAACATGATCCCCTATTGCAGGATCGATCACGTCGACAAGACCTACACCCGCGGGGCGAGCGAAACCTGCGTCCTGAAGGAGATCACTCTCGACGTCGAGAAGGGCGAGTACATCTCCATTATCGGCCACTCCGGCTGCGGCAAGTCCACGCTGCTCAACATCGTCGCCGGGCTCACGCCGGCGACGCAGGGCGGCGTGATCCTGGAAGGCCGCGAGGTCAACGAGCCGGGGCCGGACCGTGCGGTGGTCTTCCAGAACCACAGCCTGCTGCCCTGGCTCACCGTCTACGACAACGTGCGGCTGGCCGTGGACAAGGTGTTCTCGAGCGTCAAGTCGCGCGCCGAGCGCGACGCGTGGACGCTGCACAATCTCGAGCTCGTGCAGATGACGCACGCCAGGGACAAGCGGCCGGCGGAGATCTCCGGCGGCATGAAGCAGCGCGTGGGCATCGCCCGCGCGCTCGCCATGGAGCCGAAGGTGCTGCTGCTCGACGAGCCGTTCGGCGCGCTCGATGCGCTGACCCGCGCGCGCCTGCAGGACTCGGTGATGACGCTGCACCAGAAGCTCGGTAACACCGTGATGATGATTACGCACGACGTGGACGAGGCCGTGCTGCTCTCCGACCGCATCGTGATGATGACCAACGGGCCGGCGGCGCAGATCGGTGAGATTCTGCCCGTGCCGCTGGCGCGACCGCGCAAGCGCATGGAGCTGGTGGCCGATGCGACCTACCTCAGATGCCGCCAGCGCGTGCTCGAGTTCCTCTACGAGCGGCACCAGTTCGTGGAAGCCGCATGAGCGAGCCGCTGGTCATCGTCGGCAACGGCATGGCGGCCATGCGGCTGGTCGAGGAGCTCGCCACGCGCGCGCTCGGCCGCTACGCCATCGCCGTGGTCGGCGACGAGCCGCGGCTTGCCTATAACCGCGTGCTGCTGTCGTCGGTGCTGGCGCGGGAGGCCTCGCAAGGCGACATCGAGCTCAAGTCGGCGGACTGGTGGCGCGACCGCGGCGTGACGCTGCTCTACGGCCACCGCGCGGCTTCCATCGATCCGGCCATCCGGCGCGTGCGGCTCGCCGGCGGCGCGACCTTGCCTTACGGCAAGCTCGTGCTGGCGACCGGCTCGCGGCCGATCAGGCTCGGCGTGCCGGGCATGGAACTGGCCGGTGTGATGACGTTCCGCGATCTCGCGGACGTGGCGGCCATCGAAGCGGCGGCGGCGGACCGGGCGCGGGCGGTCGTCATCGGCGGCGGCCTGCTCGGGCTGGAGGCCGCCTACGGCCTGGCGAAGGCGGGCGCGCGGGTGTCGGTCGTGCACTTGATGGACCGGCTGATGGAGCGTCAGCTTGACGCGCGCGCAGGCGCGCTGCTGCGAGAGGCGGTCGAAACGCGCGGCATCGCCGTGCATCTGAATGCCGAGACGGCCGCCGTCCGTGGCCGCAGCAAGGTGGAAGCGGTCGCGCTCGCCGATGGAACCGAAATCGCAGCCGATCTCGTGGTGGTTGCGGCCGGCATCCGGCCGAATACCGATCTCGCGCGTACCGCCGATCTCGGCATCGGCCGCGGCGTCGTCGTCGACGATCATCTGCGCACCAGCCGGCCGGACATTTACGCCATTGGCGAATGTGCCGAGCATCGCGGCGTCTGCTACGGGCTGGTCGAGCCCGCCTACGAGCAGGCGCGGGTGCTCGCCGCGCATCTCGCCGGCGGCAAAGCGCATTATGCCGGCAGCGTGCTCGCCACGAATCTCAAGGTGTCGGGCGTCGGCGTGTTTTCCGCCGGCGATTTCATCGGCGCGGCGGGCACCGAGCAGATCGTGCTCTCCGATGCCGGCCTCGGCACCTACAAGAAGCTGGTGATCGCCGACGGCAGGCTCGCCGGCGCGGTGCTGTTCGGCGATACGGCCGACGGACTCTGGTACCTCGACCTCATCCGCTCCGGCGCCTCGATCGAGACGTTCCGCGCCGACATCGTGTTCGGCCGCGCGCTCGCCGAGCGGCAGATCACCCGGAAAATCGCGGCCTGACGATGTCGAGCGATTTCTCCCCCGACCAGAAGCGCTACCTCGAAGGCTTCGCCTCCGGCATTGCGGCGGCGCGCGCCGCGCGCGGCAAGGCGCCGGGCGGGGGAGGCGGCGAACCGGGCGGCCCCGACGCGATCCACGTCGCGGCGCAGGATCGCGTGCTCGCCGCGGGCGGCAAGCTGTCCGACGCGGAGAAGTTCAAGCGCGAGCAGCATCCCTTCGACGCCTATGGGCGGATGAAGGAGCAGGCGCAGAAGAACGAGCCGCCGAAGCCGGCCGACAATTTCCGCTGGCGTTACTACGGGCTGTTCTACGTCGCGCCGGCGCAGACCTCCTACATGTGCCGGCTGCGCATCCCGAACGGGATCGTCAAGCATTGGCAGCTCTCGGGTCTCGCCGACCTCACGGAGAAATACGGTGGGCCCTACGCGCATGTGACCACGCGCGCCAACCTGCAGATACGCGAAATCGCGCCGAAGAACGCGGTGGCGGTGGTCGAGGAAATCCAGGACCTCGGCCTGTGCTCGCGCGGCAGCGGCGCCGACAACATCCGCAACGTCACCGGCACGCCGACCGCCGGCATCGATCCGCAGGAGCTGATCGACACGCGGCCCTACGCGCGCGAATGGCATTTCCACATCCTCAACGAGCGTGCGCTCTACGGCCTGCCGCGCAAGTTCAACGTCGCCTTCGACGGCGCCGGCCTCGTTCCGGTACTGGAGGACACTAACGACATCGGCTTCCAGGCGGTGGTGGTGAAGGACGGCTTCGGCGTCGAGCCGGGCGTCTGGTTCCGCCTGACGTTGGGCGGCATCACCGGCCACAAGGACTTCGCTCGCGACACCGGCGTCATCGTCAGGCCGGAGGAGGCGACGGCGGTGGCGGATGCGATCGTGCGCGTGTTCATCGCGCATGGCGACCGCACCGACCGCAACAGGTCGCGTCTGAAATACGTGCTCGATGCCTTGGGCTTTCCGAAGTTTCTCGCGCAGGTCGAACAACAGCTCGGCCGCCCGTTCGTCAAGGCGCCGCCCGAGGCGGTCGCCGAGCGTCCGGCCTACGACCGCTTCGCCCATATCGGCGTGCACAGGCAGAAGCAGGAAGGGCTCAACTGGCTCGGCGTCGTGCTGCCGGTCGGCCGCATGACGGTTACGCAGATGCGCGGGCTGGCGCGCGTGGCGCAGGAGTTTGGTGACGGCGATATCCGCCTGACCGTCTGGCAGAATCTGCTCGTCTCCGGCGTGCCCGACGCCAGGGTCGCGGCGGCGGAAGAGGCCATCGCCGCGCTCGGCCTCACCACCAGGGCGTCGTCCATCCGCGCCGGCCTCGTCGCTTGCACCGGCGCGACCGGCTGCCGCTTCGCCGCCGCGCACACCAAGGAGACGGCGGAGGAAATCGCGGCCTGGTGCGAGGCGCGCGTCGCGCTCGACACGCCGGTCAACATCCATCTCACCGGCTGCCACCATTCCTGCGCGCAGCACTACATCGGCGACATCGGCCTCATCGCCTGCAAGGTCGAGGAGGGAGAGGAGCAGGCCGAGGGCTTCCACGTGCATGTCGGCGGCGGCTTCGGTCCGGACGCCGCGATCGCGCGCGAGATCTACCGCGACGTGAAAGTCGCCGAGGTGCCGCGCACGGTCGAGCGCATACTCAAGGCCTATCTCTCGCACCGCGCCTCGCCGCAGGAGACCTTCGTCGCCTTCGCGCGGCGGCATGAGGTCGAGGCGCTCGGGCACATTTTCGATGCGGAGGCGGTCGAATGACCCAGAGCCTGCCGCCGCCGATTCCCTCGCTGGTGCCGGAGACCGCGCCGTTCTCCGACGAGCAGCGCGCGTGGCTGAACGGCTTCTTCGCCGGGCTCGTCTCGCTCGACGGCTTCGGCGTCACGCCTTTGTCGGGCGAGCAGGCGGCGGCGCTGATCGGCGGCGCGGCGGCCAAGAGCGACGAGGACGATGACGGGGGCGCGCCCTGGCATGACCAGATGCTGCCGCTGGCCGAGCGCATGAGCTTGGTCTCCGGCAAGCCGCTGCGCTGGAAGATGATGGCGGCGATGGCGCAGCAGGACTGCGGCCAGTGCGGCTACGATTGCCGGAACTATTCGGGCGCGATCGTCTCCGGCAAGGAAGAGCGGCTGAACCTGTGCGTGCCGGGCGGCAAGGAAACCGCCCGCATGGTCAAGGCGCTCTATGAGGAGATGAAGTCGGCGCCGGCGGCAAGGCCGGCGGTGGCCGCCGAGGTGCCTGCCGCAGCAGCGCCGGCCGCGCCGCTCGGCCGCTCGCGCGACAACCCGGCGATGGCGACTTTCGTTTCGCGCAAGCTGCTCAACAAGCCCGGCTCCGCGAAGGAGACCTGGCATCTCGAGTTCGACCTGTCGGCCTCGGGGCTCGACTACGTCGTCGGCGACGCCTTCGGCGTGTTCCCTACCAACGATCCGGCATTGGTCGAGGCCGTGATCGCGGCGCTCGGCGCGCCGGCCGATTTCCCGATCGGCGGGCGCGCTCTGCGCGACGTCCTCACCGACAGCGTATCGCTCTCGCCCGCGCCCGACATGCTGTTCCAGCTCTTCTCCTACATCACCGGCGGCGAGCGGCGGAAGAAAGCGCGCGCGCTGTCGACCGGCGACGACCCGGACGGCGACGTGGCAACGCTGGACGTGCTGGCGGCGCTGGAGAAGTTTCCCGGCATCCGGCCCGACCCGGAAGCCTTCGTCGAGGCGCTCGACCCGCTGCAGCCGCGGCTCTATTCGATCTCGTCGTCGCCGAAGACGAAGCCTGGCGCCATCACGCTCACGGTCGATACCGTGCGCTACGACGTCGGCAGGCGCCGCCGCCTCGGCGTCTGCTCGACATTTTTTGCCGAGCGCATCGTCCCGGGCAGCGGACTGAGGGTCTACGTGCAGAAGGCGCACGCTTTCGGCCTGCCGTCCGACCCGGCGACGCCGATCGTCATGATCGGCCCCGGCACGGGCGTCGCGCCGTTCCGCGCCTTCCTGGAGGAGCGCAGGGCGATCAAGGCGTCCGGCCGCAACTGGCTGTTCTTCGGCCACCAGCGCTCGAATTGCGATTTCTTCTACGAGGACGAACTGAAGGAGATGAAGGCCTCGGGCCTGCTCACGCGCTTGTCGCTCGCCTGGTCGCGCGACGGCGACGAGAAGGTCTACGTGCAGGATCGCATGCGCGAGGTCGGCCGCGACCTGTGGGCCTGGCTGGCCGACGGCGCGCACCTCTACGTCTGCGGCGACGCCAAGCGCATGGCCAAGGACGTGGAGACGGCGCTGGTGGACATCGTCGCGCAGCACGGCGCGCGCACGACCGAAGAGGCGATCACCTTCGTCTCCGAGCTGAAGAAGAAGGGCCGCTATCAGCAGGACGTCTACTGATGAACGCGCCATCGCAGCATCCGCCGGCCGTGCGCACGACGTGCCCTTACTGCGGCGTCGGCTGCGGAGTGCTGATCAGGCCCGACGGGCGCGGCGGCGCGGCGGTCGCCGGCGACCCCGACCATCCGGCGAACTTCGGCCGCCTATGCTCTAAAGGCTCGGCGCTCGGCGAGACGCTCGGATTGGAGACTCGTCTCCTTTATCCGATGCGGCGGCAGGCCGATGGGGCGTTCGCGCGCGTTTCGTGGCATTCGGCGCTCGATGACGTCGCGAAGGGTTTCGCGAGCACGATTGAAAAATTCGGCCCCGGTTCGGTGGCCTTTTACCTGTCCGGTCAATTGCTGACCGAGGATTATTACGTCGCCAACAAACTGATGAAGGGCTTCCTCGGCTCGGCCAATGTCGACACCAATTCGCGGCTGTGCATGGCTTCGTCGGTCGTGGGCCATCGCCGCGCCTTCGGTAGCGACACGGTGCCGGGCGTCTATGAGGATCTCGACCGCGCCGATCTGATCGTGCTCACCGGGTCCAACGCGGCCTGGTGCCATCCGGTGCTGTACCAGCGCATGGTCGCCAACAAGCGTGCGCGCGGGGCGCGCATCGTTGTGATCGACCCGCGCCGCACGGCGACCGCCGAGGAGGCCGACCTGTTCCTGCCGCTCGCGTCGGGCATGGACGCGGCGCTGTTTTCCGGCCTGCTGGTCTATCTCGCCGACCGACTGGCGCTCGACTACGAGTATATCGACGCGCATACGTCCGGCCTGCCGGATGCGCTCGCGCGGGCACGGGAGATCGCGCCCGACGTGATGGCGGTAGCGGCGGCGACCGGGCTGGCGCCGGCTGACGTGCTGCAATTCTTCGAGCTGTTCCGCACCACGCCGAACGCCGTCACCTGCTTCTCGCAGGGCGTGAACCAGTCGGCGCAGGGCACCGACAAGGTCAACGCCATCGTCAATGTCCATCTCGCCACCGGCCGCATTGGCCGGCCGGGCATGGGGCCGTTCTCGCTGACCGGCCAGCCGAACGCGATGGGTGGCCGCGAGGTCGGTGGCCTCGCCAACCAGCTCGCGGCGCACATGGGCTTTGCGCCGGCGGAGATCGAGCGCGTCGGCCGTTTCTGGCGCGCGCCGAACATGGCGCGGCGCGAGGGCCTCAAGGCGGTCGAGATGTTCGACGCTATCGCGCGCGGCGAGATCAAGGCGCTGTGGGTTATGGCGACCAACCCGGCGGTGTCGCTGCCGCGCGCGGATGCCGTGCGCGAGGCGCTCGGCAAGCTCGATCTCTTCGTCGTATCCGAGAACGTTCTGTCGAACGACACCGTGAACGCCGGCGCGCACATCGTTCTGCCGGCGGCGGCCTGGGGCGAGAAGGACGGCACTGTCACCAATTCCGAGCGTCGCATCTCGCGGCAGCGCGCCTTTCTGCCCTTGCCCGGCGAGGCGAAGCCCGACTGGTGGATCGTCGCGCAGGTGGCGCGGCGCCTGGGCTTCGCCGAAGCCTTCCCATACGAAACGGTCGCTGCCGTGTTCCGCGAGCACGCCGCGCTGTCGGCCTTCGAGAACGACGGGGCGCGCGACTTCGACATCGGCGCACTGGCGGAGCTGAGCGACGAGGGCTTCAACGCGCTCGATCCGGTGCAGTGGCCCGCGCGCAAGGGCCGCGCGCGCGCTGACACGCGCTTCTTCGCGCAGGGCGGCTTTTTCACGCCGGACGGCAGGGCGCGCATGATCGCGGTCGAGCGGCCGCGGCCGAAGGCGGCGGCGAGCGCTGAGTTTCCGCTCCGGCTCAACACCGGCCGCGTGCGCGACCAGTGGCACACCATGACGCGCAGCGGCTTGAGCGCGCGGCTCGCCAACCACCTGCCGGAACCCTTCGTCGAGGTGCATCCGGACGACGCCGCGGCGGCCGGTCTGACGCATGGCGGTTTCGCGCGCCTTCGTTCGCCGGACGGCGTCTGCGTGCTCAAGGTCGTGGTCACCGAGGCGCAACGGCGCGGCTCGCTCTTCGCGCCGATCCACTGGAGCGGCGAGAGCGCGTCGTCGGCGCGCATCGGCGCATTGGTGGCGTCAGCGAACGATCCCTTTTCCGGCCAGCCGGAGGCGAAGGCGAGCGTGGCGTCGATCGCACCGGTCGACTTCGCGCATCGCGGCTTCGTGCTGTCGCGCACGCCGCTGACGCTTCCGCCCGACTCCTGGTGGACGCGCCTCTCGGTGACGCACGGCATCGGCTATCTCATCGCCGGCGACGCCGCGCCGGAGGCATGGCGCGCGCGGGCGCATGGCTTCTTTTCCGGCGCCGAGATCGCCGAGTATTCCGACGCCCCGCGCGGCCAGTACCGCATGGCCGCCTTCGTCGACGGCCGGTTCGACGGCTGCCTGTTCGTCGGCCCGACGAACGCCGCGCCGCAATGGGACGCCGTCAAGGCGCTGTTCGAAAGCGAGCGCCTCGCCGACGCGCAGCGGCGCGCGGTGCTTTCCGGCAGGTCGAGCGAAGGCCTGGCCGATCCCGGTCCGGTGGTCTGCGCCTGCTTCGGCGTCGGCCTCAACGTCATCCGCGCGGCGATGGCCGGCGGCGCGGCGAGTGTGGAGGAGATCGGCGCCGCGCTGCGCGCCGGCACCAATTGCGGCTCGTGTTTGCCCGAACTGAAAAGGATCGTTGCCGATGGACATGTCGCGCAAACCGCTTGAGGAGAAGTCACCGCGGCTCGGCGCGCTGGCGCGGCTGCCGGTGTTTTTCGCGCTCGCGGGCCGGCGCGCCGTGCTCGCCGGCGGCGGTGCGGCGGCGGCGTGGAAGGCCGAGTTGCTGGCGGCCGCCGGCGCGCGCGTCGTGGTCTACGCGTCCGCGTTGTCCGATGAGATGCTGCTGGTCGCAAGCGAGCCGCCGCAGGGGGAAATCGTCGTCCATCGCCGCATGTGGGAGCCGGGCGATTTCTTCGGCGCCGCCATCGCGGTCGGCGCCTTCGACGACGATAAGGAGGCGGCGGAATTCCGCGATGCCGCGCGCGCCGCCGGCGTGCCGGTCAACGTGATCGACAAGCCGGCCTTCTGCGATTTCTCCTTCGGCGCGATCGTCAACCGCTCGCCGCTGGTCATCGGCATTTCCACCGACGGCGCAGCGCCGGTCTTCGCGCAGGCGATCCGGGCGAAGCTCGAGGCGATGCTGCCGAAGGGCTTTGCCGCCTGGGCGGCCGCGGCGGCGCGCTGGCGCGCGTCGCTCAAAGAGACCGGGCTGTCCTTCGCCGCGCGGCGCACCTTCTGGCAGCTCTTCACGGCGCAGGCGGTGACGACGCCGGACGCCGCGCCCGCCGATGGCGATTTCGCTCGGCTGGTCGACGAGGTGAGGGGCCTCGGCACGTCGGTCGAGTGCGGCTCGGTCGCGCTGGTCGGCGCCGGGCCGGGCGACCCCGAACTGCTCACCTTGCGCGCGGTGCGCGCGCTGCAATCGGCCGACGTGATCCTCTTCGACGACCTGGTCTCGCGCGAGGTGCTCGATTTCTCCCGGCGCGAGGCGCGCAAGATGCTGGTCGGCAAGACCGGTTATGGTCCGTCCTGCAAGCAGGCCGACATCAATGCGTTGATGGTGAGACTGGCGAAGCAGGGCAAGCGCGTGGTGCGGCTCAAGGGCGGCGACCCGCTGATCTTCGGGCGCGCCGGCGAGGAGATCGACGCCTGCCGCGCCGCCGGGATCGCGGTGGAGATCGTGCCCGGCGTCACCGCGGCGCAAGGCGCGGCCGCGCGGCTCGGCCTGCCGCTGACCGACCGCAGCGCGGCGCGGCGGCTGAACTATGTGTCAGGCCACGCCATGAGCGGCGGCCTGCCGGATGATATCGACTGGCGCGCGCTCGCCGATCCCACCGCCACCACCGCCGTCTACATGCCGGTGAAGACGCTGGGCGAACTCGTCGCCCGCGCCATGACGGCCGGGCTCGATCCGCAGACGCCGGCGCTCGCGGTGGCGCGCGCCACGCGGCCCGATCAGGCCGAGATCGCGGGGCCGATCGCCGCGTTGCCGGAATTGCTGGCGCAGGCGAAGTTCGTCGGGCCGGTGATCGTGCTGTTCGGCCGCGTCTGCACCGCCCGCTCCGATGCCGACAAATTTGCGGCGCCACCCGCTTTTTCTGGAACAAATCCCCAGCTTCGCGCTTATCCGCTCGGCACAATCGGTGTGCCATGGGGGGATGGTGCGGTTTTTGACGGCAAAACGGACGTAATTTCAAACCGATAGCGCCCCGCGGACGCGCCGGGCGCCTTCAGCCGTGAACTGCGCTGTGTTCCCTCCCTCGCCCTGGCGGAGCCGGGGCCAACAGGAGGGTGCGATGGCTCGTCAAGCCGGCGGTCGCCAGGGGAAGAACAAAGCCGAAGCGGCGGAACTCGAAGGAGTCCTGGCCGGCGAGGCGATCAAGGCGTCCGGGTCGAACGGCAAACCGGCGTCCGAGCTGCATGAGTTCCTTTACGCCCTCCAGGCCATGCGGGCGGGCGACTTTTCCGTGCGCATGTCGGGCGACCATGAAGGCATCGCCGGCAAAATCGCCGACACTTTCAACGAGATCGTCGCCGCCAACGAGCGCATGTCGCGCGAGCTCGAGCGCGTGGGCGAGGTGGTCGGCCGCGAGGGCAAGACCCGTCACCGCGTCAAGTTAGGTCTGCCGAGCGGCTCCTGGAGCGAAATGGAGTCCTCGGTCAACACGCTCATCGACGATCTGCTCTGGCCGACCAAGGAGGTGACGCGCGTCGTCGCCGCCGTGGCGCAGGGCGATCTGCTCGAAACCGTGCGTACCGAAGTGGACGGCCGCCCCCTGAGGGGCGAGTTCCTCGAGTCGGCGACCATCGTCAACACGATGATCAAGCAGCTCAACGTGTTCACCTCCGAGGTGACGCGCGTGGCGCGCGAGGTGGGTACCGAGGGCAAGCTCGGCGGCCAGGCGCAGGTGAGCGAAGTCACCGGCGTGTGGAAGGAACTGACCGAGTCGGTGAACTCGATGGCGTCGAACCTGACGGCGCAGGTCCGCAACATCGCCGAGGTGACGATCGCGGTGGCGAACGGCGACCTTTCCAAGAAGATCACCGTGGACGTGCGCGGCGAAATCCTCCAGCTCAAGGAAGCCATCAACACGATGGTGGACCAGCTGCGCTCGTTCGCCTCGGAAGTGACGCGCGTCGCGCGCGAAGTGGGCACCGAGGGCAAGCTCGGCGGCCAGGCCATCGTGCCGGGCGTCGCCGGCACCTGGAAGGACCTGACCGACTCGGTGAACGCCATGTGCGGCAACCTCACCGACCAGGTTCGCAACATCGCGCAGGTGACCACCGCCGTGGCGCGCGGCGACCTGTCGCGCAAGATCACCGTGGACGTGCGCGGCGAGATCCTCGAGCTCAAGGACACCATCAACACGATGGTGGACCAGCTCAACGGCTTCGCTTCGGAAGTGACGCGCGTGGCGCGCGAAGTGGGCACCGAAGGCAAGCTCGGCGGCCAGGCCGCCGTGCCGGGCGTCGCCGGCACCTGGAAGGACTTGACCGACAACGTCAACTTCATGGCGTCGAACCTGACCGCGCAGGTCCGCAACATCGCCGAGGTGGCGACCGCGATCGCCTCCGGCGACCTGTCGAAGAAGATCACGGTCAACGTCTCCGGCGAAATCCTGCAGCTGAAGGAAACCATCAACACGATGGTGGACCAGCTCAACGCCTTCGCCGGCGAGGTGACGCGCGTGGCGCGCGAAGTGGGCACCGAAGGCCAGCTCGGCGGCCAGGCCAACGTGCTCGGCGTCGCCGGCACCTGGAAGGACCTGACCGACTCGGTCAACTCGATGGCCTCGAACCTGACCGCGCAGGTCCGCAACATCGCGGAAGTGACCACGGCGGTCGCCGGCGGCGACCTGTCGAAGAAGATCACCGTGGACGTGAAGGGCGAAATCCTCGAGCTCAAGGACACCATCAACACGATGGTGGACCAGCTCAACGCCTTCGCTTCGGAAGTGACGCGTGTCGCGCGCGAAGTGGGTACCGAGGGCAAGCTCGGCGGCCAGGCCACCGTGCGCGGCGTCGCCGGCACGTGGAAGGATTTGACCGACTCGGTCAACTCGATGGCGTCGAATCTCACCGGACAGGTGCGCAACATCGCCGAGGTGGCGACCGCGGTGGCCCAGGGCGACCTGTCGAAGAAGATCACGGTGAACGTGTCCGGCGAAATCCTTCAGCTGAAGGAAACGCTCAACACCATGGTGGACCAGCTCAACGCCTTCGCCTCGGAAGTGACGCGCGTGGCGCGCGAGGTCGGCACCGAAGGCAAGCTGGGCGGCCAGGCGCAGGTGCCGGGCGTCGCCGGCACCTGGAAGGACCTGACCGATAACGTGAACTCGATGGCCGGCAACCTGACCGGCCAGGTGCGCAACATCGCCGAAGTGACCACCGCGGTGGCCAACGGCGACCTGTCGAAGAAGATCACGGTCGACGTGCGCGGCGAAATTCTTCAGCTCAAGGACACCATCAACACGATGGTGGACCAGCTCAACCGCTTCGCCGGCGAGGTGACGCGCGTCGCGCGCGAGGTCGGCACCGACGGCCGACTCGGCGGCCAGGCCAACGTGCCGGGCGTGGCCGGCACCTGGAAGGACCTGACCGACTCGGTCAACTCGATGGCCGGCAACCTGACCGCGCAGGTGCGCAACATCGCCGAAGTGACCACCGCCGTGGCGCGCGGCGACCTCGGCCGCAAGATCACCGTGGACGTGAAGGGTGAAATTCTCGAGCTGAAGAACACTATCAACACCATGGTGGACCAGCTCAACGCCTTTGCCGGCGAGGTGACGCGCGTCGCGCGCGAGGTCGGCACCGAAGGCAAGCTCGGCGGTCAGGCCGAGGTGCCCGGCGTCGCCGGCACCTGGAAGGACCTGACCGACAACGTCAACTTCATGGCCTCGAACCTCACGGCGCAGGTCCGCAACATCGCCGAGGTGGCCACGGCAATCGCCGGCGGCGACTTGTCCAAGAAGATCACCGTGGACGTGCGCGGCGAAATCCTGCTGCTCAAGGAAACGCTCAACACGATGGTCGAGCAGCTGCGCTCCTTCGCGGCGGAAGTGACGCGCGTGGCCCGCGAGGTCGGCACCGAAGGCCGGCTCGGCGGCCAGGCGGTGGTGCCGGGCGTCGGCGGTACCTGGAAGGATCTCACCGACAACGTCAACCTCTTGGCGGCGAACCTCACCACCCAGGTGCGCAACATTGCCGAAGTCACCACCGCGGTGGCGCGCGGCGACTTGAGCCGCAAGATCACGGTGGACGTGAAGGGCGAAATCCTCGAGCTGAAGAACACCATCAATACGATGGTGGACCAGCTCAATGCCTTCGCCTCGGAAGTGACGCGCGTCGCGCGCGAAGTGGGCACCGAGGGCAAGCTCGGCGGCCAGGCCGAGGTGCCCGGCGTCGCCGGCACCTGGAAGGACCTGACCGATACCGTGAACGTGATGGCGGCGAATCTGACCGAGCAGGTGCGCGGCATCGTCAAGGTGGTGACCGCGGTCGCCAACGGCGACCTCAAGCAGCAGCTCACCGTGAAGTCGAAAGGCGAGGTGGCCGCGCTCGCCGAGACCATCAACAACATGACCGACACGCTCGCCACCTTCGCCGACCAGGTGACGACCGTCGCGCGCGAGGTGGGCGTCGAAGGCCGCCTCGGCGGCCAGGCCAACGTGCCGGGCGCCGCCGGCACCTGGAAGGACCTGACTGGCAACGTCAACCTGCTGGCGGCGAACCTCACCACGCAGGTGCGCGCGATCGCCGAGGTGGCGACCGCCGTGACCAAGGGCGACCTGACGCGCTCGATCCAGGTCGACGCGCGCGGCGAGGTGGCCGAGCTCAAGGACAACATCAACACGATGATCGGCAACTTGCGCCTCACCACCGAGCGCAACACCGAGCAGGACTGGCTGAAGACCAACCTCGCCAAGTTCACCAACATGCTGCAGGGCCAGCGCGACCTCGGCACGGTCGGCCGCCTGCTGCTGAGCGAGCTCACGCCGCTGGTCAACGCGCAGCAGAGCGTCATCTACCAGATGGAGACCGAGGGCGAGCCGCGGCTGCACCTGGTGTCGTCCTACGCGGGGCTTGACGAGAGCGGCCACCCGGCAACTCTCAAGCTCGGCGAGGGCCTCGTCGGCCAATGCGCGGCCGACAAGCGTCGCCTCCTGATCGCTGACATTCCCGAAGGCGTGGTGCCGATCTCGTCCGCGCTCATGACGGCCATGCCGCGCAACATCGTCGTGCTGCCTGTGCTGTTTGAGAACCAGGTCAAGGCAGTGATCGAGCTCGCCTCCATCGAAGCGTTCACGCCGCTGCAGGTCGCATTCCTCGAACAGCTCACCGCCTCGATCGGCATCGTGCTCAATTCGATCGAAGCCACCATGCGGACGGAGGGCTTCCTCAAACAGTCGCAGCAGCTCGCCGCCGAGCTGCAGACGCAGCAGCGCGAGCTGCAGCAGACCAATGAGCAGCTCGAGCTGAAGGCGCAGCAGCTCGCCGAGCGCAACGTCGAAGTGGAGCGCAAGAACCAGGAGATCGAGCAGGCCCGTCGCGCGCTGGAGGAAAAGGCGGCCGAGCTCGCGCTCACCTCCAAGTACAAGTCGGAATTCTTGGCCAACATGAGCCACGAGCTGCGCACGCCGCTCAACTCGATCCTCATTCTCGGCCAGCAGCTCGGCGACAACCCGGAGGGCAACCTGTTGCCCAAGCAGGTCGAGTTCGCTCGCACCATCCACGGCGCCGGCACCGACCTGCTCAACCTCATCAGCGACATCCTCGACCTCTCCAAGATCGAGTCCGGTACCGTCACCGTGGAGGCGGAGGAGCTGTTTTTCTCCGACCTGCTTGACGCCGTGGCGCGGCCGTTCCGGCACGAAGCCGATTCCAAGCAGCTCTCGTTCCAGGTCAGCCTCGATCCGCAGCTTGGGCGCAGCCTTACGACCGACTCCAAGCGCCTGCAGCAGGTGCTCAAGAACCTGCTGTCGAACGCCTTCAAGTTCACCGCGAGCGGCGGCATCCAGCTCAAGGCCTCCCGCGTCAATTCGGGCTGGACCCCGTCGCATCCGCTGCTCAGCCAGGCCGCCAGCGTGGTCGCGTTCGAGGTGTCGGACACCGGCATCGGCATTCCGGCCGAAAAGCAGAAGATCATCTTCGAGGCCTTCCAGCAGGCGGATGCTTCCACCAGCCGCAAGTACGGCGGCACCGGCCTCGGCCTCGCCATCAGCCGCGAGCTTGCCAGCCTGCTCGGCGGAGAGATTCAACTCCGCTCGACCCCCGGCATCGGCTCGACCTTCACCTTGTACTTGCCGGCGCAGTACGCCGGGTCGACTGTCACAGCGCGCAACTCCGGCACGCCGGCGTCGCACCAGGGCGCGGGCACGTCGATGCTGCTGCCGCCGGAGCGCGTCATCGAGGCGATCCCGGACGACCGCCACGAATTGCAGCCGGGCGACACCATCCTGCTGATCGTCGAGGACGACCCGCATTACGGCCGCGTGCTGGTCGATCTCGCCCGCGACAAGGGCTTCAAAGTCCTCGTGGCCACCCACGGCGCGCAGGCGATCGAGCTCGCCAAGCAATACCAGCCGGCGGCCGTCTCGCTCGACGTGTTCCTGCCCGACATGCTGGGCTGGAGCGTGCTGAGCCAGCTCAAGCAGAACCCGCTCACCCGCCACATCCCGGTGCAGATCATCACGCTCGACGAGGACCGCCAGCACGGTCTGGCGCGCGGCGCATTCTCCTTCGTCACCAAGCCGACGACCATGGAAGGCGTGGAAGCGGCGCTCGCCCGCATCAAGGAATACGCCACGCGCCGGCAGAAGCGGCTGCTGGTGGTCGAGGACAATCCCAGCGAGCAGATGAGCATCGCCGCGCTGCTCGGTCACGACGACATCGAGATCGAGGCGGCGACCAGCGGGCGAGACGCGCTCGAGGCGCTGCGGACCAGGCCGTTCGACTGCGTCGTGCTCGATCTCCGGCTGCCGGACATGACCGGCTTCGAGGTGCTCACCGAGCTGCGCGGGGAAAGCGAGCTGTGCGAGGTGCCCGTCGTCGTGTTCACCGGCCGCGAGCTGACCCCGGAGGAGGACGCGCAGCTTCACACCATGGCGCGCAGCATCGTCGTGAAGGGGGTCGAATCGCCCGAGCGCCTGCTCGACGAAACCGCGCTATTCCTCCACCGCGTGGTCACCGACCTGCCGGCCGAGAAGCAGCGGATGCTTGAGCGGCTCAACCAGTCGGACGAGGACCTCGTCGGCCAGACCGTGCTGCTGGTGGACGACGACGCCCGCAACATCTTTGCGCTGAGCAGCGTGCTCGAGCGCCACGGCATGAACGTGCTCACCGCCACCACCGGCCGTGAGGCGATCGAGCTGATCAACGGGCAGCCGAACATCGCCATCGTCCTGATGGACATCATGATGCCGGAGATGGACGGCTACGAGACCATCATGCAGATCCGCGACGACGGCAGGTTCCGCCGCCTGCCCATCGTCGCCCTGACCGCGAAGGCGATGAAAGGCGACCGCGAGAAATGCCTGGAGGCGGGCGCCTCCGATTATCTGGCCAAGCCGGTCAACACCGAGCAGTTGTTGACCGTCTTGCGCATGTGGCTGCACCGCTGAGGCCGGCCATGGAGGCGAGCGAAAAGGTCAATATCCTTCTGGTCGACGATCAGCCCGCCAAGCTGATGAGCTACGAGGTCGTCCTGCGCGAGCTCGACGAGAACATCATCAAGGCGGAGTCGGCGACCGAGGCCCTGCAGATTCTGTTGAAGAACGACGTCGCCGTCGTGCTGATGGACGTCTGCATGCCGGACCTCGACGGCTTCGAGCTGGCGGCGATGATCCGCGACCACCCGCGCTTCCAGCGCACCGCCATCATCTTCATCTCGGCCATCCACCTGACCGAGACCGACTATCTGCGCGGCTACGAGATGGGCGGCGTGGACTACGTGCCGGTCCCGATCGTGCCGGCGCTGCTGCGCGCCAAGGTGAAGGTGTTCGCCGAGCTCTACCGAAAGACCCGCGAGCTCGAGGCGCTCAACGCGCAGCTCGAGACGCGCGTGCACGAACGCACCGCGGCGCTGGAGGCCGCCGCCGCGCGTCTCATCGAGAGCGAGCAGCGCCGCAATCTCGCGCTCGCCGCCGGCCACATGGGTTCGTGGGACTGGGACATCGTCAAGGGCGACTGGATGTGGGACGAGGGCCAGTGCCGCATCTTCGGCGTCGACCCGCAGACGTTCAAGGTGTCGGTCGAGACGGTCGCCCCGCTGGTCGCGCCGGAGGACCTCAAGCGCCTGCAGGACATGATGGCGGACTTCGCGGTCGGCGCCGGTCAGTCGTACCAGACCGAGTTCCGCGTCTTCCGTCCGAACGGCGACATGCGCTGGTGCTTCGGCACGGCGACGCCCACGCTGGATGCCGACGGCCGGCTGGTGCGGGTCAGCGGCGTCACGGTGGACATTACCGAGCGCAAGCAGATCGAGGAGCGCCAGCTCCTGCTCGCCCGCGAAGTGGATCATCGCGCCCGCAACGCGCTCGCGGTCGTGCAGGCGATCGTGCGGCTGACGCGGGCGACCTCGCAGAAAAGTTACGTGGAGGCGGTCGAAGGGCGCATCCACGCGCTGGCGCATGCGCACACGCTGCTGTCGGAAAGCCGCTGGCGCGGCGCCGACGTCGTGCGGCTGGTGGAAGAAGAAGTTGCGCCCTATCGCGGCGGCGAGCCGTCGCGCGTCGCCATCGCGGGCCCGGCCGTGTTCCTCTCGCCGGAGAAGGCGCAGAATCTTGCGCTCGCGCTGCACGAGCTCGCGACCAACTCGGCCAAGTACGGCGCCATGTCGGCGACCGGCGGCACGCTCGACGTGACCTGGACGCTTGAGTCCGGCCTGCTCACGCTGCAATGGCGCGAAGCGGGCGGCCCGCCGGTGAAAGCGCCGAAAGCGCAAGGCTTCGGCAGCAAGATCATGCACGCCAGCATCAAGCACCAGATCGGCGGCAACGTGGTCTGGGACTGGAACCCAGCCGGGCTTCGCTGCACGCTCGAAATCCCCACCGCCGGCCTCGACTACGCCGTGCACGGCGCAAGGTCGCAGGCGGAGAACCTCGTGCAGCTTCCGGCCGGTGCGAAGAAGCGCATTTTGCTGGCGGAAGACGAGGCCATGGTCGGCATGATGATGCGCGAGCTGCTGACCGATTGCGGCGTGTTCGTGCTCGGCCCCTGCTGCTCAGTCAAGGAAACCATCGCGGCCGCCGAAGCCGAGCTCGACGGTGCCATCCTCGACCTCACCCTCGGCGGAGAAACGATCTATCCGGTGGCGGCAACGCTCGCCGCACGCAACGTGCCCTTCGCCTTCGTCACGGGATACGGGCGCGAAAGCCTCGACAAGCGCTTCGAGAGCCGGCCGATCCTGCAAAAACCGATCACGCGCGAAAGTCTGGAGGAATGCGTGCGGGCGATGTTGCGCGCGCCCGACGTCTCACCGGCGGTGGCGGCGGAAGCGCTGCCCACTGCCACATCCGCCTAAGCCAAGTCCCGAGGGACCTGTCAAAACTTGCGCCTGCGACGGGGCGCCGAAACCGGGAGCAAGACCTATGACCATAGGGACTCACTGTTCGGCATGAATTCGGAAGCGGAACTCCTCGAATTCGTGGCCTCGTCGTTCAAGTCTGTCTGGGCGCTTGAGGTGGTCCTCGCCCTTCGGCGCAACCGCGACCGGACGTGGCGGCCGGATGACATCATCAAGGAACTGCGCAGCAGCCGGCTCGTTGTGGCGGAAGCTCTGAACAACCTGGCCGCCGCCGGCCTGGTCGCCGAAGAGGATGGCGGCGGCTTCCGCTATGCCGCGGCGGACGCGCTGGAGGAAACCATGGCGGAAGTCGATAAGCTCTACGCGGTGAAGCCGACCGTCGTCATCCGCAGCATCGTGAGCACGCCGAACGCAAAACTTCAGATTCTGTCCAATGCATTCAGGATCAAAGAATGAGCAACACGATTCCGACGATCGTCTACATATTATGCTTCGCCACCAGCGCCGGATGCAGTTGGCTGCTGGTGCGCAGCTACAGGCGTACGCGCACCGCGCTCCTGTTGTGGACCGCCGCCTGTTTCGTGCTGCTGAGCATCGCCAATTTTCTCCTGGTGGTCGACCTCGTGCTGCTGCCCAACGACATCGATCTGAGATACCTGCGCCACACCGCGTTCATCGCCGCCCTGGCCACGCTGCTCTACGGCTTCATCTGGGAGCTTGACTGATGGTCGAATTCCTGAGTGGCATGATCGCCGCGGGCTGTCTCATCGCGGCGCTTTTCTTCTGCCGGTTCTGGCGGCGAACGAAAGATTCGCTGTTCGCGATCTTCAGCGTCTCGTTCGTGCTGTTTGCGCTGAGCCAGCTGATGTCGGTGGTCTACGACGCGCCGCGCGAGGACAAGACCTGGGTCTATCTCCTCCGGCTGGCGGGCTTCGTCCTCCTTATGGTCGCCATCGCACGAAAAAACAGGGCCTCCGGCCGGGAGCGCAAATAGGCGCAGCAGCAAAGGGGCCGCCGTCGCTTGCCCTTTGCTGCGGACGAATCCGCCGCGCTGCAGCAGCACGCGCTTTGATCTCGATCAACGCGAACTTCGCGCATTCCGCTTCTCTTTATACAGAGCGCGATCCGTCCGAAGGACTGGCGCTCCCTCGGTTATGCGTGGAGACGGCCCATGGCGCAGACGCAGCAGACAGGTAACCCGCCGACGGCGGACGAGACGCCGGAGCTCGCGATCTCGGCGGAGAAGGTGTGTTTCCTCATCGTCAAGGCGCGCGAGTTCGACGCGAAGGAAGCGCCGAGCGAGAACGATCCGGGCTCGAACCCTTCCGACGACAAGGATGCGGCGGTGCTGGAAGACCAGCCGGACGATCCGGTGGTCGAGGAAATGACGTCGCTGATCGACTCCCTGTCGGAAGACGAGCAGATCGATCTGGTCGCCTTGGCCTGGCTCGGCCGCGAGGACAATACGACCGCGGACTGGCCGGCGGTGCGGGAGGAGGCGGCGCGCGCCTACAACCCGCGCACGACGGCGCGCTACCTGCTCGGCATTCCGCAGCTCGGCGATTTCCTCGAAGAGGGCCTCTCGATCATGGGGCATTCCTGTGAGGACTTCGAGATCGAGCGGCTCTAGAAGCTACGGTCGCACCCCGTTCGCGCGCCATAGGAGCGTACGATGGAAATCGGAACATTCCGGAAGTGGCTGGTGGCGCAAGGCTGCCGCCTTGACGGCGACGAGCATCCGCGCGCCCATCAGGGCCATGGCGAAGTGACAGTCCACCGCGAGGGGCGCAGCACGCCCATTCCGCTGCAGGGCCCGCATCAGCGGCTGGATCCGCGCGTGGTGCAGCGCGTTTGCGACGCGCTCGGCCTCGATGCGTCGCAACTGCCCGGCCCGAAAAGCCGCGTTTAGAACCGCCGATGGCCGATCCCGGGCACAAGCGCGCGCAGCATCTGATCGAAGGCGAAGCCTTCCGCCGCATCATGGCCGGCGAGGCGCCGCCGACCTTGAATGAATTCGCGCGTCGCCTGGCCGATTGGCTGCGCGCCGCTTATCCGGATGCCGCGCCCATGAGCCCGGCCGCGATCGAGCGGCAGATCCAGGACACCTGGCACCGCCGCCACGAGATGATCCGCGGCGGCGGCTCCTGAACGCCTTGTCCGGCGCGGCCGCGGCTCATCCGATCAATTCGGCTTCATAGAGCCCTTTCATGACGTGATCGTGCAGATCGGCGTCCTCGAGGATCGCGCCGGTCACGGTGTCATCGCCGAGGTTGGTCGCTTCCGTCAGCCCGCGGTGCCATTTCTTCGCGGCAAAATCGCCTTGGCCGATCCGCATCAGCACGTAGAGCTCGCGGCGTGCTTCCGGGAGCAGGGACGCCACGGCGTCGCGCAGCGCGTCGGTCTGCGGGCTCGCTTCCGGCAGCGGATCAAGCCCAAGCGCGGCGGTAGGATTGTGCTCGCCGCGCGATGCCTTCACTCCGCCGAAATCCGCTTCCCGCACTTTCCCGAGCAGCGCGTCGCGTTGCGCGCGCGCCGCATTGGCGAGCAGGGCGATGAAGCGGGCCTGGTCGACATTGAGATTCTCGAGCATGGCTGGTCTCCCGCCGTTCAGGGACGGCGTCCAGTAAGGCGAACCGCGCGGGGCCGGTCATTGACCGGCATCAAGCGGGCCCGCCGCGCCGGCGCGGAGCGAAAGCCCATCCGGCGCCGTTTGCAGCGCGAACGCACCCAGCCTGCGGCTCTCGCGCTCGAGCGTCCGCCGCACCCATTCGATGTCCGCAGCGGACGGGCGTCCGAGCCGAAACTGCCTGATCTGAAGCGGCACCAGCTCCAGGCCGGTCAATGCGCCGCCCGGCATGTTGAAGTCGGCGAAGTACATGATGGCGAGATCGCCGCGGTACTCCTCGTTGCCGGCGATGCCTTCGTAGTCGTTCAGGAAGTCGCCGCAGCCGTAGAGGATGAGCCGGCCGCGATAGACCTCCATCGCCTTGGCATGGTGCGACGAGTGGCCGTGGATCACCGACACGCCGGCATCGTCGATCAGCGCATGCGCGAAGCGGCGCTGCGACTCGGCGATCGAATAGCCCCAGTTCGATCCCCAGTGGATCGACGCCACCACCAGGTCGCTAGCCTGCCTTTCCCGGCTGATGGCGTCGACGACACGCGACACGGTCGCCGGAGACAGGTCCGGCAGCAAGTTCACGCCGGGCGCGTCGGGCTTCGCCGCCCAGTCTTCCGGCGTGCCGCTCGTCGGCGAGGCAAAGGAATAGATCAGGACACGGCCGCCGGCGCCGCGCGGCACGATCGCGGGCAGGGCGGCTTCTTCATTGGTGCGGCCGGCGCCGGCCTTTTTGATGCGCAGCCGTTCCAGCGTGGCCAATGTGTCGCACAGCCCGGCGCGCCCCCAATCGAGAATGTGATTGTTGCCGAGCACGCAGCAGTCGATGCCGGCCGCCGCCAGGCAGGCGGCATTTTCCGGGCTCATGCGGTAGTTGATGCCCTTCGGCTCGTAGTCGTCGCTGCGCGTGATCGAGGTCTCGAGATTGACGATGCGCGCGTCCGGCCGTCTGGCCGCGAACTCCTCCAGCGCGACACCCCAGACATATGGTAACGGCACCGGCCGCGGGATCGGCCCGTTGGCCTCTTCCGCGATCCGGACATAGCCGAGCGCGGAGCCGACGTAATCTTCGTGCAGCGTCGGATCGCAGGGCTGCGGCAGCACTTGATCGATGCCGCGGCCGAGCATTACGTCGCCGCACAGAAAGAGCCGAACGGTTTGTGGCCGCCGTACGGAAGGGACGGCTGCGCTAGTCATGAGAAGGGTCAGTTCGGCCAGAGATTGTGCAGGGCGGCGGGGGTCGCCGCCTTGGCTTCTTCCACTTCCGCCGGCGGCAGCCGCGCCGCCAGCATGGCGAGAACGGCGCGGGCGACCTGCTCGGCGTCGATGCCGGGATCGCGGTGCAGCGTGTCGTGAATCTGCCCGAGGAATGCGCTGCGGCTGCGTCCGGAAGGATGAACGCCGGGATGCCAACCCTCGTAATAGAAGCCGCGCAGCAGGACCGGCAGTTGCGCGCCGAGATAAACCGCTTCCTTTTCGGACACCTGGTCGCGCAGCGCGTGCAGGGTCGCCATCAGCGCGACGTAGGCGCGCTCGCGGTCGCGCCAGCCGAGCCGCTGGAACACATCGTCGATCCATTCTTCCGCCGGGCGCAGGGCCGCTTCGATTGCCTGAGTTGTCATCGTGCCCTCAGTCCATTCAATCGCCGCCGTCGGGGAACTGGGGAAGGATATCGTCGAGGATGACGCCGATGGCGCCCTTCACCGGCGCCGTGTATTCGTGCGGGCCGAGATCGCTGGCCGCTTGGGTCAGCAGGGCGCGCACCTCGCCGTTCGATAGGACGTCCTTGTTCACCAGCGCGCGCAGCAGGGAAATGAGCACGGCGCTGGTCGCATTGCCGATCTCGAGCTCTCGCCCTTTGCCGTACATCGTCCTTTCTCCAGCATTTCGCGTCGCGTCGCATCGCGACCGGTCCCGACCTTAGCGGGCTGGCGGCAGGCGGGATTGATCGAGGTCAAGTGCAGGTTGTGCCGCCGGTTTACGCTTGCGCCGTTCGAGGAGCGGCTCGTGCGGGATTGGAACGTGGTCATCACGGTTTTCCAGGACGGCTACCGGCGCGCGTTGCGGGCCTTGCGCGAACTTGGGCCGGTCGAACGCAGCCCCTATCACAATGTACTCGTCATGACGGCCGCCGATCCGCCGGCGCTGCTTGCCGCCGTCGAAGCCCGCACCGAGCAAATCCCGGCGCTCTACGATGCGATCTCGCGCGTGGCGCCGGCCCAGCGCAGCGTCGATTTCCAGTCGGCCGAGGAATTCATCGACCGCGCGCGATCGGTGGTCCGCGAATGGGCGCCGGCGCTCGCCGGCCGCGGCTTCCATGTGCGGCTGCATCCGCGCGGGATGGTGCACGCCTTCGGCACGCAGGAGGCGGAGCGGCTGCTGGACGACGCCGTTCTGGAGGCGGCCGGCGCCGCGGGCCAGCCGGCTAGGATCGCCTTCACCGATCCAGATGCCGTTATTGCCGTCGATACGATCGATGGCCGCGCCGGGCTGGCGATGTGGACGCGCGAGGACCTCGCCCGCCACCGCCTGCTGCGGCCGGATTGAGCGCGCCATGTCGCCCGAGCCCGCCCAGGCGGCCGCCGTTGCCGAGCAGGACGTCATCGCCGTCGTCGGCGAGCTGGTGCGCGACCTGCATCCCCAGAGCGCCCGTTTCATCGACATCGACGGCTCCAGCCGTATCGAGCGCGACCTCGGCATCGACAGCCTCGCCCGCACCGAACTGATCCTGCGGATCGAGCAGACCTTTCGCGTCCGCCTGCCGGCGCAGACGATCGCCGAGGCGGAGACCGTGCGGGATCTGATCGCCGCGCTGGAGCGGGCTGGGCCGGCGCGCCCCCGCGCGGCAGCTGAAATTCGCGTGCCGGCGATGCCGTCGGTGCCGGCCGCGCGCGAGGCGCGGACGTTGATCGAGGTGCTGGACTGGCATGCCGCCCGGCACCCGGACCGGCTGCATCTGACCGTCCTGCAGGACGAGGCCGCCGTCCTCGGCAGCCTGACCTATGCGCAGCTCGCGGGCCGGGCGCGCGCGGTCGCGCACGGCCTGATCGCGCGCGACGTGGCGCCGGGCGGCCGCGTCGCCATCATGCTGCCGACCGGCATCGACTTCTTCATCGCCTTCTTCGGCATACTTTATGCCGGGGCGGTGCCGGTACCGATCTATCCACCGCTGCGGTCCGCGCAGCTGGAGGAGCACCTCACGCGCCAGATCGGCATCCTGCGCAATGCGGGCGCGTGTCTGCTGATCACCGTGCCCGAAGCGCGGCGACTGGGAACCCTGCTGCGCGGCCATCTGGAAGGCCTCAGCGCCATCGTGAGCGTGCCCGAGCTGGAAACCGCGCCGGCCGTGCCGTTGCCGCAGCGCGGCGACGCAAGCGACATCGCGCTGATCCAGTACACCTCGGGCAGCACCGGCGATCCCAAGGGTGTCGTGCTCACGCACGCCAACCTGCTCGCCAACATCCGCGCGATGGGCGTCGCCATGGAGGCGAGTTCGGCCGACGTGTTCGTGAGTTGGCTGCCGCTCTATCACGACATGGGACTGATCGGCGCCTGGCTCGGCTGCCTGTATTTCGCCGCGCCGCTCTATGCCATGTCGCCGGTGACGTTTCTGGTGCGGCCGGCGAGCTGGCTGCACGCCATGCACCGCTACCGCGCGACGCTGTCGGCAGCGCCCAACTTCGCCTTCGAGCTGTGTGTGAGCAGGATTGCCGAGGCGGATCTGCAGGGCCTCGACCTCGGCGCGCTGCGCATGGTCGCCAACGGCGCCGAGCCGGTGAGCCCGCACACCATCCGCCGTTTCATCGAGCGTTTCGGCCGCTACGGCTTCCGCGCAAGCGCCATGGCGCCGGCCTATGGCCTCGCCGAATGCTCGGTGGGCCTCGCCTTTCCGCCGCTTGGCCGGCCGCCTTTGATCGACCGCGTCGACCGCGAGGCGCTCGGCCGCGACGGCATCGCCCAGCCAGCGCGCGCCGGCGATCCACGGCCGCTCGAGATCGTGTCCGGCGGGCAGCCGCTGCCCGGCCACGAGATCCGCATCGTCGACGAGGCCGGACACGAGCTCGGCGACCGACGCGAGGGGCGGCTCGAGTTTCGTGGGCCGTCGACGACGTCCGGCTACTATCGCAACGAGGAAAAGACGCGCGCCCTGTTCCACGGCGGCTGGCTCGACAGCGGCGACCGCGCCTATATGGCCGGTGGCGAAGTCTTCATCACCGGCCGCGTCAAGGACATCATCATCCGCGCCGGCCGGCATCTCTATCCGCAGGAGATCGAAGAAGCCGTCGCCGACATTGCCGGCATCCGCAAGGGCGGGGTCGCGGTGTTCAGCGTGACCGACCCGCGCAGCGGCACCGAGCGCGTCGTCGCCCTCGCCGAGACCGACGTCGAGGATGCCGCCGCCCGCGCGCAGATCCAGGCGCGCGCCTATGAAACCGTCAGCGACGTCGCCGGCACGCCGCCCGACGAGGTCGTGCTCGCGCCGCCGCACACGGTGCCGAAGACCTCGAGCGGCAAGATCCGCCGCAGCGCCGCCAGGGAGCTGTACGAGCGCGGGGAGATCGGCCGGCCGCCGCGCGCGCTCCGGCTGCAGATCGCGCGCATGTGGCTCGCCGGCGCCGGCCCGCGGCTTGCCGCTCTGCGCACGCGCGTCGCCGACCTGCTCTATGCCGCATGGTGGTGGGCGGTCATCGGCGTGGCCTTCCTCTTGGGCTGGCTGTGCTGCCTGGTGCTGCCGCGGCTCGACTGGCGCTGGCGCGCGGTCCGCGCGCTCGCGCGCTGCGGGCTCGCCGCGGTCGGCGCGCCGCTCTCCGTCAGCGGTCTCGACAAAATTCCGCCGGGCAACGCCATGCTGGTGTTCAATCACGCGAGCTACATGGACACGGTGGTGCTGGCCGCGGCGCTGCCGGGCGAGCCGCTCTACGTGGCCAAGCGCGAGCTGACTCGGCAGTTCTTTGCCGGCAGCTTTCTGCGCCGCCTCGGCGCGCTGTTCGTCGAACGCTACGACCTCGGCGGCCGGCTCGCCGACACCGAGGCGGTGATCGCCGGCGCGCGGCAGGGCCGCGTCATCGTGTTCTTCCCGGAAGGCAGCTTCACGCGGCGGCCGGGTCTTTCTGCGTTCTATCTCGGGGCCTTCAAGGTTGCGGCGGAGGCGGGGCTGCCGATCCTGCCGGGCGTCATCTGCGGCACCCGCACGATGCTGCGCAGCGATCAGTGGCTCCCGCGCCGGACCGCGGTCTCGGTGCAGATCGAGGATGCGGTCGCGCCGGCCGGCACGGACTTCGCCTCGGTGGTGACGCTGCGCGACACGGTGCGCGCGGTCATCCTCGCCCATTGCGGCGAGCCCGACATTGCCGAGCTGGTGAAACCGCAAGCCGCCGCCTAGTCGGCCTCGCGCTCGAGCACGCAGCAATGCGGCGCCTCGCTGCCGGCGTTCGCTTCGCTCAGCACGGCGCCGGTCACCGGGTTCGGGCGGAAAGTCGTACAGCCCTTCAGCCCCTTGGCGTAGGCGAGATCGTAGATGCGCTTGAACTCGTCGAACGGGCAGTTTTGCGGAACGTTGATCGTCTTCGAGATCGAGTTGTCCACGTAGGGCTGCAGGGCGGCCTGCATGTCGAGATGCGCCTCCACGTTCAGCTCGGCGGCGGTGACGAAGCCCGCCGGGAAGCCGTTGTAGGCCCCGGCCCCCTTGCGCCACTGCGCGAGCGCGTAGTCCGTCAAGACGAAGTCATTCGGCTTGCCGTTCTGGTCGAGAACCTTGCGGCGATAGGAGGCGGCGAAGATCGGCTCCAGCCCGGAGGAGACGTTGCCGGCCAGCAGGCTGATCGTTCCGGTCGGCGCGATCGCCAGCAGATGGCTGTTGCGGATGCCGTGCCGCGCGATGCCGTCCTGGATGTCCTCGGGCAGCGCGCGGATGAACGGGCCTTGCAGGTAGTTTTCGCGCTCGAAGGCCTCGAAAGACCCTTTCTCCTGCGCCAGCGCGATGGAGGCGCGGTAGGCCGCGTGGCAAATGCCACGCATGACGTCGGCGGCCAGGTCGCGCGCGCCTTCGTCGTCGTAGCGCAGGCCCAGCATCACCAGCGCGTCGGCCAGCCCCGTGATGCCGAGGCCGACGCGCCGCGTCGCGCGGGCGACCGCTGCCTGCTTCGGCAGCGGAAAACGGGACACGTCGATGACGTTGTCGAGCAGGCGGACGGCGGTCGCGGCCGCCGCCGCCAGGCCGTCGCGGTCGACGCAGGCCTTGGCCGTGAAGGGCGCGTGCACGAAGCGCGTGAGATTGAGCGAGCCGAGGTCGCAGGCGCCATAAGGCGGCAGCGGCACCTCGCCGCAAGGGTTGGTCGCGGTGATGACCTCGCGATAGCCCAGATTGTTGAGCCGGTTGATGCGGTCGATGAACAGCACGCCCGGCTCGGCGTAGTCGTAGGACGCGCGCAGGATGAGGTCCCACAGCGCGCGGGCCGGCAGCGAGCGCACGATGCGGCACGGCACCGGCCGGTCATAGCCCGGCCACTCGCGCAGCATCGTGCCGCCGCTGCCCGCGATGGCGGAAGCCGGAAACACCAGCGGCCAGTCGACGTTGGCGCGCACCGCCATCATGAAGGCGTCGGTGACCTGAATGGAGAGGTTGAAGCGGCGCAGGCGCCCTGGTTGCTGCTTGGCGGTGACGAACTCCTCGATGTCGGGGTGGTCGCAGCGCATGGTGGCCATCATGGCCCCGCGCCGTGCCCCCGTGGACAGGATGGTGCCGCACATGGCGTCCCATACGTCCATGAAGGAGACCGGACCGGAGGCTACCGCGCCGGCGCCCTTCGCCGGCGTGCCGCGCGGGCGCAGGGCGGAGAAGTCCACGCCGATGCCGCCGCCTTGCTGCATGGTGACGGCGGCCTCCTGCAACGCACGGAAGATGCCGGCGATCGAATCCTCGACCGGCCCCATCACGAAGCAATTGAACAGCGTGACGTTGTGCGCCGTTCCCGCGCCGGCGAGGATGCGTCCTCCGGGCAGGAATTTGAAACCGTGCAGCAGGTCGAAGAACCGATCCTCCCACGCGGCGGACTCGTCCTCGACCGCGGCGAGCGCGCGCGCCACACGCCGCCGCGTGGCCGCGAAGTCGCGCTCGCCGTCGGATCGGCTGCCCTGGCGGTACTTGCTGCGCCAGATGTGCAGCGCAATGTCGCTCGCCAGTTCGTTCGTCATCGCAGCGGCCCGCAAGGCGCGCCTCCCGTCGGCACGGCGAAAGCAGGCCGCTAGCCCTTCTTGATCGCGACCGTCTTCGTCTTCTTGCGCGCTTCCGCCGTCTTCGGCAACGTCACCGTCAGCACGCCGTTGGCAAACTTCGCGTCGATCTTGTCGGCGTCGATGCCCTCGGCGACGCGGAAGGAGCGCTTGAACGACCCGTAGCGTCGCTCCGAGAGGAAGTAGTCGGCCTTCTTTTCTTCCTTCTCCTCGTGCTTCTCGCCGGTGATGGTGAGCATGCCGTCGGAGAATTTGACGCCGATGTCCTCCTGCGCGACACCGGGAAGCTCGGCGGTCACCTTGTAGGCGCCCTCGGTCTCGGCGATGTCCACGGCAGGCACCGCGCTCAAGCTCACGGCGCCGCGCCAGTACGGCTCCACGTCGAGCACGCCGCGCCGGAACGGCAGGTGCCAGTAGCCGCGCTGGAAGTCGTCGAACAGGTGGTCGAGCTGCTGGCGCAAGGCGTCCAGCGGGCCGCCTTCGGCAGGCTTGCGCGCATGGCGCTGCTTGTCGACGGAAACCGATATCTTTGCCGGGCCTTCAGTCATTCCGCTCTCCCTTGTGCGAGGAATGGGCAAGGAAAATGCCGGTAAAAGATGCCAAGGACGCGGCGGCCCCTCCTTGATCGCGATCAATCGGCGCGCTTGACCTACGTCAAGGAGCGGACGGTCATTCCGAAGAGAATTCAAGCAGATAATTGGAGACGATGACGTGAACGCCGTGATCCCAGCAGGAACGGCCGTGCAGCCGGTTCCTGCCGCAAGCCTCTATCGCGCCACCGACCTCTCGCGTCTGCCCTTTGCGACCACCGCGGATCTGCCGGCGGCCGACGGCATCGTCGGCCAGGAGCGCGCGCTGGAGGCGATCCGCTTCGGCACGCAGGTCGAGAAGTCCGGCTTCAATCTCTTTGTGATCGGCCCCAACGGCGCGCGCATGCAGGAGGCTGTCAAAAGCCTGCTGGCGGCGGACGGCCGCGACGTGCCGCAACCGTCGGACTGGGTCTACGTCCACAATTTCAAGAGCCCGGACCGGCCCGTGGCGCTGGAATTGCCGCCCGGGCGCGCGCCGAAATTCCGCGAGGCGATGCGCAAGCTCATCGACGACCTGAAGGCCGCATTGCCGGCGGCTTTCCAGAGTGAGGACTACCAAACACGGCACGGCGCCATCGACGAGACCTTCCAGAAGAAGCAGGGCGAGGCCTTCGCGGCGCTGCGCGACAAGGCCTCCGAAAAGGATATCGTCATCCTGCGCACGCCGCTCGGGTTCGCGCTGGCCCCGGCCAAGGACGGCCAGGTCGTGCCGCCGGACGAGTTCGGCAACTGGCCCGAGGCCAAGCGCAAGAAAGCGCAAGCGGTCATCGAGGAGCTCGAGAAGGACCTCGAGCACATCATTCGCCAGATTCCGCAGTGGGAGAAGCAGCGGCGCGACGAGTTGCGCAAGCTAAACCGCGACACGGCGAGTTTCGCGGTGAGCCAGCTCATCGAGGAAACCAAGGCGGCGTTCAAGGACCTGCCGCGCGTGGCCGAGCACATCGAGGCGGTCCGCCTCGACCTGGTCGAGAACGTCGCGCTGTTCGTGCTCAAGAGCGACGGCGAGGAAGAGGCCGCCGAGCCGCTGCCGATCAATCCGTTCGAGCGCTACGAGGTCAATGTCCTCGTTTCGCAGGACGGCAGCAAACCGGGCGCGCCGATCGTGGAGGAACTGCACCCCGCGCTCGGCAACCTGGTCGGGCGCATCGAGTACATGTCGGTGCGCGGTGCGCTGGTCACCAACTTCCGTCTGATCAAGGCGGGCGCGATGCACTACGCCAACGGCGGCTATCTCCTGCTCGACGTGCGTAGCGTGCTGACCGAGCCGTTCAGCTGGACCGCGCTCAAGCGCACGCTCCGGCGCGGCGAGATCGCCATCGAGGACGTCTCCCGCTTCCTTGGCCTGACCAGCACGGTGTCGCTGGAGCCGGATCCGATCCCGCTCAAGCTCAAGGTGGTGCTATTCGGCGAACGGCTGCTGTACTTCCTGCTCGCCCAGCTCGACCCCGAACTGTCCGAGCATTTCAAGGTGCTGGCGGATTTCGAGGACGATTTCCCGCGCACGGCGGAGAACGAGGCGCTGCTGGCGCGGCTGCTGGCCATCCTGGCGCGGCGCGAAGGACTGAAGCCGATGGAGCGCGGCGCGGTGGCGCTGGTGCTCGAACACGCGGCGCGTCTGTCCGACCATGCCGGCAAGCTGTCGCTCACGCTGGAGCCGCTGCGCGACGTACTGATCGAAGCCGACTTCTGCGCCCGCGAAGGCAAGCGCGCCGTCATCGCGCGCGCCGACGTGCAGCAGGCGATCGACGCGCGTATCCGGCGCACGGCGCGGCTGCGCGACCGCGCGCAGGAGACCATTCTCGAGAAAGTCGCGCTCATCAGCACCGACGGCGCGCATGTCGGCCAGATCAACGGCTTGAGTGTCATCGAGCTCGGCGGCTTCGCGTTCGGCCGGCCGACCCGCATCACCTGCCAAGTGCGGCCGGGCAGCGGCAAGGTCGTGGACATCGAGCGCGAGGTCGAGCTGGGCGGGCCCGTGCACTCCAAGGGCGTGCTGATCCTGTCCGGCTTCCTCGCCGGGCGCTATGCGCTCGACACGCCGATGTCGCTGTTTGCGAGCCTGGTGTTCGAGCAGTCCTATGGCGGCGTGGAGGGCGACAGCGCCTCCTCGGCCGAGCTCTACACCTTGCTGTCGGCTTTGGCCGACGTGCCGCTGCGGCAGGATCTGGCGGTGACCGGCTCGGTCAACCAGCACGGCGAGATCCAGGCGATCGGCGGCGTCAACCAGAAGATCGAGGGCTTCTTCGACATCTGCCTGAAGCGCGGGCTGACCGGCACGCAGGGCGTCATCATCCCGCAGGCCAACGTGCAGCACCTGATGCTGCGGCAGGACGTGATCGATGCCTGCGCGGCCGGCCGCTTCGCCGTCTATGCCGTCAGCACGATCGACGAGGGGCTGACGCTGCTGACCGGCCTCGCGGCCGGCGCGCGCGCGGCCGACGGCGGCTATCCTTCCGGCAGCGTCAACGCCCGGGTGGAAGACCGCCTGCGCGCGTTCGCCAGCATTCGCCGCAGCTTCGCCGCCGACCGCAACACGTCCAGCAATGCCGGTCCCCATGCCGAATGAACCGCCCGGCTTCCGCCGTCTGGTGCTCGGACTTCAACCGAGCGTGCCCGACCGCGGCCTGCGCCTCGCCATCGAGTTCGCTGAGCTGATGCGGCTCGAACTGCTCGGCCTGTTCCTGGAGGACAGCAATCTGCGTGTGCTCGCCGGCACGCCCTTTGCCCGCGAATTCCGCGGGCCGGCCGCGGGCTGGCAGCCCTTCGACCTCGAGAGCGTGTCGCGCGATCTCGACGCGATGGCCGCCACGCTCCGGCGCATGTTCGAAGCGGCGGCCGGGCCGCTGGAGACCGAAGCGCGCTTCGAGGTGCTGCGCGGCGTCTTGCCCGGGAGCATCGCGCCGGTGCTGCGCAGCGGCGATATTCTGGCGATCGTCGAGCCGGCGAGCCCGGCCGAGCGCATGACGTCGCTGTATGCCTCGCGCGGCGCGGCGGCCCTGCGCGCCGCGGCTGCGGTGCTGTGGGTGCCGGCGCGCATCGTGCGCCGCCGCGGGCCGGTGGTCGCCATCGCGGCGACGCCGGACGATTCGAGCGTGCGCGCGGCGGCGGCGATCGCGCGGGCCGCCAGGGAGGAACTGGTGATCATCGATGCCGACCACGGCGGCGCGACGGCCGAGAGCACGGCAGCCGAATCCGGCTTGAAAGTGGAGCGGTTGATCTCGCCGCGCGGCGCCTTCCCCGATCCGGCGGCCTGCGCACAGGCCTTCCGCGAATTGCGCGAGCGGCTGGTGGTGATCACGCGCGGCGCCTTCGACGACTCGGTCGCCTCGACCATCGCCTCGGTGCGGCAGGTGCCGGTGCTGGTGATCGCGCCTGCGACGCCGGTCGAGGGCTAGAGCGCCATCTCCGGCTCCGCCAGCCGCTCCTTGGCTGGCTCGGGGATTTCCGTCATGGTGGCTTCCGTCAGCAACAGCACGCTCGCCACCGACACGGCATTCTCCAGCGCGATGCGCACGACCTTGGTCGGATCGACGATGCCGGCCTCGATGAGATCGGCATATTCCTTACGGCCCGCGTCGAAGCCTTCGTTGCCGCTGCCCGCCATCATGCGCGCGACCACGACGCCGCCGTCCACCGCGGAGTTCTCCGCGATCTGCCGGGTCGGCACTTCGAGCGCGCGTTTGAGGATCTGCACGCCGGTGCGCTCGTCGCCGGTGCACTTTTCCTCCTCGTCGGCCACGGCCGCGATGCAGCGCAGCAGCGCGAGCCCGCCGCCCGGCACGATGCCTTCGGCCACCGCGGCCTTGGTCGCGCTGATGGCGTCGTCGAGCGCTTCCTTCTTCGCCTTCATCTCGGATTCGGACGGGGCGCCGACGCGGATCACCGCGACGCCGCCGGAGAGCTTCGCCAGCCGCTCGCGCAGCTTGTCGCGGTCGTAATCGCTGGTCGTCTTGTCGATCTCGCGCCGGATCTGCTCGAGTCGCGCGTCGATCGCCGCGCGTTCGCCGCCGCCGCCGATAATCGTGGTGTTGTCCTTGTCGATCACCACGCGTTTGGCCCTGCCGAGCTGGGCGAGCCCCACGTTCTCGAGCTTGAGCCCGAGTTCCTCGGACACGACCTGGCCGCCGGTCAGCACCGCGATGTCCTCGAGCATGGCTTTGCGGCGGTCGCCGAAGCCCGGCGCCTTCACCGCGCAGCTCTTCAGCGCGCCGCGCAACTGGTTGACGATCAGCGTGGCGAGCGCCTCGCCTTCGACGTCCTCGGCCACTACCAGCATCGGGCGGGCCGATTTGGCGGCCTGCTCGAGCAGCGGCAGCATGTCCTTCAGCGCGCCGATCTTGTGGTCGCAGATGAGGATCAGCGCGTCCTCCAGCACCGCCTCCATCTTCTCCGGATTGGTGATGAAGTAGGGCGAGATGAAGCCGCGGTCGAACTGCATGCCTTCGACGACGTCGAGTGCGGTTTCCGTCGTCTTCGATTCCTCGACGGTGATGACGCCCTCGCTGCCGACCTTGTCCATCGCGTCGGCCACCAGTTCGCCGATGAGGGGATCGTTGTGCGCCGAAATGGCGGCGACCTGCGCCTTCTCCTTGCGCGTCTTCACCGGACGCGAGAGCGCGCGCAGCGCTTCGATCGCGCGCCTGGCGGCACGGTCGAGTCCGCGCTTGATATCGATGGCGCTGGCGCCAGCCACGACGTTGCGCACGCCGTCGGCGAAGACGGCATGGGCGAGCAGCGTGGCCGTGCTGGTGCCGTCGCCGACCATCTCGCCGGTCTTCTCGGCGGCCTGCCGCAGCATGCGCGCGCCGAGATTCTCCTCGGGATCCTTGAGGTCGAATTCCTTGGCGATGGTGACGCCGTCGTTGCAGACGACGGGGGCGCCCCATTTGCGTTCGATCAGTACCGACTTCGAGCGGGGACCGAGCGTCACGCGCACCGCGTCGGCGAGTTGGCTCGCGCCGCGGAGGATTTTTTCGCGCGCGGCGGACCGAAAGAGAACCTGCTTGTGCGCCATGGCGAGCTACTCCAGGTTTCCGGTATGCAAAAGTAGCAAACGTGCCCAAAACGCCGTTTGACGCACGTCAAGCGGGCAGGGGAATTGCCGCCGCGCGAATCCGTGGCTACCAAGGGCGACCACCGTTCCGGAGCCAAGATGCTGGTCCTCGAATCCGCCGCCGCGCTTCAGTCCCATGCCGGGACGCTCATCGGGGTGAGCGGCTGGCGCGCCATCGACCAGAAGACCATCGACCTCTTCGCCGAGGCCACCGGCGACCATCAGTGGATCCACACGGACGTCACGCGCGCCGCCCGCGAGCTGCCGGGCGGCAAGACCATCGCGCATGGCTACCTGCTGCTCGCTTTGGTGCCGAGCCTGTTCGCCGAAGTCCTGCGCGTCGAGAAATTCTCGCGCTCGCTCAATTACGGGCTCAACAAGGTGCGCTTCACCGCCCCGGTGCCGCGCGGCGCGCGCGTCCGCCTGGCGCTGAAGCTGGCGGCGGCCGAGCCGGTCGAGGGGGGAATTCGTTTCGTCTGGGACAACACGCTGGAGCTCGAAGGCAGCGGGAGGCCGGCCATGGTCGCGCAGTCGATCACGCTGCTGTACGACTGACGGTGCGGCCGTTCCCGGCGGCGCTTGAGCCAGATCAATGAAGCCGGCGCGTTCTGGCGGGACGGTGGTTGCGAATTCCAACGAGTCCGGAACGCAGCCATGGAAACCCCCGTTCAGATCGATTTTCAAGATATGGAAGCAAAGGCCGAGGTGCGCAGCGCCGTCGTCCGTCAGCTCGGCCAGCTCGAGGAGCGCTTCGGCCGCGTGACGGCCGGCCGCGTGGTGCTGAAGGGGCCCGGCAGCCGCCACCGCACCGGCGGGCTCTACGACATCAATATCCGCCTGGCATTGCCGGAAGGCCGCGAAGTCAATATCGGCCGCACGCCGCAGGACGACGAACGTTATTCCGACCTGAATTTCGCCCTCAACGACGCCTTCAAGCGTGCCCGCCGGCAGTTGCAGGACCAGGTCCGCCGGCTGCGCGGCGACGTCAAGTTGCACGAAGGCGAGCCGGTCGCCACGGTGGTCCGGCTCGATCCGTCAGGCGAATTTGGCTTCCTGGAAACCATTGATGGCCAGGAAATCTACTTTCACCGGAACAGCGTGGTGGATGGCGCGTTTGCACGTCTGGAAGTAGGCAGCCGTGTGACCTTTGCCGAGACGATGGGAGACAAGGGGCCGCAGGCCACCACCGTCAAGCCGCTGGGAAAGCACAAATTGCGCGTATGAGGGCCTGTGCACCGCACAAAGCTGCCAGCGCCGTGTCGGACTCAAAATTGACACACATCGAGCCAGATTTGTTCCATTCGGGGTACCCCGAGAAAGCTTAACGGACTAACGGAGGTGACCAGATGAAAAAGGTATTCGTGGTGATTGCCCTGGCCCTGACCCTTGCCGGCTGCGAGACGGCGAGGCAGGACCGCGCCCTGGGCGGCGCCCTGATCGGCGGCGGCACTGGCGCCTTGATCGGCGGTTTGGCTGGCCGTTCGGCCGGCGCGGCGGTGGCCGGCGGCGTGATCGGCGCGGCGGCCGGCGCCATCATCGCCGACGCGACCCGTCCGGGCTACTGCTACTACTACACCCGCTCCGGCAAGAAGCGTTACACCCGCTGCCGGTAGGAATTGATTGACGACGACGTGCGGATGCTCGGGCCCTCACAAGCCCGGGCATTCGCATTTTTAGCGTTGACGAAAGGGGCCGGGCCGGCACTTAGAGTGTAAGCGCGCGGGGCGAGGGGACGCGGATGTCGATCCGAAATCTCGACAAGATGTTCCGGCCGCGATCGATCGCGGTGATCGGCGCGTCCGACAAGCCGGGCTCGGTCGGCGCGGCGCTCATGAGCAATCTGCTGCAGGCCGGTTTCGCCGGCCCGATCGTGCCGGTCAACCCGCGCGCGACCGCGGTGCACGGCATCATGGCCTACAAGGACGTCGCGGGCCTGCCGCTGACGCCCGATCTCGCCGTCATCGCCACGCCGCCCGACGCGGTGTCCGGACTGATCGCCGAGCTTGGCGCGCGCGGTACGCGCGCCGCCGTCGTCCTCACCGCCGGCTTCGCGGAAGGCGAGGCGCGGGTGGGCCGCGAGCGCGCGGCGCAGCTGCTCAATGCCGCGCGTCCGTATCTTCTGCGCGTCGTCGGACCGAACTGCCTCGGCATCGCGGTGCCCGGCATCGGGCTGAACGCGACCTTCGCGCCGGCCAGGACGCTGCCTGGCAACATCGCCTTCCTCACGCAATCCGGCGCCATGGCGACAACCGTGCTCGACTGGGCGCAGCCGCGGCGCATCGGATTCTCCGCCATCGTCTCGATGGGCGACATGAGCGACGTCGATTTCGGCGACCTGCTCGATTACTTCGCGCTCGACGAGGCGACCGAGGCTATCCTCATCTACGCCGAAGCGGTCACTCATGCGCGCAAGTTCATGTCGGCCGCGCGGCGCGCGGCGCGCGTGAAGCCGGTGATCGTGGTCAAATCGGGCCGCGCGGAGGAAGGTGCGCGCGCCGCCGCCTCGCACACCGGCGCGCTCGCCGGCGCCGACGTCGTCTATGAGGCGGCCTTCCGCCGCGCCGGCATGCTGCGCGTCAGCGAGGTGGAGGAGCTGTTCGATGCGGCGGCGACGCTGTCGCGCATGTCGCCGCAGCGCGGCGACCGGCTCGCTATCGTCACCAATGGCGGCGGCGCCGGCGTGCTGGCGACCGACCGGCTGATCGAGGAGGGCGGGCGCCTCGCCGAGCTTGACGCCGCGACGGTGGCGAAGCTCGACGCCGTGCTGCCGACGACCTGGAGTCGCGGCAATCCGATAGACCTCATCGGCGACGCCGACGCCAAGCGCTATGCCGACGCGGTCGAGATCGTGATGGCCGATCCGGGAGCCGACGCCTTGCTGGTAAGCTATTGCCCGACCTCGATCGTGTCCTCGGCCGACGCGGCCAGGGGCCTGGTCGCGGCGCTGGCCAAGCCGGCGGCCGTTCGCAAGAACGTCTTCGCCTGCTGGATGGGGCACGCCAGCGTCGAGGACGGCCGCGCCGCGCTCGTCGCCGCGCAGGTGCCGGACTACGAGACGCCCGAGCGCGCCGTGCGCGCCTTCATGTACCTGGTGAAATACCGGCAGAGCCAGGATCTGCTGCTGGAAACGCCATCCTCCCGCGCGCCGAGCGCACCCGCCGACACGGTGCGGGCGCAGGCGTTGGTGCGGCAGGCGCTCGCCGACGGACGCGAATGGCTCGACGCCGCCGAGGTTGCGGAATTCATGCGCTGCTACGGCATCCCGTTCGCGCGCACCGAGGCCGTGGCCGACGCCAAGGCGGCAGCCGCGCTCGCCGCGCGCATCGCCGCGCCGGTGGCGCTCAAGATCCGCTCGCGCGACATCACGCACAAGTCGGACGTCGGCGGCGTCGCGCTTAATCTCGCCACGCCGGCGGAGGTGGAGGCCGCGGCGCGGCGCATGGAGGAGCGCGTCGCGCGCGCGCGGCCGCAGGCGCGGCGCGAAGGCTTCATCGTGCAGGAGATGGTGCAGCGGCCCGGCGCCTACGAACTGATCGCCGGCGTGAGCACCGATCCGACCTTCGGGCCGGTAATCCTGTTCGGCCATGGCGGCACGGCGGTCGAGGTGGTGCGCGACAAGTCGCTCGAGTTGCCGCCGCTCAACACCGCGCTCGCCCGCGCGCAGATCGAGCGCACGCGCATCGCGGCGTTGCTCAAGGGTTTTCGCGACCGGCCCGCCGCCGATATCGACGGTGTGGTGCATGTGCTCATGGAGCTCGGTCGCATCGCCGCCGAACACGCCGAGATCACGGAGGTCGACATCAACCCGCTGCTCTGCGACTCGGCCGGCGTGATCGGCGTCGATGCCCGCATGCGCGTGCAGGCGAGCACGGCCGCCGCGCAGGCGCGGCTCGCCATCCGGCCCTATCCGCAGGACCTTGAAACCGAAATCCGTGCGCCCGGCGGTCAGGCCTACGCCGTGCGCCCGATCCGCCCGGAGGACGAGCCGGCGCTGCGCCGCTTCGCCGAAGAAGTCGATACGCGCGACCTCTGGCATTCGGCTTTCATGCCGCTGCGCGAGCGCAGCCACGAGACCGCCGCGCGGCTGAGCCAGATCGACTACGACCGCGAGATGACCATGCTGGCCTGGGACGGCGAGCGCATCGCCGGGCTCGCGCGTTCGACCGCCGATCCCGATTTCGAGGCGGCGGAGGCCGCCGTCATCATCCGCGCCGACCTGCGCGAGCAGGGCCTCGCCACCCGCCTGTTGCAGGCGCTGCTCGGCGCGATCGCGGCGCAGGGGGTGCATCGCGCGGTGCTGGTCTATCCGTCCGGGCTCGCCACGCTCAACGCCATCAGCGCGGAGCTCGGCTTTACCGTCGCGCCGGACGAAGCCGGCGTGACGCGCGCCACCAGGCCGCTGAAAAAGCCGCACTAGCTGCTGCGGCTTACGTTGAAGATGGGGATGTCGCAGGCCTAAGCTGCGCAGCAAAAAAACACCCTCGACCGGAGCTTTCCTGGTGTCCCCAGGCCGCCATGGCGCCCCGCGAAGCCCGCCGCCGTCATTTCTGCAAGGAGCTCTTTTCATGGCCGATGCCGCCCAGTCCCTCCGATCGGCGCTGGCCGAACGATTCGGCGAGAGCTTCGACGTCGCCGACGGCCTCGCCGGTCTCGACGACCTCGCCCGCATCGCCGCGCACCGGGTGCAGCGCCGCTATCTGCCGCGCGACGTCGAGGCGGGCCTGCTGCGCCTGCTCTGCGCCTGCGCCTTGTCGGCGCCGTCGAAGAGCGACCTGCAGCAGGGCGACATCCTGATCATCCGCGACAAGGCGAAGCGGCAGGCGATCGCGGACCTCCTGCCGGACATGCCGTGGCTGATCGAGGCGCCGGTGTTCCTTGTTTTCCTGGCCAACGGCCGCCGGCTGCCGCAAATCGCGGAGCTGCGCGGCAAGCCGTTCCCCAACGACCACCTCGACCTGTTCTTCAACGCCACGGTCGACGCCGCCATCGTGCTCGCGAATTTCCTGCGCGCGACGGAAGCGGCGGGCCTCGGCTGCTGTCCCATCAGCATGATCCGCGACCACGCGGCGACGGTGAGCGCGATGCTCGAATTGCCGGACAAGGTCGTGCCGGTCGCCGGCATGACGCTCGGCTGGCCGGCGGAGGAGGGTGGCATCACGCCGCGCCTGCCGCTGAGCGTCACCGTGCACGAGGAGAGGTTCGACGAAACCGGTCTGGTGCAGGCGCTCGACGGCTACGACCGCCGGCGCGCGGTCACGCGCCCGTTCCGCCGGCAGCGCGACGTCGAACGGTTCGGCCGTGCGGAGTTCTACGGCTGGTCGGAGGACAAGGCGCGGCAATACGCGAGCCCGGCGCGCGCGGATTTCGGCGCCTTCGTGCGGGCCAAGGGGTTCAGGCTGGAGTGAGCACCCGGGTTACTTCTTCCGGATCACGAAAGTGAGCACGTCGTCGGCTTGCGCCTTGCTCTCCAGCGCATCGCCGGTCTGCCGCAGCAGGTTGGGGATGTCGATCGCCGCTAAGGGATCGGTGCACTCGATGGTGAGCGCATCGCCGCTCGCCATGCCGGCGAGCAGCTTGCGCGTGCGCAAGGCTGGCAGGGGGCATTTCAATCCGCGCAGGCTGACTGTCTTTTCGGCCATGGTGAGGTCATAGCCAAAGCGCGGCGCGCGCGCAAAGGCCTTAGCCCATCGGCACCATCGACAGCTTCGGGTCGGTCGCCGGGATGTCGGCCTCAGGGATGCCCAGCTCCTTGCGCACGATGTTGGTGCCGCGGGTGAGCGCCACCATCTTGTAGAAGGCGTGCATCCGGCTCATCGACTGCCGGCCGAAGCCGCAGTCGCTGGTCAGGATCAGGCGTTCCGGCTCGATGTGCTTGAGCGCCTTGCGGATCAGTTCGGCGATCTCCTCCGGCCGCTCCACCTGCAGCGTGCGGTGGCTGATGACGCCGATGGCGATCTTCTTGTCCTTCGAGATCATCTTGCCGACGTGCTCGAAGTCCATGCCCTTGTTGAAGGCGCCTTCGACGGTCAGCACGTCGACGTCGAGCTGGTTGAGATAAGGCAGGGCGTCCTTGTAGCTCTGGTCTTTGCTGGCGACGCGCTGCGCGGCCGGCGATCCCCAGCAGGTGTGGCACCACACTTCGGTCTTGCCACGCAGACCCTTCACCTCGACGTTGAATGCCTCGACCCACTTGTCCGGCTTGATCGACTGATTGGGGTCGGCGATCACCTGATGGATCGCCGGCTCCTCGATCTGCACCAGCGGCGCGCCGGCGTCGGCGAGCGCGTGATATTCCTTGTTGAGCGCGGCCGAGAGGTCCATCAGCAGCGAGAGCCGGTTCTTGTAATGTTCGTCGGTCAGCATCAGCGCCAGGATCTGCGCGGAGATCGTACCGATCTTCACCGGCTTGTCGGTCATCGGCGCGATCGCCTTGTAGGCGCGGTCGAGCTCGAGCGCGGTCTTGCCGATTTTGCCCGAGACCGGCGGCGTCATGCGCGTCTCGATCACCTCCCACATCAGGTCGCCCGGCCCCTTGTCCTTCATGAAACCGGCCGGCGGCACTTCCACGCGCGGCGCGCCGATGCCCTCGACGCGCTCGGTGACGTAGCTGACCCAGCCGCGCCCGGCGACGTCGTCATCGAGCCGGGTGTCGCCGTCCACCATGATGTCGATGCCGGCGCGGTGCTGCGCGGCGACGTGGCAGGCGAGGCAGTCGAAATGCTGCTCGCGATAGGCCAGGCGCGAAAAGCCGTGCGACAGCGGAATTCCGCGCAGGTTTTCGGTGTACCAGCTGGGGCGCGGCAGCGCGCCGGTGGTGGTGGTGAGCAGCGCCTTGTCCTTGGTGACCGTAAACACCGGATTTCCTCGCTTTCAAAGGGCGAAAAGCCACGCTTTGTCCGCAGCTTAGTTCGGGTACACTGAGGGCCGGAGCGCCTTGAGGTCAAGCACGCGGACATGGCCATTTCACCGGACGCATTGCAGATGATTGCGCGGCTGACGCCGCTCGCCGAGGTGCTGGCCATGGTCGATCTCGACGTGAAGCCGGTGGGCCAGCGCACCATCGACGTGTTCGCCGGCGCCGGGCGCGTGCTCGCCGCCGACGCCAACGCGCCGGCGCGTCCTTCCGCGGCGATCGCCTTGCAGGACGGCTGGGCGCTGGCGGCCGACGACACCATCGGTGCCGGCGGTTATACGCCGACCATGCTGATGCGCGTGCCGCCGCGCGTCGAGGTCGGCCAGGCGATGCCCGCCGGCACCGACAGCGTGGCGCCGCTCGACGCGGTGAAAGTCAGCGCCGGGCAGGCGGAGGCGCTGGTCACAGTCAATCCCGGCGACGGCGTGCTGCCGGCCGGCGGCGACGCCGATCCCGCCATTCCGCTGCGTCGCGCCGGCGAGCGTCTCCAGCTCACCGATCTCGCCGCTTTTTCCGCCGCCGGCATCGCGCGCGTCGTGGTGCGCGAGCCGCGCGTGCGCGTGCTGCCGCTGCGCGGCAACGGCATCGTCGCCGCCGCAGGCCGCCTCATCGTCGGCGATTGCGAGCGGCGCGGCGGCGCGGCCCGGCTCGACGAAGGCGGTCGCGGCCTTGCCGTTGCGCTCGCCGCCGAAACAGCCGACGCCATCGTCGCCATCGGCGGCACCGGCACCGGCCGCAACGACAACAGCGTGCACATGCTGACGCGCGAGGGCCGCGTCGCCGTGCACGGCATGGCGATCGCGCCCGGCGAGACCGCCGCGCTCGGCTTCGCCGGCGCGCGGCCGGTGCTGCTGCTGCCCGGCCGGCTCGATGCCGCGCTGGCCGTCTGGCTCACCGTCGGCCGCCGCATGCTCGACCGGCTCGCCGGGGCCGCGCCGAAGGAGCACGAAGGCGCCGAGACGCTGCCGCTCGCGCGCAAGGTCGCCTCCACCGTGGGCCTCGCCGAACTGGTGCCGGTGCGGCGGATCGAAGGCCAGGCCGAGCCGCTGGCGAGCCGCTATCTTTCCGTCTCGGCGCTTGCCCGTTCCGACGGCTGGGTCCTGGTCCCGGCGGAGAGCGAAGGCTATTCCGCCGGCGCCAGTGTTCAGGTAAGGCCGTGGCCGTGAGCGAGCCCATCAACAAGCAGCCCCGGCCGGACGAGCTGTTGGCGCGGGTGCGCGCCGCCGCCCGCCAGGAGCAATTCCTCGAAGTCGTGTCGGCCGAAGAAGCGCGGGAGCGCTTCGAGAAGCATCTCGGCCATGCGCCGCTTCCCGGCGAGCAGGTTCCGCTCGCGCAGGCGCTCGGCCGCGTGCTGGCGCAGGACGTCGTCGCCGCCGCGGACGCGCCGCCGTTCGACCGCTCGAACGTGGACGGCTTTGCCGTGCGCGCCGCCGACACCGTCGGCGCGGGCGACGCCAGCCCGAAGCTGCTCGCGCTCAACGCCGAAGTGATCGCCTGCGGGCACGCGCCCACCCTCGAAGTGGCCCCCGGCACGGCGACGGCGATCGCGACCGGCGGCGTCATCCCGCGCGGCGCCGACGCCATCGTCATGATCGAGCACACCGATCTGCTCGACGACGGCGCGCCGAAGATCGAATTGCGCCGCGCCGCGGCGCCCGGCCAGTTCGTGTCCTACGCCGGCTCCGACATCGCGCGCGGCGAGACGCTGCTGCGGCGCGGCACGCGCGTCGGCTCGCGCGAAATCGGCATGCTGGCCGCCTGCGGACTTTCGAGCGTCGAGGTCGTGCGGCGGCCGAAGGTCGCCGTGCTCTCGACCGGTGACGAGCTGGTGCCGCCCGGCGAAGCTCTCAAGCCTGCCGGCGTCTATGACAGCAATGGCGCCATCGTCGCCGCCGCCGTCGCCGAAGCGGGCGGCGAGCCGGTCGCCTTCGGCGCCTTCCCCGACGACGAAGCGGCGCTGGAGACCGCGGTGCGCGAGGCGCTCGCCACGTGCGACATGGTCGTCTTGTCTGGCGGCACCTCAAAAGGCGCCGGCGATCTCTCGCACGCCATCGTTTCGCGCCTCGGCACGCCCGGCATCGTGGTACACGGCGTGGCGCTCAAGCCCGGCAAGCCGCTCTGCCTCGGCGTCATCGGCGACAAGCCGATCGTCGTGCTGCCCGGTTTCCCGACCTCCGCCATCTTCACCTTCCATGCCTTCGTCGCGCCGGTGATCCGCGCGCGCGCAGGCTTGCCGCCGGCGGAAGCCGAAAAGATTCCAGCGCGCGTACCGCTGCGCGTCGCCTCCGAGCTCGGCCGCAAGGAATTCGTGCTGGTCTCGCTGGTCGAAAGCGAAGAGGGGATGGTCGCCTTCCCGACCGGCAAGGGTTCCGGCGCGGTGACCAGCTTCTCGCAGGCCGACGGCTTCATCGAGATCGACGCGCTCGCTTCCGCGCTCGACGCCGACAGCGCTGCGCAGGTGACGCTGATCGGCCGCGCGGCCGAAGCGCCCGACGTCGTCATCATGGGCAGCCACGACGTCGCGCTCGACGTCGTGGTGGGCGCGCTCGCCGCGCGCGGGTTCAATGCGCGCACGCTCGCGGTCGGCAGCCTCGGCGGCGTGGCGGCGGCGAGCCGCGGCGAATGCGACATCGCGCCGGTGCATCTGATCGATCCGAAAACCGGCCAGTACAACGTCCATCTCGCCGGCCCCGAGCTTTCGCTGGTGCCGGGCTGGCGGCGCATGCAGGGCATCCTGTTCCGTCCCGGCGACGCGCGCTTCGAAGGCGCGAGCGCGCAGGAGGCGTTGAAGGCCGTGCTGGCGGACAATGCCACGATCATGGTCAACCGCAACGCGGGCTCCGGCACGCGCGTGCTGATGGACCGCCTGCTCGACGGCACGAAGCCGCAGGGCTACGCCAACCAGCCCAGGTCGCACAACGCGGTCGCGGCCGCGATCGCGCAAGGCCGCGCCGACTGGGGCCTCGCCATCGAGCCGGTGGCGCGGCTCTACGGCCTCGGCTTTCTGCCGGTCGCGCCGGAGCACTATGATTTCCTGATCGTCGAGCGGCGGCGCCAGCGTCCGGCAGTGCAGGCCTTTCTGACGGCGTTGCGCGATGAAGCGACCCGCGCGCGCATCCGCGCGCTCGGCATGGAACCGGCCGGCGATATCGCCTGACGTCGACCTACGATCGCCGGGCGGCGCAATTAACTGGCTGCGACCTCAAGATCAATTACGCTAGTATGCGTTTGCTCGCGGAGGCGACCCAGATGAAAAAGCTGATCTTTGCGTTCTTCGCGCTCCTCACAGTTTGTCCGGGCTGGGCCCAGGCTCAGGTTCGCGGCATCGAGATTGTGGCATACGGCATCTATACGGCAGAGGTGCAATCTTCCAAGCGCGATATTCGGGGAATAAAACAAACCACCTCGACCAATTTTCGCCGCGCCGTCGCAACCACCGCAATCCCCGCGCAACTCGGCTTGCGTTTCGGCATGCAATACAAAGTCATCGGAGCTCCCGCCGGCAAAACGATTTCGCTGAAATCGGTGGTTGTCTATCCGCCGGCTGGACTGCGTTCCCCCGCCGTGGCGCAACCGATATTGCGCAACGAAACGACGTCGACGGCCAAGATCGGAGAAACCACCTACGAGGGCTATCGGTTCGACGACCCGTGGGAACTCGTGCCGGGGCCCTGGACCATCCAGCTCTGGTACGGCGATCGTAAGCTTGCCGAGCAAACATTCACCGTTACCGCTCCTTAGGCGCGCGCCCGTGGCCATCTGGATCAAATGTTCATGCGCCGCTTTATTGCTGCTGCTCGCCGCCGACGGGGTGCAGGCGCAGTTGCGCGGGCACGGCGGTCCGGTGCGCGCGCTCGCCATCTCGCCCGACGGCAAGGCCGCCGTCTCCGGAAGCTTCGATACCTCGGCCGTCCGCTGGTCGCTCGAGCGGAACGTGGCCGAGCAGGTGCTGCGCTTCCACGACGCCGCGGTGAACGCGGTCGTCTGGCTGAAGGACGGCCGCCTCGCCACCGCCAGCGAGGACGGCCGCATCGCGCTGTGGACCGCGGGCAAGGCGCAGCCCGACCGGGTGCTCGAGGGCCACACCGCGCCGGTCGCGGGGCTCGCGGCCTCGCCCGACGGGAAGACGCTCGCCTCCGCATCATGGGACCACACCATCCGTTTGTGGCCGCTCGCCGGCGGCGCGCCGCGCGTGCTCGAAGGTCACACGATGAACGTCAACGGCGTCGCCTTCACCGCTGACGGCAAGGCGCTGGTGAGCGCCGGCTACGACGCGACATTGCGCATCTGGCCGCTCGACGGCGGCTCGCCGCAGGTGCGCAAGCTGCCGAGTGCGCTCAACACAGTTGCGCTCGCGCCGGACGGCGAGATCGCCACCGCCGGCGCCGACGGCAAGGTCTATCTGCTGTCGCCGCAGGCCGACGTCATCGCCGAGGTGCCGATCTCGCCCACGCCGGTGATCGCGCTTGCCATGTCGGCGGACGGCAGGCTCATCGCCGCCGCCGGCATCCGCGGCTCGGTCGGCGTGATCGATCGCGCAGCGCGCAAGCTGACGCAGACGCTGGTCGGCCCCGGCCTGCCGGTCTGGTCGGTCGCCTTCTTCCCCGACGACAAGACGCTGCTGACCGGCGGCACCGACCGCATGATCCGCCGCTGGAACGCGGCGACCGGCGAGCCGATTGACACCGTCGTCGTCGCCGCGCAGCGGGATCCGCTGGCCGCTTACGCCGGCGACCACGGCGCCGAAGTGTTCCGCGCCTGCGTCGCCTGCCACACGCTCTCGCCGGACGAAGGCAACAAGGCCGGGCCGACGCTCGCCGGCATCTTCGGCCGCAAGATCGCGTCGCTGCCCGACTACAACTTCTCGCCCGCGCTCAGAGAGCTCGACATCGTGTGGACGCCGGAGACGGTGTCGAAATTGTTCGAGGTCGGGCCGATGGCCTACACGCCCGGCACCAAGATGCCGGAGCAGAAGATCGGCTCGGCGGAAGACCGCAAGGCGCTGGTCGACTTCCTCGCCAAGGCCACTAATCACAAATGATGCACAGCCGAACGATGCGGTTCGGCGTTACTACGTCATCCTGAGGCGCGAGCGAAGCGAGCCTCGAAGGATGACGAGCACAGGCCCTTCGAGGCTCGCGCGCACACGCGCGAGCGCCTCAGGGCGACGGGCTAAGAATCGCCCTTCCGCTCGCGCTCGCGCAGGTAATCCTCGGTCGTGCGCACCGCCGGCCGCGCCGGTGCGCCGAAGGGATCGAACTGCTCCGCCGCCATCGCGGTGACGCGGCAGCTCTCGCACATCTTGATGACGTCGAGCCGCTTCTTGGAGTCCTTGTACATCCAGTGCTTGCCTTCGAGCTTGGCGACCACGCGCTCGACCGAGCTCTTCACGCCGAAAGGCGTGCCGCAACTGATGCACTCGAAAGGCTCTTCCTGCTTGATCACGCGGCTCATCGCGGTGGCGGCGCGGAAGTCGAGCTGCGGCTTCAGGCTGATCACCTTCTCCGGGCAGGTCGCCTTGCACAGGCCGCACTGCACGCAGGCGTCCTCGGCGAAGCGCAGCATCGGCCTTTCCTTGTCGTCCGAGAGCGCGCCGGTCGGGCAGGCGGAGACGCAGGACAGGCACAGCGTGCAGCCTTCGACGTTCACCTCGACGGTGCCGAACGGCGCGCCGTCCGGCAGCGCGATCACGTCGACCGGCGCCGGCGCGGCCGCGTGCAGTTCGCGCAGCGCGAGACGCACCACTTCGCGCTTGCGGCCGATGGCGGCGAAGGTCGCGGGCTTGATCGCGCCGTCCATCGGCGCGATGGCGCGCAAGGCAGCGCCCAGCGCGTCCGGGTCGTCGGTCTCGATCGCCGCGATGCGATCGCCGGCAAAGCCGAGGCCGGCGAGGATCGGTTGTGCGAGTGCGACCGTCCTGTGCAGGCCGGCGATGTCGTGCCGCGCCTTGCCGCGCGTGAGGAAACGCACCGCGGACGCGCCATAGGCGAACGATGCGGCGACGGCCTCGAGGCCGACTTGCGTCACTTCGTTGACCTGCACCGGCAGCACGTTCGCCGGCAATCCGTCGCCGTGCCGCGCCAGCGCGTCGATCAGCGCGCCGCCGTGCTCGGCATCGTGGAACATCACCACCGCCTGCCCGCCGCCGGCGTCGCGGTAGGTGGCGAGCAGCGTGCGCAGCCTGCGCAGCAGCGCGTCGGCCGGTGGCAGCGCATAGGCGGCGGCGCCGGTCGGGCAGGCGGCCGCGCACTGCCCGCAGCCCGCGCAAATGTGCGGGTCGATGGCGACGTGGTCGCCGGCGGGCGCGATCGCGCCGGTCGGACAGAGATCAAGGCAGCGGCGGCAGCCGACGATCCGGGAGCGAGAGTGCGCGCACAGGTCTTCGGTGAAATCGATGTAGCGCGGCTTGTCGAAGGAGCCGGTGAGGTCGCGCGCCTTCAGCACGGCGCGCAACACGGCCGCCGGATCGTTCGGATCGGCGCGCAGGTAGCCGTCGCGCAGGTCGGAAGCCGGGAACAGCGGCGCGCCGCCCGAGACGTCGATGAGGATGTCGCAGCGCGAGACCGCGTCGTTGCGCGCGGGTCCGAAGGCCAGCGCGCCGCGCGAGGAGGGCCGCGGCGCGGCGTAATTGTCGACGGCGACCTCGAACGCGCCGAGCCGTCCCTTCGCCGTGCGGATGGCGCCGCGCACCACCGGATATTCCGTTACGCGCGGCGGCGGCACATCGGCGGCAGGCGCGAGCAGCACGGTGAGGTCGAGGCGATCCTTCAGCAGTTCGGCCGCTTCCAGCGCGCGTTCGTCCTTGCCGTAGAGCAAGGTGACGCCTTCGCTCTCGAAGGTGACGAAGGGAAAATCGGGTTGCGGCTCGGCGGCGGCCGCGATCAGCGCCGCCATCTTGGCGCCCGCCGCGCCGGCGTCCTTCGACCAGCCGGCGGTCTCGCGGATGTTCACGAAGGTGAGCGGCCCGCTCGCCTCGATCTCGCCGGCCACTTCCTCGAACAGCGGCGCTTCCTGCGTGCAGGCGACGGTGATCGGCTCGCCGCCTTGCGCGATGGCGCGGAAGCGCTCGAGCTCGGTGCGGCACAGATGCCGCCCTTCCACCACTTGCGCGCCGCGGCATGCCCGGCGCACCGCCGCCCCGTCGAGCGGCATGGTGTCTTCGCAGGAGCAGATCAGGATGGTACCGGGCCGTTCGGCCATCGCAGCGGTCTACCTTTTCGCTTGGCCCGCGCTCGTTGCGGCATTGCGCAAAAAAACGGCGCTACCCGTGTCTTTCCGCCCTTTCGGCCGCGGGACTGGCCTCGGGACCCCCTGATCTATAATTATACTCGTTCGAATATGAAAGGGTGAGAGCATATGGCCCTGGATGCGTCCCGTGCGCGCAATGAAACCGCGGCGGACATGGTTTTGCCGCCGCCGTTCACGCTGGTGCGCCTGCGTGAGTTGGGCGACGCCTTTGCGCATGCCATTTCCGTCGCGCCGGAGCAGGGCGCCGGCACGCTCGTCTATGTCGGCCGTTTTGATCTCGCCGAGTTCGCGCTGGTATTGGAACCCGAGGAGCCGCTGCGCGAGGCGCGGCGTGCCTTCTATGCCGGCATGGCGGCGCTGACCGACGCGCTGATCGCCAGCGCCCAGCCGGAAACCACGATCACCATCGACTGGCCCGATGCGGTTCGCGTCAATGGCGGCCTGGTCGGCGGCGGCCGGCTCGCCTGGCCGCAGAACGCCGACGAAGACGCGCCGCCGCCCTGGCTGGTGTTCGGCGCCATGATCCGCACCGTGTCGATGACCGGCAGCGAGCCGGGGCTCAATCCGCTCGTCACCGTGCTGGAGGAAGAAGGCTTCACCGACGTCACCTCCGGTCAGGTGGTGGACAGCTTCGCGCGGCATCTCATGGTCGCGCTCGATGCCTGGCAGGAGAATGGCTTCGGCGCAGTGGCTAAGGCCTATCTCGAGCGGCTGCCGCGCGCGAGCGGGCTGCGCCGCGACATCGACGGCAACGGCGATCTCCTGCTGCGCCGTATGGGCAAGACCGAGGTCGACCGCAAGAAGTTCCTGCCCGCGCTGGCCACGCCGTCCTGGTACGACCCGGCCGCCAAGGGCCCGCGTTCATGAAATTGCTGCGGACGATCCGGCTCGATCCTTCCGACACGTTCGTGTTCGAGAAGGCGGCGGAGCCCGGCGAATGGGCGGTGTCCGGCGCCTTCGCCTTCTGGCACCGGGATCCGGACACGTTGCAGGGCAAGGCGCGCGCGGCCTTCCGCGGCGGCTTCCTCAGCGTCGAGTCGCTCGGCTGGTCCACGCTGGTGCAGATCGTCGAAGCCGACGAAAGCGACCGCGCGCGCGTGGTCGCGACGCTGGCGCAACAGCTCCTCAGCCATTTCAGCGCGCCGGATATCGCCGCCGCCACGGCCGCGGCCGAGGACGAGGTCGCCTTCGCCTGCTCGCTCTGTAACCAGCCGCAGGACACGCTGATCGCGGTGCACCGCGGCTTCGACGAGAGCGGCGAACTGCGCGAAACCTTCCGCACGCTGCGTGCCCGCGAAGGGCAGAAGCCGGCGCGCGCCTTCTCCTTCCTCGAGGTCGAGGGCGAGGACGAGCAGCCGGCCGAGCAGGTCGATCTCATTGCCATGGCGCGGGAAGATAAAGGTGCTTAGAAATCTGCAAAACATGGGACCCGTCATCCTGAGGTGCGAGCGAGCACATGCTCGCGAGCCTCGAAGGATGATCGGCCGTCGTCCTTCGAGGCTCGGCGACATAGTCGCCTCGCACCTCAGGACGACGGTGAGGGGCTGCGGAGCCGACCGATCATGACCGACTTCTGGCTCTCCTGCGGACACCACCTGCTCGACCGCGACGACAGCGGCGGCCTGCTGGTGACCGACGATTTCCTTAAGGTGTATCTGGCGCGGCCGGAGTTGATCCCGCCGCCTGAGGCCTGCGCGGTCGAGCGCACGCTGCACGCCGCGCTGCTCGCCGAGCCGCGCATGCCGGTGTCGTCCTCCGACATCGCGGCTATCGCCGACGCCGACGCGCGCGAAAACTGGCAGCTGCTGGTTTCCTTCCGCGATCACCTGCTGCGCCACAAGACGCTCGAAGCCGCCTATGCCGCGCTCGTGCGCAACGGCACCGGCAATTTCCCCCTGCTGTTCGTCAACCAGCTCGTCCACGTCATCCTGCGCAACGCGCTCGACGCGGTGCGCGACCCGCAGGTGCTGCGCGCCGCCGAGCTGTTCTTCCGCACCCAGCGCGTTACGCTGCACGAGGGCTCGCTGATCGCAGCCGACGAGGAGACCATCAGCGGCGTCAATGCCGCGCCGGTGACGCCGCTCGTCTCGATGCTCGGCATCCCGGCGGAGGCGCAGATCGACGTCATCAACGAGGACAACGCCGAAGGCTATTGGGAACGCAGCGACCGGTTCGACATGGCGCTCGATCTGACCGCCGGCCGCGCCGGGCTCGCCGCTCTGGCGCAGGCGATGGAGCGCTGGATCGCCCACGTGATCGGCGTCGAGGTCGCGATCGAGGCGCTGCCCGCGCTGCAGGACGTCAACCTCGCCTGGTACGTCGGGCTCGACCCGGACGCCACCCGGATCGGCGATGCGCTCTGGCGCGGCGACGAGGTGGACGAGACGACGCGCGGGCGCGTGGTCGGCCTGTTCCGCTTGCAGTTCCGCGATGCTTCGCTGATGCTCGACAAGGTGAAGGGCGAGCCGGTCTACATGATCCTTGCCATGAGCGCGGACAAGACCATTCGCATGAAGCCGCAAAACCTCATTGCCGGCTTGCCGCTCAAGCATCTGGAGGCCGTCGGGTGAGCGTCGCACCGCCCTTGGCAACCATCCCGGTCGGAGTCGTGGTCGAGCGCACCAAGGCCGCGAGCCAATGGGTCGATTTCCTGTGGCGGCCGGTCTCGGTCCTGACCGGCATTCCCGAGACGGCGCCTTGGAGCAAGCTAAGCGACGACGGCGAGCACGCGCGCTTTTACGCCGGGGCTGCGGACATCGAGCTGTATCGCACCGAGACCGCGAACTATCGCAGCAACCTCACCAGCGGTGAGCCCATGCTGTGGGTCGTACTGCGCCCGACCGGCGCCGAGCCGCCCTACGCTTTGTTCAAGGTGACCGCGGATCCCGCCGAAGGCGAGGCCATGACCGAGGCCGGCAACGACCTGGTCGAGACCGTGCCGATGCCGGCGGCGGTGCAGGAGACCGTTGCGCAATTCGTCGCCGAACACCACGTCGAGCAGGTCTTCTTCAAGCGCAAGCGCGACCGCGCCAGTCCCGACGCGCTGTCGCGCCGCCGCCACGGCGAGGATCAGGGATGACGGAAGAGGATTTCCTGACGCGCTGGTCGCGCCGCAAGCGCGCCGCCGCCGAAGAGCCGGCCAAGGCGCAGCCTGTCGCGCAAGACAAGCCCGGCGAGACGGCGGCCGCGCCGCGCGAAAACGATAATGCGGGCGCGCCGGCGCCTGCGGAAGCGAAGGCCGAGGAAGCGTTCGATCTCGCCAGCCTGCCGCCGGTCGAATCGGTCGGCAGCGCGAGCGACGTTGCGATCTTTCTGCGCAAGGGCGTGCCGGCAGAACTCACGCGTGCGGCGCTTCGCCGCGCTTGGGTCGCCGATCCCGCGATTCGCGATTTCGTGGGTCTCGCCGAGAATGCGTGGGACTTCAACGATCCCACTGCGATTCCGGGTTTCGGACCGCTCGACCAGACGCCCGAGCAGGTGCGTGCGCTGGTGTCTCAGCTCTTCACCAAAACCGAGCAGGCGATCGAGGAAATCACGCAGCCGCCCCGTGAAACGACGCCCCCCGCGGAGCCGGTCAACGAAACCAAGGAAGTAGCATCTGCGTTGCCGGACAACTCCGGCAAAGTTCCCCTGCCTGAATCCGAAACAGCGCTGCCCGCAGAGCAAGGCGAGCCGGTTGAACGCGTCGCAACAATTTCCGCAGCGCAACATGAAGAGCGGGAAGACGCCCACACGGCGCGACGCAGCCACGGCAGCGCGCTGCCGCGGTAGTTGTTCATAGCCCCCGGCTATATCGCTATTGACCGCATCGCGAGCTAGGGCGTAGCTTTGAATTGTTCTTAAGACAACAAACATCTAGCGCGGGAAACGCGCAGGCTACGGGGAAACGAAAAAGTTGCGCGACCCAGGCCTCAGCGAAGCCATCGATGCCGTCGGCGGCGTCAGCGAACTCGCCCGCCGTATCGGTATCGCGCAGCCGTCCGTCTCGAACTGGAATCGTGTCCCGGCCGATCGCGTCGTCGCCGTCGAGGTGGCAACCGGCGTGTCGCGCATGCGTCTGCGTCCGGATTTGTACAGCGAGGGTTTTGTGGCCGGCGATGTGGACGAGATCGATTCGGAACGCGCGCAGGAATACGCGCTGCTCGCCGCGCTGCTTGCGTCCGCGCCTTCGTCGGCGCTGCTGAAGCAGCTCGCCAAGTTGCGCGGCGACGCCACCCCGCTCGGGCTCGCGCATATGGGTTTGGGCGAAGCGGCCGCCGCCTTGGACAATCCCGCGCAGGTCGAGCGCGAATATTTCGATCTGTTCATCGGAGTCGGCCGCGGCGAGCTTCTGCCCTACGCCTCCTATTATCTCACCGGCTTTCTCAACGAGCGTCCGCTCGCGCGCTTGCGCGAGGATCTGGGCCGGCTCGGCATCGAGCGCGTCGAAGACAATTACGAGCCGGAAGATCACGCCGCCACCTTGTGCGAGATCATGTCCGGGCTCGCCGGCAGCCGCTTCCCGGCGCCGGAAAACGCCGAGCGCGAGCTGTTCGAGAAACACATCGAGCCCTGGATGGGGCGCCTGTTCGCAGGAATGGAAACGTCTTCCACCGCGAAATTCTATCGCAGCGTCGGGACGCTCGGCCGGGTGTTCCTGGAAATCGAAGCCGAGGCTTTTGCGCTCGCCGACTGACGGCGAGCGCGTGGATATCAAGGAGGGAATCGCGATGAGTACGAAGCCGACACAAGAGCGAAAGAGCGTGGGCCGTCGTGACTTCCTGCGCGGGCTTGGCGCCGGCGCCGTGGGCGGCGCCGCCGCCGTTGCCGTTCCGATGAGCGGCGAGGCGCTTGCCGACAGCGAGAACAATGATGAAAAGCGCAAGGCTCGCTACAAGGAAACCGATCACGTGAAGCGCTTTTACAGCGTCAACCGCTATCCGAGCTGAGGGAGGCACCCCGTGCTGATCAAAAGAAGACAACGCGAGTCGCGTCACGGATCGCTCGCCGGCGCCGTTGCCGCCCAGCCGCAGGGCCTCGACCGCCGCACCTTCCTGCGCCGCTCCGGCCTCGCCGCCGGCAGCTTGGCGGCCGTCGGCGCCTTGCCGCTCGGCACCGTGCGCAAGGCGCAAGCCGCCGGCCCGGCCGTCGCCGGCGCCACCATCCGCAAGAACATCTGCACGCACTGCTCGGTCGGCTGCACCGTCATCGGTGAAGTGTCGAACGGCGTGTGGGTCGGCCAGGAGCCGGGCTGGGACAGCCCGATCAGCCGCGGCTCGCATTGCGCCAAGGGCGCGGCGACGCGCGAACTGGTGCACGGCGACCGCCGCCTGCGCTACCCGATGAAGATGGTGAACGGGCAGTGGACCCGCATCTCGTGGGATCAGGCGATCAACGAGATCGGCGACAAGATGCAGGCCATCCGCGAGAAGTCCGGCGCGGAGTCGGTGTACTGGCTGGGCTCCGCCAAGTTCACCAACGAAGGCGCCTACCTCTTCCGCAAGTTCGCCGCCTTCTGGGGCACGAACTCGTGCGACCACCAGGCGCGCATCTGTCACTCGACCACGGTCGCGGGCGTAGCCAATACCTGGGGCTACGGCGCGATGACCAACAGCTACACCGACATCCGCAATTCGAAGACCATTCTCTTCATGGGTTCGAACGCGGCGGAAGCGCATCCGGTGTCGCTGCAGCACATTCTCGAAGGCAAGGAGCTCAACCGGGCCAACGTCTTCGTGATCGAGCCGCGCTTCACGCGTACGGCCGCCCACGCGACCGAGCATGTGCGCATCCGCTCGGGCACCGACATTCCGGTGATCTACGGGCTGCTTCACCACATCTTCAAGAACGGCTGGGAGGACAAGGAGTTCATCCGCCAGCGCGTCTACGGCATGGACGACATCCGCAAGGAAGCCGAGAAGTGGACTCCTGAGGAAGTCGAGCGCGTCACCGGCGTCCCCGAAGCGCAGATGAAGCGCGTGGCCGAGAAGTTCGCCAAGGAGAAGCCCGCCACCCTGATCTGGTGCATGGGCGCCACCCAGCACACGGTCGGCACCGCCAACGTGCGCGCCTTCTGCATCCTGTGCCTGGCCACCGGCAATGTCGGCGCGCCCGGCACCGGCGCCAACATCTTCCGCGGCCACACCAACGTGCAGGGCGCCACCGACCTCGGTGTCGACGTCGTCACCCTGCCGCTCTACTACGGCCTCGTCGAAGGTGCCTGGCGGCACTGGAGCCGCGTCTGGGAAACTGACTTCGAATGGCTGAAGTCGCGCTTCGACACGCCCCAGATGATGAACACGCCCGGCATCCCGTCGACGCGCTGGCACGACGCGACGCTATTGGCCAAGGGCGACGTGGCCCAGAAAGACAATCTGAAAGCCATGATCGTATTCGGCCACGGCGGCAACACCGTGTCCCGCATGCCGCATGCGGCGGAAGCGATCAACAAGCTCGATCTGCTTGTCGTCGCCGATCCGCATCCGACCACCTGGGCCGTGCTCGGCGAGCGCAAGGAGAACACCTACCTCCTGCCGGTCGCCACCAGCTACGAGACCAGCGGCTCGCGCACCTCGTCGAACCGTGCGATCCAGTGGGGCGAACAGATCGTCAAGCCGATCTTCGAGTCCAAGGACGACCTCGAGATCTTCTATCTCCTGGCCAAGAAGCTCGGCTTCGAAGACAAGTTCTTCAAGAACATCAAGGTCAACGGCAATCTGCCGGTGGCCGAGGACGTCCTGCGCGAGATCAACCGCGGTGGCTTCTCCACCGGCTACTGCGGTCAGTCGCCGGAGCGTCTGAAGTCGCACATGGCCCACCAGGCCGACTTCGATATGAAGACCCAGCGCGCCACCACCGGCCCGAACAAGGGTGACTACTACGGTCTGCCCTGGCCGTGCTGGGGCACGCCGGCCATCAGGCATCCCGGCACGCCGCTGCTCTACAACACCAATTTGTCGATCAAGGACGGTGGCGGCACGTTCCGTCCGCGCTTCGGCATCGAACGCGAGGAGACGCTGCCGGATGGCACCAAGCGCAAGGTCAGCCTGCTGGCGGACGGCGTGTATTCGAAGGACTCCGAGATCAAGGACGGTTACCCCGAGTTCACCTTGGGGGTGCTGAAGAAGCTCGGCTGGGACAAGGATCTCACCGCCGAGGAAATGGCGGTCATCCAGAGGATCAACGCGGCCAATCCGGACGCGGTGTCATGGGCGATCGACCTGTCCGGCGGCATCCAGCGCGTCGCCATCGAGCACGGCTGCACGCCTTACGGCAACGGCAAGGCGCGCGCCAATGCGTTCGGTCTGCCGGACGCCGTCCCGGTGCACCGCGAGCCGATCTATACGCCGCGGCCGGAGCTGGTGGCGAAATACCCGACGCTGCCGGACGCCAAGCAGTTCCGCGTTCCCAATATCGGCTTCACCGTGCAGAAAGCGGCGGTCGACAAGGGAGTCGCGAAACAGTTCCCGCTGATCTGCACGTCCGGCCGTCTGGTCGAGTACGAAGGCGGCGGCGAAGAGACCCGCTCCAACAAGTGGCTCGCCGAGCTGCAGCAGGATGCGTTCATCGAGATCAATCCTGCGGACGCCGCCGAGCGTGGCATCAGGGACGGCGGCTGGTGCCTCGTCTCCGGGCCGGAGATGCCGAGCGGCAGGGTCTGCCGCGTCAAGGCGCTGGTCACCGAGCGCGTCGGCAAGGGCGTCACCTGGATGCCCTTCCACTTCGCCGGCTGGTTCATGAACGTGGATCAGCGCAGCAAGTATCCGAAGGGGACCGACCCGGTCGTCCTGGGCGAGAGCGTGAACGCGATCACGACCTACGGCTACGATCCGGTCACCGGCATGCAAGAACCAAAAGCCACCCTCTGTCAGGTTCGGGCGGCGTAAGGAGCAACGACCATGGCACGTATGAAATTCCTCTGCGACGCCGATCGTTGCATCGAATGCAACGCTTGCGTCACCGCCTGCAAGAACGAGCACGAGGTCCCCTGGGGCATCAACCGCCGGCGCGTCGTCACGCTCAATGACGGCAAGCCCGGCGAACGCTCGGTCTCGATGGCCTGTATGCACTGCACCGACGCGCCCTGCGCGGCGGTCTGCCCGGTGAACTGCTTCTACACCACGGCGGACGCGGTGGTGCTGCACTCCAAGGACCTTTGCATCGGCTGCGGCTACTGCTTCTACGCCTGCCCGTTCGGCGCGCCGCAGTATCCGAAGGTCGGCAACTTCGGCTCGCGCGGCAAGATGGACAAGTGCACCTTCTGCGCCGGCGGCCCGGAAGCCGACGGCTCCAAGGAGGAGTTCGAGAAGTACGGCTCGAACCGCCTGGCCGAGGGCAAGCTGCCGCTCTGCGCCGAAATGTGCTCGACCAAGTCGCTGCTCGCCGGCGACGGCGACGTCATCGCGCAGATCTACAAGGAGCGCGTCTCCAAGCGCGGCTACGGCTCCGGCGCCTGGGGCTGGCAGACGGCCTACCGCGAGAGCATCGCGATCTGATCGCAATTGGCCGGCGGCGCGATAAGCGCCGCCGGTTCTACAAGAACACGTCGATAGTCAGGAGAGGGATGCCATGGCGAAACTCATCGCGCAGCTCCGCTTCATCGCCGGCGCTCTCGCGCTCGCGGTTCTGGTCGCCGTCGCCGCGCCGTCCAGCGCGCCGGCCCAGGTCAATCCGACCACCAGCGCGGTCAAGGAACAGCAATTGCTCAACGCGCTGCAGGGCGGCGCGATCAGCGGCCGGGTTTCGATCCCCGACCAGAAGTCCGGCAACCTCATCAATCCGGGCGGGCGAGACTGGCGCCAGTTCCACGAGGTCACGCTGGTCTGGATCGGCGCTTTCGCCATCCTCGGCATGCTGGCGCTGCTCGTCGTTTTCTATCTCTGGCGCGGCCAGGTGCGCATCGAGGCCGGTCGCTCCGGCCGGGCGATCGTCCGTTTCAACGGCTTCGAGCGCTTCGTGCACTGGCTGACCGCCAGCTGCTTCATCGTGCTCGGCCTCACCGGTCTCAACGTCACCTTCGGCAAGCGCCTGCTGCTGCCGGTCATGGGACCCGACGCCTTCAGCGCCTGGTCGGAATGGGCCAAGTACGCGCACAACTATCTGAGCTTCGGCTTCACCATCGGCGTGGTGCTGATGTTCCTGATGTGGATCAGCGTCAACTTCCCGAATGCGACCGACGCCGAGTGGATCAAGCGCGGCGGCGGCATCGTCGGCAAGGATCACCCGCCGGCCTCCAAGTTCAACGCTGGGCAGAAGCTGCTCTACTGGCTGGTGATGCTCGGCGCCACCGCCATGATCATCTCGGGCTACATGCTGATGTTCCCCTTCTACGGCGGCATGACCGTCGCCAACATGGAGCTGGCCAGCGTCTTCCACGGCATCGTCGCCATGCTGTTCGTGGCGATGATCATCGCCCACATCTATCTCGGCACCCTCGGCATGGAAGGTGCGTTCGAGGCGATGGGCGAGGGCACCGTGGACGTGAACTGGGCCAAGCAGCACCACAGCCTGTGGGTCGAGGAGGAAATGACCCGCGGCGCCGCCGACCCCAAGGGAGCCATGGCGCGCCCGGCCGAATAGGCCGCCTTGTCATCCATCGATCTGACAAACGCCCGGCCTCGCGCCGGGCGTTTCGTTTGCCGCGGGCGCCCCGCGCGGCCTATATAGGCGCCATGCGCATCATCGGTCTGGCCGGCTGGAGCGGGTCCGGCAAAACCACCCTCATCAAGAAGCTCATTCCGCGCCTGATCGCGCGGGGGCTGAGCGTGTCCACGCTCAAGCACGCCCACCACGGCTTCGATCTCGACCAGCCCGGCAAGGACTCGTTCTTCCACCGCGCCGCCGGGGCGACCGAGGTCATCATCTCCTCGTCGAAACGCTGGGCGATCCTGCACGAACTGCGCGACGATCCGGAATGGGACCTGCGCGCGCTGGTGGCCAAAATGTCGCCGGTCGATCTGGTGCTGGTCGAGGGCTTCAAGCGCGACGCCTTCCCCAAGCTGGAGATCCACCGCGCCGAGAACGGCAAGCCGCTGATCCAGCCGGAGGACCCGCACATCGTGGCGATCGCCGCCAACGTGCCCTTGCCGCAGGCGCCGGTGCCGGTGGTCGATCTCGACGACGTCGAGGCGATCGCCGACCTGCTGCTCGAGCGCGCGGTGCCGGTGTCGGAAGCCGAGGCGGTGCGGAGCTCCTGATGGCGCAGCTCACCGACGACTGCTTTGCGTTCTCCGGGCCGCTGATGCGGCTGGAGGACATGGAGCGGCTGATCGAGGAGCGCATCGCGCCGGTCGCCGAGAGCGAGGCGGTGCCGCTGCGCGGCGCGCGCGGCCGCGTCGCCGCCGCCGACGTCGTCGCGCCGGCGGACCTGCCGCCCTTCGACAATTCCGCGGTGGACGGCTACGCCGTGCGCCACGCCGATCTCGCTCCCGACGGCGACACTCGGTTGCCCGTCGCCGGACGGCTGATGGCCGGCACGCGCGCGGCGCTGACGCTGGAGTCCGGCCAGGCCATCCGCATCTTTACCGGCGCGCCGATGCCGTCCGGCGCCGACACCGTATTCATGCAGGAGGACGTGACGGTCGACGGCGACGCCGTGCTGCTGCCGAAGGGCCTGAAGCTTGGGGCCAACCGCCGCCTCGCCGGCGAGGACGTGCCCCGGGGACAGGTCGTGCTGCCGGCCGGCACGGTGCTCGAGCCGCAGCACGTCGCGCTCGCCGCCGCGCTCGGCATCACGCAGCTTAACGTGCGGCGGCGGCTGAGGGTCGCGATCTTCTCCACCGGCGACGAGGTGGTCGAGCCGGGTGAGCCGCGCGCCGGCGCCGCGATCTACGACGCCAACCGCTATCTGCTCGGCGAGCTGCTCGAACGGCTGGGGGCGGAGGTCACCGATCTGGGCATCCTGGTGGACGAGCCGGTGGCGCTCGGCGCCGCCCTTCAGGCGGCGGCTGCGGCCGGCCACGATCTCATCGTCACTTCGGGCGGCGTCTCGACCGGCGAGGCGGACTATGTGCGCGCCGCGGTCGAACGCGCCGGCTCGCTGGTGTTCTGGCGCGTCGGCATCAAGCCGGGCCGGCCGGTGGCGCTCGGCGTCATCCGCGGCGGCGCTGGCACCAGCGCCGCCTTCGTCGGCCTCCCGGGCAATCCGGTGGCCGTGTTCGTCACGTTCGTCAAAGTGGTGAAGCCGCTGCTGCGGCGGCTTTCCGGCGCGCTGCCGCAGAAGCTGACGCCGCTGCCGGTGCGCTCAGGGTTCGCCTACAGGAAGAAGAAGGACCGCCGCGAATACGTGCGCGTCGCGCTGCGCCGTGGCGCGGACGGCGAGCTGGAAGCGGTGAAGCATCCGCAGGACGGCGCCGGGATTCTCACGTCGCTGACGGAGACCGACGGGCTGCTGGAATTTCCCGAGGAAGTGACGGCGATCGCGCCGGGAGACCGCGTCGGCTTCCTGAGTTATCCGACGCTGATTGGCTGACACGTCTCGGGCGTGCGCGGGCTGCCGCTCCGCGAGACGCGGCCTTGCGGCGCGCGCCCCAAGGCGGACACGCTTCAGGCGCCGAGGCGGACGCCGGTCGAGCTGGAATAGGCCCGATCGGCCGATTCCTGGACGCTGTTGAGCACGACGCCGCCGACGATCGCCAAGATGATGGCCGTCGCGCAGGCGATGAGGAAGGTCTTCATGTTTCCGGCTCCTCTCCCAAACCCATACTTTAAAAGTATCGCAAATATGGACGAGGGGCGAGACCGGTCAAGCTGCGTTATTGCCGCTACCTGTGCGCCCGTCAGCTTTGTTGCAACGCAATGGCGGCCGCCCGGGCGGCGTCCTCCGGCGTGTTGACGTTGAAGAAGGGATCGACCGGCTCGACCGGCCAGTCGGCGATGGCGATGCCGTGGCGCGCGGTCCAGACCTCGATCTTGCGCAGATCTTCCTCCACCAGCGCCTTGCGCAGGTCCTCGCGCAGCGCCAGCGGCCACAGGCCGACGACGGGGTGCCTCCATTCGCCCGAGCGCGCGCAGGCGAGCGGCACCCCACTGCCCATCGCGCGGCGGGCTGCGTGCAGCCGCTCGACCAGATCGTCGGGCAGGAAAGGGCAGTCGCCCGGCACGCTGACCAGCCACTCGACCCCATTGTCCTGGGCGGCCAGCCAGTCGAGCCCGGCCAGGATACCGGCGAGCGGTCCCGGATGGCCGGCGACGTTGTCCGGCACCACGGTGCAGCCGGTGTCGGCAAAGCGCGCCGGATCGCCATTGGCGTTGATGATGATGTCGGTGCACTGCCCGGACAGGGTGGCGATGACCCGGTCGAGGATGGTGGCGCCGCCGATCTCGATGCGGGCCTTGTCGCCGCCGCCCATGCGGCGCGCGAGCCCGCCGGCCAGGATGAGGCCTAACGTCGGAGGGTCGGGAATGCTCATGCCGTCTATCTAGTGGATGGAGCGCGAAGAGTGAACGTCAATCATCCACCGCCGCCTTGCGCCGGTGCTTCGAGCTCTCCTCTTCGACGTAAGCGAGGTCCTGGTCGAACACGATGCGGTCCTCGCCGGCGAGCGCGACGAAGCGCTTGCCGCGCGCACGCCCGATCAGCGTGAGGTTGGCCTTGCGCGCGAGCTCGACGCCCCAGGCGGTGAAGCCAGAGCGCGAGATGAGGATCGGAATGCCCATGCGCACGGTCTTGATCACCATTTCGGAGGTGAGGCGGCCGGTGGTGTAGAAGATCTTGTCGGCGGGCGAGACTTTCTCCTTGAACATCCAGCCGGCGATCTTGTCGACCGCATTGTGGCGGCCGACGTCCTCCATGTAGACCAGCGGCCGGTCTTCCTGCGCCAGCACGCAGCCGTGGATGGCGCCGGCCTCCAGGTAAAGCGACGGCGTAGTGTTGATCTTCTGCGTCAGCGCGTAAAGCCATGATGTGCGCAGCGGCACGTTCGGCAGCTCGATACCATCCAGCGCTTCCATCAGGTCGCCGAACACGGTGCCCTGCGCGCAGCCGGATGTCTGCACCTTCTTCTTCAACTTCTTCTCATAGTCGGTCTTGCGCTTGGTGCGCACGACCACCACCGCCAGCTCCTCGTCGACATCGACGCCGGTGACCACGTCGTCCGGCAGCAGCATGTGCTGGTTGAGCAGGTAGCCGATGGCCAGGTATTCCGGATAGTCGTTGATCGTCATCGCGGTGACGATCTCCTGCGAATTCAGGTAGATCGTGAGCGCGCGCTCGACCGTCACCGCGGTCTCGATCCGCGCGCCGGTCTGGTCGATGCCGCTGACGCGCTCGGTCAGCCGCGGGTCGGCGGGGTCGGGGCGGATGATGTAGTCGTCGTTCTGGCTCATGGTTAACTTATAGCAGACCCTGCGCGCGGTTTTGAAATCCCGGCCGCCGCGCCCGCCTGGTAAATGGACGGTGAAGCCGGCCGCTGCAATTGCGGTCCTTATTTTCGCGCGATTTCAAGGGGCGTGGCCCCATGATGGCGACGGAACAAAGGGGGCCGCCCATGAGATTCGTTCTGCTCGCGCTTGCGCTTCTGGCCTGGAGCGGGGGTCCGATGGCCCCGTCCAAGCCGGCGCTTGTGGCGGCCGCACCGGCGCTGGAAGCCGTACAAGACGCGGTTCTTGTGGCCGATGCCGAATTCGAGGCCCTGCATGCCCGGGCGCGCGATGCGCTCGATCGGCTGCGCGCCGCGCAGGAGCAGCGGCCGGCGCTGGCCGACCCCGCCACGCTCTGAGTCCTAAGCGCGGGCGCCCTTAGCGAGCGCGCGCATCACGCGCTCGGGTCTTTGGCGTTGGTGTAGAAGAGCTGCTCGCCGTTGATCTTGTAGTCGGCGATCGCCTTCTGACCTTCCGGCGACACCAGCCAGTCGATGAAGGCCTGGCCGTAGTCCTTCTTCACGTTCGCATGCTTGGCCGGGTTCACCAGGATCACGCCGTACTGGTTGAACAGGCGCTTGTCGCCCTCGACCGCGATGACGAGGTCGCCGCGGTTCTTGAACGAGATCCAGGTGCCGCGGTCCGCCAGCACATAGGCGTTGCTGGCGCTCGCCGTGTTGAGCGCGGCGCCCATGCCCTGGCCGATCGACTTGTACCAGGGGCCCTTCTCCTTCTCGATGTCGATGCCGGACGCCTTCCAGAGATTGAGCTCGGCGGAATGCGTGCCGGACTTGTCGCCGCGCGAGATGAACGGCGCGCCCTTGGCCATGATCTGCTTGAGCGCCGCGCCGACGTCTTTCATGCCCTTGATGCCGGCCGGATCGCTCTTCGGGCCGATCAGCACGAAGTCGTTGTACATCACCGGAAAGCGCTTCACGCCGAAGCCGTCGGCGACGAATTTCTCCTCCTGCGCCTTGGCGTGCACGAACACCACGTCGGCATCGCCGCGCCGGCCGGTGTCGAGCGCCTGGCCGGTGCCTTGCGACACGATCTTCACCTCGATGCCGGTCTTGGCCTTGAACAGCGGCAGGATGTGGCCGAACAGGCCGGAGTCCTGCGTCGACGTGGTCGACGACACGACGATGGATTTTTCCTGCGCCTGCGCAGGCGTGAAGACGGCAATGGCGCCGAGCGCGAGCGCGGCGGTCAGTGTGCGGCGGTTGAACATGTGATCCTCCGTTTTGTGTTTCTCAAGTTCTCGTTGTCGTCCCCGCGAAAGCGGATACCCATACGCCGTGCGCTATCGAGAGGCTGCGGCGTATGGGTCCCGGGCCTCCCTCGCTTCGCACCGTCGCCCGGGACGACAGGTTGGCTCCTCCCTCACACCAGCAATTCGCCGGCGACGAAACGTCTGGCTTCCACTGTGCGCGGCTGGGCGAAGAATTCCGCCGCCGGCGCGTGCTCGATCAACCGCCCGCGGTGCATCAGCACGATGTCGCCGCCGAGCCGCTTGGCCTGGCCGAGATCGTGCGTCGACATGACGATCTTCACCCCGCGCGCGGCGATAGCGGCGATGAGGTCTTCGATGCCCTTGGTGGCGGCCGGGTCGAGGCTCGCCGCCGGCTCGTCGAGAAACAGGAGCGCCGGGTCGCGCGCCAGCGCGCGCGCGAGCGCCAGCCGCTGCTGCTCGCCGCCGGATAGCCGCCGCGCCGGGCGGTCGGCGAACTTCTCCAGTCCGACCAGCGCCAGCAATTCGTCGACGTGCGCGGGCCGCGCCGCGCGGGCGACGCCGGCGGCGGCCAGCGCGTAGCGGATGTTGCCGGCAGCGCTGCGCCGGAGCATCACCGGCCGCTGGAAGAGGATCGCCCGTCGGTCGGGGGCGGCCTGCTCGCGGCCGCCCCAGGTCAGCGTGCCGCTCGAAAGCGGCAACAGGCCCATGGCGGCGCGCAGCAGGGTGGTTTTGCCGGAGCCGTTGGGGCCGATCAGGATGGTCGGCGGCCCGGCTGAGAAGGTGACCGACAGACCGTCGAGGATCGCCACCTCGCCGGCGAGGATCCGCGCTTCTACGAGCATTAACGGCAGGTCGGAGGTGGGGGCGCGCATAGGGTCAGCCCGCATAGCGTTCGCCGGCGCGGCGGGCGCCCCAGGCCAGCGCATTGATGACGATGACGATGGCGATCAACACGATGCCGAGCCCGATGGCGAGCGGCAGGTCGCCCTTGGAGGTTTCCAGCGCGATCGCCGTGGTCATGGTGCGGGTGAAGCCCTCGATATTGCCGCCCACCACGATGATGGCGCCGACCTCCGCCGCCGCGCGGCCGAAGCCGGCCAGCAGCGTCGTCACCAGCGAAAACCGCGCGTCCCAGACGAGCGTCGCCACCCGGCCGGCCGGGCCGATGTTCATGGCGGCGAGTTCCTCGCGGTACTCCAGCCAGAGGTCCTCGATGGTCTGGCGCGTCAATGCCGCGATGATCGGCGCCACCAGAATGGTTTGGGCGATGACCATGGCTTGCGGTGTGAAAAGCAGGCCCCAGAAGCCCAGCGGGCCGGAGCGGGACAGCAGCAGGAAGACGGCCAAGCCGACCACCACTGGCGGCAGGCCCATCATGGCGTTCAGGACGACGATGACCGCCTCCCTGCCGCGAAAGCGGGTCAGGGCCAGAAGCGCGCCGGCCGGCACCCCGATCACCGCTGCCAGCAGCACGGCGCTCAAGCTCACCAGCAACGACAGCCGTACGATGGCGAACAGTGCCGGATCGCCCGCGAGCACCAGATCGAGCGCGGAAGCCGTACCGGACATCGCATTTTCCCCGCAGACCGCACGGGGGCCCGCGACCCCCTCCTGAACGAGGCGATATTTTGCGCATTTTCTCCGCTAGCGGTCAATTATTGAAATAAATACATAGAAACTGACATTAAATGCAATCTAGTTTGGGGCGTACCTGTCGCCTGCCCGGGGCATGAATCGGCGGTATCAGCCGGGTGGGAGGTGGGCTTCTCCGCGTGGCTGGACCGGACGAAGGAGAGACCGCATCTAACGCTTGCGAAACACCGCATTCGCCGCCATGACCTAGCGGCGACGCAAGGCGCGCGCTTTCCGGCGCCGTCCTGCGGACCTCGAAACGGCGAGCGGCCGATCTGAAAGCGCAGCGCGCGTTCCGCGCTAGCGTCTTTACGGACCGACATGTGCGCCCTACGGGTGCTGGTGAGGAGAGGTGGCCGAGTGGCTGAAGGCGCACGCTTGGAAAGCGTGTATACGGGAAACCGTATCGAGGGTTCGAATCCCTCTCTCTCCGCCAGCCTTCCGGCCTAGATAGATTCGAAGCCTCGATTCATCCCCGCGCGGCTCCAACTCGCGCGTTTCATTTCGCTGCGCGTGCAGACGCTCTGCCCTTTGCCTGGGTCGGGCTCCATCCGCCACCTGCGCAGGACCGCGCTGCAATTCGTTCAGGTGGCGTGCGGACGGTGATATTCAAAGCAAGCAATTTGGCTAGACGTATCTGCTCCGCAGCCGCGCAGAAATCTGATCGAGCAGAAAGACAGTCATGAATATGACGACCAATATCGTCCCCACGTGGCTATAATTATAGATATCATAGCGCCCTTTGAGTTCCTGACCGATGCCCCCGGCACCAACGAGTCCGACAACAGTCGCCATGCGAACGTTCCGGTCGAGGATATAGAGCGTGTAGGCGATGTATTGTGGAATCACTTGAGGGAGCACGGCGTACCAGATCACCTTGACTTTGTTGGCTCCGATCGCCCGAAGTGCCTCCTGTGGATTGTTGTCGGCATTTTCGATGTCTTCGGCGTAGAATTTTCCGAGGAATCCGGCGGCGTGTATGCCAAGGGCAAGAACGCCGGCAATCGGTCCGAAACCGTAGGCAAGGACGAGGAACAATGCGCTGACCAGTTCGGGAACGGCACGGAATAGACTGACGGTGCTTCTGGACACAAAATAAGTGATGCGGTTGGGCGTGTAGTTCTTTGCGCCGAAATAGGCGAGCGGGACGCTCAGGATGACGGCGATGATGGTGCCCCACAGCGCAATCTCGAGGGTTTCGATCATCTTGACCAGCACATGGCCGAGGTAGCCGAGCGGCTCGATCAGAAACTCTTTCCGCTCGACGGTCTCCTCCATCGCAAGGGTCTGTGGATTAAGCCGCTGCTCCCGGTGCTCGACGGTTTCGACATGCGAAAGCCATGGCAACCGGTTGGGATCGAAACCTTCGATCCGTGTCACCTCGGTACGTTCCGAAATCTGCAACGGAAAGAGCGAGCCGACGACCTTGCCGAGGCCGGACGAGACCTGTGAATGCTCCTTGATGCCGACAGCGGCCAGCAGTCCGTCGCCCGTCAGCACGAGCATGCGGCCGATTTCGACACGCTGTCCGGTGTACCAAAGCAATAACGCGCCCAGGATGACGACCATGACGGTACGGGCGCCGTAGGGAGGATCGAGGCGCCATGCGGTCGGCGATACGCCGGCCGTCCGATGCGATATGCCGTCCGTCATTGCATCATGTCCCAGAGATCACGCGACCGCCCGCTGCGCGGGCTTGAGGCGGGTTACCGAACGGAGGTCGCCATAGATCGTCGAGGCAACGCTTTCGTCAAAGTCATCCGGAACGCCATCGAATGCGATCCGGCCGTTCTTCAGCGCGACGATTCGGTCGGCAAACTGCTTGGCGAGGTCGATCTGATGCAGGCTGCACAGCACTGTGGCTTCCCGTTCCCGGGATTCGGTCTTGAGAAGCGCGAGTATGTCCAGGCTGATCCTGGGATCGAGACTTGCGACCGGTTCGTCGGCAAGAACCACGGAAGGGTCCAGGATGAACGCGCGCGCGATGCCGACGCGCTGCTGTTGACCACCGGACAGTTCGCTCGCACGCCGGCGCAAGTGATCTTCCCCTAGCCCAACTTCGCCGATCAGGCTGCACGCCTTCGCGCGCAACTGGCGTGGAAAGAGCATCAGCAAGGCGCGCCAGGTCGAGATTGCCGGCAATGCCCCGGCCAGCACGTTCATTCCGACGCTTGAGCGCGGGACCAGATTGAACTGCTGATGGATCATGCCAATCCGCGGGCGGATGGCCGGCAACGTCCGTCGGGTAACGGGCACTCCGTCAACACTGACCGAGCCCCCGGTAGGTTCGACGAGGCCGTTGACGGTTCGCAGGAGCGTGGATTTTCCCGCGCCGGAGGGGCCAAGTACAACGCAGAACTGGCCCCTCGGCACGTGCAGACTGACGTTGTCGAGCGCGACTGTGCCGTCGGGGAACAGCTTGCGGATGTTCTCGAAAGTCAGCATGAGCGGCCTTCGCGCGCGATCGTCACCGCGCCGAAGCCTTCTTCAAGATTTCCCCCTTGAGCTGGTCCGTGATCATTGCGAGCTTCGCCGCGGCGACGTTGAACTCCTGCTCGGGGAAATAGGCGTTGAAGGCGTCGACCTTGCGTCCGCCATATCCGCGGATCATGTCGGGGGTGACGCCCGGAGCCTTGTGAACTGCGTTGAACGCCTCCTTGAGTTTTTTCTTCATATCTTCCGGAAGCTTGGTGTTCACAGCGAGCGGGGGGTAGGGAATAGGAATGCTCTTTACGACGACCCTGATCTGCTTGGCGTCCACCGCCCCTTGGCGCACCGCCTTCTCGTAAGAGTCGAACGAGAGGTTCGCGACGTCGACGAAACCCTGCGACAAGGCCGCGATGCTGTTGGCATGGCTTCCGGCCATCCGGATCTCGGCAAGGTCCTTGATCGGATCGAGTCCGGCCTCGAGAATCATCGCCATCTGGAAGGTGAAGCTTGAGGCCGAATTGATGTCGCCGAACGCGACTTTCTTGCCCTTCAAGTCTGCGACGGTCTTGATGGGCGAATCGGCCTTCGCGAACATGCCGGCGTAATAGACCGACTCTCCTTTCTCCACGGCGACCGCCAGCAGTTGCGCACAGCCGCGCTTGTTGGCTTGAACGTAAGAGACCGGACCGAAGAAAGCGATTTCGGCGAGATTGTTGCACATCGCCTCGACGACGGCGCCGTAGGTCTGTCCGACCTTGATGTCGAAGTTCAGGCCCGTCATACGCGACACTGCATTGAACACAGGCTGGTAATCGGCCTTCGTCCCGGATTCGGTGCCGCCGTCGGCGGGAATGAGCATCACGCGCAGCGGACGCTCCTTCGAGCCGTCAGGCGCCGATTGCGCGAAGGCGGAGGCTGCGAGCGCAAAGGTGGTTAAGAGCGCGAGAACTGTCCTGATCATTCCATTCTCCCGATTCAAGCGCGACGATTGCGCGGTTCGCATGGCTTCGACCATCTCGCGCACAACGTTAGGCACCGTATGTGACAGCTGGATGAACCTAGCTCATTCTTGTGTTGATATATTTTTGAGCTAATCTCATTTTCGGCACGAGTCGCTAAAACCACATCCCGGAGCGAAGTGATGAGAGGCAGGTCCAACCGGCTCAACGCCGTCGATCAGGGCACACGAGCGGCCGAGACCGGATTGCCGCCGCCCCCAGGGTCGGATCTTTCGGGAAACTGGATTTCTTCGGCAGAAGCATTCCTGATCGATCTCGATGGCACGCTTATCCAGGACGATCAGGTCATGCAGGGGGGGGCCGAAATGCTCGACCGTCTCAGCGGGAAATTCGTGATTGTTTCGAACAACTCCACGGACACCGCGGATATCCTGGCATGTCGGCTTCACGCGTTGGGGTTGCCGGTCGTGGGCCGGCAACTGGTCTTGGCCGGTGAACAGACAATTCGATTTCTGGCCGAGCGGCATGCAGGTTGCCGCGTCATTCTGTTTGCCGATGAAATGTTGCGTCGGATGGCCATGGATTGCGGCCTCACGCTGGTCGACCGCAATGCCGATCTGGTCGTCCTGATGCGCGATCGGTCGTTCGATTACGCCAAGCTTTCGCTGGCAGCGAACGAATTGCGAGCCGGTGCACGACTGGTCGTGTCGAATCCGGATCGCACCCATCCAGCTCCTAGAGGAGGGATTGTCGTGGAGACGGGTGCGCTCATGCAGGCCGTTACAGCGTGTTCAGGTGTCTCGCCGTTGCGGATCGTCGGAAAGCCGGAGCCCGACTTGTTCGCGGAAGCCTTGCGGCGTCTCTCCGCCATGCCCGATACGGCGATGGTCATCGGCGACAATCTCGATACCGATGCGCGTGGTGCCGTGCGTCTGGGAATGCGCTACCTCATGATCGGGTCGGGTGCCGATGCCGCCTCGCCGCGCGAATTGCTGGCACTTCCGGGACGCGGTCACTTCGCCATTCCGGTACAGAACGAACACGAGCCGCTCGGGCGTGCAACAATAGGCGATCTCTAATAGCGCTTGAGCGACAACGTATCGAACGTGCGCTTGAGCGTCTTGACCGAGTTTTCATAATCGGCAAGCGCGAGGCACGCGATCAAGGCATCGATGATGGCGAGTTGCGCGATCCGGCTTGTCATGGCTTCCGTGCGGAAATTGGTTTCTCGGGCCATGGTGAACAGCACGACTTCTGCAAAAGCCTGAATCGGCGACTTTCCGTAGTTGGTGATACAGATTGTGCGCGCCCCTGCATTCCTTGCCAGCTTGGTTGCGGTAACGGTCTCGTGACTGCTGCCGGAATGGGAGATCGTCAGGCAAGCAACATGAGGCCCCGTTAACGACGCGCTGATCGCTTGAACATGCGAGTCGACGACCATTCTGGCGTCAAGGCCGATGCGCAGCATTCTATAGTGAGCATCCTCGACAATCGGCGCAGCGCTACCAACCCCATAAAGCTCAACCCGCTCGGCCTTTTTTATGATCTCGACCGCTCGCCTCAGTGCTCCGGCGTCCAGGACGGACTGGGTATCACGAAGCGTTTGAATGTCGCTGCTGAAGATCTTGCCAATGACGGTTGGTACGTCGTCGGCTTCTTCAAGGTCCTCATGGATGAACTGGACCGGTTGAACCAGCTCTTGGGCCAGAACGATCTTGAGCTGCTGAAAGCCGCTTGCGCCGAGCTGCTTGCACAATCCGATAACGCTCCCTTCGCTAGCTCCGGCGCGTTCCGCGACCTCTGTGATCGTCATATGGATGATGTCTGTAGGGCTTCCCAGGATCATGTCTGCAATTCGCAGTCCCGTGCCACCCAGCGAGCCCCGCAGCCCCCGCAATCGAGTCAAAGTGGCCCCAGGCGTCGGAGCCGGCGCCGACATTTTTTTTCTTTTTCGGCCCGCGCTTGTGGCGGAACTGCTTCTCCGAGGCATGAATCAAGACCTTCGCTGTTGTCAGCGCCCGCCGAGGGGGGTGTGCCCGAATGCGGGTGACACTGCACCACTCGGCTTGGCACTTCAATTGGATCGCTCGATCCGCGAAGCGGTGCGAAAACGCTCGAAATCCTGCGAACGCCTTTGACCTTGGCGAGGCGCGCCGGCCGGCATAGAGTTCGCCGCGCGCGGAGCTGGAATCCGATGTTTTTTCAAGGCGTTAAAATCAACAAGAACCCGCCGCCGCCTTTAATCCCGCAAGGACTATGCGAATGAAACCCCTGAAGATCGTCACCACCGTCGCCATGCAGGGCGTCATCGAGAAGCTCACCCCGGAGTTCACCAAGGCCACCGGTCTCGGCGTCGAGATGGACTTCGCGCCGCCGTCGGCGACGGTCGAGAAGATCCGCAAGGGCGAAGCGGCCGACGTGGTGATCGCAACGCCGGAAGGCATCGATGGCCTCGTCAAGGAAGGCAAGCTCGCCGCCGGCACGAGCCGCCCGGTGGCGAAGATGATCATGGGGCTGGCGGTCGGTCCCAACGAGCCGAAGCCGCACATCTCGACCCCCGAGCAATTCAAGCAGGCGCTGCTCGACGTGCGCTCACTGATCCACGCCGACCCGGCCACCGGCAGCCCGAGCGCCGCGCACTTCATCAAGGTGTGCCAGAAGCTCGGCATCGCCGATGAGATCAAGCGCAAGACCGTCACGCGCTCCGGCCTGGTCGCGCCGGCGGCGGCGAGCGGCGAGGTCGGCATGGCGGTGCAGCAGCTCGCCGAACTGCTGCTTGTGCCAGGCGTGCACGTGCTGGGGCCGTTCCCCGACGAGTTGCAGAACGTGATGCCGCTTTCCGCCGGCGTTCACGCGCAGTCGGCCGCGCCGCAGGCGGCGCAGGCAATGATCGATCTGCTCGCCGCGCCGCGCACGCGCGCCGTGGTCGAGCAATGTGGCCTGCTGCCCGCGTAAGGAGCGAAGGATGAGATGGTGCCGGTTCAGGGTCGAGGGCGGCGAGCCGTCCTTCGGCATCGTCGAAGGCGACCGGGTGATCGCGGTCGAGGGCTCGCCCTTCGCCGAGCATCGCCGCACGGCGCACAGCTTTCCGCTCGCCGCGGTCAGGCTCGACATCCCGACCGTGCCGTCCACCTTCTTCTGCGTCGGCGTGAACTATGCCGACCATGTCCGCCGCATGGCGATCAAGCGCGGCAAGCAGCCGGAATTCCCCACCCAGCCCGATATCGGCTACCGCACCAACAACGCGCTGATCGGGCACGACGAGAACATTGTAAAGCCGAAGGACGCCGGCAAGGAGTTCCAGTACGAGGGCGAGCTGGTCGCGGTGTTCGGCCGCAAGTGCCGCAACGTCGCCAAGGAAGAGGCGCTCGACTACGTGCTCGGCTGGACCATCGGCAACGACGTCTCCGAGCGCGGCTGGCAGGCGAGCGACCGCACGCTCTGGCGCGCCAAGAACACCGACACCTTCAAGCCGATGGGGCCGTGGATCGAGACCGACGCCGATCTCGACGCCATGCAGACCACCATCCGCGTCAACGGCGCGGTGACCGAGACCTTCAAGACCGACAACATGATCTTCGACGCGGCGACCTACATCAGCACGGTCTCGCGCTATTGCACCATCATGCCGGGCGACGTGATGTGGATGGGCACCGACGGCGTGCCGGCCAATATCGACGTCGGCGACACGGTCGAGATCGAGATCACCGGCATCGGTACCTTGCGCAACCGCGTGGTCGCTGAAGCCTGATCGCCGGCTCACGCCACCGCGCGTGCCGGGATGACCACCTGGTGTCGGCGCACGCAGTCCTCGTCCACGCTGACGCCGAGGCCCGGCCGGTCGAGCCCTTCGACATGGCCATGGGCAGTCGGGATCGGATGCGCGGACACGTCCTGGCCGAGCGCGGTGTGCGTCAGCGTCAGCGCCCAGTTGAGGTTGGGAACGACCGAGGCCACGTGCAGCGCCGCGGCGCAGGCGACGCTCGTTTCGCCGGTCTTGCAGGAGATGTTGACGCTCATCACGAGCTCGTCGCACAGCGCGGCGGCCGCGGCCAGCGCACGGATGCCGCCGAGCTTGATGGCCTTCAGGCTCGCGCCGCGCGCGGCGCTGGCGACGCGGTGGGCGCGGATGTCGGCGAGCGAGTGGATGCCTTCGTCGGCTCCGATCGCGATGTCGGTCGATGCCGCCACCGCCGCCATGCCGGCGAGGTCGCCGGCTTCGACCGGCTGCTCGAAAAAGCCCAGTCCCGAACCCGCGACCGCGCCCACATAGGCGATCGCCTCCTGCGTGGTGAAGCCCTGGTTGGCGTCGGCCGAGATCAGCGCGCCGCTTCCGAGCAGCGTGCAGATCGCCCGCGTGCGCGCGGCGTCCTTCTCCGGCGTGTCCACGCCGACCTTGATCTTGTAGGCGGTGAAGCCCTCAGCCTTCTTCTTGCCGGCATCGGCGAGGTCGCCGTCATAATCGCCGCCGCCGATCACGCCGAGCAGCGGCATGCGCGTGCGCCTGCGCTTGCCGATGAGCGCGTGCACCGGCTTGCCGGCGGCGAGACCGACGAGGTCGTGCAGCGCGATCTCGATCGCCGCCTTGGCCCCCTGGTTGCCGTACATGCGCCCGTCCATGGCGGCGAGCGCGCCGACGATGTCGGACGGGTCGCGTCCGAGCAGCGCGGGCGTCATGTAGCGGACGGCGCAGACCAGGCTCTCCAGCGTATCGCCGGTCATCACCGGCGCGGAGGCGGCTTCGCCCCAGCCGATCAGTCCGCCATCGGTCTCGATGCGCACCAGCACGTTGTCGGCGCGGCGCACCTCCTCGCCCGCCATGATGACGGGCTTGAGCATCGGCAGGCTGACCGCGATCGGCTCGATCGTCTTGATGTGCACGGCCGATGAAAACCCTACGGGAGTTTGCAGGCACGCCCGCCGTCATCGTGGATGACGGCGGGCGCTGTGGCAGGATTTCGATGTCAGAGCTTCGTCATGCCGGCCTGTTCGATCACGCCCTTGAACAGGTCCATTTCCTTGGTGACGCGCGTCCAGGCGTCCTTGGCGCCTTTCGGCCGCACCTGGAAGCCGGCCTTGTACAGCTTCTCTTTCATATCCGGCGTGGAGAGCACTTTCACCGTTTCCGTCTCCATCCACTTGACGGCCTCTGTCGGTGTCTTCGAGGGCGCCAGCAGCACGCAATCGACCGCCAGCACGAAGTCCTTGTAGCCGGCCTCGGCCATGGTCGGCACGTCCGGCAGGTCCGGCCAGCGCGTCTCGCCGGTCACCGCCAGGCAGCGCAGCTTGCCGGCCTTGATGTGCGGGGCCGCCGGCGGCAGCGAGCCGACGCTCAGTTGCGTGGTGCCGCTGAGCACCGCCTGCAGCGCATCGCCGCCGCCCTTGAACACGACGGATGCCATCTTCGGCAGCTTCTCGCGCAGCTTGAACATCTCGGCCGCGATCTGCGGCGTCGTGCCGATCGGCGGGACCGAGACGTTGAATTTTTCGGGATTGGCGCGCACCAGCGCGACGAATTCCTTGAGGGTCTTTGCCGGCAGCTCGGACTTCACCACGAACGTATTGGGTGTCGTGGCCAGCTCGCTCACGCCCACGAAATCCTTGAGCGGATCGAAGGGCAGTTTGTTGTACAGCCCGGGATTGACAGAAAAGGCGTTGGTCGCGAGCAGGAAGGTGTAGCCGTCGGGATCGGCCTTGGCCGCCTGGCCCATGCCGATATTGCCGCCGGCGCCGCCAATGTTCTCGATGATGAAGGTCTTGCCGGTGGACTGCTGCAAGGCGGCGGCAACCATGCGGCCGACCAGGTCGGACGGACCGCCCGGCGTGTTGGCGACGATGATCTTCACCGTCCGGTCGGGATAGGCCGCCCAGGCCGAGCGCGTGATAAGCGCCGGCGCGGCCACGCCGGCCGCGAGAGCACCCGCTCCTTGAATGACCCGGCGGCGCGTCAGTACGGAAATGTCCTTGGATTTTGCCATCGTTCTCCCCTTTGCGTGGTCGGCTTGTTTTCTTGTGCGCCGATGATGCTATTAGGGTAAGCTTTTGCAACTATTGGAGCAATGGGCACGGGCCCGATCGGGACCGGTTATGCCGACGCCCGAGTTTCACGATGTCTAAAAACCAGCCAACGGTCCGACCCGACCTATGACCCCAGCCCCGCAGCCTGCACAGACCTGGCACGAGGTCGTGCTGGCCACCCTCAAGGCCAACGACGTCCGCCTGGTCGTTTATGTGCCCGATCGCGTGCTGACGCCGCTCATCAAGGCCATTCACGCCGATCCGTTCTTCACCGCCTTTGCCTGCACACGCGAGGAGGAAGCCATCGGCATCGTCACCGGCGCGTGGATGGGCGGCATGAAAAGCGCGGTGCTGATGCAGACCTCGGGCTTCGCGACACTGGCGAATGTGCTCGCGTCGCTGGTGGTGCCGTGCCAGATCCCGGCGCTGATCTTCGTGTCCGAGCGCGGCACGCTCGGCGAGTTCAACCTCGGGCAGGCGCTGGTTTGCCGCACCATGCGCCCCGTGCTCGACTCGCTCGCGATGGAGCACCACACCATCACCCGGCAGGACGAGCTCGGTTTTATTCTCGACCGCTCGATCGAGCAGGCGGTGGCGACGCAGGCGCCGGTCACTTTCATTCTCAATCCGCTGCTCACCGGCGGCAAAGTGTTCGGAGAATGACCGTGGCAAACACGCAAACCGGGGCGGTGACCGCCCACAACGCCAAGGTCATGAACCGCTTCGAGCTGACCAAGCGCCTGGTCGGCCAGCTCGAGCATGAGGAAGCGGTGATCGGCGGCATCGGCAACGCCAATTTCGATCTCTGGGCCGCAGGCCAGCGCCCGCAGAACTTCTACATGCTGGGCAGCATGGGCCTCGCCATCCCGATCGCCTTCGGCGTGGCGATCGCGCAGCCGCAACGTCACGTCGTCGCGCTCGAAGGCGACGGCTCGCTGCTGATGCAGCTCGGCTGCCTGTCTACCGTCGCCTTGCGCGGCCCGAAGAACCTGACGATGGTGGTGTGGGACAACGGCGTCTACCAGATCACCGGTTCGCAGCCGACCACGACCGCTTCGACCGCCGACCTCGTCGCCATCGCGCGCGCCTCCGGCCTTGCCAACAGCGCCTGGGCGGCCGACGAGGACGACTTCGACCGTATGGTGGCGGCGGCGCTGAGGGGGGGCGGCCCGACGCTGATCGCCGCCCGTATCGACGACAAGCCGGCGGTTGCGACCACCGAGCGCGATCCGGTGCAACTGCGCGAGCGCTTCATGCGGGGCTTGGGCGTGCGCAGCGGACCGGTTTGAGGCGCGGCGCGGCCGGACTTACTTGCCTGAATTCTCGACGATGCCGGCCACCATCGCCATGCGCACCAGGTCGGACAGGCTGTTGGCCGACATCTTGGTCATCAGGTTGGCGCGGTAGATTTCGACCGTGCGCGGGCTGATGCCGAGGTCGAAGGCGATAGTCTTGTTGGCGTTGCCGGCGACCAGACCTTCGAGCACCTGCCGCTCGCGGTTCGACAGCGCCGCGAGCTTGTCGTGAATCCCCGAGAGCTCGGCCTTGCGCTTGGCGGCGTCGGCCTCCTGGTCGAGCGCGCCGCGCACCGCCGTCAGCAGCTGGTCGTCGTCGAACGGCTTCTCCAGGAAGTCGATGGCGCCTATCTTCATCGCCTCAACCGCAAGCGCGATGTCGCCGTGGCCGGTGATGACGATCACCGGCAGGTCGGGCTTGACCGCCTTGACCTTGCGCAGGAGATCGATGCCGGTGATTTCCGGCATGCGCACGTCGGTGACGACGCAGCCCGACGAAACCTGCGGCAGGATGTCGATGAAGGCCTTCGCCGATTCGAAGCTGTGGACGGCGTGGCCGGCCGTCTTCAGCAGGAACTCGAGCGATTGCCGGACCGCTTCGTCATCGTCGATCACGTAGATGACCGGCTCATGCTGCATCGTCGACATCTCCCTCGTTTACCACGGCAAGGGTGAAAGAGAAGATCGTCCCGCCGCCGGGGTTGGGCTCCACCCAGATGCGGCCGCCATGCGCCTCCACGATGGTGCGCGAGATCGACAGGCCGACGCCCATGCCGTGGCGCTTGGTGGTGATGAATGGCTGGAAGAGCTGCGCGGCGACGTCGGGGTCGATACCCGAGCCGGTGTCGGCGACGCCGATGCGAACATGGCTGTCGCCGTCGGGGACCACCGACACCAGGAGATCGCGGGTCTCGGCGTCCTCCATTGCGTCCATGGCGTTGCGGATGAGGTTGAGCAGCACCTGCTGGATCTGCACGCGGTCGGCCAGCACCAGGTCCACCGCCGGGTCGAACTGGAACTGCACGCGGATGCCGCGGTCCTTGACGCCGACCAGCGCGAGCGCGCTCGCTTCCTCGACCAGCTTCGTGATGCTTTCCACGCGCCGCTCGCTCTCGCCGCGCTGCACGAAATCGCGCAGCCGGCGGATGATCTGGCCGGCGCGCATCGCCTGGTCGGCGGCCTTCTCCATGGCGTCGCGCAGCGTCGCCGAGCGCTCGTCGGTTGCCGGTTCCAGCAAGCGGCGCGAGCCCTTCAGGTAGTTCGAGATCGCCGAGAGCGGCTGGTTGAGCTCGTGCGCGAGCGTCGAGGCCATCTCCCCCATCGCTGTCAGCCGCGAGATGTGCACCAGCTCGGACTGCAGCTCCTGCAGGCGCGCTTCCGTCTTCTGCCGTTCGGTGAGGTCGCGGATGAAGCCGGTGAAGAATCGCTGGTTGCCCGATTTCATCTCGCCAACGGCGAGTTCCATCGGGAAGGTCGAGCCATCCTTGCGCTGGCCGACCACGACCCGGCCGATGCCGATGATGCGCCGCTCGCCGGTGGTGAGGTAGCGCAGCAGGTAGGCGTCGTGGTTGTCGCGGTAGGGCGAAGGCATCAGGACCTTCACGTTCTTGCCGATCGCGTCCGCAGCGGCGTAGCCGAACAGCCGCTCGGCGGCGCTGCTGAACGACTGCATGATGCCGCGCTCGTCGATGACGATCATCGCTTCCGGCACGGTGTCGAGGATCGACTGCAGATGCGCCTGCCGTGACAGCGCCTCCTGCGTCATCTGAATCGTCCGCAGCCGCCCCCGCTGCAGCAACTCGCCGCCCCAGGAGACGCCGATGCCGATGATCGCGAAGGCTGCGGTGTTGACGGTAACGGCGGCGTCGAGGCCGCTGGGCAGGGCCCTGATGGCGAAGAGGGATGCGATCACGCTCAGCGCCGTCGCGGCGAGGCCGGGCCCGAGCCCGCCGACACCCGCCGAGATCAGCACGGCCGGTATGAAATAGAGAAACACCGTGTCTTCGTGCAGCAGCGGCAAAAGCAGCGCGCGAACCGCGAGCGAGAGCGCCACCAGAGCGGGTGCGAGCCCATAGCGGGCGATCGGCCGCCGACCCCATGTCGATAAAAACTCAGTTTTTTCAACGACTTCTGACATCGTCACTGGGCAAGCTGCGGCTCCCGGGAGCCTCCGGAAAACCCCCTATGGAGATTATCTGAATTTCGGACGGTTAATGCCAGCGGTATCGAGGCATTGTCAGTTCACCGAGGGCCAGCGCCATGCTCACCAATCAGACGATGACCAGCAGCCGCAACTCGATCCGCCAGCCGGAAGCGCGTGTCGCGCGTACCCCCTCGGCCGCGTCGGGCTTCGGAAGCTCGATCGAATTGATGGGCGCGCCGATGCCCTTTGGCCGCAACGCCGAGATCTACGGCGAGAACGAACCGGCCGAGTACCTCTACAAGGTCATCAGCGGCACCGTGCGCACCTACAAGGTGCTCAACGACGGCCGCCGCCAGATCGGCGCCTTCTACCTGCCCGGCGACGTCTTCGGTCTTGAGGTCGGTGACGAGCACACCTTCTCCGCCGAGGCGATTGTCGACAGTAAGGTATTGGTGATCAAGCGCAGCTCGCTCATCGCGCTCGCCGCCCGCGACAACGAGGTCGCCCGCCAGCTCTGGACCATGACCGCCGGCGAGCTGCAGCGCGCGCAGGACCACATCATGCTGCTGATCAAGACCGCGCAGGAGCGCGTCGCCGGCTTCCTGCTGGAGATGGCCAAGCGCTCGGCCGCCGCCAACGAAGTCGACCTGCCGATGTCGCGCCAGGACATTGCCGATTATCTCGGCCTCACCATCGAGACCGTGTCGCGCACGCTGACCCATCTGGAGAATTCCGCCGCCATCGCGGTGCCGACCTCCCGTCGCATCGTGCTGCGCAACCGGGCCGCGCTGAGCCGCCTGAACGCCTGAGTTTCCTCCTAGCCGAACGTCGTTCTCCCCGACGTGTGTTCGGCCAAACTGCCCCGGCCCCTGATGGGTTGCCGGGGCTTTCTTTTTTTAGCGATGTGAAATCTCGCTCGCGTCGGGCTGCATTGTTGCCTCTCCGCGAAATGGCTAGGCTTATGCACCATAAGCAATAAGCGGGGAGGGGACGATGCCGGCATATGACGGGGTCGTGATCGGAGCCGGTCACAACGGGCTGACGCTCGCCGCCTATCTCTCGCGCGCCGGCATGAAGATCGCGGTATTGGAGCGCAACGCCCGCATCGGCGGCGGCACCAGCACCGAGGAGCGCATCCTCCCGGGCCACCGGCTCAACCTGCACGCCAATTTCTACATGGGCATCGGCTTGAGCCCCTTGCTCGCCGACCTCGACCTGCATCGCTACGGCTTTTCCTACATCGAGCCGCCAGTGCAGCAGGCCGCCTGCTTCCGCGACGGCACCTGCGTGGTGATCCACAAAGACCTCGACAAGACCTGCGCCTCGCTCGCGCGCTTCTCCAGGCAGGACGCCGAGACCTTCCGCGAGCTCTGGCACGCCTACTGCGAGGAAATGCGGCCGCTGCTCGTCTCGCTGCTCTACAACGCGCCGCTGCCGCGCGAGCAGCTCCTCGACCGGCTGAGCGGGCCGAAGGCGAAGGAGCTGCTGTCGCACGCCCAGCACGACCTGTTCAGTGTGGTGCGCAAGCACTTCGTGGACGAGCGCATCCGCACGCTGTTCACCTCCTACATGCACGTTATCACCACCGAGAACGTGCCCGGCGCCGGCATCGTGTTCCCGGCGATCTTCGCCAATATCGCGAGCTTCACGCTGCCGGTCGGCGGCGCGCACGCGCTGCCGCTGGCTCTCGCGCGCGTGGTGGAGGCGGGCGGCGGCACGGTCGTCACCGGTGCCGAGGTGAAGGACATCAAGGTGGCGAACGGCCGGGCCACCGGCGTCACGCTCGCCGACGGCACATTCATCGAAGGCGCGAAGTTCGTCGCCAGCGCCATCGACTTCCCGCGCACGTTGGAGATGGCCGGCGAGAGCCTGTTCCCGGCGCCGGTGCAGGAGAAGGCGAAGTCCTGGCACTGGGGCAACCACAGCCTGGTCACTTTGCATCTCGCATTGAAGAATCCGCCGCGCTACCGCGCCGAAGCCTTCGATCCCGAGATGGCGCGCGCCTACAACATCTTCTTCGGCATGGACCACATCGACGAAGTGGCGAGTTGCTTCGACGATTGCGCGGCGCAGAAGTTTCCCAAGGTGCTGATGGGCAACGGCGCCTGCAACAGCGCCTTCGATCCAAGCTACGCGCCGGCTGACCGTCACACCGCGTTCTGGTGGCCCTTCGCGCCCTATTCGGTGGACGGCAGCCCGCAGGAATGGGACCGCAACCGCGCCGACTACACCCAGCGCATCCTTGACTACTGGCGCGTCTACGCCTCCAACCTCGAGGGCGACAACCTGCTCGGCAGCTACCTGTTCACGCCGCTCGACGTCGAGCGGCTGAACGCCAACATGCGCCAGGGCGCCGTGCGCATGGGGGCCTATGTGCCGAACCAGCTCGGCATCAACCGCCCGCATCCGCTGATGCCCGGCTCGCGCACGCCGGTGGAGGGTCTCTATCTGTGCGGCTCCTCGTCCGGCAACGGCGGCGGCGTCAACGGCGCGCCCGGCTATATCGCCGCCAACGCCATCGCCGACGACCTGCGGCTGGCGCGTCCCTGGACGCCGGTTTCCGCGCCGGAGTGGCGGCAGTAGCGGATGCGTGTCCCGGGCGCAGCGCAGCGTGAAACGGTGCGCTGCAGACCCGGGACCTTCACAGACGCGGCCTCGCGTAGGGCCCGGATGCACCGCATCACTACGTGCTGCGGTGCATCCGGGGAACGCTTGACCTGCATCAAGATACCCTCCCGCCCGCCATGGTCCGATCCGCGCCGGACAGCGCGGAGATTTCGCCATGCAGGCCAAAGACATCATGATGCGGGATGTGGTTTCGATCGGGCCGGACGCGACCGTCCTGCAGGCGGCGCGGCTGATGCTCAAGCACCAGATCAGCGGCCTGCCGGTGATCGACGCCGCGGGGAAGCTGGTCGGCGTCCTCTCCGAAGGAGACTTCCTGCGCCGACGGGAGACGCACACCGAGCGCCGGCGTTCGCGCTGGATCGAGTTCCTGATGGGCCCTGGCAAGATCGCCGAGGAATACACCCACACGCACGGCAGCAAGGTGTCCGAGGTGATGACCGGCACGGTGTACACTGTCGGCGAACACGCCGCGCTCGAGGACATCGTCGAGCTGATGGAGCGTCACCGCATCAAGCGCGTGCCGGTCGTGCGCGGCGACAAGGTGGTGGGTATCGTCACCCGTTCCAATCTCATGCATGCCATGGTCAGCCTGGCGCGCGGCGTGCCGGGCGCGGCCAAGGATGACGCCGCGATCCGCGAGCGCCTGCTCGCCGAGATGCAGAAGGAACAATGGGCGCCCGCCGCCATGGTCAACGTGGTGGTGCACGGCGGCGTGGTCGAACTGTGGGGCGCGGTGCTCGACGACCGCCAGCGCGCGGCGCTGAAAGTGGCGGCCGAGAACATCCCCGGCGTCAAGGCAGTGAAGGACCACCTGGTGTGGGTCGAGCCGATGTCGGGCATGGTGATCGAGCCGGCCGAAACGACGGCGAAGCATTAGCGGCCTTGGCCGACTTGTTTGATCTGGCTCAAGGAAAGGATGGGCGGCCGGCGCGATGAATTCGGCGGCGCACTGAATGGATGCTGCCGCAATCCTCGAACCAGGGAGGTCCCCCATGAACCTGAAATCGCTACTGCCGGTGGGCCGCGAGCGCGGCGCCGCCGCCAATCCCTTCCTCTCGCTTCAGCGAGAGGTCGATCGGCTGTTCGAAGACTTCACCCGCGGTTTCCCGGCGATGACCGGCAACGGCGCGGCGAAGCTGATGCCGAGCGTCGACGTGGCGGAAACCGACAAGGAGATCGAGATCACCGCCGAACTGCCCGGCCTCGAAGAGCAGGACGTGCAGATCAACGTCGCCGACAACATTCTCACCATCCGCGGTGAGAAGAAGGCCGAGAAGGAAGAGAAGGACAAGGACTACTGGCTGGTCGAGCGCAGCTACGGCTCGTTCGAGCGCCGGCTCGAGCTGCCCGAGGGCGTCAATGCCGACGCCATCAAGGCGAGCATCGCCAAGGGCGTGCTCAAGGTGACGGTGCCGAAGCCGGCGCCGGCGCAGGCCAAAAAGATCGAGGTCAAGCCCGCCGCCTGACGTCAGGGGCGTAGAGAAGGCGCGCAGCCGCGGCCTCGGATGAGGCGTGGGCCGCGCGCCTTTGTCTTATGGACGAAGGCGCGCCGTCCTCACGCCGCCTTGGCCAGCTCCTTCTTGCCGCGCTTAACGCCGCCAGCCGCCGCCGCATCGGCGGGACCGTTGGCGAACTTGAACACGTCCAGCGCGCGGCGGAACTTCCGCACATTCTCGTCGAGGGCGGCGGCCGCCTTGGTGGCCTGATCGACCAGTGCGGCATTCTGCTGCGTCACCTCGTCCATCTGCGTGATGGCCTGGTTGACCTGCCCGATGCCGGTGCTCTGCTCGACCGAAGCCGACGAGACGTCGCTCATGATGGTGGTCACACGGTTCACCGCCTCGATGATCTCCTTCATGGTCGTGCCGGCATCACGGGCCAGCACGGTGCCGCTGTTCACCTTGCCGACCGAGAGATCGACCAGCTGCTTGATCTCCATCGCGGCGCTGGCGCAGCGCTGGGCCAGGGCGCGCACTTCGCTCGCCACCACCGAGAAACCGCGGCCGGCCTCGCCGGCGCGCGCCGCCTCGACGGCGGCGTTGAGCGCCAGCAGGTTGGTCTGCGAGGCGATTCCGTTGATGATGCCGACGATCTCCGAGATCTTGCCGGACGAAGCGCTGATGTCGGCGATGGTGGACACCACCTGCTGCATGACCGTTCCGCCTTTCTCGGCGGTGGCCAGGGCGGTGCTGGCGACGTCGTTGCCTTGCGTCGAGCGGTCGGCGTTCTGCTTCACGGTCGAAGCCAGCTGCTCCATGCTCGCCGCCGTTTCCTCGAGCGCGGCCGCCTGCGAATCCGTGCGGCCGGACAGGTCGTGGTTGCCCTCGGCGATCTCGCGCGTCGTCGCCTGCATCTGCGCGAAACTGGCCAGCACGTCGCCGATGATGCTGCGGAACACGATGTTCATCTGCCGCATCGCGCGCAGCAGCTGCCCCATCTCGTCCGTGCGGTCGGTCTCGATACGGGCGGTCATGTCGCCGCCCGCCATCGCCTGGCTGACCTTGACCGCCTGCTTCAGCGGCGTCAGGAACTTGCTGCTCAGGAAGTACCAGAAGCCGGCGATCGCCACGACGTTCGCAGCGGCCAGCGCGCCGAGCGCGTTTTCCCAGCCCGCCGCGGCGTTTACGCCGGCCCACGCCGTCCAGCCCAGCACGGCCGCCGACACCAGCAGGAAGCACAGGAACAGCGCGACGCGGGCGGCCAGGGAGAGCCGCATAAGCTCGATGACCTTGCCGAGCAGTCCCGGCCGCACGATACGGCCCTGGCGCAGCGTCAGCTTGTAGCCGTTCGCCGCCTTTTTATAGAGCGCGGTGGCGGCGGCGACCTGATCGCGCGTCGGCTTGGTGCGCACCGACATGTAGCCGACCGGCGTGCCGTTCTCGACCACCGGCGTGACGTTGGCCAAGACCCAGTAGAAGTCGCCATTCTTGCGCCGGTTCTTGACCATGCCGGTCCATGGCAGGCCCGACTTGATGGTGGCCCACAGGTCGCCGAAGGCGGCCGCCGGCATGTCGGGATGGCGCAGGATGTTCTGCGGCGCGCCGAGCAGCTCCTCTTCGGTGAAGCCGCTCGCCTCGACGAAGTAGGGGTTGGCGTACGTGATGTTGCCCTTGAGATCGGTGGTCGAGATGATCGTCTGGGTGTCGCTCAGCGGAAACTCTACGTCTGTCACCGGCGTGTTGATGCGCATGTGTGTTCCCTCATGGCGGAGACGCGCTGCCCGGCACGTGAATGCGTTCGACAGGCGTCGTATCGTATGAATTTGCCCAGCTGGCTTTCGCGCACTGGCGGCGCGTTGTCGGCGCGAACACGGCGCCAAAAAGTCGGCCCGGGCGGTGAATTCCCGGCTGCGGCAGGATCGAAAATCGCGCTTGCGGTTTGGTTAATGAGCCGTTGCGATTTCTTCCGGAAAGTATGTTTCACTCGAACAGTGGTCGATCTGAACAAGGTTTGCTGGCAATCTAGATTATCGATCGGTCTCGCGGCCGGACAGCGCAGGCCCCGTGCGGGGCGCGAAACCGGCAGGCAAGGCTACGCAATTTCCCGGACCTTGCGGCCGGTCTTTTCTTGATTTTCCTCAACGCGATATCGCGACCGGCAAAGATGATCGTCTCCCAGGCAGAATTGGCTGCTTCGGAGCTAACCCATGTCTCTCGCCGTTGAACCGCCGACCGCCCCGGCGGTTTCCGCGACTTCCAAGGAACAAGGCTGGCTCGCGTCGAACTGGGGCCTGCTCGCCGCCTTCGCCGTGCTGGTGGTCATCCTGGTGTTGCCGACGCCCGCCGGGCTGCCGGTGGCCGGCCACCGTATGCTCGCCATTCTCGCCTTCGCCGTCATCCTATGGATGACCGAGGCGGTGGACTACGCGGTCTCGGCGATCCTGATCGCCGCGCTGATGGCTTTCCTGCTCGGGCTGGCGCCCAGTGTGGCCAACCCGAAGGTGCTGCTCGGCACATCGGGCGCGCTCACGCTCGCATTCTCGGGCTTCGCCAACACCGCGCTGGTGCTGGTCGCCGCCGCCCTGTTCCTCGCCGCCGCCATGACGGCGACCGGGCTCGACAGGCGCATCGCGCTCAGCATCCTTTCGCGGGTCGGCGTCGAGACCCGCCACGTGGTCGTCGGTACCATCCTGGTCGGCTTCGTCATCGCCTTCATGGTCCCCTCGACCACGGCGCGCGTCGCCTGCCTGGTGCCGATCACGCTCGGCATCATCGCCGCCTTCGGCGTCAACAAGCGCGGCGCCTTCGCCAGCATGCTGATGATCGTGACGGTGCAGACCGCCAGCATCTGGAACGTCGGCATCAAGACGGCCGCCGCGCAGAACATGGTGGCGATCGGCTTCATCGAGAGGACCTTCAACCGCACCATTACCTGGCTCGACTGGTTCATCGCCGCGGCGCCCTTCGCCGTGCTGATGTCGATCGCCCTCTACTTCGTGATGACACGCATGATGCCGCCGGAGGTCACCCGCGTTCCCGGCGGCCTCGACGGCGTGCGCAAGTCGCTCGCCGACCTCGGGCGCATGAAGACGTCCGAGAAGAAGCTGCTCGCCATCTCGCTCACCTTGATCGGCTTCTGGGCGACCGAGGGCGTCCTGCACAGGTTCGACACCTCGACCACCACCATCACCGCGGTGGCGCTGATGTTCATGCCCGGCATCGGCATCATGACCTGGAAGGAGGCGCAGCCGAAGATCCCGTGGGGCACGGTGATCCTGTTCGGCGTCGGAATCTCTCTCGGCACCGCGCTCTTGCAGACGCAGGCGGCGACCTGGCTTGCCAACATCGTGGTCGCCGAGTTCGGCCTGAAGAACGCCACCGCGCTTTTCATCCTTGGCACGATGAGCCTGTTCCTCGTCGTCATCCACCTCGGCTTCGCCAGCGCGACCGCGCTGGCCTCGGCGATGATCCCGATCGTGATCGCCGTGCTCAAAGGCGTGGCGACCCCCGGCATCAACATCGTCGGCATGACGATGCTGCTGCAGTTCGTGGTCTCCTTCGGCTTCATCCTGGTGGTGAACGCGCCGCAGAACATGGTCGCCTACGGCACCGACACCTTCCAGGCGAAGGACTTCGTGCGCACCGGCCTGGTGCTCACGATCGTCGCGCTCGCCCTGGTCATGCTGCTCGGCGCGACCTATTGGCACTGGCTGGGCTACGTATAAGGAGAGAAGGGAAGTGGCGCGCAATTCCGTCTCGGTCGTCTTCGCCGGCAGCGGCGGCGCCGGCGCCATGACCGCCGGTGCGGTGTTGCTGCGCGCCGCCGCCCATGCCGGCTACTACGGCATGATGACCCAGCTGTTCGGCGCGCAGGTGCGCGGCGGCGAGGCCGCCGCACTGGTGCAGATCGCCACCGCTCCGATCGAGTCGCAGCCCGATCGCTACGATCTCTTCGTCGCGCTCGACTGGGACAAAGTGGACCGCTTCGCCGCCGAGATTCCGCTCGACGAGGCCAGCATCATTCTCGCCGATCCGGGGGCCGGCCCTGTCACGCCCGGCATCGCCAAGTCGAAGGGCCGGGTCGTGTCCTTCGCGATGGGCGAGGCCAAGACGAGCAAGGTGGAGCGGGCGCTGCATGGCGGCCGCACCAATATGTTCGCCGCCGGCGCGGTCGGTGCGCTCATCGGGCTCGGCGCCGATGATCTGCGCGCCGCGGCCGACAAGATCTTCGCCGGCAAGGGCGAGGCGGTGGCCGCCGCCAACGCGGCCGGCGTGCTGGCCGGCATGGGAGCGGCGAACGTGCTCACCTTGAACGTCCGTCTCGATCCGCCGGCCGCGGCGGCGCGCTGGCTGATCAGCGGAAGCCAGGCGGTCGCGCTCGGCGCTCTGCGCGGCGGCGTGCGCTTCGTCGGCTGCTATCCGATCACACCGGCGACCGACCTGGTCGAATGGCTCTCGCCGCATCTTTCCAAGCTGGGTGGCCGCCTCGTGCTCGCCGAGGACGAACTCGCCTCCATCAACATGGCGCTCGGCGCGTCCTACGGGGGCACGCCGGCGATGACCGTGACCTCCGGCCCCGGCTTCTCGCTGATGATCGAGGCGCTCGGGCTCGGCATCGCCGCCGAGATCCCGCTCGTGCTGGTGGACGTGATGCGCGCCGGACCTTCGACCGGCATCGCCTCCAAGACCGAGCAGAGCGACGTCAACCTCGCGCTCTACGGCGCGCACGGCGATGCGCCGCGTGTCGTGCTCGCGCCGATCTCGGTCGCCGACTGCGTCGCCACCACGGAATATGCGGTCTATGTTGCGGAGTCCCTGCAGGTGCCGGTGATCGTGCTGTCCGACCAGTCGCTCGGCCAGGCCACCAGCGTGATCGATCCGTCCCCCGCGCGGCCGAACCCGCTCGCGCGCAAGGTCGACGGCGTCGCGGCAGCCAAGCCGTTCAAGCGCTACGCGGTCGGCGGCGACCCGATAACGCCGATGCCGCGGCCCGGCACGCCCGGCCACGAGTGGGTGGGCCGAGGGTCTCACGCATGACGAAGCCGGCCTGCCGGCGAGCGGCGCCGGCATGCACGTCGCGCAGATCAACAAGCGCGCGAAAAAGATCGCGCGCTTCGATCCCGGCGCGTTCTGGGGCGAATGCTGGGGCGAGGGCGACACCGCGGTGCTGGCCTTCGGCTCGACCATCGGTCCGGCGCGCGAGGCCGCGCGCAAGCTCGCCGATGCCGGCCACCATGTGCGTGTCGTCGCCTTGCGCGTGCTGTCGCCGCTGCCGATGGCCGAGATCGCGCGCGCACTCGATGGCGTGCGCCGCATCATCGTGGTCGAGCAGAACCATGGCGCGCAGCTCTACCACTACCTCATCGGGCAGAAGGCGATCCCGCCCGCCGCCGAAAGCGTGGCGCGGCCCGGGCCGCTGCCGTTCCGCCCGTCCGAGATTGCAAGCTATGTGGTGTGAAATGCCATGACCGACACCGTCACCGAAACCGTTGCCAGTGACCGGCCCCACTGCGTCTACACCGCCAAGGACTTCTCCTCCGGCGCGCATCCGATCTGGTGCCCCGGCTGCGGCGACTTCGGCGTGCTCGCCGCACTCGAGCGCGCGCTGGCCAAGTACGGCCGCCCGCCGCATGAGGTGGCGATGGTGTCCGGCATCGGCTGCTCGTCGCGGCTGCCCGGCTACATGAGCACTTATGGCTTCCACGGCGTGCACGGCCGTGCGCTCGCCGCCGCCACCGGCTTGAAGCTGACGCGCCCCGACCTTGAAGTGATCGTCGTCGGCGGCGACGGCGACGGCTACTCCATCGGCGGCAACCACTTCATCCACGCCTGCCGGCGCAACGTCGACATGGTCTACGTCGTGATGGACAACCGCGTCTACGGCATGACCAAGGGCCAGCCCTCGCCGACCACCGAGCCAGACTGGGACAGCGACATCGCGCCCGGCGGCATCGGACTGCGCCCGTTCAATCCGCTGGCGATCGCGATCGCCGCCGGCGCCAACTACGTCGCGCGCGGCTTTTCCGGCGATCCCAACGGGCTGGCCGACATGATCGTCGACGGCCTGCGCTGGCCGGGCTTCGCCTTCATCGAGGTCTTGAGCCCCTGCCTCACTTTCCGCCCCGAGCAGCGCGACTGGAAGAAGCAGGTGCGGCCCTCGACGCTCTCCGTCGAGCAGGACCGCGCCGCCGCCACCGCGCTGGTGTTGGCCGACGACGGCTTCAGCCTCGGCGTGCTCTACCGCGGCGACCGTGCGCCGGTCGCAGCCGCGTTGCAGCCGAGCCAGTCGCTCGCCGACATCGAGCGCGAGTTCGCGCTCTAGTTCCACCGCCGTTGATTTGCATCAACGCGCGTGCAACCGGTGCGGGCGACATTTCGTTCGACCGTTTTCCGCCGGAGGTTCGCCATGAAAGCTCGTCTCGCCGTCATTACCGCCCTCGCGTTCGGCAGTCTCACGATCATGACCGCTTCGCTTTTCGCGCAGCCCGCCGGGCAGGGTCCGGGCGCCGGTCCGCCGGCCGCCGGAGGTCAGGGTCCCGGACCTGGCCCCGGCTATGGTCCGCGCGGCGGCGGGTGGGGCCCCGGCATGATGATGGGGCCCGGCATGATGGGCATGTCCGGCTTCGGCGGCATGTGCAATCCGCGTAGCGCCGGTCTTGCCGAATGGCGCATGCAGCGCATCGAGCAGATCGTGAAGCCGACCGACGCGCAGAAGGCGGCGCTCACCGCCCTGCGCGACGCCTCCACCAAAGCCGCCGAATCTATCGCCGCCGCGTGTCCGACCGAGTTCCCGGATAGCGCGCCGGCGCGCCTCGAACTCATGGAGAAGCGCATGGAAGCGATGCTGGCCGCGGTCAAGACCGTGCGCCCCGCCTTCGATACCTTCTACGCGACGCTCAGCGAGGAGCAGAAGGCGCGCATGAACACCGCCGGCCCGCGCGGCTGGGGCTGGCGCGGCTGGCGCTGACGTCCGCCTCAAGCAACCGACAAGACAAAGCCCCGGCGCGTGCGCCGGGGCTTTCGTTTGGAACCGCCCGCCCCGCTGCGCGACGCTTGATTGCTTGACGCCCGTCAAATTTCGATTTGACGCATGGCAGAGCGTCACTTGCCGAATATCCGCGGTATCCAGCGAAGGAATTTTCAACTCCGGCCGCGATCCCTTTGACCTGGATCAAGAATGCGCATCGCCCCTTCGCGATAGTGCATCCCGATGCCGCTCCCTGCCTTCCTGGCGGCCAAATGACGGAATCAGCAGTATGGCGAACGCGCTCGCACCCCGGAAAACCATGACTATTGGGGAGGGCGGTTCGGCCCTCGTCTTCGCCGCCCTGGCGCTTCTCTCGATCGTTGTCGCCGCGAAGGCCTACACGCCCGAATATGCTTTCCACGCCTACCTGTTCGCCGCCGCCAGCCTCGCCGCGGTGTTCCTGGTCATCAACCGCTACTACGACCGGCCGGCGGCCCCGGCGCCGCTCGAGATCGACGGCAAGCCCAACTACAACATGGGCCCGGTCAAGTTCTCGTCCTTCGCCGCGGTGTTCTGGGGCATCGCCGGTTTCACCGTCGGCCTCGTCATCGCGCTGCAGCTCGCCTATCCCGCGCTCAATCTCGACCTGCCCTGGACCACCTTCGGCCGCCTGCGGCCGCTGCACACCTCGGCGGTGATCTTCGCCTTCGGCGGCAACGTGCTGATCGCGACGTCGTTCTACGTCGTGCAGCGCACCTGCCGCGCGCGGCTCGCCGGCGACCTCGCGCCCTGGTTCGTCGTGCTCGGCTACAACTTCTTCATCGTCGTCGCCGGCACCGGCTATCTGCTCGGCATCACCCAATCGAAGGAATACGCCGAACCCGAGTGGTACTCCGACCTGTTCCTGACGGTGGTCTGGGTCGTCTACTTCCTGGTGTTCCTCGCCACCATCTGGCGGCGCAAGGAGCCGCACATCTACGTCGCCAACTGGTTCTATCTCGCCTTCATCCTGACGATCGCCGTGCTGCACCTCGGCAACAACGCCACAATCCCGGTGTCGCTGTTCTCGCCGAAGTCCTACATCCTCTGGGCCGGCGTGCAGGATGCGATGGTGCAGTGGTGGTACGGCCACAACGCGGTCGGCTTCTTCCTCACCGCCGGCTTCCTCGCCATCATGTACTACTTCATCCCGAAGCGAGCGGAGCGGCCGGTCTATTCCTATCGCCTCTCGATCATCCACTTCTGGGCGCTGATCTTCCTCTACATCTGGGCGGGCCCGCACCACCTGCACTACACGGCGCTGCCCGACTGGGCGCAGACGCTCGGCATGACCTTCTCGATCATGCTGTGGATGCCCTCCTGGGGCGGGATGATCAACGGCATCATGACGCTGTCGGGCGCGTGGGACAAACTGCGCACCGACCCCGTGCTCCGCATGATGGTGGTCTCGGTCGCCTTCTACGGCATGTCGACCTTCGAAGGCCCGATGATGTCGGTGAAGGTGGTCAACTCGCTCTCGCACTACACCGACTGGACCATCGGCCACGTGCATTCCGGCGCGCTCGGCTGGGTCGGTTACGTGTCATTCGGCGCGCTCTACTGCCTGATCCCGTGGATGTACAACCGCCCGCTTTACTCGCTCAAGCTCGTCAACTGGCACTTCTGGATCTCGACCATCGGCATCGTGCTCTACATCACCGCGATGTGGGTGTCCGGCATCCTGCAGGGCCTGATGTGGCGCGCCTACACTTCGCTCGGCTTCCTCGAATACTCCTTCGTCGAAACGGTCGAGGCGATGCATCCCTTCTACGTCATCCGTGCGCTCGGCGGCCTCCTGTTCCTGCTTGGCGCTCTGCTGATGGCCTACAACCTCATCAAAACCGTGACCGCTGCGGAAGAGGCGAAGCCCGCCGAACTCGCGCTGGCGCCGGCGGAATAAGCGGGGACGAAAATGTCGCTCTGGCAGAAACACGCGATCTTCGAGAAGAACTCGATCATCCTGGTGATCGGCATCCTGATCGTCATCGCGATCGGCGGCCTGGTCGAGATCGTGCCGCTTTACTACCTGAAGAACACCATCGAGAAGGTGGACGGCGTGCGGCCCTATACGCCGCTCGAGCTCGCCGGCCGCAACATTTACGTGCGTGAGGGCTGCTATCTCTGCCATTCGCAGATGATCCGCCCCTTGCGCGACGAGGTCGAACGCTACGGCCACTACTCGCTCGCCGCCGAAAGCATGTACGACCGGCCGTTCCAGTGGGGCTCGAAGCGCACCGGTCCCGATCTCGCCCGCGTCGGCGGCAAGTATTCCGACGATTGGCACCGCGACCACCTGCGCGACCCGCGCTCGGTGGTGCCGGGCTCGGTGATGCCCGCCTATTCGTGGCTGGCCGAGACCGATCTCGACTTTAAGAACGTCGCGCAGGAGCTCAAGGTCCAGTCGTTGCTCGGCGTGCCCTACACCGCGGACATGATCGAGAAGGCGCAGGCCGACGTGGCGACGCAGGCCACCACCGACAGCCCCGACGCGGTCGATCTCGCCAAGCGCTACCCGAAGGCGCAGGCGCGCGACTTCGACGGCAATCCGGCGCGCGTGAGCGAAGCCGACGCCCTCATCGCCTACCTGCAGATGCTCGGCACGCAGGTGGACTTCAAGCTCTACGACGACAAAGCCAACATCCGGTGAACGCAATGGACCCGACCTATCGAGCCTTGGCCGAATTCGCGCAGACCTGGGGGCTGGTCTACTTCGTCGCCGTGTTCCTGATCGTGCTCGCCTACGCGCTGTGGCCCTCGCGCAAGCAGCAATTCGAAGAAGCAGCGCGCATCCCGCTGCGGGAGGACTGAGCCGTGGCTGAAGAACACAGAGAAGTCGACGCCGTCACCGGCACGGCCACTACCGGCCACGAGTGGGACGGCATTCGCGAGCTCAACACGCCGCTGCCGCGCTGGTGGCTGTGGCTGTTCTACATCACCATCGTCTGGTCGGTCGGCTACTGGGTCGTCTATCCGGCCTGGCCGCTGCTCACGTCCGCCACGGAAGGCATCACCGGCTGGCACGCGCGCAGCGCGGTGGTCACCGATCTCGAGCAGCTCAAGCAGCAGCGCGGGCCGCTGATGGAGAAGCTCACCGGCGCCTCCCTCGCCGAGATCGCCGCCGATCCGCAGCTGCTCGACTTCTCGCGCGCCGTCGGGCGCGTCGCCTTCGCCGACAATTGCGCGCCGTGCCACGGCGCGGGCGGCGCCGGCGCCAAGGGCTATCCCAACCTGAACGATGATGACTGGCTCTGGGGCGGCAAGCTCGCCGACATCGAGGCCACCATCCGTCACGGCGCGCGCGCCGGCGACGACAAGGGCCGGGCGGGCAACATGCCGGCCTTCGGCCGCGACAACCTGCTCAAGCCCGCCGAGATCTCGGCGGCGGCGGACTACACGCGCACGCTGTCGGGTCTGACCGCCGAGGCCGGCGCCGATCTGGCACTCGGCAAGAAGGTCTTCGCCGACAACTGCGCCGTCTGCCACGGGGCGGACGGCAAGGGCAACCGCGAGCTTGGCGCGCCCAACCTGACCGACCGCATCTGGCTCTACGGCTCGGACAAGCAGGCCATCGTGCAGGGCATCCAGAACGGACGCGGCGGCGTGATGCCGGTCTGGGGCGGTCGCCTCAGCGAGCCGGTGATCAAGTCACTGACGCTCTACGTCCACACGCTCGGCGGCGGCGAGAAATAGCGCCGCCGGCGCAGTTCCTGCGATCGGCCTGCGCCGCCCAGTGGCCGGGCCGATTTGCCTTTTGGCGATTGAGCCAGATCAACACCGGCCGTGGGGGATTCCGGTACCGTTTGCCCACTTTGGAAAGCAGTTCAAGCCGATGACCGTGCTCGAGAATCTCGTCAAGGAAGCGGAGGTCGCACCGGCGCCCGCCCCCGCGGCTGCCCCCGCGCCCGAGCCGGAAGAGGACATCCCGCTCTATGCGCCGCGGCGGAAGATCTACCCGCAAAGCGTCTCCGGCACCTTCCGCCGCATCAAGTGGGCGGTGCTCATCGTCACCCTCGGCATCTACTACCTGCTGCCCTTCGTGCGCTGGGACCGCGGTCCGAACGCGCCGTCGCAGGCGGTGCTGATCGACTTCCCCAACCGCCGTTTCTACTTCTTCTTCATCGAAATATGGCCGCAGGAGGTTTATTATCTCACCGGCCTGTTGATCCTCGCCGCCGTCGGACTGTTCCTGATGAACGCCGTCGCCGGCCGTGTCTGGTGCGGCTATCTCTGCCCGCAGACAGTGTGGACCGACCTGTTCTTCGCCATCGAGCGCTTCTTCGAAGGCGACCGGCGCGAGCACATGCTCGCCGACCGCCAGAAGAAGACGCTTAAGACCTATGCCTTCAAGGCCGGCAAGCACTTCACCTGGCTGATGGTGGCGTGGTGGACCGGCGGCGCCTGGGTGCTCTATTTCGCCGACGCGCCCACGCTGGTGAAGGACCTGGCGAGCGGCAACGCGCCTTTCGCCGCCTATCTGTGGATCGGCATCCTGACGGTGACGACCTACGCGCTCGCCGGGCACCTGCGCGAGCAGGTCTGCCTTTATATGTGCCCGTGGCCGCGCATCCAGGCCGCCCTCACCGACGAGTACGCGCTCAACGTCACCTACCGCTACGACCGCGGCGAGCCGCGCTGTTCGGTCAAGAAGGCGACGCAGTTGCGCGCGCAAGGCCAGCCCGCCGGCGACTGCGTCGACTGTCTGCAATGCGTGCACGTCTGCCCGACCGGCGTGGACATCCGCGAGGGTGCCAATCTCGGCTGCATCCAGTGCGGCCTGTGCATCGACGCCTGCGACGCGGTGATGAGCAAGCTCGACCGCCCGCGCGGCCTGATCGCCTACGACACCGACGTCAACATCAAGCGGCGCATGGAAGGCAAGACCGCCTTCGTCAAGCTGTTCCGCATGCGCACGATGCTCTACGCCGCGGTGCTGGCGATCGTCGGCGGCGTCATGGTCTACGCGCTGGCGACGCGCGAGCTCGAAGGCATCAGCGTCATCCACGACCGCAACCCGCTCTACGTGCGGCTGTCGGACGGCTCGATCCGCAACGGCTACACCGTCCGCATCATCAACAAGCAGCTCAAGCAGCGCGAGTTCGTGCTCGCGCTCGATGGCCTGCCGGCCAGCCTGATCGACTTCGTCGGGCTGCCGCCGCGCGAGGACGGGCAAATGCTGATCACGGTCGGCCCCGACCAGACGCGCGAGGTGCGCGTGCTGGTCACCGACTACGGCGCGCCGCCGCCGCCCTCGACGCCGATAACCTTCCGGCTGGTCGACATCGCAAGCGGCGAAATCGCCGAGGCCAGAGACCATTTCCGTGCACCCTGAGGGAGAACGGTCATGACCCAGACGCCAGCACGCAAGCCGCGAGAGGTGACCGGCCGGATGGTGCTCTACTGCCTGCTCGGCTTCTTCGGCGCCGTCATCGCCGTCAACGTCGTCATGGTGAAGGCGGCGATGTCCACCTTCGGCGGTGTGGAGACGTCGAGCTCCTACAAGGCCGGCCTCCTGTTCAAGAACGAAGTGGCCGCGGCGGAGCGGCAGGACGCGCAGCATTGGCGCGTGGACGGCAAGCTCAACCGCGACCGCGCGGGCGAAGCCGTCCTCGCTCTCGCCGTGCACGACGCCAACGACGCGCCGGTCGCGGGGCTCGCCGCCAAGGCGCTGCTCGCGCATCCGGCCGACAGTCGCCTCGACCACGCCATCACGCTCGACCGCATCGGCGCCGGCGAATTCCGCGGCCAGACCGCGGCGCAGGCCGGCCAGTGGGAGCTGATCGTCGATCTCTACCGTGGCGACGCGCGCGTCTACCGCTCGCGCAACCGCGTGACGCTGAAGTGACCTGAATGAGCGACGCGCTCGACATCTCGCTCTACGCCAAGCCGGAAGGCGAGGGCACGCTCGGTATGGAACTGGCGGTCGAAGGCGTCACCTGCGCCGCCTGCATCAACCGCATCGAAGGCGCGGTGAAGCGGCTCGACGGCGTCAAGGAGGCGCGGCTCAACTACACCAACCGCCGCCTGCACGTCGCCTGGACCGACGGCGCGCTCGAACCGGCGCAGATCCTCACCGCGCTGGAAACGCAGGGCTATCACGGCCATCCCTTTGTGCCGCTGCGCGCCGAGCAGGAGGAAGCCGCCGAGGCGCGCCGGCTCACCCGCTGCCTGGCGGTCGCCGGCTTCGCCGCCATGAACGTCATGCTGCTGTCGGTGTCGGTGTGGTCGGGCAATGTCACCGACATCACGCCGGAGACGCGCGACTTCTTCCATTGGGCGTCGGCGCTGATCGCGCTGCCGGCGGCGGCCTATGCCGGCCAGCCGTTTTTCGCCAGCGCCTGGCGCGCCTTGAAGGCGCGCGCGCTCAACATGGACGTGCCGATATCGCTCGGCGTCATCCTGGCGCTCGGCATGTCGGTCGTGGAAACCGCCAACCACGCCGAGCACGCCTATTTCGATTCGGCGCTGATGCTCTTGTTCTTCCTGCTGACCGGCCGGGCGCTCGACCACGCCATGCGACGCAAGACGCGCGCAGTCGCCGGCAATCTGGCCGCGCTGCGCGCGGACACCGCGCACCGCTTCGCCGGCGACGAGGTGGTGAGCGTACCGGTCGCCGCCGTGAAGGCCGGCGACAAGTTGCTGGTGCGGCCGGGCGAGCGCGTGCCGGCCGACGGCGTGGTGCAGACCGGCAATTCCGAAATCGACGAGAGCCTGATCACCGGCGAGACCGCGCGGCGCGCCATCACCGCCGGCGCCACCGTCTATGCCGGCAGCATGAACTATTCCGGCACGCTCACGGTGCTGGTCACCGCCGCCGGCGGAGCGGCGCTGATCGACGAGATCGAGCGGCTGCTGGAGAAGGCCGCCAGCGCCAAGTCGCGCGCCATGCGGCTTGCCGACCGTGCCTCGCGAGTCTACGCACCGGTGGTGCACGTGACCGCCGCGCTCACACTCGCCGGCTGGCTGATCGCCGGCGCCTCGGCGCACGACGCCATCATCATCGCCATCGCAGTCCTCATCATCACCTGTCCCTGCGCCCTCGCGCTGGCTATTCCTGCGGTGCAGGTGGTGGCCTCCGGCGCCATGTTTCGCGCCAACATCATCTTGAACACGGGCGATGCGATCGAACGGTTGGCGGAAGCCGACACTGTCGTGTTCGACAAGACCGGCACGCTCACGCTGCCGGAGCCGCGCGTGGTCAACGCCGATGCGCTCGACGTCGAGCTGGTGCAGAAGGCGGCGCGGCTCGCGCTGTCGAGTCGCCATCCGCTGGCGGTGGCGCTGTCGCGCGAGGCGACGCTGCGCGCGCCGTATGACGGCGCGGTGGAAGAGCCGGGGCAGGGCGTGCGGGCCGTCGTCGACGGTCTCGAGGCGCGGCTCGGCAGTGCGGCGTTCTGCGGCCTCACCCACGCGGATAAAGACGCCAACACATCGCAGATCTACTTCTCCTACGGCAGACAGTCCGCGGCCATCGCCATCAACCAGTCGCTGCGCCCGGACGCGGCTCGGGTGGTCGAGGCGCTGCGCGCGCGCGGGCTCGAACTGATGATCCTGTCCGGCGACCGCGACGCCGCGGTGGCACCGGTCGCCGTCGCGCTTGGTATTGCCGACTGGCAGGGCGGGCTGAAGCCTGCCGCCAAGATAGCCCGCATCGAGGCGCTCAAAGCCAAAGGCCGCCGCGTGCTGATGGTCGGCGACGGGCTCAACGACGCGCCCGCGCTCGCCGCCGCGCATGTCTCGCTGTCGCCGATCTCGGCCGCCGACGTCACGCAGGCGCAGGCCGACGCGGTGTTTCTCGGCGAGCGGCTCCAGCCGGTGGCCGACGCCGTCGCCATCGCCGCCCGTGCGCGCCGCCTGATGTCGGAAAATCTCTGGCTTGCCGCGCTCTATAACCTGATCGCGGTGCCGATCGCCATCGCCGGCCTGGTCACGCCGCTGATCGCCGCGCTCGCCATGTCCGGCTCGTCGCTGCTGGTGACTTTGAACGCCCTCCGTGCGAGGAGCAGCCGATGAATGTTGTCATCTACCTCCTGCCGATCGCGCTCGGCCTCGGCCTTATCGGCCTGTTCGCCTTCCTCTGGGCGCTCAGAAGCGGCCAGTACAACGACGTCGAAGGCGCCGCCTTGCGGGTCTTGTCGGACGACGATCTAGAGAAGTAGTTTTCTGTCGTCACCGGGCATAGCCCGTCGAAGACGGGCGTGAACGTCCTTATGTCCCGGTGACCCCGCTTAGGAGAGGAATTGCCCGCCTAAGCGGGATACCCGGGTCAAGCCCGGCCATGACAATCGAGTGCGGATGCTCGCGCCCCGGCATGACGGCTACTTGAGCGTCACTGTCGCGAAGTCCGCTGGCATCACGATCTCCAGGAGCTCGCAGTCGTCGGAATAGCCGCGCACGGTGTGCTTGATCTTCGGCGGCTGGATCCAGCATGAGCCGGCCTCGAACGTGTGCACGCCCTGGCCCTCGAACTCGCTCCTAAACCAGCCCTTCAGCACGTAGACCATCTGGAACTCGACGTCGTGGTAGTGCGGCACGGCCACCTCGCCACCGTCGAATGGCTTGGTCATGCGGATGACGTGCGCTTGCACCATGCCGCCGGTGGCGGGCGCCAGCCCTAGGTCGCGATAGGCCGAATAGGCGCGCAGGCCGGCGTCAAAGGCGTCCTCGCGATGATGGCTCACCGCGAACTTCTGCTTCGGCCGCTTCTTGGCGCGCGTCTTCGCCTTCACGGCGTGGCGCACCCGTGTCTTGTGCGTGGCCTGCTTACGCCGCGGCCGCGGCTGGACTTTCTTCCGGCCCTTCGCCATTGATCCCTCCCTGTCCCTCGGGCGATTGGACCACGGCGGCCGGACGCATGGAAGAGCCTCAAAAACCGGCCGAAATCCGCATCTTCGTCGATGCCGACGCCTGCCCGGTGAAGCCAGAGGTCTACCGGGTGGCCGAGCGCTACGGCCTCAAAGTTTTCGTCGTCACCAACGCCTTCATGCAGGTGCCGCGCGGCGGCCTGATCGAGCTGGTCGTGGTGGCGGCCGGCCCGGACATCGCCGACGACTGGATCGCCGAGCGGGCCGGGGCGTCCGACATCGTCGTCACCGCCGACGTGCCGCTCGCTGCGCGCGCCTTCCGCAACGGCGCCAGCGTCATCAGCCCGACCGGCAAGGCGTTCGACGACGATTCCATCCACATGGCGGTGGCCACGCGCAACCTGCTGACCGACCTGCGCTCCGCCGGCGCCGAAACGCGCGGGCCGCCGCCGCTGTCGCGGCAAGACTTGTCGCGCTTCCTGTCGGCGCTCGATCTGGCGGTGACGAGGTTGAAGCGGAAGTTGGAAGGGCGGTAGCGCCGAATTTCAACTGTCGTCCCCGCGAAAGCGGGGACCCAGTACGCCGCAGTCTATCGAGAGGACACGGAGTACTGGGTCCCGGGTCTCGCTGCGCTCGCCCGGGACGACATCAGAATGTGTGGTGGCCACCAGCGGCCAAACTTCACTCCCCCGCCGAGGCGACGCCGCCGTGCGCCTTCGACCAGCCGGCCGGGTCGTTCATGAAGGTCTCGATCTCGCCGAGCAGCTTGGGATCGTAGTTGCCGGTCGCCTTGGCCACCGCCAGCACGTCCCACCACGTGGTCAGCGCATGCAGCGTGACGCCGATGTCGCCGAGGATGCGCCGGCTGTCCTTGTAGATGTCGTAGAAGAACAGCACCGTGCAGTGCTCGCAGGTGCCTTCGGCGTCGCGGATCGCCTTGACGAAGTTGATCTTGCTGCGGCCGTCGGTGGCGAGGTCCTCCACCAGCAGCACGCGCTGGCCGGGGATGAGCTGGCCCTCGATCTGCGCGCCGCGGCCGAAACCCTTCGGCTTCTTGCGGATGTATTGCATCGGCAGGTGCAGGCGGTCGGCCACCCAGGCGGCGAAGGGGATGCCGGCGGTCTCGCCGCCCGCCGCCGCGTCGAGGTTGGCGCGGCCGATCTCGCGGTCGATCATCGCCACCGAGAAGTTCATCAGCGCCGACCGCACGTCGGGAAACGAGATGAGCCAGCGCGAGTCGTTGTAGACCGGGCTCGCCCAGCCGGAGGTGAAGATGAACGGCTTGTCGGTCATGAACCGCACCGCGCCGGTCTCCAGGTACATGCGCGCGGTCAGCTCGGCGATGGTCTTCTTGTCGAGGAAGGGGGCGGGGGCGGTCATGGGGGCGGCCTCTGAGGCGTCATGGCCGGACTTGTTCCGGCCATCCACGGCTTGGCCAATGCTTAGAAGGCGTGGATGCTCGGCACAAGGCCGGGCAGGACGGCGTGTGGACGGCGCTAGGCCGCCATCCCGCAATGCCGGGCGAGCGCCACCGCCAGGTCGAGCAGCGCCTCGTCGCCGCCGGCCCAGCCGATGAAGGACAGCCCAATCGGGCAGCCCTCCAGCGTGGCGGCGGGAAGCGACATCTGCGGCAGCCCGGCGCAACCGGCGGTGCAGGTCAGGCGCATCACCCGCGTGCGGAAATCGCCCATCTCGGCCGCCGACGTGTCGATGCGCGGGGCGATCGCCGGCGCGGTCGGCAGAACCAGCACCGTGCCCGGCATGGCCACGCCGCGGATGTGCGCGCGCGCCGTCGTCTGGACGGTCCGCGCCGCCTCCGCCTGCTCCTTGGTCACCGTCGCGGCGAATTCCATGCGCTCGCGGATGCCCGGGCCGATCTTCGGCCTGTGCGCGGTGACGAAGGCGCCGAAGCTCTGCCAGGTCTCGTATGCTTGAATGATGCGGAAGGCCTCGCGCCAGCCGTCGAACCCGTCCGGCGCGATTGTGCCGTGCACGAGCGGCGGCAGGTCGTCGCTCATGAACTCGACCACCGTGCGCAGCGCGTCTTCGACCGCCGGCTCGGCTTGGGCGAACGCGTCTTCCAGTACGACGACGCGCCCGATCTTCGCCGCCACGCGCTGGTCGTCGAGCAGCACCGCGCCGACGTTGCGGAACATCCCCGGCGTCGCCGCGAACCAGCCCGGCACGTCGAAGCTCGGCGCCATGTCGGCGACGCCTTCGTGCGCGACGCGCCCGTGCGTCGGCCGCAGGCCGTAGAGCCCGTTGAACGAGGCCGGGATGCGCACCGAGCCACCGGTGTCGCTGCCGAGCGCGAAGTCGCACAGCCCGGCGCCGCAGGCGGCGGCCGAGCCGGACGACGAGCCGCCAGGCAGCCGTCCCGGCGCGCGCGCGTTCACCGGCGTACCGTAATGCGCATTGGCCCCGGCCACGCTGTAGAAGAACTCGTCGCAGATCGCCTTGCCGATGATGGTCGCGCCGGCGTCGAGGATTTTCTGGACCGGCGGGCAGTTCCTCTCTGCCGGCGCCTGGATGGCGAGCCAGTCAGGATTGCCGCAGCCGGTGCGCTCGCCGGCGATGTCGTACATGTCCTTCACGACCGCGGTAAGCCCGGCCAGCGGCCCGCTGGCGCTGCCGCGCAGCGGCGCTGCGAGGTCGTGCGGGACGAATGCGCTGCGGTAGATCTCGGTTTCCATATTTACTGCCACTGCGTTCTGTCATGGCCGGCCTTGTGCCGGCCATCCCGCTTAGGAGGGCACCACCTTGCCATATGATCGGGATCACCGGGACCCGGCGCTGCGCGCCGGCCCGGTGATGACAATCCAGGTCAAGGCGCCTTGGGCCGCGCGGCCAAGTACCAGTCGAGTATCTTTTCGCCGTCCCAGGCTACCACGCCGCCGTGCGCCAGGATGTCGGCGAAGGTCCGCTCCACATGGCCGATGCGGTGCGGCACGCCGGAGAGATAAGGATGGCAGGCCAGCGCCATGATCTTCGGCCGGTCGATGGATTCCGCGTAGAGCGTGTTGAAATGATCCATCGCGCGCGAATGCCAGACCTCGGAAGGATGGTGCTGCAGCGCCATCATCACGATGTCGTGGATCTCGAAATTATACGGCAGCGCGACCACGGGCTTGTGCGTGGTTTTCAGCGTCACCGGCTCGTCGTCGAGCACCCAGTCGCCGATATACTCGACGCCCGCTTCCGACAGGTAATCGAGCGTCTCGAAGGTCTGCGTCAGGCCCGGGCCAAACCAGCCGCGCGGCCGCTTGCCCGAGAATTTCTCGATGACGTCCATCGACTTCATGATGACGGCGCGCTGGTCGTCGAGCTTGTGCATCGGCACCTGGTCGTAGCTGTGCGCGTTCAGCTCCCAACCGCTGTCGAGGCAGGCCTTCACGACCTGCGGGTAGGTCTCGCAGACCTTGGCGTTGAGCGTCACGGTCGGGCTGATGCCGAGCTTCGTCATCATCTTGCGCAGCCGCCAGAAGCCGACGCGCATGCCGTACTCGTGCCAACTCCAGTTCGGGTGGTCGGGCTGCTGCGGCTGGCCCTGCGGCGGCGAGATCACCATGCGCGCCATCGGGCGGCCAATGTCCCATTCCTCCAGCGCCAGCACCGGCCAGACCACCAGCCGCACGCCTTTCGGAAGGGCGAGCGGCGGGCGGCCGTCGATCGGGGAATATGCCAGGCGCTCGCGGGGATGCATGGTTTTAAGGCGCCTTCGGGCCCGTCTTCAGGAACCAGTCGGCGATCTGTGCGCCGTTCCAGAACAGCACGTCCTTCTTCTTGCGGATCCTCTCGAAGATCATGCGGAAGTATTTCGCGCGGTGCGGCGCGCCCATGATGTAGGGGTGCACCGAGATCGCCATCACGCGCGCCGAATCGAGCATCTTGGCGTCCTTGTAGATCTGCTCGAACTGGTCCATCGCCCGCTCGTAGAACTCGTTCGCCTTGTGGTGTTGGATCAGCATCATGGCGACGTCGTTGCATTCCTGCGTGTAGGGAATGTTGAGGATCGGCTTGTTGCGGGTCTTCAGCCACACCGGCTGGTCGTCGATCACCCAGTCGGCGACGTAGTCGTAGCCCTCTTCAGCAAGGATGTCGGGCGTCTCCCAGGTCTCGGTCAGGCCGGGCCCCAGCCAGCCGCGCGGCCGCTTGCCCGTGGCCTTCTGGATGACCTCGGCGCTCTTCCTGATGTCGGCGCGCTCGTTCTCCACCTTCTGCATGTTGCGTTGGGTGTAGCCGTGGCCGACGAACTCCCATTTGCGGTCGACGCAGGCCTTCACCAGTTCGGGGAAGGCCTCGACCGCGACGCCGTTGATGTTCATGACGCCGGGGATCTTGAAGTCGTCGTAGACCTGCAGCAGCCGCCAGAAGCCGACGCGGTTGCCGTATTCGTGCCAGCACCAGTTCGGGATGTCCGGCATCGGCGAGCCGCCGGCGGGCGGCGTCAGCACCGTGCGCGGCATGGTCTGCGTCGGGTCCCATTCCTCGACGTTGGTGACGACCCACACCACCATCTTCGCCTTGTTCGGCAGCTTCAGCGCCTTGCGCTGCGTGATCGGCGAATAGGCGATGCGGTCGTTCGGCAGCATGCCGACCGGCGGCTTGGCGTAGTGCATGAACGTTTCCTCGCTGTTCTTATCGCGGGCGTTACCCGATCCCCCGCTCGTCCCCGCGAATGCGGGGCCCAGTCCTTACTTCTTCAATCCCTGATACCACTCCAGCAGCTGCTCGCCGTTCCAGTGCAGCACGCCGGCGTGGCCGTTGACGTACTCGTAGATGCGCTCGAGATACTTGATCCGGTGCGGCTGGCCGCTGATGTAGGGATGGATCGCCAGCGCGCAGATTTTCGCGCGCTGCGCGCTCTCCTGATAGAGCCGGTCGAACTGGTCCTTCACTAGCTGGAAAAGGTAGTCGCTGTTGTGATGCTGCACGATCATCACCGGGATGTCGTTGCACTCGATGGTGTAGGGCAGCGTCACCAGCGGCCCGTGCGTGGTGCGGATGGTGGTCGGCTCGTCGTCGTAGACCCAGTCGCCGATGTATTTCACGCCCGCCTTGGCGAGCAGGTCCGGCGTCTCCAGCGTCTGCGTGAGGCCGGGTCCGAGCCAGCCGACCGGCCGCTTGCCGGCGAATTTCTCCATCATGTCCATGGTGCGGTTGATCATGCCTTCCTGGTCCGGCTCCTTGTGGATCGGTCCCTGTTCGTAGGCATGGCCCATGAATTCCCAGCCGGCGTCGCGCGCTTCCTCCGCCACGCGCCGATAATCCTCGATGATGCGCGCATTGGCCGATAGCGTCGGGCGGATGCCGAGCTTCTTGTACAGCTCGAAGAAGCGCCAGCAGCCGACGCGCATGCCGTATTCGTGGAAGCCCCAGTGCACTACGTCCGGCATCAGCGCCTGGCCGGTCGGCGCCGGTAAGAGCTGGCGCGCCATCGGCTTGCCGATGTCCCACACTTCGTAATTGACGATGGACCAGAACACGATGCGGTTGCCGCCGGGCAGTTTGAGCGGCTCCCGATCGACGATGGCGGAATAGTCGGCGCGCTGGTTGGGGATCATCGGACCGGTCATGACGTTTCCTCGGAGGCCTTTGTTACGGCCCCAAGGATGTCACGCCGTCGCGGCGACGCGCAACCCGACGAGACGCTCCAGCGTCGCCGTGTCGCCGGCGAGCTCGGTCGACGGCGCGGCATGCGCCACGGCGCCGCGCTCCAGCACGATCGCGTCGCTGGTCAACTCAAGGGCGATGTCGGTGTGCTGCTCCACCAGCACGATGGCGACTTGCCGGTCGGCCAGCAGCAGCTTGATCGCCTTGATCAGTTCCTCGACGATCACCGGGGCGAGGCCCTCGAACGGCTCGTCGAGCAGCAAAAGCGCCGGATTCGTCATCAGGGCGCGGGCGATGGCGAGCATCTGCTGTTCACCACCTGAAAGTTGGTTGCCCATGTTGCGCCGGCGCTCGGCCAGGCGGGGGAACATCTTGAAGATCGCCCGTACGTCCCAACTGCCGGCACGGGCCGCCACCGTGAGATTTTCCTCCACTGAAAGGGAAGGGAAAATCTCGCGCTCCTGCGCCACCCAGCCGATGCCCATGGTTGCGCGCCGGTGCGGCGGCAGGCGCGAGACGTCCTCGCCGCGCCAGGCGATCCGCCCGCCGCGCATCTGGGTGTAGCCCATGATGGTCATCAAAAGCGTCGACTTGCCGACGCCGTTGCGGCCCAGCAGCGCGAGCGCGCCGTGCTCCGGCAGCGTGAGTGACACGCCATGCAGCACCACGGCGTCGCCGTAGCCGGCGGTCACGTTCTCCAGTTTCAACAGCGGCTCAGCCATGCTTGCGCGTCCCGAGATAGACCTCGCGCACGCCGGGGTCGGCGGCGATCTCGGCCGGCGAGCCCTCGGTGAAGACTGCGCCGCCGACCAGCACGATGATGTGGCTGGCGAAACGGAACACCACGTGCATGTCGTGCTCGATGAACAGCAGGGTCAGGTCGTCGGACAGGCTGGCCACCACCTCGAAGATGTCGCCGGATTCCTCCTGCGGCACGCCGGCCGCCGGCTCGTCGAGCAGCAGCACCTTCGGCTTGGTGGCGAGCGCGAGCGCAATTTCCAACAGGCGCTGGCGCCCGTAGGGCAGTTCGCGCGTCGGCTGATAGGCGCTGTCGCCGAGCTTGAGCCTGGCCAGGATGTCGTAGGCCTCCTCGATCGTCTCGTTGTGCTCAGCGATGTTCTGCCAGAAACGGTCGGCGATGCCGCGCCGCTCGGCCACCGCCAGCGTCACCGCTTCGAGCGGGTTGAGGCCGGGGAACAGCGTGTTGATCTGGAAGGTGCGCGCGAGCCCGCGCTTGACCCTCGCCTGCGGTTCAAGCGCGGTAATGTCCTCTTCGCCAAGGAAGACCTGGCCCTCGTTCGGCGCCAGCATGCCGGTGACCAGGTTGATCAGCGTGGTCTTGCCGGCGCCGTTCGGCCCGATCAGCGCATAGCGCGCGCCGACCGGCAATTCGAGATTGATGTCGCGCGCCACCGGCAGCGAGCCGAAGGACTTCGACAGGCCACGCGTGCCTAAAGCGATCGCGCTCTTGCCGATCGCGTCTGGTGTCTTATGCGCTACCGCGGTCATGGCTTCCTCCAGCGCGCGGCGAGTTTCGACAGGCCGCCGAGGATGCCGTTCGGCAGCACCATCACCACCGTCACCAGGAGCACGCCGATCCAGAAATACCAGTATTGCGGCGCGATGCCGGAGAACTGGTCGCGTGCCACCATGAAGATCGTGGCGCCGACCAGCCCGCCGTAGAGCCGCCCGGCGCCGCCCAGCACGAGCATCACCACCACGTCGGCCGAGCGCTGGAAGCTGATCGACTCGAGCGACACGGTTTCCGTCGTCTGCGCCAGGATGGCGCCGGCGATGCCGGCGATGACGGCAGCGATGGTGTAGGCCTTGCGGATGTGCGCCTGCCGCTCGGCGCCGATTGCCGGCATGCGCGTCCAGTTCTCGCGGATGCCGCGCAGCGCCAGCCCGAACGGCGAGTTGATCAGCCGGCGCGACGCCAGGAACAGGATGAACAGCGCCGCCAGCGAATAGCCGTAGGCGGTGTAGCCGTAGAGGTCGAACTTGAAGATGCCGAGGATCGGCCAGATCTCGACACCCTGCAGGCCGTCGGAGCCGCCGGTCAGCCAGTGCGCGCGGTTGGCAGCCTCGTGCGCCAAAAGGCCGAGGCCGAGCGTGATCATGATCAGCGTCAGGTGGCGGAAGCGCGCGACGATGAAGCTCGAGGCATAGCCGAGCAGGCCGGCGAGCGCCGCCGCCACCATGAGGCCGGTCAGCGGCTCGCCCCACACGAACTTGGAGAAGATGCCGGCGGCGTAGGCGCCGATCCCGAAGAAGGCGGCGTGGCCGAGCGACACCACGCCCGCATAGCCGAGGATGATGTCGAGCGAGAGCGCGAACAGCGCTGCGATCGCGATCTGGCTCGCCAGCGACAGGTAGCTGGGGAACAGGAAGAACGGCAGCAGCGTCGCCAGCCAGAAGACGATCTCGATCGCGTTCCAGCGGGACAGCGACTTGAGATGAGCCTGCGGCGAAACGGGAGTGCTGGTCACCGACATCTCACCGTCTCCCGAACAGGCCGGCCGGCTTCCACATCAGCACGGCGACCATGACCAGATAGATGAGGAAGGCGCCCAGCTCCGGCGCGTAATACTTGCCCGCCACATCGCTGATGCCGATCAGCAGGGCGGCGGCGAATGAGCCGATGATCGACCCCAGCCCGCCGACCGAGACGATGATCAGCACGTAGACGAGATAGGTGAACGCGAAGGAGGGATCGAGTCCGACGATGTCGATGGCGAGCGAGCCGCCCAGCCCGGCAAGTCCGGAGCCGAGCGCGAAGGTGCCGGCGAAAGTGCGGTCGACGTCGATGCCTAAGCCCCGCGCCATGCGCTGGTTATCGACCGCCGCGCGCACCTGCGCGCCGAAGCGAGTGTATTCAAGTCCGGCCACCAGCAGCAGCGTCACCATCAGCGCGACGCCGATCAGGAACATGCGGTAGTTGCTCAGCCCGATGCCGAGGAAATCGCTCGAGCCGCGCAGGAACGGCGGCGTCTGGATCGGCTGCTGGGTGGTGCCGAAAATATAGGCTGCGGCCGACACCGAGATGAAGGCGAAGCCGATGGTCAGCAGGACCTGATCGAGGTCGGTGGCGCGGTAGAGCGGACGATAGAACAAACGCTCCAGCACCACGCTCGCCGCCGCCGCCGCCAGAAACGATGCCGGCAGGGTGGCCAGGAACGGCCACTGGAAATCGTTGACCAAGGTGACGGTGACATAGCCGCCGAGCATGGCGAAGGCGCAGTGCGCCAGGTTGACGAAGTTCATCAACCCGAGCGTCACCGAAAGGCCGACCGACAGCACGAAGAGCAGCATCCCGTAGGCAATGCCGTCGAACAGAACGCCGAAGACGGGAGGAAGCATGGCGGAAGCGATTACCCTTTACGATCATATTCGCGCAGTCTTTTGGCCATTCCTCGGCCCGCGCGCAAGCACGGAAACCGGAATGAAGAGCCAAAGACCGGGTTTCTCATGTGCGGATGGGGCGACCGCGACCGATCGCCCCATCCCCAAGCCGTGGTTCGTCTCGGTCGGCGCTTACTTGTGCGTCGGGTCCTTGACGTTCTCGACCTTGTCGAACTCGACATTCACGATCTGGCCGCCGACCTTCTCGACGCGGCGGATATAGACCGTCTGCACGACGTCGCGGGTCGCCGGATCGATCGCGACCGGACCGCGCGGGCTTTCCCACTTCATGCCCTTGGCGGCGGCGACCAGCGCGTCGCCGTCGGTCTTGCCGCCGGTCTTCTTCAGCGCCTCATAGATGAGGTGCATGCCGTCGTAGCCGCCGACCGCGAAGAAGTCCGGGTTGCGCTTGAACTCGGCGTTGAACGCCTTCACGAAGTCCTCGTTCATCTTGGACTTGTGGGTGTAGTCGTAGTGCCAGGCGCTCAGGCGGCCGATCGCGATGTCGCCCATGGCCTTGAGCGCGGTTTCGTCCACCGGCTCGCCGGTCGACATGATCTTGACCTTGTTGGGATCGATCTGGCGTTCGGCGAAGGCCTTGCCGAGCGCGGCCGGCTGGGCGCCGCCCGGCACGAACACGAAGATCGATTCCGGGTTCACGTCCTTGGCGCGCTGCACGAAGGCGGAGAAGTCCGGGTTCGCGATCGGCATGCGCACGGAGCCGACGATCTCGCCGCCGGCCGCCTTGAAGGCGCGCTGGAAGGCCTGCTCGGCGTCGATGCCGGGCCCGAAGTCGGTCACCATCGTGTAGGCCTTTTTCATCCCACCCTTGGTGGCGGCCCATTTGCCGAGCGTTTCGCCGATCTGCGGCAGCGTCAGCGACACGCGCACGATGTAGGGCGAGCGTTCGGTGATCACCGAGGTCGCCGCGTTCATCACGACCTGAAGCTTCTTCGCCTCGGCGGAGACGCCGGCGGCGCCCAAGGCTTCCGGCGTGAGCGTGAAGCCGGCCAGGATGTCGGCCTTGTCGCGCACAACCAGTTCCTGCGCCAGCCGCTTGGCGACGTCCGGGTTCGGGCCGCCGGTGTCCTTGCGGATGATCTCGATCTTGCGGCCGGCGACGGTATCGCCGTGCTGCTTCATGTAGAGCTTGATGCCGTTGTCGATCTGCGCGGCGGTGTCGGCGAACTGGCCCGAATAGGCGCTGATGACGCCGATCTTGATCGTCTCTTGCGCCTGCGCAGCGCCCGTCAGTGCGACCGACGCGGCAAGCGCCAGGCTGGCATAGAGTGCTTTTTTCATCATCTTCCTCCCCAAGGATACAACGAACGATCCTTGGGGCGGAGAATGCCCGACCTTGCACCTAAAGAAAAGCGCCGCGCGGGGAGGCGCGGCATATTGCGCCGCTTGGTAAATGTGGGCGGGCCTTAGCGCGCACGCGGCAGCGGCCAGTCGGTTGGGCGTCCCACTATTGTGCAGTGCACATTCGCGAATGGTGAGTAGCTCCGAAACGCTCCGTCATGGCCGGCTCCCTTGGCCGAGACGAGGGTTCATTCAAGCGGCGCAGCCGCCCCTCACCCCAGCGAAAAAGGGCCCGCTCGTACTCACTGCTGCCCATCTTGTCTTCCGGGAAGATGCCGTGGGCGGCGATCCACTCGAACGTCTCCTCGTGGACCTCCTCGGTGTAGGGCTCGAACACCAGCCGTTCCCCCGGCTCTTTGCAAGATCGCGCGCCCGGCTCGCTCAATCCCCTTGCCCGGGCTCCGGCGAGAAATACTTCTCGTACTTCTCCTTCACGCCGTCGAACTCCTTGGCGTCCGCCGGCGGATCGCGCTTGACCGTGATGTTCGGCCATTTCTTCGCATAGTCCGCATTGAGCGTGAGCCACTTCTCCAGCCCCCTGGCGCTGTCGGGCAGGATCGCTTCCGCCGGGCATTCCGGCTCGCACACGCCGCAGTCGATGCACTCGTCCGGATGGATGACGAGCATGTTCTCGCCCTCGTAGAAGCAGTCCACCGGACATACCTCTACGCAATCCATGTACTTGCACTTGATGCAATTGTCGGTGACGACGTAGGTCACGATGCTCTCGGCGGCCAGGGCCGGTCGGGCCGGTAGAACAGCGCGAATTGCAGACTCTCGGCGATGCGCCGCGCCTTGCCGCCGAACGCCGCGGCAAGCGGCGGGTCGAACAGCTCGCGGCAGGTCTCGTCGAACAGCGCGAGCCAGCGCGCGAACATCTTCATCTCGATGCCCGGCACGCGCTGGTGCGCTGCCACTGGGTTGCCCTTGTACTTGCCGCTGGTCAGCATCACCGACGACCAGAATCGCCGCATGGTCTCGAGGTGCGGCCCCCAGTCGGCAATGGCGCCGTTGAACACCGGGCCGAGCTCCGCATCCACGCGCACCTTGGCGTAGAAGGTGTCGACCAGCCGGCCGATCGCTTCCTCGGTCAGCGGGCCGTCCGGGCGGGCGAGGCGGATCGGGATCTCGTTCACGTCACCACCACCGCGACCGCCATGCCGATCACGATCCAGACCAGCGAGTTCACCAGCATGCGCACCAGTTCGCGTTTGTCGTCGCCGTCGAGCCCCGTGAAGGAGAGGGCGAGGTCGCCGGGCAGGAGGAGCAGGCGGGCCAGAGCCGCGCCGAGGGAGGTGGCCATAAGACGGCTCCTAAGATGTATAGTGGCTGCATCTTACAGGCCGCTTGCTAAAAAGCAATATTCAGGATACATCTTTTCCATGCGCCTAGCGCGGAGGACCCTTGCATGCGCCTCACCGTCTACACCGACTACGCGCTGCGGATGCTGATGTATCTCGCGCTGAAGGACGACGAACTTGCCACCATCAGCGAGATCGCCGCGCGCTACCGCATCTCCAAGAACCACCTGATGAAGGTCGCGCACCAGCTCGGGCTGGCCGGCTATGTCGAGACCGTGCGCGGCCGCAGCGGCGGGCTCAGGCTCGCCCGCCCGACCGGCGAGATCGGCCTCGGCGAGGTGGTGCGCCACACCGAGCAGGACATCGCGCTGGTGCCCTGCTTCACGGCCGAGACGCAACCCTGCGCCATCGCGCCGGGCTGCGTGCTCAAGCGCGCGCTGAGCCGCGCCAGCGAGGCCTTCTTCGAGGCGCTCGACGACTACACGCTCGCCGACCTGGTGAAGCCGCGCTCGGCGCTGCGCGGCCTGCTGGCGATCGAGATGACGGACGGCGGGCGCGGGCGCGGCCGCCAGCCGGCGCGGCTGTGAGCATGGCGGACGGCTTCGCGCCCGCCGCCGTCGCCGCAGCCGTGCTGCACAGCCTGGGCGACGCCATCGTCGCCTGCGACCGCGACGGCGTCATCCGCTTCTGGAATGCGGGCGCCGAGCGCGTGTTCGGTTTCGGCGCTGCCGAGGCGGTCGGCCAATCTCTCGACATCATCATTCCTGAGCGGCTGCGCGCGCGGCACTGGGAAGGCTACGACAAGATGATGAGCACCGGGCAAAGCCGCTACGCCGGCGGCGACACGCTTTCGGTGCCGAGTATGCGCAAGGACGGCGCCACACTTTCGATCGACTTCACGCTCGCCGCCTTGAAGGACGAGCAGGGTGCGGTCTGCGGTCTGATCGCTGTGATGCGCGACGTCACCGCCCGCTTCGAGGAGCTCAAGGCGCTGCGCCGCCAAGCGCGGACGTCGTCGTGACGGGTGAGGCACTAGACCGCGCGCTTCGTCCTCATTAGCTTCCCGCCATGCTGGGAAACGCCGTGCGCGACTACGACACGCTCTACCGCCAATTCCGCTGGGCGGTGCCGGAGCGCTACAACATCGGCGTCGACATCTGCGACCGCTGGGCGGCGCAGGACCCGAACCGGCTCGCCATCCTCAACATCCGCGCCGACGGCGCCGACGAGAAGATCACCTTCGGCTGGCTGCGCGAGACCTCCAACCGGCTCGCCAACGTGCTGCGCGCGCACGGCGTCAAGCGCGGCGACCGCGTCGCGTTGATGCTGCCGCAGGCGCCGGAAGTGCCGGCCGTTCACATCGCGGTCTACAAGCTCGGCGCGGTCGCGCTGCCGATCGCGGTGCTGTTCGGCCCCGACGCGCTCTCCTACCGCCTGCAGAACTCCGGCGCCGCCGCGCTGATCACCAACGCGCAAGGCGTGGCGAAGTTGACGGAGATCCGCGGCGAGGTCCCAGGGCTCAAATGCGTGCTATCCGTTGACGGCGCGGACGAGGGGGCGGGGAACTTCGCGGATCAGCTGGCCAAAGCCTCGTCCGACTTCTCGCCCGTGGACACCGCCGCCGAGGATCCGGCGATGATGATCTACACCTCCGGCACCACCGGCCAGCCGAAGGGCGCGCTGCATGCGCACCGCGTGCTGCTCGGCCATCTGCCCGGCGCCGAATTGCCGCTCTATCCGTTCCCACAGCACGGCGACAATTACTGGACGCCGGCCGACTGGGCCTGGGCCGGCGGCCTGCTCGACGTGCTGCTGCCGAGCCTGCACCACGGCGTGCCGGTCATCGCCCGCAGGATCGAGAAGTTCGATCCGGAGGAGGCCTTCGCGCTGATGGCGCGCGTCGGCGTGCGCAACGCCTTCATCCCGCCGACCGCGCTGCGCATGATGCGCGCGGTGCCCAATCCGCGCGGCCGCCACGCATTCAAGCTGCGCCGCGTGGCTTCGGGCGGCGAGTCGCTCGGCATCGAGGCGCTGGAGTGGGGCAGGGAGGCCTTCGATCTGACCATCAACGAATTCTACGGCCAGACCGAATGCAATCTCGTGCTCGGCTCCTGCGCGCAGCTGGGCATGCTCAAGCCGGGCGCCATCGGCAAGCCGGTGCCCGGCCACGTGGTGGCGGTGATCGACCGCGACGGCAACGCGGTGAAGCCGGGCGAGATCGGCCAGATCGCGGTGAAGCGGCCCGACCCGGTGATGTTCCTCGAATACTGGGGCCGGCCGGAGGCCACGCGCGAAAAATTCATCGGCGACTGGATGACCACCGGGGACCAGGGCGTGGTGGACGAGGAGGGCTACATCAGCTTCGTCGGCCGCGACGACGACGTCATCACTTCGTCCGGATTCCGCATCGGGCCCGGCGAGATCGAGGATTGCCTGATCCGCCATCCCGCCGTGGCGCTCGCCGCCGCGGTCGGCAAGCCGGATGCGGTGCGCACTGAGATCGTGAAGGCCTTCATCGTGCTCAAGCCCGGTCACCCCCCGAGTGAGGCCCTTGCCGCGGACATCCAGGGCTTTGTGCGCACGCGGCTCTCCGCCCACGAATATCCACGCGAGGTCGCCTTCATCGACGCCATGCCGATGACCACGACGGGCAAGGTGATCCGGCGATTGCTTAGGGAGAAGGCGTGAGCCTCGAACCGTCATCCTGAGGTGCGCGCTCTTGCGCGCCTCGAAGGATGACGGGCACGGGCCCTTCGAGGCTCGGCGCATTCGCGCCGAGCCGCTCAGGGCGAGGCCGCCTTACCGCCCATGATGAACACGTGGAAGCCGAGGCGGCGCTGGGCGACGCGGTAAAGCATGATCGACTCGGCGACCAGCGCGACCGAGGTCGACAGCGCCGCGCCTTCGATGCCCATGCGCGGGATGAGCGCGATGCAGAGCACCAGATTGATCATGAAGGCGATGGCGTAGATCGCCGCGCAGGGCTTGCGCTCGCCCAGCATGGTCAACAGCCGCTCGGCCGGGCCGACCGCGGCGCGCGCCAGCATGCCAACCGAGAGGATGAACATCACCGCGTAGGCCGCATCGAACCCGGGCCCGAACAGCGTCAAGAGCGGCCGGCCGAACAGGAGAATGCCGGCGCAGACGGCAAGCGACGGCCAGAAGGTCCAGCGCGTCATCTCCCTGAAGAACGCCGCGAGCCGCTCCTTGTCGCCGGCGACGTGGTACTGCGTGAACTTGTGCGTCGTCGCGCCGGCGATGGCAAAGTAGACGAAGGCGACGATGGCGAGCAGGCGCGCGGCGGCGTAGTAGTGGGCGACCTGGTCGGGCGTGCTGAAGTGCTCGAGCGCGAGGATGTCGACGTAGGTGAGCATCAAATAGAAGCCGTCGACGACGAACAGCGGCAGCGCGGTGCCGAGCCAGATCCTGGGCTGATAGCTGCGCGGCCCGGCCGGCACTTTCGCGGCGATGCGGCGGTTGAGCACGACGAGCTGGCCGACCGTCACCAGGTAAGTCGTGGCCACCGCGATCAGCATCGCGGTCACCGCGTCGGTCGGCGCGCCGAAGAACCACGCCCCTCCCATCAGCACGGTGATGGCGAGCTGCCGCCAGATGTAGAACGGCATCAGCGCGAGGTTCGGCCAGTCGTAGGATTGCGCGATGCCGGCCTGCGCCTGCACCAGCCCGTAGATCGGGATGGTGAGGCAGGCCAGATAGAGCGGGATGATGGCATAGTGATCGAGCCAGGGCGCGAGCACCGTGACGCCGAGCGCGCCGACGAGGCCCATGGCGGTGGCGATGCCGAAGGCGAGCCAGCGCGAGCCGGACAGGAAACCGCGCAGGTGGTCGAGCGCGCCGAGCTCGGTGTATTCGGGCACGAAGCGCTTGGCCGCCGCCGCGAGCCCGAGATCGGACAGCGCGCCGATCATCAGCACCCAGGTCCACACGTAGATGAAGATGCCGAACTCGAACGAGCCCATCCAGCGCGCCAGCAAAACCTGGCTGACCAGCGCCAGCACCGCCGAGCCGACGCGCACCAGGAACACCTTGCCGGCAACGAGCTGCGCCAGCCGGTTGTCGCTGTTGTCGGCGAGGATGGATTTAACGCGCGCGATCAGGCGCGCCGCCATTGAAGGCTCGGGCGCGGCCGGGGGGGCGCGGTCAACCGCGGCGGCGTCGGCCGGCGGCTGCCGGGATGCGAGCGACGGCATGGCCATCGCACCCGGGTAGCAAGGAATCGTTAACATTCGGTTGGGTCAGGCCGGAAAGCTTTTATCCGCTCGTCCCCGCGAAAGCGGGGACCCAGCGCTGGACTCCCGCTTTCGCGGGAATGAGCGGACAACGCTGCCGCAGGTCAGGGCAAGGACGAAAGTATCCCTTCGACAGTTTTGCGGTCTTCCGCGCTCAGCGCGCTCTGCGGCGGCACCGGCTCGCCGACGGCATAGCCCTGTATCTGCAGGCCCGCCTTGATGCAGGCCGCCAGGTTGAAGCGGGCGAAGGCCTCGTTGACCCGCCACATCTCGCGCTGCAACGCCATCGCCTCCGTCCACTTCTGCGCCTTGCACAACTCGTAGAGCTTCACGCTCTGGCGCGGCACGATGCAGGCGGGACCCGCCATCCAGCCGACGCCGCCGATCAGCATCACCGCCGCCGGAATATGCGCCGAGGCGGAGAACACCTTCATGTTCGGCGCGCGGTTCATGATCGAGAGCAGGCGGCCGGTATTGGTGGAGGCGTCCTTGATGTAGCGGATCCGCGGATGCTCGGAGAGCCGAGCGATCACGTCCAGTGTCAGGTCGCTGCGCTGGAAATTTGGGTTGGTGTAGAGCACCACCGGGATGCTCACCGCGTCGGCGATGGCGCGGAAATAGGCCTCGACCTGCGCGTCCTTGAGCGGGAAATAGGCTTCGCAGATGGCGAGGATGCCGTCGGCGCCGAGTTTCTCGTGCTCTTTCGCCTGCGCCACCGCGTCGGCGGTCGAGGTCGAGGCGACGCCGGCGACCACCGGCACGCGCTTGTTCGCCGCCTCGATGGTCGCCTTCACCACTGCGGCGCGCTGCGCGCGGTCGAGATAGGCGAATTCGCCGGTCGAGCCGAGCGGCGTCAGGCCGTGCACGCCGGCCTTGATCAGGTCGTCGGAAAGCCTGCCCAGCACGTCGGTGAGAATGCGCCCCTGCGCATCGATGGGCGAGACGAGATAGGGAAAGACGCCGTGGAAGTCGGTCATGCGGTCACACATGTTCTGCCGTCATGCCCGCGAAAGCGGGCATCCAGTACTCACCGACAATGGCGCTTATGGCAAGGCCTCTGACGCTGCGGCGTACTGGGTCCCCGCATTCGCGGGGACGACGGTCAACGCACTACCCGGCAAAGCCCCCGCCGTCGAGAAACGCCTGCTCCTCCGCCGTCGTGGGGCGTCCGAGCGCGGCATTGCGGTGGGGGAAGCGGCCGAAGCGGCGGATGATGTCGGCGTGCAGCTCGGCCCATTTCAGCCCGTCGGCGTCGCCGCTCGCCTTGTAGAGCGCGATGCAGCGCTCCTGGTCGGCCATGTCCTCGGAGTGCTCGAACGGCAGGTAGAAGAAGCTGCGCATGTTCGGCGCTACCTGCGCGTCGAAGCCGCGCACCAGCGCGCCCGCCGCGATCGCGCGCGCCAGCGAATCGGCGTCGAAGGCGCGCGCCTGCCCACGGAACATGTTGCGTGGAAACTGATCGAGCAGGATGAGCAGCGCCAGCGCGCCTTCCGCGTTCGCTTCCCAGTCGCGCAAGCGACCGTCCGCGGCGGCTTCGTATGTTGCGAGGAAACGGGTGCGGATCTCCTCGTCGAAAGCCGTGTCCTTGCTGAACCAGCGCGCCGGGCCGGCTTCGCGCCAGAAGGTGACGACCTCGGACGGCTTCACGGTCGCAGGGCTGTCGGCCATGTCAGTGCGCCGCGTGGGCGGCTTCGTCGCGCAGCGCGCGGCGCAGGATCTTGCCGACATTGCTCTTCGGCAATTCGTCGCGGAATTCGATGTGTCGCGGCACCTTGTAGCCGGCGAGGCGATCCTTCAGGAACGCGTGCAGCTCGGCGCTTGTCACGTCCGGGTTCTTCTTCACCGCGAAGAGCTTCGGCACCTCGCCCGAATGCGCGTCGGACACGCCGACCACGGCGCATTCCATCAGCCCGCCGTGGCTCATGGCCACTTCCTCGATCTCGTTGGGGAACACCTTGAAGCCCGACACGGCGATCATGTCCTTCTTGCGGTCGACGATGCGCACGCGGCCTTCGTCGTCCATCACGCCGATATCGCCGGTGTGGAAGAAGCCGTCCGGCGTGATCACCAGCGCGGTTTCCTGCGGCCGCTCCCAATAGCCCGGCATCACCTGCGGGCCGCGCGCGCAGATTTCGCCCTGCTGGCCGGGCGGAAGCGCGTGGCCCTGCTCGTCGCGGATCGAAATCTCGGTGGACGGCAGCGGCAGCCCGATGGTGCCGGTCCATTCGGCGTCGTCGCCGCGGTTGCAGGTGAGCACCGGCGAGGTTTCCGACAGGCCGTAGCCTTCGATGATCGGCTTGCCGGTCGCGGCGAACCAGGCGTCGGCGACGGGCTTCTGCACGGCCATGCCGCCGCCCACGGCGCACTTGAGCAGGCTCCAGTCGATCTCCTTGAAGCGCGGGTGATGCAGCAGCGCGTTGTACAGCGTGTTCACTGCCGGGAAGCAGTTCACTTTCACTTTCCGCAGCGTCTTGATAAGCGCGGGAATGTCGCGCGGGTTCGGGATCAGCAGGCAGGTGCCGCCGTTGCGCACACCGAACAGGAAGCAGGCCGTCAGCGCGAAGATATGATAGAGTGGCAGGGCGGTCACGATCATCAGGCCGTCGACCAGCGGCGGCTGCGCCAGCATCGGCGCCTGCCAGGCCTCGATCTGCAGCACATTGGCGACGAGGTTGCGGTGCAGGAGCGTTGCGCCTTTGGCGACGCCGGTGGTGCCGCCGGTGTATTGCAGGAAGGCGACGTCGTCAGGTGCGAGTGCAGGCTTGTCGAAGGGCAGCCTGCGGCCGACGGCGATCGCCGTGTTGAACATCACCGCGCCGGGGATCGTATAGGCGGGCACCATCTTCTTGACGTGGCGCACCACGCCGTTGATCAGGGCGCCCTTGGCGAGCCCGAGCATGTCGCCCATGCGCGCGATGATGACGTGCTTCACGCCCGTGCGCGGCAGGGCCTCCTGCAGCACCGAGGCGAAGTTCTCGAGCACGACGATGGCTTCGGCGCCGGCGTCGGCGAGCTGGAATTCGAGCTCGCGCGGCTTGTAAAGCGGGTTGACGTTGACCACGACGAAACCGGCGCGCAGCACGGCCGCGATCGCCACCGGATATTGCAGCACGTTCGGCATCATCAGCCCGACGCGTGCCCCGCGCTTGAGGCCGAGGGCTTGCAGATAGGCGGCGAAGGCGCGGGAGCGCTCGTCCAGCCCGGCATAGGTGAGCCGCGAGCCCATGCAGACGCAGGCGTCGCGGGCGGCGAACTTCTCGAAGCTCTCCTCGAACATCGCCGCCAGCGAGGCGTAGCGGGACGCATCGATGTCGGCGGGAACGCCCGGCGGATAATGCCGCAGCCACAGCCGTTCCATGAACTCTCCCTGGCGCCGCCGGTCGGCGCCGGCCGGCGATTCGCAGCAAGCATGAGTCGAATGGCAGGGAGGTGCAAGGCCGATGACGTCGCGCCTGGCGCAGCCTGACCGGCAGCGCGCTCAGCGGCCGCCGAACGGGATCAGCGGGTTGTCGGTGAGCGCCGTACGGTCCGGCCGGTCGACGCCCGGCGTGCCGAGGAAGGCCTCGAACAGCTCGCGCACGGTGCGCTCGGGCAGGTCGCGGGTGATGAAGACCAGCCGGGTGCGGCGGTCCTCGTCCGGCCAGCGCTCGAGCCGCGCCGGCGGGTGGAACACATGCTGCACGCCGTGCACGACCACCGGGGTGTCGGGCATCTCTGCGAGCTTCACGATGCCCTTCAGCCGCAGGATCTGCGCGCCGTAGTTGGCGCGCAGCAATTCGAGGAACATCTCCAGCGTGCCGCCGGGGATAGGCTGGTCGGCGGTCAGCACGAACGAGGCGATGTGCTCGTCGTGCCGGTTCACGTCGTGATGATGATGATGATGATGATGCGCATGCGCGGCGGCATAGGCTTCCGCCGCCAGCCACTTCTTCACGTCGGGAATCTTGCGTTCGGGATCGAACAGGCCGCTGTTGAGGATGCGCTCCGCGGTCGCCTCGCCCTTGGCGGCGTCGAGAATGGGCGCGGCCGGGTTGAGCTCGCGCAGGCGCGCGACGATCTCCTCGATCTGCGCCGCGCCGGCGATGTCGGTCTTGGTCAGCACGATGCGGTCGGCCACCGCCGCCTGCTTCACCGCCTCGGCGTGCGCGTCGAGCGTGGCTTCGCCGTTCGCCGCATCGACCACGGTCACCACGCCGTCGAGCCGGTAGCGCAGCACGAGATAAGGATGTGCCATCGCCGTGTGCAGCACCGGCGCCGGATCGGCGAGCCCGGTAGTCTCCAGCAGCACGCGCTTGAACTTGCAGCGGTGGTTGTCGAGATCGCGAAGCAGGGTTTCCAGCGCGTCCACCAGGTCGCCGCGCATGGTGCAGCACAGGCAGCCCGATTGCAGCAGCATCACGTTGTCGCTGACGTATTCGACCAGCAGGTGATCGAGGCCGACCTCACCGAACTCGTTGATCACGACCGCGGTCTCAGCGAGCGCCGGATCCTTCAGCAGCCGGTTGAGCAGCGTGGTCTTGCCGGCGCCGAGGAAGCCGGTGAGCACCGTGAGTGGAATGGGCTGCGGCGGCTCGCGCCGGCTCGGCTTGTCGTCGGCGAAGCTCATTGCCCGGCCGACGAGACTTTCGGCTTGGGCTTCTTGGCGGCCTGCGCCGGCTTCCTGGCGGGCTTCGCCGCCGGCTTTTCGGCCGCGGCCGGCTTCGCCGCAGTCTTCTTCTTCTTGGCCGGAGCGGAGGCGGTCTGCGGCACGGTGTCCGGATGACTGGCCGGACCGGTGAACACGACCACGGGCGCCGCGGTCTCGACCGGCGGGCCGAGCACGAACTTGCCGTTGTTCGGCTTCAGGTTCGACAGCATGAAGGCCTGGGCGTTGCCGCTCTCGCCGCTGGCGACGGTCGTGTCTTCCGGCTGCTCTTCTTCGTTGTCCTCGGCGGCGGGCTTGCGCCGGTGGCCGCCGCACATTTCCTCGCGCAGGTTCGGCGGCTGTGCGTCGATCGGCGCCAGCGCATCCACCGTGCCGAGCGCAGGCGTCAGCCAGGACAGTCCGCCGCTGTTGAAGCCGCGCTCGAGAAGCTGCGCGGCCTTCTGCGCGCGCACGAGGCCCGAATAGGAGCCGAGCACTACCGCGATCAGCCGGCGGCCGTTGCGGGTGGCGGTAGCCACCACGTTGTAGCCGGAGGCGCAGATGAAGCCGGTCTTCATGCCGTCCGTGCCCGGATAGCGGTCGACCAGCGCATTGTAGTTGCGCATCACGCGGTTGCCGTAGCGGATGGCGGAGATGTGCCAGTAGGAATCGTATTCCGGAAATTCGCGGATCAGCGCGCGCGCCAGAATGCCGAGGTCGCGCGCCGAGGAGACGTGATTCTCGGCCGGCAGCCCGTTCGGGTTGACGAAATGCGACTGCGTCATGCCGAGCCGACGTGCGTCGGCGTTCATCAGGTCGGCGAAGCCTTCCATCGAGCCGCCGACGCCTTCGGCGATGGTCACGGCGATGTCGTTGGCCGACTTCACCATCAGCATCTTCAGCGCGTTGTCGACGGTGACGGTGGTGCCGATCTTGAAGCCCATCTTGGTGGGCTGCTGCGCCGCCGCGTTGCGGCTCACCGTGAGCAGCGTGTTGAGCGTGATCCGGCCTTCCTTGATGGCGCGCAGGGTGGTGTAGGCGGTCATTACCTTGGTGACCGATGCCGGATACCACGGATAGGTGGCGTTCTCGGCGTGCAGCACCTTGCCGGTGGAGGCCTCGATCAGCAGCAGCGCTTCGGCGCTCGCACGCGAGACGGTCGCCGCCGACAGGAGCCCCGCCGCGGCGATGCCGAGGACGAAGGCGCGACAGCGGGGCCTCGAACGAAATGTCATGACTCGCGGTCCGGTCGGTTGCTCGGGCCTCGGAAGCGGCTCAAGTTCCACAGCAGATACTGTGCTAAACTATAGGAGAGAAGGAGGAGAGGCAAAGTCGGCCCGGCCCCGGGTTTGTTATATGGTGACTTTGCTTTTTCGCCGGGTAATACGACCAAAGTTCGGCAAGGGAGACCGCGCATGACTGCCTGCATCGTCGGCTGGGCCCACACCCCGTTCGGTAAGATTAACGGCGAGACGGTCGAAAGCCTGATCGTGCGCGCCGCCTCCGATGCGCTCGCCCATGCGGGCGTTGCCGCCCGGGACGTGGACGAGATCGTGCTCGGTCACTTCAACGCCGGCTTCTCGGCACAGGATTTTACCGCCTCGCTGGTATTGCAGGCCGCGCCCGACCTCCGCTTCAAGCGGGCGCTGCGGGTCGAGAACGCCTGCGCCACCGGATCGGCCGCGGTACATCAGGGCCTCAAGTCGATCGCCGCCGGCGCGTCCCGCATCGTGCTGGTCGTCGGGGTGGAACAGATGACCGCCACGCCCGCGGCCGAGATCGGGCGCAACCTGCTGAAGGCTTCCTACGTTCGCGAGGAGGCCGACATCGACGGCGGCTTCGCCGGCATTTTCGGCCATATCGCCGGCCTCTATTTCCAGAAGTGGGGCGACCAGTCGGACGCCCTCGCACTGATCGCCGCCAAGAACCACAAGAACGGGGTGGGCAATCCTTATGCGCAGATGCGCAAGGACCTCGGCTACGACTTCTGCCGCGCCGAAAGCGAAAAGAACCCGCGCGTCGCCGGCCCGCTCAAGCGCACCGACTGCTCGCTGGTCTCGGACGGCGCCGCCGCGGTGGTGCTGGCGGACGTGGAGACGGCGCTCAGCCTCAAGCGCGCGGTCGCCTTCCGCGCGGCCGAGCACGTGCAGGACTTCCTGCCGATGTCGAAGCGCGACATCCTCAAGTTCGAAGGCTGCTCGCTCGCGTGGCAGCGCGCGCTCGCCAAAGCGGGGATGCAGCTCGGCGACCTGTCCTTCGTCGAGACGCACGACTGTTTCACCATCGCGGAGCTCATTGAATATGAAGCAATGGGTCTGACGCCGGAAGGACAGGGCGCGATCGCGATCAAGGAGGGCTGGACGCAGAAGGATGGCAAGCTGCCGGTCAATCCGTCCGGCGGCCTCAAGGCGAAGGGCCATCCGATCGGCGCCACCGGCGTCTCGATGCACGCGCTGACCGCCATGCAGCTCACCGGCGATGCCGGCGATCTGCAGGTAAGGAATGCGCGCCTTGGCGGCGTCTTCAATATGGGCGGCACGGCGGTGGCGAACTACGTCAGCGTGCTCGAGCGCATCAAATAGCCCGCGCGGCCGTTGTTTTGTGCGGTGACTGCGGTACCACCGCCCATATGGTTGGAATTAAAACTATATCCTCCCGGTAATTTGATCGACGGCGCGCTTCGGCGTGCTAGAATTCTTTTACAAGCCGCGTCGGTTTGAAGGGGGCGAAATGACGAATATTCCGACGGACCTGCTCCGCACGCTGGTCGCGGTCGTCGATATGCGCAGCTTCACCAAGGCGGCCGCCTTCCTCGGCGTTACGCAGCCGGCGGTCAGCGCGCAGATCAAGCGGCTCCAGTTCCTGCTCGGTGGCGATATCTTCGACCGCAGCACCTCCGGCGTCAGCCTGACGCCGCACGGAGATGCGGTCGTCGCCTACGCGCGCCGCCTGCTGTCGATCAACGACGAGATCGTCGGCCTCAATGGAACCGCGCCGAAGCCGGAACTCGTCATCCGCGTCGGCACGCCGAGCGACTACGTGGCCTCCAACCTGCCGGAGACGCTGGCGCGGTTCCGCGCCCATTGGCCCGACGTGCGCTACAGCGTCCGCACCGACTTCTACGATTCGCTGATGCGGCAGCTGCACGCCGGCGAGATCGACGTCCTGATCGCCTTGTCCATGAAGCGTCCGACTGATGCGCGTCACAGTGCGGAACAGGAGGTGGTCTGGATCCGCGGCGCCAACACGCAGTTCGATCCGGACCGCCCGGTGCCGCTCGTGTCCTTTGGCGAGCCCTGCACCTACCACCGCCATGCCGTGAAGGCGCTGCGGGGGGCCGGGATCGACTGGGAAAGCGTCTTCACCGGCCCGAGCCTGAACAGCCTGTTGAACGCCGTCAATGCCGGCCTTGGGGTGATGTCGATCACCCGCCGTCGCGCCGTCATGCTTGGGATGAACATCTGGGATGATGCGCCGCTGCCGAAGCTGCCGGACCTCTACAGCGGCGTCTATGTGCGCGAAGGCGGCGAACGCGCCGCCTACGAGCAGCTTGCCGACGAGATCGCGACGCTCATCCACCGTCCGTTCGAAGGCGCCGCGCATACCCCGAGGACCGGAACGCGGGGGGCCACGAGCGCCGCCTGATCCGGCGCGCCGTCATTCTTCAGGGATAGCGCCGCTCGCCGGCCGCCGGCAGGAACGACGCGTCGAAGATGTCGTCCGGCTTGGGCTTTTCGTTCTTGAACTTGTAGGCCTGTGCGATCTGGTCGATGGCGCGCGCAAAACGCACTCGGTCGATGTCGCCGTAGCCGTTCGCCCGAACCTCGGGCGTGGCGATGCTATCGTGGATCGCGGACGAGAGACGGTCGAATTCGGTCGTCCGCTTCAGCCCTTCCTCGCGCTTGAGCACGGAATCGACCGCGCGCCCCGGCCGCCGCACGGTTTCCTTCAGGCTCTTCAAATAGGCGCGCAGGAAGCCGCGGACCGCTTCCGGGTTCTCGGCGGCGAACTTTGGATTGACGATGATGGCGTTGCCGTAGAGCTCGACCCCGTGGTCGGCCATCAGCAGAACGACGATGTCGTCGAGCGGAACGCCCCGGTCCTTGAGGTTGATGTAGGAGCGGAAGGTCAGTCCGGTGATCGCATCCACCTGGCCGGCGGTCAGCATCGGTTCGCGCACCGGCATGCCGACGTTCTCGATCGTCACCTTTCCGGCGTCGATCCCGTTCAATTGCGCAAAGAGCGGCCATTGCGCCGCGGCCGGGTCGGCGGCGGGCGCGCCGATCTTCTTGCCTTCGAGGTCTTTCGGGCCGGCGATGCCGCGGCTCTTGCGCGCGATAATCGCGTAGGCCGGGCGGTTGTAGACCATGAACACGGCCTTGACCGGCGTTTTGGGGTTCGCATCGCGGAAGCGGATGAGCGCGTTGACGTCGGCAAAGCCCATGTCGAACGCGCCGGACGCCACGCGGGTGATCGGCTCCATAGCGTCGGCGGCCGGCTCGATGCTGACGTTCAGCCCTTCCGCCTTGTAGGCGCCCGAGTCGAGCGGCGTGAGGAAAGGTGCGGACGGCCCGCGGATGGGGGAATCGAGCGTAAAGGAGAGACGGGTTTCCGCCGCCGCGTCGCCTGTCGCCAGCATGGCGGCGACCGCAAGGCCCGCCAGGACCGATCGGCGCGTTCGGCGAACGCCCATGGCAAACGCATCCTTCCTTGTTCGTCCGGCGGCGCGGTCGGACCGCGCGTCGTCCATGCGACGCGAATGGGGCCGAGGAAAGAGCAAGCCGCAGCAAAGAGCAAGGTTGCACGCGCCAATGTGACGCGGTGCTTGCCGGTAAGGCTAACCGGGGCGCGGGTGCGAGCCTCCCGGGTGGTTCCGCGCCGGTGAGAATCAGCCGGATTGCGCTAAGCTTGCCACTTGAGGAGGCGTCGCGCCATGCAAGCGCCCGGGCCCGCAGCGGCAGCCTGCGACATCGCGCCCTTCCGCGCGCCTTATGCGCCGGCCGACGAGGGCATCGCCGCCGCGCTGCTGGCGGGGCCCGGGCGGCCCCCGGACCCCGAGGTGCGCATCGATGCGCGCGCCGCCGGCCTGGTGGAGGCGATCCGCGCCCGCGTCGGCGGCCTCGGCGGGGTCGAGGACTTCCTGCACGCCTATGCCTTCTCCACCAAGGAGGGGCTGGCGCTGATGGTCCTGGCCGGAGGCGCTGCTGCGGGTGCCGGACGCCGAGACGGCCGACCGGCTGATCGAGGACAAGCTCAAGGCCGGCGACTGGGTCCACCACGACGCCCACTCGGCCGCGCTGCTGGTATCGGCCTCGGCCTGGACGCTCGGCATCACCGCCAGGATCATCCATCCGGGCGAGACGCCGCAGGGCATCGTCGATTCCCTGGTGAAGCGGCTCGGCATGCCGGCGGTGCGCGCCGCCACGCGCCAGGCCATGCGGTTGCTCGGCTCGCATTTCGTGCTGGGTGAAACGATCGAAGCGGCCCTCAGGCGCGCGGCGGACAACCGCCGGTTTCTCTACTCGTTCGACATGCTGGGGGAGGGCGCGCGCACCGCGCAGGATGCCGCGCGCTATTTCGACTCCTATGCGCAGGCGATCGAAGCCATCGGCCGCGCCGCCGGCGGCGACGCGCTGCCGCGCCGGCCGGGAATTTCCGTGAAGCTGTCCGCTCTGCATCCGCGCTTCGAGCCGACGTCCCGCGCGCGCGTGCTGGCCGAATTGACCCCGCGCCTGCTAGAGCTTGCGCGGCTCGCGAAAAGCCACGCGCTCAACTTCACGGTGGACGCCGAGGAAGCCGACCGGCTCGAGCTTTCCCTCGACGTGATCGGCGCGGCGCTGGGCGATCCTTCGCTCGCCGGGTGGGACGGCTTCGGTCTCGCCGTGCAGGCCTACCAGAAGCGCGCGGCGGCGGTGATCGATTGGCTGGCGGCGGCGGCCGAGGCGCTCGACCGGCGCCTGATGGTGCGCCTGGTGAAGGGCGCCTACTGGGACACGGAGATCAAGCGCGCGCAGGAGCGCGGCCTTGCCGACTACCCGGTGTTCACCCGCAAGGCGATGACCGATCTCAACTTCGCGGCCTGCGCGCGCAAGCTGCTGGCGGCCCGGCCGCGCCTCTATCCGCAATTCGCCACCCACAACGCGTTGTCGGTGGCGAGCGTGATCGAGGATGCCGGCGGCGTCGAGGGCTATGAATTCCAGCGCCTGCACGGCATGGGCGAGGCGCTGTACGAAAAGCTGCTCGACGAATTCCCGGCTTTGACCTGCCGCGTCTACGCGCCGGTCGGCGGCTATTCCGATCTGCTCGCCTATCTGGTGCGCCGTCTCCTGGAGAACGGCGCCAATTCCTCCTTCGTGTCGGTGGCCGCCGATCCGGCGGTGCCGGTCGCCGCCATCCTGCGGCGGCCGCAGAGCTTTATCGCGTCGCCGGAGCGGGCGCGCCATTCGCATATCCCGCTGCCGCGCGATCTGTTCGCGCCGCAGCGGCCCAATTCCATGGGCGTCGAGTTCGGCGACAGCAAAGCACTCGCTGCGCTGCTGGCCGAAATCGCGGCGGCGCCGGCCGCGGCGGAGGCCGCGCCGCTCATCGACGGCGTGGCGGTGGGCGGTCGCGCGCGCGACCTGATCTCGCCGATCGATGGCTCGGGCATCGGCGTCGTGCAGGAGGGCGACGAGGCCATCGTCTCCGCCGCCATGGCTGCCGCGCAGGCCGGTTTCGCCGATTGGAATGCGATGGCGGCCGGCGACCGCGCTGCCGTGCTCGCGCGCGCCGGCGACCTGATCGAACGCGCGCGCGGCCGCCTGATCGCGCTGATGCAGCGCGAAGGCGGCAAGACGCTGGACGACTGCGTCGCCGAGCTGCGCGAGGCCGCCGATTATTGCCGCTACTATGCCGCCGAGGCCGCGCAATCGCTCGCGCCGCGCGCGCTGCCGGGCCCGACCGGCGAGAGCAACGCGCTGCGCACCCGCGGCTGCGGCGTATTCGTGTGCATCAGCCCGTGGAATTTCCCGCTGGCGATCTTCACCGGGCAGGTGGCGGCGGCGCTCGCCGCCGGCAACGCGGTGGTCGCCAAACCCGCCGAGCAGACGCCGCTCGTCGCCTGCGCGGCGGTGAAGCTGTTGCACGAAGCGGGCGTGCCGGCGACGGCGCTGCATTTCGTGCCTGGCGACGGCAAGGTCGGCGGCATGCTGACCGCCGATCCGCGCGTGGCCGGCGTCGCCTTCACGGGCTCGACGGAAGTCGCGCGCCTCATCAACCGCACGCTCGCTGCCAAGGACGGGCCGATCGTGCCGCTGATCGCAGAGACCGGCGGCATCAATGCGATGATCGCCGACGCCACCGCGCTGCCCGAGCAGGTGACCGACGACGTCATCGCCTCGGCCTTCCGTTCCGCCGGCCAGCGTTGTTCGGCCTTGCGCCTCTTGTGCGTGCAGGACGACGTCGCCGATCGCGTGATCGAGATGGTCGCCGGCGCGGCGCGCGAGTTGAGCCTCGGCGATCCGCGCGATCCCGCGACGCATGTCGGCCCGGTGATCGACGCCGACGCGAAGAAGAAGCTCGACGGCTGGATCGACGATTGGGAAAGCCGCGGCGCGGTCCGCTTCCGCTGGGACGCCGAGCGCGCGTTGCCCGCCGCCGGCACATACGTGCCGCCCGTGCTGATCGCGCTCGACCGCGCGCGCGAACTGAAGGAGGAAGTGTTCGGTCCCGTGTTGCATGTCGTGCGCTGGCGCGCGGACGAGCTCGACACGCTGCTCGACGACATCGCCGCCAGCGAGTACGCGCTGACGCTCGGCATCCATTCGCGCATCGACGAGACGATCGCGCGCGTCGCCGCGCGCCTGCCGCACGGCAACGTCTACGTGAACCGCAACATGATCGGCGCGGTGGTGGGCTCGCAGCCGTTCGGCGGCAGCGGCCGTTCCGGCACCGGCCCGAAAGCGGGCGGGCCGAACTACATCCATCGCTTCGCGCGCGAGCAGGTGGTGACCATCAACACCGCCGCTTCCGGCGGCAACGCGGCGTTGCTCAGCGAGGAAGAATAGCGCGGCCCATGGTCGCGGAAAGTGCCGGGTTCCAGGCGCACAGGATCGCGCGTGCCGGTGCGTTGAATGGTCAGCACCCCAGAATGGGAGAACGACCATGATCAATCCCTTCCGCGGTTCCATTGCGCTGGCGCTCGCGGCGGCGCTCACGGTCGGCGCGCTGCCGCTCGGCGTTCCGCAGGCGAGCGCGGCGCCCAAAAAGCCCGAAGCGGCCGCCGTCGGAACCATCGATCTGAGCGCCCGCAAGCGGCACTATCACCGGCGCGGCAACAGCCGCGCGGCGATGCAGATGTTCGGCATGGTGCTCGGCACCATCGGCGCGATCGCCGCCGCCGAGGAGGCGCGCCGCTATCGGCACCGTTTTTACGGCCATTATGGCTACGGCTATCCGCCGCCGCCGCGCTATTACGGCTACGGACCCTCTTACCGGTACTGAGCCGGAGGCCCGGGCAGGGCAAGCCTGACCGGCGTCCTGGCGCGGCCTGAGGGCCGCCGTTAACCGCTCGTGCGCGCGGATCAGGTATTCTGGGGGGCATGACTGATTCGGTCGCCCGGCTCTACGACGCCGTGATCGCCGTTCGGGGCACTGACCCGGCGAAATCGCGTACCGCACGGCTATTGCGCGCCGGCCGCGCCAAAATGGCCAAAAAGCTCGCCGAGGAGGCCGTCGAAGTCGTCATCGACGCCATGCACGGCCAGCCCGAGGCGGTGGTCCGGGAAAGTGCCGACCTGCTTTACAATCTCGTCGTGCTCTGGGTACACGCTGGGGTGCGGCCCGAGGATGTCTGGGCCGAGATGAAGCGGCGCGAGACGATGTTCGGGATTGCCGAGAAAGTGCCCAAGGATCTGGTGCAGCCTGCCCGCCGGCGGGTCGTGCCCCTGGACGCTTCGCGCGCCCGCAAGCGCCGCTGAAATCGCGCCCATCCCTGACGTGAGCCTATCGCAATGACCGCCGAGGCCGCCGCGCCCCGTAACCTTATTCGCCGCCTGTACGACTGGTGCATCGAGGCCGCCCACAAGCGCCACGCAATGTGGACCCTGGGGACGATCTCTTTCGCCGAGAGCTCGTTCTTCCCGGTCCCGCCCGACGTGATGCTGATCCCCATGGCGCTGGCGCGTCCCGCGCGCGCCTACGTGATGGCGGCCTGGTGCACGGTGGCCTCGGTTGCCGGCGGCCTGGTGGGTTACGCGATCGGGGCGCTGCTCTACGACTCGGTCGGGACCTGGCTGATCCAGATCTACGGCTACGGCGACAAGGTCGAAGCCTTCCGCGCCGCCTATGCCGAATGGGGCGCCTGGATCATCCTGCTCAAGGGCCTGACGCCGATCCCGTACAAGGTGGTGACCATCACCTCCGGCTTCGCCGAGTACAATCTGGGCCTGTTCCTGGTCTTTTCGATCATCACGCGCGGCGCGCGTTTTTTCCTGCTCGCCTTCCTGCTGCACCGTTATGGCGAGCGGGCGCGCCATATCATCGAGAAACGCCTGGGTTTATGGGTTTTCATCGGCGGCTCGGTGGTCGTCATCGGCATCGTGGCCGCGGTATACTTGTTTTGACCGAATCGGCGTTTCGCAATTTTGCCACCAGTGTGGCTTACGCGGAGGCGATCGCGGAGCGGCTTTCGGGCGAAAAACCGCCATCGGGCGGCTGACGGGGCATCGTCACCAGCGGCCATGGGCACCAAACGACTGAGTATCGGTTTTCCGGAATGGGCGGCGGGGATGGTCCGGCCGGCCGCCGTTCTTGCCGTCGTCCTGCTGATCGCTTCGCCGGCAGCGGCGCAGGGAACCCCGCCGCGCGCGGGGCAGGACGAGCCCGGCTTCTTCGGCTCGATCGGGCGCTGGTTCGACGAGCAGGCCGCCAACATCGGCGCCACTTTCGGCGACGCCCGCCGCAAGGTCGAAACCTTCGGCCGCGACGCCGGGGTGGCGGCGCGGTCCACGGCGGAAGGGGCCAAGGACGCCGCCGACGCCGTCGCGCGCCTCCCCAATACCCGGGTCGTCTCAGGGCACGAGAAATGCAGGACGGCACCCAACGGCGCGCCCGACTGCATCGTCGCCGCCAACGCGATCTGCAAGGCGCGAGGCTTCGATTCCGGCAAGAGCCTCGACATGACCACCGCCGAGGAGTGCCCGGCCAAGGTATGGACGTCCGGCCGGAAGAACGAAGGCGACTGCAAGACCATCACCTTCGTGTCCCGCGCGCTCTGCCAGTGATTTTTCTTTTTTCACCTCTCCCCGCAAGGCGGGTCGGATGAGGGGCCGCGCGGCGGCTTGTCTCTCTCTGCCGCCTGTGTTTCCGTCCAGCCGTCATTGACGGAGCGGAAACGTGAATCTCCACGCAAAACTTCTCGAGCGCGAGGCTGCCGGCAAGCCGGTCACCGTCGGCGTCATCGGCGCCGGCAAGTTCGGCACCATGTTCCTGTCGCAGGCGCGGCTGACGAAAGGGATGCACGTCGTCGGCGTCGCCGATCTCGACGTCGGGCGCGCCCGCAGTCAGCTCGCCACCGCCGGCTGGCCGGCGTCGTCCTATGCCGCCGCCTCGCTTGACGACGCGCACAAGAAGCGCGCCACGCTGGTCACCGACGATGCTTCCGCGCTGATCGCCGATCCGCGCATCGAGGTGATTGTGGAGGCGACCGGCGTGCCGGGCGCGGGCATCGCGCACTGCCTGAAGACCATCGCTTCGGGCAAGCACATCGTCATGGTCAACGTCGAGGCCGATGCCGTCGCCGGCCCGCTGCTGGCGCGCCGCGCCAAAGAGGCCGGCGTCGTTTATTCGCTCGCCTGGGGCGACCAGCCGGCGCTCATCTGCGAGCAGGTCGATTGGGCGCGCGCCGCGGGCTTCAAGGTGATCGCGGCCGGCAAGGGCACGCGCTACGAGCCGCACTATCACCGGTCCAATCCCGACAACGTCTGGGACATCCTCGACAAGTGCCTGAACATCACCGACCGCAAGTCGATCAATCCGAAAATGTTCAATTCCTTCGTCGACGGCACCAAGTCCGGCATCGAGATGACGGCGGTGTGCAACGCCACGGGCCTGGTGCCGCAATCGGACGGCCTGCATTTTCCGCCGGCGACGCGCTTCGAGCTCGCCGATATCTGCAAGCCGAAGTCGGAAGGCGGCACGCTGGAGAAGGAAGGCGTCACCGAGGTGACGTCGTCGGTTTACCGCGACGGCCGCGACGTGCCACACCATCTCGCGCTCGGCACCTACGTGGTGTTCGAGGGCGAGACCGACTACGCGCGCCGCTGCTTCAAGGAATACGCCATGCTGCCGGACCGGAGCGGCAAATACGCCGCCCTCTATCGGCCGATCCACATGATCGGGCTGGAACTAGGCATCTCGGTCGCCAGCTGCGCGCTTCGCCGCGAGCCGACCGGCGCGCCCACCGGCTTCCGCTCCGATGTGGTGGCGACCGCCAAGCGCAATCTGAAGGCCGGCGAGATGCTCGACGGCGAGGGCGGCTTCTGCGTGTGGGGCAAGCAGACGCCGGCCGATGTTTCGCTCGCGCAGGGTCTGCTGCCGCTCGGGCTTGCGCACGACGTCAAGCTCAAGCGCGACATCCCGGAAGGCGGCGCGCTCAAGTGGTCGGACGTCGAGGTCGATGCCGACGACACCGCGGTGAAGGTACGGCGCGAGATGGAGTCGGCCTTCGGACGGCGCAACGCCGGCGCCTGACTAAAAGCATTATGAACGCGGGGCAGCGGCCGTGCCGCTGCCCCGCGTTCAGAGCGGTCGATTAGCGGTAGCGCCAGGCGCAGCGGCGGTGCGTACGCCACACGATGTGGCCTCCGGCCACGCGCACGCGCACGCGCTGGTTCCAGCAATGACGATAGCGGTTCACATGACGGCGCTGGTAACGGCGGTTGTGGTAATGCCGATACGGCCGGTAATGGGCGTCCTGCACCGTCGAAGGGACGGCGGAATTAAGCCCCGGATTCGCCATCCGGGCCTGCGCCGTTCCCGGCAGGGCCAGCGCGATGAAAGCGGCCGCGGCGGCCGCGCAAGCAAGTAGACGGGTCATTACGTTCTCCTTCCAAAGCACCCATGCCTAAACCAACGGGGGCCGGAGAGGTTTCCTGCGCTTTTTTGCGATGCCGCACTGCAACGTAACGCGGCTATTCGAGCTCGATGGTTCCATCCACCTTGTGGGTGAGGCTGACGTCGCCGATGGTCAGCACCATCTGCGCCGGCAGGCTCTTCTTGCCGGCCAGCTTGCCGCTCGCCACCGCCGCGCGGATGGCCTTCTCGATCTCCTGCTGCGAGGTCACGCCGACCACCTTGAGGAATTTGCGCAGCGACATGTTCATGGCTTCTTCGTTCATTGAGGGCTCCTTTGGCTGTCCCGATCATAAACGCGCGCCGGGCCCCCCGAAAGCGCGGCCGCCGGCAGGAAAAAGCCGCCGTTGACCCTCGGGTCGGCGCGGCTATAGTCCCGGCCGGCTAAGCCCCTGTGGCGGAATTGGTAGACGCGCCTGACTCAAAATCAGGTGGTGGAAACATCGTGCTGGTTCGAGTCCGGCCAGGGGCACCAGCCTCCGCTCTGTCGAGCTTCGGCTCGGCGAGCCGAGGCGAAGCGAGCGGCGGAGGCTGTCGCGCCGAAGTCCACTGGACGGAGGCGGACCGGTAGCCGCCTGACGGGCGCCGGGGGGCGTTCGGAGCAACGATGACCGGCTATCTCGACCTCGCCCGCAAGGACCTGCTGCCGGCCGCTGCCGCGCTCGTGGTGATCGTCGGGCTCGCCACCATCGCCGGCTTCTTCTTCTTCGAGTACGTGCTCGGCTATCCGCCCTGTCCGCTCTGCCTGGAGCAGCGGCATCCGTATTACTTCTCCGTCCCGCTCGCGGCGCTGCTCTGGCTCGGCGCCAATTACGGCGCCTCCAACAAGGTGCTGATCGCCGGCTTCGCGGTGATCGCGGCCGCCATGCTGTGGAGCGCCGGGCTTGGCGTCTATCACTCCGGCGTGGAATGGAAGTGGTGGGTCGGGCCGCAGGATTGCAGCGGGCCGATCACAAATTTCGGCTCGGCCTCCAGCCTGATGCAAAGCCTGCAAAGCATCCGCGTGGTGCGTTGCGACGAGGCCGCCTGGCGCTTCCTCGGCATCTCGCTCGCCGGCTACAACGTGGTCGTCTCGCTCGGCCTGGCGGCGGTGGCCGGCTGGGGCCTCAAGGCCGCGCTCGCGCGGCGCGCGGCGGCCGGCTAGTTCTGCCGGTGTAAAGCAGCGGGGATCGGTTGGCGGCGGCTGGCAGCGTCCGCAAATGATAACGACCACGAATAGGCCAAGCGCGCGTACATCCGGCGGCACTGACTTATCGTGGTCGTTCACCGCGGTCCGGGCCAGGCCCGTCCGCGTCCGATGACGGAGCCTTTCGGCTCGACATCACCGTGTAAACGCATATGGGGTCGCCCCGGTTCCACCGCAAGGGAGCGGGCCACCGTCGGACGTAACGGAACCGGCGACGCCCGGGCGGCTCACTCATAACGCAATGCCTCGATCGGATCGAGATGCGCCGCTTTGCGCGCGGGGTAATAGCCGAAGAAGATTCCGACCGCGGCCGAGAACAGGAAGCCGCCGGCGATGGCCATGGCCGAGATCGGCGTCGGCCAGCCCGCGAACGTCGAAATGGCGAGAGAGAACGCGATCCCCATCGCGATGCCGGCGATGCCGCCGGTGACGCTGAGCAGCACCGCTTCCGCCAGGAACTGCAGCAGCACGTGCAGGCGGCGCGCGCCGATCGCCATGCGCAAGCCGATCTCGCGCGTGCGCTCCGTCACCGAGACCAGCAGGATGTTCATGATGCCGATGCCGCCGACCACCAGCGAGATTGAGGCCACCGCCGCGAGCAGCAGCGCCATGATGCGGCTCGAGCTCTCGGCGGTTTCCGCGATCTGGCTCAGGTTGCGCACGGAGAAGTCGTCGTCGCCGCCCGGCTTGATGCGGTGCCGCCGCCGCAGGATCTCGGTCGCCTGGGCGATCGCCGGCTGCACGTCGCTCGGGCTGCCGGCCTGCAGGAAGATCTGGTTGACGTAGCCGGTCAGGTGCGTAGTGAGCCCGTAGGGATTGGGCGGGGAAGGGTAGATCCAGTTGAGCTGGGTCTGCGCCTGCGTCGGTGCCGCGACGCCCAGCACTTTGCGCTCGGCGGTGTTGAAGGGGATCATCACCACGTCGTCCTGGTCCATGCCGAACGGCGTCTGGCCCTTGCTGGCCAGCACGCCGATGACGCGCATGGGCACGCTCTTGACCTGCATCAGCGCGCCGATCGGGTTGGTCGTCTCGCCGAACAGCTGCCGCTGGACGGATTGGCCGATCACCACGACCAGCGCCGCGCTGGCGTCGTCCTCCTCCTCGATGCCGCGACCGATCTCGATGCGCCAGTTGGTCATCGGCGGATAACTCGGGCTGACGCCCTGGATGCTGGTCGTCCAGTTCTGGTTGGCATATTGCGTCTGGCCCGACTGACGGATCAGATAGCTCACCCCGCTCACCGCCGCCGCCTCCCGGCGAATCGCGTGCGCGTCGTTGACCCTCAGCGTCGAGGCGCTGCCGAAGCCGCCGCGGGCGCCGCCCATGGTGCGGGCGCCGGGCAGCACTACCACCAGGTTGGTGCCGAGGCTTTCGATCTGCTTGCGCACCGCCTCGTTGGCGCCCTGGCCGACGGCCACCATGGCGATCAGCGCGGCGACGCCGATGAAGACGCCCAGCATGGTCAGCGCGGAACGCATCATGTTGCGGTGGAGCGCCTGCAGGGCCGCCGCCACGATCATCATGCCGAAGGCCCAGGCCGAATGCGTCTGCCGCGCGACGACGCCGGCCGTGCGCCGCGCAGGGACGGCCTCCGCCGCCGGTGGCGGCTTCGCCTGTTTGGGATTGCGGATGTCGGACACGATCTCGCCGTCGCGCATGGTGATCGTGCGGTCGGCATAGGCGGCGATGTCCGCCTCGTGCGTGACGACGATGATGGTGACGCCCTGTTCGCGGTTGAGCCGCGTCAGCGTCTGCATGATGTCGTGCGAAGTGCGGGTGTCGAGATTGCCGGTCGGCTCGTCGGCAAGCAGCAGCGCGGGCTCGTTGATCAGGGCGCGCGCGATGGCGACGCGCTGCTGCTGCCCGCCGGAGAGCTGGCCGGGCGTATTGCGCTCGCGGTCGGCAAGGCCGAGCAGGGCGAGCGCGGCACGCGCCCGCCCGACGCGGTCGGCGGCGCCGGCCGGGCCGGCCGCCGCGTAGAACAGGGGTAGCGCCACGTTCTCGAGCGCGCTGGTGCGCGCCAGCAGGTTGAAGCTCTGGAATACGAAGCCGAGCCGCTCGCTGCGCAGGCGCGCGCGTTCCGGCTCGCCGAGTTGCGCCACGTCGATGCCTTCGAAGAAGTATCGCCCGCCGGTCGGGCGGTCGAGGCAGCCGAGCACCGCCATCAGGGTCGACTTGCCCGAACCCGACGCGCCCATGATGGTGACGAATTCGCCGGCGTTCACCGTCAGGCTCACGTCGCGCAGCGCGTGCACGTCGATGTCGCCGACGCGGTAGGTCCGCGATACGTGCTCGATGCGGATGATGGGCTCGGTCATGTCCCCGCTCAAAACCGTGGGACAGGAAGAGCTTTCGAGGTGCCGCGTCGTTCGGCCACGATGACCTTGTCATCCGGCTTGATGTCGCCGCGGACGATCTCGACGTGGGTGTCGTCGTCGAGCCCGACCGTCACGGGCACCGCCGTCGGCTGACCGTTGCGCAGGACCCAGACCTGACCCTGGCGGTTCCGGCTCACTTCGGCGCGCGGCGCGCCGGCCGGCGCGTAGCGCATGGCCTGGCTCGGCACGCGCAGCACGTCGCGCCGCTCGTCGATGACGATACGGGTGTCGGCGGTCATGCCGGGCTTGAGCGCGAGATGCGAATTGTCGACGCCGACCACGACGTCGTAGGTGACGACGTTCTGCACCGTCTGCGGCGACTGCCGCACCTGCACTACCTTGCCGTCGAACGTCCGCCGCGGGAAGGCGTCGACGGTGAAGCTCGCCTTGTTGGCTTCCTTGATGCCGCCGATGTCGCTTTCGCTGACATTGGTGTCCACCTGCATCTTTGTGAGATCGGTCGCGATCAGGAACAGCGTGGGCGTCTGGAAACTTGCCGCCACCGTCTGGCCGACGGTCACGTTGCGCGAGACAACGGTGCCGTCCACCGGCGAGACGATGTCGGTGTAGCCGAGATTGACTTCCGCCGCCTCGAGTTGCGCCTCGCGTTGCTCGATCGTGGCCCGGTCGACGGCGATCTGAGCGTGCGCCTGATCGAGCAGGTTCTTGGCGGTGTCGAGCGCCTCTTTCGATATGGCGCTCGTTTGCGACAGCCGCAGATAGCGGTCGTAAGTGAGTTGCGCGTGCGCGAGGTTGGCCTTGGCCTTTTCGAGCTGCGCTTTGGCGACGGCGAGGTTGGCCCGGTTCTGGTCGACCACGGTTTGATAGGGGCGGGGATCGATCTTGGCGCAGATCTGCCCGACCTTGACCTGCGTATTGTAGTCGCAATGGATTTCCTTGATCACGCCGGACACGTAGGTGCCGACGATGATCGTGAGCACCGGGTTGACGGTGCCGGTGGCGGTGACGGTACGGGTGACGCCGCCGCGCGTTGCCGCCGCGGTGGTGTATTGCACCGTGCCGCCACCTGAGCCGCCGAGCCACCAGATGGCCGCGACCGCGGCGATCACCGCGAGCGCCAGCGCACCGCCGATCAGCGCCGTGCGGTGTCGCGGCCCGCCGCGCGGCGCGGGCGCGCCGGCTTCGGGCGCAGACGCCTTCGCATCGGCCACTGTGCTGTCGAGGGGCTTGTTCATGCCGGACCCGCCATCCGCCTGGAGTTGCGGTAGATGGATAGCGGAGGCGGCGGCCGGCGCCTTTGATGCGCGTCAAACCGTTACGGAGCCGAAAGAAATCCGAGCGAAAGGGCCTGCGGCCGGCGCGCGCCTTACGGCTCGAGTTCGGTGTCCCAGTACAGGTAGTCGAGCCAGCTGTCGTGCAGGTAGTTGGGCGGGAACAGGCGGCCGTTGCGGTGCAGGTGGTGCACGGTCGGCTGGAACGGCATCTGCGAGGGCCACATGCGGGCCTCGTCCGGCGTCAGGCTGCCCTTGCGCAGGTTGCAGGGCGAGCAGGCGGCGACGACGTTTTCCCAGGTGGTCAGGCCGCCGCGCGATCGCGGGATGATGTGGTCGAAGGTGAGGTCGTCGCGGTCGCCGCAATACTGGCAGGAGAAGCGGTCGCGCAGGAAGACGTTGAAGCGGGTGAAGGCGGGGTGGGTGGACGGCTTTACGAAGGTCTTGAGCGAGACCACGCTGGGCAGCTTCATCTCGAAGCTGGGACTGTGCACCGCGTGGTCGTAGTTGGCGACGATGTTCACGCGTTCGAGGAAGACCGCCTTGATCGTGTCCTGCCAGGACCAAAGCGAGAGAGGGTAGTAGCTTAGCGGCCTGAAATCCGCGTTGAGCACCAGCGCGGGATACCCGCTGGGCGAAACGTGCACGTTCAAAGTGACGCTCCTCGAACCTCCTGAGGCTGCCGCCACGCAGCGAACACCCTAGTAATAGGGCAGCGTGACGAGATTGTGAAGTAGATGTGGGGGAGGCTGCAAGCGGCTCAGCGGCGGAATGTCCGCGCCAGAAACTCCCCGCCGTGGCGCAGGCCTTCCTGGTCGATGCCGTGCGCGACGCCGGCCGAAATGTGCCACTCGGTCGGCACGTCGAGGGCGGAAAGACCCTGCGCCGCGTGGAACAGCGCTTGCACCGGAATGAGCTGATCCGAATCGCCGTGCACCAGCAGCACCGGCGGGCGGCTGTGGATCTCGCCGGCGAAGGCGTCGGGGTCGACGTCCTCCGGTACCACCAGCATGCCGGAATAGCCGACAATGGCGGCCATCGGCTCGGACCGGCGCAGGCCGACATGCAGCGACATCATGGTCCCTTGCGAGAAGCCGACCAGCGCCAGCTTCGACGCCGGCAGGTTGCGTCGCTTGAGTTCGACGTCGAGGAAGGCGTTGAGCGTCGGCGCGGCGGCATTGACGCCGGTCCAGCGCTCGTGCGGATCGCGGAAGGTGAGCGGAAACCATTCGCGCCCCGTTGGCGCCTGCCCGCAGGGCCGCGGCGCGTGCGGCGACACGAACGCGGCATCGGGCAGCAGGCCTTGCCAGGCGCGGCCGATGTCGATCAGGTCGTTGCCGTCCGCACCATAGCCGTGCAGGAAAACGACAAGCTGCTTGGCCACGCCGGAGCGCGGCTCCAGGCGCGGACCGTCGAGATCAGCCATTATTTCTTCCTTTTCGTTGATCGGGTCGGTTTCTTGCGGGCACGCGCACCCGCGGCTTTCTTCTTCGTCTTGGGCGTTGACGGCTGCAGCGATATCCCCTCGCGCCGTTTGACCACGTGATAATAGGCCCACAGCAGATGCGCCGCCACACCGCGCCACGGCCGCCAGGCTTCTGCCAACTTGGCCAGTGCCTTGGCATCTGGGCGCTTGCGAATGTTGAATGCGATGCGCGCCGCTTCCTGCACGGCAAGGTCGCCGGCGGGGAAGGCGTCGGCATGGCCGAGGCAGAACAGGAGATAGATATCCGCGGTCCAGGGGCCGATGCCGTGCAGCGCGACCAGCGCGTTGTGCGCCTCGTCCGCCGGCATGTTGCCGACCGCCTCGAGATCGATGTGGGCGTCGGCGATGGCTTTGCCGATGGCGCGGATCGACTCGATCTTCGGCGCCGACAGGCCGAGCCGCTTGAGCTTGTCGGTGCGCGCCATGCGCACCGCGTCGTGGTGAAAGGGATCGAACGCCTTGAACAGCCGGTCCCTGATCGCCGCCGCGCTGGCGGTGGAAAGCTGCTGGCCGCAGACGATCGCGCACAGGCCGGCAAAGCCCGCCTCGCGCCGGCGCAGCGCGAAGGCGCCGGCCTTCTCCGCGACCGGCACGAGGCGCGGGTCGAGCAGGAGCAGTTCGCGGAGCGCGGCCTCGAGGTCGGCCTGGGTGTGGAGGAAATAGGTCATGTATGCCCATAGGTAGTATGCCCTTCGTCCCCGCGAAAGCGGGGACCCAGCGCTTGACTGGATTCCCGCCGCAAATCGGCTATAGCCGACTTGCGCACTAAGTGGCGGACATCGGGTAAACCCGATGTCCGCTCGCGGGAATGAACGGAGCAATTGGCACGACCTGCATCGAACCATGCCACCCGTTTTCCGCTTCGCCCCGTCGCCGAACGGTCATCTCCACCTCGGCCACGCGCTATCGGCCCTGCTCAACGCCGACATGGCGGCCGCGGCCGGCGGGCGGCTGTTGCTGCGCATCGAGGACATCGACGCCACGCGCTGCCGCCCCGAATACGAAGCCGCCATCTATGAAGACCTCGCCTGGCTCGGCATCGTTTGGGAACAAGCGGTACGCAGGCAATCGGAGTGCTACGGGGACTACCGCACGGCGCTGGCGCAGCTCGAGGCCGTCGGCCTGATCTATCCGAGCTTCGAGAGCCGCGCCGAGATCGCGGCGCAGGTCGCCGCCCGCGACGCGCAAGGCCGCTGGCCGCGAGACCCGGACGGCGCGCCGCTGTATCCGGGCGAGGGCAGGCAGACGTCCGCCGCCGAGCGGCAGCGGCTGATGGCGTCGGGCGCACCTTATGCCCTGCGGCTGGACATGGCCGCCGCGATCGCGCGGGTGCCGTCACTCACATGGACTGAGACCGGCGCCGGCCCTGCCGGTGAGACCGGCGTGGTCGCCGCCGATCCCACGGCTTGGGGCGACGTGGTGCTGGCGCGCAAGGAAACACCGACGAGCTATCATCTCGCGGTGGTCGTCGACGACGCCGCGCAGGGCGTGAGCGACGTCGTGCGGGGGCGCGACCTGTTCCACGCGACCAGCGTGCACCGTTTGCTGCAGGAACTGCTTGGCCTGCCGGCGCCGCGCTATCACCATCACCGCCTCGTCCTCGACGCCGACGGCAGGAAGCTTTCCAAGTCGACGCAGGCCACGGGTTTGCGGGAACTGCGGGCGCAAGGGCTTTCGCCGGCCGATATCCGCCGTCTGGTCGGGCTCGCCTGAGCGGGCCTTCCATGTCAAGGTGACGGCCGGGTCGGGGGGCCGATGGCGAAGGCGAAGCGCAAGAAAAACAACAAGAAGTCCACGGCGAAGCCGCTGCGGCGGCCGCGCGCCCGCGCGTCCGGCACGGCGCGCGCGGTGGAGACTGCGCTCGCCGGTATCGCCCACGATCTGCGCACGCCGCTCACCGGCATCCTGGCGCTGGCCGAGCTGCTCGCGTCGTCCGATCTCCGCCGGCGCGAGCGCGAATGGGCGGTAGCGATCAAGAGCGGCGCCGAGCATCTTGCGGCGCTCACCACGCTGATCGTCGATGCCGCCAAGGCCGACGCCGCCGGGCTCGTGCTCCGGCGCGAGCCGTTCTCGCCGCGTGCGCTCGCGGAATCGGTGGCGCAGGCGCTCACCGCGCGCGCCGGCAACAAGGACATCGCGGCCGAGACCGCCATCGCCGACGACCTGCCGTCCATGGTGGCGGGCGATGCGCTGCGGCTGCGCGCGGCGCTGGAGAACCTGGCCGACAACGCCGTGAAGTTCACCCACGCCGGCAAAGTGACCTTTGCCGCCGCCGCCGAGCCGGCCGCGCGCGGCCGCGTGCGGCTCGTGTTCACGCTGACCGACACCGGCATCGGCATCGGCGCGGCCGAGTTGAAGCAGCTGTTCCGGCCCTTTGCGCAGGCGAGCGTCGAGGTCGCGCGGCGCTATGGCGGCGCGGGGCTTGGTCTGACTTTCGTCAGGCGCATCGCGCGCGCGATGGGCGGCGACCTGAAGGTGACGAGCAGGCTCGGACGCGGCAGCACGTTCCGCCTTACGGTGCTGGCCGAACGCGTCGCCGCGCAGCCCGGCGCCGAGCGCGGCGTGCGCGCGAGACCCGGACGTGCGCTCAGCATCCTCTGCGCCGAGGACAACCCCTACGGCCGCGTGGTGATGAACACCATCCTGTCCGAGCTCGGCCACCGCGTCGATTTCGTCGAAAGCGGCGAAGCGGCGGTGCAGGCGGCCGCGCGCGGCGGCTATGACGCGGTGCTGATGGACGTGATGCTCGCGGGCCTCGACGGCGTGGAAGCCACGCGCCGCATCCGCGCGCTCCCCGGCAGGGCGGGGCAGATGCCGGTGATCGGAATTTCGGGCCGCACCGAGCACGGCGATGAGGAAGCCGCCCGCGCCGCCGGCATGAATTTCTATTTCACCAAGCCGGTTAGTCCGGGCAAGCTCGCGCAGGCGCTGACGGAACTGGGCGATCCGGGCGACGATTGAATGCCGGAACCGGCGGTGTATCCTGCGCCTTCGGTTACGCAGGACTGCAGATGGCGGACATCGCAATTACAGCGGCGGCACGGCCAGCCTTGAGCTCGAAGGCCTATGAGGTCGAGGATTTCGCCGCCGCGCAGGAGCTCTACCACAGCAATGGCTGGACCGACGGCCTGCCCGTGGTTCCGCCGACCGAGAAGGCGGTGGCCGAGTGTCTTGAATGGGCGCTGATGCCGCCCGACCAGCTCATCGGCATCGAGCCTGTGCGCGCCCAGCCGATCACCGCCGAAAAGCTCGCCATCAACGCCGTGATGGCCGGCTGCCTGCCGATGCATTTTCCCATCGTTGCGACTGCGTGGCAGGCGATGCTCAAGGACGAGTTCCTGCTGCACGGCATTTCGTCGAGCACCGGCGGCTGCGCCGTGCTGGTCATCCTCAATGGCCCGATCCGGCTGGAGATCGGCGCCAGCGGCACGTTCAACGCGCTCGGCAACAGCGACCGCGCCACCTCGGTGATCGGGCGCGCCATCCGCCTCGCGCTGATCAATCTGATGGACGTGCGGCCCGGCGGCATCGACCGCTCGACTTTCGGCCATTCCGGCAAGTTCTCCTACTGTGTCGCCGAAGACGAAGAAGGTACGACCTGGCAGCCGCTGTCGGTCGTGCGCGGCATCCCCGAAGGCCTTTCGGCGGTCACGGTGATGGCGGCGCTGGCGCCGCGCCAGATCATGAACGAGTGGACCACTGACCCGAAGGAGATCCTGGAGACCTTCGCGGCCGAGATGCGCGCCAACCAGCTCCATTATTCGATCTACGGCGGCAACTACGCCATCATGATCCCGAAACAGTTGCGCGACATCATCCAGGCCGCCGGCTGGAGCAAGCGCGACATCGCCGAGTTCGTCTACGAGCGCGCGCGCGTGCGCCGAGGCGAATGGGGAAATGTCGGCAAGGGCGCCATCGTGCGCGACCGGCCGGACAAAGTTCACACCGCGCTGGAATCGCCGGATCATCTGCTGGTCGTGGCGGCCGGCGGTCCGGCCGGTGGTTTTGGCGCCGTCATCCCGCCCTGGATGGGCAGCAAGACGAAAGCCGTCACCGCTGCTATCGGCGCGTGTGTCGACTGCGAGCCGCCGCGGGGTTAGACAGGATCCTTGGAATTCGGCCGGAGGGTTTGGAAATGACGCTGCGTGTATTTGACCCGACGCACGAGATGAAGGCCGCCGGCATCCGGCAGGCCGCCCGGCTGGCCTCGCTGCAAGGCGCAACGGTCGGCTTCATCTCGAACGGCAAGGAAGGCACCAAGCGCTACTTCACGCAGCTCGACCGCATGCTGCGCGAGGACCTCGGCGTCGCGAATGTGGTGTGGCGCACGAAATCGAACTACAGCGCGCCGGCCGACGCCCACATCGTCGATGAAGCGCGCGAATGGCACGCGGCGGTCACCGGCATCGGTGATTGAGGAAGCTGCTCATCGTGCAGTCTGCACGACTCCATCGCAGTTGAGAAACAAGGCGTCCCGGCGATCGGCGTGATGACGACGCGTTTCGTCAGCGCGGCCGAGCTGATGTGCCGCGTGCTCGGCATGCCGGACTACAAGTTCGCGGTGATCGGCCACCCGATCAGCAGCGCCTCGGACGAGATGATGGCCGAATACGCGCGCGCGACCATCGAGCAGGCAAAGCAGTTGCTGCTGAAGCCCTAGACGTTGGTCAGTCCGCTCTTGCGTTCGACGATGCGCACCAGGTCGCCCATGATGCGGTTGAGCTCGAAGTCCTTCGGCGTGTAGACGGCGGCAACGCCGGCCTTCTCCAGCTCGGCCGCGTCCTCCGGCGGGATGATGCCGCCGGCCACCACCGGCACGTCGAGCCCCGCATCCTTGATGCGGCCGACCACGTCCTTCACCAGCGGCAGATGGCTGCCGGACAGGATGGAGAGGCCGATGACATGGGCCTTTTCCTTGCGGGCGGCGTCGACGATCTCTTCCGGCGTCAGGCGGATGCCTTCGTAGACCACCTGCATTCCGGCGTCGCGCGCGCGCACGGCGATCTGCTCGGCCCCGTTCGAGTGGCCATCGAGGCCGGGCTTGCCGACCAGAAAAGTGAGCCGGCGGCCGAGCTTGCGCGAGACGCGGTCGACGTCGGCGCGGATATCGTCGAGACCGGTGACGTCATTGCGCATGGCGCGGCCGACGCCGGTCGGCGCGCGGTACTCGCCGAAGGCTTCGCGCAGCGTCCAGCCCCATTCGCCGGTGGTGACGCCGGCCTTTGCGCATTCGATCGACGCCGGCATGATGTTGGCGCCGCCAGCCGCCGCACTTTTGAGCGCGGCGAGCGCGGCCTTTACCGCGCTTTCGTCGCGCGCGGCGCGCCAAGCCTTCAGGCGTTCGAGCTGGTCGCGCTCGGCGTCTTCCGACACGGTGAGGATCGACTCCACGCCGCCGGTGAGCGGCGAGGGCTCGCTCTCGGTGAACTTGTTGACGCCGACGACGACGTGCTCGCCGCGCTCGATGGCTTCCAGCCGCGCCGTATTCGATTCCACGAGCTGCTGCTTCATGTAGCCCGCCTCGACCGCGGCCACCGCGCCGCCCATCTCGTCGATGCGCTTGAGCTCTTCGCGCGCTTCCGCCTTGAGCGCTTCCACCTTGCGGTCGATCTCGGCCGAGCCGTCGAAGATGTCGCCGTACTCGAGCAAATCGGTCTCGTAGGCGAGGATCTGCTGCATGCGCAGCGACCATTGCTGGTCCCACGGCCGCGGCAGGCCGAGCGCCTCGTTCCAGGCTGGCAGCTGAACGGCGCGGGCGCGCGCCTTTTTCGACAATGTGACCGCCAGCATCTCGATGAGAATGCGCGCGACGTTATTCTCCGGCTGCGGTTCGGTGAGGCCGAGCGAGTTCACCTGCACGCCGTAGCGGAACAGCCGCTGCTTCGGGTCTGTTACGCCGTAGCGCTCGCGCGTGATCTCGTCCCACAGATCGACGAAGGCACGCATCTTGCACACTTCGGTGACGAAGCGCAGGCCGGCATTGACGAAGAACGAGATGCGGCCGACCACCTCGCAGAACTGCTGGTGGTTGACTTCGCCGGAAGCTTTCACGGTGTCGAGCACGGCAATGGCGGTGGCGAGCGCGAAGGCCAGTTCCTGCACCGGCGTGGCGCCGGCTTCCTGCAGGTGGTAGCTGCAGATGTTCATCGGATTCCATTTCGGCAGCTCTGCCGTGGTGAAGATCGCCACGTCCTTGATCAGCCGCATGGAAGGCGCCGGCGGGAACACGTAGGTGCCGCGCGAGAGATATTCCTTGATGATGTCGTTCTGGATAGTGCCCTGAAGACTACCACGGGCTGCGCCCTGCTCGTCGGCGACCGCAATATAGAGCGCCATCAGCCACGCCGCCGTGGCATTAATGGTCATAGAAGTGTTCATGCTCGCCAGCGGAATGCCGTCGAACAGCGCGCGCATGTCGCCGAGATGGCAGATCGGCACGCCGACCTTGCCGACCTCGCCCCTCGCCAGCACATGGTCGGAGTCGTAGCCGGTCTGCGTCGGCAGATCGAAGGCGACCGACAGGCCGGTCTGCCCCTTGGCGAGGTTCTTGCGGTAGAGCGCGTTGGAATCCGCCGCCGTCGAGTGGCCGGCATAAGTGCGGAAGATCCAGGGCTTGTCGCGGGTCGGGGGCGGTTGGCGCGTGTTGGTCATTGGCGGCCGGGGGCTCGTGCAAGGGAACAGTTTGGCGCGAGTATTGTTGCAATGCAAACAAGACATTTTCCGTAGGCGAAATGGATATATTGCAATGCAATATCCATTGCGCCAGACTGATCGCACGTTTCAGGGAGAGCGCACATGCCGGCGGCCGCACCAGCCAGGACCCTTGCGTCGGTCAAGGACCTTTACGACATCGGCGAAATCCCGCCCCTCGGTCATGTCCCGGAGAAGATGCACGCCTGGGCCATCCGCAAAGAGCGGCACGGGCCGCCCGATCAGTCCTTCCAGCTCGAGGTGGTGCCGACCTGGCAGATCGCCGAGGACGAGGTGCTCGTCCTCGTGATGGCTGCGGGCGTTAACTACAACGGCGTCTGGGCGGGTCTCGGCGTTCCGATCTCGCCGCTGGACGGCCACAAGCATCCCTTCCACATCGCCGGCTCCGACGCCTCGGGCGTGGTCTGGGCGGTCGGCGCCAAGGTCAAGCGCTGGAAGGTCGGCGACGAAGTCATCGTCCACTGCAATCAGGACGACGGAGATGACGAGGAATGCAATGGCGGCGATCCGCTCCTGTCGCCGTCGCAACGCATCTGGGGCTACGAGACGCCGGACGGCTCGTTCGCGCAGTTCTGCCGCGTGCAGTCGCGCCAGCTGATGCCCAAGCCCGGCCATCTCTCCTGGGAGGAGGCGGGCTGCTACACGCTCACCCTCGCCACCGCCTACCGCATGCTGTTCGGCCATTCGCCGCACACGCTCAAGCCTGGCGACAACGTGCTGGTCTGGGGCGCCTCCGGCGGCCTCGGCGTGTTCGGCGTGCAATTGGTCGCCGCCTCCGGCGCCAACGCCATCGGCGTCATCTCCGACGACTCGAAGGCCGACTACGTGCTCAACCTCGGCGCCAAGGGCGTGATCAACCGCAAGGACTTCAAGTGCTGGGGTCAGCTGCCCCAGGTCAACTCGACCGAGTTCAACGACTGGGCCAAGGAGGCGCGCCGCTTCGGCAAGGCGATCTGGGACCTCACCGGCAAGCGCGATGTCGACATCGTCTTCGAGCATCCCGGCGAGCAAACCTTCCCGGTCTCCTGCATGGTGGTGAAGCGCGGCGGCATGGTCGTCTTCTGCGCCGGCACCACCGGCTACAACCTCACCTTCGACGCGCGCTACGTCTGGATGCGGCAGAAGCGCATCCAGGGCTCGCACTTCGCGCACCTGAAGCAGGCGAGCCTCGCCAACCGCTTCGTGATGGAGCAGCGCATCGATCCCTGCATGAGCGAGGTGTTCGAGTGGGAGAAGATCCCGCTCGCGCACATGAAGATGTGGAAGAACCAGCACCCGCCCGGCAACATGGCGGTGATGGTCAACGCGCGGCGCACGGGGCTGAAGAGCTTCGAGGACGTGATCGAGGCGGCGGGCGACTAGAATGCCGGCTTTGGGCCACGTGCTGACCTAAGGCGTTCTGCTGGTCAATTTTGGTTCGGACCAGGATCGCCCTCTCGCAGGATGCCGTAGCCTATGGCATCCGTCCGCCTTCGAGATGGAAGGTCCAGCCTGCGGCTGTGACAGCTGTCTCGATCGCCTCGCGCACCCGCGCATAGTCGACCTGGCCGCCGCCGGGCATCGAGACGTCGGTGCGCGTGCCCGACCGCTTCCAGCCGGAGGTCGTGGTCGTCTCCACGGTGAGCGTCGGCGGCGGGATGCCCCAGCTGCGCTCCACCACGACATCACGGAAGTGCACGGTGCGCTCGCTTTCGGCGAGGCGGCACGACGCGCGATAGGTCACCTTGCGGCCGCCGAGCCACCATTTGGCGGTGATCTGTTCGCGAGCGCCTTCGAGGGTGGCGCCGCTCTCGGTGACGCTCAGGCCCGCTTCGGCGAAGATCGACTTTAACGCTGCCTTTATGTCGGTCATTGCGCGATCCTCTCGATCGGCAACTTATACAAGCAGGCGGCCCGCCCGGCGTTTGACGCATGTCAACGCCTGATCCGGTGGCTGTGCCCATCTAGGCTCTGGGTCAAAAGCGGACCTGCTGTCCGCGCCTTAGTCGGTCGCTTTCGCGCGGTGCTTGGCGATCACTGAGTTCAGCTCCGCCCCGTACACGAATATCGACGCACACACATAGAGAAACACCAGCGCGATCATGACCGAGGCGAGCCCGGCATACATGCTCGCATAGGCGAAGGCATATTCCGCCAGATAGCGGCCGAAGGCGTTGCCGGTGATCAGCCATAGCGCCAAGGTGGCAAGAATTCCCGGTGCGATCTCGGTGAGCCGGCGGCGGCCCGCCGGGAGCCAGCTGTGCACGATGATGAGCGCGCTCACCAGCACGACCGCGGCGACCGCGTAGCGCGCGAAGGTGACGATGCCGCCGAACGGCTCCAGGTGCGGCACGTAGCGCACAAGCTTGGCCCAGATGAGCGGCGCCAGCACCACCAGAAAGGCGAAGGCGAGGATCGCCACCGCGCCGACCAGGACGTAGAGGATCGACTCGATGCGCAGCAGCCACCAGGAGCGCGGCTCCTTCATGCTGTAAGCGCGGTTCAGCCCGATGCGCAGGCTCTCGACGCCGCTGGAGGCGAAGTAGAGCGCGAACAGCGCACCGAAGGTCAGCACGTCGCCGCGCCATGAGGTCAGCACGCCGGTGATGTCGAGCGCGATCGGGCCGGCCACCTGCTCGGGCCAGGCCTCCAGGATGATGCGGGCGGCCTCGTCGGCGAGCTGCTTGGAGCCGAAGAAGACGCCGGCCAGCACGGTGACCACGATGAGGAACGGGAAGAGCGCCATCAGGCTCGACAGAGCGATATGGCTGGCGATCGCCCAGCCGTCGTCGGCCAGGAAGTGCCGGAAGGCGTCGAGCGCGAGCCGCATTGACAGCTTGAGATGACGCAAAGGGTTGCTCCCCGAGGCCGGCAACCTATCAGATCATCATTGGTTCCGGACGATGCAAGGGCGGGCTTTGGTCACCTCTCCCCGCCTGCGGGGAGAAGGATCAGGCCGCCTGCACGTCGTTGAGGAAGCGGCGCACTTCCGCTTCCAGGCCCTCGGCCTGTACCGCCACCCCGTCTGCGAGCACCTTCACCTCGGAGGCGGTGCCGCGCGCGTTCGTGCTCGCGCCGGCCAGCCGGCTCGTGGCTTCGGCGCCGACGCGCGCCTCGCTGGAGGCGCGATGGACGCCCTCCGCAATCGAGGCCACGGCCGCGTTCTGCTGATCGACGGTGGCCGCCACCGTGCTTGCGATCGACGCCATGTCGCGGATGATCGCATTGACTTCCTCGATCGCCTGCGCCGAATCCGCCGCCGCCGACTGGATCGAGCCGATCTGCTCGGCGATCTCCTCGGTCGCCTTCGCCGTCTGCGCGGCGAGCGATTTCACCTCGGCCGCCACCACGGCGAAGCCCTTGCCGGCCTCACCGGCACGGGCAGCCTCGATGGTGGCGTTGAGCGCGAGCAGGTTGGTCTGCCCCGCGATCGCCTGGATGAGGCCGACCACCTCGCCGATGCGGGTCGCCGCCCGCGCCAGCTCTTCCATCGTGGCGACGGTGCGTTGGGCGCCGGACACCGCGCGGCTGGCGACGTCGGTGGACTTGTTGGCTTGCGAAGCGATCTCGGCGATCGAGGCCGCCAGTTCCTCGATCGAGCTCGCCGCAGCAGTGACGTTCTCGGAAGCTGCGGTGACGCGGCTGGTGGCGGTATCGGCCTCGGCGGACACGGTGTCGGCCGTCATGTTGAGGTCGGACGAGCTCATCTCCAGCTTCATCGAGGCGGTGCGCAGCTTGCCCAGCATGCTTTCCACCGACCGCTCGAAAAGCGCGATGGTCGTCGCGATGGTGTCGTTGCGGTGGATTTGCGCTTCGGCGGCCTGGGCCTGGCTCTGCGCGAGTTGTTCGCGTTCGATCATGGTGTCGCGGAACACGATCACCGAGCGCGCCATCTCGCCGATCTCGTCGCGCGCCTGCGTGGCGGGAATGCGCGCGCCGGTGTCGCCCGCGGCGAGCTGCTTCATGACCCCGGCCAGACCGTTGAGCGGGCGGGTGATGCTGCGGCCGATCAGCCAGCTGAAGCACAGCCCGAGCGACACCATGGCGATGCTGACCGCGATGATGCCGATGCGTATGCGCGACTGCGATGCGGAAAGGCCGGTGGCCGCTTCCTCCGCGATGGTGCTCGCGCGCATGATGATCTCATCGGCCCGCGGCAGGACGCGCTGGCTGTCGATGTCGATCACCGCGCGCAGCGGCATGGCGCGGTCGAAGCCCTGCATCCATTCGGTGAACGTGTCGGCGTAGTTCTTCACCTGATTCTCAAGCGAGGACTTCATCGCCGGCGTGCCGTCGATCTGATCGAACAGGTCGTTGAATTGCCGGTAGCCGTCGAGGAAGCCGAGCCGCGCCGTCTCGCTTGGATTGAGGCGGTACTCCGCCTCCTGGTGGCGCATGATGAGCAGTGCCATCATCAGCTTGCGCGCCTCGAGCTCGGCGATCCAGGTCATGTTTTCGTTGATGATGCGCTCGACGGCGTAGCCGGCGTCGCGCAGCCTGCCGCGCAGGCCCGAGCGGTCGTCATATCCGAGCCGCTCCTGTTCGCGCACCAGGCTGTCGAAGGTCTCGCGCAGCTCGGTGACGTCGGCGCGCAGGCCCACGATGCTTTCGGCGTAGCGCTTGTCCACGGTCGCCGCGACGATGTCGAGGCTGTTCAGCGCGCGGTCCTGCGCCAGCTGGAAGCTCAGCACCAGGTTGACGTTCGGCGCGGCGCTGAAGTCCTTCACGATGATGCGCATGTCCGACACGGCGCTCTTGAAATCGCGGCTGGCGTCGGCCAGCTCGCTCGAGCGCTTTACGGTCGTGAAGGCGGTGGCCACGTCGCCCTCGCCGGAAATGTAGGTGAGCCCGTTCGCCGCGAAGCCGGCGACCGGCACGAGCGCGAGCGCGATGATGCGCGTGCGCACCGAGAAGCGGGCGAGCAGCCGGCTCAGCGGGTTCACGGAGAGGTGCGGGAGGGCGAGGCGCATGAAGCCGCTTCTGGGTCCGCCGCCGAGACAGCGTTGCGGTATGGCGGTCATGACACTCGAAAATGGTTAATTTTGTAGCAACTTAGGCACCGGACCGAGGAACCGGGCCCGCGCGGAACGCAGCCCGGTCGGGCCTCCGGCGGCCTTGCTTTTGTGCACTGCACGCTTACTGTCCGGCCCTGCTGCCGGCCGCCACCGATACCGAGGTCTCCATGCCCATTGCCCGTTCTATCACCGCCGAACAGGACCTGGCCGAGCTCGCCCGCGAGGCGAGCGCCGCGCTCGACGCCCTGCTCGCCGACGCCACCGCCAGGGTGCGCGAACGGGTCACGGTCGAAGGCCACGTGGTCGGGCGGCTCCTCGACCGCGAACAGCGCGCCACGCACGGCCTTGCCTGGGTGGCGACCTATGTGGAGGCCGTGCGGCAGCTCGCCGCCTACGCCGAGCGCATGACGCGCGAAGGCACGCTGGGCGAGGTCGAGGAGCACCTCGTCCGCATCGGGCTCGGCGAATGCATCGCGCAGGTCGTCGGCGGAATTCCCATGAGCCAGGGCGAGGTGGTGCGGCCCGCCGACCTCGGCCTTTCGGCCGCGCAGGTCGCCGCCCGCATCAACCCGGTGCTGGAAGGCCTCGTCGCCAGCGGCAACACGGCGGAGCGGAGGGCGCGGCTCTTCGCGCTCATGCGCGACAGCCATCAGGCGACGGTCGGCGTTTGCGGCCTCGACGACACGCTCGAGTCGATCCGCGAGGAGATGCGCAAGTTCGCCGACAGCGAGGTGATCGACAAGGCGCAAGGCTGGCACCGCACCAACAGCTACATCCCGCTCGAGGTCATCGCGCAGATGTCCGAGCTCGGCGTGTTCGGCCTCACCATTCCGGAAGCGTTCGGCGGCATGGGGCTCGGCAAGGAGTCGATGTGCGTCGTCTCCGAAGAACTCTCGCGCGGTTATATCGGGGTCGGCTCGCTCGGCACGCGCTCGGAGATCGCGGCCGAGCTGATCCTCGGCGGCGGCACCGAGGAGCAGAAGGCGAAGTGGCTGCCGAAGGTCGCTTCGGGCGAGATACTACCGACGGCGGTGTTCACCGAGCCTAACACCGGCTCGGATCTTGCCTCGCTCAAGACCCGCGCCGTGCGCGAAGGCAACGTCTACAAGGTCTACGGCAACAAGACCTGGATCACGCATCCGGTGCGCGCCGACCTGATGACGCTGCTCGTGCGCACCAATCCGAAGGAAGCGGGTCACCGCGGCCTGTCGATGCTGCTGGCGGAAAAGCCGCGCGGCGACGACGCCAATCCGTTCCCGGCCAAGGGCATGAGTGGCACCGAGATCGAGGTGCTCGGCTATCGCGGCATGAAGGAATACGAAATCGCCTTCGACGGCTTCGAGGTGAAAGCGGAGAACCTGCTCGGCGGGGTGGAAGGCCTCGGCTTCAAGCAACTCATGCAGACCTTCGAATCCGCCCGCATCCAGACCGCGGCGCGCGCCATCGGCGTGGCGCAGGCGGCGATGGAGCAGGCGCTCGGCTATGCGCAGAACCGCGTGCAGTTCGGCGGGCCGATCGCGAATTTCCCGCGCGTCGCCGACAAGATCGTGATGATGGCGACGGAGATCATGATCGCGCGGCAGCTCACTTATTACGCCGCGCGCGAGAAGGACTCCGGCCGCCGCTGCGACCTCGAGGCCGGCATGGCCAAGCTGCTCGCCGCGCGCGTGGCCTGGGCGGCGGCCGACAACGCCGTGCAGATCCACGGCGGCAACGGCTTCGCGCTGGAATTTCCGGCCTCGCGCATCCTGTGCGACGCCCGCATCCTCAACATCTTCGAAGGCGCGGCCGAGATCCAGGCGCAGGTCATTGCCCGCCGCCTGCTCGACGGCAGTAATTGACGCACCTGCTTGCCGGCAACGAAATTCTGCCTTACGGCGTTTGATCCAGAGCAAAACGCCGGCTGCGCGGCCGTACTAGGGTCCGCTTACGGTTTGAAGGAGGCTTTTCATGTCCGGTTTGTCGATCCGCGAGGGCGAATGGGTTGTGGTGTGCGATGGTGCAAAGGCTCTCGTGCTGCAGAACGTTGGTGACGCGAAGTTTCCGACGCTGAAGACTATCGAGGTCTTCGAGCAGAAGGATCTGCCGACGCGAGAGCAGGGGACCGACAAGCCCGGCCGGACCAACGCCTCGGTCGGCGTCAACCGCAGTTCGGTCGGCCAGACCGACTGGCACGATCAGGCCGAGCAGCAGTTCCTGACCCAGCTTGCCCATCATCTCGACGCTGCCATCGGCGCCGGCAAGACCAAGTCCGTCGTGATGGTGGCGCCGCCGCGCGCGCTCGGCATGCTCCGCCCGGTCTACTCGCATGCGCTCAAGACCGCGCTGCGGGCCGAGGTCGACAAGGACTACGTGAAGATGCCGGTGCACGAGATCGAGAAGCGCCTGAGCGGCGGTTGAGGCAAGCCGCCGCTTTCCGCTCAATTACCGCTGGCCGGCCGCGATCCGCCTGCTATGGTCGCCGCGGTTTTCAGGGCCGGCGCATGAGTCGTCTACCGCAACGGATATTGGCTGGGTTGGCGGCCCTGTCGCTGCTCGCCGGTTCGGCTGCGGCGCAGACGGTGCAGCAGCCGGCGAGCGAGCGGCCTTCCGCGCCGACGCCACCCGAGCGCGCCACGCCGACGCCGAGCCGGCCCGGCGTGCCGGCCACGCCGGCGATCATCGCCGATCCGATGGCGGTGCCCGGTTTCTGGGATCCGCGCCGGCGGCCCGAGCGGCCCGACCTGACGCGCATCAGCATCATCCGCTTCCTCACCGAGACCGACTATCCGCCGTTCAACTATGCCGGGCCCGACGGCGCCCCGGCTGGCTTCAACGTCGACCTGGCGCGGCTGATCTGCGAGGAGATCAAGGTCGCCTGCACCGTGCAGATGCGCCGCTTCGACACGCTGGTGGACAGCCTGAACAAGAACGAAGGCGACGCGCTGATCGCCTCGCTCGCCCAAACGGCGGAGATGCGGCAGCGGGTGGACTTCAGCGATCCCTATTACCGCACGCCGGCGCGCTTCGTGTCGCGCAACGACGTGCCGTTCGACGAAGTGCGGCCGGAGCTCTTGGAGGCCAAGAAGATCGCGGTCATCCAGGGCACCGCGCACGAAGCCTTCCTGAAGGAGCTGTTCACCGAGGCCACGGTGCAGCCTTATCCCAACGCGGAGGCCGCGCGCGCCGCGCTCAAGAAGGGCGAGGTGGACCTGCTGTTCGGCGACGGCATCTCGCTCGCCTTCTGGCTCAACGGCACCGATTCGGCGAATTGCTGCGTGTTCCGCGGCGGGCCTTATCTCGAGAGCCGCTACTTCGGCGAGGGCGTCGGCATCGCCGTGCGCCGCGGCAACGACCTCATGCGGCAGACCTTCAACTGGGCGCTGTTCAGGCTGTGGGAGAAGGGCCGCTTCACCGACCTGTGGCTACGCTATTTCCCGATCAGCCCGTTTTGAAGCCAGGCCAGCGCGCCGCGTGCGGCCGCGACGCCGGTGGCGAAGCAGGCCTGCAGCAGATAGCCGCCGGTCGGCGCTTCCCAGTCGAGCATCTCGCCGGCGGCGAACACGCCCGGCGCCTCGCGCAGCATGAAACGCTCGTCGAGCGCGTCGAAGCTTATGCCGCCGGACGTCGAGATCGCGGTCGCGATCGGCCGCAGGCCGGTGACGCGCACCGGCACGGCCTTGATCAGCGCGGCGATGGAGTCGGGGGCGAGCGCCGAGAGTTTGCCGCCCTGCGCGATCGCCGCTTCGTTCAACAGCGCGACCGCGACCGCGGGCAGGCTCGCCGCCTTGCGCAGGGTGTTCGACAGCGACTGCTTGCCGCGCGGTTTCGCCAGCGCCTGCGCGAGCGCGCTCTCGGTGAGATCCGGCCGCAGGTCGATGACGAGCGTGGCGGCGCCGTCCCGGTCGAGCGCGGCGCGCAGCGGCGACGACAGCGCGTAGACGGCGCCGCCTTCAAGGCCCTCGCGCGTGACGATCGCCTCGCCGCGCGCGCTTTGCCCGATGCAGGTGACTGCGATGCGCTTGAGCGGTTCGCCCTCGTGCGCGCGCATCTTGTCGGACCACGCCACCGTCACGCCGCAGTTCGACGGCCGCAGCGGTGCGATCGCGACGCCGCGGGCGGCCAGCAGGTCGGCCCAGGCGGCGTCGGAGCCGAGCCGCGGCCAGCTCGCGCCGCCGAGCGCGAGCACGGTAACGTCGGCTGCGACCGCAATCTTCTGCCCGGCGTGGATGAAGCGCAGCCGGCCGGCGTCGTCCCAGCCGAGCCAGCGGTGGCGCAAGGCGAAGGTGACGCCGCGCGCGGTGAGCCTGCGCAGCCAGGCGCGCAGCAAGGGCGAGGTCTTGAACGATTTCGGGAACACGCGCCCGCTCGAGCCGACGAAGGTCGGCTGGCCGAGCGCCTCGCACCAGGCGCGCAAGGCGGACGGCGGAAATGCCTCGATCGCCTCCCGCAGCAAAGGCGCGGCGTCGCCATAACGCGTCAGGAACGAGGCCAGGTGCTCGCTGTGCGTGAGGTTCAGCCCGCCGCGTCCGGCCAGCAGAAACTTGCGGCCGACCGACGGCATCCGGTCGTAGACCGTGACGGCGAGGCCGCCCGCGGCCAGTGTCTCGGCGGCGATCAGGCCGGCGGGCCCGCCGCCGATGACGGCGGCGGTCTTTCGGGTGAGGGCGGTATCGCTTGTTTCGTTCACGAGACGGTCGATTTGACGGAATGCGGGGCCTTGCCTATGTGTGCCCGCCGGAGTGCCAAATGTCGATGACCACCGCTGAAATCGCGCAAGAGTTGAAGTCCGTCGCCGAGCAGTCGAACGCCTGGCCGTTCGAGGAGGCGCGCAAGATCGTCGCCCGCCTCAAACGCAAACCGAAGGACGAGGTCATCTTCGAGACCGGCTACGGCCCGTCCGGCCTGCCGCATATCGGCACCTTCGGCGAGGTCGCGCGCACCACCATGGTACGCCACGCCTTCCGCGTGCTGACCGACGACAAGGTCAAGACCCGGCTGATCGCCTTCTCCGACGACATGGACGGCCTGCGCAAAGTGCCGGACAACGTCCCGAACAAGGACCTGCTGGCGCAGCATCTCGGCAAGCCGCTCACCAAGGTGCCCGATCCCTTTGGCACGCATCCGTCATTCGGCGAGCACAACAACGCGCGGCTGCGTTCGTTTCTCGACCATTTCGGCTTCGAATACGAATTCATGTCGTCGACGACGTGCTACCGCTCCGGCCGCTTCGACGAGGCGCTGCTCACGATGCTGCGCCACTTCGACCGCGTGATGGAAATCATGCTGCCGTCGCTGCGCGAGGAGCGCGCGGCGACCTATTCGCCGTTCCTGCCGATCGATCCGCGCACCGGCGTGGTGTTGCAGGTGCCGGTGGTCGCGCACGACGCCGCGCGCGGCACCATCACCTACGAGGAGGCGGACAGCAAAGAGCGCTTCACCGTCCCGGTCACCGGCGGCGCCTGCAAGCTGCAATGGAAGCCGGACTGGGCCATGCGCTGGGTCGCGCTCGGCGTCGACTACGAGATGGCCGGCAAGGACCTGATCGATTCGGTGAAGTTGTCCGGCGAAATCTGCAAGGCGCTCGGCGGCCAGCCGCCGGAAGGATTCAACTACGAGCTCTTCCTCGACGAGAAGGGCCAGAAGATCTCCAAGTCGAAAGGCAACGGCCTCACCATCGAGGAGTGGCTACGCTACGCCAGCCCCGAGAGCCTGTCGCTGTTCATGTACCGCGAGCCGAAGTCGGCCAAGCGGCTCTACTTCGACGTCATCCCGCGCAACGTCGACGACTATTACCAGTTCCTCGACGGCTACACGCGGCAGGACACCAGGCAGCGCCTGAGCAATCCGGTCTGGCACATCCATTCCGGCAACCCGCCGAAGGCCGACATGCCGGTTTCCTTCGCGATGCTGCTGACGCTGGTGTCGTCGTCGAACGCGGAGAACGCCGAGACGCTGTGGGGCTTCATCGGTCGCTACCGGCCGGGCGTGACGCCGCAGACGCATCCGAAGCTCGACGCGATGGTGCGCTACGCGATCCATTATTTTCACGACTTCGTGCTGCCGGAAAAGAAATTCCGCGAGCCGACCGAGGTGGAACGCAAGGCGCTCACCGACCTGCGCGATGCCTTGTCGAACCTCAAGGCGGATTCGACCGCCGAGGACATCCAGAACGTGGTCTACGAGATCGGCCGCCGCGAGCCGTTCCTCGACCACGCCAAGAAGGCGAAGGACGGCCGTCCCGGCGTCTCGCTCGACTGGTTCAACATGCTCTACCAGGTGCTGCTCGGCCAGGAGAAAGGCCCGCGCTTCGGCTCGTTCGTCGCGGTCTATGGGCTGCAGAACACGGTCGATATGATCGACGGCGCGCTGGCCAGGAGCGCGTAAAAGAGCATGTCATGGCCGGGCTTGTCCCGGCCATCTCGCTTAGGAGCGCACAGTGCCCGCATAAGCGGGGTCACCGGGACAAGCCCGGTGACGACAAGTTCAGCCGAACATCTCCACCTTGCCGTCGAGCGCCATCAGGCCGAGCTCGACTTGCAATTTCGGCTGACGCTCGGCGACCTGCTTCTTGAATTCCATTAGCGCGGCCTTGTGCGTCGCCGTCTCCGTCGCCTTGTCCTTCACCGCGTCGGCGCCATAGGCGATCTTGGCCGCGCCGCAGTCGCGATGGTTCATCGCGATCACCTTGGGGATGCTGTGCAGTTGCATCGAGGCGGCGAGGTTGTCCCAGAACGTCTTCGACCAGTCCTTGAACGCCGGCGCCACCACGCCGATCGCCGCGCCGGCGAAGGTGAACTGGCTGTACTTCCCGATCATCTGGCGAGACTTCATGTAGTCGATCGTCGGTTCGGGAAAGCGCGGATCGATGCAGGTCAGCAGCATGGCGTCATACTTGCCCTCGGCCGCGAAGGCGAGCGAGGGGAATGCCATCAGCAGGCCGGCACCGGCCGTCAGATGCAGGAAGCGCCGGCGGTCGAAACGCGCGCGCAGCATGTCGCCGCAGCACGCGCAGGCGCCGGAATGAACGAGTGACGTTGTCATGGATACCCCCGCGGCTTGATTCGCCGGCCGTAACTCTAACGGCGTCGCAAGTGTGCCGCCAGCCGTCGCCGGCAAGGGGGTAACAAACTTCGTTTACTGGCTTGCCCAGACGATCCGCGCAATCCACACGACGTCGGCCAGCGGCAAGGTGCGGTCGCGATGCTCGGCGTTGAGCGACTTCAATTCCACCGTCTTGGCGGTCTTGCGCCGCAGCTCCTTGACCATGACCTCGCCGTTCTTGGTCTTCACCACGACCCGGTCGCCGCGGCGCACCGGCGAGCCGGGTGAAACGATGATGGTGTCGCCGTCGCGATAGGCCGGCTTCATCGAGTCGCCAGAGATCTCCAGCGCGTAGGCGTGCTCGTCGGTGAGTTGCGGGAAGGCGATCTCTTCCCAGCCGCGTCCGACCGGAAAGCCGGCATCGTCGAAATAGCCGCCGGCGCCCGCTTCGGCGAAGCCGATCACCGGCACGTGCTGGATGGTCGGCTTGGCGCCATCGGTGATCAGCGTCACGAAGGTGTCCACCTTGGTGTTGGTGGCGGCGAGAGCTTTCGCAACCGATTCGGTCGACGGCCAGCGCGGCCGCCCCTCGGGCGTGATGCGCTTGGACTTATTGAAGGTCGTGGGGTCGAGCCCCGCCTTTTTCGCCAGCCCGGACGGCGTCAGCTTGGCGCGCGCCGCCAACCGGTCGAGAGCATTCCAGATCTGGCTGTGTGTGAGCATGGCAAGGCCCGGGCGGGCGCCCCTTTCGTGTGACTCGTGTCAAGTTATAGGAATTATAGCCGTAAAGTACCCCTGTCAGGCAAGCGTTTTTCGCGCCTGTTCGCAAAAAAGAACGTCGCCGTCGGCCCGCAGCGTGCCGGACCGTCCGCCCTGGAAAAGCGCACAACCGATCAGATTGTTGGTGACGCCGGCGCCCCGCGGCGGCTAGACGGGGCCCGTCAAGACCTCGCGGAGCTCGTCGCTTGTGATCGGCCTTCTCGACCGCCTGTCCCGCCCCCTGCTGCGCGCGCTCGACGCCGAGGACGCCCACAATCTCGCGATCAAGGCGCTGCGCCTGATGCCCTCGCGCAAGGCGCCGGCCGACCCGCCGGAGCTTGCGGTGCGCGCCTTCGGGCTCGATTTCCCCAATCCGGTCGGCCTCGCCGCCGGCTTCGACAAGAACGCCGAGGTGCCGGACGCGCTGCTGCGCCTCGGCTTCGGCTTCGTCGAGGTCGGCACGGTCACGCCGCGGCCGCAGATCGGCAATCCGCGCCCGCGCCTGTTCCGGCTGGAGGCGGACGAGGGCGTGATCAACCGCTTCGGCTTCAACAGCTACGGCGCGCCGCGCGTGCTGGCGCGGCTGACCGAGCGCCGCCAGGCCGGCGGCATCGTCGGGGTCAATATCGGGGCGAACAAGGACTCGCCCGACCGTACCGAGGACTACGTCCGCCTGATCGAGACCTTCTCCGCCGTCGCCAGCTATTTCACCGTCAACATTTCCTCGCCCAACACGCCGGGCCTGCGCGACCTGCAGCAGGCGCGTTCGCTCGACGACCTGCTCGCCCGCGTGATGGACGCGCGCGAGCGCGCGGGGGCGCGCAGCGGCCGCAAGCCGGTGCTGGTGAAGATCGCGCCCGATCTCTCGCTCTCGGAGCTCGACGACACCGTCGGCATCGCGCGCAGGCATCGCGTGGATGGCATGATCGTCGGCAATACCACGGTGTCGCGGCCGAACTCGCTGCGCGCGCTCGACAAGGCGCGCGAGGCGGGCGGCCTGTCCGGCCGTCCGCTGTTCAAATTGTCCACGCGCATGCTGGCGGAGACTTTCGTGCGCGCGGAAGGCGCCTTCCCGCTGATCGGCGTTGGCGGCATCGATTCGGGCGCGGCGGCGCTCGCCAAGGTGAGGGCCGGCGCGACGCTGGTGCAGCTCTACAGCGGATTGGTCTACCGCGGCCTGTCGCTGGTTTCCGACATCAAGCGCGACCTGGCGGCGGCGGCGCGCCGCGAGGGGCGCGACTCGCTCGACGCGATGGTCGGCGTGGCCGCTGCCGAGATGACGGCGGAGAGCTGGCCGGGATGAGGCTCAGCGCCCGCGCGGCGCATTGACCAGGCGGATGATAATCCAGATCGGGAGCACGATCACCGCGCCAAGCAGGAAATAGCGCCAGACCCAGCGCACGGCGTCGAAGCCCATGTTCCAGATCGAGCGGATCAGCCGCTCGATCGAATGCACGATGTCGAAGGGGTCGAGGCCGAGCGCGTTGAGGATCACGCCGACCAGGATCGACACCAGGATGAGCCGGGCGAGCACCCCCAGCGGCGACCCGCCTATCCACCGCGCGACCTGATTGTCAGCCATGATTCTCTCCGTCCGCCGCCACTTTAGCATGGCCCAATCGTCATGGCCGGGCATAGCCCGTCGAAGACGGGTGTGCACGCCCTTTTGTCCCGGCCATCCGCGGCACCGGCACCAGGATGTCTTTGGGACGCATTGCCTATAAATAGGCACGATGCCGGCCGAAGGGGATGGCCGGAACCATTGTCTTGCAGGCCCCTTGTGGCCGACGTCCGCCTGGCCGGCCACGTCGTGATCGACATGGATGGCCGGGACAACGCCGGAGAATCATCGTCATTGTCGTTACCTGAGCCTGTCGAGAACGAGCCGCCCTTGCCGGACCTGTTCGCGCGCTGGTTCGCCGGCCGCGGTTGGGCGCCGCGCGCGCATCAGCTCGACCTGCTGGCCAAGGCGGAGCAGGGGCGCTCGGTGCTGCTGATCGCACCGACCGGCGGCGGCAAGACGCTGGCCGGCTTCCTGCCGTCGCTTGTCGAGTTGCACGAACGCTCCCTTCACCTCTCCCCGCTTGCGGGGAGAGGTCGCCGCGCCGAAAGCGCGGCGGGTGAGGGGGCGTCGGCGGCTCAGGTTGGCGGCCCCGCCCCCTCATCCGGCTCAATCTCGCTTCGCTCGATTTCGCCACCTTCTCCCCGCACGCGGGGAGAAGGAAGATGTCTGCACACGCTCTACATCTCGCCGCTGAAGGCGCTGGCGGTGGACATCGCGCGCAACCTCGAGACGCCGGTGCGCGAGATGGGCTTGGCCGTCCGGCTGGAGACCCGCACCGGCGACACGCCGGCCTCCAAGCGCCAGCGTCAGCGCCGCGATCCGCCCGACATCTTGCTCACCACGCCCGAGCAGCTCGCGCTGTTGCTGGCGACCGCCGACGCGCCTTACCTGTTCGGCACGCTCAGGCGCGTCGTGCTCGACGAACTGCATTCGCTGGTGTTGTCGAAGCGCGGCGACCTCTTGTCGCTCGGCCTCGCGCGGCTCTACGCGCTGGCGCCGCAACTCACCACCGTCGGCCTCTCCGCCACCGTCGCCGAGCCCGACGACCTGCGCCGTTTCCTCGTGCCGCAGCCGCTCGACGGCGAGCGGCTCGCCGACATTGTCATCGGCCAGGCCGGCGCGCAGCCGCAGGTATCGATGCTCGACACCGCCGAGCATCTGCCCTGGGCCGGCCATTCCGCGCGCCACGCGCTCGGCGAGATCTACGCGCTTATCAAGACGCACAGGACCACGCTGGTCTTCGTCAACACGCGCAGCCAGGCCGAATTCCTCTTCCAGGAGCTGTGGAGCGTGAACGACGACAATCTCGCCATCGCGCTGCATCACGGCTCGCTCGACGTCGCACAGCGCCGCAAGGTCGAGGATGCGATGAGTGCGGGCCGGCTCAAGGCCGTGGTCTGCACCTCCTCGCTCGACCTCGGCGTCGACTGGGGCGACGTCGATCTCGTCATCAATGTCGGTGCGCCGAAGGGCTCCTCGCGCCTGTTGCAGCGGGTCGGGCGCTCCAATCACCGCCTCGACGAGCCGTCGCAGGCGGTGCTGGTGCCGGCCAACCGCTTCGAGGTGTTGGAGTGCCGCGCGGCAATCGACGCCGTCGCCGAGAACGCGCAGGACACGCCGGCGGCACGGACGGGCGCGCTGGATGTGCTGGCGCAGCACGTGCTCGGCCGCGCCTGCGGCGCGCCGTTCCTGCCCGACGAGTTGTTCGCGGAAGTGCGCGCCGCCGCGCCTTACGCGTCGCTCGCGCGTGCCGACTTCGACGCCGCGGTCGATTTCGTCGCTACCGGCGGCTACGCGCTGAAGGCTTACGAGCGCTTCGCCAAGATACGCCAAGGCAAGGACGGCCGCTGGCGCATCACCCATCCGCGCGTCGCGCAGCGCTACCGCATGAATGTCGGCACCATCGTCGAGGCCGACATGATCAAGGTGCGGCTGGTGCGGTCCCGCGGCGCGGCCGCGGGGATCGCGCGCGGCGGCCGTCTGCTCGGCCAGGTCGAGGAGTATTTCATCGAGACGCTGACGCCGGGCGACACCTTCGTCTTCGCCGGCGAAATCCTGAAATACGAGACGCTGGTCGAGGACGAGGTCTACGTGTCGCGCTCGACCGCAACCGACCCGAAGGTGCCAGCCTACGAAGGCGGCAAGTTTCCGCTCTCGACCTATCTCGCCGCGCGCGTGCGCGCGATCCTAGCCTCGCCCGACGCCTGGCGCGCGCTGCCGAAGCAGGTGCGCGAATGGCTGGAGATCCAGCAGTGGCGCTCGCTGCTGCCGAAGGCGGGCGACCTGCTGGTCGAGACCTTCCCGCGCGCCGCCAAGCATTACCTCGTCTGCTATCCCTTCGAAGGCCGCCTGGCGCACCAGACGCTCGGCATGCTGCTGACGCGCCGCCTCGAGCGGTTGCGCATGAAGCCGCTCGGCTTCGTCGCCAACGAATATGCGCTGGCGGTGTGGGGGCTGGGCGATCTCGGGCTTCGCATTCAGCGCGGAGACCTCTCGCTGGCGCAATTATTTGCCGAGGACATGCTCGGCGACGATCTGGAAGCCTGGCTCGCCGAATCGGCGCTGATGAAGCGCACCTTCCGTTCCTGCGCCATCATCTCGGGGCTGATCGAGCGCCGCCATCCCGGCGAGGAGAAGACGCGCCGGCAGATGACCGTCTCGACGGACCTCGTCTACGACGTGCTGCGCAAGCACCAGCCGGATCATCTGCTGCTGCGCGCCGCGCGCGCCGACGCGGCGACCGGCCTGCTCGACATCCGCCGCCTCGGCGAAATGCTGTCGCGCGTGCGCGGCCGAATCGTCCATAAAGCGCTGGATCACGTCTCGCCGCTCTCGGTTCCGGTATTGCTGGAGATCGGCCGCGAGACGGTCTATGGCGAGGCCTCGGACGCCATTCTGGCCGAAGCCGCCGACGAGTTGATCAAGGAGGCGATGCGGTGAGCGAGACTACGTCATTCCGGGGCGCCGCGCAGCGGCGAGCCCGGAATCCATACTCCCAGACAGGGGTTATGGATTCCGGGCCCGGCGCTTACGCGCCGTCCCGGAATGACGTCATTCGTATTTCCTCCGTCTCCTTGCACGCCGACCCCGCCGGCGCGCTCTACTGGCCGGAGCAGGGCTTGCTCGCGGTCGCCGACCTGCATCTGGAAAAGGGCTCGAGCTTTGCGGCGCGCGGGCTTCTGCTGCCGCCCTACGACACCGCGGCGACGCTGGCGCGGCTCGCGCGGCTGGTCGCGCATTATGCGCCGCGCGTCGTCGTCGCGCTCGGCGACAGCTTTCACGACGGCGGCGGCCCGGCGCGGCTGGCGCCGCAGGACCGCGAGGCGCTCGCCATCCTGCAGCGCGGGCGCGACTGGATATGGATCACCGGCAACCACGATCCCGACCCGGCCGACGGCGTCGGCGGCGCCTTCCATGACACCTTCGGCCTTGGCCCGCTCACTTTCCGCCATCTGCCGACCGGCGCGAGCGGCGAGATCGCCGGCCACCTGCACCCCTGCGCGCGCATCGCGCATCGCGGCCGCGCCGTGCGTCGCGCCTGCTTCGCTGCGGATGCGACCCGTATGGTGATGCCGGCCTTCGGAGCCTTTACCGGCGGCCTGAACATCCGCGACGCCGCCTTTGCCGACCTGTTCGGGACTTATGCCTTCACCGCGCACATGCTGGGCGAGGATCGGCTCTACAGCTTCAGCGCCAAGCGCTGTCTGGCGGACTAATCCCTCCTGAACACCACGCTGGCGAACCAGCCAATCACCAGCGCCATCAGCGCGGTGACGAGGCCGTACAGGAAGCCCCAGTCGCGCGCGGCCTCGGCGACGTACTGTTCGAAGCCGGCCTTGATCACCTCCAGCGCCGTGTTGGTCCTGGCGATCATCTCGCCGCCGGCGAACAGCTTGACATCGATCGCGTAGCTGCCGGTCGGCACGTTGGCCGGCAGCGCGATCGCCGCGCGAAACACCGTGGGCGTCAGGAAGGTGACTGCCGCGCCGCTTTGGCGGTACAGGCCGTGCTGCTGTTGCAGGCGGACGAAGGCGACGCGGAACGGGTCGTCGCGCACGGTATCGGCGATGTCCGGGCCGATCCGCTGCGGCAGCAGGAAGTTGTCGAGGCCGACCTGCAGCCGGCGCAGCGCGTCCGGGGTCGTGATCTCGGACACGGGGCGGTCGCTCAGGACGGCGAGATAGCCCGGCACCCGCACGAACTCGCGCGCATCGACATTGACCCAGATGCCGAGCACGCGCTCCTTGCGCCGGGTGCGCAGGCTCTGGCGTGGGCCGGTCACCGTCACCACCAGGTCGTAGTCCCGCCGCGCCAACGGACGCCCCGCGTCCGGCTCGATGGTGCCGAACAGCACCAGGTTCTCGCCGACGAAGCTCGAGGTCACCGCCACCCGGTGGTTGGACAGCGACACGACCAGCCGCTCGGCCTGCGCCGGCGCGGCGAAGACCGACGTGAGCGCCAGCAGGGGGATGAGCGCGCGGGCCCGCATCATCCGGCCCTCACGAAGCGGATCGAGAAGAGGTCCTCGGGCTGCACCACCAGCTCGAAGGCGAAACGCAGGCCGACCGCGAACACCAGGAGCCCGAGCAGCAGGCGAAGCCGCTCGCCGCGCATCTTCTGCCCGGTGCGCGCGCCGAACTGCGCGCCGATCACGCCGCCGACCATCAGGATCAATGCCAGCACCGCGTCCACCAGATGGTTGGTGGCCGCGTGCATCACGGTGGCCGAGGCCATGGTGATCAAGGTGAGCACCATCGAGGTGCCAATGACGGTCGCCGTCGGCACCCGCAGGAAGTAGATCAGCATCGGCACCAGCAGGAAGCCGCCGCCGATGCCGAGGATGGCGCCGACGAAGCCGATGATGAAGCCGATGCCCCAGACGGGAATCGCCGACACGTAGATCTTGGAGCGCTTGAAGCGCATCTTCAGCGGCAGCCCGTGCACCCAGCTGTGGCTGCCCGGCCGGCGCAGCGTGGCCGGCATGCCGCGCCGGGCGCGCAACTCCGCGCGCACGCTCTCCCAGATCATCATGCCGCCGACCACGGTGAGCAGCGTCACATAGGACAGGCCGATGACGAGATCGAGCTGGTCCAAAGCGCGCAACATCGTGAACAGCCAGACGCCGGTGGCGGTGCCGATGATGCCCGCGGCGAGCAGCATCATGGCGAGCGCGATGTCGATCGCCCGCTTGCGCCAATACGTGATGGCTCCGGTGCAGGACGAGGCGGCGATGTGGCTGGTCACGGTCGCCACCGCGACGGCGGGCGAGATGCCGATGAAGATCAAAAGCGGCGTCATCAGGAAGCCGCCGCCGATGCCGAACATCCCGGAAATGAAGCCGACCGCCAGTCCCATCCCCAGCACGAGGAAGATGTTGACCGGCAAATCGGCGATCGGGAGATAGATCTGCAAGGCGTCGGCGTCCGGGTTTGAGCTCGTCAGCGAGGCGGCGGCCTGGACGGCGCGCGCCGCAGGACCGCGCCGATCTCCGGCATTTCCGGATCGAGACTAAAACCGATATTAGCGATGAAGGCGAGCGCGGATACGTCTTTAGCCGAAACGCCGCGCTTGTTCACCGTTTTCCGACGTTGAAAGTACCGAGCGACATCGGCTTGGCCGTGCGTCCCTTGCTCTGCGCGGACGGCGCCTCGCCTTCCTCCCATCCGCCCGGCGGCACGGACACGCTGATCGCGTCGCGCGGCTGCGGTTCGGCGACGAAGCCCTGGACCGCTTGCTGGGCGGCGGCGAGCTCGCGAGGTTCGAGCTGATCGGCGACTTCCTGGCTCTTGCGCGCGGCCTCCTTGTCGCCCTGGCGGCTGGCGAGCGCGAACCACTTGTAGGATTCCGTCAGGTTCTTCTCGGTGCCGAGGCCGCGGGCGCACAGCACACCGAGATTGTACTGGCTGTCGGGGACGCCGCGGCTGGCCGCCTTGCGGAACCACTGCGCGGCGGTCGCGTAATCCGGCCGGCCGTCGATGCCTTCGGCGTAGAGCACGGCGAGGTTATGCATCGCCTTGGCATTGCCCTGGTTGGCCGCGGCCAGATAGAGCCGGCGGGCATGGGCCAGGTCCTTCTTCACGCCCTGGCCCTTCTCCAGCAGCGTCGCATAGCGGAACTGCGCCAGCGCCAAGCCCTTGCCGGCTGCGCGCTCGTACCAGCGGGCGGCTTCCTCATAGCTTACCGGCACGCCGCGGCCTTCGGCGAAGCGGACGGCGAGTTCGTAGGCGGCGGTGGGGTCGCCATGGGCGGCGGCGGTGCGCAGCTTCGCGCTGCCGATGGCGACCGGCACGCGGTCGCTCGGCAGCGTGGTCGGGGCGGGCATCGCGTTGCGCGCCGGCGCGTTGCGCGGGATCGAGCCGGTGACGTCGCCGCTCGCCGTCGGCGGCGCGGTCAGGTTCAGGGCCGGCGGGTTGAGCAGCGACGGGCCGGGCGGCGGCGCGTTGCCGATGACCGGCGACAGCGTCGGGCTCATCAGGCTGCCGGACGGACCGGGCGCGGCCGGCGGCTGGGCCGGCGCCGGCTTGATGGCCGGCAGCTGGCTCGGCTCTTTGCCCGCCGGTGCGTCGGCGCCGGACAGGTTGGCGCCCGGCGCTTTCTGCTGCGGGCTCGGGGCGAACAGGTTGCCGGAAATCTGCACGAGGCCGATCACGATCGCCACGATGCTGGCGGCGATGAGGACCGACTTGCCGCGCTTCATCAGCCTGCCGCGCAGCGACGGGCCGCCGAGGATTTCAGCGTCGACCGCATCGACTGCGTCGAGGGCGGGGGCCTTCGGCGCCGGCCGCATGCGCGCGCTCGCCTGCTCCATCGCGGCTTGCGCGGCGCGGCGGGCGGCGGCGATGAAGCTCGTCTTGCCGCCTTCGGCCGGGGCCGGGCGGGCCTTGCCGAGCGCGGCTTCCGAGGCGGCGATGCGGGCGCCGGCGCGCAGGCGCGGCGGGGCCGAGCCCGGCTCGATCGGCTCGTCGGGCGGCAGGTTGGGATCGATCGGCCCCAAGTTGGCCGGCGGCAGCCGGCGCGGCGCGGGCCTCTGCTCCGGCTGTGGGGCCGCCATGTGCGGCTGCGGATGAGGGCGTGGCGGCGACGGCGGCGACGGCGGCGGGGGTGGCGCAGCCGGCATTTGCAGAGGCGTGGCTGCCGGCAGACGCGGCGGCTGTTGCGGCTGCTCCACTGCGCGCACGGCGAGCTTGGCCATCGGCTCGGTCAGTTCGAGCGGCGCGTCATCGTCCGGCGCGAGCGGCGGCGCGGCCACCTGCGCGGGGGCGCGCTGGCCGCCGCGGATGTCCTTCTCGATCATGGCCAGCCGGTCGACGACGTGGCCGAGCGTGCCGTTCACCGCCTCGAGCGCATTCTGGGTACGGGCGAGATCGTGCTTGAGCGCGTCGACGGAAGGATCCTCGGCGCGCAAGCCGCCGCTTGCCCGGCCGGCCTGAATGTCCTGGATGTGGACGAGCAGGTCGCCGAGCCCGCGCTCGATGGCTTCCAGATGGCTGAGCCGTGAATCGGACGTGTCCAGCCGCTCGACCAGCCGCACGATGCGGTCCTCGAGATGGCCGACCGCGACGTTGTCGCCGCGCGACTGCTGGATCAGCTCGATCTTGTCCGAAAGCGACTGCACCAGCGCTTCCAGCCGCGGCGGCACGCTGCTGCCGTTCTGCGAGCGCTCGGCCAGCGCGCGGCTGAGCGCGTCGATCCGTTGTTCCAGGCTGTTGAGCGCGTCGCCCGCGACCCCGACGCCGGCGACATGCTCCACCTTCTCCGCCAGCATCCCCACCTGCGCGGCGAGCGTGCTCACCGCCTCGTTGGAGGCAACATGGGTCGCCATCTCGCGCAGCGTGGTGATCGCGTGCTCGAGCTGGTTGAGCGTGGCCGGATCCTTCTGCGCCACGATGAGGTCGATCTTGCGCGCCAGCTCGTGCACCGCCTCGTTGAAGCCGACCAGGTTCTCGGCCGGGGTCAGGTGGCGCAGGGCGTCGCGGACCTCGGCGAGCCCCTGCTCGACGCCGGCCAGCGCCCCGCCGCTCGCGCCGTTCTGACGGCCCTCGGCGATGCGATGGGTCAGCCCGGCGATCTGCTTCTCGATGGTGTCGATGGCGTGACGCGGCATCGCGTCGTTGAGCGCGCGGCCGATCTCGCCGAGCTCGCCGCGCAGGGCGTTGATCGCCTCTTCCACGCCCGGCTTGCGCAGCGTCTCGATCTGGTCGGTGATGCGGCGGAGCTGGTCTTCGAGGCCCGACAGGTCCTGCGTCGGCACCGGCGCCAGCATGGGCGCGGGCATCGCCATCGGCTGTGCCGCCATTGGCTGCGCTGCCACCGGCGGCCGGGCCGCCGGCGCGGCATTGCCGCTGAGTGCGCGCTGACGCGCGGCGATTTCGGACACCGCGCGGTCGAGCGTCGGCGGTTGCGGGGCGGGGGCGTAGGCTGCCGGTCCCTGCGCGGGCGGCGCGTAAGGCGAGGGCGCCTGCATCGGCGCCTGATAGGGCATCGTGCGCGCGGCGGTGACAAACTGGTCGATGCGGCGGTCGAGCCGGGCAATCAACTCGGCGATCTGGCCGGAGTCGTCGCGGGCGCGTTTCGGCGCGTAGGCGGCGGGACCGCTGGCGCCGCGGCCGAATTGTTCGATGCGGCGTGAAAGATCGTCGAGCCGCTGGTGCACGCCGGCGATCTCGTCGCCGTAGAATTCCTCGTCGTCGTCGTGAGCCTGGACGCCGCCTTCGGCCGCCTGCTGGAGGATGACGGAGTTGAGCCAATCGCCCAACGACATGCCGGACCTGCGCGCGGCTTCGCGCGCGGTCTCGCGGGCCTCAGGCCGGATGCCTTTGACACTCCACGGCACGCCAAGTTTCATTCTCACACCCGCCTTCGAGGTGGAGGCGCGAGAGCCGCGATTGACCCCCGGGAACCGGCGCGCGTTAACAGGAGGTGGAGACGGGCGCGGTCCTCAGTCCACGCCCCGACTTTTTAACTGTTGCGGTAAACAAGCCGTTAAGTTTTGCCGGAAGTGTCGAATTCACCGGGGGTTTTACGGCGGCGGGTCCCGCCGCGCGCCTTAACGCGCCTGAAAGCCGGATGCACGATCATGCGGACGGGGAAATGCCGCGGCCGTTCGCATTTCGGTCGCAACCGACCGCTAGTTAACGAGTTGTTAACCGCCTGCGCCTAGCCGCAGCGCGACCCGGGGAGGGACCATGCCGACCTACAAAGCGCCCGTGGACGATGCGTTGTTTCTCGTCAACGACGTCTTCCATCTCGACCGCTACGGCAATCTGCCGGGGTTCGCCGACGCCACGCCCGACCTGATCGAGGCGGTCCTGCGTGAAGCCGCCAAGTTCTCGGAACAGGTGCTCACCCCGCTCAACCGCGTCGGCGACAGGCAAGGCTGCACGCGCTCGGCCGACGGCAGCGTGACCACGCCCACCGGCTTCAAGGACGCCTACCGCGGAATCGTCGAAGGCGGCTGGATCGGCATCTCGGTGCCGGAGGAGTTCGGCGGCCAAGGCCTGCCGGCGACCATGACCGCGATGGTCAACGAGTTTCTCTGCTCGGCCAACATGGCCTTCGCCATGTATCCGGGCCTGACGCAGGGCGCCATCGCCGCGCTGCTCGTGCATGCCTCGCCCGAGCTGAAGAAGAAATATCTGCCGAAGATGGTCGCCGGCGAATGGACCGGCACCATGAACCTGACCGAGCCGCATTGCGGCACCGACCTCGGCCTCCTGCGCTCGAAGGCGGTTCGCCAAGCCGACGGCAGCTACAAGATCACCGGCACCAAGATCTTCATCTCGGCCGGCGAGCACGATTTGGCCGACAACATCATCCATCTGGTGCTCGCGCGCATCGAAGGCGCGCCCGCCGGCACCAAGGGCATCTCGCTCTTCGTCGTGCCGAAGATCATGGTCAACGACGACGGCTCGCTCGGCGCGCGCAACGGCGTGTCCTGCGGCTCGCTCGAAGAGAAGATGGGCATCCACGGCAACGCCACCTGCGTGATGAACTACGACGGCGCGGTCGGCTGGCTGATCGGCGAGGAGAACCGCGGCCTCAATGCCATGTTCACGATGATGAACGAGGCGCGCCTTGGCGTCGGCGTGCAGGGGCTGGCGCAGTCCGAGGTCGCCTATCAGAACGCCGCGATCTACGCCAGGGAGCGCCTGCAGGGCCGCGCCATCACCGGCACGAAATATCCCGACAAGGCGGCCGACCCGATCATCGTGCATCCGGACGTGCGCCGCACGCTGATGTCGATCCGCGCCTTCAACGAGGCGGCGCGCGCGCTGGTGATGTGGACCGCGCTCAAGGGCGACATCGCCCACCGCTCCGAGGACGCGAAGGAGCGCATGAGCGCCGACGACCACATGGGCCTGCTCACGCCGGTGATCAAGGGCGTGCTCACCGACTACGGCTTCGCCAACGCGGTGGCCGCGCAGCAGCTGTTCGGCGGCCACGGCTACATCGCCGAACACGGCATGGAGCAATTCGTGCGCGACGCGCGCATCGCGCAGATCTACGAAGGCGCCAACGGCGTGCAGGCGATGGACCTGGTCGGCCGCAAGCTCGGCAAGGACGGCGGCCGCGCGCTGATGGCCTTCTTCAACGAGGTGCAGACCTACCTGAAGGAGCGCGCCGACAGCGACTCGATGAACGTCTATCTCAAGCCGCTCGGCCAGTCGCTCGCGCACCTGCAGGAAGCCTCGATGTGGTTCATGCAGAACGCGATGGGCAAGCCCGACAACGCCGGCGCGGGCGCCACCGACTACATGCATCTGTTCGGCCTGGTCGCGCTCGGCTACATGTGGTGCAGGATCGCCGAGGCCGCGCTCGAGAAGCTGCCGAAGGCGAACGGCTCGGCGCCGCGCTATTCCGCCAAGCTCGTCACCGCGCGCTTCTTCATGGAGCGCATGCTGCCGGAGACCGCGACGCGGCTGGCCCGCATCAAGGCCGGCGCGGCGAGCACGATGGAATTGCCGGAAGAGGCCTTTTAGGCCTGGCTTCCAGGGCTGCGTGTCGGGCCTAAGGCCGATGTTCGCCTCGGGTTAGTAGCGTGACTTGAAGCCACCGCATCCCTCACGTCAAAAGCGGACACGGGTGCGCTCCGTCGCAAGGTCCGCTCTGGGCCGAAGGCGACATGCCAGGGTGACCGTCACAGCATTAGCGGCTACTTTACATTCTCATTCGCTATACTCAGCTAAGCGGGGGAAAACGTTTCAACCGGAGCAGCGCATGGTCAATCGGTTGGCGACGACGCAACCCACCGCACCATCGCGGCATGGGCGACCTGCTGCCCTCGTAGCGCTCGCGGCGGTGGCCGCGCTAACGGCGCTGACCGCAGATACTCTCGCGGCACAACGCCCCGCGCAATCCGCAGAAGCAACGGCGCCGCGCGCGGCCGGCGAGCCGATCATGGCGATCGTGTCCATCAAGAGCCAGCAGGTCACTTTATACGACGCCGACGGTTGGATTCTGCGGGCGCCGGTATCGACCGGCGTCAAGGGGCGCGAGACGCCCGCCGGCATCTTCGCCGTCATCGAGAAGGAAAGAGACCACCGCTCCACGATGTATGACGACGCCTGGATGCCGCACATGCAGCGCATCACCTGGAACGGCATCGCGCTGCACGGAGGGCCGCTGCCCGGGTATGCGGCCTCGCACGGCTGCATCCGAATGCCCTACGGTTTTGCCGAGAAGCTGTACGACAAGACATGGATCGGGATGCGGGTGATCGTCTCGCCGACCGATGCGGTCCCGGTCGAGATTTCCCATCCGGTGCTGCTGAAGCCGAATGCGGAGACCCTCGCCGCCGCGCCGGCGCGTGCCGCCACACTCGTCCGTGAGGCCGATGAGGCCAAAAAGGCGGCCGACCACGCCAAGAAAGCCGCGGCCAGCGCGAAGCGCGAGACAGCATTGCGTACGGCATCGCTGCGCAAACTGAAATCGCTCAAGACCCGCGCCGAGGCCGAACTCGCGTCCGCCGATAAGGCGCTTGCCGCGGCAAAGACCGACCAGGCCAAGGCGCGCGCCGAGGAGCGCAGGCAGAAGGCCTCCACCAAGGCCGCGGAAGCGGCGACGCGGTTCGACACCGCCATGGCCGATGCACAATCGAAACGCGACGCCGACGTCGCTGCAAAGGACGCCCTCAAGGCGGCCGAGACCCAGAAGGCCGCCGCCGCCAAGGCGGCGACCGACGCCAAGCTCGCGCTCGAACCGGTCTCGATCTACATCAGCCGCGCGACGCAGAAGCTTTACGTTCGACGCAACACGCACAAGCGCTGGCCGGACGGCGGCGAGGTCTTCGACTCGTCCATCGAGGTTCCGGTCACGATCCGCGATCCCGACAGACCGATCGGCACGCACGTGTTCACCGCGATGGCGCGCCAGGGCGCGGGGCTGCGCTGGACCGTGGTCACGATCGAGAACGGGGACGACGCCAGGAACGCGCTCGACCGCGTCACCATCCCGCAGGACGTGCTCGATCGCGTCGCGCCGACCGCGGCGCCGCGATCCTCGATCATCGTCTCGGACGAGCCGCTAAGCAAGGAAACCAACTATCGCACCGAATTTGTCGCGGTGTTGAGCAACCAGCCGCAGGGCGGGTTTATAACGCGCAAGCCGAGCCCCAACGTCAACGTTGCGGGCGACGGCGACTTCCGGAGGGACGGCGGCTTCTTTTTCCAGCGCAATTGGGATACGCCCCGGCGCGACTATCGTCCGATACGACGGGGCTGGTGGTGGTAGGATGCGCCATGCCACGGGCAGGCCATTGTCAGGTCGCGCAAGGTCCGCGTGGAGCCAAAATCAACGGGATCCGGACGATAACGCGGGCATGACGGTGGAGCTGCCGGACGAGGCGTTTTGAGGCGCCGTAATCCCTCCCCTGAAAGGGGAGGGTCCGGCGCGAAGCGCCGGGGGTGGGGTCTCGCTTCTGTTTCGAGTGCCCCCACCCGCGCGCTATCGCGCGCCACCCTCCCCCGCAAGCGGGGGAGGGATAAGAAAGCAATCGGCGCGCTCTCGCGTGCGATTTCTTACTTCCCCGGAATCACCGGCAACAACAAATACGACTCAAACTCCCCGCCGGCGTGAATCGTGTTTTTGCCGCTGTTGTAATCGGCGTGATAGTGCATGTAGCCGGCGCTGCCGACGCCGTCGCGCGGCTGCACGTCGAGCTGGAGGCGGTGGCCCTTCTTGAACACCATCGAGGTCGGCCAGATCTCGACCTCCACCTTCACGATCTCGCCCGGCGTCAGGTAAAGCCGCCGCGTGTGCTTGTGATACGGGCGATAGGGCTGCGTGAGCGCGGGGTCGAGCTCGCGGTGCGAGGCGCGCAGCCAGCCCTTCGCCACCGGCACCGGCGCGCCCTGCTGGCCGGTCTCCATCACCTCGTTGCCGTCGGCGTCGAAATTGCGCAGCGTGAGGAAGAGGTCCATGTCCTCGCTCTCGCTCGACACCCAGATCGTGGCCGCGAGCGGACCGGTCACTTCCATGTCCTCCGGCATCGGCGGCGTCTCGAGCGAGACGCCCATGCCGGGCTTGATGCCGCCGCCGCCCATCACCTGCGACGAGGAGGCCGAGGTCGAGCCCATCGTGCCCATGTGGCTGCAGATGTAGCTGCGTGACGATGCCGTCGCGGGATTGGCCGGGACGAGCTGCGCCATGTTCTCCGATTTGCCGGCCGCCGGCGGCGACAGGTCGAAATACATCTTGGTCCAGCGCGTGCGCTTGAGCGGCCATTCGTGCTCGTGCCGCCACTCGAACTTGTCGGCGCCGTGACGGATGGCGAGCTTCACCGGCGGCTCGTCCATCACGCCGTTGTTCTCGCCCTTCAGCCAGTGGTCGAAGAAGCGCTTCTGATCGGCGCGCCCTTCCTCCGTGTAGAAGGCGTGCACGTGGCTGCCGGTGTGGATGCGCAGCTTCTTGTGCTTGGAAGCCGCGCGCACGAAGCCTTCCGTGTTGCCGCGCAGATGCAGGCCGAAGCCGGTCCAGTTGCCGACCGAGTACATCGGCACGGTGATCCTGTCCCAGTCCGCCTGCGCGCCGTGGAAGGCGCCGGAGTCGAGATTGTTGCTCAGCCAGAAGTGCAGCGTGTTCATCGCCCAGGCGTTCGGCTGGGTCTGCGACGCGCGGCCGAGCATGTGATGCATCAGGTGCGCGGTGAACCAGTTGGTCATGAACACGCTGAGGATGCCGCCGTGGAACAGCGCGTCGCGGTAGATGTCGGCGAAACCCTCCCACGGCATGATCGCCTTCAGCGAGGGCGGCTGCAGGTTGGCGACGAACCACTGGTTGATGGCGAAATAGGAAATGCCCGAAAGGCCGATCTTGCCGTTGCACCAGGGCTGCGCCGCCGCCCATTCGATCGCGTCGTAGAAGTCGACCGCTTCGGACTGCGACCAGGGCTGGCACTGGCCCGGGCTCTTGCCGCTGCCGCGCGCGTCCACGCGCACGCAGGCATAGCCGCGCGGCACCCACCACTCCGGGTTGACGGTTTCCCAGTTCATCCACTCGTTCTGCTTCTCCTCCAGCGTGTCGGGCACGCGCCACAGCTTGTCCTTCTGGTAGGGGCCGAGGTTGAGCAAAGCCGGCACGCGCGCGCCGTCCTTCGGGCGGAACACGTCGGCGATGAGCCGCGCGCCGTCGCGCATCGGCACGGCGACGTCCTTTTCGACTAGGATGGTGTCGCGGGCGGTTTTCGTCGGCGCGTTCATTTTCTTGAATCCTCCCCGTTCGGCGCGGCGCGCATGGTGCAGGCAGGTACCCTTGCGATCAAGCCGGTTCCGCTGGCGCGCCTGTCAATCTTGCCCTATGCAGGGCGGAGGGGTTGCCGGGCTTTATGACGGACAAAAAGGTTTCCATCGCCATCGTCGGTGGCGGCATCGGCGGTCTCGCCGCCGCGTTGTCCCTGCTGCAGGCCGGCATCGACGTGCACGTCTACGAACAGGCGGGAGCCGCGCGCGAAGTCGGCGCCGGCATCCAGATCAGCCCGAACGCTTCCCGCATCCTGCATCGTCTCGGGCTGGCCGGCGAGCTCGCGCGCGTCGGCGTGCGGCCGCTCGCGTGGCATCAGCGGCGCTGGGACGACGGCCGCACGCTGCTGCGCACGCCGCTCGGCGACGAGATCGTGCAGGCCTTCGGCTTTCCGCATCATCAGTGTCACCGCGCCGACGTGCTCGCCATGCTGGCCGCCGCGCTGCCGCCGGAACGGCTGCATCTGGGCCACCGGCTCGCCGGCTTCGCCGACCGCGGCGACCGGGTGGAAGCGCAGTTCGACAACGGCCTGCGCGTCGAAGCGGATGCGCTCATTGGCGCCGACGGCATCCATTCCACCGTACGCCGGCTATTGTTCGGGCCGGGCGAGCCGCAGTTCACCGGCTGCCTCGCCTATCGCGGGCTGGTGCCGGCCGAGCGCGTGCGCCATCTTGGCCTCGAAGTGACCGCGCAGATCTGGATGGGCCCCGGCAAGCACGTGGTGACCTATTACGTCGCCGGCGGGCGTCTGATGAATTTCGTCGCCAATGTCGAGCAGGACTCGTGGACGCGCGAGTCCTGGAGCGATCGCGGCGATCCGGCGGCGCTGCGCGCGGCCTTCGCGGATTGGGCGCCGCAACTGCGCGGCATTCTAGCCGAGGTGGACGAGACCTTCATCTGGGGCCTGTTCGACCGCGCGCCGCTTCAGCGCTGGTCGGTCGGCCGCGTTACGCTGCTCGGCGACGCCTGCCATCCGATGCTGCCCTACATGGCGCAGGGCGCCGCACAGGCGCTGGAGGACGGCGCCGCTCTGGCGGCCTGTCTCACACAGAACACAGACGTCGCCGCCGCGTTACAGCGCTACGAGCGCATCCGCCTGCCGCGCACCGCGCGCGTGCAGCTCGCCGCGCGCAACAACAAGACGCGCTTCCATCTTCCCGACGGACCGGAACAGCGCGCGCGCGACGCGAAAATGGCGGAAGGGGCGACGGATTTTTCCTTCGACGCCGTCGCCTGGCTCTACGGGCATGACGCCGCAGTTCTCTCCTGATCAGCGCGGCTTGGCGTCGATCTCGGCGCAGAAGCGCAAGTTCGGCGGCTCGATCTGCGCGCTCAGCAGCCCGGCTGCGGTGAAGGCGCCGTCCGGGCAGACAAACTCGAACGAGGCCAGCACGCGGTCCACGCCTTGGCCGTCGCGTCCGAACGGCAGCAGAAGCCGCTCGAAATGCACGACGCGCTTGTCGCGGTCCTTGACGTCGTGGATGGTGTAGACCGGCCGTCCGGCCTTGACGGCATGGTTGTAGGGGGCGAGCGCAATCGCGCAGCGTTCCCGCGGAATGATCTCGTCGAGGAATCGTCCGCGACAGTTGGACGAGCCGTACACTTCTCCGATCGTGGCGCCGTGATAGCGGATCAGATAGCGCGTGCCGCTTGCCGTCGCGGTCACGTCGAGCAGGCTCAAAGTGGCCGAGATCTTGACGAGGTTCTCCGCCTCCACCGACTGCCACTGCGGCACGTGGTGCTCGCCGAGGTGCCGTTGCCACAATTTCAGGAGCCAGCGCTGATTGATCGCTCGCACCGCGTCGGCTCGCGCGACGGGAACCTCCACGGACATTGCGCCCCCAAGCCCCGGCTTGCGATTCACGCAGCCACGATGTGAATCATTAGCCGCGCGTCGGAACGCGCGCAATTCATTCCAAGGCACGCGGCCAGGAAGCTGGGGAAAGCGCGACTACGCGGGCACCGCCGCGGGCCGCCGCGACGATCGGCGCAGCAGCCAGAAAGCGATCGCCACGTTGAGCAGATTCCATCCGATTCCGTTGAGGAACGCGGCCCTGTAGGAACCGGTGAAGTCAAAGATCGCGCCCGACATCCAGCCGCCGAGCGCCATGCCGAGCAGCGTCATCATCAGCACGAGGCCGACGCGCGTGCCGGCTTCCTTCGGCGAGAAGTATTCGCGCACGATGATGGCGTAGCTCGGCACGATGCCGCCCTGGAACAGGCCGAACAGCGCCGAAATCACGTAGAGCGAGATCAGCCCGTCGAAGAAGAGGTAGAGCACCAGCGCGCTGCCTTGCAGCACCGAGCCGAGCAGCAGCGCGCCCAGGCCCCCGATGCGGTCGGCGATGAAGCCGGTGGCGATGCGGCTGACGATGCCGAAGCCGAGCATCAGCGAGAGCATCTCGGCGCCGCGCGCGACGCCGTAGCCGAGGTCGCCGCAATAGGCGACGATATGCACCTGCGGCATGGCCATCGCCACGCAGCAGGCCACGCCCGCGATGCACAGCAGCGTCTGCAAGGCGCCGGGCGAGATCGGCATGGCCGCCTGCCGGGCGGCGGCCGCCGCGTTCGCGCGCGCGGCCTGGTGCGCGTCCACCTTCCGCCGCAGCAGCAGCCCGAGCGGCAGCATGGTGCAAAGGCAGAACACGCCGATGCCGATATGGGTGGCGCGCCAGCCTTGCGTTTCGATGAAGTGCTGCACCACCGGCGGCCATACCGTGCCGGCCAGGTAGTTGCCGGACGCCGCGATGGCGACCGCGATGCCGCGGCGGCGCGAGAACCAGTGCGAGATGTCGGCCATCAGCGGACCGAACGAGGCCGAGCAGCCGAAGCCGATCAGGAAGCCGTGCGCCAGCGCCACCTGCCACAGGCTGCCGCTGAGGCCGGTGAGCACATAGCCGAGGCTGAGCGATACGGTGCCGAGGGCGAGCGGCACGGCGACGCCGAAGCGGTCGGCCAGGCGCCCGGTCAACACGCCGCCCAGACCGAAGCCGAGCATTGCCAGCGTGTAGGGAAGCGCGGCGTCGGCGCGCGCCACGCCGAAATCGGCTTGCAGTGCCGGCAGCGCCACCACCACCGACCACATGCCGACGCCGCCGATGGTGGACAGCACGACCGAAATACAGAGCCGCAGCCAGGCTTGCGCCGACTCGGGCGCGTAGGCGGGATCGCTCCCGGTGGCGGCAGTCATGGTGACGAATCCGGCATGGTCCGATGGCGGTGGTAACACAGCCGCCGGGACAAGGCGACGCAGGTCAGGCGAAGGCGGGGATCACCTCGCGGCCGAACAGTTCGATCGAGCGCGCGGCGTCGTCGAAGCGCATGTCGCCGAACGCCATCTGGCACAGCACGGTGTTGACGCCGGTTTCTTCCCTGAGTCGCGCCATGTAATCGCGCACGGTCGCCGGCGAGCCGGCGACGCCGTGGCCGATACCGGCGAGGGCGGCGAAAGTTTCGGGATAGATCTCCTTGAGCGCGAACGGCACTCCGCCCCGTTTCCACAGGAACTCCATCGCCTCGCGCCAGCGCGGATAGGCGGCTTGCGCGATGGCCTGCGCCTGAGCATCGCTGTCGGCGACCACCACGTGCCGCGTGATGCCGATGCCCGGCAGCGTGGCCGGGTCGCGCGCCAGCTTCCGCCATTCGTCGCGATAGCGGTCCGCGATCGCGCGCGCCCGCGCCGCCGGGCCGAGCGAGACGACGTTGACGCCGTTCGGCGCCGCCCAGCCGATCGCATCGGCATTCGGCGCGCCGTACCAGACCGGCGGATGCGGCCGCTGCAGCGGCTTCGCCTGCACGAGGTAATCCGTGTAGCGGTAGTACTTGCCCTCGAAGTCGAGCACGTCGCTGGCGAAGGCCTTCATCAGCACCGCGAAGGCCTCGTGGTACATCGCCGGCGCATCGGCCGCCGCCACACCGTAGCGCTCGTGTTCGACCAGCGCGCCGCCGCGCCCGACGCCGACCGTGAGCCGTCCGCCGCTCAGATGGTCGAGCATGCAGATCTCTTCGTAGAGGCGCAGCGGGTGATAGAGCGGCAGCACGTACACCAGCGGCCCCATGCGCAGCGTCTTGGTGCGCGCGAAGGCGGCGGCGAGGAACACGCTCGGGCTCGCAGCCAGCCCGAGCGGCGTCGAGTGATGCTCGGCCAGGTGATAGCCGTGGAAGCCGCTGCGTTCGACCAGCGCGACGAGTCGCAGACGCTGCTCGAGAAAGTCACCGAGCGGCGCGCCGTTGCTGTCGAGATGGTCGAATATCGAGAAGGTCAGCACAAACAATCTCACGCTTTGAACGGGTAGCTCGCCTCGATGACGTAGGGCCCGCCGCCGACCGAGTTGCGCGAGGAATAGAGCACAAATCCCGAAACGCGGAAATCCGTCGTGCGGAACAACCCGCGCATCGCGAGATAGTCCGCCACGTCGCGGTTCGAGGAGTCGCGCAGGCGCGCCAGCGTCACGTGCGGCGTGAACTTGCGGCCCTCCGGTTCGAGACCGATGCGCTGCATCATGCGTTCCTGTTCGGCCTGCGCTTCCATGAGCGCCGGCGCCGGCGCGGCGCCGACCACCACCGCGCGCGGCTTGCGGCCGCCGAACGAGGTCACGCCTTCCAGGCGCAGATCGAAGGCGTCGCGCCGAACGCGCGCGAGCATGGACGCGATCTCCTGCGCCGCCATATCGTCGACGTCGCCGATGAAGCGTAACGTCAGATGATAGTTCTCCGGCTCGATCCAGCGCGCGCCTGGCAGGCCGCCGCGCAGCATGGCGAGCGCCTGCGCCACGTCGGGCGGGATCTCGATTCCGGTGAACAGGCGGGGCATCGGCAGGCCTTCACTGGGCGCGGGCGGCGCGCACGCGGGCGATCAGTTCCTCGACCTTGGGCAGGATGCCTTTGACGATCGTGTCCACGCCGGCGGCGTTCGGGTGCATGCCGTCGTTCAGGTTGAGCGTAGCGTCGGCGGCGACGCCGTCGAGGAAGAACGGATAGAAGAGCACGCCGTGCTCGGCGGCAAGCGCCGGGTAGATCGCGTCGAACGCGCGTGCATAGTCGGGGCCCATGTTGCGCGGCGCCTTCATCCCGGCGAGCAGCACGGCGATGCGGCGCTCCTTGAGCCGCCGCAGGATGGTGTCGAGCGCCTTGCGCGTGAGCGCCGGGTCGAGCCCGCGCAGCGCGTCATTGGCGCCGAGCTCGACGATCACGGCGTCGGTGCCCTCCGGCACCGACCAGTCGAGCCGGTCGCGCCCGCCCGAGGCGGTGTCGCCCGACACCCCGGCGTTGCCGACGGTGGCGGCAATGCCTCTGGCCTTCAACGCGGCGGCGAGCCGGGCCGGGAAGGCCGCGTCCGCCGGCAGGCCGTAGCCGGCCGTCAACGAGTCCCCCAGGACGACGATTTTCACCGGCTTGTCCTCGGCCGCCGCGGCGAATGGCGTCAGACAAGCGATCGTGACCAGAACGGCCGCAAGCCGCTGGACCCAGCGGGCCTGGTTCCCATATGAGCGTGGTCGTGAACGGTGAGGTCGCATGAACACCAACTCCCAGCCGGCTATCGGACTTGCCGGCGTCAATCTGTCGCTCGGGCAGGGGGCCGCCCGCGTTCATATCCTCAAGGATATCGATCTGCATATAGGCACGGGCGAGGCGATCGGCCTCATCGGGCCCTCGGGTTCGGGAAAATCGACGCTGCTGATGGTGATGGCCGGACTGGAACGCGCCGACACCGGCACGGTGACGGTGGCCGGCGAGAACCTCACCCGGCTCGACGAGGACGCCCTGGCGCGCTTCCGCGGCCGCAATATCGGCATCGTCTTCCAGTCCTTCCACCTCATCCCGACCATGACGGCGCTGGAGAACGTGGCCGTGCCGCTGGAACTGGCGGGGGTGGCAGACGCCGCGGCGCGCGCGCGCGCCGAACTGGAAGCGGTCGGCCTCGGCGAGCGGCTCGACCACTATCCGGCGCAATTGTCCGGCGGCGAGCAGCAGCGCGTCGCGGTAGCCCGCGCGCTCGCGCCCAATCCGGCGATCCTGGTGGCCGACGAGCCGACCGGCAATCTCGACGAGGACACCGGCCGGCAGATCATCGAACTCCTGTTCGCCGGCCACCGCCAGCGCGGCACGACGCTGGTGCTGGTCACGCACGATTCCGCGCTCGCGGCACGTTGCGGCCGCGTGGTGCGTCTGCGCTCGGGGCGCGTCGATGGCCAGTGAACGCTTTCTTCCGGTGCGCTTCGCCCTGCGCGAGCTGCGCGGCGGACTGAAGGGCTTCTACGTCTTCATCGCCTGCATCGCGCTCGGCGCCATGGCCATCGCCGGCGTCGGCTCGCTGGCCGCGAGCCTCACCAACGGCCTGGCGCGCGAAGGCCAGGTGATCCTCGGCGGCGATTTGTCGTTCACGCTGACCCAGCGCGAGGCGACGGCCGAGGAGGTTGCCTTTCTTCGCGACCGCGGCAGCATGTCGAGCGCCGCCACGCTGCGCGCCATGGCGCGCGACGAGAAGGGCGAGGCGACGCTCGTCGAGATGAAGGCGATCGACGACGCCTATCCGCTGTTCGGCGAGGCGACGCTCGACCCGGCCGGCTCGCTCGCCGAGGCGCTGGCCGAACGCAACGGCGTCTACGGCGCGGCCGCCGATTCGACGCTGCTGGCGCGGCTCGACCTCAAGCCCGGGGCGGTGCTTGCCATCGGCGACGCCAAGTTCGAGGTCCGCGCCACGCTGACCGGCGAGCCGGACAAGCTCGCCGGCGGCATCGGCTTCGGCCCGCGCCTGATGGTCGGCCAGGACGGCCTGCGCGCGACCGGCCTCTTGCAGCCGGGCAGCCTCGTGCGCTGGCACTACCGGCTGCGGTTGCCCAACGGCAGCGACGCGGCCACGCGCGCCGTCACCGCCGAAGCGCGGGTGTTGCTGCCGCAGGCCGGCTGGGAGGTCCGTAGCCGCAGCAACGCCTCGCCGCGGCTCGAGCGCAACGTGGAACGCTTCACCCAGTTCCTCACCATCGTCGGGCTCACCGCGCTGCTGGTCGGCGGCGTCGGCGTCGGCAACGCGGTCAAGAGCCATCTCGACCGCAAGCGCGACACCATCGCCACGTTGAAGGCGCTCGGCGCCGGCGGGCGGCGCGTCTTCGCCATCTATCTGACGCAGGTGCTGCTGCTCGCCGCCGTCGGCGGCCTCATCGGCATGGCGCTCGGCGCCGTCCTGCCCTTCGCGGTGGTCTGGACCTTCGGCAGCATCATCCCGCTGCCGATCGTGCCGGCGTTGCATGCCGGCGAACTCATGCTGGCGCTGGTCTACGGCCTGATGACGGCGCTTGCCTTCGCGCTCTGGCCGCTCGGCCGCGCGCACGACGTGCCGGTCGGCGCCTTGTTCCGCGACGAGGTGACGCCGCAGGCGAGCCGGCCGCGGCTGCTCTACGTGGCGCTCACCGCGGCGGCGGTCGTCGCGCTGGCGGCGCTCGCCGTGCTGCTCGCCTATGACCGGCGGGTGGCGATCATCTACGTGGGGGTCGCCGCGGCGGTGTTCGTGCTGCTGCACCTGGTGGCCGCGCTGGTGATGGCGCTCGCGCGCCGGGCGCCGCGCGTTCGCTCGACCGTGCTGCGGATGGCGGTCGCCAACATCCACCGCCCGAGCGCGCTGACGCCGACCATCGTGCTCTCGCTGGGCTTAGGCATCGCGCTCCTGGTGACGGTAATCGAGATCGACGCCAACTTGCGCCAGCAGTTCGCCGCCGAACTGCCGGCCAAGGCGCCGTCTTTCTACTTCCTCGACATCCCTTCCGAACAGGGCCGGCAGTTCCACGACTTCGTCCGCGCCGAGGCGCCCGCCGGCACCATCGAGGAAGTGCCGATGCTGCGCGGGCGCATCGTGTCGGCCGGCGGCATCCCGGCGGAAGGCATCAAGCCGCGCGAGGACGCCGCCTGGGTGCTGCAAAGCGACCGCGGCATCACCTACAGCGCCGAGCTGCCGGACGGCTCGCGCCTGGTCGAAGGCGAGTGGTGGCCGCGCGACTATGCCGGGCCGCCGCTTGTTTCGTTCGAGAAGAAGATCGCCGACGGCCTCGGCCTCAAGCTGGGCGATTCGGTCACCGTCAACGTGCTCGGCCGCAACATCACCGCGACGATCGCCAACATGCGCACGGTGGACTGGCAGAGCCTGTCCATCAACTTCGTGATGGTGTTCTCGCCCGACAGCTTCCGCGGCGCGCCGCACACCCGGCTCGCCACGCTCGCCTATCCCGACGGCGGCACGCCGGCGCAGGAGGGCGCGCTCATCCGCAAGGTCGCCGAGGCCTACCCGATGGTCACCACCGTGCGGGTGAAGGACGCGCTGGAGGCGATCGGATCGCTGGTCGCCAACCTGATCCTCGGCATCCGCGGCGCCAGCGCGATCACCCTGCTCGCCGCCGCGCTGGTGCTCGGCGGCGCGCTCGCCGCCGGCCACCGCCACCGGGTCTACGACGCCGTCATCCTGAAGACGCTGGGGGCGACGCGGGCGCGGCTGCTCACCGCCTATACGGTCGAGTACCTGCTGCTCGCCTCGGCCACCGCCCTGTTCGGCATGCTCAGCGGGTCGCTCGCCGCCTGGCTGATCGTCAGCGAGCTCATGCACCTGCGCTTCACCTGGCTGCCGTGGCCGGCCGTGGTGGCGGCGGCGGCGGCGGTCGGGGTGACCGTCGTGCTGGGCCTGCTCGGCACCTTCACCGCTTTGGGGCAGAAACCGGCCCCGGTTTTGCGGAATCTCTAGGTTTTTGCGACATTCCGCCGCGCTTTCGACCGCCGGTCGGGGCCCGCCAAATCGTTATAATGTCGCGGAACGAGTGTCGTTAACGATTGGCAATAACCTTGGTCACAAACGGGCCATATCTGGCGCCAAGACTTTCCGCACCATACATTCGGGACACGAGCGCGAGGGCGAACTGCCGGCGCGCCTGACGTGACCCGGCACTGTCCGGGACATAGAGAGGAAACTTCGATGTCGGACTTCGACCGTAACGTAGCTGCCCGCGGCTTCGGCGCCGCGCGTGCCGCGGAGATCGATGCAGGCCTGCGCGCCTACATGATCCGCGTCTACAACTACATGGCCGCCGGCGTCGCTCTGACCGGCGTTGTCGCCTGGCTGACCTTCAATGCCGCGGTCGTGCAGGATGCCACCGGCCGCATCACCGGCCTGACCTCGTTCGGCCAGACGATCTTCAGCGGCCCGCTGACGATCGTGCTGTTCGTGGCCACGCTCGGTATCGTCTTCTTCATGAGCTTCCGCATCGACCGGCTGCAGCCGTCGACCGCGCTCATGATGTTCATGGGCTACGCGGCCTTGCTCGGCCTGATGCTGTCGTCGGTGTTCCTGGCCTATACCGGCGCGTCGATCACCCGCGTCTTCTTCATCTCGGCGGCGTCGTTCGGTGCGCTCAGCCTGTACGGCTACACCACGCAGCGTGACCTCTCGCCGATCGGCTCGTTCCTGATCATGGGCCTGTTCGGCCTCATCATCGCGATGGTGGTGAACCTGTTCCTGAAGAGCACGGGCCTCGAATTCGTGATCTCCGCCGCCGGCGTGCTGATCTTCGCCGGCCTGACCGCCTGGGACACCCAGAAGATCAAGGAGATGTACGACGTCAACGACGACGGCTCGGTCGCCGGCCGCAAGGCGGTGATGGGCGCGCTGACGCTCTACCTCGACTTCATCAACCTGTTCCTGTTCCTGCTGCGGTTCCTCGGGGACCGCCGCTAAGCCGGCGACGGAGCAGACCAGACCAGCGCCCGGGCCTCGTGCCCGGGCGTTTTCTTTTTGCTATCGTGGACGGGCATGAGCCTTGTCATCCGCCCGGCGACGCCTGCCGACATCCCCGCCATCACCCGCATCTATGCCCATGCGGTCACGCACGGCACCGCATCGTTCGAGCTCGAGCCGCCGGACGAGGCGGAAATGACGAAGCGCATGCAGGCGCTGCTCGACGGCAAATTTCCGTATATCGTCGCGGAGATCGACGGCAAGGTTGCCGGCTACGCCTACGCATCGCTTTACCGCACGCGGCCGGCCTACCGTTTTACGGTCGAGGATTCGGTCTACGTCGCGCCCGAGATCCATCGGCGCGGCGTCGGCAGGGCGCTGCTCGAGAAGCTGATCGAGGCATGCACGGAATTGGGCTTCCGGCAGATGATCGCCGTGATCGGCGACAGCAATCAGGCGGCCTCGATCGGCGTGCACAAGGCCTGCGGCTTCGAGCCGGCCGGCAACCTCAAGGACATCGGCTGGAAGTTCGGCAAATGGCTCGACACGCCGCTGATGCAATTGGCGCTCGGGCCGGGCGCGACGACGAAGCCTTAGTTCGCGACCAGCGCCAGCGACGACTTGTCGATCGCGCGCAGCACGCGCTCGAGCTCGTGCCCGCGCCGCAGGATGTGGCCGCTGGCCGAGATGACGCTGTAGGCGCCCTGGCGCTGGGCGAGCTTGGGATCCTTCTCGATGCGGTACAGGGGGACTTCCGAGGTGCGCCGGAAGACCGAGAACACCGCGCGGTCCTTCAAAAAGTCGATGGCGTAGTCGCGCCATTCGCCGGCGGCGACCTTGCGGCCATAGAGGTCGAGGATGCGATTGAGTTCGCGGCGGTTGAAGGTCACCTGGTTCAGGGGGCCTGTGGCGCTGCGCGCCGCAGCCCCCTGCGGCTGGCTGGGATCGGTTTCGCCGGGCGTCATTACGGCGTCTCCTTTTCTTGGGCGGCAATGATCGCGCGGGGACGAAGCGGCGGCAAGCGTTTCGTCGGGGCACCAAATGGCGCCGAAATCGGCAGAATTCGTCCGGTCTGCGATCACGAACTCGTTAAAACGAACCACACTAAGGCCCTATTTCGGTCAATCGCCGGTCACCCTGGCTTGGGAAAAGGTCAGCGTTGCCTCATGGCCCGGTCCGGTACGAACCCCGGATTCCTCAGCCCCCCAGCCCCCCGGGGCTCGGCCGACCGGGCCAGTTGAGTTCCGCGTACGGTTCAATCCCCAAAGTGCCTTCGGGTCGGCTTCGCCAGCCCGAATTTTTTTGCGCCGGGCGCGCCCCGCCGCTGCCTCTCGCGCCTGTCACCGGCCGGCTCTATGGTGGGTACAGCAAGCGAATCGCCCGCCTGGAAAGCCGCCGCCCGAAGCACCCTCCACGACGCAATTGGAAACGCGCTCGGAATGGACGCCCTCAATCTGCCGCGCCCCGACTGGATGACCGAAGACCTCGTGCTGCTCGAGGAACAGGCGCGGCGCTTCATCGCAGACGAATTCAGCCCGCACGTCGACCGCTGGCACGAGAAGGGCATCTACGAGCGCGAGGTGTGGACCCAGGCCGGCGCGGCCGGCCTGCTGTGCGCCGCGATGCCGGAAGAATACGGCGGTGCCGGCGGCACCTTCGCGCACGAGGCGGTGATCAATCGCGAGTTCTCGCTCGGCGGCTTCGATACCTTCGGCGCGCCGCTGCATTCCGGCATCGTCGCGCCCTATATCCTCCACTACGGCACCGAGGAGCAGAAGAAGCGCTGGCTGCCGAAGCTCGCCAGCGGCGAACTGGTCGGCGCCATCGCCATGACCGAGCCAGGCACCGGCTCCGATCTGCAAGGCGTGCGCACCAAGGCGGAGAAGTCCGGCAACGGTTACGTGCTCAACGGCTCGAAGACCTTCATCACCAACGGCCAGCACGCCAACCTCATCATCGTCGTCGCCAAGACCGATCCGGCCGCGGGCGCCAAGGGCGTCTCGCTGATGGTGGTGGAGACCGACGACGCGCCCGGCTTCCGCCGCGGCCGCAAGCTCAAGAAGCTCGGCATGGACTCGGCCGACACCTCGGAACTGTTCTTCGAGGACGTGCGTTTGCCCGCCGAGAATTTGCTCGGCACCGAGGAGGGGCAGGGCTTCTACCAACTGATGAAGGAACTGCCGCAGGAGCGCCTGATCGTGGCGGTGCATGCAGTGGCGATGATGGAGCGGGCGCTCGCGCTCACCGTCGACTACGTCAAGCAGCGCAAGGCCTTCGGCAAGACGATCATCGAATTCCAGAACACCCAGTTCGAACTGGCCGAGTGCAAGACCGAAACCACCATCGCCAAGGTGTTTCTCGATTACTGCATCGGGCTGCACGTCAAGGGGCAGCTCGACACCGTCACCGCCTCGATGGCCAAGTACAAGCTCACCGACACGCAGGGCAAGGTGATCGACCGGTGCCTGCAGTTGTTCGGCGGCTACGGCTACATGGATGAATATCCGATCTCGCGCCTCTACCGCGATGCGCGCGTGCTGCGCATCTACGCGGGGACGAACGAGATCATGAAGATGCTGATCGCGCGGAGTTTGTGACTTTCACCTCTCCCCGCCGTGCGGGGAGAGGTCGGACCGCGAAGCGGTCCGGGTGAGGGGGCTTTTCCCAGAGCAGAGTGCGTGGAGACGGGGGGGGGGGGGGGGGGGGGGGGGGGCGCGGCGGGGCGGGCGGGGCGGGGGGGCTTGGGGTGGGCCCGGCTTTTCCCAGAGCAGAGTGCTTGGAGACGCCCCCTCACCCCGACCCTCTCCCCGCAAGCGGGGAGAGGGAGCAGAAGGAGACGCTGTGCCATGCCCGACGCATTCATCTTCGACGCCGTGCGCACGCCGCGCGGACGCGGCAAGCCGGACGGGGCGCTGCATGAAGTGACCGCGCTCAATCTGGCCGCTCAGACGCTCGCCGCCGTGCGCGACCGCACCAAGCTCGACTCCAGCCAGATCGACGACGTCGTGCTCGGCTGCGTCGATCCGGTCGGCGAGGCGGGCGGCGACATCGCGCGCGCCGCCGCGCTGGTGGCCGGCCTCGGCGAAAACGTGCCGGGCGTGCAGATCAACCGCTTCTGCGCCTCCGGTCTCGACGCGGTGAACTTCGCCGCCGCGGAGGTGATGTCCGGCCAGCATGAGCTGACCGTCGGCGGCGGCGTCGAATCGATGAGCCGCGTCGGCATCGGCGCCTCCGGCGGCGCCTGGCCGGTGGATCCCGCGATCGCCGTCTTGTCCTACTTTCTGCCGCAGGGCATCTCGGCCGACCTGATCGCCACCAAATACGGTTTCTCGCGCGACGACGTCGACGCCTTCGCGGTGGAGAGCCAGAAGCGCGCAGCCAAGGCCTGGGACGAAGGCCGCTTCAAGAATTCGGTGATGGAGGTGAAGGACGTCAACGGCCTCACCATCCTTGCCAAGGACGAGCACATGCGTCCGTCCACGACGATGCAGTCGCTCGCTTCGCTGCAGCCGTCCTTCACGCAGATGGGCGACATGGCCGGCTTCGACGCGGTTGCCATCCAGCGTTACCCGGAAGTCGAATACATCAACCACGTGCATCACGCCGGCAATTCGTCGGGCATCGTGGACGGCGCCGCCGCCGTGCTGATCGGTACGAAGGAGGCGGGCGAGCGCAACGGGCTGAAGCCGCGCGCGCGGATCAGGGCTTTCGCCAATGTCGGCTCCGAGCCGTCGATCATGCTGACCGGCCCGATCCCGGTCACCGAGAAGGTGCTCAAGAAGGCCGGCATGTCGAAGAGCGACATCGACCTGTGGGAGCTGAACGAGGCTTTCGCCTCGGTGGTGCTGCGCTACATGCAGGCCTTCGGCATTCCGCACGACCAGATCAACGTCAACGGCGGCGCCATCGCCATGGGCCATCCGCTCGGGGCCACCGGCGCGATGCTGGTCGGCACTGTGCTCGACGAGCTCGAGCGCAGCGACAAGTCGACCGCGCTCGTCACGCTCTGCATCGGCGCCGGCATGGGGACGGCGACGGTTATCGAGCGGGTGTGAGTTTTCTAACCCTCCCCACAAGGGGGAGGGGTGAAGAAAGGGACCGGCTGGGGCATGCCCAAGATCGACATCGACGCAATCAAGCTGGACACCGCGACCAACTATCCCGCGCCGTTCCACAAGGCGGTCGAAGGCCGCGGCCGCCGGCGTCTTGCCCGCGCGGCGGGCCTCACGCAGTTCGGCGTCAATCTCTGCACGCTCAAGCCCGGCGCGGCGTCGTCGCAGCGCCACTGGCACGAGAACGAGGACGAATTCGTCTACGTGCTCGAAGGCGAGGTGGTGCTCTGCGAGGACGGCGGCGAGACGGTGCTCAAGCCGGGCGAAGCCGCGGCCTGGAAGGCCGGCGTGGCGAACGGCCATTGCCTTGTCAACCGCACCGACCGCGACGCCGTCTTCCTCGAAGTGGGCTCGCGCGCGCCGACCGAGCGCGCCACCTATTCCGACATCGACATGATGGTCGTGCGTGACGATGCCGGCTTCCGCTATTCGCGCAAGAACGGCGAGCCCTACTGAGGAGCCTCTCATGGCCGACTTCACGCTCGACATCGACGCCGACGGCATCGCGCTCGTCACCTGGGACATGCCCGGCCGCTCGATGAACGTCATCACGATGGACGTCATCGCCGAGCTTGGCGGCATCGTCGAGAAGGTGGCGACCGACACCAATATCAAAGGCGCGGTCATCACCTCCGGCAAGGAGGCGTTCTGCGGCGGCGCCGATCTCACCATGCTGGAGGGCATGGGCACGGTCTTCGCGCAGAAGGTCAGGACGGAAGGTGAAACCGCCGCGGCCGAATACGTCTACAACGAGAGCCGCAAGCTCTCGCAGCTCTACCGGCGGCTGGAGACCTGCGGCAAGCCTTTCGTCTGCGCGCTCAACGGCACCGCGATGGGCGGCGGCTTCGAGCTGGCGCTCGCCTGCCACCACCGCGTCGCCGCCGACAACCCGAAGACGCGGCTCGGCCTGCCCGAGATCAAGATCGGCCTGTTCCCCGGCGCCGGCGGCACCCAGCGCGTGGCGCGCATGATGGCGCCGGCCGACGCGCTGCAGTTCCTGCTCAAGGGCGACCAGCTCAAGACCGACCGCGCCAAGGCGATGAAGCTGATCGACAACGTCGTGCCCGCCGCTGATCTCATCAAGGCGGCGAAGGACTGGATCAAGGCCGGCGGCAAGGCGGAAGCGCCGTGGGACGTGAAAGGCTTCAAGCTGCCGGGCGGGCTGGTCTATTCCAAGGCCGGCATGATGACCTTTCCGGCGGCCAACGCGATCTACCGGCGCGAGACCTACGACAACTACCCGGCCGCGCGCGCCATCCTGCAGGTGGTCTACGAAGGCTTGCAGGTGCCGATGGACGTAGCGCTGCGCATCGAGTCGCGCTGGTTCGCCAAGGTCCTGCGCTCGAAGGAAGCGGCGGCGATGATCCGCACGCTGTTCGTTTCCATGCAGGAGCTGAACAAGGGCGCGCGCCGCCCGGCCGGCGAGCCGCCCTCGACGCTGAAGAAAATCGGCATCGTCGGCGCCGGCTTCATGGGCGCCGGCATCGCGCAGGTCACCGCCGCGGCCGGGCTCGATGTCGTGCTCATCGATCGCGACCAGGAGGCCGCCGACAAGGGCAAGGCCGGCGTGCACAAGGCGCTCACCGACCGCGTCAACAAGGGCCGCATGAAGGGCGCCGAGCGCGACGCGCTCTTGGAGAAGATCACGCCGAGCGCCGACTACAACGCGCTCAGGGACTGCGACCTGATCGTCGAGGCGGTGTTCGAGGATCGTAAGGTCAAGATCGACGTCATCAAGAAGATCGAGGCCGTCATATCCGACAAGGCGGTCTTCGCCTCCAACACCTCGACGCTGCCGATTACCTCGCTCGCCGCCGAGTTCAAGGACCCGCAGCGCTTCATCGGCATCCACTTCTTCTCGCCCGTCGCCTTGATGATGCTGACCGAAATCATCCTCGGCAAAGAGACCGGCGACCGCGCGCTCGCGGTGGCGCTCGACTATGTGCGCGCCATACGGAAGACTCCTATTGTCGTCAACGACACGCGCGGCTTCTACGCCAACCGCTGCGTGCTCAACTACATCCAGGAAGGCCATCTGATGCTGCTGGAGGGCGTGCCGGCGGCGATGATCGAGAACACCGCGCGCATGGCCGGCATGCCGGTCGGTCCGCTCTCGCTCAACGACGAGACCGCGCTCGACCTCGGCCTCAAGATTGTGCGCGCCGCCGAGGCCGATCTCGGCGCGAGCGCGATCAACCCGCAGCAGAAGCAGTTGCTCGAAACGATGGTCGAGAAGCAGGGCCGGCTCGGCCGCAAGAACGGCAAGGGCTTCTACGACTACGCGCCGGGCCAGCCCAAGCGGCTGTGGCCGGGCCTGTCCGACCTGCTGCCGAAGAAGCTCACGCGCGAACAGGTCGAGGCGCTTGACGTTGAGGAGCTTAAAGCACGTTTCCTGGTGGTGCAGGCGGTGGAGGCCGCGCGCACCTTCGAGGAGAAGGTGGTGACCGACGTGCGCGAGGCGGACGTCGGCTCGATCCTCGGCTTCGGTTTCGCGCCGTTCTCCGGCGGCACGCTGTCCTACATCGACATGATGGGGACCAAGAAGTTCGTCGCGCTCTGCCGCAGTTTCGAGAAAAAATACGGCGCGCGCTTCGCGCCGCCGAAGCTGCTCATCGACATGGCGGAGAAGGGCGAGAGCTTCTACGGCCGTTTCGCGCCGCCGAGGAAGAAAGAAGCGGCGTAGCTTCCCTCTCCCCGCTTGCGGGGAGAGGGTGGCGAGCGAAGCGAGCTGGGTGAGGGGGCATTCACGCGAGTCTGAGCCCTTGGAGACGCCCCCTCACCCGACATCCTCGCTACGCTCGGATGTCGACCTCTCCCCGCAGGCGGGGAGAGGTGAAGGAAGTGCGCGATGGCCGCCAAACAACAGTCCCTGTTCCGCTGGCGCGAAATCCCCGCCGGCATCTGGACGCTCGGCTTCGTCTCCATGCTGATGGACGTCTCCTCGGAGATGATCCACGCGCTGCTGCCGCTCTATCTCGTCACCGTGCTCGGCGCTTCCGCGCTCACCGTCGGCGTCATCGAAGGCATTGCCGAGGCGACCGCCTCCGTCACCAAGGTCTTCTCCGGCGCGCTCAGCGACTATCTCGGCAAGCGCAAGTGGCTCGCCGCCTTCGGCTACGGCCTGGCGGCGGTGACCAAGCCGGTGTTTCCGCTGGCCACCGGCATCGGCGCGCTGACCGCCGCGCGCTTCGTCGATCGCGTCGGCAAAGGCATCCGCGGGGCGCCGCGAGACGCGCTGGTTGCCGACCTCACGCCGGCCGATCTACGCGGCAGCGCCTACGGCCTGCGCCAGTCGCTCGACACGATCGGCGCCTTGCTCGGGCCGTTGCTGGCGATCGTCTTCATGGCGGCCTTCGCCGGGGATTTCACCGTCGTGTTCTGGATCGCGGTCATTCCCGCCGTCCTCTCGACGGTGCTGATCGTCGTCGGCGTGCGCGAGCCGGAGCGGCGGCCGGGCCTGCGCAAGGTGCGGATGCCGCTGGCGCGCAGCGAACTCGCGCGCCTCGACCGCGCCTACTGGATGATCGTAAGCGTAGCGGCGGTGTTCACCCTCGCGCGCTTCAGCGAAGCCTTCCTGCTGCTGCGCGCGCAATCCGTCGGGCTTGCGCTGGCGCTGGTGCCGGTGGTGCTGGTGGTCATGAACGTCGTCTATACGATCTCGGCCTGGCCGGCCGGCGCGCTGTCCGACCGCATCGGCCGCTATGGCGTCGTCACGGTCGGCTTTGCGCTGCTGATCCTGGCCGATCTCGCGCTGGCGATCGGCGACGGCATCGCCCTGGTGCTCGCCGGCGTTGCGCTGTGGGGCCTGCACATGGGTCTGACGCAGGGCTTGCTGGCCGCGCTGGTGGCGGACGCCGCGCCCGAGGAACTGCGCGGCACCGCCTTTGGCGTATTCAACATGGTGACCGGCGTGGCCATGCTGGCCGCCAGCATCATCGCCGGCGCGCTTTGGGATGCTGTCGGCCCGGCGGGCACGTTCCTGGCCGGCGCGGCCTTCACCGCGCTCGCGCTCGCCGCGCTGCCCTTCGTACGGTGGCGGATGCGCAGACCCGCCAGGGTGAAAACGCCTACACCACCACGGTCAACCGCTTCGCCGCACGGGTGATGCCCGTGTAGAGCCAGCGCTCGCGCGCGTCGGAGAAGGCGAAGCTCTCGTCGAACAGCACCACGTCGTCCCACTGCGAGCCCTGCGCCTTGTGCACGGTCAGCACGTAGCCGTAGTCGAACTCGTCGTAGGGCTTGCGCATGGTCCAGTCGAGCTGCTCGATGCCGCCGGTGAAGCACTCCGGCCTGACCGACACTTTCACGCCGCGCCGGGCCGTCTCGTCGTCCGGCAAGAGGTGCATGGTCATGATGCCGCGCTTCGAAGCCTTTGCCTTGCCGCCGCGGTCCTTCACCGTCCACAGCCCGCCGTTGAACAGGCCTTTCTTGCGGTTGTTGCGCAGGCACACCAGCTTGTCGCCGGCCGACGGCAACTCGCCCTCGAAGCCGCGCCGCTCTCTCATCCTGTTGTTGTAGGCGCGCCGCGTGGCGTTGCGGCCGACCAGCACCTGGTCGGCTTCCAGCACGCGCTGCGGATCGAGGTCGCTCTTGGCGACCACCTCGCTGTCGCCGTAACGCCCCGGCTCGAGATAGTCGCCGGCGCGGATGTCCATCGACAGCCGCACGATCGGATTGTCCTTTGCCTGCCGGTGCACCTCGGTGAGCATGGCGTCGGGCTCGGCCTCGGTGAAGAAGCCGCCGCCCTGGATCGGCGGCAGCTGCGCCGGGTCGCCCAGCACCAGCAGCGGCACGCCGAACGACAACAGGTCGCGGCCGAGCTCGGCGTCCACCATCGAGCATTCGTCGATGATGATGAGCGATGCCTTGGAGGCGGGCGCCTCGTCCCACAGGTCGAAGCTCGGAATCTCCTCGCCGCTCTCTCGCGCGCGGTAGATCAGCGAATGGATCGTGCTCGCCCCGTGGCAGCCCTTGCCGCGCATGACCGAGGCCGCCTTGCCGGTGAAGGCGGCGTATTTCACGTCGCCATCGACGTGCTCGGCGACGTGCTTGGCGAGCGTGGTCTTGCCGGTGCCGGCATAGCCGAACAGGCGGAAGACCTGCGGCGTGCCGTTCGAGCCGGGCTGGTCCTTGAGCCAGCGGGCCACATGTTCCAGTGCGGCATCTTGGTGCGGGGTAAACTGCGGCATGTCGCCCAAGCAATAGAGCAAAGTCGCTTTTTCGGAAAGAACGGAAATAGAACAAGTCTTCTTATCCCTCCCCTGAAAGGGGAGGGTGGCGAGCGAAGCGAGCCGGGTGGGGT
>JBKBRE010000001.1:0-127759 GCA_046292265.1 Pseudolabrys sp. | reverse complement strand
CCCCCACCCGCCGCCTTCGGCGGCACCCTCCCCCGCGAGCGGGGGAGGGATAAGCGAGCCTGTCTTGCGCCCGTCATCAGGCTGTTACAATATGTCGATATGTCTCGACGTATGGACGAGGAGAAATCACAAGCCGCCTTCGCCGCCTTGGCGCAGCCGACGAGGCTGAAGGCCTTCCGCCACCTGGTCGCCGCCCATCCCGACGGCGTGCCTGCGGGGGAAATCTCCGACGTCTGCCGGGTGCCGCACAACACCATGTCCACGCATCTCACCGTCCTGACCCGCGCCGGCCTGGTTACGGCCGCGCGCGACGGGCGCGTCGTGAATTACCGGGCCAATGTTGCCGGCCTGCGTGGACTGATCCGGTTTCTCGCCACCGATTGCTGCGGCGGCCGGCCGGAGATGTGCGGCGATCTGGCTCGGCTCGTTCCCGAGGAGGTCGAGGACATGAAAAACGATATGCTGGCTCCCGCATTCAACGTGCTGTTCCTCTGCACGCAGAACTCCGCGCGCTCGATCATCGCGGAAGCGCTTCTGCAGAAGATTGGCAAAGGCCGCTTCAACGTCTACTCCGCCGGCTCGCAGCCCGCATCCGGGCCGATGCCCGAAGTCGTCGAACGGCTGAAGACGCTCGGTTACGACGTGTCGCATCTGCGCAGCAAGTCGTGGAACGAGTTCATGGGCTCCAACGCGCCGAAGATGGATTTCATCATCGCGCTCTGTGACACGCTCGACGGTCAGGTCTGTCCCGACTTCGGCGACAAGGCCGTCACCGCCGCCTGGCCACTGCCCGATCCGGCCAAGTTCTCCGGCTCGCCGACGGAGCGCACGACACTGCTCAACGAATTGCTCGCCATGATCCGCCGCCGGCTGGAGATCTTCGCCAGCCTGCCCTTTGCCTCGCTCGACCGGATGGCGGTGAAAGCGCGGCTCGACGAAATCGGCGACACGCAGCGCGTCGCGCCCTGAACGGAAATAACACGATGGCAATCGGTATCAACGGCATGGGCCGTATCGGACGGCTGGCGCTGCGCGCGGCCTTCGGCGGCTTCCGCCGCTCGGGCGACGATCCGCGCGCCGGCAACCGGCTCGACATCGCGCATGTGAACGAGCTCAAGGGCGGCGCCGCGGCCACCGCGCATCTGCTGGAGTTCGACAGCATTCACGGCCGCTGGCACGGCGCGTTCGAGGCGCCGGACGAGAATACGATCGTCGCCGACGGCCGCCGCATCGGCTTCAGCGCGGCGGCCGCTCCCGGCGACATCGCCTGGGGCGACCTCGGCTGCGACGTGGTGCTGGAATGCACCGGCAAGTTCCTCAAGCCGGACCAGCTGCAGGCCTATTTCGACCGGGGCGTGAAGCGCGTCATCGTCGCGGCGCCGGTCAAGGATGAGCGCGCGCTCAATATCGTCGTCGGGGTCAACGATCGGCTCTACGATCCCGCGCGCCACCGGCTGCTGACCGCCGCGTCCTGCACGACCAACTGCCTCGCGCCGGTCGTGAAGGTCGTGCACGAGGCGATCGGCATCCGCCACGGTCAGATCACCACCATTCACGATCCGACCAACACCAATGTCGTGGTCGATGCGCCGCACAAGGACCTGCGCCGCGCCCGCTCGGCCATGCTGTCGCTGCAGCCGACCACGACCGGCAGCGCCACGGCGATTGCGCTCATCTATCCCGAACTGAAGGGCAAGCTGAACGGCCACGCGGTGCGCGCGCCCGTGCTCAACGCGAGCCTCACCGATTGCGTGTTCGAACTGAACCGGCCGACGACCGTCTCGGAAGTCAACGCGCTGTTCGACGCCGCCGCCCAAGGGCCGCTGGCGGGCATCCTCGGCATCGAGCACCGTCCGCTGGTGTCGGCGGACTACAACAACGACACGCGCAGTTCGATCGTCGACGCGCTCTCGACGATGGTCACCGATAAGACGCTGCTGAAGATTTATGCCTGGTACGACAACGAGGTTGGTTACGCCTGCCGCATGGTGGACCTCGCCAATATCGTCCTGAGGGCGGGCGTATGAGAGCATCCGCCAGAAACTATCTCGTCGTCACCGCGTCCTATTGGGGCTTCACGCTCACCGACGGCGCCTTGCGCATGCTGGTGCTGCTGCATTTCTTCCAGCTCGGCTACACGCCCTTCACGCTCGCCTTCCTGTTCCTGCTGTATGAGGCTGCCGGCATCGCCGCCAATCTGGGCGGCGGCTGGCTCGCGACCCGGTTCGGCATTCCGCGCATGCTCGCGGTCGGGCAGTCGCTCCAGATCGCGGGGCTGATCATGCTCTCGGCTCTCGAGCCGGGATGGGGCGCGGTGGTCTCGGTAGCCTGGGTCGTGGTCGCGCAGGGCATTGCCGGCGTCGCCAAGGATGTCACCAAGACGGCGTCCAAGTCGGCAATCAAGGCGACATCCGCCGAAGGCAGCAGCCAGCTGTTCCGCTGGGTGGCCTGGTTCACCGGCTCGAAGAACGCCATGAAAGGCATCGGCTTCTTCGTCGGCGGTCTGTTGCTTGAACTGGTCGGTTTCCGGTCCGCGCTCTGGCTGATGGCCGCATTGCTCGCGGTCATCCTGGTAGCCGGGCTGGCCCTGCTGCCGCGCGGCCTCGGCAAGGCCAAAGCCTCCAAGACCGTGAAGGAGCTGTTCGGCAAGTCGCGCGGCGTCAATCTGCTGGCGGCGGCGCGCATCTTCTTGTTCGGCGCGCGCGATGTCTGGTTCGTCGTCGCCCTGCCGGTTTTTCTATACGCGAGCGGCTGGCGCTTCCTTGAAGTCGGCGCGTTTCTCGCGGCTTGGACGATCGCCTATGGCGCCATTCAAGCGGGTGCGCCTTTGGCGGTAGCGCGCAGCGGCGACGGGCTGAGCCGGGAAATTCCCGCTGCGCGGCTGTGGGCGGGATTGCTCACGGCCGTACCGCTCGTCCTGGCCATCGTCATGCAGGCGCAGGGCCTCGCTCGGCCGGACATCGTCCTCGTCATCGGGCTCGCCCTGTTCGGCTTGCCTTTCGCGGTGAATTCGTCGCTGCACTCCTATCTGATTCTGGCCTATGCCGGATCGGAAAAGGCGGCGGAGGATGTCGGCTTCTACTATGCGGCCAACGCCAGCGGACGTCTGATGGGAATCCTTCTTTCGGGCCTGCTATTTCAATTCGGTGGCATGACGGCCTGCCTGGTCGGTTCGGCGGCGATGCTGGCGGTATGTTGGGCGATCACTTTCCTGCTGCCGGTATCGGCGCCCGCGCCCGCAGTCCATCAACGGATTATCTGATATGTCCAGATTCGAACGTTACCTTACCTTCTGGGTCGCGCTCTGTATCGTCGCCGGCATTGCGCTCGGCCATCTGATGCCCCCCGTCTTCCATGCTATCGGCGCGGCCGAAATCGCGCGTGTCAATCTGCCCGTGGCGGCGCTGATCTGGCTGATGATCGTGCCGATGCTCATCAAGATCGACTTCGCCGCGCTCGCGCAGGTGAAAGAGCACTGGCGTGGCATCGGCGTCACGCTGTTCATCAACTGGGCGGTGAAACCGTTCTCGATGGCGGCGCTCGGCTGGTTCTTTGTCGGTTATCTTTTCCGGCCCTATCTTCCGGCCGATCAGATCAATTCCTACATCGCGGGGCTCATCTTGCTCGCCGCCGCGCCTTGCACGGCGATGGTGTTCGTCTGGAGCAATCTCACAAAGGGCGAGCCGCATTTCACCCTGTCGCAAGTGGCCCTCAACGACACGATCATGGTATTCGCCTTCGCGCCGATCGTCGGGCTGCTGCTTGGCCTGTCGGCAATCACGGTACCGTGGGACACCCTGCTGCTTTCGGTCGTGCTTTACATCGTTGTCCCGGTGATCGCGGCTCAATGGCTGCGCCGGCGGGTGTTGGCAGCCGGCGGCAAGGCTGCGCTTGACCGCTTGCTTGGCAGACTGCAGCCCCTGTCGCTGCTGGCGTTGCTTGCTACGCTGGTTCTGTTGTTCGGGTTTCAAGGCGAGCAATTGCTCGCGCAGCCGTTGGTTATAGCGCTGTTGGCGGTGCCTATCCTGATCCAGGTCTATTTCAATTCCGGCCTGGCTTATGTGCTCAACAGACTTGTCGGCGAGCAGCATTGCGTCGCCGGCCCCTCGGCTCTGATCGGCGCCAGCAATTTCTTTGAGCTCGCGGTGGCGGCCGCCATCAGCCTGTTCGGCTTCAATTCCGGCGCCGCGCTGGCGACCGTCGTGGGCGTGCTGATCGAGGTGCCGGTGATGCTGTCGGTGGTCGCCATCGTCAACCGCAGCCGCGACTGGTACGAGCGCCGCGCCGGCGCGCGAGCGGCCGCGGGACGGCCGTAGACGTCGACCAAAAATATCGGGCTCCGGCCGTCGCCTTGGCCTTGCGAAATCGCGGGGGTGCCTTAGTCGTCTCCCGCATTGCCCTTTCCTGCCTCCCATGTTTAAGGTCGCGGCCCGCACGCTTCCGCCGGATCCTTTTATGGCCCGTGACCAGATCGACATGACCCCTATCGAAACGCGCGACGAGCTCGTCGCGTGGTTCGAGGCGGGCTGCAAGCCGAAGTCGCAATTCCGCGTCGGCACCGAGCACGAGAAATTCGCCTTCATGGTCGAGGACCACCGGCCGGTCCCTTACCAGGGCCGCCGCTCGATCCGCGCGCTGCTCGAAGGGATGCACGACATCCTCGGCTGGGAGCCGATCATGGAGGGCGAGAACATCATCGGCATGTTCGACGTCACCGGCGGCGGCGCCATCTCGCTCGAGCCCGGCGGCCAGTTCGAGCTGTCCGGCGCGCCGCTCGAGAACGTGCATCAGACCGCCTCCGAGCTGTTCGCCCATCTCGCGCAATTGCGCGAGGTGGCGAAGCCCTTAGGGATCGGCTTCCTCGGCCTCGGCATGACGCCGAACTGGAGCCGCACCGACATGCCGGTGATGCCCAAGGGCCGTTACAAGATCATGACCAGTTACATGCCGAAGGTCGGCACGCTCGGCCTCGACATGATGTACCGCACCTGCACGGTGCAGGCGAACCTCGACTTCTCCTCCGAAGCGGACATGGTCAAGAAGTTGCGCGTCTCGCTGGCCTTGCAGCCGGTGGCGACCGCGCTGTTCGCCAACTCGCCCTTCACCGAGGGCAAGCCGAACGGTTACCTGTCCTTCCGCTCGCACATCTGGACCGATACGGACAACGCGCGCGCCGGCATGCTGCCCTGGGCCTTCGAGGACGGCATGGGCTTCGAGCGCTATGTCGACTACGCGCTCGACGTGCCGATGTACTTCATCAAGCGCGGCGACAAGTACATCGACGTGTCGGGCAAGTCGTTCCGCGATTTCTTCGCCGGCAAACTCGATACGATGCCGGGCGAGCGACCGACCATTTCCGACTGGGCCAACCATCTCTCGACCATCTTCCCGGAGGTGCGACTCAAGCGTTACCTCGAGATGCGCGGCGAAGACGGCGGGCCGTGGCGGCGGCTGCCGTCGCTCACCGCCTATTGGGTCGGGCTGCTCTACGACGACGAAGCGCTCGACGCCTGCTGGGAGATCGTGAAGGATTGGACGGCGGACGAGCGCCAGAAGCTGCGCGATGAGGTGCCGCAGCGCGGCTTCCGTACCGAAATCCGCAACACCAACGTGCTGACGCTGGCGCAGGAAACGCTGCGCTTCTGCGCCAAGGGCCTGCAACGCCGCAAGCGGCTCGACCGCAACGGCCGCGACGAGACGCGCTATCTGCGCCCGCTCCAGGAGTCGATCGCCCGCGGCATCACGCCGGCGGAGGAGTTGCTGGAGAAGTATTTCAACGAATGGAATGAGAGCGTCGATCCGATTTTTACGGAGTATGCGTATTGACTTCCCTCGCCCCGCTCGCGGGGAGAGGGTGGCGAGCACCGCAGGTGCGAGCCGGGTGAGGGGGCGTTTGTTGCAGCTCGGTGCCTCGCCCCTCACCCGACCGCCTTCGGCGGCATAGCCGAGGCTCTGCCTCGGCGTTCTTATGCACAAGAACGGCCGCCGAAGGCGGCCTATGCTCTCCCCGCATTGCGGGGAGAGGTGAAGGAAGAAACCATGGCCAAATCCACGCCCGCCACGCTCGCTTTGCAGAAAGCCGGCGTCGCCTTCGCCCTGCACGAATACGAGTACGACCCGAACGCCGAACGCATCGGCATGCAGGCGGCCGAAGCGCTCGGCATCGATCCGGCGCGGCTCTTGAAGACGCTGATGGCACGCGCTGGCGAGCAGATCGTCTGCGTGCTGGCGCCGTCCGACCGCGAGGTGAACCTGAAGAAGCTCGCCGCCGCCGCCGGCGTGAAGCACGCCGCCATGCTCGGCGCGGCGGAAGCCGAGCGGCGCACCGGCTACCATGTCGGCGGCATCTCGCCCTTCGGCCAGAAAAGCCGCGCGCGGGTGTTCGTCGACGCTTCCGCGCTCGCCTTTCCGAAGGTTCTCTGCAATGGCGGCCGCCGCGGCCTGCAGATCGAGCTCGCTCCCGCCGATCTGGTGAAGGTGCTCGATGCCAAAGCGGTGGATCTCGTCGCATGAGCCCGATGCGGCAGCAGCCTGCACGCGCACCCTTCACGCCGGTCGATTTCGCGCTCTACAGCGTTTCGGTGCTGGCCTGGGGCTTCTCCTGGATCGGCATGCATTACCAGGTCGGGCAGGTCGCGCCGGAAGTCTCCGTGATCTGGCGATTCGTCATCGCCACGCCGTCGATGTTCTTGATTGCCCGGATACGCGGCGAACGGCTGCGCTTTCCGCTCGCCGACCACCGCTACTTCCTGGGGCTGGGCGTTGCGATCTTCTCGACGAACTTCCTGTTGTTCTATTACGCGGCCCAGCACGTCGCGTCGGGCCTCTTGTCGATCGTCTTTTCGCTCGCCTCGATCGGCAATGTGGTGCTCGGCGCGGTCATCTTTCGCGCGCGCATCGAGCCGCGCGTCCTGCTCGGCGGCGGGCTCGGGGTCATCGGCGTGGCGGCGATGTTCTATCCAGAGCTCGGCGGCATGCAGCTCGATGCGGCCGGATTGACCGGGCTGGCGCTGTCGCTCGGCGGCACGTTGTCCTTCTGCGTCGGTAGCATGCTGTCCTTCGCCGCGCAGCGCCGCAAGCTGCCGATCTTCGCCTCCACCGGCTGGGGCATGCTCTACGGCGCGGCATTCCTGACGGCGCTCGCGCTCGCGCGCGGCCAGACCTTCACGGTCGAATGGAGCGCGACCTATCTCGTCAGCTTGATCTATCTTTCGCTTGTAGGCTCGGTCGTCGCCTTCGCGGTCTATTTCACGCTGCTCGGCCGCATCGGCGCGGCGCGCGCCGGCTACACCACGGTGATGTATCCGGTGATCGCGCTGGCGGTATCGACCTTCGCCGAAGGCTATGTCTGGACCGCGCTGTCGGCGGCAGGCCTTGCGGCCGTGCTCGCCGGCAATCTCCTGGTGCTGCGCGCGCCGCGCTAGCTCTCACTCCGCCGCCTGCGCTTCCGACAGGTTGTCGAGCGAGGAGACGATGTGCTCGGCCAGCGCGTCGGCCAGCGCCGAGTGCTCGTGCGCATTGCGCACCAGCCCGACGTGGCAGGGCGGCAGCTCGGGGAAGCCTTCCGCCGCGGTGAGCACGCGCATGCCCGGCCGCAGGCCCGATTCGGCGAGCACCGACACCGCGAGGCCCGACAGAACGGCGGCCGCTACCGCGCCGGCGTTCGAGCTCGAATAGAGCACGCGGAAAGGCCGTCCGGCCGATTCCAGGTGCTCGATCGCCGCGCGCCGCCACGAGCAGCTCGGGCGGCCGAGCGCGAGCGGCAGGCGCTCTTCGGTGTGTGTCGCGTGCCGGTTCGACGTCACCCATAGCAGCCGCTCGCGCCGGAAGGTCTCCAGCGCGCGCTTGGACTCGCAGTTGGTGACGATGGCGAGGTCGATCTCGTTGGCGTCGATGCGCTCGAGCAGATCGACCGACGGCTCGCAGATCACCGTCAGTTCGACGCTCGGATAGGCGCGCGAGAAGCGGGCCATGATCTCCGGCAAATAGCGGTCGGCGTAGTCGTCCGGCACGCCGAGGCGGACGTGGCCCGACAGCTCGTCGGAAAAGGCGGCGAGCGTCTCGATGTTCAGCTTCACGATGCGGCGCGCGTAGTCGAGCAGGCGCTGGCCGTCCTCGGTCAGTTTCGAGGCGCGCCCGTCGCGCGCGAAGATCGACCGCTCCAGCCGCTCCTCCAGCCGTTTCATCTGCATCGACACCGCCGATTGCGTCTTGTTCACCACCTCGGCCGCCTTCGTGAAGCTGCCGGTCTCGGCGATGGCAATGAAGGTGCGCAGTTGGTCGATGTCGAGCAGTGCGGTCATGGCTGCCATCCGTTTTTGGACGTCGGGTGCGGCGAGCGCAGGCGGCGAACCGGAATCCGAAGCCCGTTCCCGCCGGAACGCGGCTTTGAAATCCGGATCAGGATGCCGCGCCGCCCCAAACCGATGTGGGACTCGATCATCACGATCTCTGATCGGTTAGATTAAAAACATTCGTTTCACTAATCAATCCCTGCAGTGCAATATCCCGCTCCACACAAGAGGAACCGGGTGGGGTTTCCGGGTGGGTCCGGAAAGGGCTGCGGGCCAGATAGGACGCAGCCACCAATTGATGGAGACCGCTATGAGCGTCCAGTACCCCATTTTGCCCGTCGCGGGCGCCACGCTGATGCGCGGCCTGGCATCCGTGCTGGTGTTTGTGATCGACTGGCTGAAGCGCCTCGAGCGCGCCCGTCGCCACCGCCGCGACGCCGCCATGCTGGCCGGCCTCGACCGCCGCATGCTGGCCGACATCGGCATCACCCGCGCCGACGTGCGCGACGCCTTTTCCGAGCCGTTCTGGGAAGACCCGACCGCGCTCCTGCGCGAGCGAGCGCTCGAGCGCCGCTGGAATCGCGCGCTGATGCGCGAGGCCATCGGGAACCGGAGCGTCGAGCCCGGTTTCAGCCGGCCGCGCACCGACCGGCCCGCGCGCATGGCCATGTGACGACAACAAGAGAAACGGCCGATCCCCTCTCAATCGGCCGCTCGATCCGACACCCGCGAACATCCCCTCTCGCGGCCGGATCCAAGCGCCCGCTGGCCCCTCCGGCGGGCGCTTTCATTTTCACATCTGCGCCATCGGCGGCCTTCCGCCTGCACATTGCCCCGCGGGGGCGCTATATCCTCCAGGGGACGATGACGGCAGGGATCGGGCAAGCGCGCATGCGGATTCTGGTCGGCTTATGGTGCGCGCTCATGGCGATGATGCTGGCGCTGTCCGCGCCCGCACAGGCGCAGAGCGGCTTCGACCGCCGCGGCGGCGATTTCCTGAAATTCGAGGTGAGGAGCGGGGACCCGGCGGCCTGCGCCGCCCGCTGCGAGCGTGAGCCGCGCTGCCGCGCCTGGAGCTTTTCCTACCCGCGCACTGCCGACCGGCTCGCCACCTGCTGGCTGAAGGATCGCGTGACGCGGCGCGTCGCGGACACCTGCTGCGTCTCCGGCGTGCGCGGCGCCGGCGTGATCGAGCCGCGCCGGCCGGAAATCGAGTACTCGATCGACCGTCAGGGCGGCGACCTGCGCTACTTCGAGGTGCCGCCCGACGCGACCGGCGCCGCCTGCCAGGCCGCCTGCGAGGCCGACAACCGTTGCCGCGCCTGGACCTACGTGCGGCCCGGCTACATTGCGCCCTTCGCGCGCTGCTACCTCAAGGACAGGATCACCCGCCCGCGGCAGAAGCCGTGCTGCATCTCGGGCGTCGTGCGTTAGCAACCATGGAGGCCGACATGTCCAAGCGAGCTGCCATTCTCATTCTCGCTGCCACCTTCGCCGCGCCGGCGGCGGCGCATCATGGCTGGGGCAGCTACGATGCCGCCAAGCCGGTCACCGTCACCGGGCCGATTGTCACGTCGAAGTACGAGAATCCGCACGCCACGATCACGGTGCGCGGCCAGGACAAGGTCTGGACCGTGACGCTGGCGCCGACCTTCCGCATGTCCAACCGCGGCGCACCGGCCGAGATGGTCGCGGTCGGCAAGACCATCACGGCCTACGGCTATCCCTCCACCGCCGAGAAGGACGAGATGCGCGCCGAACGCATCACGGTGGACGGCAAGACCGTCGAGATGCGCTGATGACCGATGCTGCGCCGGCGGTCTTCGTCGCGCTGGAGACCTCGGCGCTCGGCGCCGCGATCCGGCAATCGACCTGGATCTACATGGCCGCCAATCTCGGCCACATCGTCTCGCTCACCTGCTTCGCCGGCGCGGTGGCGGTGATGGATCTGCGCATGGCCGGCGTCTTCGCGGCGACCGCGCCCGGCCGCGTGCTGCATGGCGCGCGTATCGCGGCGGTGTTGGCCTTTCTCGGGCTGGTGCTCAGCGGCGCGGTCATGTTCATCGCCGAGGCGAGCCACGTGATCGTCAACCCCGTCTTCCAGATCAAGCTCGGGGTGATCGCGCTGGCCTTGGTGAACGTGGCGCTGTTCGAGCGTTACGTCGCGCCGCAGGTGAGGGACCTTCCGCCGCTCGCGCCGCTGCCGGGCCGCGCGCGCGGCGCCGGCATCGCGTCGATTACGCTCTGGCTGGCGGTGGCGATCTGCGGCCGCGCCATCGCTTACTTCTGATCCGCCGTCAGGCGGTGCCGCCGACCGTGATCTTGTCCATGCGCAACGAGGGCTGACCGACGCCGACCGGCACGCCCTGGCCGTTCTTGCCGCAGGTGCCGATGCCGGGATCGAGCGCGAAGTCGTTGCCGATCATGGTGATGCGGTTGAGGTCGGTCGGCCCGTTGCCGATCAGCATGGCGCCTTTGACCGGCGCGCCGACCTTGCCGTTCTCGATCTTGTAGGCCTCGGTGCACTGGAACACGTATTTGCCCGAGGTGATGTCGACCTGGCCGCCGCCGAAGCTGACGGCATAGAGGCCGTTCTTCACCGAGGCGATGATCTCCTCGCGCGGCGTGTTGCCGGCGAGCATGTAAGTGTTGGTCATGCGCGGCATTGGTACGTGCGCGTGGCTCTCGCGCCGGCCGTTGCCGGTCGGCTTCATGCCCATCAGCCGCGCGTTCTGCCGGTCCTGCATGTAGCCGACCAGGATGCCGTCCTCGATCAGCACGGTGCGGTTGGTCGGCGTGCCTTCGTCGTCGATGGAAAGAGAACCGCGGCGTGCCTGCATGGTGCCGTCGTCCACCACGGTGACGCCCTTGGCCGCCACCTGCTGGCCCATGAGGCCCGCAAAGGCCGAGGTCTTCTTGCGGTTGAAGTCGCCTTCGAGACCGTGGCCGACGGCTTCGTGCAGCATCACGCCCGGCCAGCCCGCGCCCAGCACCACGTCCATTTCGCCTGCCGGCGCCGCCACCGCATCGAGGTTGACCAATGCCTGCCGCAGCGCCTCGTCCACCGCGCCCTGCCAGGAATGCGTGGCGATGAAGCGCTCGTAGCCCTCGCGCCCGCCGACGCCGTAGCTGCCGCTTTCCTGCCGGTCGCCGTCGCCGGTGACCACCGCCACGTTCAGCCGCACCAGCGGCCGGATGTCGCGAAAGGTCTCGCCGTCGGCGCGCAGGATTTCCACTACCTGCCAGGTGGCCGCGACGCTGGCCGTCACTTGCCGCACGCGCGGGTCCTTGGCGCGCGCATAAGCGTCGATCTGCTCCAGCAGTTTCACCTTGGCCTCGAAGGCGGGCTCGGCGAGCGGGTTCTCGTCGCCGTAGAGCCGGCGGTTGGTGCGGCCCGGGGCCTCGGCATAAGTGCCGGTGTGGCCGCTGTTGACCGCGCGCACCGCTTCCGCCGCGCGGGCAAGCGCCGCTTCCGACATGTCGGAGGCGTGCGCGTAGCCGACGGCCTCGTCCTTGACCGCGCGCAGCCCGAAGCCCTGGGCGGTGTCGTAGCTCGCCTGCTTCAGGCGGCCGTTGTCGAACACCAGCGCCTCGGCCTGGCGATATTCCAGGAACAGTTCCCCGTCGTCGGCGCCCTCCAGCCCGCGGCCGATGATGCGGCGCACCTTGCCGGTGTCGAGGCCGGCGCGGTCGATCAGGGAGGAAATCGATGTCATTCGGGGTTCTCCATGTTCGGACCCTAGATAGGCGTTCTTTGGGGCCGATGCGAGGCGGGGGCCTTGGCCCACCGGACTCGGCGATTCCGTGAGGCGATCCTAGACGTCGAGGTACTTCTTGTTCACCAATTATGTGCAGATTGCCCGGCTCGGGGGCCGAGTCAGAGGTCATGTATGACAATAGAGAAACGTAGATATCCGCGCATGCCGGGCAACAACCGGGCCGCCGTGGTCTACGCGCGCACCGGCGCGGCGCCGATCATGTGCACCGTGGCGGATATTTCGGAGGGCGGCGCGGGGCTGACGTTCGTTGACATTTCCGGCGTCCCTGACGTCTTCCAGATCGAAATCAAGGGCGAAGCGAAAATGCGCCTTTGCAAGGTGGCCTGGCGCAGCGCGCCGCACCGCATGGGCGTCGCTTTCCAGCCCGACCCGCGGTAGGCCCCGGCAGCGGCCGGCGTTGCCGTGGACCTTTCCATCGGCCGCTATCGGCGTATGATGCCCTCGTCGGTCGCCGGCACGTTGGGGCCCAAGAACACGACAAAAAGACTATTCACGGCAGAAATCTCCTCGGTCGGCGGACCGACGTCAACGAGGGGAAACGCCATGAAACGTCGTCAATTCCTGCAAGCCGCTGCCGGCGGGCTCGCCGCTTCGGCCGTTGCAGCGCCCGCCATTGCGCAATCATCTCCGAACGTGAAATGGCGACTGACGGCCAGTTGGCCGAAGTCGCTCGATACGCTGTACGGCGGCTGCGAGTATTTCGCCAAGCGCGTCGGCGAAATCACCGACAATAAATTCCAGATCCAGGCCTTCGCGGCCGGCGAGATCGTGCCCGGTCTGCAGGTGCTTGACGCCGTGCAGAACGGCACGGTCGAGATGGGCAACACGGCGCTCTACTACTACTTCGGCAAGAATCCGGCCTTCACCTTCGGCACCGCGCTGCCATTCGGCTTGAACGCCCGCCAGATGATCTCCTGGCTGCGCCACGGCGGCGGCGAGGATCTGCTCAACGACCTGCTCAAGGAATTCAACTGCGTCGGCTTCGCCGCGGCCAACACCGGCGCGCAGATGGGCGGCTGGTTCCGCAAGGAGATCAACAGCACCGACGATCTCAAGGGCCTCAAGTTCCGCGTCGGCGGCTTCGCCGGCATGATCCTCTCCAAGCTCGGTACCGTGCCGCAGCAGCTCGCCGCCGGCGACATCTATCCGGCGCTCGAGAAAGGCACGATCGACGCTGCCGAATGGGTCGGCCCGCACGATGACGAGAAGCTCGGCTTCGTGAAGGTTGCGAAGTACTATTACTATCCGGGCTGGTGGGAAGGCTGCGGCCAGGCCCACAACATCATGAACATCGCCAAGTGGAACGAACTGCCGAAGGCGTACCAGTCGGCGATTATCACGGCCTCGAACGACGCGTGGGTCTGGACGTTGTCGAAATACGACTACCTCAACCCGCAGGCGCTGCTGCGGCTGGCGTCGGCGGGCGCGCAGCTCCGCGCGTTTCCGCAGCCGGTGCTCGAAGAGTGCTACAAGGCGGCGAACGCGATCTACGCCGACCTGTCCAAGAGCAACCCGCACTTCAAGAGGCTGTACGAAAGCCTCGTGCCCTACCGGTCAAACTCTTACGCGTGGTTGCAGGTGGCCGAGCTCGGCTTTGACAGCTTCATGATGCGCATGCGCGCGCGGACCTGACCTGACGCAACGGCCCGGCGCGATGCGCCGGGCCGTTCCATGCCACCGGAAGGCATCTTAGCCCTGCGCGGCGGCGGCCGGCGCGACGGGACGGCTTGCCGTTTGCGCGAACTGGTCGAAGGCGTCGATGGCGTGGCCGGCGTACATCACGGCCGGGCCGGCGCCCATGTAGATCGCCATGCCGAGGGTCTCGACCACTTCCTCGCGCCCGAGGCGCGAGCGCGGCCTGCGCGATTCCGGTGAGGCCTTAATGACGTCGGGCGTGCCGCTGCGCAGCGTCCGCATGTGTCCTTTCATTTCCTGCATGCTTTCGGGCCAGTTGGTCATGTGTCGGACTCCGTTGCTGCCCGCGTTCTTGTCGCGGCATATTCGGCAACGTGCATATGCATATATTGTGAGTTGGCGCCGGCCGTTGATCTCGATCGGCGCCCGACTTATGTGATCGCGCGGCGGAACGGCGCGCGCGCCGGGAGGAATGCATGAAGGCGATGTTGCTGATGGGTCACGGCGGGCCGGAGATGCTGCGCTATGGCGAGGCCCCGGACCCGGTGGCGGGGCCGGGCGAGATCGTGGTCGATGTCCACGCGGCGAGCGTCAACGGTGCGGATCCGAAGGTGCGGCGCGGCGGCGGCCGCTACACGCTTCAGCGATTCCCGCACATTCTCGGCCGCGACTTCTCCGGTGTCGTCAGCGCGGTCGGCGCGGGCGTCACCGATGTCGCGGTGGGCGATGCCGTGTTCGGCGTCACCGACCAGGGCATCGAAGGCTGCTATGCGGAAAAGCTCGCGATCAAGGCATCGCTCGTTGCCGGGAAGCCGGCAGCGCTCGGGCACGTGGAAGCCGCGGCGCTCGGGTTGGTGAGCCTCACGGCAATCACGGCCATCGAGGACACCGCGCATCTCAAGGCCGGGCAGACCATCCTCATCCAGGGCGGCGCGGGCGGCGTGGCCGGCTTCGCCATCCAGCTCGCCAGGCACATCGGCGCGACCGTCATCACCACCGCCAGCGCTCGTAACCACGCTTTTGTGCGCGGCCTCGGCGCCGACCGGGTGATCGACTACAACGCGGAGGACTTCACCGCCATCGGTCCGGTCTGCGACGTTGTGTTCGACACTGTCGGCGGCGACGTGCGCGCCGGCTGCTACAAGGTGCTCAGACCCGGCGGCAAGCTCGTCTGGATCGCCGCCGCGCCGGACGGCTTCGTCGCGCCGCGCGCCGACGTCGAAACCTTGCGCCCCGACGTGAAGCGCGACCGCGCGCATCTCGAACGCATGCTGGCGCTGCTCGCGGCCGGCGCGGTGCGCCCGCCGACGATCGTGCGCTACGCGCTCGCCGACGCCGCGGCGGCGCATCGCGTCAGCGAAGGCCGCCACCTCCAGGGCAAGCTGGTGCTCACGGTGCGCTGAGGCGCTAGTCGCGCACCGCCAGCCAGATCACGTGCCGCGCGCCGCGGCGGGTGCGGCCACCGCGCACGCGCGCTTCTTCCACCGCAAAGCCCGCCTGGCGCAGGCGCTTCGTGAAGCCCGCGTCGGGTCCTGCCGACCAGACGGCGAGCACGCCGCCCGGCCGCAGCGCCGCGTGTGCGGCGGCCAATCCGGCCGCGCTGTAGAGCGCGTCGTTGGCGGTGCGCGTCAGCCCGTCCGGGCCGTTGTCGACGTCGAGCAGGATCGCGTCGAACCGCGCCTTCCCCGCGCCGATCGCCTCGCCGACGTCTATCGCGTCTATCGTGACGCGCTTGTCCTCGAGGCTGCGCCCGAACACCGCCGCCATCGGCCCGCGCGCCCAGGCGACGACCGCGGGCACCAGCTCGGCGACGGCGATCTCGGCGTCGGCCGGCAGCGCGTCGAGCGCGGCGCGCAGCGTGAAGCCCATGCCGAGCCCGCCGATCAGCATACGCGGCGTTCTGCGCCCCTGCAATTTCCCGCAGGCAAGCCGCGCCAGCGCTTCCTCGGAACCGCTCAGCCGGCTGTTCATCAGTTCGTTGGCGCCGAGCCTGATCGAAAACTCGTCGCCGCGGCGCATGAGGCGAAGCTCGCCGCCGCCGGGCACGCGCGCCGTGTCGATCTGCACCCAGGGGATCATTCGCCGTTCTATATAAGAGCGGTCGGGCCCGCGCGCGATGCCGGTCCGGTTACCACGTGAACGTCACGCTGACCTCGCCGATCGGTTCGATCGCGTGGGCGAGGGCGGTCTCGTCCGGCTCCAGGATCAGCGGCGGCGTGATCGAGCCGGTGATGACGATGTCGCCGGCCGACAGTTTCTCGCCGAACGCCGCCAGCGTGTTGGCGACATGCGCAACGATGTCCACCAGCCTCCCGGTGAGCGCCTCCGGGTCCGAGGTGCGCGCGGCTTCCGCGCCGCGCCGCACGAGCCGCGAGGTCAGGCCGCGCACGCCGCCGCCCGGCTGCGTGCGCTCGCCCAGGATCACGTGCCGCTGGTAGATGTCGCCGGCCAGCACCTTGTCGAGGATCTCCGGCGCGGGCGGCGGATCGAGGTCGGCCAGCTCGATCGCCGGGCCGATCTCCTTGATCGACGCCGTCACCTGATCGGGTGTCGCGTCCGGTCCAAGATCGTGCGCCATGCGTACGAAGATCTCGGGCTCCGCCACCGGCTTCGCCCAGCCCTTGAACGAGACCGCGCCGCCCGACGGCACCAGCGCCTTCTGCATCAGGTAGCCGGTGAGCGGCATTTCGAGACCGAGCTTCTGCAGGCTCGCCGGCGCGCCGAATCCGACCTTCCAGCCGAGCGGCTGCTCGCCGGCGGCGATGCGCGCGCGCCGTGTCGCGAGCTGTTCGGTGAGCCCCTTCTTGATCAGCGGATTGTCCCAGACGGGCATCACTTATGGCTCTCCGGGTGCACCTCGTAGCCGGAGTCCTCGATCGAACCGGCGCCCATCCATCCCCAGACCAGCACGACGTCCTCGGTCGAGGTGTTGTTGAAGCCGTGCCAGCAGCCGCGCGGGGAATAGACCACGTCGCCTTCCTTCGACGGCTTGTCGCCGTGCTCGGTGTAGATGTGGCCGGAGCCCTTCAGCACGATGAAGAACTCATCGCAATTGTGGTGGCGGTGGTTCTCGTGGCGGGCGCCCGGCTTCAAGACGGTCCAGCCGACCACGTGATTGGCGCCCGCGGTCTTCTTGTCGATCAGGAACTGCACCTGCATGTCGACCCAGCCGTCGTCGCGCTTGAGGCCTTCGACCTTGGGCACGTCCTTGAGGTTGGTGAGGTACATCACCGGATTCTTCTTGTTCTCGTTCATGACTGCTTTCGCTCCTTTTACGGCGCGCGCCAGCGCGGCGCCCAGTTTCTCGCCTTGCGATGTCATTCCTGACCTCCGAGTTTCCGGTAGACGCGGTGTGCGACCACGAAGTCGTTGGCGTCGATGCCCAGCCCGCGGCAGGCGTTCATCATCTCGTTGGCGGCGGCCGCCAGCGGCACCGGGCTGCCGAGCCGCCGGCCGAGATTGAGCGCCAGCATCATGTCCTTCTGCTGCAGCGTCACGTCGGCGAGCGGCACTTCCGGCATCTTGCCCTCGAGGATGAAGGGCCCGCGATAGCCGATGACCGGCGAGGCCGCCACGCTCTTGAGGATGGCGTCGACCGCGGCCTCGCGCGTGACGCCGCCCTTCTCGGCCAGCGCCACCGCTTCGCCGAAGCAGATCACCTCGACCATCAGCAGCAGGTTCACCGCGATCTTCATCTGGCAGGCGAGCCCGTTGGCGCCGATGCGCGTCACCTTCGGGCCGATCGCCAGCAGCACGGGCTTGGCGCGCTCGAAGGCGGCCTCGTCGCCGCCGATCATCACCGAGGCGTTGCCGGCCGTGACCGTGACCGGCGAGCCGGAAATCGGCCCGTCCAGCATGATCGATCCGGCTTTCGCGAACTCGGCCGCCACGGCGCGGCTTTCCTCCGGCTCGATGGTGCTCATGTCGATGTAGATGCCGCCGGCTTTCAGGCCCGAGACGATGCCGTCGGGGCCGAGCGCGCAGGCCTTCACCGCCTTCGCATCCGTGACGATGGAGAACACGATCTCGGACCGCTCCGCGACCTGCCGCGGCGTGTCCGCCCATTGCATGCCCTGACGGATCAGCGCCTCGCCCTTGTCGGGCGAGCGGTTCCAGCCGGTGACCGTGTGCCCGGCCTGCATCAGGCGCGGGACGATCAGTTGCCCCATGGCGCCGAGGCCGACAAAACCCAGTTTCATGATTGTCCTTCTCTCGTCCGTTCCGCGTGAATGCCTGTAAGGCGCGGCGCGCCCTGCGTCGAGCCCCGCACGATCAATTCTACCGGCAGCACCACGCGGCGCGGCTCGGCAAGCCCGTGCTCGATGGCGTGCACGACCAGTTCGGCCGCCTCCACGCCCGCCTTGTAGTGCTGCACGCGCACGGTGGTGAGCGGCGGCGACAGCCGCTCGGCCAGCGGCATGTCGTTGAAGCCGGTGATCGACACGTCGCGCGGGCAGTCGACGCGATGGCGGCGGAACGCGCTGATCGCGCCGACCGCGAGGCGGTCGTTGGCGCAGACCACCGCAGTGAACCGCTCGCCGGCGACCATGAGCTCCTCGGCGCAGCGCTCGCCTTCCATCTCGTTGAAGGCGCGGGCGAAGGACACCAGCGGCTTGGGCTGGCCCAGGGCCAGCGCCTCGCTGTGGCGCACGAAGCTGGAATAGCGATTGTAGCCGGTCGAGATGGTCTGCGGCCCGGCGATGGCGGCGATGCGCGTGTGGCCGAGCGAGGCGAGATGGGTGAGCGCGCGGCGGAAGCCGTCGTCCTCGTCGTGCACCACCGAGGAGAAGCCGGGCACGTCGGTGCGCCGGCTCACCGTTACGGCGGGCACGCCCTCGGCGAGGCGCGCCGCGTCGGCGTCGTGGCGCGCGACGCTCGCCAGGATCAGCCCGTCCACCCCGCGCGGGCGCAGGGCCTCGATCGCCTGCACCTGGCGGCGCGGATCGCCGTCGGTGTTGGCGAGAATCGCCACGTAATGGTGCCGCGCCAGCGCGTCCTCGATGCCGCGGATGATCGGCGGAAACACCGGGTCGGTGATGTCGGGGATGACGACGCCGATGGTGCGCGTGCGGTTGGTGCGCAGCGAGGCGGCCGCCGCGTTCGGCCGGTAACCGCGCTTGCGGCTCGCCCGCCTGATCTTGTCGATCAGCTCGGGCGAGACCGCGTGCGTGTTGTGCGGATTGAGCGCGCGCGAGATCGTAGACACGTGCACGCCGACGTCGCGGGCGATGTCCTTGAGCGTCGGCCGCGCGGGCTTCGTCTTCCGCAAAGTCAGGCTCCGTCCTACTGCGCGTTGCCGAAGGGGTAGACCAGGTTTCCGGACTTGAACTCCTTCGGATAGACCACGACCTGCCGCTTCCAGTCGGTGAACTGGCCGATGTCATTGCCGCTCACGCCCTGGAACTGGATGCAGATGATGCGCGGCGTGGTCCACTCGCCCTGCGCCCCGAACTTGATCGGCCCGATCACCGTGTTGAAGGTGGTCTGCCGCAGGTAATCGGCGAGCTTGTCGTCGTCGAGCGATTTCGTCTTGGTCACCGCCTCGGCGAGGATCTGCCCGGCCGCGTAGGCGTAGGGCGGATAGGTGTAGCCGAGCGGATCGGTACCGAGACCCGCCGCGCGCTTCTGGTATTCCGCGAGCATCCGCTGGGTGCCTTCGAACTGCAGCGACGGCGCCGGGATGTAGAACTCGTTGCTGATGTAGCCGTTGATCGCCGGCCCGAGCTGCTGCTTGATGCCGGTGACCAGCAGGCCCAGCATGGCGCCGCCGAAGATTTTCGGCTTGAACTGGATCTCCTTGGCGGCGCGCACGATGCCGGCGGTGTCGACCGGCAGCGACGCCACGAACACCACGTCCGGATTGGATGCCTGCACCGCGCGCACGATCGGCGTGAAGTCGGTGGTGGACATCGGATAGCTGCGCTCGAACACGAGCTCGAAGCCCATGTTCTTGACGTTCTCGCGTGCGCCGTCGAGCGCATGGCGGGAATACTCGACGTCGGCGCCGATGAGCGCGACGCGCACGGGCTTCGGCTTCTGCTCGGCGGCGAGGTCGAATACGCACTTCGAGTAATTGGCGGGCGAGGGGCCCTGCGAGTTCATCGAGAAATACTTCGGGTAGTTGAACGCCTTGTTGGCGCCGAGCCCGAAGATGCCGATGGTGGTGCGCTTGCGCTGGATGATCGCCGGCATGGCGGCCGCGATCACGTTGGTCGAGTAGGGGCCGATCAGCAGGTCGACCTTGTCCACGCCCATCAGCTTCTCGTAGATGCCGGGCGCGTTCGACGGGTTGCCCTGGTCGTCGTAGTAGACGAGCTGCACCGGACGGCCGAGCAGGCCGCCTTTGGCGTTGATGTCCTCGCGCCAGATTTCGAGGCCGGCGAGCACCTGCTTGCCGGCCGGCGCGGTCGGGCCGGTGAGGCTCAGGCTCAAGCCGATGCGAAGGGGGTCGGCGGCGGTGGCCGGCAGCGCGGCCGCGCCCAGTAACATGGCGGACGCGAGCATCCGCCGCAGCAATCCGTGTCGGATCATGGTCTCCTCCCGAACGTCCGCTTGTGTTGTGCCGTCGGCCGCGAACGCGGGCCGGGCTGGTGCGGATCGAGTGCCAAGGCTAGCGGCTGCGGCAACTCTTGGCAATCGTTTGCCATGCCGGCGCGCCGCTGCTAGCGTCGCGTCAAATTCGCGCTGGCGCGCTCTCGCGTGCCGCGCACAATGAGCGGCTCGCTGCGAAGCCGCCAAATGGGGGAAGAGAAATGTTCAAGGCCTCTGCCAACGTCATGCTGCCGACCTCGATCATCGGCTCGCTGCCGCGCCCGAGCTGGTACACTGCGGCGCTCGGCACCAAGAGCTTCCTCGAGGCGATGGTGAACTCGCGCTACCGCGAGCAGTACGAGGACGCGGTGTCGTCCTTCCTGCGCGCGCAGGAGGTGGCCGGGCTCGACATCTGCACCGACGGCGACGCCCATTACGACGAGGAAGTGGGTGGCATGAGCTGGCAGAGCTATCCGCTCACGCACATGGCCGGCTTCTCGCAGGAGCCCGAGCCCGCCGTCTACAACGTCGGCGCGGTGGCCTATCCGCGCGGCCACATCCTGCACGACTTCCTGGAAGCGCGCGTGTTCCCGCAGGTGGTGGACGAGATCGGCCGCGGCGACCTGCAATACACCGCGATGTGGAAGGTGGCGCAGCGCATGACCCGCCGCCCGGTGAAGTGGGGCACCATTTTGCCCGAACTGCTCGCCGCCTCGGTGGTGGACACCCACTACAAGGACCCGGTCGAGCGCACGATGGCCTTCTCCAACGCGCTCAACGAGGAGCTCAACGAGCTCGCCGATGCCGGCTGCCCGGTCATCCAGATGGAGGAGCCGCAGATCCACATGGTGCCGGTGCGCGGCAAGGCCTTCGGCAAGCTCGACGTGGACGACCTCGTCGGCATCTTCAACAACACGGTAAAAGGCCTGCGCGCCAAAACGGAAGTGTGGTGCCACACCTGCTGGGGCAATCCGAGCCAGCAGCGCATCTTCAAGGACGTGCAGAGCTATCAGCCGACGCTCGCCGCGCTCAACAAGCTCGACTGCGACGCCATCACCTTCGAGACTTGCTCGTCCGGCCCGGGCGACCTCGAGGCGATCGGCAAGGCGATCACCGACAAGAAGGTCGTCATCGGCGTGATCGATCACCACACCCTGCAGGTCGAGCGCCCGGACGACATCGCCGATCTCATCCGCCGCGCGCTCAAGCACATCCCGGCGGAGCGGCTGATCATCTCGTCCGACTGCGGCATGGGCCGTGAGGGCATGGGCCGCCGCCACGCCACATACAAGATGGTGGCGATGGTGCTCGGCACCAACATCGTCCGCCGCGAGCTCGGCCTGCCGGAGGCCGAGTGCCTCGCCGCCGATGGCCGCTTCTCGCTGACGGTGACGAAGAGCTGACTTCCGAGCGACGCTATTCCCCGAGGTGGAAACGCAGCGTGCAGGCGAATCCGTCCGGCGAAAATTCCGGTTCGATGGCGCCGCTCACGGCGCGGCTGCATTGCGCGATCAGTTTCGAGCCGAAGCCCGCGCGGCTCGGCGCCTGTACGGGCGGGCCGCCCTGCTCGCGCCAGCGCAGCACGACATCGGGCCCGTTCACGTCCCACGTCACATGCACGCGGCCGGCGGGCTGTGACAGCGCGCCGTGCTTGGCGGCGTTGGTCGCCAGCTCGTGGAAAATGAGCACGAGGTGACGCGCGTTCTGCGCTTCGATGTCGATCGGCGGTCCCGTCGCCGACAGGCGCGCCTCACCGTAAGGCGCAAAGGCATGCTGCAGCAAAGTGTCCAGCGGCGCGGCGTGCGAATGCGTGTGCGAGATGAGATCGTTGGCGTATTTAACCGCGCGGATGCGCCCAAGGATGTTATCGGCCCGCTCGCGGTCGCCCTCGAGCGTGTTCTGCACGATCGCCTGAATGACGGCGTAGGTGTTGCGGCCGCGGTGCTCCAGTTCGCGCACGGTGATCTCCCGTTCCACCTCGCGCATGCGCAGGCGCTTGAGGACCAGCCGGCACCAGTGCGCGAACAGGATGATCAGGCTGGCGGAGATCGCCCACATCCCGACCGTGAAGGCGAAGCCGGAGTCGAGCGGTGCGAACGGGCTCCTCGGCCCGACGATGCCCGTCCATACGACCAGCACGGACAGCACGGCCATCGCGATGGCCGTCGGCACGCCGGCCAGCAGTCCCGTCACGAGCAGCGCGGGGAAGTAGGTGACGAACGCCAGGTCGGTGCTGATCAGATCGAACGCGGCGCGCAGCGCCGTCGCTGCCAGCAGGCACACGACACCGAGAAACATCGCTCGCCACGAGTAGGGCGAAATCTCCTCGACTAGCCTTGTGACGCGCTCAATGAGGTCCGGCTTTTCGAGCGCACGATTCTGCGCCTGTGGGCCGCGTTTCGGGGCCGCCTGAGCCGCCTTGCTGGGAAGCACAATCACCGAACGTACCCGCGCTGACGGTGAAACCGTACTACGTCATAAATAGCGGAACAATGATCGGTATTGCCGCGTCTTTTCCGGGCCTTACGGCGTCGGGCGGGGTGGGGCGGCGACAGGGCGGGCGCCTCACGGCAGCTTGTCGTAGCCTTCCGCAAAGCCGGCGAGGCTCATCGGAAAGCCGATGCCTTCCTCCGGCGTCTGGAAGATGATGAAGGTCGCGGTCTTGCCGGTGCGCAGCTTCTTCAGGAGATCGTCGTCCATCGTCACCTCGGCGATGCAGCCGTTCGGCAGGCAGCGCACGAAGCCGGCGCGGCCGATGTCGGTGGTGTCGATCTTCAGGCCGAGTCCGGACGGCAGCAGCACGCCGAGCGGCGCCACCACGCGCATCAGCCGGCTCTTCAGGTCGGCGGTCTTCAGCACGATGACGGTGAGGCCGACATTGGCGCGGTCCTCGGCCGTCACGCTCTGGATCAGCGCGCACTGCTCGCTCTTGGCGCCGGGCGGCGTGTCGCAGCGGATTTGCCAGTCCTTGTGCACCGACTTGACCGCGCCCTGGGCGGCGGCGGGCAGGGCGGCGGCTAGCAGCAGCAGACCGGCGGCAAGGCCCGCACCGGCCAGCCGGGCCCCGGAAACGGCCGCATGACTGCCATGCTCAAAAAAGCCCATCATTTGAGTTCCTTGGCCTCACGCGCCCCACGCGATCCGTCGCGGAGGCGAATCGCCGCCGCGTGGCTTCAGTCTAGTCGCCCCCGTTGGGTCACGCCCGGCCGGTCCTGTCAAGCAAGGCCGACGGGCTCCCGTTCGCCCCCGGTACACGCAAGGGATACCGTTCGCCGACGGTGCCGGATAGGCCCGAAATGAAGGGCATTCCGGCGCCTGGGGGTAACCCGTTTGGCGCCTGCGCGACTCATAATCAGGTGCATTGCGGCAGATAAGGAATTGTGGTTTGAGAGGCCGGGATTTCCCCCGTCCCGCCGCACGCTCAAAGTGCCACGCCCGTGGCAGGACGCCGTGCTCGGCGGGACCCCAGCCGAACATCAGCGTGAAGGTGGGCGGTTGAACGGGGCCAAAAAAGAGGCGCCTTGCCCCGCAAGGCCTTATCTCGTCGAGGGAGCGCATTCGACAATGCTGGTGCTCAAGCGGTTGATCGCATTCGTGGTCGCGAGCGTGACCATTCTCGCCGGCGGCGCGGTCGCCCTGGCGCAACAGGCTGGCACCGGCCAGCCGCATGCCTGGCAGCTCGGGCTGCAGGCGCCGGCCACCCCCGTGATGGGCGACGTGGTCTGGTTTCACAACTTCCTGCTCTGGATCATCGCCGCCATCACCGCCTTCGTGCTGGCGCTCTTGGTGATCGTGGTGGTCAAGTTCAACGCCCGCAGCAACCCGGTCCCCTCGCGCACCACCCACAACACCTTCATCGAGGTGGTCTGGACCGTGGTGCCGGTGCTGATTCTGGTGGCCATCGCGGTGCCGTCGTTCCGCCTGCTGTTCTTCCAGCTGCATACGCCGCCGGCCGACGTGACGGTGAAGGCCACCGGCAAGCAGTGGTTCTGGAGCTACAGCTATCCGGACGACAAGTTCGAGTTCGACTCGCTGATGGTCGCCGACAAGGACCTCAAGCCCGGCCAGCCGCGCCTGCTTTCGGTCGACAACGAGATGGTCGTGCCGGTCAACAAGGTCGTGCGCGTGCTCACCACCGGCGCCGACGTCATCCACGCCTTTGCGGTGCCGTCTTTCGGCATCAAGATCGACTCCATTCCCGGCCGCATCAACGAGACCTGGTTCAAGGCCGAGCGCGAGGGCGTCTACTACGGACAGTGCTCGGAGCTCTGCGGCAAGGATCACGCCTTCATGCCGATCACGGTGCGCGTGGTCAGCGAGCAGGCCTACGCCGCATGGCTCGGCGAGGCGAAGAAGAAGTTTGCCTCCGACGACAGCCGCGCGACCAAGGTCGCCGCGGCTGCCGGCGAAAAGTAAATCGGGCGACAGCGAGAAAACGGTCGAAGGACAAGAATGATGGCTACCAATCCGGCTGCGGCCCACGACGTGCATGAGGCTCATGCTTCCCATCCGACCGGATGGCGGCGGTTCGTCTACTCCACCAACCACAAGGACATCGGGACGATGTACCTTGTGTTCGCGCTGATGGCGGGCGTTATCGGCGGGGCGATGTCGATCGCCATGCGGCTCGAGCTGCAGAACCCGGGCATGACGATCTTCCCGTCGGCGCACGAGTTCAACGTGTTCACCACCGCGCACGGCCTCATCATGATCTTCTTCATGGTCATGCCGGCCATGATCGGCGGCTTCGGTAACTGGTTCGTGCCGCTGATGATCGGCGCGCCGGATATGGCCTTCCCGCGCATGAACAACATCTCGTTCTGGCTACTGCCGGCCTCGTTCGCGCTGCTGCTCACCTCGGCCTTCGTCGAGGGCGAGCCGGGCTCCAACGGCGTCGGCGCCGGCTGGACGCTCTATGCGCCGCTGTCGACCTCCGGCCATCCCGGCCCGGCGGTGGACTTCGCCATCCTGTCGCTGCACCTCGCGGGCGCCTCGTCGATCCTCGGCGCCATCAACTTCATCACCACCATCTTCAACATGCGCGCGCCGGGCATGACGCTGCACAAGATGCCGCTGTTCGTGTGGTCGATCCTGGTGACGGTGTTCCTGCTGCTGCTCTCGCTGCCGGTTCTCGCCGGCGCGATCACCATGCTGCTCACCGACCGCAACTTCGGCACCACCTTCTTCTCGGCCGAAGGCGGCGGCGACCCGATCCTCTACCAGCATCTGTTCTGGTTCTTCGGCCACCCCGAAGTGTACATCCTGATCCTGCCCGGCTTCGGCATGATCTCGCAGATCGTCGCGACGTTCTCGCGCAAGCCGGTGTTCGGCTATCTCGGCATGGCCTACGCCATGGTCGCCATCGGCGGCATCGGCTTCGTCGTGTGGGCGCACCACATGTACACGGTCGGCATGTCCACCGGCGCGCAGGCCTACTTCATCGCCGCCACCATGGTGATCGCGGTGCCCACGGGCGTGAAGATATTCTCCTGGATCGCCACCATGTGGGGCGGGTCGATCGAGTTCCGCGCGCCGATGCTGTGGGCGCTCGGCTTCATCTTCCTGTTCACCGTCGGCGGCGTCACCGGCGTGGTGCTGGCGAACGCCGGCGTCGACCGCGTGCTGCAGGACACCTACTACGTAGTGGCGCACTTCCACTACGTGCTCTCGCTCGGCGCGGTCTTCGCCATCTTCGGCGGCTGGTACTACTGGTTCCCGAAGATGAGCGGCTACATGTACAACGAGACCATCGCGAAGGCGCACTTCTGGGTCACCTTCATCGGCGTGAACCTGGTGTTCTTCCCGCAGCACTTCCTCGGCCTCGCCGGCATGCCGCGCCGTTACGTGGACTACCCGGACGCGTTCCACGGCTGGAACATGGTGTCGTCCTACGGCTCCTACATCTCGGCCCTCGGCGTCGTGATCTTCTTCATCGGCGTCATCGAGGCCTTCGCGAAGAAGCGCGTGGCGGCCGCCAATCCGTGGGGCCCCGGTGCGACGACGCTGGAGTGGACCTTGTCCTCGCCGCCGCCGTTCCACCAGTTCGAGACCCTGCCGCGGATCAAGTAAGGAAACGGCCGGCCGATGTCGCTTGCCAGTGAAGGGGTAGACGTCCGTGAAACGCTCGCCGAGCCCAGCTCGGCGACGGCGGGCGACTACATCGCGCTGCTCAAGCCGCGCGTGATGTCGCTGGTCGTGTTTACCGCGCTCACCGGCCTGGCGGTGGCGCCCGGCGCGGTGCATCCGGTCACCGCCTTCACCGCGCTGCTCTGCATCGCGGTGGGCGCGGGCGCCTCCGGCGCGCTCAACATGTGGTACGACGCCGACATCGACGCGGTGATGACGCGCACCGCGCGCCGTCCGGTGCCGGCCGGCCGCGTGCAGCCGGGCGAGGCGCTGGCCTTCGGGCTGACGCTGTCCGGCTTCGCAGTGGTGACACTCGGCCTGCTGGTGAACGTGGTGGCCGGCGCGCTGCTCGCCTTCACCATCTTCTTCTACGCCGTCGTCTACACGATGTGGCTGAAGCGCTCGACGCCGCAGAACATCGTGATCGGCGGCGCCGCCGGCGCCTTCCCGCCGATGATCGGCTGGGCTGCGGTCACCGGCACGCTTTCGCTTGAGCCGATCCTGCTCTTCCTCATCATCTTCTTCTGGACGCCGCCGCACTTCTGGGCGCTGGCGCTCTACAAGCGCGACGATTACGCCCGCGCCGGCGTGCCAATGCTGCCGGTGGTGGCCGGCGATACGGCGACGCGCCGCCAGATCCTGCTCTACACGCTGATCCTGGTGCCGCTCGGCATCGCGCCCTGGCCGCTCGGCTATGCTGGCATGCTCTACGGCGCGGTCGCGTCGGTCACCGGCGCCGTCATGCTCGTGCTTGCCTTCCAGGTGCTGCGCGAGGCGCGCCCGGCCGACCGCGCGAGCCGCAACCTGTTCGCCTTCTCGATCCTGTATCTGTTCCTGCTGTTCGCGACGCTGCTGGCCGAGCGCGGATGGGGCGGGCTCATCGCCCGGTTCACGGCGTGAGCATCGAGCGTGTCATGACCGAGCCGCGCAAAGAGGACGAAGGCATCGTGCTCACCGAGGCGCAAAGGCGCGCCCGGCGCACGCGCTCGATCGCCATCGCGCTCGCGCTGGCCGTGCTGGTCGTGCTGTTCTACGTGATGACACTGGTGAAGGGACCCGGCGTTCTGGTCCGTCCGATCTGAGGGAAGCGATGCGCGAAGCCCGCGACCGAAAGAAGCTGCTGCGGCGCGACCTCGTGGTCGCCGCCACCTGCGGCGCTGTGGTCGCGCTGATGGTCGGCGCCGCCTACGCCGCCGTGCCGTTTTACGATTGGTTCTGCCGCACCACCGGTTTCGGCGGCACCACGCAGGTTTCCGCGCAGGCGCCCGGCCGCGTTGTCGAGCGCACGCTGGCGGTCCGCTTCGATTCCAACGTCGCCCCGGGCCTGCCCTGGAAGTTCGAGCCGGAGCAGAACGAGGTCAAGGTCCGCATCGGCGAAGTGAAGACCGTCAACTACAAGGTCATCAACACCGCCGCGCGCGAGATCACGGCGCAGGCCTCCTACAACGTCACGCCGCTGCAGATCGGCGGTTACTTCCACAAGATCAACTGCTTCTGCTTCACCGAGCAGACCCTGAAGGCGGGCGAGACGCGTGAGATGGCGGTCGTGTTCTACATCGACCCCTCGATCGTCGAGGACCGCGAGCAGAACAGCCTCAACACCATCACGCTGTCCTACACCTTCTACCGCCAGCGCGAGCCCGCGCGGCCGGTGGCCGAGGCGTCGGACGGCAAATCGAAGCTTTAGGACTAGGGGGGCGCCACGGCGCCGCTGAGAGAGAATAACGGAGACGACGACGATGGCCGACGCTCACGCCAAGCATCACGACTACCACCTGGTTGATCCGAGCCCGTGGCCGGCGGTCGGCTCGATCTCGGCCTTCATCGCGGCGGTCGGGGCGATCAGCTGGATGCACAACATGTACGCCGCCGCGCCCGCGGTGTTCGGCATCGGCGTGCTCGGCATCCTCTACACCTTCGTCGGCTGGTGGCGCGACGTGATCCGCGAGGCGGAGCACCAGGGCCATCACACCCGCGTGGTGCAGATTTCCCACCGCTACGGCATGATCCTGTTCATCGCCTCCGAGGTGATGTTCTTCGTCGCCTGGTTCTGGGCCTACTTCAACACGGCGCTGTTCCCCGGCGACGCGCACGAGATCGGCCGCTTGGCGGCGACCGGCGGTGTGTGGCCGCCCAAGGGCATCGAGACCTTCGACCCCTGGCACCTGCCGCTCTTGAACACGCTGATCCTGCTCACCTCGGGCACCACGGTGACCTGGGCGCACCACGCGCTGCTCGAGGGCAACCGCCAGGGCCTGAAGTGGGGCCTGATCCTGACCATCGCGCTCGGCGCACTGTTCACCTGCGTGCAGGCCTACGAATACGCGCACGCTGCCTTCACCTTCAGCGGCAACATCTACGGCGCCACCTTCTTCATGGCGACCGGGTTCCACGGCGCGCACGTCATCATCGGCACGATCTTCCTGGTCGTCTGCCTATTCCGCGCGCTGGCCGGGCACTTCACGCCGACGCACCACCTCGGCTTCGAGTTCGCCGCCTGGTACTGGCACTTCGTCGACGTGGTGTGGCTGTTCCTGTTCGCCTGCATATATGTGTGGGGCGCAGGCACCCCCGCCGCGCACTGACACTGGTCGGCTGACGAGATGTCACGAAAGGGCGGCGGTCACGCCGCCCTTTTGCATTGAGGAGTCATCGGATGAGCCAGGCGATACCGACCGAACTGCCGATCGCGCGCGGCCTGCGCGGCCGCTGTCCGCGCTGCGGCGAGGGCAAGCTGTTCCAAGGCTTCCTGTCGCTGCGGCCGTCCTGCGACCACTGCGGCCTCGAGTACAAGTTCGCCGACGCCGGCGACGGCCCGGCGGTGTTTGTCATCCTGATCGGCGGCGCGCTGGTGGTGTTCGCGGCGCTGATCACCGAGGTCGCCTATCAGCCGCCGTACTGGCTGCACGCCGTGCTCTGGCTGCCTATGGTGCTCCTGGTCACGCTCGCGCCGCTGCGCCCGATCAAGGGTCTGCTGATTGCCTTGCAGTATCACCACAAGGCGGCGGAAGGCAGGCTCGAGCACAAGGGCGGGTCGTGAGCGCCGTGCGAAGGCGCGGTGGCGTCCTCGACGCGACGGTGATGGCCATCGTCGGCGTTGCCATCCTCGTCGGGCTCGGCGTCTGGCAGCTCGACCGCAAGGTCTGGAAGGAAAAGCTCAACGCCACGCTGCACGAGCGGTCGGCGGCGGCGCCGCAGCCGCTGCCGCCGCGCGCCGACTGGCCGCGCCTCACGCAAAACGAGGGCGAATTCCGCCGCGTGGCTTTCCCGGCCGAATTCATCGCCGGTGAGGAGGCCTACGTCTACACCGCCGGCTCCGCCTTGCGTTCGGACGTGAAGGGTCCGGGCTACTGGGTATTCGCGCCGGCCCGCCTTGCCGGCGGCAGCGTGGTCGTCGTCAACCGCGGTTTCGTGCCGCTCGACCGCAAGGATCCGGCGGCGCGGCCCGGCGGCGCGCCGGCGGGTGTCACCGACGTTGTCGGCGCGATGCGCTGGCCGGAGGAACGCGGCATGTTCACGCCGGCCGACGATCGGCTGGCGGACGTCTGGTACCTGCGCGACCACGTATCCATGTCGGACGCAAAGAAGTGGGGCACGGCGGCGCCGTTCTACATCGATCAGGAAGCGCCGGTGCCGACCGGCGGGCTGCCGCTGCCCGGCAGGATCGACGTGCAATTGCGCGACAACCACCTGCAATACGCCATCACCTGGTTCGGCCTCGCGCTCGGACTCGCCGGCGTCTACGTCGTCTGGCTCGCCGGGCGGCTGCGCAAGCGCGTCTGACGCATGCTCTCACGATGTGAAATTGTAATCCGTATTGTCGGAAACGGTGCCGCATGATTTAGTGCGCGCCGCTGGCCGCTGGCCGCTGGCCGCCGGCCGCCCACCACCAACGAGGAATTGTCATGTCGCTTGCGGGGAAGAAAGTTGTCGTCGTCGGAGGCTCGTCCGGCATCGGATTGGCCGCCGCCGAGCAGGCGAAGAAGCTGGGCGCCGAGGTTGTCATCGCTTCGCGCAGCGCCGAGAAAGTGAAGGCCGCCGCCGATAGGATCGGCGCCAGAGGCATCCCGGCCGACGTCACCAGCGACGACAGCGTGGCCGCGCTGTTCAAGGCTTGCGGCCCGGTCGATCATGTCGTGGTCACCGCCGCGCAGCTCCGCTCCGGTCCGTTCAAGACCGTGGCGATGGACGACGTGCGCGCTACGCTCGAAGGCAAGCTGTGGGGCGCCTGGCGCTGCGCGCGCGCCGCCGAGATCCGCCCCGGCGGTTCGCTCACGCTCGTCTCCGGCTTCCTCAGCGTGCGGCCGCGTCCGAACTCGGCCATCGTCAGCGCCGCCAACGGCGCGCTCGAGTCGCTCACCCGCGCGCTCGCGCTCGAGCTCGCGCCGGTGCGCGTGAACTGCGTGTCGCCCGGCATCATCGACACGCCGATCCGCGCCGCCATGCCGGAAGCCGCGCGCAAGGAGATGCTGGCGAAGACCGCGGCCGGCCTGCCGGTGCAGCGCATCGGCCAGGCCGAGGACATCGCGATGCAGATTCACGCCTTCATCGCCAACCCCTTCGCCACCGGCGCGATCGTCTACATCGACGGCGGTGGCCTGGTCGTCTGAGGCTTCTTCAGCCTCCCCGTAAGGGGGAGGGTAAGAGTCCCTTCCTTGTGAAAGGGGGCGCTGGCGGCTAGTGTGGCCCGGCATACGGCCCGGCCACAGTCGAAAAGCTGCACGATTTCAATGCGTTATATCTCAACCCGAGGCGAGGCCGCCCCGCTCGACTTTGTCGAGGTGATGCTCGCGGGGCTGGCCCGCGACGGCGGACTTTACGTCCCCGAGTCGTGGCCCGCGCTCACGCCCGCGGCGATCGCGGGCCTCTCCGGCAAGCCCTATGCCGAGGTCGCGCTCGAGATCATGAAACCTTTCGTCGGCGCTTCGCTCGCCGATGCCGACCTCGCGCGCATGGCGCAGGAGGCCTACGGCAGCTTCCGCCATCCGGCCACCACGCCGCTGGTGCAGCTCGGGCCCAGCCTGTTCGTGCTCGAGCTGTCGCACGGGCCGACGCTCGCCTTCAAGGATCTGGCGATGCAGCTCGTCGCCCGCCTGATGGACCATGCGCTGCGCGCGCGCGACGAGCGCACCACCATCGTGGTCGCCACCTCCGGCGACACCGGCGGGGCGGCGGTGGAAGCGTTCCGCGGCCGCGCCCAGGTGGACCTCGTGGTCCTGTTCCCGCACGGCCGCATCTCCGAGGTGCAGCGGCGCATGATGACCACCGCGCCGGACGCCAATGTGCACGCGGTGGCGATCGAAGGCACTTTCGACGACTGTCAGGCGTTGGTGAAGGCGATGTTCAACCATCACGCCTTCCGCGACCGTGTGCGTCTCTCCGGCGTCAATTCGATCAACTGGGCGCGCATTGTCACACAGACCGTCTACTACTTCGCCGCCGCGGTGGCGCTGGGCGCGCCGCACCGCAAAGTTGCCTTCACGGTGCCGACCGGCAATTTCGGCGACGTGTTCGCCGGCTATGTCGCCTCGAAGATGGGCCTGCCGGTCGACCGGCTGGTGGTGGCGACCAACGTCAACGACATCCTGGTGCGCACATTCGCCACCGGCACCTACGACATCCGCGAGGTGACGGCGACGATGTCGCCGTCGATGGACATTCAGGTCTCGTCGAATTTCGAGCGGCTGCTGTTCGACGCTTATGCGCGCGACGCCGCGGCGGTGCGCGGGCTGATGGCCTCGCTCGCTCAGTCGCGCCGCTTCTCCGTGTCCGCGCCGGCGCTGAAGGCGCTGCGCGCGCTGTTCACGGCCGACCGTGCCGACGAGCAGGAGACTGCGGCCACCATGCGCGCCTGGATGCGCGAAGCCGGCTACTGCGCCGATCCGCACACCGCGGTGGCGCTGGCGGTGGCCGAGAAGGAGACGCGCGATCCTTCGGTCCCGATGGTCGTGCTGTCCACCGCGCATCCGGCGAAATTCCCCGATGCGGTCAAGGCCGCCTGCGGCGTCGAACCCAAGCTGCCTGACTGGCTCGGCGACCTGCCGGCGCGCAAGGAGCGTGTCACCGTCCTGCCGCCCGATCAGGCGCAGGTCGAGCGCTTCGTGCTGGCGGCCTCGCGCGCGGCACGCGAAGGAGCCGCCGCATGAGCGTCGACGTCACCCGTTTGCCCTCCGGCCTGTCGGTGGTCACCGACCGCATGCCGCACCTGGAATCGGCCTCGCTCGGCGTCTGGATCGGCGCCGGCAGTCGCGACGAGAAGCCGGACGAGCACGGTATTTCGCACCTCCTCGAGCATATGGCTTTCAAGGGCACGAAGCGGCGCACCGCGCGGCAGATCGCCGAGACCATCGAGGCGGTCGGCGGCGACCTCAACGCCGCCACCAGCATCGAGAGCACCGCCTATTACGCACGCGTGCTCAAGGCCGATGTGCCGCTCGCGCTCGACGTGCTCGCCGACATCTTGTCCGAGCCGACCTTCGATCCGGAGGAACTGAGGCGCGAGCAGAACGTGATCGTGCAGGAGATCGGCGCCACCGAAGACGCACCCGACGATCTCGTGTTCGACCGCTTGCAGGAGACCGCGTTTCCCGGCCAGTCGGTCGGCCGCTCCATCCTCGGGACGCCGGAAACGGTGCGCTCGTTCAACGCCGCGCGCATCCGCGCCTATCTCGCGCGCAACTATCGTGCGCCTGACATGCTGGTCGTGGCGGCCGGTGCGGTCGATCACGCGCAGGTCGTCGCCGAAGTGGAGAAGCGATTCTCGCTCTTCACCGGCCCGGCCGGCCCGGCGCCGGAGAGGGCGGCCTTCGCCGGCGGCACCCGGGTCGAGACGCGCGACCTCGAGCAGGTGCACATCGCCATGGCCCTGCATGGCGTGTCGGTCACCGACGAGACGCTCTACAGCCTGCAGGTCTTCACCAACGTGCTGGGCGGCGGCATGTCGTCCCGCCTGTTCCAGGAAGTGCGCGAGATCCGCGGCCTCTGCTACGCCATCCACGCCTTCCACATGCCCTATAGCGACACCGGGCTTTTCGGCCTCTACGCCGGCACCGACGAGACCGATGCACCCGAGCTGATGCGCGTGGTGATCGAGCAGATCGCCAATGCCACCGAGACGCTGGCCGAGCACGAAGTCGCCCGCGCCAAGGCGCAGATGAAGGCCGGCCTCCTGATGGCGCTGGAAAGCTCCGAGGCGCGGGCCGGCCAGCTCGCGCGCCAGATGCTGGCCTATGGCCGGCCGATCCCGCTCGAGGAGATCGTCGCCAAGGTCGATGCGGTCACGGTCGAGAGCGCGCGCGCCGCCGGCTGCGCGCTGATCGGGCGGGGGCGGCCGGCGATCGCCGCGCTCGGCCCCGGCACTGGCCTTGAAAGCACCGCCGCGATCGCGGAGAGTCTCGTGCGGCGCGCCGCCTGACCGAGAGGAGCCCGCCGCGTCGGCCATGGCGTTTTTCCGCACCGTCAGCTTCGCCGAGGCGTACCCGGCCATCAACGGCGCGGGGGTGACGTTGCGCACGCCGGTGGCCGGCGATTACCCCGAATGGGCGGGCTTGCGCGAGCAGAGCCGCGCCTTCCTCACTCCCTGGGAGCCGATCTGGCCCGCCGACGATCTCACCCGCAGCGCCTTTCGCCGGCGGCTGCGGCGCTACGCCGAGGACCAGCGCAACGACACCGCCTATTCGTTTCTCATCTTCCGCCACGAGGACCGGCGGCTTGTCGGCGGCCTCACCCTCGCCAACGTCCGGCGCGGTGTCGCACAGGCGGGCAGCATTGGCTACTGGGTCGGCCAGCCCTTCGCGCGCAAGGGCTACATGACCGCGGCGGTGCGGGCGCTGATGCCGTTCTGCTTCGGAACCCTGCGGCTGCACCGGCTGGAGGCGGCCTGCATCCCGAGCAACGCGGCCTCGATCGGCCTCTTGGAAAAGACCGGTTTCAGGCGCGAGGGCTATGCCCGCAGCTACCTCTGCATCAATGGCATCTGGCAGGATCATCTGCTCTATGCCCGCCTCCAGTCCGATCCAGATTGAGCCGGGACGCCTTGGGCTTGCCACGCTCGGCTTGCTATAAGGTGGGATGAAGGGCGCGTAACAAGCGAGTGCAAGATGGTTGGGGATCCGAACATGCTGCGGCAGGGGGCAAGGATGGCGGGGCTTTTCGGCGCCGCGCTCGCGCTCGCCGCGTGCGGCAGCAGCAGCAGCCTGCTCAGCACGTCCGCCCTGGACGTGTTCAGTACGTCGCCGAAGGCGACAACGGCGAACGCCAGCGCCGGCGGCGAGGAGACGCCGACCGATATCGGCTGCCCCGACGTCAAGGTGCGTGCCGGCGCCGCCACACTGATCGTCGGCAGCAAACCGGGCGATCCGGAGCCTACGGCGCTCGACGTCCGCTACCAGGGCTCGATCATCCGCACCGCGCGCGAGTGCCACGTCGCGGCCGGCATCATGACCATGAAGGTGGGCATCGAAGGCCGCATCATCACCGGCCCGGCCGGCGCCCCGGGCGATGTGGACGTGCCGCTGCGCATCGCGGTGGTCCAGGAGGGCATCAATCCGAAGCCGATCACCTCGAAGTTCGCCCGCCTGCAGGTCTCGCTTGCGGGCGCGATCGACCGCGCGACCTTCACGCACATCGATCCGGAAATCACGTTCCCGATGCCGCAGCCGGCGGGGATCATCGACTCCTATGTCGTCTATGTCGGGTTCGATCCGCTCGGCGCGCCGCCGGAGCGTAAAAAGCCGGCACCGCGGCGGCAGCCGGCTGCCAAGCCAAAGCAGAGCTGATTTAAGCCGTCACCCTGAGGTGGCCGCGGCCCCCGAAGGGCGATGGCTCCAAGCCTACGCGCGTCATCCTTCGAGGCTCGCGTGTTGCGCGCGCTCGCACCTCAGGATGACGGGGTATCACCACCCTCTGATGTCGATGATCGTGCCCTTGAGCGCACGCAGGTCGGTGATGATGTTGCCCGCGCCGGCGTCGCGCAGCTGCGTCTCGAGCTGGCTGCCGGCATGGCTGCCGCCGACGAAACCGATTACGGTCATGCCGGCGGCGACGCCCGCCGCGACGCCGACGGCGGAATCCTCCACGACGATGCAGTCGCGCGCCTGAACCCCGGTCATGCGCGCGGCATGGAGGAACAGGTCCGGCGCCGGCTTGCCGTTCGGCACGTCGTTGGCGGAGAACAGGTAGGGCTCGAAGAAACGCAGCAGATCGGTGCTTTCCAGGCTCAGCCGGATGCGCTCGATCGGCGACGACGAGGCCACGCATTTCGGCCCGCGCAGCCAGGACAGCGCGTGGGTGGCGTGCGCGGTCGCGCGCAGCTCCTCGCGGAATCGGCGTAGCGTCGTGCGGGCGACGGTGGCGGCGAAATCGGCCGGCAGCTTGCGGCCGGCGGCGATCTCCACTTCCGCGAACATGTCGGCGGGACGGCGGCCGGCGAAATAGCGCGCGACGATTTCCGGCGTCAGCGGGAAGCCGGCGCGCATGAACTCCTGCGATACGATGGCGGTTGCCAGCGGCTCGCTATCGACGAGCACGCCGTTACAATCGAAGATGACCACTGGTCCCCCGATGGTATGGCCGTCCTCCGGCCGCTCAATACGCAGTGGACGAATCAGTGGTCAGAATAGGACTCAGATATCCACAGGCAAGCCGGACGTTCGTGCGGGCCGGGTTTATTTACAACCGGTACGGTTGATAGCGGGGACAACACCCGATTCGGGAACCGCCCGCGGTAGGCCCCGCCGTCACTTGTGACGGCTGCGGAGGCTGAGCGGCCCCGGTACCCGGAACGCTTGCCTAGTTCAGCTTCTTGCGGACGTCTTCGATGCCCTTGGCGATCAGTTCGCCGGCCAGCGGGCCCTTGGCTTCCTGGGCGAGAATCTTCTCGGCCGCTGCCACGGCGGCTTCGGCGGCCGCGCTGCGCACGTCGGCGGCAGCCTGCTGCTCCGCCTGGGCGATCTTGGTTTCGGCCATCTTGGTGCGGCGCGCGACGAACTCCTCGATGCGCGTCTTGGCCTCGATCGCCATGCGCTCGGCTTCCGCCTTGGCGCCGGCGACGATCTCCTGCGCTTCGCTTTCGGCGGCGCCGCGCTTGCGCTGGTACTCGGCGAGCAGCTGTGCCGCCTCGTCCTTCAGCCGGCGCGCCTCGTCGAGCTCGGCCTTGATGCGGTCCGCGCGCTCGTCGAGCGACTTGGCGATCATGCGGTGAACGCCGAGGTAGCCCATGCCCGCCACGAAGATGACGAAGGCGACGGCGACCCAAAACTCGGGGGAGTTCAGCAATGCGAGCACGGTTGCCTACCTCAGCCTTTCAGTGCTTCGCCGACCGCGGCCTCGACCGCGCTGTCGGCCGGCGCCTTGCCGGCGAGCCGCTCGACGATCGCCTTGGCGGCGTCAGCGGCGATGCCGCGGACGTTCGCCATGGCCGCCTGCTTGGTGGCGGCGATGGTCTTCTCCGCGTCCGCGAGCTTGGCGTTGAGCTGATCTTCCAGCCGCTTGCGCGTGGCCTCGGCCTCGGCCGCCTGCTTGTCGCGGGTCTCGTTGGCGATCGCCTGCGCGCGGGCGCGGGCGTCCGCCAGCGCCTGCTCGTAGGCGGCCAGGGCTTCATCCGATTGCGTCTTGAGCCGGCCGGCCTCGGCGATGTCGTTCTCGATGCGCTTCTGGCGGCTTTCGATGATGCCGCCGACGCGCGGCAGCGCCACCTTGGCCATCAGCACGTAGAGCGCGACGAACGTAATGGCGAGCCAAACCAGCTGCGAGGCGAACGTCGTCGAGTCGAAGGGCGGGAAGACGCCCTTATGCCCGGACGGCACTTCGGTGTGGGTGTTGGTTGCCATTGACGAACCTCGGCCGGCGCTTGTCGCTTAGAGCGCGAACAGGAGCAGCAGCGCGATCAGCAGCGAGAAGATGCCGAGCGCTTCGGTCACGGCGAACCCGAAGATCAGGTTGCCGAACTGGCCCTGGGCGGCCGACGGATTGCGCACCGCGGCGGCCAGGTAGTGGCCGAAGATCGCGCCCACGCCGACGCCGGCGCCACCCATGCCGATGCAGGCGATACCGGCACCGATGTACTTGGCTGCGACTGGATCCATGGAACAACTCCTTTTCGTTGTTTCCGGGCTTAGTGGCCCGGGTGAATAGCATCGTTGAGATAGATGCAGGTGAGGATGGCGAACACGTAAGCCTGCAGGAAAGCGACCAGCAGCTCGAGCGCGGTGAGCGCGACCACCAGCGCGAGCGGGAGCGCCGCGCCGGCGATGCCGAAGATGCCGGCCGAGCCGAGCAGCGTGATGAAGCCGGCGAAGACCTTCAGCGTGATGTGGCCCGCCAGCATGTTGGCGAACAGACGCACCGAGTGCGAGATCGGGCGCGACAGGAACGACAGCACCTCGATGAACACGATCAGCGGCAGGATGTAGACCGGGATGCCCTTGGGCACGAACAGGTTGAAGAAGTGCAGCCCGTTCTTCCAGAAGCCGTACACGATCACGGTCAGGAACACCGACAGCGCCAGCACGGCGGTGACGATGATGTGCGAGGTGACGGTGAAGGTGTAGGGGATGAGGCCGATGATGTTCACCGTCAGGATGAAGGTGAACAGCGTGAACACGAAGGGGAAGAAACGCATGCCTTCGTGGCCTGCCGTGCTTCTTATCGTGTTGGCGACGAATTCGTAGGTGAGTTCCGCGGCGGACTGCACGCGCCCGGGCACCAGCGCGCGCCGCGCGGTTCCGGCGATCAGGAACAGCGAGATCACGACGACGGCGGCGACCATGTAGGCGGCCGAATTGGTGAAGGCGATCTCGGCGTTCCCGACCTTGGCGATGGGGAAGAGGTTGACGATCTGGAACTGATGGATGGGGTCGGCCATGGTCTAGTCGTTCACAGTCGGTTCACGCACGATGCCTGCGGCGCGCATCACGTTGAGGACGCCGGCGGCAAAGCCGAGCAGCAGAAAAACGATGAGCCCCCACGGCGAGATGCCCAGCCACTTGTCCAGCAGCCAGCCGATCGCCGCACCCACGAGCACGCCCGCCACCAGCTCGGTCGACAGCCGGAAACCGCGGGCAATCGCCGAGGCGTCGGTGGTCTGACGAGGGCCTGTGCCGGTTTCGGTTGGCCGGCTCACCTGCGTGAGCCGATTGCCGAGACGCTGGAGCCTCGCGGAGAGAGCAGCCTCGTCGTCCGGCGGAGTCTTGCGTTCGTCCTTGTCTCGCGTGCCGTCAGCCATGCTTTCGACCCGCGTCGATCAAAGGCCCCGAAGCTTCTTCCGCCGCCCTAAAAGCCGCGCGGACCATACTGATCGACCCTAGTTGAGTCAAGGAACCGGAGCTGCGCCATAAGTGTTTGATAACAGGAGAAAAACGGCTGATTTGCGAGGCGCCCGCGCGGCCTCGCGTGCAGTGCGGCAGCGCGCGGGCGGGACAACCGCCGGCCGGCCGTTTTGAGGGGCGGCCGCGGGTGCTAACGTCGCGCCTTCGCCGCAGGATTTGGGAGGTAGGCTCATGCGAATCGCCATGCTCGCGCTCGTCGCGCTCGTCGGCCTCACCGCGCAAGCTGCGGCACAGACGCGCATCCTCACGGTGCCGGAGCCGGAGCGGACGCAGAGCATTCCGCCACCGGCTGCGGAACAGGTGCCGACGCCGTCCGAGTCCGCGAACCCGGTGACCGAGACGCCGCCACCCGCACCGCTGGCGTCGCCCGCGCCGCCGCCGGCTCGAAGCGCGGAACCGGTCCCGCCGCCACCCGCGGCGGCCGGCCGCTACGGCTTCAACCGCGTCGATGGCGGCCTGCTGCGCCTCGACACGCAGACCGGGCAGGTCGCGTTCTGCTCCGCCGGCGGCGCCGGCTGGGCCTGCCAGGTCGTACCCGAGGACCGCGCCGCCTTCGAACAGGAGATCGCGCGCCTGCAGGACGAAGTCGTGGCGCTGAAGAAGGAGGTCGCCGCGCTGCGCGAGCCGCCGCCGCCGCGTCCGCCGGCCGAGTTCGCGCCGCCGCCTCCGCCGCCACCCGCCGCCGACAAGGACAACGAAGTCACCATCAAGCTGCCGACGCAGGAGGACATCGACCGCGCCAGCGCGGCGATCCACGATGCCTGGCGGCGGCTGGTCGATATGCTGGTGACCTTCAAGAACGACATGATGCGCAAGGGCTGAGGCGCGTGGCCGGCACGCTTTCCGCCATCACCGAATCGCCGGTCGAATTCGTCGCCGGCGCGCGCCTGCGCGTGGAGACGCGCGGCGCGGGTTTTTCCGAGATCACGCGCGAGGTGGCCGATTTCGTCGCGCGCAGCGGCGCGGGCGACGGCGTGCTGCTCGTCTATCTGCGGCACACCTCGGCCTCGCTCACCATCCAGGAGAACGCCGATCCCGACGTGCAGACCGACCTGACCGCCGCGCTCGACCGGCTGGCGCCGGAAGGCGCGCACTGGGTGCACGACGTGGAAGGGCCCGACGACATGCCGGCGCATGTGAAGGCCATGCTCAGCGGCGTCTCGCTGCACGTGCCGGTGACGGCGGGCAAGCTCGCGCTCGGCACCTGGCAGGGCATCTACCTCGTCGAGCACCGGCGCGCGCCGCACAGCCGCGAGCTGCTGCTGCAGTTCATCGGCAGCCGGCGCTGAATCCTCACACCCCGGCGAGCGAGAACATCAGGGCGATGATCCACATCGCGATCGAGATCGCCGAGGTCCACAGCGCGAAGGTGAGGTAGGTGTCGCGCAGCACGGTCGCGCTCGCCCACTGCGCGTAGGCTTCCGGCGGCCGGAAGTCCTTCGGCAGGTAGAGCCACATCTCGGTCTTGCGGTAATCCTTGGTGAGCGCTTCGCGCGCCTTGTAGATCAAGATACCGGCCATCAGCGTGGTCAGCGTGCCGCCGGCCTGGAAGGCCAGCCGCGGCTCGAACGACATGCCGACCATCACGCAGAAAATCGCCAGCGAGCCGAACAGGCAGGCGCGCTGCACGGTCTCGAACGCGATCTGACGCATCTGCTCCATGTCGCCCCCCGGCGCATGTCGGATGCCGCCGGAAACGCGGCTATTCTAGCGCAGTTCCCGACAGCGCGGCAGTCACGAAGGTGTCATGGCCGGGCGCGGTGGCGATGTCCGCCACCAGGGCGGCGGCGTACAGGGCGATAGCTAGGGCCGCGGCATTCTTGGCAAACCGCAGCATCAGCTCCCGCATGGCCGCCTGCGCCAGGTGAAGGCCGTGCTCGCCGGCGGGGCGCTCCTGCGGGGTCAGCGCACGCCAGGCTTCGCTGCGCCGGAAGCGCTCCTCGGTCAGCAGATGGCTGCGGGCAATGAGCAGCAGAGCGAACAGCAGGGCGATCGTCGCGCCGATCGCGCAGGCCAGCGCCGGCGCGAAGCTGAAGCCGACCATGAGCGTGACGCCCGCGAGCGTCACGAAGCTTGCGTCACGGGTGAGGATGAACTGCGCAAAGCGCGCGCACGGGATCATGGCCGGCTCCTTTCACACGACCGTCAGCCCCTGAAAATAAAAGCAAACGCCATGCCAGCAATGCCGGCGCTCGACCTTGCCAACACGCACGGCGGCCTTGGGTTCCGGTCCGGCTACAGCCCGAACTCGAAGAAGTTGCCGATCGCCGGCAGGGTCAGCAGCGCCGTGCCGGCCAGCCAGATCCATAGCGAGGCGGGCGTCGAATCGTCTTTGGCGCCGATGACGCGCTCATAGATGGCGGCCGGGATGCCCGCGATGATGATGGTGGCGGTGGACACCATCAGCGAGGAGAACATCAGCGTGAGCCCCGTGCTGCCGAATAGCAGGGAGGGCGCCAGGATCTGCACGTGGATGAGCGCGAACAGCAGCGCGGTCTGGTTGAAGATGCCGTTGACCATGCCGAAGAAGGCGATGCCGATGTAATAGAAATTGCGGTCCATGGCGTCACCCGGCCTTCGCGCCCATGAGCAGGAAAAGGTAGAGGAGCCCGACGCGCAGCCAGAACAGCCAGACCACACCCATCAGCCAGATCACCACCGGCACCGCCGCCTTCGGCGTCACCAGGGCTACCGCCGCGACGACGGGGTCGGTGATGCGGCAGAAGAAACGCCAGATGTAGTTCGGCGAATCCGGAGCGACGATCAGCCCAAGCAGCACGCGACCGAGCAGCGTGTACATGAGCGCCGCCAGGATGAAGTTCGGCGCGGTGAACAGCCAGGAGGCGAGCAGGGGATTGGCAGAGGTCACGTCATTTCGCTTTCGTGAGGCGGCAGGCGAACGCTAGCCGATCGACGGCCGCAAAAAAAGCGGGGCCCGCGAGGGCCCCGCTCCGTTTTCATCTAGTAGGCCGATCAGGTCTTTTCCTCGAGCACCGTCCGGCCGCGCGGCTTGCGGATCTCGTCCACGTAAGCCTGCATTTCCTTCGACGGTTCCGGGGTTACCAGGCTGACCACGTAGATCACCAGGAAGCCGAGCGGCATGCCCAGCAATCCGCAGGCGATGTTGTTCAGCCCGAACCAGCCGACCTTGTTGGCCAGCGGGTGTGACGCCGCTACCCAGCTGTCCATCGCGCCCGGAGCCGCCATGGCCGTGGCCAGGTTGACCAGCGGCGCGCCGGTGGCCGGGTTGGCCAGCGATGACATACCGAAGTAAGTCACGCCCATGCCCGGCAGATACCGGGTGACAATCAGGTAGAAGATGCAGATACCGAAGCCGGCGATCATGCCGGCGACAGCGCCTGCCGCCGTCGTCCGCTTCCACCACACGCCCATCACGAGCGCCGGGAAGTTACCGGCCATCGCGAGGGAGAACGCCCAGCCGACCATCGCGAGGATGTCGCCCGGCTTGGTGGAGGCAAGATACGCTGCGACCACGGCCACCAGGAACAAGAGGACACGAGCAACGGTCAACCGGCGGACGGTCGGCGCGTTGGGATCGATCATCTTGTAGTAGACGTCGTGCGACAGCGCGTTGGCGATGGCGAGCAGCAGGCCATCCGCGGTCGAGAGCGCGGCGGCGAGACCGCCGGCGGCGACCAGGCCCGAGATCACGTACGGCAGGCCCGCGATCTCCGGGGTGGAGAGCACAATCACGTCCGTATTGATCACGAAATCCTGCAACCGCACCACGCCGGGATGGCCGGCGATGGCCTTACAGGACGCCACGATGGCGTCGATGCTTGTCGCGTTCTTGCCGCAGATCTGGATCAGGCCCAATTCGCCCCAGGTAAAGAGCCAGGGACGGACCTGCGTCAGATCGCGGCCGATGATGTTGGTGTACACCTCCAGCTTCGAGAACGCCGCATAGGCCGGCGCCGAGAAGTAAAGCAGGAAGATGAACAGCAGCGACCAGGCCACCGACTGACGGGCTTCACGCACCGACGGGGTGGTGAAATAGCGCATCAGGATGTGCGGCAGCGAGGCCGTGCCCACCATCATGCAGAGCATGATCGCGAAGAAGTTGAACGGCGTGTAGCTGAGGAACGGCGACACGTGCGGTTTGAGCGCCGCTGCCGTCGTCAATCCGGCCGCCAACAATTGGCCTTCGCGCGCGGTGATTTCCGCGATCGCCGTCCCGTAAGTCAATTGCGGGATCGGAATGCCAAAGTGTTTGGTCGACAGGATCACGATCGGCGTCAGGTAGGCGATGATCAGCACGATGTACTGGGCGATCTGCGTCCAGGTCACCGCCCGCATGCCGCCCAGCATCGAGCAGAGCAGGATGCCGGCAAGGCCCGCGAACACCGCGATCTCGAACGGCATGCCCAAGAACCGCGAGGCGATGATGCCGGTGCCGTAGATCTGCGCGGTCACATACGTGAACGAGCAGCACACCAGCACGATCACCGCGACCATGCGCGCGAAGTTGCCGCCGAAGCGGAACGCCATGAAGTCCGGAACGGTGTAGGCGCCGAACTTGCGCAGGTAGGGGCCGATCAGGATCGACACCAGCACGTAGCCGCCGGTCCAGCCGAGCACCCAGGTCAGCCCGTCATAGCCGAGCAGGAACAAGGTGCCGGCCATGCCGACGAAGGAGGCCGCCGACATCCAGTCCGCGCCGGTGGCCATGCCGTTGTAGAAGGCCGGCACGCGCCGTCCGGCCACGTAGTATTCCGAGACCTGCGCCGTTCGCGTCATAACGCCGATGACGGCGTAAACGGTGATCGTGAAGCCGACGAAGAGATAGCCGAGAATACGGTTCGGCACGCCGACCTGCTCGAGGATAGCAAGCAGGATGATGAAGCCGATGAAGCTGCCGGTATAGGTGCCATACATCCGTCCGAGGTTTCTATAGAACTCGGACGTGCTGGCTGCTGATGATTGCGTCGCCATGAGTTGCCCCCTCAGTCTTCTTCAGCGAAGCCGTATTCGCGGTCGATCCGGTCCTGCTGCTTTGCGAACATGAACAGCATGACGACGAACGCGATCAGCGAACCCTGCGCGGCCATGTAGAAGCCGAGCGGGAAGCCGAGGATCGGAATTTTGATGGCGTTCAGCGGGACCACGAAAAAGTGGACGATGTAGCCGAAGAACAGCCACGCGCCGAGATGCTTGAACATCAAGTTCCGCGTCGCCGTCCAGTGCGCTTCTGTGTTGTCTTGAGCCATGTGTTGCCAACCTCCCTAAGAAAATCGGCGTGCTCCGCGAGGTTCGCGGATTGGAAGCACGCACCAAGGGGAGGCGCGCTGGCAAGATGGCGACTCCCCCCAGAGTTGCCGCGGTCCGCCCGGTCTTGGTGCCGGACAGGACGATGTAAAGGGAAGCCTAACATTGCGGCCGGTGCCACATTATAAGACTTTCGGATGACCCGCCGTTGAAACGGACTGTTTCATCGGAGGATTTCTGATTTCATCCCCTGGCTGTTTGGCTGAGATCGGTTGTTGCGATGCACCATCCGATGCTCGGCACAATCGCAGTGGCGTGTATCACGGTGTAAGATGCGCGATAGAAGGGACCGGTGGTGGGCGGCGCGGCCGTTCGCGGGGTGGTCCGAGAGGTTTCCGGGTTGAGCGACGCTGTGCAGTACCGGCTTTTGATAGCCGATGATCATCCTCTTTTCCGCGGTGCCTTGCGCGAAGCCGTTTCCGGATTGCTGGAGCGCGTGGATATCGCAGAAGCGGGCACGTTCGACGAAGCGGTGGACCTTCTGGAGCGCGGCGGCGAAGTTGATCTCGTGCTGCTCGACCTGGCGATGCCGGGCGCGCGCGGTCTGTCGGGACTCCTGTATCTGCGCGCGCAATATCCGAGCGTGCCTGTGATCGTGGTCTCGGCGAACGACGATCCGGCCACCATTCGGCGCTGCATGGAGTTCGGTGCCTCCGGCTTCATCCCGAAGACCCTGGGCGTGGAAGCCATGCGTGCGGCGATTTCACGCATTCTCGGCGGCGGCGTGTGGACGCCGCCGGACGTCGATCTCGCCGCCGGCTCAGACGCCGAGGCGGCCGAGCTGATGGCGCGCATGGCGACGCTGACGCCGCAGCAGGTGCGCGTGCTGATGATGCTGTCGGAGGGCCTGCTCAACAAGCAGATCGCCTTCCAGCTCGGCGTTTCGGAAGCGACGGTGAAGGCGCACGTCTCCGCCATCCTGCAGAAGCTCGGCGTCGAAAGCCGCACCCAGGCGGTGATCGCCGCCGCCAAGATCGAGGCCGGCCAGTGGCCGCAGAACGCCGCCGCGGAAGGGTGAGTTCGGGCGTCGCCCCCGCGCCGAGGGTTTCGTCGTGCTGAGGTGCTCGGCGCGAAGCGCCGAGCCTCGAAGGACCTGTGAGTCTCAAAGACGGCATTCCCGATTCAGAGACCCTTCGAGGCTCGCATGCTGGCGCATGCGAGCACCTCAGGGTGACGGGAGGGTTGTCCGCGAGCTACTCCGCCGCCGCGGCCCGCAGCACGCGCCACTGCGCGAGCAGCGCCGCCATGAAATTGCGCATGCTCTGGATGCTACCCAATTTTGCAGATAGCAATTGCCGCAAGCACAGTGCCAAATGCAATTGTAAAGCAGAAGCCCGTGACGAAACCATACTTGTTAAAAAAGCCAGTTCCAGGCTTCAGAATCAAGCCGTCGATCTCTTCGGCCGGAAAGTATTTCTCGTAAATCCATTCGAGGCGACGGCGCTGCTTCCTAATCGAAAACTCCGTGGTGATTACCGCGGCGCAGGCGAATATTCCCGCAAGAATGGCGCTAGCGATTAGTGCAAGATTGACAGGCCATTCATTTGTAGCCGCTGCGGATTCCAGTGTTACTTTAAACGCAAACAGCGCCGCGTCAGCCAAAAGCACATATCGAGTAATTTGCCATTGTTGGTTCTTAAAGAATTTGAGATTTCCAATCGCGTCATTGTAAGCGATGTCGATGCGTTTTGGAAATTCATCAGGGGGTTTCACCATATAGCCTCATCTTTCCTACCTGAGCGAAGGCGATTCAGCAATTTGCGCTTGCTAAATTAAGCTACTCCGCCGCCGCGGCCCGCAGCACGCGCCACTGCGCGAGCAGCGCCCGCAAGGCGGCGGGCTTCACCGGCTTGTGGAGAAGCTGGATGTTCTCGGTCCGCGCCTCTTCGCGCACCGCCGGCGAACGGTCGGCCGTGATCAGGATCGCCGGCAGTTCGCCGTAGCGGCGGCGCAGCTCCGCGATCGCCTCGATGCCGTTGCCGTGGTCGAGGTGATAGTCGACCAGCAGGCCGTTCGGCTCGAGCGAACTGTCCGCCACCGCGCGCAAGGCGCTTTCCAGGTCGGGCGCCTTGAGCACCTTGCAGCCCCAGCCGTGCAGCAACGTCTCCATGCCGTCGAGCACGGCCGGCTCGTTGTCGATGCACAGCGCGGTGATGCCGGCGAGTTGGCCCGGATCGACGCGCGGCTGCTCGCGCGCCGGCAGTTCGACCGGCGCCGCCGTCGAGAGCGGCACCCTGACCGCGAAATGCGAGCCGTCCCCGACTTCCGACGTCACCGTCACCTCGCAGCCGAGCACGCGCGCCACGCGCTCGACGATCGACAACCCGAGCCCGAGGCCGCGGGCAATCTTGGCGCCCTGCTCGAGGCGGTGGAACTCCACGAAGATGTCGCGCTGCTTCGACGCCGGGATGCCGACGCCGGTGTCGTAGACGTCGATGCGCAGGTTCTTGCCCGCGTGGCGGCAGCCGAGCAGCACGCGCCCCGACGGCGTGTATTTGATCGCGTTGGAGACGAGGTTCTGCACCAGCCGGCGCAGCAGTCGCCGGTCGGACCGCACCACCAGGGAGCAGGGCACGTATTTGAGCTCGAGCCCCTTCGCCGCCGCGAGCGGCGCGAATTCGAGCTCGATCTGGCGCATCAGTTCGTCGACGCGGAAGCTGGTGAACTCGGGCCGCATGGCGCCGGTGTCCAGCCGCGAGATGTCGAGCAGCGCGCTGAGGATTTCCTCGACCGCTTCGAGCGAGGCGTCGATGTTGTCCACCAGCCGCCGGTCCTGCCGCTCGCCCTGCCGCTCGATCAGGCTGGTCACGTAGAGCCGGGCCGCGTTCAGCGGCTGCAGAATGTCGTGACTCGCCGCCGCCAGGAACTTGGTCTTGGAGATGTTGGCGGCGTCGGCCTCGCCCTTGGCGCGCGCGAGTGCCGCGTTCAGGCGCGTGAGCTCCTCGGTGCGCTCGACCACCCGCCGCTCCAGCGTCTCGTTGGCGCGCTCGAGCGCTTCCGCCGCCTCCACGCTCGCCGTGATGTCGGTGTAGGTGGTGACGATGCCGCCGTCCGGCATGCGGTTGGCGCGCACCTCGATTACCGGGCCGGGCTCGGCGAAGCGCTGCAGGAACGGCTCGCCGCCGGCGACGTAGCGCTCGACCTGGTCGCGCACGAAGGACTCGATCCGCTCCGCGTCGAGGCCCAGACGCGTGCCGTTGAAGCGCAGGATGTCGGCGAGGCCGTTGCCGACGCGGCTCAGGCTTGGCGGCAGGTCGAGGATCTCGCCGAACTGCCGGTTCCAGCAGATGAGCTGGAGGTCCTTGTCGAACACCGCGATGCCCTGGCGCACGTGGTCGAGCGCGGTCTGCAGGATTTCGCGGTTGTACTGGATCGCGGCGTTGGCGTCGTCGAGCAGCTTGAGCGCGGCGTTGGTGGACACCGTGCGTTTGCGCAGGAGCAGCGACAGCACCAGGCGCGAGGAGGCCGCGCCGATGGCGGACGCCAGGATGTGCTCGGCGTAGCGCACCAGGCGGAAGTCGGCCTCGTCCTTTGGGTCGAGGCTGATGCGGTGGGTGGCCGCGAAGCTCTCGAAGGCGGTGCGCATGCGCTCCTCGCCGAGGTAGCGCGCGACCGTGGTGGTGAGTTCCTCCACCGTCACCGAGGAACGCCAGAGCCGGAAGCTCGGCGTGATCGGCGTCAGGTCGGACGGCACGAAGGTGTTGGCCTGCAGGCGTTCGATCGGCGAGGGCTCGCGGCGCAGCGATACGCCGATGTAGAGCAGCAGGTTGATGCCGAGGCTCCACACCACGCCGTGCACGATGGGCGAAAGCTCGAGGCCCAGAAGGTGCTGCGGGCGCAGGAACGCCACGCCCCACGGGCCGTCGGTGAGTACGCGCTGCGCCAGCACGCCGAAGTCGGCGAAGGTCGGCAGCAGCAGCGTGTAGCCCCAGACCAGGATGCCGGCGCTCATGCCGGCGATGGCGCCGCCGGCGGTCGCGCGCCGCCAGATCAGGCCGCCGAAGAAGGCGGGCGCCAGTTGCGCGACTGCGGCGAAGGCGAGCAGGCCGATGGAGGCGAGCTGCGCCTCGCCCGCCGAGCGGTAGTACCAGTAGGCGAGCAGCAGGATCGCGAAGATCGCGACACGACGCACCTTGAGCAGCAGCGAGCCGACGTCGCCGCTGCCGCTGAGCAGCGAGCCGCGCCGTTGCAGCACTAGCGGCATGACGATGTCGTTCGATACCATGATCGAGAGCGCGACCGACTCGACGATCACCATGGCGGTGGCCGCCGACAGGCCGCCGACGAAGGCGGCGATGGTCAGCACGTGAGAGCCGGTCTGCAGCGGCAGCGCCAGCACGTACATGTCGCTGTCCACGCTGCCGCCGGGGAAGGTGAGCAGGCCGGCCAGCGCGATCGGCACCACGAACAGGTTGATCAGCACCAGATAGAGCGGGAACAGCCAGGCCGCCCGCTTGATCTCGTCTTCGTTGTTGTTCTCGACCACCGCCACATGGAACTGGCGTGGCAGCAGGATGATGGCGATGAACGACAGCAGGGTCGTCGCGATCAGCACGTCGAAGCGCGTCTCGCGTTCGAACACGGCGAGCGTGCGCGGGTTGTTCATGGCGGCGTCGTAGAGCGCGCCCGGTCCGCCGAACATCCAGAACGTCACGAATATGCCGACCGCCAGGAAGGCGAACAGCTTCACCAGCGACTCGGTCGCGATCGCCAGCATCAGCCCGTCCTGGTGCTCGGTGGCGTCGATGTGGCGGGTGCCGAACAGCACCGCGAAGGCGGCCATCGACAGCGCCACGAACAGCGCCATGTCGCCGAGCACGGGATCGGCGACAGGGCCTTGCGCGGCGAGGTGCGCGAGGATGGTCTCGAGCGACGACGACACCGCTTTGAGCTGGAGCGCGATGTAGGGAATGGTGCCGACGATGGCGATCGTCGCGACGATGGCCGCAACCGCCTGGCCCTTGCCGTAGCGGGCGGCGATGAAGTCGGCGATCGAGGTGATGTTCTGCGCCTTGGCCAGCCGCACGATGCGGATGAGCAGCGGCGAGCAGAGGCCGACCATCAGCACCGGGCCGATATAGATGGTGAGGAACTCGAAGCCGGTCCGCGACGACGAGCCGACCGAGCCGAAGAAGGTCCAGGACGTGCAGTAGATCGCCAGCGACAGCGGATAGATGAGCTGGCCGGTGTAGCCTTTGCGGCCGAGGTTGCGGGTGCGGTCCCCGTAGCTCGCCAAAAGGAACAGCAGGCCGATATAGGCAAGCGCCACCGCGATGACGACCCAGCCTTGCAGCATATAGTCTCCGCGTCCGGACTAAGCCCCGACTTTGCCAAGCGTTTTGCAGCCTGCTTTAAGTCACCACAGAATGTCCCGCAGGTCCATTCTCGGCTTATATACGAAAGTGCGTCCGCTTTGCCGCGGTGGCGAACTCAGGCTTAAGATCGGGCGAAAGCGCTGGCAATCGCGCGCCGAACTGCAACAGGATTGAAGACCAATGGGCTTTTTCGACTTTTTCCGGCGGGAGCAGCCGGTCGCGACCCGGGCGGCGCTGCTGGACTTCCTCGACAGCCAGGCGGCCTTCCTCAGCCAGAAGGGCATCTTCGAGTATTCGCGCGCCCGCGCCGGCCCCTACGGCAACATCCTGTTCACCGACAAAGGGTTCCTGGCCGAAGTCGAGACATCGCGCTGGCTGGGATACCCGGTGGCCCTGGCCATGGTGGCCGAGGCGGTGGAAGGCGCGCTGAGCGCGCGCGCCGGGGCGCAGCGCGATACCGTCATCCGCGCGATCACCGCGGCGACGCTCGCGGTGTTCGACCGCTATCCCAATCCGGCGGCGGTCGACGCGGAGACCTGGGCCAAGGCGCGCGAGGACTTGGCGCACGACCTCAGCCTCATCGGGCTGCATCCGGTCAAGCGGGTAATGGACGTGCCGGCGCCCTTCGTCGATCGCTACGTGGCAGCCATGCCGATCCACGAGAAGCTGATGAAGAACGACGTGCCGACGATCCATAACTACCTGCGCACGAACCTGTGCCACGTGCACGCCGTCTTCATAAAGCGCGCCGATCTCGACGTCCTTGTCGCCGCCATAAACGAAAGCTGACGTTCGAAAGCCGGCCGGGGGGCGCATGGCCACCATCGCGAATGCAACGCCGCTGATCGCTCTCGACGCCGTCGTCATCGACACCGAGACGACCGGCCTCGACCCGGCGAAGGCGCGCGTGGTCGAGATCGGCGCCGTGCCGCTGCGCAAGGGCAAGCTCGACCAGTCGGCCGCTTTGCGCCGCTTGGTCAATCCGGGCATGGCGATCCCGCCGGCCGCGATCGAGATCCACGGCATCGACGACGCGACGGTGGCGGCCGAGCCCGATTTCGCCGGCGTCTGGCCGCAGGTCGCCGCCGTCACCGGCGGCTGCATCCTCATCGGCCATACGCTCGGCTTCGACCTCGCCGTGCTCAGGCGCGAATGCGAGCGGGCGGGCATCGGCTGGAGCGCGCCGCGCACGCTCGACACGCGGCTCCTGGCGCAGGTGGCCGAGCCGAATCTCGGCGGCTACACGCTTGAGCATCTCGCCGCCTGGCTCGGCGTCGAGATCGACGGGCGCCATTCGGCGCTTGCCGACGCGACCATGACGGCGAAGATATTTCTCGCGCTGCTGCCCAAGCTGCGCGAGGGCAATATCCGCACTTTGGCGGAGGCCGAGCAGGCCTGTCTCGCGCTCACCAGCGTGCTGGAAGACCAGCACCGTGCCGGCTGGGAGGAGGCGGTGGCGCCGCGAGCGCGCGCCGAGCGCGCGCTCGCCCGCATCGACACCTATCCCTATCGCCACCGCGTCGCCGACGTGATGAGCACGCCGCCGCGCACCATCGCGCCGCAGGCCTCGCTCGGCGAGGCGCTGCAGCGCATGGCGCAGGAGAAAATCTCGTCGCTCCTGATCGTGGCCGCGCCCGAAGCGCCGATGCGCGCAGCCGACACCGCCATCGTCACCGAGCGCGACGTGCTGCGCGCGCTCGACAAGGACGGCGCGCAGGCGCTGGAACGGCCGGTGGCGCAATACGCCAGCAAGCCGCTGCTGACGCTGCCGGCCGCCGCCTTCGTCTACCGCGCGCTCGGCCGCATGAGCCGCCTGCAGCTGCGCCATCTCGGCGTGGAGAACGAGAACGGCGAGATTTGCGGCATCGTCACCTCGCGCGACCTGCTGCGCCTGCGCGCGGAGGAAGCCACCGTCCTCGGCGACGGGCTCGACCAGGCCGACGACGTGCAATCGCTCGGCGCCGCCTGGGCGCGCCTGCCGCAGGCGGCCGCCGGCCTGCTGGCGGAAGACGTCGGCGCGCGCGACATCGCGGCGGTGATCTCGCGCGAACTTGGCGCGCTCACCCGCCGGGCCGGCTTGCTGGCCGAACGGCGCATGCAGGCGGAAGGTTTCGGTCCGGCGCCGTGCGGCTATGCGCTCTGCGTGCTCGGCTCCGCCGGCCGCGGTGAAAGCCTGCTCGCCATGGACCAGGACAATGCCCTCGTCTTCGCCGAAGGCGAGCCGGACGGCGCGGAAGACCGCTGGTTCGCCCGCTTCGGCGGCATCGTCGCCGACATCCTGCACGAGGTCGGCGTGCCCTATTGCAAGGGCGGCGTGATGGCGAAGAATCCGCAGTGGCGCGGCTCGCGCGAGACTTGGCGCACGCGCATCGCCGACTGGATCGGCCGCTCCAATCCGGCCGACCTGTTGTCGGTGGACATCTTTTTCGACCTTGTCGGCGTGCACGGCGAGGTGCGCCTGGCGAACGAGATCTGGAGCGCCGCCTTCGACGCCGCGCAAGGCAACGTCGCCTTCGCCAAGCTGCTGGCCGACGCTGGCGGCGAGGTCGAGTCCGGCATGACCATGTTCGGTGGATTCCGCACCGATAACGGGCGTATCGATCTCAAGAAATGCGGCCTGTTCGGCATCGTCACCACCGCGCGCGTGCTGGCGATCCGCCATCACCTGCTCGAGCGCTCGACGCCCGCGCGCCTGGCCGCCGTCGCCGCCATCGGCCGCGGCGGCGCGGAAGACCTCGATGCCATGGCGCGCGCGCAGGCGGTCTTTCTCGATCTCATCCTCGATCAGCAGCTCGCCGACATGCGCGACGGTCTGCCGCCGAGCAACAAGGTGGCGGTCAAGCGGCTCAGCGTCGAGCGGCGCGCGGCGCTGCACGACGCGCTCGGCGCCGTGCGCCACCTCGATACGCTCACCCGCGATCTGTTGTTCTGAAGCGCGCTATCGGCACGGCCGCCAGTAGCCGTAGCCGCGGGCATCATCGGTCGTGACCCAGCACATCCCGCCACGCCGCACGCGCGGACCGTAATAGACGCGCGGTCCATAGTAGCGCGGCTCAATGTAAACCGGCCCACGGTAGCGGTAATAGCGCGGGCCGTAATAGCCGTAGTAGTAGCGCGGCCCGTAATAGTAGCGCGGGCCGTAATAATAGGGACCCGGGCCGTAGTAGTAGTAGGCGGGACCGTAATAATAGGGCCCGTCATAGTAGGAGGATGCCGCGCCGGCGATGATGCCGCCGATGATGCCGGCCGCGATGCCGGCGGCGACCGCGCTGCCGCGCGAGCGCACTTCGGTAACCGCGTCGGGCGCGGCGGCCTGCAAGGCCGCGACGTTGCCGGGGAGGGGGCCTGCGCTTGCCGGCACGCTCGCCGCGCCGGCTGCAAGGGCGCCGGCGAACGCCAGCGCAGTGAATTTGCCGAGAGCTTTACGCATGGGTCGATCCTCACGCTGGAGCCGCATCGTCAGGAGCGAAAGAACATTCACACTCCTGCGCGTGCCTTGACGCAGATCAACCACGCGCTGTGCGCATTTGACCTTGCGCCCCGCGCGCGGCATTGAACGGCGCGGTAAATTGCTCCGCACCTCGTCGCGTCTTTCGCGAAAGTCCCGGAACTTGGCTCCCTCATCGGCCTCCGACCGTCTCGAAAGGCTGCGTCACCTGGCGGAGACGCTGGCCGTGGCCGCCATCGGCGGCCTCAGCCTCGGCCTGCTCGGCGTTCCCGGCGGTTACCTCTCCGGCGCGATCCTGCTGGTGGCCGCCGCCGCGCTCGCGCGCCGGCCGATGGTTGTGCCGGTGCCGCTCACGCGCGTCATTTTCGTCATCATCGGAATCTCGCTAGGCGCGGTGGCCACCCCGGAAACGCTGAAAGGCGTCGTCACCTATCCGGCCAGCATTACGGTCCTGGTGGTTGCGATGGCGATCGCCGGCGTCGGCAGCGCCGTGTACCTGAAGGTAGTGCACCGTTGGAACACGCTGTCGGCTTATCTGGCGTCGGCGCCCGGCGCGCTGTCGCAGGTGATGGCGCTCGCCGCCGAGCTGGGCGCCGACCTACGCGGCATCGCCATCGTGCAAACCATGCGCGTCGTGATCATCGCCGTCGGCCTGCCGGCGGGACTGGCGCTCGTGGGCCTGGTGACGCCGAGCACGCGCGGCGTCGGCGGCGCGTTCGACATGGCGGCGCTCGACGAGCTGGCGATCCTGGTCGGCGTCTCCACCGCCGCGGCGATCGTCCTCTACCGCATCCGCTTTCCCGGCGGCCTCTTGTTCGGCGCCATGCTCACATCCGCCCTGCTGCACGGCAGCGGACTGGTGCAGGTGGCGATGCCGTGGTGGGTGGCGAACGCGGCGATGATCGCGCTCGGCGCGGTCACCGGCTCGCGTTTTGCCAATACGCCGCTGCGGCTGGTGGTGGACTTCGTCGCCGCCGCCTTCGGCTCGTTTCTGGTCGCGGTCGCGATCGCCGCGGTCTTCGTGGCGGGGCTGATCCGATTCATGGCGCTCGATCCCGGCGCGGTCATGATCTCGTTCGCGCCGGGCGCGGTCGACGCCATGCTGCTGCTCGCGCTCGCGCTGCACCTCGACCCGGTCTATGTCGGTGCGCATCATCTCGCGCGCATCTTCTTCGTGTCGGTGACGCTGCCGCTGGTCACGCGCCGCTTGGCGCGCGCGCCCAAGCCCAAACCCAAGCCGCCGGCGCCGTTGGACAAGCGCCCGCCGCCCACGTTCCAGGATTGAGGGGTTCGTCATGGCCGGGGCATAGCCCGTCGAAGACGGGCGTAAACGCCCTTATGTCCCGGCCATCCGCGCCTCTTACAGAGCCTAAAAACGTCGATGCCCGGCACGAGGCCGGGCATGACGATTGCAAGTCCTGCGATTGCGCTCGCTTATTCGGCCGCCTGCCGTTGCTCGCGGGTTGGCAGCTTGAGCCGGTCCCACACGTCCACCAGCGCTTCCGCCAGGCGGTCGATCAGCACGTCGTCGTGGTAGGGCGACGGCGTGATGCGCAGCCGCTCCAGCCCGCGCGGGACGGTCGGATAGTTGATCGGCTGGATGTAGATGCCATGCTCGGAGAGCAAGAGGTCGCTCGCCGTCTTCACCTTCTCCGGATCGCCGACCAGCACCGGCACGATGTGCGTGTCGCTCGGCATCACCGGCAGGCCGGCGGCGTTGAGCACCGCCTTCACGCGCGCGGCGCGGTCCTGGTGGCGCTCGCGCTCCCAGGACGAGGTCTTCAGGTGCTTGATGGCCGCGGTCGCCGCGGCGCAGATCGCCGGCGGCAGCGCGGTGGTGAAGATGAAGCCCGGCGCATAGGAGCGCACCGCGTCCACCACCTCGGCCTTCGCCGCGATGTAGCCGCCGAGGCAGCCGAAAGCCTTGGCCAGCGTGCCTTCCAGGACGTCGACGCGCGCCATCGCGCTGTCGCGGTCGCAGATGCCGCCGCCGCGCGGCCCGTACATGCCGACGGCATGCACTTCGTCGCAGTAGGTCATCGCGTTGTACTTCTCGGCGAGATCGCAGATCGCATGCACCGGCGCGACGTCGCCGTCCATCGAGTAGAGGCTCTCGAACAGGATGATCTTCGGGCGCGCCGGATCGGCCGCCTTCAAGAGCTCTTCGAGGTGGGCGAGGTCGTTGTGCCGCCAGATCACGCGCTCGCAGCCGGACTGGCGGACGCCCTCGATCATCGAATTGTGGTTGAGCGCGTCCGACAGGATCAGGCAATTCGGCAGCAGCTTGGCGATGGTCGGGATGCCGGTCTGGTTCGACACGTAGCCCGAGGTGAAGACGAGAGCGGCCGGCTTGCCGTGCAGGTCAGCGAGCTCGCGCTCCAGCTCGACCAGCGGGTGGTTGGTGCCGGCGATGTTGCGGGTGCCGCCCGCGCCGGTGCCCATGCGGGTGGCGGTCTCGACCATAGCGCCGATCACCTTCGGGTGCTGGGCCATGCCGAGGTAGTCGTTTGAGCACCAGATCACGACCTCGCGGGCGCCGGCGGGGGAGTGCCAGAGGGCGTGCGGGAAGCGGCCGGCGATGCGCTCGAGGTCGGCGAATACCCGGTAGCGGCGCTCATCCCGCAATTTGTCCAGCGCCGATACAAAAAAGTCGTTGTAATTCATGTGGTTTTTCTTTCCCGCCCCACGCGCGCGCCCTTTTTTAGAAGCCTTCTAGGGGGTTTGTCGAGGCGAGATTCGTCGGTTTTTCCATGCGGTGCATTGATAGGAGTCAAGGGGCAGGCCAGCCTCCGCCAGCACAGCCGATTCGGGCGTGTCCGGTCGCTAAACTGGTTTACCGGCCGGCCGCCGTGCCGGCGAAGGCGCCAAGGTCGAGATGGCCCCGCAGGGCGGCCAGCAGCACCGCGCCGACATGCAGTTGCAGCACGAATTCGCCGGTGCGGATCAGGCCGGCCAGTTCCGCCGGCGTGACCAGCCGGGTTTCGATCCCGGCCTCGGTGTCTTGGGCCTCGGCGCGCTCCCCGGTCTCTACGAAGAAGGAGTGCACCCGATTCGACAGACGGGCGGTGCAGGGCGCGTAGCGGCCGAGCGCATGCACCGCGCGCGCCGGATAGCCGGTCTCCTCCAGGAGCTCGCGCCGGCAGGTCTCGGCCGCATCCTCGCCCGGATCGACCATCCCGGCCGGCAGTTCCCAGGTGAAGGCCTCGAGCGCGGGCCGGTACTGGCGCACGATCGGCACCAGCCCCTCCGGCGTCATCGCCACGATGGCGATGTAATCGGGCTGGCTGACCGCGTGATAGAGCTCGGGCTCGGCGCCGGGCGCGAACTCGACCGCGCGCTCGATCACCTTCATCCAGGGCGAGACGTCGATGGTGCGGCGGGATTTGATGCGCGGGAAGTCGGGCATGGGGGCAATCATATCTTGTCATGGCCGGGCTCGTCCCAGCCATCTCGCTTAGGAAGGCATGGCCTTGCCAAGATAAGCGGGGTCACCGGGACAAGCCCGGTGACGACAACTAAAGGAATTTCGGCACCGGCAGCGGCGTGATGAGCCGGCCCTTGAAGCCCTTGGCCTTGAGCTTGGGCGCCAGTTCGTCGGCGATGTGCCAGGAGAAGATCAGCGCGGCGTCCGGCTGGTCCTCGAACAATCTCGCCTCGTCCACAACGGGGATCGCGGTGCCCGGCATGTACTTGCCGATCTTCAGCGAGCCCTGGATCTCGACCACATAGTCGATCAGCCCCTCGTCGAGCCCGACATAGTTCACCATAGTCGAGGCGCGCGACGGCGCCGAGATGCCGGCGATGCGCGCGCCCTTCTCCTTGAGGTCGCGCAGCATCGACATCAGGCGGAGCTTGGAGAGCACGACGTCGCGGCGGAAATCGGCGAGCCGCTGGCTCATCGCCGCGCCGCGCGGCTCGGCCGCGAGCATCTTGCGCACGCTGTCCTGCACGGGATGCACGCCCTTGCGCGCCGCATAGACGCGGATCGAGCCGCCGTGGCTCGGGATCGGCCGCGCGTGGAACACCTCGAGCCCGTGCATCTCGAGCAGGTGCTTGAGGCTTGCTAGCGAGTAGTAGCGCAGGTGCTCGTGATAGACCGTGTCGTACTGCAGCGTGTCGAGCAGCGGAATGAGGTAGTGCGATTCCGAGATGAACGTGCCCTTGTCGCCGAGCATCGCGACGATGCCCTCGACGATCGCGTGCACGTCCTCGATGTGCGCGAAGCAGTTCGCCGCGGTGACCAGGCTCGCCGGCCCGTGCTTGGCTTTCACTTCCTTCGCGGTGTCGAGGCCGAAGTAGCGCTGGATCGTCGGGATGCCGCGCTCGTTGGCGATCCTGCTGACGTCGGTCGGCTCGATGCCGAGGATGCGGTGGCCGCCCTTCTGGAAGTTGGAGATCAGCGTGCCGTCGTTCGAGCCGATGTCGATGACGAGGTCTTCCGCCTTCAGCCCGAGCAGCTTGGACGACTCGGCATAGAGATCGGCGAAGTTGTCGCGCAGCAGCTTGGTGGTGCCGCTGGTGTAGGGATATTCCGGCGGGAAGATGATGACCGGGTCCACCGCCAGCCCGAGCTGCACCAGGTCGCACTGGCGGCAGTGCAGCAGGTTGGTCGGAAACCACGGCTGCTGCCGCGGCACCTGGCCGATCGGCACCATCTGGTTCACCGGCGGCATGTAGCCGAGCGACAGTACGGTATCGAGCTGTTCGCTGCCGCAGATCTGACACTGCTCGACCGGGACGCTGGCGCCTGTGCCGGCGGCACGCGCGACCTTGGTGGGGAACGGCAAGAGATATCTCCTCGGGGACGTCAGTTCTTCGGCGCCAGATCGGCGTTGCGCCAGTACCAGTCCACGGTGGGCTTGAGGCCCTCGTCGAGCGGCACGCGCGGCTTATAGCCCAGTCTGGCCAGTTTCGAAATGTCGGGGCAGCGGCGCGGGGTGCCGCCCGGTTGCAGCTTGCCCGGCACGATCTCGATCTCCCGCCCGGCCGCCTTGGCCACCCGGCGCGCGACGTCGGCGATGGTCACCTCTTCCAGCGTGCCGACATGATAGATGCCGAGGTGTTCGCCTTTCTCGCGCATCACCATGACGCCCTGCACGAGGTCATCGACGAAGCAGAAGCTGCGCGTCTCCTCGCCGGTGCCCTGTACTTCGAAGCGCAGCGTGCCGGTCGGTTGTGCGTCAGCAAGTTTCTTCAGCCGCAGCGCGAACTGCGGCACCACGTGTTCGAAGCCCATGTCGGGGCCGTAGACATTGTGCGGCCGGAAGATCAGCACGCGCTCGAAATACTTGCGGCCGAAGTTGATCGCCATCAATTCGCTGATCAGCTTGCCGCCGCCGTAGGAATAGCGCGGGTTGAGCGGATCGGGGATCGACAGCGGCACGCTCTCGTCGGTCGGCACCGTCGGCGGCGTCTGGTAGACCTCCGACGACGAGGCGAGAATGAGGTTGCCGACATTGTACTGACGGCAGGCGTCGATGACGTTGATCATGCCGCGCACGCCGACGTCGAGCACCAGGTCGGGCTGCGTGTAGAAGAACTCGGTGCCGTTGACGAAGGCGAGGTGCTGCACCTCGTCCATCCCCTGCGTCGCGCGCTGGACCGCCTCGGCGTCGCGGATGTCGCCGGCGATAAACTCGATGTCCTTCTCAACTCCGGTCAGCCTGCGCGGGCGGCCGCGCGAATTGTCGTCGAGCACGCGCACGCGGCAGCCGGCCTTGACCAGCGCCTTGACCAGACCGGAGCCGATGAAGCCTGAGCCGCCGGTGACGAGGACTTTGCGATTGCTCACGTAAGCGTCTCCGGCGAAACGTCCATCCACTTGCCCTCTTTGTGCGCGCGCTGCGCGGCGTCGATGAGCTGCTGCGAGCGGTAGCCCTCGGCGAAGCCGGGCCTGGGCGTGCCGCCTTTCTCGATCGCGTCGAAGAACATCCCGGCAAGCCGCGACACCGGCGCGATGCGCCCGTCCGGATAGCGCGCGTCCACCGGATCGTCGACCGGGATGCGCTGCAGCGGTACGTCCGGGCGGCGCGCGTGCATCAATTCGAAGCCGCGCATGTAGTCGGCGCCCGGATTGTGCAGCACCAGCGTGCCGTCCTCGCCGAAGAACTCGATCTTGTGGCCGCCGCCGAGATAGGAGGCACAGCTCATCGACAGACTGACCAGCGGCCCCGAGCGGAACGTCAGCGCCATCGCCACCGTCGTCTCCAGGTCGGCGACGCCCGGCAGCCCGCCGATGCGCGCGGACAATCCGCCGAGCGGCTCGACGAACCATTCGAGATAGTGGAAGCAGTGCGAGATGAAATTGCCGAGCACGCCGCCGCCGTCGTCGCCGACCGTCTTCCAGTTGCGCATGCGCATCTGAATGGCGCGGCTCTCGACGTGCCAGTGCACGGTCACGTGCCGCAGTGCGCCGATCACGCCGTGGTCGAGCATGTCTTTGGCGCGCAGCCAGGCCGCGATCTGGTGGAAATTGAAGTCGATCATGGTCGGCACGCCGCTCGCGCGCGCCGCCTCGAGCATCGTGCGCGCGCTCGCGAGGTCGCTCGCCAGCGGCTTTTCGGCGAACACCGGCTTGCGCAACTCCAGCGCCCGCAGCGCGATCCTCGCCTGCAGGCTCGGCAGCGAGGCGATGGCGACCGCGTCCACCTCCTTGTCCTCGACCAGCGCGCGCCAGTCGCCATAAGCCTTCGGCACGCCGGCGGCCTGGGCGAGTTCGGCCGTGCGCGCTTCGTTGCTGCCGGCGATTGCGACCACCGTGCAGCGCGGGTCGGCGCGGAACGCCGGCATCTGCACGGTGCGTCCGTAGTTGGTGCCGACGATGCCGAGGCGGATCACGGGTTTTACAGGCCTTTATGTCGGGGCTGCGCGCGGCATGGATTTGAGCCAATTCGGCATGCTACGCAAGGGCCAATCGACCGGCGCGGGGACCAATGCCGACATCAGAACCAACCAACGAGCATGCCGGCGACGGCTGGCTGAAAGCCGCCGCGCTGGTGCTTGTCGTCGCCGCGCTCGGACTGCCGATCAACGCGCTGCCCGACTATGCGCTGCTCGTCGTGCTGGCGGTCATCGTCTTCGCCGGTACGGTGGATCGGCGCACCCGCGCCTGGTTGGCCGCCGTCGCCCTCGTCGCGGCGGCGGTCCTCGGGCAATGGTTGCTGTCGCCGCCGCGCATCGAGGAAGGCCACAATGTCTTCCTGCCCGGCCCGGCGCTGGAGCGCGCGCTGCCGCCGCCGGTCTACCGCGCGATGGCCGAGCAGTTCGATGCGCTCTATCCGCCGGACAAGCGCTGCGACGCGAACACGTTCGGCTGCTGGCGCAACAATCCCCTCCCGGATGGCGCCTATGGCTTTTCGGCCGACGGCGTCTGGCACAGGTCGGACGCCTCGCGCGCGGTGACGACGCTCGACTTCTCCGATCCGGTCTGGCTGCGCCTCGGCTTCGTCAACGAGGTCCGCTACAACTGGACCGCCGGGACCGACGTGAAGCGCGCCGAGCGCGACAAGCGCTTCTGGATGGGATTGAAGCGCTGGCAGATCACCATGCCATGGTACGAGATGATCCGCCTGCCGGCCGCCTTCGTCGGCGGCGAGGTGTGCTGGCGCGGCGACCTGATGTGGGAGGGCGACGGCGAGCGCTTCTCGCGCTGGCGCGGCGAAAGCTGCCGCAACGTCGAGCCGGCCGATGTCGGCCGACGTATCTTCGGCCTTGCCATCGTGCCGGATTCGCTCGCCATGCGCGTGGTGGCGCCGTGGAGCGTGCAACTGCGGCTTTACGCGAGCTGGGCGCTGGCCTTCGCCGCCGCCATCGGCGTGGTCGCCCTGCTCGTGCGCTTCAAAGCGCGCGCCACCTTCGTGCCGTTCCTAATCGTCGGCCTCGCCGTGCTGGTGATCGCTATCGACGATGCGAGCTTCCTCGGAGCCTTGCGTCCGCTCGACGGCGGCGACGACGGCCTGTTCTACGATGGCGTCGCGCGCATCCTGCTGCAACGTCTGCTCGCCGGCGACGTCGTCGGATTCCTGCAGGGGACCGAGAACGTCTACTATTACGGTGGCCCGGGCTTGCGCTATTTCCTGGCGCTCCAGCACATCGTGTTCGGCGAGACCTATCTCGGCTATTTGTCGCTGGTGCTCGCCTTTCCCTTCTTCGTGCGGGCGCTGTTCGGCCGCTTCCTGCCCGCCCCCTGGCCGCTCGCGCTGACCCTGCTGTTCCTCGTGCCCATCGGCACGATCTTTGGCACCACCTTCGTGCAATATTCCAAATGGGCGGCGCGCGTCTTCGCCGATCCGCTCGCCTACATCTTCTTCATCGCCGGCATCGTGCTCGTCGTCGGCGCGCGCGGCGCGGGCCCCGGCACGCGCTTCCAGCCGGCCTTCTTCGGCGCGCTGCTGCTCGCGCTCGGCATCTTCATGAAGCCGGTCGTGGCGCCCGCCGCCGCCGTGCTGCTCGGCGGCGCCGGCCTCGCCGCACTTTATTTCCGGCAATGGCCCCGCCTCGCTGGCCTCTGCATCGGCTTCCTGCCGGTGTTCTCGATGGCCCTGCACAACTGGGTGTTCGGCCGGGCCTTCGTTCTGTTCTCGTCAAACTCGGCGGACTCGAATTTGCTGGTGCTGCCGCCCTCGGCCTGGGCCGCGGCGCTGGGCCAGCTTCTGCACGGCGAATTCGCCGGCCTCGTGCGCATTGTCATGCAGCTTGCCGACTGGCTGAGCGGCGCGGCGGAATCCTACTGGACCATCCCGCTCAACGCCGCCGGCGTCGCCGTCGTTGCCTGGGTCGTGCTGCGCGGGCGCAGGCTCGATCCGTGGCTGCGCCTGATCGGCGCCGCCGCGCTCGGCCAGCACGCGGTCGCCTTCTTCTATAATGCCGCGTCCGCGCGCTATCATTTCCTCACCTGGTTCCTGACCATGCTCGTGGCCGTGGTCTGGTTTCATGATGTCGCAATCGCCTGGTTCGCGCAGCGCTATCCCGCCGCTGCGGAGCGCATTGCAAATCACCGCGCGGCGCGGCAGCTTGGCGCCGCGCTGACGCGCCTCCAGAAGGTATCCGCATGAACGACAAGCCCACCGGCATCGCCAACGGCCTCACCAATTACGGCGACCGCGATTTCTCGCTCTATCTGCGCCGCTCGTTCGCGCAGTCGATGGGCTATTCGCGCGCGATGCTGAGAAAGCCCGTGGTCGGCATCGCCTATACCGAATCCGGCTTCAACAACTGCCACCGCCACTTTCCCGAATTGCTGGACGCGGTGAAACGCGGCGTCCTCGCCGCCGGCGCGCTGCCGATCGATTTCCCCACCATCTCGCTCGGCGAGGTCTTCCTCAATCCGACCAGCCTCAAGTTCCGCAACTTGATGTCGATCGACACCGAGGAGATGATCCGCGCGCAGCCGATGGACGCCGTGGTGCTGATGGGCGGCTGCGACAAGACCGTGCCAGCGCAGCTCATGGGCGCCGTCTCGGCGGCGAAGCCGACCGTGATGCTGATCGCCGGCCCGATGATGACCGGCCGCCACCAGGGCGAGCGGCTGGGCGCCTGCACGGACTGCCGCCGCTTCTGGGCGCAGTACCGCGCCGGAAAGGTCAGCGCCGACGAAATCCACGAAGTCGAGAGCAAGCTCGCCACCACCGCCGGCACCTGCGCGGTGATGGGCACCGCCTCGACCATGGCCTGCATCACCGAGGCGCTCGGCCTCTGCCTGCCCGGCACCGCCGCGATCCCCGCCGTGCACGCCGACCGCCTGCGCGCGGCGGAAGCGACCGGCGCTGCCGCCGTGAAGCTCATCGGCTCGCAGCTCACGCCCGACCGGATTGTCAACGTGAAGTCGGTTGAGAACGCGCTGCGCGTGCTGCTCGCCATCGGTGGCTCGACCAACGCCGTCATCCACCTCGCCGCCGTCGCCGGCCGCGCCGGCGTGCCGATCTCGCTCGAGCGCCTCAACGAATTGTCCGACACCACGCCGGTGCTGGTGAACCTCAAGCCGGTCGGCAACGGCTACATGGAGGATTTCTTCGCCGCCGGCGGCGTCGGCGCGCTGCTGCGCGAACTGAAGGACCTTCTGCATCTCGACGCCATGACGGTGACCGGCGAAACGCTCGGCGAGCGGCTCGGCGCCGATGACTCCGGCTGGGTCGACCGCACGATCATCGCCGAGCGCGCCAGACCGCTCGAGCCGCAGGGCGGGCTGATCGCGCTGTTCGGTAATCTCGCGCCCAAGGGCGCCATCCTCAAGCGGTCCGCCGCCGACGCGAACCTGTTCGAGCACGAGGGCAGGGCGGTGGTGTTCACCTCGCTCGAAGATCTCGCCGCGCGCATCGACGATCCCGCGCTCGACGTCGAGCCGCACGACATCCTCGTCCTGCAGAACGCCGGGCCGCATTCGACTTCCGCCATGCCGGAGGCCGGCTACCTGCCGATCCCGAAAAAGCTCGCCACCAAGGGGGTGAAGGACATGGTGCGCGTGTCCGACGCGCGCATGAGCGGCACCGCCTTCGGCACCATCGTGCTGCACGTGACGCCGGACAGCGCCTCCGGCGGCCCGCTCGCGCTGGTGCGCAACGGCGATCGCATCAAGCTGTCGGTGAAGGCGCGCCGCATCGATCTCATGGTCGACGAGGCCGAGCTCGGACGCCGCACCGCTTCGACGCCCGGCAAGCCGGCGACGCCGCCGCGCGGCTATGCCAGGCTCTACGCACAGGAGATCCTCGGTGCCGACCAGGGCTGCGATTTCGCCTTCCTCAAGCCGCGCTGAGCCGCTTTTCTCGCGTTTTCAACGAAAGTTAACCGCAATATTTACCGCTTCGTAGTGCTAACTTTCGTTAACCAATAGGGTCCGTGAAAATTAACGGGGCCCTAGGCGCGTCCCTGCAAACTCGGGTTGCATCGGGAGCGGCACGTGCGCCAAGCGCGCGCACCGCGCAAGGTGATGGACCGCGCGCGCAAGACGAACGGCAGGAAACGCGACTGGTGGGCGGCCGGCATTGCCGGCCTGCTCGGCTTTGCGCTCACCGCCGGCGCGATCGGCGTCTTCGGCGACGGCGACGTGTCGTTGAGCGCGCTGTCGGTTGCGCTGGCCATGGTGGCCGGCGCGCTCGCCGGCATGCTCGCGGTCGGCACCGTGGTGACCGCGCGGGCGCGGCGCAAGCTCTCCGAGCACACCACGCGCCTCGACGCGGCGATCGACAACATGAACCAGGGCCTGTGCATGTTCGACGCGCAGAGCCGCCTCGTGCTGTGGAACGAGCGCTACCGCGCGATGTACAACATCGACCCGCTGCGCATCTGGCGCGGCTGCACCGTGCCCGACCTGCTCAACGCGCGCATCGCCGCCGGCACGTTCCCGCTCGAGCCCGACCGCTACGAGGTACAGCTCCGCGCGCACCTGAACGAAGGCAAGGCCTTCACCCTCACGATCGAGCTGGCCGACGGCCGCACCGTCGACGTGGTCAACCAGCCCATACGCGACGGCGGCTGGGTGGCGACGCACGAGGACGTCACCGACCGCAAGCGCGCCGAGCGCGACCTCGAGCGCACGCGCTCCTTCCTCAACACCATCATCGAGAACGTGCCCTGTCCGATCATCGTCAAGGACATCCCGAGCCTGCGCTATTCGCTGCTCAACCGCGCGGCCGAGCAGTATCTCGGCATCGACCGCGCCGCGATGCTCGGCCGGACGTCGGCCGCAATCATGCCGGAGGCGAGCGCGCGGTCGATCGAGGCCGAGGACCGCAAGCTCATCGAGCGCGGCGAAGCCGTCTTCATCGACGAACACTCCATGGTCACACCCGCCAACGGCACGCGCATCGTATCCGCCACAAGGCTGCCGGTGTTCACCGCCGCCGGACGGGCGGAGCATCTCATCACCGTCATCAACGACGTCACCGACAAGCGGCGCAGCGAGCAGCGGCTTGCGCACATGGCGCATCACGATTCGATGACGGACCTGCCCAATCGCGCCGCCTTCAACGCGTGCCTGTCGCGCACGCTGGACATCGCGTCCGCCTCGGGCGACAGCTTCGCGGTGCTGTGCATCGATCTCGATCGCTTCACCGAGGTCAACGACGTGTTCGGCCACCCGGCGGGCGACATGCTCCTGCGCGAGGTCGCGCTGCGCATGCAGGAGGCCTGCGACGGCGCCTTCCTCGCGCGCATCGGCGGCGACGAATTCGGCCTCATCACGCCGACCGGCAGCCAGCCGGAGGGGGCCGAGGCGCTCGCCGAGAAGCTCTGCGCGTCGCTCGCCGACGAGATCGAGGTCGTTGCCGGCAATCCGCTGCGCGTCGGGCTGACCGTCGGCGTCGCCATCTTCCCGCAGGACGGTTCCGACTCGACCGCGCTGATGGCCAATGCCGACGCCGCGCTGTTCCGCGCCAAGGCCGAGGCGCGCGGCTCGATCCGCTTCTTCGAGATGTCGATGGACCGCCAACTGCGCGAGAAGCGCGCGCTGCAGCAGGACCTTCGCACGGCGATCGCGCGCGGCGAGATCGAGCTGCATTACCAGCCGCAGGCGCAGATCGGCGGCGGCACGATCGGCTTCGAGGCGCTGGTGCGCTGGCATCACCCGCGCGAAGGCCTGGTGCCGCCCTCGACCTTCATCCCGATCGCCGAGGAAAGCGGCCTGATCGGCCCGCTTGGCGAATGGATCCTGCGCACCGCGTGCCGCGAGGCGGCCTCGTGGCCGCGTCCGCTCGGCATCGCGGTCAACCTGTCGCCCGCGCAGTTCGAGCACGGCGACCTGCCGCAGCTCGTGCACGGCATCCTGCTCGAGACCGGGCTCGCGCCGTCGCGGCTCGAACTGGAAATCACCGAGGGCATGCTGATCGGCGACTTCAACCGCGCCGTCGGCGTCCTGCGCCGGTTGAAGGGCCTAGGCGTGCGCATTGCCATGGACGATTTCGGCACCGGCTATTCCTCGCTCTCCTATCTGCAGTCGTTCCCCTTCGACAAGCTGAAGATCGACCGCGCGTTCGTCTCCAACCTCGGCCGCAGCGCGCAGGCGGCCACCATCATCCGCGCGGTGATCGCGCTCGGCCGCGGGCTCGACCTGCCGGTGATCGCCGAAGGCGTGGAGACCGACGAGCAACTCAAGTTTCTCGCCGCCGCCGGCTGCAACGAGGTGCAGGGCTATCTGATCGGCCGCCCGAAGACGATCGCCGATTATGCCGAAATGGTCGGCCGCCCCGGCCAAAAGCCGCGCCTGGTGGCGGTGAGCTGACGCGCGGAAGGGCGCTTCGCCGTCACGCTGCGGCAGGCTTGTAGCGCTTCTGCGTGCGTTCGGGGCTCAGGTTCTTCGCTGCCTGTTTTTCCGCCTGTCCGTCATGACGGTTGGGATCGCCTTTTGGTGGCAGGCGCGGCCCCGCGCGTGAAGAGTTTGCCAAAGTTGAAGTCCGCAGCGGTCGGGACCGTCAGCCCCGTTCGGGGTCACACAAAGCCGTCGATGGTCTTGAGCGCGCCGTCGAGGGCGATGCCGTCCTCATCTTTGAGCGCGGCCTCGCGCAACCGACGCACCCATTCGGCGGCGTCGGGCCGGCCTTCGACTTTGGCAGCGCCGATCATGATCTTGTCGAATTTCGACTGGCCGCGTTCATGGGTGTCGGAATAGCCCTTGACCAGACGGCGCGCCTCCAGCAGTTCGACCGCCAGGGCGTAGTCTTTTGCGGCCGCGGTTCGGACTTTCGTCAGCCAGGCATCGCGATGCGCGATTTCGTCGCCGTGCCGCAGCGTGCCGCGCCGGAAGCGCCGCAGGCCGCCGAGCGCGTAGAGCACCAGAAACCAGCGGATGGTGCCTGTCTTCACCCGCCTGCCGCGGTTGACGAAGCGATCGAGCCTCTTGAGCAGGCGCGGCCGGTTCTTAACGAAGCGGCCCAGCGAAGCGGGCAGAGAACCGACCACCTCTTCCATGCGCGGGTGCATGAACTCGGTCGTGTAGACCAGTTGACCCGGCGCGGCCATGACCTCGGCGCGCACGCGCTCGAAGCGGCTGCCGCGGGTTTTCAAATCGGCGACGCGGAATACGTCATCGTAAGTCATTGCAATAGCGACGTATTTTGCCGCCGTGCGGGTGAGCGTGAAGTCCTTTGCCGCGCTGCCGTGCGCTTGATCGAGCGCCAGCATGCCGGTGAGCAGGTCGAGATATTCCTGGCCGTAGGCGGTGTCCTGAAAGTCGACGACCCGCCGCAAGCCGGCGCAGATCATGGCGTGGACCAAGTCCGGAAATTCGGCGTGGACGCGCGCCACCAGGGCGTCATAGCCGGCGTGCCCCAGAGGCGCCAGCGCGGGATAGCGTTTGCCGGCGGCCGGCTTGACGGTCTGTGCCTTGTCCGGCGTCGTCCCGGCGACGGCGTTGTCGTAGCCGAGCGCGAAGCCGCGCAGACTGCTCTCGACACCGATACCGGCGGCCCGGATCGCGGCCTCGAAGGCTGCGCGCTCGAACGGGAGCGCCTTGGAAGCGGCCAGAGCGCCGAAAAGAACCGCCGAAATCATGCTGCCCGATCGTTCGGCCAGGACCGCCATGTCGAAGAACACGGATCGCTTGGCGGCGGCGGTTGCCGCGGCGTATACCGCGTTCGCATCGCCGATGCCGTCGCCGGGGGCCTGCTTCTCCAGCACTGCATAATGACGATGCGAGGAGGCGATCAGCGTGGTGCGGTCCGGCGTCACCAGGCCGCGTTGGATAGCGCGCCCGGCCTCCATCAGCTCCGCACCGATGACAATGTCGACCTCGCCGGGTACCGGCATCAACGACAGCACAGGCCACGATCCCGCCGGTGCACTGGGCGCTAGAGGCATGACTTCGATGGAGTAGATCGTCGCGCCGGTGCGCTGTGCCACGCCCGGGACCGACGTCGATTGCGCCGCCCAATGGTGGCTCTCACATAGCCCGACGATCCAGTCGACCAGTACGCCGCCGCCTTGGCCACCCATTGCCATCACCGCTATCGATATCGGTCGGGCGGTATCGAGCGCGCGTGGTGCAGGGGGGACGGTATCCATCGGAGACTCTGCTTGCTTCTCAACCGAATGAGATGCGTCGCCGCGCGCGCCGCCGCTGCAGCATGCCGATTACCGCATTTCTTACTTTAGCCAGGAAAAGGTCGATGCGCGTCGGGTTGTGGATGATGTCGGCGCGATAGAACGAAGGACAAAGCGCGGCGGCCTCCGACACTTCGCCGCAGTTGCCGCAGCCGACGCACGAATTATCGACCGTCGCGACCGGATCGTCTTTCAGCGGGTCGTCGGTGCGCTTGACCGAAAGAGACGGGCAACCCGATAGCCTGATGCAAGCATGATCGCCGGTGCAGATATCTTCATCGACGCCGAAACGCTCGCGCACGGTACGCCGGCCGTTCTTCACCGCGCGATCGAGGACCGTTTTTTCCCGGCGCTGTTTGTTCAGCATGCATTCGGAAGACGCCACGATCACCTTGGGGCCGGGCGTGTTGGTGGTCAGCGCTTCCTTGAGCGTATTGCGCATCTTGGCGACGTCGTAGGTACGGTCGAGCTGCCGCACCCAGGTTGCGCCGACGCCTTCGACCGCTTTCGCGATCGGATGCTGGGTCGAGCGTGTCTTGATATCGGCCCGCGACGACAGGACGTCCTGGCCGCCGGTCGCCGACGAGTAGAAGTTATCAACCACGATGATGACGCCGTCATGGTTATTGTAGACGGCATTGCCGATGCTCGATGTCAGGCCATTGTGCCAGAAGCCGCCGTCGCCGATGATGGCGATCGACTTTTTGTCAGTCTTGACATTGAAGGCGGCATTCGAAGCCGGGCCGAGCCCATAGCCCATGGTGGTCGCGCCGATATTGAATGGCGGAAATATCGAAAACAGGTGACAGCCGATATCGCCCGCGATGTGATGAGGGCCAAGCTCCTTCTCGACCAGCTTCATGGCGGCGAAGATCGGCCGCTCCGGGCAGCCGGTACAGAAGCCGGGCGGGCGAGGTGGCACTGTTCCGGTCAGCGCCTTGACCCGCGGATCGTCATGGATGTTCGGTTCGTTGGGCGCGCGTGCCTGATCGGAGAGCGCGCCCGGGATTGTGCGAGCCACGAAAGCCTGCACGCCTTTCAGCATGACATCGGCGGTGTATTCGCCGGCCATCGGCAACACATCCTTGCCGTAGAGCTTAACGTTGAGGTCCCGTCTTCGCAGGATGGTGGCGATGGCCTGCTCAATGTGCTCCGGCTGGCCTTCTTCGACGACCAGGACCGCTTTCTTGCCGACGCAAAATGTGACGATCTCATCATCGACAAGCGGATAGGTGACATTCATCACATAGACCGGTACCCGCGTCGTACCCCAGATATCGGCAAGTCCGAGACGCCCCAAGGCGCGGATTACGCCATTATACATGCCGCCTTGCGTGATAATTCCGACATCCGCGAGGTCGCCATCGAAGAACTCATTAAGTTTGCGTTCCTTGATGAACTTTACCGCGGCGGGCCAGCGCCGTTCGATCTTCTCCTTCTCCTGCAGATAGGAGGCCGGCGGCAGCGGAATTCGACTGGTGTCCCGTACCGGGTTCTCCAGCGCTTGCCTAAGGGTATACGGCGGCGCCTTGTTGTCCTTGGCGATGAACCTGCCATGCACGTGGCAGGCACGGATGCGTACTTCCAGCATCACCGGAGTGTTGGAAGCCTCCGACAACTCGAAGCCGTTCTCGACCGCCTTGACGATCGATTCCAAATTAGGTCGCGGATCGAGCAGCCAGATCTGCGACTTCATGGCGAAAGAGTGCGATCGCTCCTGCATGATCGATGAGCCTTCGCCATAATCTTCACCGATAATGATCAGCGCACCGCCGATGACGCCACAGGAATTCAGATTGGCAAGCGCGTCGGAGGCGACGTTAACGCCGACCGGCGCTTTGAATGTGACGGCGCCGCGGATGGGGTACATCACCGAAGCGGCGAGAGATGCCGCCGCGGCGGCTTCGGACGCCGAGTTCGAGAATTGCACGCCGAGCTTATCGAGCGTCTCCTGCGCGTCGGCCAGCACGTCCATCAGGTGCGAGATCGGGGCGCCCTGATAGCCACCGACATAGGCGACGCCCGACTGGAGAAGCGCCTTGGTGATGGCGAGGATGCCTTCGCCTCGAAATTCCTGGCCGGCGCCGAGCTCCAGATCCCGCACTTCCTTGGCGAAGGATCGTTCCGCCATCCCATGCTCCGCTCGCTTTCGGGTGCCGGTACACCTTGACGTCCCGGTCACGTAGACCAAAGAGTCTCGCCCTCGCGCCGCGCAAAACGGCGCCGACGCGCGAGAATAAGCGTCATGAAACGTCACACCGATGCCTTGACCAAGGTCAAGCGTAGCCGTGTTAAGTTCGATTATTTTAACCCAAAATGAATCCGAAGAGATCGTTGCATTCAATCCGCAAAGGCACCCGGCAGGACGGAGTCGAAGATGATCAAGTCAGCTTTGATGATCGTGGCAGTTTCTTGCGTCGTTCCAATAGCAGTTGGCCACGCGCAGGATCTCAACGCGGGTGCGACTTCATTCAAGAAGTGCGCGGCCTGTCATGACGTCGGCGAGACCGCGAAAAACAAAGTCGGTCCGATCTTGAACGGGCTGGAAGGACGCAAGACCGGCACCGTTGCAGGGTACAATTATTCGGACGCCAACAAGAATTCCGGTATCGTGTGGAGCGAGGCGACCTTTCTCGACTATATCAAAGACCCGAAGGCGAAGATCCCCTCCACCAAAATGATCTTTGCGGGCATTAAGAATGAGAAAGAGGCCAAGAACCTGTGGGCCTATCTCGCCCAGTTCTCGGCGGACGGCAAAAAGAAATAGCCGCTCCACCATTGTGGGCCGGTCAAATCGGGAATGGGCATCATGCGCGACGCCGCGGCGCGCTTCCAGCGTGTCATCGACCTGATCGACGCGGTGAATGCGACCGATCCGAATCTCGTCGAGACCGAAGGCCAAAGCCTACCGGGTGAGTTGGTCTATGGCCGGCGCATGAGTATCACGCTTGCGCGCATGCATCCCGACGCGCCAGAGTGCCTTCGTATCGCCGCGCGCGGGCAGCACATCGAACGCTGGAAGGTGGCGCGCAAAAGCTACCCGGCCGGCCGCAACGGCTACCTCGAATGGCGTAAATATCAAAGGTCGTGCCAGGCAAGGCGTCTGGGCGAGCTCATGGCGGACGCGGGCTATGCGGCCGACGATATAGCGCGCGTCGGTTCGCTCATCCGAAAGGAAGGATTGAAGCGCGACCCGGTCGCGCAAATGCTCGAAGACGTAATTTGCGTGATGTTCTTCGAGCATTATCTCGCCGGATTTGCAGTTCGGATCGAGCGAGAAAAGCTCGCCGAAATTCTCGTCAAGACGTGGAACCGGATGTCCGAGCACGGGCATAGAGCGGCCCTGCGGCTCGACTTGCCGGCCGGCGTTCCGGAGTTGCTGGGACATGGCCTGAAACGGCTGAAAGTCCCCGCCTGACGGCGGTGTGGCGTCTCAGGCCGGCGCTGTTGTCGCCGCCGATACAGCCCCTGAAGACGATTTCCACTGGGTCTCGCGCCCCTCGCGGTCGGTCGCCCACACGACCAGACGTTCGAATTTCTCGACCAGCGCCGTGATTTCGGGCGCGGATGCCGCATAGAAAGCGGTCGACATGGCGTCCGCGACGGCCGCCGAGGGATGATGCACGGTGATCCGCCGCCACTGTTGCGAGCTACGGCCGGTGCGCGGGTCGAACAGGTGATGCGCCACGCCGCCGGCGCCCAGGACGCAGCCCTCACCCTCGGATGTCGCGAGCGCGCCGTCGCTTAGCGCAATTCCGATCGCTCCGGGCCTCGCTATCAGCCACGGCTTGCCATCGCGATCGGGCCCCAAAGCGCGCTGTTCCCCGAGGTCGACGAGTACATGCGCGAAACCGCGGCGGCGCAACAGATCGGCGATCCGATCCGTCACGTAACCCTGACCGAGGCCGTTCAGCGTGATGCGCTGGCCGTCCGCGATCCGCACCGAACCGCTCGTCAGCTCGACTTTTCGCCAGTCGACCGCCTTCAGCGTATCGGCGATCAACGCGTTTGGCGGAAGGTCCGCATCGGGCGAAGCGGCGAACCAGTCAACGTGGGCTTCCCACAGGGCATGCACAGTGGGGTCGAACAGGCCGTTGGTCCGGTCCGCAATATCGAGTGCAAGCCGGAGCGCGCGCATCATGTCGCCGGTTGGCGAAGCCAGGGTCTTCGCACGATTGAGACGAACGATTTCCGAATCCGGCCTGAACAGGCTCAAAGCGCGCTCGATCCGCTCGATTTCGGCGGCCGCCATCGAGGCGGCGGCGCGGGCGGAGACGCCGTCGACGCCGCTGAAAACGATGCGCGCATCGGTGCCCATGGCAAAACCGCGCCACTCATAGTCGGCAACTGCCTTATCAGCGACGGATCGGCCGCCTGTCAGCGTGGCCGCGGCGGCTGCTAGGACGGTGATCGCGCGCCGGCGGGTGATGCGATGGTCATTCATTTGAACCGCTCCTGACCGACGGCCCCGGAACCGGCGCGGGGAGAACGGTGCGCGGTTGCCGGCGTTCGATTCGCTTCTTGATGTGCAGGCAGACGGTGGGATCGAGATACTTCGCCTGGCATTGCAGGCAGTAGATGCATTCGTTTGGATTGATCTGCCCGAGCGGATGAATGGCCTGTACGGTGCAGGTTCGCGCGCAAATCTGGCACTCGGCGCCGCATTCCCGGTATCGCTTCAGCCATTCGAACATGCGCATGCGCGCTGGAATCGCCAGCGCGCCGCCCAGCGGGCAGAGATAACGGCAATAGAACCGTTCAATGAACAGGCCCACGATCAAGAGCGCTACCGCGTAGAAGACGAAGGGCCAATCCCGAATGAATTTGAGCGTGATCGCGGTCTTGAACGGCTCGACTTCCGCGATGCCAAAGGCTGCCATGATCGAGTGCAGCGAAACGGCGAGAATCGCGAGAAATATGACGTATTTGATCATCCACAGTCGCTCGTGCAGACCGAAGGGAACCTGGATTTGCGTCAGCCCGAGGCGACGGGCCGCCTCGTTGAGCAGCTCCTGCAGCGCGCCGAATGGACAGAGCCAGCCGCAAAACACGCCGCGACCCCAGAACAGCATGCTGACGGCCACGAAAGCCCATAATATGAAAACCAGCGGATCGAGCAGAAATAGCTCCCATCGGAATCCACTCAACAGCGCGTGGACGAAAGTCACGACATTGACGACGGACAATTGCGCGTTTGCGACGAGTCCGAGAAAAGAAAAGGTGAGCAGCAGGTAGCCGATACGAAGGCGACGATACAACGTGCCGTGGGCGGTGACCCAATTCTGAAAAATCAGAATCAGGCTGAGTCCGCCCAACATGAATGCGAGGCCGGCAATTTCGTATTGCCGCTGCCGCCAGATATCTTGCCAAAGCGGCGCCTGTACTTGCGCCGTTTCGGATGGCGGAGGGGCGCTCACGTTTTCGAATTGGGTCACGGCCGGCGCTTGGATCAAGTAGCTATCGGGAATCTGATAATCGAGCGCAACGACCGCCGGTGCGCGGAGACGAGATGGCGCCGAATCCGAGCTGAGGGAAAGGTCAAGGCGGAAAGGCGCTATGGCGTCGAAGCCCGAGGTCCGCGCGATACGGAATAGCGATATCTCGCGGAATTCCGGAGCGCCGGCCGCATGTAAAACGTCGATACGCTCATGGTCGCCCGCGCGTAAGCGGATGGTCTTGTCGCCTTGCACGATCTCGATGCGGTTGAAGATGCCCGAACGGCGCCACTCGGTGCCGCGGAAAGAATAGAGCCCATTGGCGGCGACGAGGACGAGATCGTCCTCGGTCCCGATCTTGGCGATCTCGCTCTCGTATGTGCGCTGGCCAAGCAACGATTCGCCAATCGCCGAAGGAGTGGCCACGGCAAGCCACAGGTCGATAAAGGGCTTGTCCGGCTCCGCATCGACCGTTCCCAACAGCTTGGCGGCTTGCCCGCGCGTCACAAGCAGCTGACGCAGCGCGCCCTCGGCGACCAGCGCAGACCAGGACGACCGACGGTGGCTTTCACGTTCAATGTGGCGTTGACCGTCCGGCCGCTGAGCGGCAACGCGGGAGCGAAGTACCGCGCGCCCCGAGCGCACGATGGCATCGCGAATCACTGCGCTGGTGACGGACGCGCCTGCGACCGCCTGCGGTCCACGAGCGGCCGCATTGAGTTGCCGCACCCCAGCACCGGCCCGCACATCGAAGCCCTTGAAGTTCGCCACATAAGCCGCGAGCGCCTCGCGCGGTATGCCGATGACGAGAATCGGCTCTTCGTGCGCGACAATTCGTGCGCCGGCAATGATGCCGCCAGTGGTCACGACAGCGGTTATGTCTAGCGGCCGCCCGGAATATCCGATCGAACCGGCGACGTCGCGTGTAGAGAAGGCATACCCAAGCAGGCGGCCGTCGCGCGAGCGTACAATCGCGGACGGCGGGTTGCCGTCGGCGCGCTCCACCTTAGGCTGCTCATCTGGCGGGAAAAAATCGACGGCGACGTCAAGTTCGGCCGCGCCGATGCTTGGCATCGTCAGGCCAAACCCGGCAAGCGCGATGATTGCCATCGCGAATTGTCGCATGCGGAGCATCGCCATCGGCATGCAATCGCTTAATGCGTGCGGCTTCGTTCTAAAACGACGCTTAACAAGTAAGCAATTGAAGTCGGTGATGGTCTTGACTGAAGTCAATGCACTTTTCTCGTCCGAATACGAATAATTAAAATAATTTCATCGTGTGAATGGCGGAGGGCGACAATGGCGATTGTTGGCTGGAAGGGCAGACTGTTTTTGTCGAGCTTAGTGACAGGCGTCATCGTCACTATGAGCGCAGCTTCGGCCCAGCAGCAGCCGGCGCGTCCAGCGCCGGCTGATTTGCAGCAGCATCGTACGACGCCCGGCGGTCAATATCAGCCGAGCCTCGATGTGTTGGGCGAAAAGCCGGTGGAGCAACCGGGCACCAAACCGGGTAGTCCTGTCCTGAGCAAGGCGGAATTCGACCAAGCCAGCCGCATCTATTTCGAACGCTGCGCCGGCTGCCATGGCGTGCTGCGAAAGGGCGCGACCGGCAAAGCGCTCACGCCGGACCTTACCGTCAAGCTCGGCTTCGACTATCTGCGGGATTTCATCACTTACGGGTCGCCCGGCGGCATGCCGAATTGGGGCTCCTCGGGCGAGCTCGGCCCGAACGAAGTCGAGTTGATGGCGCGCTACCTGCTGAACGAGCCGGCGCAGCCGCCGGAGTTCGGCCTCAAGGACATGAAGGAGAACTGGAAAGTCCTTGTGCCTGTCGCCCAGCGGCCGACCAAGAAGCTGAACAAGCTCGATATCGACAACCTCTTCGCCGTCACGCTTCGCGACGCCGGTGAGATCGCGCTCATCGACGGAAAATCCAAGAAGATCGAACATATCATCAAGACCGGCTACGCGGTGCATATTTCGCGCATGTCGGCGTCGGGCCGCTATCTTTACACCGTGGGCCGTGATGCCAAGCTCAACCTGATCGACCTCTGGATGGACCCGCCGCAGACGGTGGCTGAACTCAAGGTCGGCACCGAGGCGCGTTCGGTCGAGACGTCGAAGTTCGCCGGTTACGAAGACAAATACGCGATTGCCGGCACCTATTGGCCGCCGCAATACGTGATGATGGACGGCGCAACGCTGGAGCCGCTCAAGGTGGTTTCCACCCGCGGCATGACCTACGACACCCAGGAATTCCATCCCGAGCCGCGCGTCGCCGCCATTGTGGCGTCGCACCACAACCCGGAATTCGTCGTCAACGTCAAGGAGACCGGACAGATCCTTCTGGTCAACTACAAGGATATCAAGAACCTGAAGGTCACCGCGATTCCGGCCGAACGCTTCCTGCACGACGGCGGCTTCGACAAGAGCGGCCGTTACTTCCTCGTTGCGGCAAATGCCCGCCATCGCATCGCGATTGTCGACACCAAGGAAGACAAACTCGTTGGCGTCATAGACTCAGGCGGGCAAACACCTCATCCGGGGCGTGGCGCCAATTTCACCCATCCCAAATTCGGCCCCGTGTGGGCGACGAGCCATCTGGGCAACGAGACGGTCTCCTTCATCGGCACGGATCCGGTCAAGAACAAGCAGCACGCCTGGAAAGTCGTGCAGACCGTGGATGGCCAGGGCGGCGGCTCGCTGTTCATCAAGACGCACCCGAAGTCGGAGAATCTCTATATCGACACGCCGCTCAATCCTGACGCCGAGATTTCGTCTTCCATCGCAGTTTTCAAGATCAAGGAACTCGGCGGAGCGGAACCGAAATACAAGGTGCTGCCGATCGGACAATGGTCCGGAATTTCGGAAGGCGCGCGCCGTGTTGTGCAAGGCGAATTCAACAAAGAAGGCACCGAGATTTGGTTCTCGGTTTGGAACAACAAAGCGCAGGAATCCGCAATCGTTGTCGTCGATGACAAGACCTTGGCCTTGAAGTCGGTGATCCGTGACAAGCGCCTGGTTACGCCGACAGGCAAGTTCAACGTCTACAACACGCGAAAGGACGTTTACTGAAGGCCCTCGCTGTCCTTCGCGAGCTGGGCGCTAGACGCGAGTATGCATTGGTCGCATGAGCGGCGAGAGCGGAGGTGGCATGCCATGACGGCGGGTAAGGTACTGCTGGTGGGAGCAGGTCCGGGCGATCCGGACCTGCTGACACTCAAGGCGATGCGGGCGATCGAGAGCGCGGATGTCATCGTCTATGATCGCCTGGTCTCGGAAGAGATTCTGGGGCTCATTCCCGCCGGTGCGACGCGTATTTGTGTCGGAAAACGGCCGGGCCATCATCCTGTTCCGCAATCCGAGATCAGCCGGCTGTTGGTGACCTTGGCTGGCACCAATCGCCTCGTTGTCCGGCTCAAGGGTGGCGATCCCTTCATATTCGGCCGCGGTTGCGAAGAAGCGCTTGAACTGGAGCGTGCCGGAGTCCGCTATGAGGTGATCCCCGGCATTACGGCAGCGCAGGGCTGCGCAGCGTCCGCGCGCATGCCTTTGACCCACCGCGGGCTTGCCACCGGCGTGCGCTTTGTGACCGGCCATTGTCGCGCTGATGAGCCGCTTGACCTCGACTGGGCGAGCCTCGCAGATGCCGACACGACCCTCGTGGTCTATATGGGGAGCGCCAATATCGACGAGATTGTACGCGAGCTAATCGCGCACGGGCTCCCCGCAGACACGCCGGCGCTGGCTGTTTGTGACGGCACGACGCGGCGCGAGCGGCGGCTGCACGGGCCGCTTTCGCAACTGCCGGCGATGACGTGGGCGGCCTGTTTCTCCGGGCCGGTGCTGTTTGTCATCGGCCGGGTGGCCGAGATTGCGGCGCAACGGGATAGGGACAGCCATGCGGCGGTCGCGCACGCGATGGCGGTGGCCTAGCGGCCTCGTCATCATGCTCGGCATAGTGTTGCCGGAGGTTGCAACGGCACAAACGCCTCTCGATACGGCGAGGCTGACCAATCTCGTGCGCCAGGATTGCGGCTCGTGTCACGGGCTCACGCTCAAGGGCGGGCTCGGCAAGCCGTTGACCGCCGAGCACCTCAAACAATGGGATCGCGAGCAGGTCGTGCACATTATTCTCGATGGAGTGCCCGGCACGCCGATGCCGCCTTGGCGGCCTCTATTGACGGAAGTCGAGGCCGGATGGATCGCCGAGGCATTGCAAGAAGGAGCGTTGCGTTGAGATCAACCGGTCTCGTCGTTGTCATAGCGGTGGCTACGGCCTTGATCGGCTCCACCGGCGCAGAGGAGCTGCGGGGGACGGGTAATCTCGGCCTGGTCATCGAGCGCACAGCGGGGTCGGTCGTGGTCGTCGATGCCGCAAAGCATGCGATCATCCATCGTGTTTCCGGTCTTGGCGATCTATCGCATGCCTCGGCTGTCTTCTCTCCCGATCAACGTTACGCCTATGTATTCGGCCGCGACGGCGGCCTGAGCCAAGTCGACCTGTTGACCGGCACCTTGGCGAAACGGGTTATGCAAGCGGGCAATTCGATCGGAGGTGCCATCTCGGACGATGGAGCGCTGGTGGCGGTCTCCAATTATGATCCGGGCGGTGTTCGCGTCTTTGACGCTGCGACCTTGAACCCGGTCGCCGACATCCCGGCGATCGGTGCAGATGGCAAGGCGTCCAAAACCGTGGGGCTCGTCGATCTTCCGGGGCGCCGCTTCGCCTATGCGCTCTATGACTCGGGTGAAATATGGGTCGCCGATTTCTCCCAAGTCAATTCCGATGCAAGCGTGCATCCGCGCATTACCAAGCTCACCGGCATTGGCAAGCTTCCTTACGACGCCAATGTCACGTCCGACGGCCGGCACTACCTCGCCGGGCTGTTCGGCGAGGATGGCATGGTCCATGTCGACATGTGGCAGGAGCCGCTCAAGGCGGTCCGCATCCTCGATGGCTACGGGCGCGGCGAGGAAAAGCTGCCGGTCTACAAGATGCCGCATCTCGAAGGATGGGCCCTGGCCGGCGACGTGCTGCTGCTTCCGGCCGTGGGCCGTCACGAATTGATCGCCGTTGACACGCGCAGCTTCAAGGAGGTCGCGCGGATCAAAACCCACGGTCAGCCGGTATTCGCGGTGGCGCGGCCCGGTGGCCGTCACGTCTGGGTCAATTTTGCCCATCCGCTCAACGATACGATCGACGTCGTCGACGTCATGAAGCTGGCGGTCGTGCACCGCTTCAAGGCGGGGCCGGCCGTGCTGCATCTCGAGTTCACGCCGCGCGGACATGAGGTTTGGGTATCGGTACGGGATGCCGATCGCGTGCAAGTCTACGACGCCACTAGCTTCACCAAAAAGCGCGAGCTCGAGGTCAAGGCCCCTTCGGGCATCTTCTTTTCCGCGCGGGCGACAAGGATCGGCCAATGACGCTAAACGGCACCGAGTTAGCCTTGATCGACCACTGGCAGCGGAACTTTCCGCTCGCCACGCGACCGTTCGCGGTGGTCGGACGCTCGGTCGGCATTGATGAGAATGCGACACTCTCGATCTTTGACAGATTGCGGAAGCAGGAGATCATTTCCCGCATCGGGGCGGTGGTGAGGCCGCACACGCTCGGCACCAGCACGCTGGCCGCCATGCGGGTTCCGCCCGCGCGGCTGGAGGAGGTCGCCGCGGTTGTCACCAGGCAGCCGCTCGTGAGCCACAACTACGAGCGTACGAACGACGTTAATCTCTGGTTCGTCGTTGCCGGCCCGGATGCGGCGGCGGTCGCCGCGACGCTCCAAGGCATCGAAGCGCTGACCGGAATCGAAGTGCTCGATCTGCCATTGCAGCAGGCCTATCATCTCGACCTTGGCTTTCCACTCGGGGGTGGCACGCGCCGGCAAGTCGAAACTACGCGGATTTCTTCCGATTACAGGCCGGACCCGCTCGACCGGAAGCTGCTTGCAGCGATTGAGGACGGACTGCCCATCGTCGAGCAGCCCTATGGCGTCGTGGCGGCCACGATTGGGCTCAACCAGGAACACGTCATCGCGCGCTTGGCGCAGCTGAGCGAACGCGGGGTCGTAACCCGATTCGGCTGCATCCTGCACCACCGCAAGCTCGGCTACACCGCGAACGCCATGGCGGTCTGGGACGTGCCGGACCGGCAGGTGGATGCGATCGCGACACTGTTCGTCCGCAATCCGCGTGTGACTCTTTGCTATTGCCGTTCGCGGCGGCCGCCGGCCTGGCGTTACAATCTTTACTGCATGGTGCATGCAAAATCGCGGGCTGATGCGTCGGCAGTGATTGGCGAGCTGACGGCGGCGGCTGGGTCTCATGCCGACAGCCATGCCGTTTTGTTTTCGACGCGCTGCTTCAAGCAACGGGGAGCCGTCTTTTCCGACCGCAAACGAAAGGTGCACTGATGCGCGCCCTTGATCCGACCGAACGGGCAATCGTCAATGGCCTCCAGGGAGGATTTCCGCTGACACGCCAGCCGTTCCGCGATGCGGGGCGCGAGCTGGGGTTGAGCGAGGGAGAGCTGATCGATGGAATCCAGGGCTTGGTGGAAAGCGGACGACTCAGCCGCTTCGGCCCCTTGTGGAATGCGGAAGGGCTCGGCGGCGCCGTCTGTTTGTGCGCCATGGCGGTTTCCTCGGAGCGTTTTGAAACGGTTGCGGCGCAGGTCAACGACTTTCCGGAGGTCGCCCACAACTACGAGCGGACCCATGCCCTCAACATGTGGTTCGTGATCTCGTCCGCGCGCCCCGAGCGCATTGCCGAGGTGATCGCCGAAATTGAAGCACTGACCGGACTGCGCGTTTTTGCGATGCCGAAGCTGCGCGAGTTCTTTATCGGCTTCAGGGTGGACGTATGATTGCCTTGGACGCAATCGACCGCCGCCTGATCGCGGCGACCCAGCGCGGGCTTCCGCTCGTGGCCGAGCCCTATCGCGCGATCGCCGAGGAGCTTGCGATCGAGGAAGAGGAAGTGACGGCGCGGTTCGGACGCCTGCTGGCGGCCGGCGCCATTCGGCGCATGGGGGCTGTTCCGAATCACTATGCGATCGGAATCGTGGCCAACGGCATGTCGGTCTGGGACGTGCCCGATCAATCGGTTGAGGCGATCGGCGACCGCATCGGTGCGTTCGACTTCGTGACGCATTGCTACGAGCGCCGGCGCCATCCGCCGCTCTGGCCCTACAACCTGTTCGCCATGGTGCACGGCCGCTCCCGCGCCGAGGTGTACGAGAAGGTCGCCATCATCAAAGAGTCGATCGGGCCCGCGCTGCGGGCGCACGAGATTCTTTTTTCGACGCGCGTCCTCAAGAAAACCGGTTTGCGGCTCGCGGGGGAATAGGAGATTTCGGTTTGTTTCGCCTGACCCATTATCTGCGAGAAATCGTCGATCCAGGCCCGCTTTCGGCGAGGCGTCCGCCGGGCCCGGTGGTGATCTGGAATCTGGTGCGCCGCTGCAACTTGACGTGCAAGCACTGCTACTCGATTTCAGGTGACGTCGATTTTCCCAACGAGCTGTCGACCGCGGACGTGTTTCGCGTGATGGACGACCTCAAGGCTTTTCATGTGCCGGTATTGATCCTGTCGGGCGGCGAGCCGTTGTTGCGTAGGGATATTTTTCAAATTACGGAACGTGCGAAGGCGCTCGGATTCTACGTCGGCCTGTCCACCAATGGCACCCTGATCGACGAGAGGATCGCCGACCGGATCCGCGGGGCGAATTACGATTATGTCGGTATCTCGCTCGACGGTATCGGCGCGACCCACGACCGCTTTCGGCGCAAGGCCGGCGCCTATCAGGCGGCGCTCACCGGCCTGCGAATGTTGCGCGATCGCGATGTCAAGGTCGGCGTGCGGTTTACGATGACAAGTGATAACGCCGCCGAGCTGCCGTCGTTGCTTGATCTCGTCGAGACCGAAGGAGTTTCCAAGTTCTATCTGTCGCATCTGGTCTATGCCGGCCGCGGCAATAAGAACCGGGGCGACGACGCGACCTGGACCGCCACGCGCGCGGCGATGGACCTGGTGATCGGCCGGGCCTGGGACTGGGTGCAGGCGGGGCGCGATGCCGAGGTGGTCACCGGAAATAACGATGCTGACGCGGTCTACTTGTTGAAATGGGCCGGACGAAACTTTCCTGAGCGCATTCCCGATTTACGCGCCAAGCTTGCGCAGTGGGGCGGGAATTCAAGCGGCGTGAATATCGCCAATATCGACAACCTCGGCAATGTTCATCCCGACACCATGTGGTGGCACTACTCGCTCGGCAACGTGAAGGAGCGGCCGTTCTCGGACATCTGGAACGACCTGTCCGATCCGATCATGGCCGGTTTGAAGCGCAGGCCGCGCGCGATCGGGGGCCGGTGCGCATCGTGTTCCTATTTTGATGTATGCGGCGGCAACACCCGCGTACGCGCACTGCGTCTGAGCGGCGATCCCTGGGCCGAGGATCCCGGCTGCTACCTTACCGGTGCGGAAATCGGATCGGCGGGACCTTCGGATCGGCTAACCGTGACACCCTACCGGGGGTTTGGCCATGAACAGCCGCAACTTGCGGGCTAGGTCCGCGCTGGCGCTTGCCGCGTTTGCAATATTGGCGACGGCCGCGGTTGCGGAGCCTGATGCCGGCAGGCTTTATGCGGAACATTGTGCCAGCTGTCACGGTGCCGGGCGGCTCGGCGGGCAGGGGCCGGCATTGCTGCCGGAAAACCTCGGTCGGCTTCTAGGGCCTCGCATTTCCACCGTCATCGCCGAGGGTCGTCCGGCCACCCAGATGCCGGGTTTCGCGCAGACGCTCGGCAAGCCGGAGATCGATGCGCTCGCGAAATATGTCGCAACCCCGCTGTCGGTCGTTCCGGCGTGGGAGGAGAGCGAGATCAATGCGAGCCGAATAGTTCATGCGCAGCCTGCGGCCGTTGAGCGGCCGTCCTATTCCGCCGATCCGCTCAACCTCTTTGTCGTCGTCGAAACCGGCGATCACCACGCGACCATTCTCGATGGCGACAGATTCGAGCCGCTGACCCGGTTTGCCACGCGGTTCGCCCTGCATGGCGGGCCGAAATTCTCGCCGGACGGGCGCTTTGTCTATTTCATGTCGCGCGACGGTTGGGTGACGAAATACGATCTCTGGACGTTGACGACGATCGCCGAAGTGCGAGCCGGCATCAACGCGCGCAATATTGCGCTGTCCAGCGACGGCAAGCACATCGCCGTCGCCAATTATCTGCCGCGGAACCTGGTGATTCTATCGAGCGCCGACCTCTCTGTGGAGAAAGTGATCGCGGGCAGGGACAAGCACGGCAATCCGTCCCGAATCTCCGCGGTCTATCAGGCGCGCCCGCGCAACTCCTTCATAGCGGCGCTCAAGGATGTTCCGGAGATTTGGGAGATATCGACCGATCCCAACGCACCCGCGATCTACGGTGGACTGGTGCATTCCTATGAAAAGGGAATGGTCGAGGCGCTACCGTCGTCGCAGGGCCTGTTCGCATTGCGGCGAATCGAAGTGCCGGAACCGCTCGACGATTTCTTCTTCGACCCGCCGTATCGCAATCTCATCGGCTCCGGACGGGATGGCTATGCCGTCGTCGTCAACCTGACGGTCGGCCGCGACATAAAGCGCCTGCCGATGGCCGGCCTGCCGCATCTCGGATCCGGTATTGCTTGGACCTGGAATGAGCGGCCGGTAATGGCGACGCCGCATCTCAGGGAAGGCAGGATCAGCGTGTTCGACTTGACGACGTGGTCGCAGATAAAATCAATCGACACGCCGGGCCCGGGCTTCTTCATGCGCAGCCATGAGAACACGCCCTTCGCGTGGGCCGACGGCATGCTCGGCGGCCGCAAGGACACGATGGTTATCATCGACAAGCGCACGCTCGAGATCAGTCGTACGCTGACGCCGGCGCCCGGCAAGACGGCCGCGCATGTCGAATTCGACCGGCGTGGGCGATTTGCCGTCGTGTCGATCTGGGAGCAGGAAGGCGCTTTGGTAATCTACGACGCTGCAACCTTTGAGGAAGTAAAGCGGATTCCAATGGCGCGTCCATCGGGAAAATACAACGTATGGAATAAAATTACTTTCTCGGAAGGGACCAGTCATTGACAGCGTGCGTGGAACGTCGCTTGGGTGTTCTGATTGCGGCGCACGGATTGCGTGGTGCCGGCGCCAAGAATGACGGCTTTTTCCACCTTGCGGAGCGGGTCGCGTCGCACTTCCCGACAAGCCAGGTCGGTGTCGGGTTCATTAAGGGGGAGCCGGGTATCGATGCGGCGATCAGGAAGCTCGACGCGGCCAACATCGTCGTCTATCCGCTATTCCTTGGGGCCGGCTATTTTGGCCGTACCGTCGTCGGCCGCGCCGTTGAAGAAATGTGCAAGGAGAGACCGGATTGTGTGGTGAAGGTGTTGCCGCCGCTGGGCCTTGACCCGGAACTCGCTGACATCATTGGGAGAAAAGCTGCGCACGCGGCACGTTCCCACTCGTTTGCAGCGCGGCAGACCACCTTGGTTCTGCTGGCTCATGGCTCGCGTCAGGATCCGGCCTCGGCCGACGCCGCCGAGAAAATAGCGCAGCGGATTCGCGCAACCGGCCTGTTTTCGGACATCTGCGTCGCCTTTCTCGAACAAACTCCAACGTTCAATGAGACGCTTACAGAACTGGCGGGCCCCGTTATTGTCGTAGGCCTATTCACCGGCGACGGATTGCACGGCGCCGATGATGTAAACCGATTGATGTCGGGGCTTAATCGCCGCAACGCGATATGTCTGCAAAATGTCGGCCAGTTTGCAGAGCTGGAAGACTTGGTGACCGCGAGAATCGACCGCGCATTGACCGATCTGGTAGCGGCCAGTTTCTAGCGGTCCTCCGCTTTGGCCGTATAGCCCGCGCGCTCCAATCGCCGGGTGCTTTATCGCCGCGCGTCAACCGACGGGAGACACGCCGTTCGCGAGCGCTTCCTTGCGCAGGCCCAAGTACCGGTCAGGGCCGTTCCGCCATTTAGTCCGACTGCGACTGTCCGATGGTTTGAGCGACTGCTTCGGATCGGAAGTCGCCGGCAAGACGCTCGCCGCTCATCAGTCCGGGATATTTCTCGAGAAACATGGCCTTGATGATGTCGAACGGCACATCGGCAAATGTGCCGCGGTCATTCAGGTACTCCATGTGCCGCCGCCCGGCGGGATCGAAGGGCTGAAACAGCGAGTCGGTGACGCCGTCGAACTCGAGCGGTTCGATGCCGGCTCGGTCGCACAATGTGCGATCGAAAGCCGGGGTTGCCTTGACCCAGCGCTCCGACAAATAAAGTTCGGTGTACGAATGCCAAAGAAAGATGTCTGTCTTTATCTTCTCATAGAGTCGTGGCGATGTGAGATGGTTACGCACGTCGGCATAGCCGACTCTGGCAGGTACGCCGATAGCGCGCGCGCTCGCGGCCAGCAAAGCGGCCTTGCCGATACAGAAGCCGCGGCCGGCAGCTAGGACTCCGCTTGCCCGATAGTTGGTCGGGTCAGCGAAATTAACGTAAGGGTCGTAGATGATGGTGTCGCGAACGACGGTGTAGAGCTTGAGGACCGCCGCGTTACGATCCGATGTGTGGGCAACGATCTGATTTGCGAAGGCGGCGACCGACGGCGAGGCGCTGTCGATGAAGGCGCCGGGGTTGAGATATTGTTCCATGTCCATCGTATCGTTCCCGCCAGTAATCGTCTGTCTATCGGCAGATCGGTTGATTTTGCCTGATTTTCGGGACGGCACTACGTTTGCGGTCGGAATGCTTTGCAGCGCCCAGGATCTGTTTCTAAGCGCGGGGAGCCAATCAAGTCGAGGCAATAAGGGATTGCGGGGAACACCGCTTGCAGCGTGAACCGAATGGAGGCGGGCCGTCCGGGCAAATTGACGATCAGGGTGGTTCCGCGAATGCCGGCGACCTGACGGGAAAGAATTGCAGTCGGCACCTGCTTCAAGCTCTCCAAGCGCATCAGCTCGCCGAATCCCGGCATCAGACGGGTGCACGCCGCTTCCGTGCCTTCCGGCGTCAGATCGCGTGGCGCCGGTCCGGTGCCGCCCGTTGTAAAGATGAGCGCGCACTTCTCGCGGTCGGCCAGGTCGATCAGCGCGTCTCGGACGCTCTCGATGCCGTCTGGGACAAGGCGCCGCACCGGGCGCCAAGGGGAGGTCAGAACGTCGTTCAAGAACGCCTCGATTGCGGGGCCGCTCGCGTCGGAGTAAGTGCCTGCGCTGGCGCGGTCGGACACGGTGACAATGCCGATTGCGGCGATGCCGACCTCATTCATGGTGCACACTCATTGCATCTTCGGCAGCCGGCAGCCTTCTCATTGGGTGCCGCCGTAACGCGTAGACTGACTCGCGACACCACGTGAGTACCGCGTCCAAATCCGGCGTGAGGTCTGTGGCCAGCCGGCCATGAAAAGCCGACCATGCGTCGGTATAGGGAGGCCTAACCGCCGTTACGATCGGGATACCGGCGTCGATGGCGCGGCCAATAGCTTCGCGCAGGCCATGCCCCTCGGCTTCGGCTCGGCCGAACTTGTTCAGGACGAGAATCTCGGTCTTGCGCGTGAGCGACCGTTCAAGCAGCGCCGCGATATCCGCCAGGCCACGGGCATCGAGGCGGCATCCCTTTGCTTGCTTGCCGAGCTCTTGCGAAATGTGAAAGCGGCGCTGTGATGCCAGGTCCACAACGGTCATGGCCGCGCAAGCGCTCGTTTGGCTGCCATTCTCCTGGATGACTCCGCCGACATCGACCCCTTCCTCGCGCAGCAAATCGGTGACGCGGGTCAAGAGGCCGTCGATTGGGAAGCCCTGCCGATAGATTACCGCGCCGAGGCGCACGCTATCCGCCGATGCCATCGCAATTTTCCGAACAGGACAGTTTCGCTGCCATTACTAGACCTCGGGACGGCCCGACTCCGTCTTGAATTCGGTCAAGTCCGAGCGAGCTCCGACCTGATATCCAATGACCGCGCTGAAAAAATCAATGGGGGGTTCCAATGAAGGCATTGCAACGCGTTGCCGCAACCGCTGCTATCGGCCTCCTTTTCTCGCTCGGGGGAGGATACCAGGCGTCCGCGCAGATCAAGATTGGCTCGGTCCTGTCTGTGACCGGACCGGCGTCATTTCTCGGCGACCCCGAAAAGCGCACCCTGGAAATCTACGTCGCGGAAATCAACGCGAAAGGCGGCGTGAACGGACAAAAGCTGCAGCTCGTCATCTATGACGATGCCGGCAATGCCGATAACGCGCGCACTTTTGCAACGCGTCTTGTGGAGGAGGACAAGGTTGTTGCCATCGTCGGCGGCAGCACCACCGGCTCGACCCTCGCCATGATCCCGGTGTTCGAGGAGGCGAAGATTCCGTTTATCTCGCTGGCCGGCGCAATTCAGATCATCGAGCCCGTCCGCAAGTGGGTCTTCAAAACCCCCCACACCGACAAGATGGCTTGTGAAAAGATCTTCGGCGATCTCAAGAGCCGTAATCTGACGACGATCGCGCTGATCGCGGGCACTGACGCATTCGGAAAGTCGATGCGGGACCAGTGCGTTGCCGTTGCGCCCAAGGCGGGTATCAGCATCTCGATCGAGGAAAGCTATGGGCCGCGCGACAGCGATATGACGCCGCAGCTCACCAATATTCGCAACAAAGCCGGCGTGCAGGCGGTTGTTAATACGGGCTTCGGTCAGGGCCCGGCGATCGTGACGCGCAATTATCGCCAACTCGGAATCACATTGCCGCTCTACCAAAGCCACGGAGTAGCGTCCAAACAATTCATCGAACTCGCCGGACCCGCGGCGGAGGGCGTTCGGCTGCCGGCCGCGGCGCTTCTCATTGCTGACAAGCTTCCGAGCAGCGACCCGCAAAAGGCGGTCGTTGTGAACTATACGCGTACATACCAGGAGAAAAGCGGGCAGGCCGTCTCGACCTTCGGAGGTCATGCCTATGACGGCTTGATGATCCTGGTCGAGGCAATGCAGCGCGCCAAAAGTACGGACACTGCCAAGGTGCGGGACGAGATCGAACGGACCAAGGGATATGTCGGTACAGGCGGAATTGTGACTATGTCGCCGACCGATCATATGGGTCTGGATTTGTCGGCGTTCCAGATGTTGGAGATCAAAGGCGGCGGTTGGACGTTGATCCAGGGCAAATGAGTTAACGGCCGGGCAGGTCCAGCAAAGCCTGCCCGGTCAACTCTGCAGCCGTTGAACCGACCCCGTATGAGGCGCCCGGCGCGATGGCTGAATTTCTGCAATTCGTCTTCTCGGGCTTGACGGTGGGCGCGATCTACGCGCTGGTCGCTCTTGGCTTCACGCTGATCTACAAAGCATCGGATATTATCAATTTCGCCCAGGGCGAATTCGTCATGCTGGGCGGCATGACCACCGTATTTTTGGCGCTTGCCGGCGTTCCGTTGCTGTTTGCCGCGATCATCGCCGTCGTCGCGACGACCGCCATTGGATTGGCACTGCACCGCTTCGCAATCGAACCGGCGCGGGGAGCGGGTCCCGTGGTCGCGATCATGATCACGATCGGTGCTTCGATCTTCCTGCGCGGCATGGCGCAGATCGTCTTTGACCGGCGCTTCCATAGTCTTCCGCCGCTCTTCGACGCCGATCCGATCCAAATCGGTGGCGCGGCGATCCTGCCGCAGAGCCTGGTCGTGCTGGCAAGCGCTACGATCATCGTGATCGCGCTTTGGCTGTTCATCGAGCGGACCGCTCTGGGAAAGGCGGTGGTGGCGACCGCGGCCAATCGTCTGGCGGCGCGCATCATCGGTATCGACACGGCGCGTATCGTGGACTTCTCATTCGCTGTTTCCGCGGCGATCGGAGCAATTGCCGGCGTTCTTATCACGCCGATCGCGTTGACCAGTTACGACGCGGGCACAATGCTGGCGCTGAAGGGGTTTGCGTCCGCCATGCTCGGCGGGATCGGAAGTGCCCCGGGAGCCGTGATTGGCGGTCTGGTCGTTGGCATGATCGAGGCGCTTGCCGCAGGTTATCTGTCTTCCAATTACAAGGACGCAGTCGCCTTCTTGATCATCTTGGTCGTCCTGCTCTGCATGCCGCAGGGCTTGTTCGGCCGTGCGAAAATCGAGCGGGTGTAGGCTTGCAGAAGCTGCTCGAAACACGATTGCTGTCGGCACTGGCGGTCGGCGTGATCGTTATCGCTGCGCCGTATTTTTTCCCGTCGGCGTACTATTATCGCGTTGGCGCGCTTGTTTTCATGTTCGCGCTGGCGGTCGTGGGCCTCAACCTGCTGATGGGCTTTGCCGGGCAAGTGAGCCTGGGCCACGCCGGCTTTCTCGGCATCGGCGCCTATTCCGTGGCCATCGGCCCCGCCGTTCTCGGACTACCCTCATGGCTGTGCCTGTTCGGCGGCGCGGCGCTCTCGGGCGCGGTCGCTTTCCTCGTGGGCAGGCCTATCCTGCGCCTCAAAGGACACTATCTGGCGGTCGCGACACTTGGATTCGGGCTGCTCGTCGCCATTGTTTTGAATAACGAGGCGGGTTGGACCGGCGGGCCGGATGGCAGGGGCGTTCCCAGGCTGACAATCTTTGATTGGCAGGTGCGAGGATCGGAGACCTGGTATTGGATCGCCGGTACGACCCTCGTCGGCGGGTTCGTTCTCGCGCTCAACCTGATGTCCAGCCCGACCGGTCGCGCGCTGCAGGCCATTCATGACAGCGAGATCGCGGCGCTCGTGCTTGGCGTCGACGTAGCACGTAAGAAGCTCGCCATTTTTACGATATCGGCGGTTTATGCGTCGATCGCCGGATCCTATCTGGCGCTGTTTAACGGCCACGTTACGCCCGATGTGGCCGGATTTCTGCGATCGATCGAATTGGTCGCCATGGTCGTGCTGGGGGGAATGGGATCGATCATCGGCTCCTTGGTGGGGGCCGCCGTTCTGGTCGTGCTGCCGCAAGCGCTCACCATATTCCACGAATATGAACAGGCGCTGCTTGGGATGATCGTGATGTTCTTCATGATCTTCTTACGTCGCGGGATCGTCCCTTCGCTCGCAACTGCATTCGTCGGGTCGCGCAAATGACGATCCTGCGGACCGAACGTTTGAGCATTTCATTCGGTGGAGTGCGGGCCGTCGATGAAGTGAATATCGAAGTTGAATCTGGCCAGGTGTTTTCAATCATCGGGCCGAACGGCTCCGGCAAGACGACCCTGTTCAATTTGGTGTCGGGCATTTACACGCCGAACGACGGCGCCATCCGGCTTGGCGGGGAGCTCGTCACGGGGCTTGCGCCCGATCAGCTCGCTCGGCGCGGACTGTCGCGGACCTTTCAGAACTTGCAGATATTTTCCCGGATGTCGGTGCTGGAAAACGCCATGGTCGGGCGGCATCTGCATGAGCGGACCGGGATTATCGCCGACCTGCTGCATTGGCCGTCGGTTGCGCGCCAGAACCGGATGAGCCGCGATGCGGCCTTTGCAGTGCTCGCCCGCGTTGGCCTTGCGGACTCCGCCGGCCAGCCGGCCGGGTCGCTCTCATATGGAGCCCTCAAGCGGCTGGAAATCGCGCGCGCGCTTGCCAGCGAGCCCAAGCTGCTGTTGCTGGATGAGCCTGCCGCCGGCTGCAATCCCGTTGAAACGCAGGAGATCGATCGCGTTATCCGGTCCATCGTAAAGGATGGAATCACGGTGCTGCTGGTCGAGCATGACATGCGGCTGGTGATGAATATCTCGGACTGGGTCCACGTTCTTTCAGGAGGTCGGACACTTGCCGCGGGCAAACCCGAGGAGGTTCGAGCGAATCCGGCCGTGATCGAAGCCTATCTGGGCACGCACGGTTCGCAGGAGGCCGATCGTGCTCTCCATTGAGAATGTCACAAGCGGATACGGCCGCGTTGAAGTCCTGCACGGCGTTACGCTGCAAGTCGACGCGGGCGAGATCGTTTGCCTGATCGGCGCCAATGGCGCCGGCAAGACCACGCTGATGCACGCCATTTCAGGCGTTCAGCCGATCACGGGCGGTACGATAAGGTTTGAGGGAAAACCAATCGAGCGGCAGCCGGCGCACGTACGGGTAGCGGCCGGCATCGCGCAAGTACCGGAAGGCCGGCAGCTGTTCGGGCCCTTGTCCGTGAAGGACAACTTGTGGCTCGGCGCATGGTTGCGTCGCGATGCCGATCTGGAGCGGGATATTGCGCACATCTGCGAGCTGTTCCCCATACTAAGAGCGATTATGGAAGCGCCGGCCGGCACGCTTTCCGGCGGTCAGCAGCAAATGCTCGCAATCGGCCGTGCGTTGATGGCAAAGCCGCGGCTGCTGCTGCTTGACGAGCCGTCGATGGGCTTGGCGCCCAACTTGGTCGATCATGTGCTCTCGGTGATCCGCGGGCTTCAGGAAGAGAACCTGACGGTTCTCTTGGTTGAACAGAACGCACGCGCAGCGTTGGCGATAGCAAACCGCGCCTACGTGCTTGAGACGGGAAAGGTCACACTGAGCGGGGCGGCAGTTGAAATTCAGGCGGATAGCCGCGTCAAAGAAGCCTATTTAGGTATCTAAAAATGCCTGACCTTTGACGTTGGTCAAGCCAGCGCGCCGAAAGATCAATGTAAATAGCGCTATCGCAAGATAGGGAGCATTACGATGAAGGAGAGCCTTCATCCAGGGTTGTCTCGGGTTGGCCGCATCGAAGTCGATCGAGACCGCACGATCGGATTTATGGGGGAGGAGGGCCGCGTTTACGGTACCCCGTATCTGGTGCGCGATATCGAAATGACTTGCCGTCAATTAATTCTCGATCATTGCGAGGCCGGACAAGACTCGGTGGGGACCGACGTAGCGATCCAACATCTTGCCCCGACGCTGCTCGGCATGACGGTTGAAATTTCGGTCGCCGTGACGGCCGTAGAGGGACGTAAAGTCACTTTCGCGGTAACGGCAAAAGACGACCTGGATCAGGTCTGTGCCGGAACGCACGGTCGTTTTGTAGTTGACGTTAGCAAGACCGTCGAACGTCTGAAGGCGAAGGCGGCCAAGTTCGCGGCGTCGAGATGACCAAGATGCCGGGCAGCTCTGCTCACGACGAGCGAAGTGTCTCGACATATTGTTATCAGTGCGTTGCGGGCCCTGATTTGTTGAAAGTCCGGGTCGAGGACGGCATTGCGACTGAGATTTCTCCAAATTTCGATGCTGCCGCCGTTCATCCGGCCGGCGGCAAGGCATGCGTGAAGGCGTTCGGTCTGGTCCAGAAGGCCTACAATCCCAATCGGGTTCTCTACCCGATGAAGCGGACGAACCCGAAAAAGGGCCGTAACGAAGATCCGGGCTTCGTGCGCATCTCCTGGGAGGAGGCGCTAGGGCTTGTTGCCGACAAGCTCAATGCCGTCCGCAAAGAAGGTCTTACAGACGAAGCAGGTTATCCCCGTGTTGCCGCCAGCTTCGGCGGCGGCGGCACCCCGACTGCCTATATGGGCACGTTTCCCGCGTTCTTGGCGGCGTGGGGGCCGATCGACATGAGCTTCGGCTCGGGGCAGGGCGTAAAGTGCTATCATTCCGAACACCTCTACGGCGAGCTCTGGCATCGCGGCTTTACGGTTTCGCCCGATACGCCGCATTGCGAATACCTTGTCTCCTTCGGTGCCAATGTCGAGGCCTCTGGTGGCGTGTGTGGGGTAAAGCGCCATGCGGATGCCCGCAAGCGAGGCATGAAGCGCGTACAGGTCGAGCCCCACCTTTCGGTCACCGGCGCATGTTCGGCCGAGTGGGTACCAATAAGGCCGAAAACCGACTCGGCGTTTCTATTTGCGATGATTTACGTTTTTTTGCACGAGCATGCGCGCGACCGCCTCGATTTGCCGTTCCTCAAAGATCGCACGGCCTCTCCGTATCTGATCGGGCCGAGCGGCTTGTTCATGCGCGATCCGGCGACGCGCAAGCCGCTTATGATGGACGCCGCAACGGGCCGCGCACTGCCATTCGATACCCCCGGTATCGTGCCGGCGCTGGAAGGATCATATGTCGTCAGCGGCATCGAGATGGACGCCGATGAGGAGATCCTTGCGCACGAAGATGTACCGGTCATGCCGGCGTTCGCGCATCTGCTTGCGCATGTGAAAGATTATTCGCCGGAATGGGCATCCGCGATCTGCGATGTGCCGGCGGCCACCATCCGCCGTATCGCGAACGAGTTCCTGGAGCATGCGCGTGTCGGCGAAACGATCGACATCGACGGCATGACGTTGCCTTTGCGGCCGGTATCGATCTCGCTCGGCAAAACGGTCAACAACGGCTGGGGCGGATACGAATGCTGCTGGGCCCGAACGCTCATCGGCTGTCTGTTTGGAGCGCTGGAAGTGCCCGGCAGCACGCTTGGCACGACGGTTAGGCTGAACCGGCCGGCGGACAATCGGTGGTCGAGCGTCAAGCCGGGTCCCGACGGGTTCATGCAGTATCCGATGAACCCGACCAGCAAGGCCGAGTGGATTTCACGCCCTTCGGCGCGCAGTGCGCACCGGACGCTGGTGCCGCTGGTTGCTGACTCTGCCTGGAGCCAGGCGCTCGGCCCGACGCACTTGGCCTGGATGATGCAGAGCGAGGACTTCGACAAGTTGCCGCCGGCGAAGCCGCCGGACGTCTGGTTTGTCTATCGTACAAATCCGGCAATTTCATTCTGGGATACGAAGGCCGTCGGCAAGGCGATGGCGAAGTTTCCGTTCGTGGTTTGCTTTGCTTACACGCGCGACGAGACGAACCATGTGGCCGACGTGCTGCTGCCGGATTGCACGGACCTCGAAGGCCTGCAGCTGCTGCGCATTGGCGGTACGAAATATGTCGAGCAGTTCTGGGATTATCAGGGATTTGCGCTGCGCGCTCCCGCGGTTTCTCCGCAAGGGGAGGCGAGGGATTTTACCGACATAGCAACCCAGCTCGCCCACCGCACCGGTCTGATCGAGGCGTACAACGCGGCCATCAACCGCGGCGCCGCCGGTGTCAGGCTGTCAGGCAAGAATTACGATTTCTCGCTCGCGCCCGACAAGGTGCACAACGCCGAAGCGATCTGGGATGCGAGTTGCCGCGCCGCCAGCGCCGAGATCACCGACGGCGCGGAGTCGCAAGGATTGGCTTGGTTCCGCGAGCGCGGCTTCCGGGTCAAGCCGTTTCCGCGGCTGCAGTGGTATTTATATCCGAAGCTCGTCGCGGAGGGTCTGCGTTTCGAACAGCCCTACCAGGAACAGCTGTTCCGCATTGGCAAGCAGCTCGGCCGGCGCCTGCACGAAAAAGGAATCCACTGGTGGGACAAGCAGCTACGTGAGTACGAGCCGCTGCCGCAGTGGCACGACGTCAATGCCTTGTGGGAAGGCGCGCTGGAAAAGCATTTTTCAGTGCGCATTGCCGACTACCCATTCTGGCTGATCACCGCCCGCAGCATGCAATATTCCTGGGGCGGCAATGTCGGCATCCAGCTCATCAAGGAAGTTGCCAACAACGTCGCGGGCCACGGCAATGTTGTCATGAACCATTCGGCGGCCGAGCGCCTCGGCATTGCCGATGGCGACCTTGTGGAGGTGCGGTCGCCGCTCGACCAGACCAAGGGACGGGTGATGCTTTGTGAAGGCATCCGTCCGGACACGCTGCTGATGATCGGTCAGTTCGACCACTGGGTGACGCCCTTTGCCAAGGATTTCCACGCGCCCAGCATGAATGCGCTCATGCCGATGATGCTCGATCTAACCGATGCGACGGGATCGAGCGCCGACTTGGTGAAGGTCAAGGTCACGCGGCTGGAGGGTTCCGCATGACCCGCTGGACGATGGTGGCCGATCTGGAGCGCTGTGTCGGCTGTCAGACGTGCACCGCGGCCTGCCGGCATGCCAATGCCACCTCGCCGACGGTACAGTGGCGCAGGGTTCTCGATATCGAAGCGGGAACCTATCCGAACGTCAGCCGCATTTTTGTGCCGGTCGGTTGTCAGCACTGCGCCGATCCGCCCTGCATGCATGTCTGTCCGACGACGGCTACGCGTCGACGGGCGGACGGCATCGTGACGGTGGACTATGAGCGGTGCATCGGTTGCGCCTATTGCGAGGTGGCTTGCCCGTATCAGGCGAGGTTCCTCGTGCACGAGCCGCATTTCGCGTATGACGCGGCAACGAAGAACGAGATCGAGCGTGACGATCCGGCCCGCTTGGGCGTGGCGCAGAAATGTACTTTCTGCGCCGACCGGATCGACTTTGGATTGGAAAACGGCCTCGTTCCGGGGGTCGATTCGCGTGCCACGCCGGCCTGCGTCAATGCTTGCATTGCGGACGCCTTGCATTTTGGCGATGTCGACGATCCCGATAGCAATGTCTCGCGGCTCCTGCGCGATCAGCGCAGTTTCCGTATGCATGCCGAACTCGGGACCAGCCCGGGCTTCCACTATTTGTATGGCAAGGCAGTCGGTCCGGAAGCGGAGACCGGTGCCGCTCCTGACGCTGCATCGGCCGGTGGTCAACTGCGTGCGCATGGTGTCGAGCCGTCGCTGCAAAAGCACTGGGATTGGAAGGCTGCCGGCAACTTCATTTGCGGCGGCCTAGGCAGCGGGCTGTTCATGTTCACGGCGGTTGCCAGCCTTTGGTATGACGGCCTCGCGCCGCTCGGGTGGGGCGCGCTGGGGCTCGTTGCGCTCGGTCTGTTTCTGGTGCTGCTGAAGATCGGGCGGCCGTTGAGGTTCATCTATGTCTTGCGTCACCCGCAGCGTTCCTGGATGACGCGTGAAGCGTGGATTGCCGCTGTTTTCTTCCCGCTGGCCGGTCTGGCGCTTTGGCACGAGGTGCCGGAGGTACTCATCGCCGCTGCCGCGGTCGGCATGCTGTTCCTGGGCAGCCAGGCAATGATCCTCAAGGAAGCGAAGGGAATACCCGCTTGGCGGGCGTCCTGGATCGTGCCGTTGGTGATCGTAACCGGCTTGGCGGAAGGCGGCGGGCTGTTTCTGGCCGCAACGGCGGTTCTCGCCCCGCTCCAGGCTCTGGCTGAATTTGTTGGCTTTGCCGCAGTCGCTTTGGCGGCAGCGCGCGCTTGGATATGGCGCTCGTATCGAGCCGCGCTCGTCGCCGAGGGCGCTCCGACAGGCACGCTTTCGGAATTCCACGCCTATGGGCCGTGGCTTTTCGGAATCGGCCTCGCTTTGCCATCTTTGATGATCGTCGTCGGCAGTGCAGCGCAAATCGCGCCTGCCTTTCTATTCGCCACTGCTGGGGTATGCATCGCGGCGACGGGGGCTGCCTTGAAGTTCATTCTGGTCACCCGCGCGGCGTTTAATCAGGGCTTTGCCTTGACCCATACGCCGGTTCGCGGCGCCGGAATTGCCGGGCCTGCGGTCAAGCCCGGCTGGTCAATGCCGTGAGCGGTCGAGCGAAAGGGAGCTTGCCATGAGCACACTGGCGGCAGCGAGCGCGTCGGATACCTTTATGTACGATCCTGCAGCCGAAATGATGCCGCGCGAGGCGCTGACCGCGCTGCAGACCGCGCGCCTGAAACAGACGCTCGAACACGCCTACGCAAACGTGCCGCACTACCGCAAGGCGTTTGACGCTGCAGGCGTAAAGCCGACGGACTTAAAAAGCCTGTCCGACATCGTCCGTTTCCCGTTCACGCTTAAAAGCGACCTGCGCGATCACTATCCCTTTGGGTTGTTCGCCGTTCCGCGCCAACATCTTCTGCGTCTTCACGCATCGTCGGGAACGACGGGAAAAGCGACAGTAGTCGGTTATACCCGGCGCGACCTCGACACTTGGGCGGACCTGATGGCGCGGTGTTTCGCAAGCGCCGGTGCGAAGCCCGGCGACATTGTCCATAATGCTTACGGATATGGGCTGTTCACGGGGGGGCTGGGGGCGCACGCTGGAGCCGAACGCCTCGGATGTACGGTCGTGCCGGCGTCAGGCGGCGGCACGGAACGGCAGGTGAACCTGATCAACGACTTCAAGGCGAACGTGTTGTGCGCAACGCCGTCGTACGCGCTCAACATGGCGGAGGTTGCGGAAAAGATGGGTTTCGACTTGAGGCATTCATCGTTGAATGTCGGGCTTTTCGGGGCCGAGCCGTGGAGCGATGCCATGCGTGACGACCTGCAGGACAGGCTCGGGCTCAAGGCGATCGATATCTATGGTCTGTCCGAAATCATGGGACCGGGCGTGGCCTGTGAGTGCCATGCCGTCCGCTCCGGGCTGCACGCCTGGGAAGATCATTTTCTGTTCGAGACCATCGATCCCAAGACGCTGCAGCCGCTGCCGATGGGTGCAAGCGGCGAGCTGGTCATCACGACGCTGACCAAAGAAGCGCAGCCGATGATTCGCTACCGGACGCGCGACATTACGCGTCTCAATAACGAACCCTGTGAGTGCGGGCGCACGCATGTTCGGATCATGCGGGTGACCGGGCGCGATGACGATATGCTGATCATCCGTGGGGTAAATGTCTATCCCTCTCAGATCGAAGCGGTTCTCGTCGGCTTCCCGGGCCTGGCGCCGCACTACCAGATCGTTTTGACGCGGGAGGGGGCGCTCGACGCGATGACGGTTGAAATCGAGATGACCCCTGGCGAGGCCCGCGGCGAGGCCGAACGTGCGCGCAAGGAAAAGGAGATCACCCACCACGTCAAGTCGTTGATCGGCGTGACCTGCAAGGTCGTGGTCAAGGCCGAAGGCGAGGTCCCGCGCTCGCAGGGCAAAGCCGTGCGGGTCAAAGATGAACGTAACAGGTCGCGCTAGACCGGCTACTCCTGAGCGACGGGCGGATCGAGGTCGTCTGCCCAGGCATCGCTCGGCCGCGGATATCGGGTGAGCAGCCGGTTCACGAGGTTGACGTGTTCGGCCTCCTCCTCGACGAGCTCTGCCGCCATCGCCTTGACCTTGGGATCCTTTGCCGTTTCCACAATCGAGGTAAAGTAGGCGAGTGCGCGCTTTTCGCCCGCAAGTGAGATCTGCAAGGCATGCCAGGGCGTCATCAGGTAGTGAGCGGCGTCGAGTTCGGCTTCTTCCGGGCTGCCCTGCGCCCGAAATCGTGCAGTCTGGAGCGCATGATTGACGACGTCGAAGTCGCCGGCAAGACGCCGGATTTCCTCGCCGTGAATACCTTCGGCACGGGCAAGATCGCGGAAGACTTTCACCAACTCCGGATTGTTGTGAATCTCCATCTGGTCGGCCAGCTCATTGTAGCGGTCGACCGCATCGATCTCGATCTGGTAGGCGACGGCCAGCAGGTCGTTCAGGCTGGAAACCTTCGGATTGTCCGATTTTCCGTTCATAGCTCGAAGTCCTTCTCCAACTTCGACACGTCCGCATCGCGCGGCCCGACCGTGGCCCGAAACGGAGGGCGGTCGCCGCGGTACAAAATTCCGATGTTGAAGCCGTCATCGGTCATGAGCCGACGCGCCGCCTTGCCTTGATCGCTGGTCGCCGCCACCGGGGCGGGCCGCACTTGCTCTTTCCATGCCTTTTCGTCCGGGCGGAAGGTCACGCATGGACTGAGGATTTCGATGAATGAAAATCCCGGGTGCTTAATGGCTTCCGCCAGCACATCGGCGGTCTCGTTGGGAGAGCCGGAGAAGCAGCGGGCAATGAAGTTCGCCCCAGAGGCGAGGGCGACGACCAGGGGGTGGAACGGCCGAACGCCGGTCCCGCCCGGTGTCAGTGCGGTGTCGAATTCCGGCTCCGTGGTGGGTGAGGGCTGGCCCTTGGTCATGCCGTAGATGCGGTTGTCCATCACCACATACGTCATGTCGATATTGCGGCGGCACGCATGCAGGAAATGGTTGCCGCCGATCGAGTAGCCGTCGCCATCGCCGCTGGCGACAACGACGGTCAGGTCGGGCCGTGTCACTTTCAGCCCGGCGGCAAGCGCGAGAGAGCGGCCATGCACCCCGTGAAAGCCGTAGCAGTTCGTGTAGGCGGGGATTCGCGACGAGCAGCCAATACCAGAAATGACGGCAATTTTTTCGGGCGGCAAGTTCAATTGCGCGAACGCGCGCGTGAACGACATGAGCACGTGATAGTCGCCGCAGCCGGGACACCAGATAGGATTGACGGCCGACTTATAGTCCGCGGGCTTGCAGACTGGTTGTATACCGACGGTCGCCATTGTCATCTCCAGTCCATGATCGCACGATGGATTTCACCCGCTGTGATCGGCAATGGTCCGGGCCGGTGGAATACACGTGCCGGCGCCGGAAGGTCGTAATGAGCGCGCAGATAACGGTGGAATTGCCCACCGTGTGTTTGCTCTACGATCAGGATGCGCTTGACGCCGTCGAGGGCGGCAGCGAGCCGTTCCGACTGGACCGGCGCGAGTAGCCGCGGAGCGACAACGCGAACGTCGACCCCATCGACGGCTGCACGTCCGACCGCCTCGTGGGCGGCGCCAGTGAGCGAGCCCCAGGTAACGACCGCAAGATCGCCGGTGCCTCGGATGCTCGCCCAATGGTCGCCGTAGTTGAATTGCTCGAGCTTGTTGCGTCGCTTGTCGAGTTGCGCCTGATGGTCCGCGGCCCCACTGGTAGGAGTTCCACTTTCGGCGTGGGTGAGGCCTTCAGCGGTATATTGACCGCCGCGCGTCCCCGGAAGCGCCATCGGCGACACGCCGTTGGACGCTAGGGCGTAGCGTTTGTAGACGCCGGAAATGTCCGCTGCGACCGTCCGTCTGCCGATGAATGCGACGTCGGCAGGACGCTCGATGGCGGCGCGGGATTGTCCCATAAACTGGTCGGACAGGATGATGGCCGGGGTTTGCAGTGTCTCCGCGAGATAGGTCGCCCATTGCGCGGTGAACATGCAGTCGCCGACCGACTGCGGTGCCAGCACGAGATGGGGGGCGTCGCCGTGCATGCCGTAAACGGCGATATTTAAGTCGGCCTGTTCGGACTTGGTGGGGATGCCGGTCGAAGGGCCCCCGCGCATCACGTCCACGACGACGACGGGTATTTCGGCGGACGTTGCGAGGCCGAGCGCCTCTATCATCAGCGACAGTCCGGGTCCGGACGTCGCCGTCAACGCCGGCGTGCCGCCATACGATGCGCCGATGATCATGTTGATGGCGGCGAGTTCGTCCTCGGCTTGCAGCAGCGTCCCGCCAATTTTGGACAGATTTGGCGCAAGCCATTCCAGAATCTCGGTCGCGGGGGTGATTGGATAGGCGGCGGCAAAGCGAATGCCGCCACGGACGGCGCCAAGCGCGGTTGCTTCGTTTCCCGAGAGCAGCCACCTGCGGCCGGAACCCGGATTCGGGGGTGCGAGCTGCTTGTCGAAGTCGATTTTGGCGGCCGCGTCGTACCCGGCCTTGATGCCGGCCCGGCTGGCCTCGATGGCGGCGGGCCCTTTTTCGGTGAGGCGCTTTTCGATCGATGCGAACGCCTGCTCGTCGGTCAAACCAAGCAGCCGGCTGGCGATGCCGAGCGCAACCATGTTCGGCCGCCCGTCCGGGATGGACTTGGCGATGTCTTTCATCGGGATTTCAACGACACGTGCTCCCGATTGCATCACCATTGGTGGCGGCTCACCGCCGCGCGGGTCGCTCACCACAAGCGTGTGGCTGTCGGCCTTGATTTCAGCGCCAAACCGGTGGGCGTTGAGCCAGTCGATGCCAATCAACAGGTCGAACTGGTCGGGGAGGCACTCGACAGGGTCAATACCCAACCGCAGCAGTCCTGCCGCTTCACCGCCGCGGATCTGGGGACCGAGGGTGCGGGTAAAAAGGCCGTGCCACCCTGCGGCGCTTGCCGCTTCAAGGAGGGTGTCTCCCGTGGTCAGGGCGCCGGCCCCGCCGCTGCCGAGGATCGCAACGGAGATGCTTGGCGAGACTGCCATGGCAAAAACCTCCTTGATCGACGTCTGTTCTGCGGTGCGCGGCCCAATCTGTAATTAAGTACTAGAATGCGGTTTTTGGCCTTTCCTTGACGTTGGTCAAGGCGGTTCGCGGGTTGCTGATCAAAATACGCTGGCCTTGCATCCGGTGAGGGGCTCACCGGGCAAATTGGAGGGCGGTCCTATGAGCGCCAAGCCGGTTCGTTGGATGATGACGGCCGCAGGGAAGCCTCTTGTCCCGACCGAATTCGATATCGGCACCCCGGGCCCCGATGAAGTCGTCGTCGAAATCGCCGGATGCGGAGTCTGTCACACCGATCTTGGCTATTTCTACGATGGTGTGCGTACCAAGCACGAACTGCCGCTGACGCTCGGGCATGAGATTAGCGGCCACGTCATCGAGACCGGAACGGATGCGCTCTGGTACACGGACCGTGCGGTCATTATTCCGGCGGTTATCCCGTGCGGTCGATGCGATGCCTGCCTTCGCGGCAAGGCGACGATTTGCCCGAACCAGAAGATGCCGGGCAATGACATTCATGGCGGCTTTGCCACTCATATCACCGTTCCAGCGCGCGGCCTTTGCGTGGTGGATGAGCACCGACTGGCTGCCGTCGGAATCGAGCTGGCCGATCTTTCCGTAATCGCCGATGCGGTGACCACGCCCTATCAAGCGGTCGTTCAGGCCGGCGTCTCCAAAGGAGACCTGGTCATTGTCAACGGCGTCGGCGGTGTCGGCGGTTACGCGGTTCAGATCGCGGCCGCTTTGGGAGGCGTCGTCGTGGCCATCGATGTGAACGACGAAAAGCTCGCCACCATCGCCGGGCAGGGGGCCGCGCTTACGCTTAATGCCAAACAGATGACGCCGCGTGACATCAAGGCGGCAGTTCAGGCGTTCGCCAAGCAGCGCGGATTGCGGCAGAGCGAGTGGATTATTTTCGAGTGCTCCGGGACGCGCGCCGGCCAGGAAACGGCGTTCAGCTTGATCAATCACGGCGCGACCCTCGCGGTCGTCGGGTTCACGATGGACAAGGTCGAGATTCGCCTTTCGAACCTGATGGCCTTCCATGCACGTGCGATCGGCAACTGGGGATGTCCTCCCGACATGTATCCGGCAGCCCTCGAGCTCGTCATGGACGGTCGCGTCAAGGTGGCGCCGTTCGTCGAAAAACATCCGCTGAGTGAGATCAATCAGGTGTTCGAGGCGGCCCATGCCGGTGCGCTCAAGCGCCGTGCCGTTCTTGTTCCTACATCGTAAGGAGCTCCCATGGTTGCCGACGCCGCACGGATCGCCGCCGCGCCTATGCCCAAGGACCACAACCTCGTCGGCGAGGCCGTGCGGGATGCCGTTTCAAAAGGCATTCGCTACGAGAAGCGGCCGGTCAAAGGGGCTGACGGGAAACCGGTGGCCGGGCTGTTCAACGCATGGATCACGCTCGACAACCCTGATCAGTTCAATTCCTACACAACCGACATGGTCAAGGCGACGATCCTGGCGTTCCGCGCGGCGAGTGCGGCGCGCGACGTCGTCGCCGTCGTTTTCACCGCGGTCGGCGACAAAGCCTTTTGCACCGGCGGCAACACAAAAGAATATGCCGAATACTACGCGGGTAATCCGCAGGAATACCGCGGCTACATGCGGCTGTTCAACGATATGGTTTCCGCGATTCTTGGCTGCGACAAGCCGGTGGTCTGCCGCGTGAACGGCATGCGCATCGGTGGCGGCCAGGAAATCGGCATGGCGTGCGACTTTTCGATCGCGCAGGATCTGGCCCGTTTTGGCCAGGCGGGGCCAAAGCATGGCTCGGCTCCGATCGGCGGGGCCACCGATTTTCTTCCCTATATGATCGGCTGCGAGCAGGCGATGGTGTCCGGCCTGCTCTGCGAACCTTTCTCGGCGCACAAAGCCTACCGTCTCGGCATCATCAGCGAGGTCGTGCCGGCGCTGAAGGTCGACGGCAAATTCGTCGCCAACCCGGCGGTGCAGACCGACCGGTTCCTTGACGAATACGGACGCATTATCCACGGCGAGCCGAAGACGGGTGCGGCGGCCGCCGAAGGCCAGGCGCTCCTGAAGCGGGGAACGATCGATCTCACTCTGCTCGACGAGCGGGTCGAGGCGCTTTGTACCAAGCTGCTCTACACCTTCCCGGAATGCACGACCAAGACGGTCGAAGAGCTCCGCAAGCCGAAGCTCAACGCCTGGAATGCCAACAAGGAAAATGCGCGCGACTGGCTCGCCCTCAACATGATGACGGAGGCTCGCGCCGGCTTCCGCGCCTTTAACGAAGGGACGCGTGAGACCGGCCGCGAGGTCGACTTCGTGGCGTTGCGCCGCGCGCTGGCCGCCAACACGCCCTGGTCGGATGAACTCACCCAAAGCATTCAACCGCGCGCGAGGGCTTGACTGTGACCGAGCCGCTCAAGGTGTGGCGAGAGGCGGAGGGCCGGCTGCTGCGGCTGCGGCTGAACCGGCCAAAGGCGAACATCGTCGACGCCGCCATGATCTCGGCCCTTGATAGGGCCCTGGCGGAGCATGCCGGCAGCCGCGACCTCGGCGCCGTGCTGCTGGATGCGGAAGGGCCGCACTTCAGCTTCGGCGCCAGCGTAGAGGAGCATCTGCCCGGCCAATGCGCCGCCATGCTGGCGGGCCTTCATCGCCTGGTCCTGCGCATGATCGAATTCCCGGTGCCGCTGCTGGTAGCCGTGCGCGGCCAATGCCTCGGCGGCGGCCTGGAAATCGCGCTGGCCGCCCATCTCGGCTTCGTCGCGCCGGATGCCAGTCTTGGCCAGCCGGAGATGAAGCTGGGCGTGTTCGCGCCGGCCGCCTCGTGTCTATTGCCGGAAATAGTCGGGCCGATGCGTGCCTTCGATCTGCTGGTATCCGGCCGCAGCGTGACCGGCGGCGAAGCCGCGGCCATGGGCATCGTCCATGAAGCGGCCGCCGATCCCGTCGGTGCCGCGCTCGCCTATTTCGAGGAACATCTGAGGCCGAAGAGCGCGAGCTCGCTGCGCTATGCCGTTAAAGCGGCGCGGCTCGACTACGTCGCCCGCGTCACGGCCAAGATCCGCGCCGTCGAACGGCTTTATCTCGACGAGCTCATGGTCACCCACGACGCGGTGGCCGGTCTTGAGGCTTTCATCGCGAAGAGGTCGCCGCAATGGCAACATCGTTGAATCCGACGGCCGTGGCCGACATTGTCGCGCGGGCAAACGCGCTGTTCGAGGACTTGCACTTCACGTCCGCGCGCAACTGGAAAGCGGCGGCGCCCGGCCGCAAAGTGGTCGGCTATATGCCGATCTACGTGCCGCGCGAGCTCATCCACGCCGCCGGCATGCTGCCTTTGGGCATCGTCGGCGGCGGCGACCAGCTCGAGGTCATTCACGGCGACGCCTATTACCAGAGCTATATCTGCCGCATTCCGCGCTCGACGATCGAGCTCGGCGTGTCGGGGCGGCTCGACTTCGTCGACGGCATGCTGTTCCCCTCGATCTGCGACGTGATCCGCAACCTATCCGGCATGTGGAAGATGATGTTCCCGCATGTCTATTCCCGTTACTTCGACGTGCCGCAGAACTATCGCGATGACATCGGCGGCAATTTCTACGTCAACGAGATGGCGGAGCTCCGGCGCGACCTTGGCGAGCTTCGCGGCAAGCCCATTACCGATGAAGAGCTGCGCAACTCGATCGCGGTTTACAACGAGAACCGCCGGAAGATCCGCGAGCTTTACGCCTTCCGCGCGGAGCGGCCGTGGCAGGCGCCCGCCGCCGAAGTCTATCTGATGGTGCGCGCCGGCCTTGTGCTGCCGGTGGAGGAACATACGGAATTATTGGGCGAATACCTGGCGGCCGCGCGCGCCGACGAGCGTCCGATGCGCGACAACTGCCGCATTGTGCTGACGGGCATGTTCTGCGAGCAACCGCCCCTCAACCTGATCAAGTCGCTCGAGCTCTCGGGCTGTTACGTGGTCGACGACGACCTCCTGCTGGTGACGCGGTGGCTCATCGGCGACGTCGAGACCGAAGGCGACCCGTTGCAGAACTTGTCGAGCGCGTTTCTGCACCATTCCGAGTCGACGGCCGCGAAATACGAGCCGGACCAGAAGGAAAAGGGCCAGCACCTCGTTCGCGCGGTCAAGCGTACCGCGGCGGAAGGCGTGATCTTCGCGGCGCCGAGCTTCTGCGATCCGGCCCTGCTCGAGCGCCCGATGCTGCAACACGTCCTCAAGGAGGCCGGCATCCCCTACATCGCATTCAAGTATGCCGAGAACTCGGGCCAGATGCAGCCGATCAGAGAGCAGGCCGGTACCTTCGCCGATTCAATCAAACTGTGGAGCGGAGCATGACGACGCAGACCAAGATTGTCACCTCCCGCGCGCCGGTGAAGGAAGTCGTCAAGGACGCTTCCATGGTGAAGCAGAAGGAGATGATGGCCGCACATTACGATCGGCTGACGAGCGCGCCCGAAACCGGCGCCAAGGTGGCGGCCACCTTCGTGCCGGGCAATCTCAATGAACTGATCATGTGCTTCGATCTGGTGAACAACCTGCCCGAGGTCAATGCCATTCAGAACGGGTTGCGCCGCGTCAGCGGCAGCTTCGTGCTCGAGGCGGAAAAGATCGGCCACTCCGAGGACGTCTGCACCTATGTGAAGTCGGATATCGGCATGATGGCCAAGGGCAACATTGCTCCCAATGGCAAGAAGTTCCCGAACCCCGATGTGCTGCTGCTTTCCTATACCGGCTGCTTCACCTTCATGAAGTGGTTTGAACTGCTGCGCGAGCAGTACAAGTGCGAGACGATCATGCTGCACACGCCGTACATGGGGGACGGCAAGATCACCAAGAACATGATCGACTACATGGTGAAGCAGCTGAAGGAAGACGTCATCCCGAAGCTCGAGCAGGTGTCCGGCGTCAAGTTCGATATCGACCGGCTGCGCGAATACCTGAAGAAGTCCACCAAGGCCGAGGATGACCTGGTCCGGGTGCTGCAAAGCGCCAAAGCCAAGCCGTCGCCGATCGACGCCTATTTCGGCGGCATCTACTATATCGGGCCGATCTTCGGCGCGTTCCGTGGCACCCAGGACGCGATCGACTACTACCGCTTCTTGCGCGAGGAAGTCGAAGACCGCCTGGCCAAGGGCCAGGGACCGGTGACGCCCGACGGCGACATGGGCAAGGAGAAATACCGGCTGGTCGTCGAGGGGCCGCCCAACTACACCAGCTTCCGCCAGTTCTGGAAAATGTTCTACGACGAAGGCGCGGTGGTCGTCGCCTCGAGCTACACCAAGGTCGGCGGCGTCTACGATCTCGGCTTCCGTCACGATCCCGACAAGCCGCTGGAGACGCTGGCCGAATATTGCCTCGGCGTCTACACCAACCGCAGCCTGCCGATGCGCATCGACATGCTGGCGAACTACATCAACGAGTATGAAGCCGACGGCCTGCTGATCAACTCGATCAAGAGCTGCAACAGTTTCTCGGCCGGTCAACTGCTGATGATGCGCGAGATCGAGAAGCGGACGGGCAAGCCGGCGGCATTCGTCGAATCGGATCTGGTCGATCCGCGCTACTTCTCGGCGGCGAACATCAAGAACCGTCTCGAAAGCTACTTCCAGATGATCGATCAGAAGCGCGCTGGCGCGAGCGCGGCGGCTTGAGGAGGTACGCATGAAAACGTTTGTCGGCATCGATCTCGGGTCGACGACGACCAAGGCCGTCCTTCTCGACGAGGGGCGCAATGTCATCGGTCACGGAATCACCAATTCGCGGTCGAATTACGCGACGGCTGCGCGCGTGGCGAGCCAGGAGGCGCATGTTGACGGACAGTTCACGCTGTTCCGGCGGGCGCTGAGCGACGCCGGCGGCACGATAGAACTTGATGCGTTCCTCGGAGCGCTGGAGCGAGCGTTTCGGCTCGAGCAGTTCCTCGAACAGCTCGACGATCTTGAACAGACCTGCATCGGCCAGATTCAAGGCGAGCGTTTTGCCAAGCTTGGTTCCGGCGTCAAGGAGGCGCTCGGCGAAGTATTTCGGCGGCTGCGCGCCGAGGCGCCCGAGCTCTATGCCCCCGGCGCAAAGCGCAAGTCCGACTTCTTTCGGGATATCGCCGGGTCGCGTTATCACGCCCATGCCGAGGAAGTCGCGCGGGCCGCGGGGCTCCCTTACGACCTGCTGCTGAATGTCTACGATAAGTCGATCATCGAGGTGGAGAACAGGCCGCCGGTCGGCGATCTGAGCGACAAATTTCGCCGCGCGTTGGACCGCGTGCTGAAGACGGAATCGTCGATCAAATCCGCGGCGGCGGATATCCAGAAGCTGATCGAAAGCGCGCTCGCCATCGAAATGGAGGAAAGCTACCTCGTCGGCACCGGCTATGGCCGGGTGACGCTGCCGTTCTCCAAGGAGCACATCCGTTCGGAAATTCTCTGCCATGGCCTCGGCGCCCATCTGATGTATCCCCGCACGCGCACGGTGCTCGACATCGGCGGCCAGGACACAAAGGGCATTCAAATCGACGCCAACGGCATCGTTGAAAACTTCCAGATGAACGACCGCTGCGCAGCGGGTTGCGGCCGGTATCTTGGCTATATCGCCGACGAAATGAACATGGGTCTGCACGAGCTGGGTCCGCTGGCGATGAAGTCGGACAGGCCGGCCCGCATCAATTCGACGTGCACGGTGTTCGCCGGCGCGGAACTGCGCGACCGTCTGTCGCTCGGGGAAAAGCGCGAAGACATTCTGGCCGGCTTGCACCGCGCCATCATCTTGCGGGCGATCTCGATCATCTCGCGCACCGGCGGCATCACGGACGAATTCACCTTTACCGGCGGCGTCGCCAAGAATGAAGCGGCCGTGCGCGAGCTGAGAAAGGTGATCGCCGAGAACTACGGAAACGTCACGATCAATATCAACCCGGATTCGATCTACACCGGCGCTCTCGGGGCCGCGGAATTCGCGCGCCGGGCGTATCTGGGCCAAGCGGACGGGAGCGAGCAATGACCATTGCGGCGGGCATCGATATCGGCACCAGCACCATCAAAGCCGCGGTGTTCAAGGTTGAGAACGGCGAGGAGACCTGGCTGGCGCGCTCCGTGATGCGCATCCGCCAACGAGATCCGCTGGAGCTGGCCCGCGTCGTCTATGACGCCGTGCTCGAAGACGCAAAGCTGCGCTCCGACGACGTCAATTATGTCGCGACCACGGGTGAGGGCGAAAGTGTGCCGTTCCACACTGGCCACTTCTACTCGATGACCACCCATGCGCGCGGCGCCGTGTACCTGGACCCGGAATCGCGGGCGGCGCTCGACATCGGGGCGTTGCACGGTCGCGCCATCCAGATCGACGGGCGCGGGAAGGTGATCAGCTACAAGATGACCAGCCAGTGCGCCTCGGGTTCGGGACAATTCCTTGAGAACATCGCGCGGTATCTCGGAATAGCCCAGGAAGAGATCGGGGCGCTTTCGAGCCAGGGCGAGAACCCTGAAGTCGTCAGCAGCATTTGCGCCGTGCTCGCGGAGACCGACGTGATCAACATGGTTTCCCGCGGGATTTCCACGCCGAACATCCTGAAAGGCATCCACCTGTCGATGGCGGCGCGGCTGTCGAAACTCCTGAAATCGATCGGCGTGCTCGATGGCGTCGTGATGGTGACCGGGGGCTTGGCGCTCGACAAGGGATTGGTCGCCGCTCTTGAAGAAGACATCTCACACATCAAGGACATGAATATCTCGGTCCGCAGCCATCCCGATTCGATGTATGCGGGCGCCATCGGGGCCGCGCTTTGGGGTGCGTTCCGGTTCGAGAAGCTGGCCGCCGGCCGGGTGCCGAAGGCGGCATGAGCATGTAAGGAGACGACGCCATGGCTTTAATGATCACCGAGGGCTGCACGGCCTGCGATGCATGCGAGCCGGTGTGTCCGAACAAGGCAATCAGCGCGGGCAATCCGCTCTACGTCATCGATCCGCTCAAATGCACCGAATGCGTTGGCGCCGAGGACGAGCCGCAGTGCAAGCTGGTCTGTCCGGCAAACTGCATCGTGCCGAATCCCGACTGGAGCGAATCGCAGGAGGACCTGCTCGCCAAGTATCAGCAGCTGCACGGCTGAATTTGACAGCGGCAACTTCGGTCTAACTGGGCTGCCGAGGAAGCACGATGAGCTTTACGAACAGGATAAGTCAGACGTTGCATGACGAGCACGGCGCAACCGTCGCCTTGATGGAGCGGCTTGAGCAGTTGCTGGTGCGCGGCCGGCGCGGCGGACCTCCGAACAGCGCGGACAGCGCCGTCGCCCGTTTGCTGTCGGATCTGTCCACCGGTGTGGAGGCGGAGGTCGAGCGCCACTTTGCGTTCGAGGAAAGCCAGCTCTTCCCCTATCTGGAGGCGATCGGCGACGCCGACATCGGCGCGCATTTGACGGGCGAGCACGAGGCGATGCGGCCGCTTGGCATGCGCGTGGCAGCGATCGCGCGAGCCGCCTTGGCCGACGGATTTGCGCCGGCCGAATGGGATGAATTCATGCGCCTGGGCCAGGAGCTCAGTGAGCGCATGCTGGCTCACGTTCAGAAGGAAGAAATGGCCCTGCTGCCGGTCATCGAAGAGAGCATGGATGCCGCAACGGAAGCGCGACTCTACGAGGAATACGTCGAAAACGTATGAGGCATTTGGATGACTGCCACCGCTACGACCGCTGCCGGCGAGGTCCGGCCGTTACGCTCCGCCGACCTGGATCGGCTCGTGGCGATCGATTCCGCCCATGTCGGAGAACCGCGCCGCCGGTTTTTTGAGAAGCGGTTGAATCACATCCGTGACCATCCGGAGGACTTCGTGCATGTCGGGGTGGTTCGCGATGGCGTTCTCGTCGGCTTTGCCGTCGCGCGGATCATGCGGGGCGAGTTCGGCCGCGATCAGGCCACCGCCACGCTCGACGCAGTCGGAGTGGTGACGGAGAGCCAGGAGCGCGGCATCGGGCGCTCTTTGATGAGCAGCCTTGTCGCGGCTATGCGCGAGAGGGGGGTTCAATCTCTGCAATCGCAGGCCGACTGGACCCAGCATGCCTTGCTTCGGTTCTTTGATGCGTCCGGATTCAGGCTGGCGCCGCGAATGATGCTCGAGCGGTCCGATCTGAAGCCGCTGGCGGAGTCGATCGAGGACGAGTGACGACAAGGCACGGAGCGAAAGTCATGGCTCGCAGCACCGGCATTAGTATCCCCCAGCATGTGGGAGAGGCCGCCGAGGTCAACTACGGCGGACCGGCTGCGGCGGATTTCGGCCCGCTCGCGCGCGACAAGATACCGGTACGCTCGATGGCGGCTGGCGATGTGCGGGCGCTGGCGGCGATCGACCGGCGGATCACCGGCCGCGAACGGTCGGCCTATTTCCAGCGCAAGCTGACCGACGCGCTGACCGAATCGGACGTCCGTGTCTCGCTGGTGGCCGAGCTCGACGGCGTGCCGGTCGGTTTCATCATGGCGCGTGTCGACCTCGGCGAATACGGCCGCGTCGAGACCACGGCGGTCATCGATACGATAGGTGTCGACCCGGACTACCGGAAGAGAGGGGTCGGGCGCGCCTTGATATCGCAGTTGTTGGCAAATCTTGGAACGTTGCGCGTGGAGAAACTGCGTACCGAAGTCGACTGGCGGGATCGCGATTTGCTCGCCTATCTCGATCGCTGCGGTTTCCGCCCGTCGCAACGGCTGTGTTTCGACCAGCCGGTCGGTTGAGAGCCTCGCCGATGCTTGTCAAATCGGAACCTGCGCGCCAGTTGCACTTCGACTTTCGCAATCATCGGGCCATCGTCACCGGCGGCAATCGGGGCATCGGCCGGGCCATCGCGGACGCCCTTGGGGAAGCCGGCGCGGAGGTATGGACCTTCGATGTCGGCGAGCCTGAGCGCGCGGAATCGTTTCGCCACCAATTTGTTCGTGTCGATATCGCCGATGGCGAAGCCGTCAATGCCGCCGTCGCGCGACTTCCGCAGCCGGCAACGCTGCTAGTCAACAATGCCGGCATCACCCGCGACCGCTCGATTGCCAAAATGAGCAGCGCCGATTGGGCTGCGGTGATCGACGTCAATCTGACCGGTGCGTTCAACATGATTCGCGCCGTGGCGCCGTCGATGGCAGAGCGGGGCTACGGCCGCATCGTCAATATTACATCGATCAACGGCCTGCGCGGCAAGTTCGGCCAGGGAAACTATGCGGCCGCCAAGGCCGGCCTGATCGGCTTGACCAAGACCGCGGCGCGGGAATTCGGCAAAAAGGGCATCACGGTGAATGCGGTCGCGCCCGGCATGGTCATGACGGAGATGGCGCGCGCTTTGCCGGAAGAGGTGCTCGGCCGGGCCGCGGCGGAAGCCGTGCTGCGCGATCTGGCCGAGCCGCGGGACGTCGGCAATGCGGTGCTGTTCCTGCTGTCTGACGCCGCCCGTTCGATCACGGGCGAGGTGCTGCGCGTGGATGCGGGGCAATATATCTGAGCGCGACCGCGGCCGGTCAACTTTTCCTCGCCGGCAGGATCCGGCGGATGACGTCGGCCGTGAAGAAAAGGAACGCGAGCGCGCCGGCCAGGCCGATGGCGGCGCCGAGGCGGGCAACCGCGACGTTATCGAGCAAGATTGCGGCTGTCAGAACCGCGAGCGCGAGGCCGTGGCAGGCGGCGTGGAGCTTGAGCGATCGGGCGCCGGCGAGCTCGGCGACGATGGCCGTGCCGCCGCTCGCCGGCGGCGTCACAAACATCGATGCGAGAAAAGGCATGATGCGCTGAAGAATCGCAAACAGGAAGGTGAGCAGCCAGCCAAACAGCAGCAGAAAGCCGAACAGAGTCGGCCCATTCTTGCCGGCGAGACCGTATAGCGCGGCGAGGCCGGCGATGATTGTCGCCGGCAGCATGACCCAGGCAGCGCGCACGAGAACGAACGAGAGGCCCAGGCGTTTGCGCATGCCGGTCTTGAGCGTGCGGTGCATCAGCCAAAGGTGCAGTGCGGCGGCACCAAGGGCGAGAAAAGCGGCGGCCGTCAACAGGCCTTGGCTGTCGAGGAGGGCGCCGCCCGTTCCGAGGAGAAGCGCCGCCGTGGCGGCGGCGAAGCCGGCGAAGCTCGGGCGCTTTGCGGGCGCCGCGGCGAGCGCGAACATCGGCACCAAAATATGACTGAAGCCGAGGACAAGCAGCCCCATGAAGCCGAAACCGCCCAGGATGAGATGGGCGAGGGCGGCCGCGCCGTGGTCGGGCAGGAACCCCAGTTCTACGTTGAACGCGAGCGCGACCCCGAGGGCAATCACCAATATCAGCGCCGCGAGCGCGGCCCAGCCGTAGGCGCTCACGACGGGAAGACTGGCGGCGCGGCGCAGGTTGTCCGCCAGGAGCGCGCAGAACAGCAACAGGCCGAGGGTCGTCATGACGGCGGCCAGGATGAGAAGGCGCGTTTGCGCCGTATGCATCGCCCAAGCGAGCGCGGCCAGGCCAGGCGCGACGAGCCAGAAGATCAGTTTGACCGGCCAGACAGCGCGGAGCGTGCGTCGTGTCGCGACAGGCAGGAGTTGAACCGACGCGCCGATCGCCGTCGTGGTCAGAACGCCAAGGGTCAGGAGGTGTACAAAGGCCAGCGTGGGGCCGAGCCCGCCGCGGAAGCTTGTCGGCTCGTCGGCGGCGAGCAGCCCCAGCCACATCGCAACGTGGAAGACGGCCGCTGCCCCGAAGAACCGGAACGGGACCGATGGCGGCAATAGCCGGCTCTTCGCGCCGCCGAGAAAGGATGCGGCGATGCTCATGAGCCCCAGCGCACCATGCGAAGCATGACGCCATCCTCGCAGTCCGCGCTGCCGCACGAGGACGGGACGATCTCGTGGCTCCACCCCCGGTCGTCGAGTTCCGGGTAGAGAAAGATCGGTTCACGGTCCAGGTGGGCGACAAGAGCGCCTTCGACCTCGCCGCTGTCGATGAGCTGTAGAATCGCAACCATTGGCCCCGGAGGCTCCAGGCCCCGCACGTCGATATGGACGGCATCGGCCGTCCGCCATGTCCGGGATTGGTCGTCGGGCCGGACGCAGGTCACGCCGGTACTCCTCTTTTCCCGCGGATGACAAATCGGTACCACAATGCAGAATTATACGATATACATTAATTGATTGGCGAAGGGTGGTGCATCCCATTGGCGGGCGATCGAAACAGGCGAGGGGCCAAGGCCGACACGATGGTACGGGTCCGTCGCGTGCAAGCCGCCGACCTGCCGCAGGTAATTGCGCTTGACACCCGCGTGACGAAATTCGCGAAGGCTGAGTACTGGAACGATATCTTTCTGCGTTATGGCAAGCGTCGTTTGCGCGAGCGGTTCTTTCTGGTCGCCAAGAATCGGCTGGATCGGGCGGATTCACGGGTATTGGGCTTTATCATTGGCGAGATTCGCGCCTGGGAGTTCGGGTCAGCGCCTTGCGGCTGGGTATTTGCGTTGTCGGTTGAGCCGGAGATGCGCCTGCATGGCATCGGCAGCGCGCTTCTTGAGGCGATCTCCGGTGAGTTCAAGAAGGCGGGCGTCAGCAAGATGCGAACCATGGTCGCAAGGGATACGCAGCTCCCTTCGCTGTTTTTTCGGAGCGAAGGGATGATGGCGGGCCCCTATATACAGCTCGAGAAGGATCTTGATTGAACGGACGAGGCGGCGGTCGAAGGAATCGCGACGGGTAACGATGTCATGAAGCTGCAGATTTCGACACGGCTTGCCATCTTCGCGGTTCTGGAACTGACGGCGCGCGAAGGCCGTCAGCTATCCGTCGCTGAAATCGGCGAGAGGCATGGCGTTTCCAGCCACCATCTGGCGAAGGTCATGCATGTCATGAGCCGTGCCGGTCTTGTCCGCTCGGTTCGCGGCGCGGGCGGTGGATATCAATTCTTGGGCAATCCGCGACGGGTGACCCTGCTGGACGTGGCGCAGCTTTTCGAAGACCTGAATTCGGCCGAGCCGGACGGTATTGTCGCGTCAACGCCGGAGGACCGGACCCTGCGCGCGGTCATCAATGAAATCGACGACATTGCGCGTGCGACCCTTGGATCGATAACCATAGCGACAATGCACAAGCTGGTCGGACGCCGCACCGCGGGCGCAGGCCGGAGCTCAAAAGCGGCCTTGTCGCGCGCACGCAGCCAGTTGAGCGTGAGATCCCGGAAGACTGCCCGCAGGGTCGCCGTTAACCGAATGTGAGGCCTTAACGCGGGCGTTTTTTTTGCACTGCAACAAGGAAGTTTGCCATCCGCAAATTGATCAAAATCAAGGTGAGTAGCTAGCCGATCAAAAACATTATTTCATGTCTTCAAGACTCACGCTTGGCGATCTCCAGGTCATTACGAGGGTCGCGATTTTTCGCGGGCTGAGAGCCGGCACGGTCGAGCACATCGTCGAGCCGGCAACGGCCGCAATGCTGAGACCGCACGAGTGGCTGTTTCGACAAGGCGATCCGGCGACAGCTTTTTTTATTGTCATCGACGGATGGGTAAAGCTCTGCCGCGTGACGCCATCCGGCGACGAAACCGTCATCCACATCCTGACAAAAGGTGAGAGCTTCGCCGAGGCAGTCGCGTTCACGGGAAGCCGATATCCGGCCACCGCAGAGGCGGTTACTGACGCGCGAGTAGCACGTATTCCTGCCGATCATATCGTCCGTTGCATTCGGGAAAGTCCGGACATTGCCTTGGCGATGATCGCATCCACCTCGCAGCATCTGCACCACCTGGTCCAGCAGGTCGAGCAGCTCAAAGCACAAAGCGGGGTGCAGCGGGTCGCCGAGTTTCTTGCGTCGCTGTCGGTCGTCAAGCAGGGCAATTGTGCGATCGCGCTGCCTTACGACAAGGTATTGATTGCCGCCCGGCTTGGGCTGACGCCTGAATCGTTGTCTCGCGCCTTTGCGCGGCTAAGAACGGTCGGCGTGACCATCGACGCATCGCAAGTCGTGGTCAAAGACATTGCCAAGCTGCGCCATATCGCGGCTGACGAACGCAGTGCGGTGCGGGGAACATTGCGGCCGGTCCGGTAGAACCGGATGCCGGTAACAAGGCCCTGCCGGGCGCCTTTTGCGATGGGAGGCTTTGTTGTCGGTTCAAATTCTTCATCCCCCGGGTTGGGCGCCGCCGGTTGGCTATGCAAACGGCATCAGCGTGCCGGCCGGCCGCCTCGTGTTCATTGCCGGCCAGGTTGGTTGGGACGCGAACCAGCAGTTCCAGAGTGAAAATCTCGTTCCGCAGTTCGAGCAGGCGCTCAAGAATATCCTCGTCATCTTGGCGGGGGCGGGCGGCAAGCCGAACCATATCTTCAGATTGACCGCATTCTGTATCGACAAGCCTGCTTATCTGGCCGGCCGCCGCGAGCTCGGGCGTATCTGGAAGTCGCTGATGGGAGACCATTACCCGGCGATGAGCATGATCTTTGTTGCCGATCTGCTCGACACACCGGCCAAGATCGAGCTTGAGGCGACGGCCGTCCTTCCCGCGTCCTAGCCGCGGCACCTCCGCCTATTCGGCCGGAGTATCCCGAATCGGAAAGTTTTGTCAGGTCGTTCTGGCTGCGCAGAGACTTGCGGTCAGACGTCTTGCCAGGGCGGCGGCCGTAATCCGGCGATAGTTCGCCGACGCAAGGGTCGTGCGCATCGGCTGCACCTGCTTCTGCACCAGCCGGTCGATCTCCTGAAGGAGCTTCTCGTCGACGGACCGCCCGGAGAAGGCCTCCGTGTCGCCGAGCAGGAAGGGCCGGGAGTTCGTGCCGGTCAACGCCACGCGGAGCGACTTGACCGTCGTGCCGGAGGTCGAGAGCGCGACTGCCACCCCGGCCAGGGGATAATCGACGGCCGCCCGCGTTCGTACTTTTTCGTATGCCGATGGAGGCGCGGCCGGCGGCAGATGGACCGCCGCAATGAGTTCGCCGTCGGTCAGGGCAAGATGTGCGCGGCCGTCTTCGACGTAGAGCCCGCTCAGGGGAATCCGTCGCCGGCCTTGCGCGCCGGCAATGCTTATTTCGGCGCCGAGAACGAGCAGGGCGGGCGCCAGATCGCCGGTGAAGGCGGCATGACAACGTTGCCCTTGCGGCGCCACATGGCAAGTATCTCCGCGATTCTTGAGGCAATAGTTGTTGGCCTTTCGCCACCATTCGCTTTGATTGTAGTAGACGCAGCGCGTATCGAGACACAAGTTGCCGCCGACCGTGCCCATGGCGCGATGGCCGGGACCGGCGATGGCCGCGGCCGCTTGGGCGAGCGCCCGATAGCGGGTAGCGATCATTGCGTTGCGAGCAAGTTCGGCAATGGTCACGCCCGTGCCGATGGTCGCTTCGGATGCGCCTAAGTCGATCTCGGTCAGTTCGCGAACTCCGGAAAGATCGACCAGGATTTCTGGGCTCGCGATGCCGTGGCGCATATTCACCAGCAGGTCCGTGCCACCTGCGACGAACTTGGCGCCCGAACACTCGCGGCGTGCGGCAATCGCCTCTTCGATTGTCGTGGGCCGGGTCAGATGGAAGTTCGATAAGAGAGCGGTCATGGCGCGGCCTTCGAAGCGCGGGCAAGTCTTGCCTGCCGCCGGCGCTGGATCAGCGCGTCCATAACCCGGTCAGGCGTTACCGGCAGCTCATTCAGATCAATGCCGAGAGCATTGGCGACAGCGTTCACCAGGGCCGGAGGAAACCCGGCCAGGGCGCCTTCGCTGGCTTCCTTGGCGCCGAACGGTCCATAAGGGTCGTGGGTCTCGACGATATGCGTTTCGATCGGCGGGGAATCCATGATGGTCGGCATGCGATATTCGAGCAGGCTGGCATGAGCCGGCAGACCCTCGAGATAACGGGTTTCCTCGCTCATGGCCTGGCCCATGCCCATCCACACCGATCCCTGGATTTGTCCTTCGACGGCGAGCGGATTGATGGCATGGCCGCAGTCGAGCGCCACCCAGACCTTGTCTACCGTTATGGCCGCGGTCGCGTCGTCGATGCTTACCTCGACCACCTGCGCGGCATAGCTGAAGCCCATGGTGGACCCGACGGCGCCGCCCCGATGTTTACCGCCCTGGGCTTCGGGCGGGCAGGTGAATGATCCTTTGACGGTGATGGCGCCCTCCGCCACCAGCGCCGCGGCCACGACGTCTGCGAAAGGCAGGACCGACTGATTGCTGTTGGCGACGCGAAAAGTCTCGCCCACGCATTCGACGTCGTCCGGCCGCGCATCCAGCTTGCTTGCTGCCGCCGCGACCAGAATCGTCTTCAGCCTTTTCGCGGCATCGATCGCGGCATTGCCCACCATGAAGGTTATGCGCGAGGAATAGGCGCCGTTGTCCTTGGGCGTGACAGCCGTGTCAGCGGCAACGACGCGCACCCGGTCGAGCGAGATATCGAGGGTCTCGGCCACGGCGATCGCAACCATCGTGGAGGAGCCCTGGCCAATATCCGCCGCGCCGGTGAGCGCCGTTACGCCGCCGTCGAAATCCAGCTTGAGAGCCACGACAGCGTGCGGCTCGCCGGTGAAATGGATCGGCTTGGCGGCCCCGCTGACGTAGTGGGAACAGGCCATGCCCAGCCCTTTGCCAGGCGGTAGGCGACCGATACGGTCACGCCACTGGCTCGCCCGCTCGACCTTGTCGAGACATTCCGCCAGTCCATAGCTGTTGACCATCAGGTCGTTCAGGGTCCTGGTCGGCGCCTGCAATAGGTTGGCGCGCCGGACGGCAAACGGGTCAATCCCGAGTTCGCGGGCCATGCGGTCGATGAGACATTCGAATGCATGGCGCATGTCGACCGAACCGTGACCGCGCATGGCGCCGCAGGGCGGCAGATTGGCGTAGACCCGGTAACCGTCGTACTTGACCGCGGGAATGTCGTAGAGGCCGTGCAACAGCGCGCCGGCATAGAGAATGGTGATGATGCCGTAGCCGGCATAAGCGCCGCCTCGCTGCACCACTTCGCATTCGCATGCGGTTATACGTCCATCCTTCTGCATGCCGACTTTCAGCCGTATGTCGGTCTGCGGACGGGCGCGATGAGTGATGAAGGTCTCCTCGCGGCTGAGCTGCATCAGCACCTTGCCGGCGCTGGCGCGAGCGAGCAGTGCGGTGACAAGCTCGAAATTCAATACTTCGACCCGCGCACCGAAGCCGCCGCCGATGAAAGGCTTGATCACGCGGATGCGCGAGGAGTCCATGTCCAGGCATCGCGCGAGCATGAGATGCAGGTAATAGCCGACCTGCGACACGGTCTGCACCGTCAGGCGGCCGGTCAGCGGGTCGAATTCGGCCAGGCTTGCGTGCGGTTCAATTTGCGCGTGATTGATCTCGGCGCAACTGAAGCTCTCTTCCCTCACCAGATCGGCGGCAGCCATGCCCTGCGCGACGTCGCCAAACTGATGATGGACCTCTCTTTCGACGTTGCCGGGCTTGTTTTCGTGCAGCGGGACGGCGTCCGGCGCGCGCGCAGATTCGGACGTGTAGTAAGCGGGAAGTTCCGTCAGTTCCAGTTCGATCAGGTCGAGAGCCTGCTGCGCCGTTTCCGCGTCGACGGCGGCAACCGCCGCGATCGGCTCGCCGCGATAGCGAACGCGCCCGCGCGCCAGCGGATATTCATTCATGGCGATGGGAAGGACGCCGTAGGTGTGTGGGCAATCCTCGCCGGTGATGACGGCAAAGACTCCTTTGAGTGCGCGCGCTCTTGAGACATCCAGCCTTGCAATGTCTCCGTGGCTGACGGGGCTGCGCAGAATGCGTCCTACCAGGGCGTCGGCATGGTCAAGATCGGCCGTGTAGCGCGCGCGGCCGGTGACTTTTTCGATGCCGTCAATCAATGGAACGCCGCGGCGGGCAAGCTCGCCGTCTATGGTCGATACAGCGGTCATGTGGCCGCCTCTGCGGCCGTCTGAACGGCCTCGATGATCTTCACATAACCCGTGCAGCGACAAAGATTTCCCGACAGGGCCGTTCGAATTTCGCTCTCGGTCGGCGTCGGATTGCGGCGCAGCAGCGCTTCGGCCGCCATGATCATCCCCGGCGTGCAGAAGCCGCATTGCGCGCCGAGCTTTTCATGAAAGGCGAGCTGCAGGCGGCTCAAGCGATTCTGGGACGCCAAAGCCTCGATCGTTTCGACGTTCCGCCCCTCGCATCGCGCCGCGAGCGTGATACAGGCCGGCACGGCTTCGCCGTCGACCAGGACGGTGCAGGCGCCGCACTCCCCGCCGTCGCATCCGATTTTCGTACCGGTGAGATGCGCTATGTCGCGCAGATAATCGACAAGCAATTCCGTTTCGAGTACGGCGTCTTCGCGCCAGCGCCCATTAAGCTTCAATCGCAGCAGACGCATTTTCGGCTGCGGCGTAGGTGCGTTCATAATGGTGCTCCTTGTTTATTAAAATGGCCCGACGGGCATCGCCGTTCCATGACTAAAATCAAGGTTTGCCGCGGCCATCGGTGCGGCTTCGGAAGAAGTGCCTGACCGAAGTCAAGGATTGGGCTGCAATTGGCCCGTAGTTTTCTCAAATGGGAAAATTGATGGGCGACCGCTGATGATCGCGCCTCGCGATTACAATGCTGCAGTTGATTTCGTCGATCGGAACGTCGCTGAAGGACGGGGCGACAAGACCGCTTTTGTCGATCCGTCGCGAAACCTTACTTATGCAGAGCTGCGCGATTCAGCGGCGCGAGTCGGCCCCGTGCTGGCGCGCATGGGCATCGAGCCGGAGAACCGGATCGCGCTGGTCCTGCTCGATACGGTCGACTTCCCCGTGCTGTTCTGGGGAGCCATTCGCGCCGGCATCGTTCCGGTACTGATCAACACGCGTCTGACCGTCGATCAGTATCATTATCTTTTCGAAGATTCGCGCGCCAAGGCGATCTTTGTCTCGCCTGCGTTGCTCCCCGTCGTGCAGGAGGCGGCGAAAGATCTGCCGAACCTCAAGGGTATCGTGGTCGTCGGCGGCGGCCCGCCGTCGGTACCGCGGCTCGATCAGCTCCTGGCCGCCGAGAACGAAGGTTCGGCGCCGGCGCGGACCGCGGCCGACGAAGTTGCTTACTGGCTCTACTCGTCCGGAACGACGGGAATGCCGAAGGGGGTGATGCATGTGCATTCCAACCCCAAGGTCATGGCGGAGGCGGCCGGCCAGCGCCGCATCGGCTATCGCGAGGACGATGTCGTGTTCTCGGCCGCCAAGCTGTTCTTTTCCTACGGCCTCGGCAACGCGATGTTCTGTCCGATGTGGGTGGGCGCGACGTCGCTCTTTTATCCCGAGCGCCCGACGCCGCAGACCGTGTTCGAGATGCTGCGCGGCTATCAGCCGACGATGTTCTTCGCCGTGCCCACGCTCTATGCGGCGATCCTCGCCGACCCCGAATGCAAGCCGGAAAACATGTCCAGCCGGCTGCGGCTTTGTTTCTCGGCCGGCGAGTCGCTGCCCGCGCATGTCGGCACCGACTGGAAGCGGCGCTTCGGCCTCGACATCGTCAACGGCGTCGGCTCGACGGAAATGGGGCATCTCTTTCTGACCAACCTGCCGAACGCGGTCGAATACGGCACGTCGGGCGTGGCGGTCGACGGCTACGATCTGCGGCTGGTCGACGAGCGGTTGCAGGATATCGGCGACGGCGAAATGGGCGAACTCCTGGTGCGCGGCGAATCGTCCGCGGCCGGGTACTGGAATCAGCGCGAGAAGTCGCGGCGGACGTTCCTGGGCGAGTGGACCCGCACCGGCGACAAGTACAGACGCCGCCCGGACGGGGTCTACATCTACTGCGGGCGCACCGACGACATGTTCAAGGTGAGCGGCATCTGGGTGTCGCCGTTCGAAATCGAGGACGCCCTGGTTTCTCATCCGAAGGTCCTCGAGGCGGCGGTCGTTCCCGCGGAGGACGGCGAGGGTCTGATCAAGCCGAAAGCATTCGTCGTGCTCAAGGATCGCGCGGACGACGACAAGGGACGGGCCCTCTACGAAGAGCTGAAAGTCCACGTGAAGCGCGCCATCGGCCCCTGGAAATATCCGCGCTGGATCGAATTCGTCGACAGCCTGCCGAAGACCGCGACCGGCAAGATCCAGCGCTTCATGCTGCGCAACAAGCGAGCCGACAAGAACGGTGGCGACGAATGAAGCCGCCGCTCGCCCATCTTGCATGGCCCTTCTTCGACGAGGCCCACCGGCAATTTGGGGCGGGCCTCGAAGACTGGGCCGGCCGCGAGGTCCCCCGCCACATCGATCACGCCGACGTGGACCGTTCCTGCCGCTCGCTCGTGCGTGCCTTGGGCGAGGCCGGCTGGCTCAAGGCTGTCGTCCCGGCGGCCTATGGCGGCCTGTCGGAGAAGCTCGACGTGCGCACGCTCTGCGTGGCGCGCGAAGTGCTTTCCTGGCACGACAGCCTGGCCGACTTTTCCTTTGCCATGCAGGGACTGGGGACCGGGTCGATATCGCTTTTCGGCAGCGACGAGACCAAAGCCAAGTACCTGCCGCCGGTGCGCGATGGCCGTCATCTCGCCGCCTTCGCGCTCTCGGAGCCGGAAGCCGGCTCGGATGTCGGCGCGTTGGCCACGACCGCGGCCAAGGACGGTCCGGCGCACGTCCGTATCGACGGCATGAAGACCTGGATTTCCAACGGCGGTATCGCGGACCACTATGTCGTGTTCGCCCGGACCGGCGAGGGGCCGGGCGCGAAAGGTCTTTCCAGCTTCGTCGTCGATGCCGGCACGCCGGGTCTTGAGATCGCCAGCCGCATCGACGTCATCGCTCCGCACCCGCTCGCGACCCTGCGGTTTGACGGCTGCCGCGTGCCCCTGGCGAACCGGCTGGGCGGCGCCGGCGAAGGTTTCAAGGTCGCGATGGCGACGCTCGACATCTTCCGCTCGACCGTCGCCGCCGCGGCTCTCGGCCTGGCGCGCCGCGGTTTCGACGAGATGACCGGCCGCGCAACGACCCGCAAGCTGTTCGGAGCGCCGCTGGCGGATATGCAGCTCACGCAGGCGGCCCTGGCCGACAGCGCCATCGACATCGACGCCGCCGCGCTGCTGGTCTACCGCGCGGCGTGGGAGAAGGACCGCGGCGCGCCGCGCATCACGCGCGAGGCGTCGACCGCCAAAGCCTTTGCGACCGAGATGGCGCAGCGCGTCATCGATCGCGCCGTCCAGCTGTTCGGCGGCAATGGCGTGCGGGTCGGCGTCAAGGTCGAAGCGCTCTATCGCGAGATCCGCGCGCTGCGAATCTATGAGGGCGCAACCGAAGTGCAGAAATTGATTGTCGCGCGCGAGATACTGAAGGGAATTGAAGTCGCGCGACGCCAGGCAGCCGAGTAGATGCCATGCTGCTGACCGAAGAGCAGGAGCGGGTACAGGCCACGGCGCGCGAATTCGCGCAACGCAGCCTGGCTCCTTATTCGGCCGAGTGGGATCGCCAGGGAAAATTTCCGCGCGCCGCGCTGCGCGAATTGGGCAAGCTCGGCTTCATGGGAATGACGGTCCCGCCGGAATGGGACGGTGTCGGGGCCGACTACGTCTCCTATGCGGTCGCGCTTGAGGAAGTCGCCGCCGGCGACGGGGCCGTCTCCACCATCATGAGCGGCCACAATTCCGTCGGCTGCATGCCGCTGGTCGAGTACGGCACGCCGGAGCAGAAAGAGAAGTATTTGCGGCCAATGGCGCGCGGCGAGTTGCTGAGCGCCTTTTGCCTGACCGAGCCGCAGGGCGGCTCCGACGCCGCCGCGATCCGCACCCGCGCCGAGCGCCGGCGCGGAGCCTATCTCCTGAACGGAACGAAGCAATTCATCACCTCCGGCAAGAATGCCGACGTGGCGTTGGTCTTTGCCGCGACGGAGCTTGGGCAGGGCAAGCAGGGCATCAGCTGCTTCATCGTCGAAACCAACCGGCCCGGTTATCGCGTCGGGCGGGTTGAGAACAAGATGGGGCAGAACGCGTCGGATACATGCGAAATCGTCTTCGACGAGCTCCGGGTGCCGGAAGAGAACAGGCTTGGCGCCGAAGGGCAGGGCTACCGCATCGCCCTTGCCAATCTGGAAGGCGGCCGCATCGGCATCGCCGCGCAGGCGGTGGGCATGGCCCGCGCCGCCCTCGATATCGCGCTGCTGTACGCGCAGGAGCGCACGAGTTTCGGCAAGACGATCATAGAGCATCAGGCCGTCGCGTTTCGTCTGGCTGAAATGGCGACGCAGCTCGAAGCTGCGCGCGAGCTTGTGCACTACGCCGCGGCTCTGCGAAGCCAGGGCCTGCCGTGCCTCAAGCAGGCCGCGATGGCGAAGCTGTTTGCCACCGAAGCAGCCGAGCGCATTTGCTCCGACGCGATTCAGACGCTCGGAGGCGCAGGCTATATGACCGATTATCACGTCGAACGGATTTTCCGCGCGGTGCGCGCCAGCAAGATCTACGAGGGCGCCAACGACATACAGAGGGTGGTCATCAGCCGCGCGCTTGTCACGGAGAGGGCGGCATCATGATGGAGATGAACATCATCGGTCCTGTCGCGACGCTGACACTGTGCCGTCCCCCGGTGAACGCGATCAGCGAGGCATGGCTGCGGGAATTCGACGCCAAACTCGACGCCCTGGCCGCCGCTCCATCGTGCGCCGTCCTGCATGTTCGTTCGGACCAGAAGGCGTTCTGCGCCGGCGCCGATTTGAAGGAAATGCGCGCGCGCATGGACATGGCCGACGGCCCCGATCGCACATTTTCCTATGTTGCCGGCATTCAACGGCTTTTCGGCAGGATCGAGCGGCTGCCGCAGGTCGTTCTGGCCGAGATCGGCGGGGCGGCGATGGGCGGCGGGTTCGAGCTGACGCTGGCCTGCGATCTGCGGATCGCGGCGGCGGAAGCCAAATTGGGGCTGCCGGAAGTGCGGCTCGGCCTGATCCCCGGCGCCGGCGGGACGCAGCGGCTCAGCCGCTTATGCGGCCCCGCCGTCGCCGCGCGGCTGATCCTGGGCGCCGAAGTGCTCGACGGCGCTGCCGCGAGCGCGCTCGGGATCGTGCATTGGTCGGCGCCGCGCGCCGAGCTGGCGCAGAGCGCCGGCGCCATCGTGCGCCGCGTGGCGGAACTGCCGGTCGCCGCGCTGGCCGCCGCCAAGGCTTGCATCGCCGCGGCCGGACACCAGGACCGCGGCGGCTATGCCGACGAACTGGAGTTCACCCGGCTGCTGCTGAGCAACGCGGAGACGCGTGCGCGTGTGCAGGCGTTTCTGGCCGGTTCCACCGGGTCCCCGATTGAGACGAAAACAGGAGCGGTGCGATGAAATTCGATGGCAAGACGGTTTTGGTCACCGGCGGCGCCTCCGGCATCGGCAAGGCCACGGTCATGGCTTTCGCGCGGGCGGGTGCGACCGTGATCTGCGCCGATGTGAACGTCGCCAAAGGCGAGGAGCTTAAGCAGGAGGCCGCCGCAACCAACCAGCCGGTCGATTTCGTCGCCATCGATATGAGCAATTCGAATTCGATCCGCGCCGCCGCCGCCGAGGTGCTCAAGCGCTACCCGCGCGTCGATATCCTGGTGAATGCAGCCGGCTGGGGCGATATCCAGCCCTACATGCAGAATACGCCGGAGTTCATCGATCGCGCGATCGCCATCAACCTCGCCGGTCCGGCGCATCTGACGCAGGCGCTGCTGCCCCCGATGATCGCGGCCAATGCCGGCAAGATCGTCAATATCGCCAGCGACGCGGGGCGCGTCGGCAGCAGCGGCGAGACGGTCTACGCCGGCGCCAAAGGCGGGCTCATCGCCTTCACCAAGTCGCTCGCGCGCGAGGTCGCGCGCTACTCGATCAACGTCAATTGCGTATGTCCGGGTCCGACCGACACGCCGATGCTCGCGACCCGTTCGGAAAAGCTGCGCGAGGCCTTCCTCAAGGCGATCCCGTTCCGCCGGTTCGCCAAGCCTGAGGAAATTGCCGCCGCCGTTCTGTTCTTCGCCAGCCCGCAATCCGATTACGTCACGGGCCAGGTGATGAGCGTGAGCGGCGGACTGACTTTCGCAGGATAGAGGAGGTGACGATGTCCAACAGAGTGACGATCCCGCAAAGCACGGCCGCGCGCTTTCGCCCGCCGCGCGTCGACTTCGACAATTTCAAGCCGCAGCATTTCCTGTGGCAGGCGGACGGGCCGGTCGCGACGATCACGCTCAACCGGCCGGAGCGCAAGAATCCGCTTACGCTGGAGTCATATGCCGAGCTGCGCGACATGTTCCGCGATCTCGTCTATGCCGACACGATCAAGACGGTGGTGCTCGCGGGCGCCGGCGGCAATTTCTGCTCCGGCGGCGATGTGCATGAAATCATCGGCCCGCTGGTGGAAATGCAGCGGAACGGCGACATGGCGGGGCTGCTCGCGTTCACCCGCATGACCGGCGATCTGGTCAAGGCCATGCGGGCCTGTCCGCAGCCGATCGTCGCCGCGATTGACGGCGTCTGCGCGGGGGCGGGGGCCATTCTGGCGATGGCGTCCGACCTGCGTTTCGGCACCGCGCGCAGCAAGGTGGCCTTTCTGTTCGTGCGTGTCGGCCTGGCCGGCGCCGACATGGGAGCCTGCAACATGCTGCCGCGCATCATCGGCGCGGGCCGCGCCGCCGACCTGCTCTACAACGGCCGTGCAATGGACGGCGCCGAAGCCGAACGGTGGGGCTTTTACACGAAGCTTTGCGAGCCCGAGGGTTTGCTCGAGGCGGCGCAGGCGCAGGCGAAATCGCTGGCCGCGGGCCCGACCTTCGGCCACGCCATGACCAAGAGCTGCATTCATCAGGAATGGAGCATGGGCATCGACGAGGCCATCGAGGCGGAGGCGCAGGCGCAGGCGATCTGCATGCAGACCAAGGACTACGAGCGCGCCTACGAAGCGTTCGTCGCCAAGGCCAAGCCGGTCTTTCAGGGCAATTAGCGTCATCGTCCGGCCGGACGCGCGCCGCACGAGCGCGGACGCCCCGGGCGCGCGCGTTCCCTGGTCGCGCCCGCCGGGTTGTGGACCGGCCCGCTTGACTTCGGTCAACCGGGCGGTCGCCGGCCCGCTTTAAGTTGCCGCAATGCTAGCTTCCTCTCGCGCAGAGTCGGGTGCGTCGTTACGGGCGCTGCTGCAGAACATCCCGGGCGTGCTGCTGGCGATGACGCCGCTGGCGGTGATGCAGCCGGTCCTGAGCCGGATCGCATCGCACGTCGCGCGGGACCGCCCCGAGTTGTTCGCGCGCCTGGGCGCGCATGCGCGCAAGCGCTTCCTGATCGATCCGATCGACCTTCCCTTCGTGCTGATACTGATGCCCGACAATAATCGTCCTGCTCTGCGCGCCTATCGCCGCAACGAAAAGCCCGCGCATGACGCGAGCATCGCGGGCACCTTCGTCAACCTGCTCGACATGATTGAGGGTTCGCAGGACGGCGACGCGCTGTTCTTCAGCCGCGACCTGCGCATCGGCGGCGATACCGAGGCCGTCGTGGCGCTGCGCAACGCGCTGGACGATTTCGAGGGCAGCGCGCTCGACAGCGTACTCAGCTCGTTCGGGCCGCTGGCAAAGCCGGCCGCGTTGGCCGTTTCGACCATCCGCGCGCTGCAATCGGACCGACGTCATGCCTGACCGCGGTTATGTTCGGCCCGAACTGGTCTGCCCGGCCGGCACCCCGGCGGCGCTGCGCACCGCGGTCGATGCCGGCGCCGATGCCGTCTATTGCGGTTTGCAGAACGAAACCAATGCGCGGAATTTTCCCGGCTTGAATTTCACGCCGACCGAGTTGCAACAGGCGGTCGGCTACGCTCACGCCCGGAACGCGAAGGTGCTGTTGGCGGTGAATACCTTTCCGCCGGCCGGACGTTTCAACCTTTGGCGCGACGCGATCGACCTGGCGGCCGGAATCGGCATCGACGCGGTGATCGTCGGGGACATGGGCGTGGCGGATTATGCCGCGCGAACCTACCCCCGCTTGCGGCTGCATCTGTCGGTGCAGGCCGGCGCGTCGTCGCCGGAAGCGATCCGGTTCTATTGCGAGGCCTTTGCCGTCAAGCGTGTGGTGCTGCCGCGGATCCTGACGGTCGCCGAGATCGCCGAGCTGCATCGGGAGATACCCTGCGAGATCGAAGCCTTCATCTTCGGCAATATCGGCATGATGGCGGAAGGCCGTTGCAGCCTCACCAATTACGCCACCGCCGTGTCCACCAATATGGACGGAGTGTGCTCGCCGGCCGCCGATGTGCGCTACGAGGAAGACGAGGACGGCGCCCTGACCACCAAGCTCGGTCCGTTCATGATCGACCGTTTCGCCTGCGGCGAGAACGCCGGCTATCCGACCATCTGCAAGGGCCGTTACCTGTGCAGCGCCAGGTCCGAGGGCTATTACGCGTTCGAGGAGCCGGTCAGCCTCAATCTGTCGGGCCTGCTGCCCGATATCATGCGCGCAGGCGTCACCGCGCTGAAGATCGAAGGCCGCCAGCGCAGTCGCGCCTATGTGAAAGCCGTGGTCTCGGCCTTCCGCAAGGCGGTGGACGACCTCATGTCGGGTCAAGAGCCGGCGCTCGCCAATCTGCTGGCCTTGACCGAAGGCCACCGCGAGACCCAGGGCGCCTACCGCAGCAAGGCGTGGAGATGAGCGTGCCGGAGCGGGGAGGCAGCGTTACGCTGGGGCCGGTGCTGTTCAACTGGCAGCCGGAGCAATGGCGCGACTTCTATTTCCGCATCGCCGACGAGGCGCCGGTCTCCACTGTTTATATCGGCGAGGCGATCTGCTCCAAGCGGGCGCCGCTGATCGAGCCGCATTATCAGGCGGTCGCCGAGCGCCTCTCGGCCGCCGGAAAGACCGTGGTGTTTTCCTCGCTGTCCGAAGTGGTGAGCAAGATCGACCGCAGGCTGGTGGACCAGATTTGCACCGCCGAGGGCTTCCTGGTGGAGGCGAACGACGGCTCGGCGCTGCTCAAGCTGAAAGGCCGGCCGCACCACGTCGGGCCGCTGGTGAACGTATATAATGAACGCACGGCGGCCTTCCTGGCCCGCAATGGCGCGCGCAATATCTGCCTGCCGGCGGAAATGCCGGCCACGGCGATCGCCGCTTTCTGCGAAGGCGTGCGCGCTCTCGGATTGGGGCGCGAACACGGATTCGAGACCGAGCTTCAGGTTTTTGGACGCCAGCCCCTCGCCCTCTCCGCCCGCTGCTACCACGCTCGCGCGCATGGCCGTACCAAAGACACTTGCCGTTTCGTATGCGAAAACGACCCCGACGGCCTAGAGCTCAATACGCTGGACGGCCGCCCGTTCCTCGCCGTCAACGGCGTGCAAACGCTCTCCTACGAATATCTCAATCTGATTCACGAGCTGCCGGCGTTGCGCAAGATGGGCGTGTCGCATTTCCGCCTCTCGCCGCATTCTCTCGATATGGTCGCGGTCGCGTCAATCTTCACCGACGTCCTCGACGAACGTCTGGCTCCCGACGAGGCCGCGGCCAAGCTGGAGGCGATCAAACCCGCCGCACCGTATTCCAACGGCTTCTATTACGGAAAACCGGGCTATACGTGGAACCGCGCGAGCGCGGTGTGAGCGCGTGATCCATGTGGGCCTGGTTGAGAGCAACTGCAGGAGGTTCCCATGTCGCAGCCGGCCGAGACGCGCGCCGCCAAGCCCGCCATGCTCAAGGACAAGGATTTCCAGTGGGAGGATCCGCTCGGCATCGAGTTCGAGCTGACCGAGGACGAGCGCATGGTGCGCGACACCGCGCGCGGCTTCGCGCAGGACTACCTGATGCCGAAGGTCATCGAG